>NZ_QMKQ01000022.1 GCF_003287975.1 Arthrobacter sp. AQ5-05
CGACGACCACGGGCTCGGCCTGAGTGATCTCTGAGAACCGAACCCGCCATGACTACGAATGATCCGGCAAGCGATGTATGAGGACGGGAAAGATTTATGGTGTCCGGGAACGATCGTTCGCGAGACAATCCTCCGGCTCTTTCGTGGCCCCCGGATTTCCGCAGGCAATTTTGTAACGCTTTCCGTGTACGAGCCAATGTAACGCCAAGCTGGGTTAGTGATACATTTTGGTCATGCGAATCGGATACGGGCGTGTCTCCACACGCGACCAGCACCCCGAAGCCCAACACGACGCCCTGCGCGCGGCCGGCTGCGACCAAGTCTTCCTCGACACCGCTTCGGGGAAACTCGCCCGCCGCCCCGAACTAGACAAGGCACTGCTCTCTGCCAACCGGGCCGGCGACCAGCTCGTTATCACCAAGCTCGACCGGCTCGGGCGGTCGCTGGAAAATCTCATCGAGCTTTCTAAGATGCTGCAGGAGCGTGGCGTGGACCTGGTGGTCCTGGACCAGGGCGTCGACACTTCCACACCCGCCGGGCGGATGTTCTTCCAGATCATCGGCTCAATCGCCGAGTTCGAACACGCGCTGATGTCCGAACGCACCCGCGACGGACTCGCCGCCGCTCGGGCACGGGGACGAACAGGTGGGCAGAAACCAAAGCTCGGTCCGCGTCAGGTCAAACTGGCCCGTGAAATGTATGAGGAAAAGGATGCTGACGGGAAACGGGCCCACACCGTCGAGCAGATTGCCCAGGAATTTGGTGTCACCAGGCCCACCATCTACCGGCATCTGGCCAAACCATGAGCTGCAGGTCTTGCGCATCGCGGTCCTACGACACGTCGGTAGATCGCGGCCTTCCAACTAACAAGGACTTCTGACTGTGGCCCTTCGTTCCCTGCTCACGACTGCCGAACGCGGCCAAGTCCTTGAAATTCCCATCGGCATCGAGGACTTGGCTGCCCACTACACCCTCGGCGAGGCGGACATGTCGCTGGTTCGCCAACGACGAGGAGATGCGAACCGGCTGGGTTTCACCCTCCAGCTGTGTCTGCTGAGGCATCCGGGTATCGCGCTGGCTGAAGACACCGAGGTGCCCATTGAATTGGTTTCCTGGGTCGCGGGCCAGTTGGGCATCGGCGCCGAGGCCTGGGACGAGTACGGCAGACGTGGGGAAACGCGACAGGAACACGGGCGGGAGATTCGCGCGTACCTGGGCATGTCAGCCTTCGGAATCGCGGATTTTCGCCTGCTGGTGGAGCACGTGGGCGGTGTGGCCGCGCAAACGGACCAGGGCATTGTCCTGGTCGAAACCGCGAGGGACTTCCTCCAATCAAGGAAGATCGCCACGCCCGGGGTGGAGATCATTGAAAAGGCCTGCGCGCAGGCTCTGATCCGGGCGAACCGGAGAATCCACGCCATATTGGGCGATAATCTCTCGCCCGGGCACCGAAGCCGTCTGGACGGGTTGTTGCTTCGCCGCCCCGACAGTTCCCTGACCGAGATCGGTTGGCTGAGGCAGGCCCCGCTGCTTCCCAACGCGCGGGCGATGAACGAGCACATCGACCGGCTCACGAGCTGGCGTGCCCTTGACCTGCCCTGGGATGCCGGCAAACTGGTGCACCGGAACAGGTTGCTGAAGCTGGCCCGGGAAGGCGCCTCGATGACCGCGGCAGACCTGGCCAAGTTCGAGCCCGGGCGACGATACGCGACCCTCTTCGCCATGTCCGTGGAAAGCATGGCCACGGTCACCGACGAAATCATCGATCTGCATGACCGAATTATTGGCCGGATCATCCGCACCGCCCGGAACAAGCAAAACCAGAACACCCTGGCCTCCCGTGCAACCGTCGCGGCGATGATGCGCCTGCACTCCAAGCTCGGCGATACCCTGATCGCAGCCAAGGAGAACGGAGAGGATCCCTTCGCTGCGATCGACACGGCCATCGGCTGGGAAGCCTTGACCGAAAGCATCGCCCAAGCCAAAGACCTGACCCGGCCGGCTGTGGAGGACCATCTCGCCCTCGTCAGTGCCCAGTTCACCACGCTGCGCCGCTACACTCCCGCATTCCTTGCGGCCCTTGACCTCCAGGCAGCTCCCGCAGCACAAGACCTGCTGGCCGCCATCAATCTCATCCGCACCATGAACACCTCCGGCGCCCGAAAGGTTCCCGAGAATGCACCCACGTCATTCATTCGTTCTCGGTGGAAACCGCTGGTTTTCACCGAGAACGGTCCAGACCGTGGATTCTACGAGTTCTGTGCCCTGGCAGAACTCAAGAACGCGCTGCGTTCCGGGGACATGTGGGTCACCGGCTCCCGCCAGTTCCGCGACTTCGACGACTATCTTCTTTCCGGTCCCGACTACACGGCCATGAAGAACGCCGGGGACCTGCCTCTGGTCACGACCGCCGGCGGGGAAGAATACCTGAAGGAACGTCTGGCTCTGCTTAGTGAACGACTGCGCCGGGTCAACGAGCTGGCGTCCCGCGGCGAACTGGCGGGGGTGCTGATCACCGGCAGCGGGGTGAAGATCACCCCGCTGGAGACGATCGTCCCCGCACACGCCCAACCCCTGATCGACCAGGCCAGCACCATGTTCCCGCGAATCCGGATCACCGACCTGTTGATGGAAGTCGATGGCTGGACCGGGTTCACCCGCCACTTCACCAATCTCAAGTCTGGCCAACCTTCCAAGGACAAGCAGCTACTGCTCACCGCGATCCTGGCCGACGGAATCAACCTGGGACTGACCAAGATGTCCGAGTCATGCACCGGCGTCACCTATGCCCAATTGGACCGTCACCAGGCGTCCCATATCCGGGACGAAACCTACAGCGCCGCCCTGGCGGAACTGGTCAACACCCAGCACGGGCACCCCTTCGCCGGGCACTGGGGCGATGGAACCACCTCGTCCTCGGACGGGCAGCGTTTCCGTGCCGGAAGCCAGGCAGAATCCACCGGGCACGTGAACCCGAAATACGGGGCCGAGCCCGGACGGATGGTCTATACGCACGTCTCGGACAAGTATTCTCCCTTCCACAGCAAACTCATCAACGTCGGGGAACGCGACGCAACCTACGTCCTGGACGGATTGCTTTATCACGAATCCGACCTGGCCATCCAGGAGCACTACACCGACACCGCCGGGTTCACCGACCACCTCTTCGCCCTCATGCACCTGCTCGGCTATCGGTTCGCGCCCCGGATCCGCAACATCGGCGACACCCGCCTCTACACACCAACCAACGACGCCAAGCTGTCGACGTTGGCGCCGCTGATCGGCGGAACCATCAACACCAAGACCATCACCGCGCACTGGGATGAAATCCTCCGACTGGCCACATCCATCAAGACCGGCACCGTGACCGCCTCCTTGATGATGCGCAAACTCGGCGCCTACCCGCGCCAAAACGGCCTCGCCACAGCGTTGCGGGAGCTGGGAAAACTGGAACGAACGCTCTTCCTACTGGACTGGCTCCAAGATCCCGACTTGCGCCGGAAAGTGACGGCCGGGCTGAACAAGGGAGAGGCCAGGAACACCCTGGCGCGGGCGGTGTTCTTCAACCGGCTCGGGGAGATCCGTGACCGAGCCTTCGAACAGCAGCGCTACCGAGCCTCGGGGCTGAATCTTCTCACCGCGGCCATCGTCCTCTGGAACACCGTCTACCTCGACCGCACCATCGCGACCTTGGACAGGGAAGACAAGGCCCCTGACCCGGAGTTGCTGCGTTTCCTCTCACCCCTGGGGTGGGAACACATCAACCTCACCGGCGACTACACCTGGCCACGCACCAACAAGATCAAACCCGGTAAATACAGGCCGCTGCGGCGTTCGTCTAAGTCCTAGCGTCGGATATTTCACTTTTTCACAAGCCACCCCTTTTAGGGCCTGCTGGGTTCTGCGGACTACCAAGCCTTAGAGTTCGGTGCCGGCGAATCGGACATACCCGGACCTGGACCGAGCGCTACCGGGCACGATCCCCGGGTAAGGAACTAGTCGTTGCTCTGTTGGTGAGACTCTTCGTGATCTTCCGTGCGTGGCAAACCACGATGGCGCACCACCAGCCACTGTGTAATCACGATGATGGTAGCCACGACCACAGTGATGACCACCGTGAACGGATCCGAACGGGCCCGAAGCACGACGAAGGGAACCAGCACGGCGAGATCCAGCACGATAGCCACCCACGGGATCCACTTTTTGGCTTGCACCTCGTTACTCAGGTGACGAATCATTCCCCAGTGGATGCCGAGGTCCATCACCAGATAGAGAATGGCACCCAGAGCAGCGATCTGGGATAAGTCGAAGAATGCTGCCAGCACGATGGCCAGCCCCGCGGTAATGAACAGCGCTTGGTGCCCATTGGTGTTTTTCGATCCTGGGACCTGGCCCATGTCGCGGAGCATGGCATAGAGCTTGGAGACGGAGTACAAACTGGCAACCAGGCCTGACAGTGTGGCGATCACCGCGATGCCCACGGTGAGTGCCATTCCCCAGGATCCGAACATCGGCTCGGCCGCCGCGGCCAAGGCATAGTCCCGGGCTTCGACGATTTGCGGGACGGTGAGGCTGCCGGTGACCGCGATGGTGATCAGTAGGTAGAGCACGGTGCACAGGCTGATGGAAATAATGATCGATCTGCCGACATTGCGCTTGGGTTCACGCACGTCCCCGCCTTGGTTGGTGATAGTGGTGAAGCCCTTGTAGGCCAAAATGCACAGCGCAACCCCGGCGGGAAAGCCCCACCATCCAGACTCGGGAGCGGTGCGGTCGGAAATGGCGAAAAGCCTCCCGAGCGATGAGAAGCCGGCTGCCAGGATCCCCCCGATGGCCAACACGGCAATCCCGATGATCTTGATGGCGGCGGTCACCGTCGCTGAGCCTTCCACCCATTTGTTTCCGACCATGTTCACCAATGCCGCGGCCGCGATGGCGGCGACAGCGAGGACAGGTACCAAGATCGTGGAGTCTTGTAATCCGAAGGGCCGCAACAGGTAGGTGCCGAAGGTTCGGCCCAGCAGGCTTTCGGCCAGAACCATCGAGACAAACATGAACAGGGACAGTGAGCCAGCGACTACGCCCGGACCATACGCGGCCTTGAGCAACATAGCGATCCCGCCGGAGGATGGGTTGGTGGCGGAGTAGCGGATGTAGGAGTAGGAACTGAAACCCACGACCACGGCGCCGGCGAAGAAGGCCCAGGGGACCCATTCACCGGCTAACTCGGCGACTTGTCCTACGAGGGCGAAGATCCCGGCACCGATCATCACGCCGGTACCCAGAGCCACCGAGCCGGTCAGTGATAGTTTTTGTTGTTCCTTCTCACTGGAATGGTTTTTCATGCAACGTTCCTTTCCTGCAGTGGTGCCTCACAAAACCGCAGCGAACGCATCGAAGCGAGTTCTCTTCAAAACCCATGATCATGCCTCCGAAGAAGCGACTTCTTCCAGGCCCCTTTTTGGTTTCGAAAGCCCCAGAAGAATACAACTGATCGGCATGGGATCACAGCCCATACATTGGAGTGGACTTGGAGCACCCAGGCATGTTTGGGTCTAGGGTTTAAATGAGGCAGGTGCTTTCGAGGTACTCCCCCGAAGTATGGTTCCTCGAGGCACCACCCGGGCTTCACGAACATCGATGGCAGGGAAACCTGATCGCAGTCCACAAGAACCCAATTGCAGAACCCTCGAAGCGGATGGTGAATCCCCACAGCGGTTCCAGCTCAGGGGTAGTAACCGCCTTCAGCCCGACGGTACGCAAAAATGGGGCCTCCACCCAGCAATGGATGGAGGCCCCGCACACTAAAAAGTCAACTAGTTGGCCAGTGTGTAGTAACCCATGAGCGGACCGTACGGGCTGTCTGCATCACGAATAACGGTGTCTACAGAAGGATTCTGAGCGCCGATGATCTTTCCACCGCCAATGTAGATTCCAGCGTGACTGCCGCCGTTCTGGTAGACCAGATCGCCGGGCTTGGGGTTGCTGGTCTTCACGAATTTTCCGCTGGTGCGGATGGCGGTGGTGTTGTGGGGCAGGCTGATGCCGGCCTTGCCATAGACGTACTGGATGAATCCGGAGCAGTCCCACCCGGCGGGGGAATCGCCACCCCAGACATACGGCGCTCCCTCAAATTTCAAGGCCATGCTCGCGATACTACCGAGCTTTCCACTGGAGTCGCTCGATTTCGAGGACTTCATGGGCGTAATCGAGTCAGCGACCGGTGCAATAGTTGATTCTTCCGAGGCTTCGGAGTTGGAAGTGGCGTGGGTGTGTCCCGAGCGCGAAGCCACCGGTGCCGGCGCTGCGTGCGTATGTCCGGAGCGCGAAGCCACCGGTGCCGGCGCTGCGTGCGTATGTCCGGAGCGCGAAGCCACCGGAGCCGGCGCTGCGTGCGTATGTCCGGAGCGCGAAGCCACCGGTGCCGGAGCCGAGCTCGAGGTGAAAGCGGCTCGGCTGGCCTTGAAAGTCCCAGCTTCTGGCGCTGATGCCGCTCGCACGTTGTCATTGGCCGGAGCGTAGGCGGGCACAGACAAGGCTCCAGTGGGTACTTGTTGTGCTTGGCTGGGTGCTGCTAGGCCCAGCATGAGGCCGGAGACGGCGGCCAAGACGGCGGCCTGCCGGCCAACTGAGCCTGCGTTGGAGGAAACGGCCTTCGAGATCGCGCCTACGGGGTTGCTACTGGCCGGGGTCGCTCGGTGGCGGGCTTTGCTGTGACGATTGGACATGGTTCTACCTCTCCCTATGCCTGCGAGGTGAGCTGTCGGGTTCGAGTGGGAGTCACTCGGTCTTCCACACCGAAAATCGGTGCAGAGGGCTTAACCCCAAGGGTCCTGACGGACCCGGATGTGGGTCCCCCGCCACTGCCAGCTAATAAGCGAACGGTACCCGGAGTGTTGGCAGTGCTCGGCAATCCACCCGGATATGCCGGGCACATATGAGGCCCGACACGTCAAAAAATTTACAGTAGATCACACCAAATGTCACGTTCTGATGACGGAACTGCATCTTTTAGGTAACGCACGTGGAGGCTGCCTGACTGCAACATGGCTTTTGTGCGCACCGGATAGCTGGAAGATAATACAGTGCGAAATTTGGTCCATGCTGGAACCTGAGGCATTCCCGGAAGTAGGGTGGCCATCGGACAGCCGCACCCCTGGCCAGCATCGGTGTCATCTTTCGAAGTCGCTCCCATTGCGCTTCCCGAATTTTGAGGCTAATTGAGCTGGCTTCTAACATTCAGGTTCTCAGGAGTCACCTGCACCACCCTGCAAGATGCTCCGCCATCATCTTCATTTCCGGTGCACACACAAAGAATTGGGTGCGCAGCTGGCCAAGCATGATTCTGATGCATGGTCAGATGTACCCAATTCCATGCATCGATGTCCCCGGGCATGGTCGATCCACATGGAGTCCCGCCAGCTGTGGGTGCCGTGAAGGCCAACTTCGTAGTCATGTGCGCTGGCTGAATCAACATTTTTCCGATATGCGGAAGTTACCGTTGGCGGCGTAGCCGCAGTACTCGCAGCACGACGACGACACCAAATACGGTCACACCGGTGCGGACCGAGGATGGCGATAGTGGCGCTACCAATGCAACACAAGCCACGGCGCCGATCACTTATAGCTCATTAATATACCGGCGATCAGCGTCTGGTTGGGTGAATGCGGCGATGTTTGCCACCAGGTAGTAGATGAGTACGCCAAAGGATGAAAATCCGATGACGCCACGTAGATCCGCTCTGGCGATAACAGCGTCGATCACGATGCCCAGGCCGAGCCTTCTTGCTTCACCCCGGCACCGGCCCCAGACGCCGATATCGGCCCCCGTGCGCCGTCGCATGCCATCTCGAGCTCAGAGCCGAGATCAATCAAGCAACCGGAATTCCGCAACGGACAGTCGCGGTGGCCACCCAACGGACATATACCCCTATGGGGTACTTGACAATATACCCTCTGGGGGTATTATTGGGCGTATGGCAAACGTTGCACCCCCCACCGATGAACATCTAAACCACGCCTACACCCCCAACAAGGAGGCCCTTCTGAAGCGACTGAGTCGCATCGAAGGGCAGGTGCGCGGGGTAAACCGCATGGTTAACGAAGAAACATACTGCATCGACATCCTCACGCAGATCTCGGCCATCAACGCCGCCCTGCACAAGGTCAGCCTCGGCCTGGTCGAGGACCACATTTCCCACTGTGTCGTCAATGCCGCAACCCAGTCCCTTGAAACCGGCAACCCGTCAATCGTGGCCGAGAAGGTTTCCGAAGTAACAACGGCCATCGGCCGCCTGCTGCGCTAAAAACCACCACACATTCCCCACACCCTGCACGAACCACCTCAGGAGAAGAAAACAGATGAGCAACGAATCAAGCTGTGGATGCGGCGGCTGCGGATGCGCAAGCAACTCCATCAACGAAGGAATCACCATCACCTCACGACCCACGGAGGAAACTATGGGAAATAACGTCACCCTAAAGATCGAGGGCATGACCTGCGGGCACTGCGTCACCTCTGTCACCAAGGAACTCACTACGGTTCCCGGAGTCAGCAACGTCGAGGTCTTCCTCCTAGCCGGCGGCACCTCCACCGCCACACTTAACGCCAGCACACCACTGGAGAACGCCGTTCTCGAAGCGGCCGTCACGGACGCCGGCTTCACGCTGGTTTCTGTAGACGCCTAGTTCTACGGTCGCATTTGTAGGGCGTACCTGCGGGCATTGTAGTGGCAGTGCTGGGCTCGGTGCTGATGTTTTCGGCGCCGGAGGGAACGGCGGGCCATCAGCCAATGTTCGTCGGTTTCGCAGGGCCCGTTGATGCGGGTTCTGTCCCAGGCATAGAGGCGCTCACCCTTGGTGCCGGTACCGGCTGGTGCGGTTGCGCCATGCGCGACGCTCCGGTGAGGCGAAGAGCTGGTTGGTTCGTCCTTCGGCGCCCATGGGGCCGGGGTCATGACTCGCAGGTTCATGGATATAGGCGAGTTGTCATTGCCATGGCTGTCTCCATCTGAAGGATAGAAAAGTCTGGGCGGCTCACAACGATCTCGACTCAGAGGCTTTCATCATCGGGTCCCCACCGGGACATCTGGAACAACGGATCAGATATCGTTCGCCGAAACCGACCGCATCGCGGTCAGGGCTATCGCGCACATATTCTCCCATTGATACCGGCTGTCTTCCAGAAAGAGCCAAAGCCCTCGTAAAAATCAGGGGCCATGGCTCAACGGGGTCCACTGCCCTGAAGACCTTATTAGATCCATGTTGAATAAGGCATCCGTTGCGGGCTCCCGCTTCCGGCCATTATCTCAAAGGTGGTTTCCGTGAAGAATCCCAAGGTCCAAGTACCCATCGCTTTTCCACCGCGCACCAGCAGCGAGGAAACACCTTCGCCGGCCACAACGTCACTGTCGCAACACGATCCTGGAAACGAAACCCCAACCTGTGAACGCTGCGCCTCGTCCGCCTATCTGGTCTATGAGCGCATCACCCTCGTGCTTGATGCCGAACGTATCCAACCGCCTGGTTGGGACCTCGCCTACTGGTGCGGGAAATGTGAATCGTTCTACGGAATGCTAACAACCGTCGCGCCCGGTGATCATAAGGGAATCCGGCTGGCCGCCGAGAACCCGCGCTATGTGCACTACGCGATGCCCAAGCCGAATACCGACACAGGCACCGGCGCAGCACCCTCCATAGTCAATCCTGAACCTCCGAACTCGCCACATGGTGTTAACCGTCGCGTTGGTTGGCGATCTTAGCGTCAGTGTGTTTGGCGATGACCCAACCGTAGAAATGCCCTACCGAGGATTTTCAGCAGGGCATTCATAGTCTTGCTGACGGCACGCTCGTCAGGGATGCCGGGATTTTATTCGCTGTTTTCGGTAACCGATGATTGCGTAGTTTCCTGGTCGACGATTCTCTTATTCCGGCGTAGGTGGCGACCAGTGCCGAAATTGCAAGGTTGCTCATCGCCCGCGGGCATCCACGCGATCCCTGGTGGATGACGGTGACGGCATCCTCGAAGAAAAGGGAATCGGATCGGTCGGCATCACCGCGGATATCGCTGCCACCCCTTGCGCCACGTCCGCTCCGCCGGCGAGGCACAGCAGGCAGATGAAGAAGAAAGCCTGCAACCATTGAGTTTATACCCCCTAGGGGTATAGAGTGCTAACCATATTAGGAAAAGGAGTATGAATCATGAGCACGACCGAATACCAAGTAACAGGGATGAGTTGCGGGCATTGCGAGGGCGCGATCCGCGCTGAGGTCTCTCAGATCCCGGGTGTCACCGACATCGAGGTCAGCGCGTCCACCGGCCACCTGGCCGTGACCTCCGACGAACAGGTCGATGACGCAGCGGTCATCGCTGCAGTCGATGAGGCTGGCTACGAAGCGACCAGGAGCTGAAATGAAGGCACCGGTACGGCTCGGTCTGTACGGGCTGGTCCTCGTGGTCGTGTTCGTCGTGGCTTTTGCCACGGCGGGCGTGGCCGTCCCAGGACAGACGGTGCAGAGCTGGGTAGGGAATACGAAACAGACCGATCACGACGCGGGAGAAGACCAGATGGACACCACGGCGCCCGAGGAAGACGCAGAGGATGTGTCCTCGCTGGGTCTGGCTGTCGCGAAAGATGGCTACCAGCTCACCACTCTGGCTGCTCCTGCCGAGTCCGGTGCGGACGGCAGGCTGTCTCTGTCCATTATCGGCCCGAACGGAAAGCCGGTGACTGACTTCGACCTGGAGCACGAGAAAGAATTTCACCTGTTGACGGTGCGCTCAGACGGGCAGCATTTCCGCCATGTCCACCCCGAAATGGACGCCAATGGCACTTGGTCGATCCCGTGGCAGTGGGACGCGCCCGGTTCCTACCGGGTGATCGCTCACTCCATACCCTCCGAGTCCGGTAAAACCACCACATTATCGTCTTCGGTACAGGTCGCCGGTAACTACGAGCCGGTACCGTCAGAAGCGGCCACCACGGCCACGGTGGACGGCTACGAGCTCAGTGTGGAGGGCGACTTGGTTGCCGGAGAATCGGCCGACCTGAGGGTGTCCGTCTCCCGCGACGGGAAACCGGTTACCGCACTGGAGCCCTATCTGGGCGCCTTCGGACACATGGTGGCCCTGCGCGAAGACGATCTGGCCTACCTGTACGTCAAACCCCATGGTGACCAACCGCAAGCCGGTGAGACATCCGGGCCCGAGATCACGTTCGATGCCAATGCCCCGAGTCCGGGCCGGTACCTGATCTACGTGGACTTCCAGGTAGATGGACAGGTACACACCGCACCGTTCGTGATCGACGCACGCCGCGATGAACGCTCCGGCGAAAACACCGGAGCAGAGCATGAGGAGGGAAGACGGCCATGACCACGACCGAGAACACCACCGGCACCGACAGCGTCGAACTACAGATCGGCGGCATGACTTGCGCCTCCTGCGCGAACCGAATCGAGAAGAAACTCAACAAGCTCGACGGGGTCACCGCGAGCGTCAACTACGCCACGGAGAAGGCCAAAGTCACCGGACCGGCTGGGATGGACCTGCAGATCCTGATCGCCGAGGTGGAGAAGACCGGCTACACCGCCGCGCTGCCCGCCACGCCGAAGGGCTCAGGGGACAACCCGCAGGACGAGGCCGAGTCCGCCGAGGATGCCGAACTGCGTTCGCTACGCCAGCGGCTCATCGGCGCAGCGGTCCTCGCGGTGCCGGTGATCGCGATGGCGATGATCCCCGCGCTTCAGTTCGACTACTGGGGTTTCGCCTCCCTGGTTCTGGCGGCACCCGTGGTGGTGTGGGCCGGATGGCCCTTCCACCGTGCGGCATGGATGAACCTCAAGCACGGTGCGGCCACGATGGACACTCTGATCTCTGTGGGTACCACGGCGGCGATGCTGTGGTCGATCGTTGCGCTGTTCTTCGGCACCGCAGGGCAACCGGGGGTGGTCCACCCGTTCGAGTGGACGATTTCGCGCGGCGACGGGCTCGGAAACATCTACCTTGAGGTCGCCGCCGGGGTGATCACCTTCATTCTCATGGGCCGCTACTTCGAGAAACGTTCCAAACGCACCGCCGGTGCCGCCCTGCGGGCACTGTTGCAGCTCGGTGCGAAGGACGTGGCGATCCTGCGTGATGGCAAGGAGCAGAGAGTACCGATCGAGGAGCTGTCGGTCGGGGACGAATTCGTCATCCGGCCGGGTGAGAAGATCGCGACCGACGGGACGATCACTTCCGGCCGATCAGCGATTGATGCCTCGATGCTCACCGGGGAGTCCGTACCGGTCGAGGTCAGCGAGGGCGATGCGGTCACCGGTGCCACCGTCAATGCCGGTGGCCGTCTCGTGGTGCTCGCCACCCGAGTAGGTTCGGACACACAGTTGGCGCAGATGGCAACGCTGGTTGAGGACGCCCAGTCCGGGAAGGCCGAGATCCAGCGCCTCGCAGACCGCGTGTCCGGGGTGTTCGTGCCAATCGCGATTGCGATCGCCGTGGCCACCCTTGGAGCGTGGATCGGCGCCGGGTTCCCCCTGTCCGCCGGGTTCACCGCCGCGGTGGCCGTGCTGATCATCGCCTGCCCCTGCGCCTTGGGCCTGGCCACACCCACAGCACTGCTCGTGGGAACCGGCCGAGGCGCGCAGATGGGCGTGCTGATCAAGGGCCCCGAAGTCCTCGAATCCACCAAGCGCATCGACACGATCCTGCTGGATAAGACCGGCACGGTGACCACCGGGAAGATGACGCTGACCGACGTGATCCTCGCAGAGGGCGTGGATCGGGCCGAACTGCTGCGCCTGGCCGGTGCACTGGAGGATGCATCCGAACACCCTATTGCCCAGGCCATCGCCGCAGGAGCTACCGCCGAAATCGGGGACCTCCCCACAGCAGAAACATTTGAGAACATCGAAGGTAAGGGCGTGCAGGGCATTGTCGAGGGGCACGCGGTGCTCGCCGGTCGTGAGTCGCTGCTGAGCGATTGGTCCCAGCAACTCGATGAGGGGCTGCGCGCAGCGAAGCAGACTGCCGAGAACCAGGGCAAGACCGCGATCGCCGTCGGCTGGGACGGACAGGCTCGTGGCGTGTTGGTGGTCTCCGACCAGGTCAAGCCCACCAGCGCGCAAGCTGTCTCGCAGTTCAAGGAATTGGGGTTGACCCCGGTGCTGCTCACCGGTGACAACCAGGCTGTGGCCGAGCAAGTCGCCGCCGAGGTCGGCATTGAGCAGGTCATCGCAGAAGTACTGCCTCGGGACAAGATCGATGTCGTCACCCGTCTACAGGGCGAGGGCAAGATCGTGGCTATGGTCGGCGACGGCGTCAACGACGCTCCGGCCCTGGCTCAGGCCGACCTGGGCTTGGCGATGGGCACCGGCACCGATGTGGCCATCGAAGCCGCCGACATCACCTTGGTCCGTGGTGACCTGAGGGCCGCTGCGGATGCGATCCGGCTCTCCCGCCGAACACTGGGAACAATCAAGATGAACCTGTTCTGGGCCTTCGCCTACAACGCTGCGGCGATTCCGCTAGCCGCCCTCGGGCTTCTGAATCCGATGCTTGCCGGGGCCGCAATGGCGCTGTCGTCCGTGTTCGTTGTCTCCAACAGCCTGCGCCTGCGCACCTTCAAGGCCCGCGTCGACGCCAAGGCATCCGAACCTGCCGATTCAGGGACCGTCCGTGAACCGGCACACGCATGATCGCCATCAACAGCTCAACGAAGAAGGAACACATCATGACTACACATAACAACCACAACGACCAGAGCATGAGTGCTTCGGCAGGCTGCTGCGGCCACACGCCCCAGTCCGAGGACACGACGAACGCACGTGCCGAAGACGTAACAGAGTGCCCGGTGATGGTCGGCACCCCGGTGAGCAAGGCCCAGGCAGAGGAAGCGGGCCTCTACCGGGACTACCAGGGCCAGCGATACTGGCTGTGCTGCAACTCCTGCGGGCCCCTGTTCGATGCTGACCCCGAACTCTACGCACCCGCGTAGCACCGGCCGCCAGGATCCTCTCTTGCCGGGCTCACTCCCAAGGTAGGCACGCGGGGCGATCGTCCCACTACAGAACATCCCGTATCGGGGTATCAGAAAGAGAAGGTGAGTATGCGAAACAAGCACGAGCACGCCGCAGAAACGGATGCTTCGGACCATTCCTCAGGGCACATCCATGCGCCCGAGGCCGGCCCCCCGGAGGGTGAGCCACACACAGCCCACCAGGGCGGGGAGATGGGCAACCAAGGACACGAGGGGCACGGTGGTCATGAGGGTCATGAGGGTCATGAGGGTCATGGTGACCACGTCGGTCAGTTCCGGCGCCTCTTTTGGATCATGCTGGTCCTTGCCTTCCCGGTGGTGGGTTTTAGCGAGATGTTCGCTGACCTGGTTGGGTACCAGTTGCCCGACGCCGCGTGGATTGGCTGGGTTTCCCCCATCCTCGGCACTCTCATGTACTTCTGGGGTGGCCAGCCCTTCCTGAGCGGGGCGGTCTCCGAGTTGCGCTCGCGCAAACCGGGGATGATGCTGCTCATTGGATTGGCCATCACCGTGGCGTTCGTTGCCTCCATGGGCGCGAGCCTGGGGCTGCTCGATCACGAGTTGGACTTCTGGTGGGAGCTCGCCCTGCTGGTGGTGATCATGCTGTTGGGGCACTGGATTGAGATGAAGTCCCTGGCCCAGACCACCTCGGCCTTGGATTCCTTGGCCGCCCTGTTGCCCGACGAGGCGGAGAAAATCCAGGGAGATGAAGTAATCACGGTTTCTCCGGCGGATTTGGTGGTCGGTGACGTGGTTATCGTTCGGCCAGGCGCCGCCGTACCTGCCGATGGCAAGATCGTCGATGGCTCTGCCAGCATGGATGAATCAATGGTCACCGGCGAGTCCAAAACGGTGCGCCGCCAGACCGGCGCGCAGGTGGTCGCAGGGACCGTGGCCACGGATTCCGGGCTGCGGGTGGAAGTTACCGCGATCGGCGAAGACACCGCGCTGGCTGGCATCCAGAAGCTTGTCGCAGATGCCCAGGCATCCACCTCCCGCGCCCAGCGGATCGCCGACACTGCCGCTGCATGGCTCTTCTGGTTCGCTTTGGGAGCCGCCGCGATCACCGCCGTGGTGTGGTCGTTCCTTGGGCTACCGGACTTCGCCGTGGTGCGAACTATCACGGTGCTGGTCATTGCCTGCCCGCACGCATTGGGCCTGGCCATTCCGCTGGTGGTCTCCATTGCCACCGAACGCGCCGCCCGCGGCGGGGTCCTGATCAAGGACCGTCTAGCACTGGAATCGATGCGCACTGTCGACGCAGTCCTGTTCGATAAGACCGGTACCCTGACCAAGGGCGAGCCCACGGTCACCGCGATTGAACCCGTCGACGGGCGCGATGGCGATGCGATCTTGGCCTTGGCCGCGGCAGCCGAGGCCGATAGCGAGCACCCGCTCGCCAAGGCCATTGTCGGCGCTGCCAGGACCCGCAACCTGGAGCGGTCCAACGCCACCGATTTCTCGTCATCCCCCGCGGTGGGTGTCAAGGCCACCGTGGACGGCGTGGTGGTTGAGGTCGGCGGTCCCTACCTGCTGGAGAAGCACGAAGTGGGAGAGATGTCCATCGCCGATGCGTGGCGTGCCCAAGGCGCCATCATTTTGCATGTCCTCGCCGATGGGGTGGTGATCGGCGCGTTGCGGCTGGCCGATGAAATCCGCTCTGAGTCACGAGATGCCATCGATGCCTTGCACGCCGCAGGTGTGCAAGTGGTGATGATCACCGGCGACGCCGAGGCCGTCGCCAACACGGTCGGCGCTGAATTGGGCATCGACCGCGTCTTCGCCGGGGTTCGGCCCGAAGACAAGGCCGCCAAGATCGCCGAACTCCAAGCGGAGGGACTCAAGGTGGCCATGGTCGGTGACGGCGTCAATGACGCACCGGCCCTCGCCCGGGCCGATGTGGGTATTGCGATCGGTGCAGGTACGGACGTCGCGATCGGTTCAGCCGGTGTGATCCTGGCCAGCTCGGATCCTCGTTCGGTGCTCTCGGTCATCGATCTTTCGCGTGCTTCGTACCGGAAGATGAAGCAGAACCTGTGGTGGGCTGCGGGCTATAACCTGTTTGCTGTCCCACTGGCAGCAGGCGTTCTGGCGCCGATAGGGTTCGTGCTGCCTATGAGCATCGGTGCGATTCTCATGTCGGTCTCCACCATCGTGGTGGCGCTCAACGCCCAGTTGCTGCGCCGCCTTGAGCTGAGTCCAGCCCACAGTACAGCGAAGTTCCTGGACCGTCATCCCGTCGAGAAGTCGACGGCAGTTTCCCACAGCTGACTTACACATTTCACGAGACAGGAACAGAAGCGATGGACAGCAGAATACGGCCGCCAACCGCACCGAAAACCACGGCAAACCGTGGCATCCACCGCATGATCGACGAGGACATCTACTGCATCGATATCCTCACCCAGATCGGCGCCCCTGACTTCTGCCTTGGAGGACCTCGCTCTTGGCCTCTTGGACGACCACGTCAGGCACTGTGTCCTCGACGAGAGGATCAGCGAGGCTTCACAAGCGATCACCCGACTCGTCAAGCCATGAGGAGGGGAACCCAGGGGAAGCACCACAGGCACGATTCTAAGAACATTTTTCGGACCCGTCACCAACGCTCTAATCTCTAAATCCGGGGCCTCGGTGCAGGTCCCACCTCAATCAGGCTGCGCTGACGGACTGCCCGAACCGTCAGTGCTTGCCCGCATGGCGCAGCCTCGTCCGGGGCTTTCGCCGGCGGGCGACCATTGAAGCACACCCTGGCACGAGTCGGTTCGTGCCATCCAAGTCCAAGGAGAAGCCAATGACATCCGCGAGAATCCCTCAAATGCACGCAGCTGCGCAAGGACCGCTTGACCGCCAGGAACTGGCCCGCCTCGATGCCTGGTGGCGCGCGGCAAACTACCTCTCCGTGGGACAGATCTACCTGCTGGAGAACCCTTTGTTGCGTGAACCGCTGACCTTGGAGCACGTCAAGCCTCGGTTGCTGGGTCACTGGGGAACTACGCCTGGGCTAAATTTGATCTACACGCACCTGAACCGGGTGATCAAGTCCCGTGATTTGAACGCAATATATGTGACGGGGCCGGGCCACGGCGGTCCTGGGCTGGTCGCCAATGCCTATCTTGACGGGACCTACAGCGAAGTCTATCCAAAGGTCGGACGAGACACCCAGGGGATCGGGCACTTGTTCCGCCAGTTCTCCTTTCCGGGCGGCATCCCCAGCCACGTGGCTCCGGAGACCCCGGGATCCATTCATGAAGGAGGTGAACTCGGCTATTCGCTGATGCATGCCTATGGGGCGGCATTTGACAACCCTGATCTGCTCGTCGCCTGCGTCATCGGAGACGGGGAAGCCGAGACGGGACCACTAGCGGCGAGCTGGCATTCCAATAAGTTCTTGGACCCCGTCCATGACGGGGCCGTACTGCCGATATTGCACCTGAACGGTTACAAGATCGCCAACCCCACGGTGCTGGCCCGCATCCCCGATGAGGAGCTGATCAGCCTGATGGAAGGCTACGGGCACCGGCCCTACCTAGTCGAGGGCGACGACCCCGAGGCAGTGCACCAGCAGTTGGCATCCGTCATGGACGATGTAATGACGGAGATTCACAGGATCCAGCGTGACGCCCGGGATGGGACGACCACGCAGCGTCCGTGTTGGCCGATGATTGTGCTGCGCACCCCCAAGGGCTGGACCGGGCCAAAGGAGGTCGACGGGTTGCCTACCGAAAACACCTGGCGGTCCCACCAGGTACCGTTGTCAGGCCTGAGGGAGAACCCCGGGCATCTGAGCCAACTCGAGGCATGGTTGCGATCCTACCGACCAGAGGAACTCTTCGATGAGAACGGGGCGTTGCGGCCCGAGGTATCTGCACTGGCACCCGAAGGGCTTAGCAGGATGAGCGCAAATCCAGTCGCCAACGGAGGGACAGTGCTCGAACCCCTGCGCCTGCCAGACTACCGCGACTACGCCGTTGCAATCGAATCTCCGGGCACCACAATTTCCGAGGCGACCCGTGTGCTGGGCGCTTACCTACGCGACGTCATCCGGGACAACCCCTCGACCTTTCGCCTGATGGGACCGGACGAGACCCTGAGCAATCGCCTTGGTGCCGTATTCGAGACCACCGATCGCGTGTGGCAAGGTAGCCGGCTACCGACGGACGAGCACCTGGCTACCTCCGGCCGGGTCATGGAAGTCCTCTCCGAGCACCTGTGCCAAGGTTGGCTCGAAGGCTATCTGCTCACCGGTCGCCACGGAATGTTCTCCTGTTACGAAGCATTCATCCACATCATCGACTCAATGGTGAATCAGCACGCCAAGTGGCTCAAGGTCGCTGGCGAAATTCCTTGGCGGCGTCCAATAGCCTCGCTGAACTACTTGCTGACCTCTCATGTCTGGCGCCAAGACCACAACGGCTTCTCACATCAGGACCCGGGATTCATAGACCATCTGGTCAACAAGAAGGCCGAAATCGTCCGGGTGTACCTTCCCCCGGATGCCAACACGCTGCTATCGGTCGCCGATCACTGCCTGCGCAGCCGCAACTACATCAACCTCATCGTCGCCGGCAAGCAACCGGCCCTGTCCTACCTGACAATCGATGAGGCTGCCCTGCATTGCCAGCGCGGTTTGGGCATCTGGGAATGGGCAGGCAATGAAACCGCTGCCACCGGTTCCGGGACGCACGACGCCCAGAGACTCCCCGATGTGGTGATGGCCTGCGCCGGGGACATCCCGACCCTTGAAACCCTCGCGGCCGTGGACCTGCTGCGTCGGTACCTGCCGGAATTGTGCGTAAGGGTTGTCAACGTGGTTGACCTCATGCGGCTGCAACCGGCCTCCGAGCACCCGCACGGGCTTCCGGAGGCCGAGTTCGACGCCGTCTTCACCTCCGACCGGCCGGTGATCTTCGCTTACCATGGCTACCCGGCGCTGATCCACCGCTTGGCCTACAGCAGGACCAACCACATGAACTTCCACGTGCGCGGTTTCCGCGAGGAGGGCACCACGACCACACCGTTCGATATTGTCATGCTCAACGATCTGGATCGGTTCCACCTGGTGATGGACGTCATCGACCGGGTGCCGGGTCTAGCCGAGAGGGCGGCCGGGTTGCGCCAGCGGATGGTCGATGAACGTATCCGCGCGCGCGCCTGGACACGGGCTCATGGCGAGGATGATCCCGCGATCACCAACTGGATCTGGCCCCACGCGCAACCCGGGACCGCCGAGGAGCTTTGATGGGCTTGGATAACTTGTGGATGGCGACGGGTGCGGATGCTGACACGGTTGCCGGCACGATCTCCGGGTATGCCGCGGTCATCTTCGACATGGACGGGGTCATCACCGACACCACCGGGGTGCATGCCGCGGCGTGGAAATCGCTTTTTGATGAACTGCTCCCCCGGTTCGGCGACGGGCAGGAACCCTTCGACGCCGAAGGCGACTATCGCGCCTTCGTTGACGGGCGGCCCCGCGAAGACGGAGTGAGGACCTTCCTGGCATCACGCGGGATCACCCTTCCAGAGGGAAGCGACGGGGACGGGCCCGAACGCCTTAGTATCAATGGGCTGGCCGCCCGCAAGCAAGGCTTCGTGGACGCAGAGATGGCCGCACACGGAGTGAAGGCGTTCCCCGACGCGGTGGAGCTGCTGCGTACGCTGGCTGTGGGCCAGGTTCCCGTGGCACTGGTGACTTCCAGCCGCAACAGCGAAGCGGTCCTTGACGCCGCCGGAATCACGGGGCTGTTCCCCATCCGCGTGGACGGAAACGATGCGCTCCGCCTGGGCCTTGAGGGCAAACCGGACGCGGCCATGTTTCTCGAAGCGGCCCGTCGCCTGAAGGTGGCGCCGTCCGAGGCAGCCGTGATCGAGGACGCTGCCGTCGGGGTCAAGGCGGCGGCCGGCGGCCGGTTCGGCCTGGTGGTGGGTGTGGACCGCAACGGCAACGGGGCCCAGCTGGCATCGGCGGGGGCGGACATAGTTGTCCGACATCTGGCCAACCTGCAGCAGGGGCTTCCGGATTCTGCCTTTGACGGACCTGAATCCTGGTGCGCTGGTGCAACAACCGGGACCAACGAGGACTGGAACCTTGTCTATGACCGGTTTGATCCGGCGCAGGAAGGAACCAGGGAGGCGCTGTGCACCATGGGCAACGGGTACTGGGCGACCCGCGGCGCGGTGCCCGGAAGCACCGCCGATGGCATCCACTACCCGGGCACCTATCTGGCCGGGGTCTATAACCGGCTGCGCACCGATCTCAACGGTCGGAGCGTCGAAACCGAACACTTGGTCAACGCCCCCGACTGGGCCTTTATGACTATCCAGCCCGGGGAAGGTCCCCTGCTGTTTCCCGGTTCAGCACACATGCTCAGCCATCACCAAGACCTGGACCTGCGCCGCGGCGTGCTCAGTCGCACCAACCGCTATCGCGATTCATCCGGCCGGACCACCAGGGTCACCTCCCGGCAGTTCCAGTCCCTGGCCGAACCGCACTTGGCAGCCATGGAAATCACCCTCGAGGCCGAGGATTGGTCGGGCGCGCTGACCGTTTGCTCCGCCGTGAACGGTGCCGTGGCGAACCGCAACGTGGCAGCCGATCTTGCCCTCAGCGGTGAGCACCTGGTCATGTCCGGATCCACGGCAGTGGATGAAGAAACGGTCATCCATGAAGCAACCACCAATCAATCGGGGATCGAGATAGCCACCGTTCTGCGTACGCGTGTCATAGGTGACCCCGATGTCCTGGGCCACGAAGTAATCAAGACCGAGACCTTGGTCGGACACGAAATCATTCTCCAGCTGCAACCCGGAACCCCCGTGAGCATCGAGAAAGCCGCCACCGTGGCAACCTCCCGGGACCGCGCCATCTCCACGGCTGGTCTGGACGCCAAAAACAGGATCCTCCAGGTTCCAGCGTTCTCTGACTCGCTGGTCGCCCATGAGCAGGCTTGGGAAGATCTCTGGAATGAGTTCGGTATCCAACTGCAGGCTGGTTCCCGGCAGTCGCTGGCCCTGAACCTGCACATTTTCCACGTGTTGCAAAGTGTCGCCGCGGCCGATCCGGACCTGGATGCGGGCATGCCGGCACGGGGATTGCACGGGGAAGGCTACCGCGGCCACGTCTTCTGGGACGAGCTGTTCATTCATCCGATGCTGACCCTGCGCCGGCCCGAGCTGACCCGGGCATTCCTTCTCTACCGCTACCGCCGGCTCGATGCGGCCAGGGCCGCTGCCCGCACCGAAGGACTGGACGGAGCCATGTTCCCTTGGCAATCGGGCAGTGACGGCCGTGAAGAAACCCCCGACGAATTGTTCAACCCGCACAGCGGACAATGGATGCCGGATAACTCCCATCGGCAACGGCATGTTGGCTTGGCCGTCGCCTACAGTCTCTGGCAGTACTACCAGTCCACCGCGGACACCGGTTTCCTCATCGACTACGGAGCCGAGATTCTTGTGGAGGTGGCCAGGCTGTTCACTTCACTGGCCATCCATGATCCTGCCAGTGATCGCTTCGACATTACCGGGGTGATGGGCCCGGATGAATACCACGACGGGCTGCCCGATGCCCCGGGGCAGGGGTTGCGCAACAACGCCTACACCAACGTCATGGCCTCCTGGGTTCTGGCCAGGGCCGTGGAGACCATTGAGCTATTGGGTGAGCACCATTGTGGTGGGCTCTGGCACCGGCTCGGCATGGAACCGGAGGAACTTTCCCGGTGGAAACGGATCAGCAGCCGGCTGCGCATTCATTTCCACGCTGACGGGGTCCTCAGCCAGTTCGACGGCTACGAGCACCTCGAGGAATTCGACTGGGACGCATATCGAGGCAAATATGGGAACATCGGGCGGCTGGATTTGATCCTGCAGGCCGAGGGCGACTCGACGAATCGATACAAGCTCTCCAAGCAGGCCGATGTCCTGATGCTGTTCTATTTGTTTTCGGCCGAAGAATTACGCGGTATTCTCGTCCGCCTCGGGTACGCGCTGCCACCGGAGATCATCCCGGCAACCATCCGGTACTACCTGGACCGTACCAGCCACGGATCGACCCTGAGCAAACTCGTACATAGCTGGGTGCTGGCCCGGACCAACAGGGGCCGTTCCTGGGCGCTCTTTGAGCAGGCGCTGGAGGCGGACCTGTCAGATACCCAGGGCGGGACCACCCGCGAAGGCATCCACCTCGGCGCCATGGCCGGCACTGCCGACATGGTGATCCGCTGCTATGCCGGGGCGGAAACCCGGAAGGACGCCCTCTGGCTGCACCCGGTTCTTCCCGCCGAACTAGCCGGGGCATCTTTCTGGCTGCGCTACCGGGGACAACCGATCAGCATCTCGCTGACCCAGCAGAGGGCCAGGTTGGAACTACACCGTTGCTCCACCGGACCAGTCCGCATCCGCCTGGACGGCGTCGAGAGAACGCTGAAACCAGGTGAGGTCTGGGACGTGGCCCTGCCTCACGCGGACGGACACGGACCCTTTAACGATCTCCTCGAAGATGGCATGATCAAGAAGGAATGATGCTGTCTCACAAGGCCGTGCCCAACGCCACGCAGAACCCAGTGCAAGGTCTTTGAGGTCTTGACCAGCAGCGGTCGCTGGGCCCAAATTGCAAATCCTTTTAAGAACCACCCGAGAAAGGAACGAACATGTCGCAAAGAACACGGATCGCTGTCAATGGTTACGGGGTCATCGGCAAACGCGTTGCCGATACGGTCAGGATCCAGTCGGACATGGAACTCGTCGGCGTCAGCGACGTAGCCGCGGACTACCGGATCAAAACCGCCGTGACGCTAGGTATGCCTGTGTATGCTTCTGACGCACAGACGGCGGCGGGGATGCGTGCAGCAGGGATCCCGGTCGCAGGCGCGCTGGAAGAACTGCTGGACATGGTGGATATCGTCGTGGACTGCACCCCTTCCGGGGTCGGTGCCAAGAATCTGGACCTCTACCGCAAGCACGGAGTCAAGGCCATCTTCCAAGGCGGGGAAAAGCACGAACTCACCGGCCATTCCTTCGTTGCCCATACCAACTATGCCACCGCTTTGGGGCGCGATTCCACCCGGGTCGTCTCGTGCAACACCACTGCCACCGTGCGTACGTTGACAGCGCTTAAGGACGCGGGCCTGCTCGCCAGAGCCCGCGGGGTCCTTATTCGCAGGGCCACCGATCCCTGGGAATCTGACCACTCAGGGATCATGAACACCATCGTCCCCGAAAGCCGTATTCCCAGCCACCAGGGACCGGATGCCAAGACCGTTGATCCACAGTTGGACGTCATCACCATGGCAGCGAAAGGATCACACACCCAGAACCACATGCACTACTGGACCGTTCAGCTAACCCGCACCGCAGACCGCGAAGAAGTGCTTGAGGCGTTGAGGGCAACACCCCGAATTGCCTTGGTACGCAAGGCGGACGGCATCGTGGCGCTCAATAGCACCGTGGAACTCATGCGAGACCTGGGCCGACCCCGTGGGGACATGTATGAAGTCGCCCTCTGGGAAGATATCCTCACGGTCGAAGGACTGGAACTCTTTTATACCTACACCGTCGATAACCAAGCGGTCGTCATTCCCGAAAACATCGACGCCATCCGAGCCCTGGCCGGAACCACTACCGATGCCATCGAATCCACCCGTCGCACCGACGAATCCCTCGGCATCCGACAGGATTTCCTATCAGCACCCAAGCGCATCGACGGGGCAAGCCCCGAGACAGATCGCCAATAGCCACCACGTTCATAAGAACTCAGGAGAATACAATGTTTTGGTATGGCAACGACACCAGCGGATGGGGACTGATCCTCATGGCAATCAGCATGGTCGTGTTCTGGGGAGCACTGATCACTGGGATCACCCTGCTGGTGCGCTCCTCCCGCCCGGAACTGCCGGCGGGCCGGACCATGCCCCCGCTGCACACCGCCGAAGCGCTCCTTGCCGAACGCTTCGCACGCGGCGAAATCGACCAGACCGAATATAATACCCGTCTAGCGGTCCTACAACAGAAGCCGGGATCCTGACGCGAAGCTTCGTCGTCTACACACACATTCACCCTTCCTGGACGTGCGTTGTGGGGCACTGCCCGTTTTGGATGGCTGGATCTTGAGCGCACGATGGACCCTGCCACGGTTTCGCCGCGGTTCTCACTCACCCGGGTGCCTCTGACAGACAAGCTTGCCAAAACACCATGATCTGGGAGCCGCGACGGAATCGGGCGCCAGCCCGGCATCATTGGCTGTTTCACAATGCCGATTGACGACGTGCGGTGTTACGCCATCTCCGTTTCCACCCCCAGAAGGAAGGGAAGCGCTGGGCACGATCCTCGACGATGTCCTCCCCCCAGAGGAAACTGCTGGGGGTCGGCCGAGCGAAGCTGTGAGAGCAAGGGTCACGGCAGCAAGGTCACATACGACGACGCCCCCATGGTCGTTGCTGACATATCCCACCGTGCGTCCATCGAGATCATCACAACGGTGACAAGACTTGCGAAGGCCTCTCATGCAGGGTTGTGACATTCACGGTCCGGGGCCCGAACAATCATCAAACTGGCACTAACCGACAGCGATTTTCCCTCCTTGCGTTCTGTGCCTTCCCCTCGTGAATCGGCGGGTCCGGACCAGCACGCCGCCCTCGGTAGTCGAACCTGCGCGTCACTACATGCTATTAACATGCCTGTCGAATATCATAAAACCCCATGACACCCGTGAAGATATGCGCTCAACAACGAGGCCACGCGAGTCCGTGCTCTCGTTCGTCTCCCCCGCTCGGAAAAAGTCCCACGCCTTGGTACCTTGTGCTTGCACCCAGTGCCAGGTCGTTCCGCTGGCACTCTGGGAGCCAGTCCCCCAGTGATTGAGCCAAAGCCGTGAATGTTCATCCGGAGCGCACCGAACGAAATGGTTTTACTGCACCGGCCCGCAGTCAGCTCTGACCTGCGTGGCGTAGTCGGCATCGCGTCCGAGCCGTCACCTGCATTGTCTACCCCCTCATGGTGGGACCCTAGCAATATGGCAAAGTGGTGGATGCCAGCCAGTACCGTCGAAAGGACCAAACAATGAGCAGCACCAATGGATTTCAGATAGTGGTAGGCATCGATGGCTCGGCTTCATCCCTGTCCGCTCTGAAGTGGGCGGTGACCGAAGCCCGTTTGCGCCAGGCGCGGATACGGATGGTGACGGCCTGGCAGTATCCAGCCACGGGGCTTGATGTAAACGGCCCGACCTGGGACTTCGTCGCATTTGAGCAAGATGCCCGAACACTTCAGGACGAAGCATTGAAGAGCGTGGATTCTGAAGGAACATCCATCGACGGAGAAATCCGGCAGGGCCCCTCGGCTTTGGTTCTGCTTGATGCTTCCAAGGATGCTGATCTCCTTATCGTAGGCTCCCGCGGGCGCGGAGGCTTTACCGGCCTGCTTCTGGGCTCGGTGTCCACCCAGATCGTCCACCACGCCACATGCCCCGTACTGATCATCCGCGACTGAGCCGGTGCAAGGGTTCCGGATGCTGGTACCAGCAGATGTCGGGGATGCCAGAATGGGGAACCGGTGCCGATGATCCAAACACCGGAACCGCACCGGTAGCTCGATGGCCGAACAAATACCGGGTCGTGCACGTCTCCGACGAGTCCGCCGAAGGCTGAGCTGGGGCGGACGAGGCCGAAGTGCACGAGCTCAAACGGGAGAACCGCGGACTGTTTTTCCTGAAAACGCGCCAGCATACTTCACTCGGAATCCGTCATAGTGGCTAACCATGAACCCGTTGGCTCCCCCGACTGTCGGCGCGGCTCCGTCGCAGGGGTACAGCAGTAACATGCACTGCCGGTCTCCACCACGGCGGCCCGTTGGTCGGCATTGACCCGGTGGGGCTCCGACGTCTTCAAGATAATTTGAGGTGGCTCTCGGGTCCCTGCCGACCCGCACGATAAGGTCGCGTCACGTCGCCTTGCGAATGATTATGTCATTTGCAGAAGGACAGATTTGTTCAGGGCCGGACGCTCGACAGCAGGACCGTCTCAGGAGGTGATCTACTGCATTTCGTCCGGCACGGCCTCTTCGCGCTGGCAAGCCACGCACAAAACGCCCGGTGGCCCGGAGCCGGCAACGCGCTGCTTGGCAAGCGCCATCCACATCGCACCCATCACCAGGGCAATGCCCGCGGCAGTCCACGGACTAGGACGTTCGCCGAGCACGACGATTCCGATTACCAGGCCGAACACCGGAATGAGGAACATCCACACCGTCAGCGATGACAGTGCCGATCGTTGTGCCTCAACGAACCAAGCCAGCGTTGTCGCTGCCGTGGCCACCAACCCCAGGAATCCGAGCACAAGGATAAACCGAGGGGTCCAAGAAATGATGGGAGGCCCTTCAACGGCAAAAGCCAGTCCGGCGAGGACCAGTCCACCGATCAGGAAATGTGCTGCACTGGTGACTACGACGTCGAGGCCGCCCAAGGTTCGCACCAGCAAGGTCCCCACTGTCACCGACGCAGCCGAGGCCAACGACAGCAGCGCACCGGAGCCGCCTCCTCCGGGCAAGGCGACCATCAGAAGACCGGCGAACCCGAGGAGCAGGGCAGCTCCCGTTCGTGGCGTGATCCGTTCCCGAAACAGCCACCATGCAGGGAGCAGAATCAACAACGGTTGTGCATTGGCCAGCACCGAGGCCACGCCGGTGGATAGTCCGGCCACGCCCGCGAACATGAAGGCGAAGGCCAGGCTGACGTTGACCAGACCGAGGAGCGCGATCTTGCCCCAGGCCATGGCTGAGGACGGGAGCGGTCGCCCCTGCCAGAAAGCCACCAAGGCCAGTGCACTACCGCCGAGCAGTGCCCGCAGCGTCGCGAACCACAACAACGGCGCATCACGAAGCCCCCACTGGATGAGGAGGAAACAGGTGCCAAGGGCCGCGGTGATCCAAAGCATCCGCCACGGAGAAGGCTTACCAGTCAATGCCGGGGCGTTCCTGCCAGCTATCGATGCGCCCATTGCCCATTCCCCGCTAGGGTGTGACCGGCGCAGCGACGTTGTCCAGATGCTACTACCGGGGGAACCATCGCAGCTCCGACCCTCCGTGGGGATGCTGCGATCTGTTTGTTGGCAGCGTGCAGTGGCGACTCAACTGTATTCGACTCGGTATTGTCAACTGGCTTGGGCCAGACGCGTTGAGAACTCCAACGACACTCTGCCGGGTGGTTTTTTGCCACCTATCGGCTGCCGGCTCCGCAACGTGCAGAGCGTTTTCCGACACAGTATTTATCTCCCAATCCATATAAAACTCTGATCTTGCTGGTAGCCGTTGCAAAGGAAGCTTCCGGGGAGTATGACTCTTGTCGATCGGTTCACCGCCGCTGGCTAGCGTGGTGGCACCGAGATGCCCGGTTTGAGCATCTGTAGGCCACTCAGCAGCAACCCGGTAGAAATCAAACGTACGGGCACCGGGTGCCCTGGGCACTTGAATTCTAGTGATCGCGACGATGGGTCCTCCGATATTTTCTGTACCCTGCACTGCCTGCATGGACGGTTGAACATTGAACAGGGGACGCTCCCACCGCCTCATGCTGACTACTATTTATGTGCCAAAGTTTGCGGGGTGTCTGCCGTTAGAGGCACTCGATTCCGTCAATCTCCGCGGCCCGCAGCCTAATGATGAGTCCACAAAACCGGAATTCTTCCGCTCAGGCGTTGAGTATCACTTTCAGAGCTTTGGTCTCGGCTGCCCGGGAGAAGACGTCGTAGGCTTCCTCGATGTCGTGGAGGGCGAACGTGTGGCTGACAAACTTGTCGACGGCCAGCTTCTTTTGGGCGACTAGCTTGAGCAGGGTGCCAGTCGTATTGGTGTTCACGAGGCCCATGGTGATCGTGATGTTGGAGATCCAGAGCGAGTCCAGCGGTAGCTCCACCCCCTTGCCATGCACGCCGACATTGGCCACGTGTCCACCAGGTCGGACCATTTCCAACACCATGACGAAAGTCTGGGGAATGCCCACCGCCTCGATGGCAACATCCACACCTAACCCGTCGGTCAGGGCGAGGACCTGTTCTTTCCAATCGGCATCCGTTGACAACACACCATCGGTCGCGCCAAACGCCTTTGCCTGCTCCAGCCGGTTCGCGTCGACGTCGATCGCGATGACGCGCGCCGGGCCATAGAGCTGCGCCGTGGTGACTACGGCGAGTCCAATGGGGCCCACTCCAACGACGGCGACGACGTCGCCCGCCTTGACAGCGCCGTATTGGATGCCGATCTCGTGTCCTGTCGGGAGGATATCCGAAAGCAGCGTGCCCTCCTGGGCCGTGACGCCTTCGGGGACTTTGTACACGGAGGTCTCGGCGTAGGGAACACGCACGTATTCGGCCTGCGTGCCATCAATCAGGTGCCCAAAGATCCACCCGATGCCTGACGCACCTTCTTCCCCGAGGCAGTGGGAGAACAGGCCAGTCTTGCAGTAGTCGCAGCGACCACAGGCAGAAACGCAAGAGAGGATGACCCGGTCGCCCACGGCAAGATTGGAAATGGCCGACCCGACCTCGGTGATTGTCCCGACGCCCTCGTGACCAAGGACCCTGCCGACGGTCACAGCAGGGACATCGCCCTTGAGAATGTGCAGATCCGTACCGCAAATAGTTGTGGTCTCGATCTTGACGATGACGTCGGTGGGCTTCTGAATCTGAGGATTGGGGACTTCTTCCCACGATTTTTGGTTCGGGCCGTGATAAACGAGTGCTTTCATTTTCTCTATCCTTTATTCGATCGCCAGCAATTGATCAGTAGGCGGAGTGGCGATCGAAAGATGGCTGTGGTGCACTCAAATAGGTGTCAGAATGCAGCTTCTGCCCAATACCCAAACAGCACCTTCATCCGACTCGATACGCTTCAGCGGCACAGAATTGCACCGTGAAACGACCGCTCGGGTTCGAGGAAAGATACGCCCCGCCACCGAAACCCGTCAGAAGAGTGGCTGATCTTGCATTAGATCGTCCCATGCACGAGTGTGAAGTTTCAAGGGTCTTGGGTCCCCGTCGACCCATAAGGAGCCTTCGCCTAACCGCGTACGTTGCTTCATTTGGGTTCCTCCGCTTCAGCTTGGTTGCAAGCCTCTGGACTGCAGTGGCGGTTATGCCGTTTCTACGCAACTGATGCGGGCACAAAGTCAAGCAGTGGTAAAGAAGCAGTCCGTCCGAGTATGCACCGCAGGCGCAATGAATTCAGATTGCGGAGGAAGCCGGTCGAACTGACAGGGTGGCGTCGAGACCACGCCCGAGCGGCATTGCAACAGGTGTCATCGCTGCGCACGCGCACTGGTGCAATGACCGCTGGAAGTCCACGGTAGAGAGTGCTGCTAATTCATTGCCAGGCAGCACCGCCATAGTGTAGTAAGCCACCGACCGGGAGAGAATAATGTCTATATTAGTATTGAACTGCGGTTCGTCGACGCTAAAGGTCCAGCTGCGTGAGGTTGATATTTCACGCGACGCCGACGTCATCGTGAATGCGGACTCGTTGTTCGAAGAGCTGGTCGATATTTCGCCACTAGCTTCGCCACCAGACGGCGTTTCTGAAATTTCCAGGACGGTGAAAACTCTTTTCACGAAGATGCAAACTTTATTGGTGTCCCACCCCGTTGAGGCGATTGGCCACCGGATTGTGCACGGTGGGGAAGAATTCTCAGCGCCCACCCTGATCACCGATGAAGTGATCCGGCATCTGGAGACGTTGAACTCAATTGCTCCGCTGCACAATCCACCGGCGCTGGCGGCATTGCACGCTTCGATGGACTTGTGGCCGGGAGTACCGCAGGTGGCGGTCTTTGACACGGCGTTTCATCACACGATGCCCGAAGTAGCATGGCGTTATCCGCTGCCCCAGGAAACCTCGGCCGCTCATGGAATCCGCCGATTCGGATTCCACGGCACCTCCGTCGAGTATGTTGCCGTCGCTACGGCCCGCTTTCTGGAAGTTCCCCCCCGGGTCACTCAATGCGATTATTGCCCATCTAGGTAATGGCGCCTCGGTGACGGCCATTCAACAGGGCGTTAGCATCGACAATTCCATGGGCATGACTCCGCTGGAGGGGCTCGTCATGGGTACACGGGCCGGAGACCTCGACCCAGGAATACTGCTTTTCCTGCTCCGCTCCGGTATGGATCCTAGCCAGTTGGAAGGCTTGTTGGAAAACAATAGCGGGCTTCGGGGTTTGACCGGATCATCGGATATGCGTGATGTTCAACAGTCTGCCGAACGCGGCAACGAGTCGGCACAGCTGGCGTTGGACATCGCCGCCTACCGACTGGCTAAATATATCGGTGCTTATCACGTAGCGATCGGCGGAGCGCAGTGTTTAGTTTTCACGGCAGGGATCGGTGAAAATTCGCACCAATTTCGCGCGAATGTTGTGGCCCGACTGGGTGCGTTGGGCGTCTTCGTTGATGAGCTATCCAACATCGCGAAATCGCATGAAACCCGGATCATCAGCACCACGGATTCGGCTTTCCCGGTGATTGTCGTACCGACTGATGAGGAGCAAGCGATTGCCGAAGCAACAGCAAGAATGCTCTCGTTGTCGTGGGTTGGAACCGACTAATATCTTCGGTCGCGCGCTGAACACTGGTTCAGCTAAACCGGCTTTGTGGACGCGAGCTTTCGAGCCAAGGTACCAAACGGATAAGCCAGTAAAGATTTTCAGGAACTTTAGGGAAAACCCCCGAAAAGGACTTGCGAAAAAGATAGGGCGCGCAAAACAGAAAGTGAACAGCTACCATCAACATGACGAAGCCGCTACGTCTCACATACGGTTTATCCGGGGAGCCCAAGCGGTCGGGATGACACTGGAGACGTAAAAAGTATCCTTGTCATTCGTGGGGACGGAATAGTGCACTGTGCGCATGTCACTGCCCTGCTTGTCGGGACATTCGGAGACGTCCGTGTCCGGCAAAGGGAACTAGCGTTCATGGAAACCGAACCGCAAAATATTATTGATACGAGTTGAGACCTCGACCCAGCCGACTGCACGGCAAAATCCGTCTGCCAGATCATCCCGACTCACATCCATCGGCCCCGCCCGAGGGATGTGAGTGTTGATAGCACCTCTCGCATTTAGTCATAGCGTCACGAAAGATTCTAGCTTTCCAAGGCACCCGCCGAACACGACCAAGCTACTGAACCTGAGACAAAACAACGCCACTCCATGACCAATTCCAGTATCTTGGTTGCTATCATTCCATAGCCAAGCTGATCGGACTCGGCGCTCTTGCGTTGTTGAGTACTCAGGTCCAGCTCACGGGGCGTGTTGTGCGATGGTAGGTAAAAACCACGGCCACGAGGAGTGCAACGAACCATCCCAACCCGACAAGGACCGGCACTACTTCGTCGAAATTTCGGGTAAACGCCTCGTCGATGAGGACCTGCGATCCGCCGTATCCGGGTAGCAAACGAGACCAAAAAACCGGTTCCGACTGCAACATCGGATTCTGGATAATGCCGATGTCCAGGAACGCGATGAGGAAGGCGACAAACACTCCGCTAACGGATCCGAAGATCGGTCCGAGAAGCGCCCCGATGAGACCATAGGTCAGCCCGAGGAGAATGTTGGCGCCGGCATAACCTGCCCCCTGGACCGGGCTGAAGACCAGTGCGCTGGTGGTTAGGGCCACCCCGGTTGCGACGAGGACAGAAACGGTCAGGACCCCTAGCCGAGCCGACAGCAGTGCGCTGGTTTTCATTCCAACCAGAGCCGCCCTCCGGTCGCCATCCCGACTCTGAAGCACACCAAAAAGGCCAATGAGCGCCGCGAGTGACGCGACGGCGACAGGTGCCATCGTCGCTCCGTGCAGATCGATAAGAGACAGTACGCGGGTGACGCTTTCCCCGTTCTCACGCAAGACTATCGAGATAGGTTTGTCCGGGGTGATGACATAGACGCCGAGAATGAACACCACAGGCACGACCACGAGAAGGGCCCACAGCGTGGGATTGCGGCGAGTCTCCCTCCAAGCAGCGCGCAAGGCGGCGGGAGTTTGGGAACGGAACGATCCCGCTTCTGGCAGATGAATGTGCCGATGGCCAGTGCGAGTACGGGCGATGATGAGAGCCCAGGCTGCGCCGACCGCGGACGCGGTCCAGATCAGCGACCAGCCGAGCTCACCGACAGGACCGCTGTGCCCCGATGGCAGATCTATCATCCACAAGGTGACGTAGTAAGTCGGTAAAAGCCGGGTCGCAACGTTGTCGGTGGATCCCATCGCCGGTCCGAAGAATACGTCCACGATCCAGGCGAACAAGACGATGACGCTGCCGTTGAGCGGATTGCGCACCATCACCCCGACCGCGGCACCGATGGCGACATAGATTCCAGCGAACATGAGTGTCCCAGCGAAAGCCCGCCAAGGGTCCTCGACCCCGGTGCGGATGATGAGGGCGATCAGGGCTGCTGTGGCAGCCAATACCGCGAGGCATCCCCCGGTAACCAGACGAGCAAGGGAGAGCTGCACCGCTGGGAAGCCCGCGACGACCACTCGTCGATCGGTGCCGCGTGTCTCTGCCATTTGGAAATACATAGCGACACCAGCAATGAATCCGGCAGCCCACCCTGCGGTCGCCAACTCGACCGCAGGGCCCGCTGGCCCTCCAAACAACTTTGCAAAGGACGCCAGCTGACCGCTCGCAACCAGCACGAAAACTATGGGCACCACAACAAGCAAAATCAGGTTGACCGGATTGCGGACATAGTCGTTCAGAAAGCGCTGAATAAACACTAAGGTGGTCATCGCGCGACCACGCCTCCATCACGGATGTCGAGGATACGATCAAAACGGTCCTCATCGACCACAATGTGACTGATGATCAGTACCGTCCGCCCGGCAGCGCGACGCCCCGCGACGAGAATCCAAAATTTCTGATAGGTATCCCAGTCGAAGCCTGCCGAGGGTTCGTCGAGGAGGAGCACATCGGGGTCCGCGAGCAGAGCCAGACCGAGGTTGAGCTTGGCCAGTGTTCCTCCTGATAGCTGATCGGCACGAGTGCGCGCGTATCGTTTGAATCCCAGCTCTTCGTAGATCAACTCTCGTGATCCTGCCATTGCGTGTCCGGTCATTCCACAGGCTCTGCCGAACAGGTCGAAGTGCTCATCGCACGTCAATCGTTCGTAGACCAGTGGCGTCTGCGGGCAATAGCCCAGCCGACCGCCGCGGGAAATTGTTCCCTGGTCGGCGCGCATTTCACCAACCAGGATTTTCATTAGAGTCGATTTACCGGAGCCATTCTCGCCTGTAAGGCCCACCACCTCGCCACGAAACAAGGCCAGATCGACACCGGAGAGGACATCACGGGTCCGGCCGAAGAGCCAAGGCCCACGTCGATACGACTTCGTGACACCCGAGGCCTGGAGCACCGGATCTTCACCCCGGATGGCACTCTGAAACCTTCCGCCGTGCTGAACATGTTCGCCGTGTCCGTGGCCCATTTTCCACCCGCTTCTTCCTCTGATGGTAGGCGTCGCGCCAAACGGGGGCAAGCAAGTCCTATCGTCGGTTAAGGCTTACGTTTCGTTGGTGGCATGAGCTTCGCGGCAGAATCAACGTCACTCTCGAGAGACCGTGGAGTCGCGCGCCTACCCATAACTGCCCACAACTTATTTCTCATCCAAAGCAAATCCTTTCGGTGTGAGCCTCGCCCCGCTAAACAGCCCCAATCCCAAAATGCGGATCACCTGACGCCTACGGGAGTTCCTGCCTTTTTCTTTCTGGTGAAAGCATCCGATTCATGCCTCAGGGCTTTCTGCTCGGGTGACGTGAACGGGCTGTGCATGCCGGCTCTATGGAGGGCCACACTCTCTGCCTACCTGCCAGGATGCACCGGTTCGCCGTCGGGCAACTCTGAACTCAGCAAACTCGTCAGTTGCTCACACCACCACGCGAAGTGGAGATTTCGCAAGCTGGTACCCGACGGATTGTTAGCGCAACAAAGCCTGAACCCCCGATTTTGCACTCAGCGGCGCAAGCTTTCGACCCGCTTGTGAGACATTTTGGAATTGCCCCGGAACACCCCTAACAGACACGACGCTAAGACCAATACGTTCCGATATGACCACGTGCCGCATTCAGCAACGGAGGCTGTTTGGGTAGATTGCCCGGGGCCAATCACGATGGATTATTGTTTTTCCCGGGAAACGTCGTCAGTAGTTTCAGATACTGACACCAGTGGCTCATTCGGCGTTCTCCACGTGGCGAACGCCAAGACCATTCCGAGCAGTCCGATACCGACGAGCACCACCGCTGTCAGGGGCAGCCCAAATGCCGCACCTAGGGCGCCTGCCAACGGGTAGGTCACCAGGAACATAGGTGCGAGAGGGAAAACTGAGCGGCAAAAATCCCAGATCGAATTTGAGGATCACTGTTGCGCTGCGACAAACGGGAAGAAGAAGTCAAGATCGTGGATGCCATGTGATCACCTTCGATCAATAGGATTAAGCCTGGTTGCTGACAACCAACGTGACGTCGAAGAAATCGAAATATCCTGAGTATCCCGTTCTCAGTCTCGTGGTGATGCCTAACCGCATAGGCGGATAGCCGGTCTGCAACGCACAGATGATCGCAGTTCTTTCCTCTTCAGTGGCGTGAGGAAGAGCCTCCCCCACACCGTTGGTGATCTGAACAAAGCACAGCAATAACCCCCGCCGCTCAGTCGCCCGTGCGTTGTACCCTCGTTGATAACCTTCCAAAATAGGCCGCACCACCTCCACCCCATAGGAACGGTAGGCCTGAAGCACCAGATCTCCGGTGTCATACCCGGGATGGTGTGCATTGCTTTGGGGAACTACGACAATTTTGGCACTCAACCCATGTAAACGATCCGCCGCATATTCCCCAAGTTCCCCAGCTAGCACCATGAGCTCATTGATCGAACTCACTTCAGTGTCCTTCCTGTAGGTCGGCGACTCCCTACGTCTCAAGCTCCAGTCCACCTGAAACTAAACACTTCAGAGGCGGAAAACGGGCATTGTTCTAAGACCTATCATCCGTGGGTGCCGCCTTGGGATCAAGGCCTGCCATGAGACCATCTATCCGTTCAATGCCCGCATGTAGTTTTCCTACCATGGACCAGAGAACTGGATGTTGTTCGTGAATCTCCTCCATCGATTTCCCTGCGGCGGTGAGCGTTGAAAGGTCAAAACTGACATTGGTGCGTGCCCCTGCCAGCGTGGATCGCAAGGCACCGAATCCAACGACGACATCGGCAATGAGCGCCCGGTTTCCATAGGTGGAAAGCCATGCCAAGTCTTCGATGGCTTCGAGCGCTCGCTGGCCCAGAACAGCGGAGGCCTTAGCCGCCTCCACCGATGCCTCGGATATTGCAGAATCTCGGGCTGAACTCGGGTTCATCCGAAAGGCGGCACCAAACGCTTTGGACGCCGCTGCATCTTCATCAGCCAATCGCAATGCTTCGTGGCGCAGTGCATGGGCTCGTGGGAGGATGAGGCTAAGTTCCAGGCTCTGATCTTCGGAGGTTTGGGTATAACCGGCAACCATTGATGTCAAAGAAGCGGCGACGGCAAGCATCAAACCTGCGCCGGCACCACCGCCCGGCGAGCCTGTGGACTGGGCCAGAGCCCACGTCCATTCTTCAACAGTCGTGTTCTGCGTCGTGATTTCCACAGTGTCACCCATGACACATAGTGTGTCCTAAAAAGCTACGTTTAGCTTTGAATTTGCAGTGTGGGCTACGAAACAGAATTCGTCGTAGAGAATTCGATGCCGCGGAGCGCCGATTGTGCCTCCAACTACGGATATTACTGTGCTTGGTGTCAGCAACTACACGGTGGACCGTTCCGCTCGACGCAGATACTGATACACCGTTTCCCGACTCAAACCGTACTCCCGTGCCAGCTGGGTCTTGGGAACGCCCGCCAAAGCACTGGCAACCAACTCACTGACCTGCTCAGGACTCAGCGAACGCTTTCGCCCCTTATAAACCCCACGCGTTTTGGCCAAGGCGATCCCTTCGCGCTGACGTTCCTTAATGAGGGAGCGTTCAAATTCTGCGAAGGCCCCCATGACCGAGAGCATCAGGTTCGCCATCGGAGAGTCCTCCCCCGTGAACACCAACCCCTCCTTGAGGAACTCCACCCGGGCACCCTTGCCGGTCAGTTTTTGCACCACCGAGCGAAGGTCATCCAAGTTCCTGGCTAAGCGATCCATGGAATGCACCATCACGGTATCCCCTGCACGCGCGAACCTGATCAACTCATCAAGCTTCGGACGCTTCGTATCCTTGCCCGAAGCATGGTCGGTGAAGACCTGGTCCAGACTCTGGCCTTCGAGCTGGCGTTGCTCATTTTGATCCAACGTACTGACCCGAACGTACCCAATTCGCTGCCCTGCCACTGGCTCCCCCACAACTTAGAAAATCCTGCTCATTGTCAGGTTAGATTCTAAGAGTTCGTCCGAGAGGTGTCCATAAATAATAATATGAACCCTACTTTGACATCATTCGAGATGCTCGTCTGACGTCTAGTTGGGGTATACCCCAAGCAGACACCGGGACGCAGCGCGCTGCGCCACGCTGGGACACATAACCACGGAACGCACCGAACTCTTCTAGGCGGCACGTTCAACTGTCCACCACGCGATCGCCTGGGCGACGTCACCGGATAGATCCGCAAAAGTTGAACTTTCGCCGGGGCATGAACGACGAAAGGCTGTTAGCGTGAATTTCCGTATGGATTCTTGTTATAAACGCAATTTCATCTGATGTTCTATTGCGGGCACTTTGAACATTCCGAGATCTTTCGCCATTGGGTCAGGTCAGAGGCGTGGCCCGGTGCGGGGTTTTCTTGGACGAGCCAGCCCGGCGGGGTTCGTGTGAGGCCATGGAAATTCGTTTGACCTGAACCCTTGCAATCGATTTACATCTGATGAAGGATACATTCATCAGATGTAAGCAGCGAAGGGGTAGTTTTTGATGGTCGGAAACGGCTCCGAGCCCGGGGCGGTGGGACTGCATCTGCTCGGCGACCTGCCGCTGCTGCGGCCGGAGGAACAGGTCTTCACCGCCATGCTCGACGGTTGGCGCAACCAGCAGCTGGCGCGGAACCTGGCGTTCTCCACGATCGAGGGCCGCGAGAACGCTGTGCGGTCATTCACCCACCACGCCGATGCCTTTCCCTGGACCTGGACACCGCAAATGGTTGATGAGTGGATGGGTGATCTGCGTTCGGTCCGGAACCTGCGTCGCTCCACGTTGCGGAACTACCAAGGCACCGTCCGTTCCTTCTGCACGTTCATTACCGATCCCGCCTATGGCTGGGCCACCGTCTGCCAGGAACGCTTCGGAACCCACCCGATCCAGGTAATCCACGAGTGGAACGCCGCCGTGCATGCCCAGGAAGCCGAGGCTGGACCGGCAAAGCGTGCCTTCACCCGTGATGAACTGCAGGCGTTCTTCGACCATGCCGATGAACAGGTGGGCCGGGTGCGCGGGCAGGGACGCAAGGGCTGGCTGCCGGCATTCCGTGACGCAATGCTCTTCAAGACCGCCTACGCCTTCGGACTGCGCCGCAACGAGACGAGGATGCTTGATGTTGTGGACTTTGGCCGCAATCCCCGGGGCCCTGAGTTCGGGGAATACGGTGTCCTCTACGTCCGCCACGGCAAGGCAAACAAAGGCTCTCCGCCCAAGCGCCGCAGCGTGCTGACGGTCTTCGACTGGTCAGCGGAGATCCTGCAGCAATGGAATGAAGAGGTCCGTCCGATGTTCCCAACGGCCACGTCCGGGGCTCTATGGCCCTCGGAACGCTCCGCACGCGTGGGTTTCACCCAGATGAACACCCGCTTCGGCGCCTATCGTGACAGCCTTGGTCTGGACCAGGGGCTGGACTTCCATTCCTTTCGACGCTCCTACGTCACGCACCTGATCGAGGGCGGCTGGGACGCGCGGTTCGTCCAGGAACAGGTCGGTCACGAACACGCATCCACCACCTCGATCTACACCTGTGTCTCTTCCGACTTCCGCACCAGGACGCTGCGCCGCGCCCTGGACACCGCCGTTGCTGCCGCCCTGCCGCCTGAAAGGAAACCACAATGAAACGCCACGTCAGCTACCAGTGGAGGCTCCGGGAGGTCATGGCCACCCGCGGAATATTCACCGCCACCGACCTATCCCCGCTGCTGCTCCAACGCGGCATCGAGCTGTCCTCGGTGCAGGTCTGGCGGCTGGTCACCCAGATCCCCGAGCGGCTCTCCCTCCCGGTCCTCGCCGCGCTCTGCGACATCCTGGAAGTGACCCCCGCCGAGCTGATCGCCACCCGGGCAGAGGCCGTGGCCCCACGCCGCACCGCCACCGCTGGCGCCGAAGTCGTGGACCTTGCCGCCACCATCCGACCCAAGCGCGCCAGGATCACCCCCGAGTCGTGAGCCCTGCTTACGACAGTCGCGAGAAATATGAGCGGTGGCACGTGCGCACCTGTGTTCGCTGCTGCCGGCATGCCGCCAAGGCGGCGAACTGGTCCGATGGACCCATCTGCCGGAACTGTCTGGACAAGGCGACCCGCACCTACGGTCCCTGCCCCGGCTGCGATGCAGAGCGCCTGCTGCCGGGCAGGGACGGCGCGGGGGCGCCTATCTGCCGGGACTGTGCGGGAATCACCCGGGATTTCTTCTGCGACCGTTGCCGCTTTGAAGGACGACTGCTCGGTAAAAGACTGTGTGAAGGATGCACCCTCACCGACCGGCTGAGGGCACTGCTTGATGATGGCACGGGCCGCATCCACCCACCCCTGATCCCGCTGTTCGATCAGCTGAGGACCATGCAGCATCCAGCACTGGGGCTGGGCTGGCTCAGGAGTCCGCAACCCCAAGCCCTGCTCAGTGATCTTGCCTCCGGCCGGCTCGAATTGACCCACGAAGCGTTCCAGCAACTGCCCCATTGGAGAAGCGCGGCCTATTTACGCGACCTGCTCATGCAAAGCGGCGTCCTGCCCCGCAAGGACAGGCAGCTCCTGCTCTTCGAACGGTGGCTGGACACCCATCTGGCCGCCGTGACGGATGTGGAGCAGGCCCGGCTGCTGCGCCGTTTCGCCACCTGGCACCAACTCCGCAAACTTCGGGCCAAGGCAGCCAAAGCCCCGCTGGGCATCTCTCCGACCAAAATGGCCCGCCAACAACAGACCCAGGCCTTGGCGTTCCTGACCTGGCTCGACCGCCGCGGCACGGCCCTCAACCACACCCGGCAAACCGATTTGGACCTCTGGCAAAGCGAGAATTACTCGACGCGCCGCTCATCCCACACATTTCTTACGTGGTGCATGAAGATCGGCAGCATGCCCGTCCTGACCATCCATTACCGCAAGTCAGCCGCCCAGACACCCATGGGCCAACACCACAGAATCAACGCCATCCAGCGGCTCCTCACCGAGGAGAGCATCCCGCTGCCCGCCAGAATCGCTGGGCTGCTGGTACTGCTCTATGCCCAACCGGTAACGCGCATCTTGAGACTCAGAACCAGCGACATCGCCACCGACGGTGGCACCACCACCATTCGTCTGGGTGACCCGCCGACGCCGGTACCCGAACCGCTGGCCCGGATCTTGCATGATTATGTGGCAAACCGCCCCCATATGGATTCGGCAACAAATCCCGGATCTTGCTGGCTGTTCCCGGGGCACCGCGCAGGAGAGCCCCTTCACCAGTCCACGCTCCTCAGTTTCCTTCACAAACTGGGCATCCCACCCCAACGCGGACGAACCTCCGCGATCCGACACCTTGCGCTCCAGATCCCGGCCCCTGTCCTCGCCCAAGCACTGGGATACCACCACACCAGCACCACCAGGATCGCCGCCGAAGCAGGATCACCCTGGAGCGGCTATGCAGCAGGAGCCCACGACCAGTCGCCACACACAGCCGAGACACCACCTGAATACAGACCACTTGAATAGCGGTTGTTACCAGTACCAGACCCCTCGACCTCAGAACTGCCCCTACTGCCCACCGCGCGACAGCAGAAGGTCCTCAATCTCATGGATCAGCACGCCCAAAAAACATAAACTCGTTGGCCTGCCGCTCCGTGATAGTGCTGCATGCCGTGTTGATCTGAAACGCTGCAATCGCCGAAACTGCAGTAGGACCAGGCGCTAGCATCAACTGCCCATACGGAGCTCGGGTCTTGCCCATGATGGTGTGGGGCACGAAGAGTCAGCTGCGACCTGTAAGCTTCTAGCGCTCACACGCACCACGAACGAGTCACACTTGATCCTATTCTTCTAGGACCGATTAAACATTGGGGAAGGCATACATTTTGAACGAGTACCTGGAACGGCTCCGTTTCGCAGTAGCGGATCACACCGCAGTCGTCGTTGCTGGCACGGGGGTCAGCAAATCCCTCAGCTCAGGAGCCCCCACCGCCGACTGGGTAGGCCTCATCCGCAACGGCATTGAGCGGGCAGCGAGAGACATTCCCAAACTTGATGCATGGCAAAGCCTCCAGGAAATCTCGCTCGAACATGCCTGTACTGACGGTGATACTGACGATCTGATCAACGTGGCTAGCGCTGTCGCCACGAAATTGAAGAAGCACTCGCCCCAACTATTTTCGGACTGGCTTCGCGAATCTGTTGGCCTCTTGCCGCTCACGGAGCCCGCCCTCGCCCAGAGCTTGGGAACACTTGGGCTCCCCATCCTCACTACCAACTACGACACACTTATTGAACAAGCGCTGGGACTGCCCTCGGTAACCTGGCGGGACCCCGAAGCGATGCGCGAACTATTCAAAGGCGAATCGCGAGCCGTCGGACACTTGCACGGAATCTTTGATCGCCCGGACAGCGTGATTCTTTCAGATACCGACTACTCAAGAATCCTGATGGACAATCGGGCACAATTTGTGCAGCAAGCCCACTATGCAACTAAGAGCTTCATTTATGTCGGCTACGGAAGTGGATTAGACGATCCGAATTTCTCCAAATTGCTGGAGTGGCATTCTCGAGCCTTCCCAGAATCGCGAGGTGACCACTTTCGTCTCTGCAAAAACGACGACGTTCAGAGCCTCAGCCGCCAACATGCACAACACGATATTCGTGTCGTGGGTTACGGCGATGAATACAGCGATCTGACCGGGTTCTTAAATACATTGGTTCCGGAGGCTGCGAACGGAACCACCGTGGTTATACGGGATAATCTGGCCTACGCACGTGAGGCTATTACTGAACAAGTCCGCCAGGAGATGGTCGTCGCGGCGGAGATCGATGACATCGACGAGCGAGACTTAAATGCGCTCACCGTTCCTCCCGTTTTATTGCCCTACTCGCACGAACAGTTCGCTTCCATGCAGGCAGCGGACGATGAGACGACTCGACCGAAGCGAATCGACCCGCACGACGTCCATGGTGGAAGCAAGATCCTGATTGTCGTTGGTGACGAACACTCCGGCCTTACAACAGCACTCCGCTGGATTGTCGCGCAGACATCTTACGTGCGGGAGAACGTGGCTCCGATATACATCGATGCGCGCCATGCAACCTCGCCAAACAGGCCACTGTCGAATCTCGTGGTCCGTGAAAGTCTTAGCCAGCGACTAATTGACTCTCGACGGGACGAATTGCCGCCCTATATCTTGGCAGTTGACAACCTCACGCCGAACGAGTCGCTTTCATACAAGCGCTCTGCAGCAGACCTACTGTCCCTGAACACGGACTTTATAGTTGTCGGGTGCAAGCAAGGATTAGAAAGGGAACTGGCCAGAGACCTCTCAAAAGGAAGGCTGGAAGTCGAGACCTGCTTCATGGGCAAGCTCAGCCGCTCCGACATTATGTCTTTTGCCGAAATCATCGCTCCTCAACGAGCAGAAGACATTTGTGATGGCGTGCTGGACGTGATCAGGCGTGAATACCTTCCCCGGAATCCATTCACAGTGTCACTGCTAATTTCTCTGTTCGTCCAGGCCCGCAGCGATCAATCACAAAACTCAGAAACAGCCGTCCTCAATGACTACGTCCAACTTTTGCTGGGACGAAATGGGCCGGTAGTTGATGCCCGCATGGCGCTCAGCCTGCAAAATAGGGAAACGGTCCTGGCGGAACTCGCTAAGCACTTCGTTCGAAACCGCAAAGGCGCATTGACGCACGCCCAGGCAATCGAGACGATTCAAACCTTTTTTGTGAGCGTCCAATGGAAGGAAGATCCAACTGCTGTTTTCGAAAACTTCCGAGCAATTCGAGTTCTGAAGGTTGGGCACGACAAGGTGCAGTTCCAGCAAACCACCTACCTTCACCTATTTGCCGCAAAAGCAGCGATTGCAGACTCCGACTTTTTAGAGGAGCTGCTACAGGACCCTCTCTTCTTTTCGCCCATAATCGGTCACTACGCTGCACTCATTCGCAATAGCCGTACGGTCGTCGAAGAAGTTTCGAAATTGCTGTCTGGGGAAGCCCCCGACTCATTCAAGAGCGGCGCCTTCGGAATCATGGAGAAACGCGAGGTACCCGAACATCTCTCACCAAGCCAGGAAAACTCAGAGGTGCCAACTGAGACCGATGCTCCAAGTAGCGGCACCACCAGTTCCGCCCACGACGATGAGCAGAAAGAGGGTGATTATGACATCTCAAATGACGCCGATACGGTGCCCTTTCAGCTGGAAGACACTTCGAACCTCTCGCCAGCCACCCAACTCTCGTGGAGCGTCGATCTCGTTTCCCGCGTCTTGCGAGATAGCGATCAACTAACTGACGCCGACCTCAAGAATCGGGTCTTCGCAGACGTCCTGACGTGCTGGGGCGCACTCATAGCGCGTTGGGAAGAAGAAGAAGTCTTCGTCGAAGCGACGCGGAGAATCGCCAAGGCCATGGTTGAAGCAGGAGACCTGCCGGAGGAAAAGGAAGAAGAAGTCGCGACTCACATGGCACTTCTTCTTCCCGCTTTCACTGTCGTAAGTGGGATTGGAGCACGGCTCGCTTCGAGGAAGTTGCTGGTCCCGTACGACAATCTGTTGCAAAATACAGAGTTCATGGCCGGCGTCTATGGGCCACCTATGGCGGCCTGCTTCGCCATGAATGTCGGGGATTCAGACTGGGCAAGCCGCCTCCCAGACCTAGTCAAAACACACGGAAACCGTTGGATCGTCTCAGATTTTCTGTTTGGGGTCATGTCTTTGCTCTACCGGCTACAGGACCTTCACTATCGGGATGAGGAAAATATCCTGCAGTTTCTAGTCAATCGACAAGCTGAACGACACAAGTTTAAGTCGGAGCAGCACAAGAGCGTGTCCTTAGCAGACTATAAACAACGAATGCGAAAAGATCGTACGCTAAATACGCGGAGACGCCTGCCTCGCGGCACGAGCCCACTCGAAATTCTGGGAACCCAAAGCGACGATGATTAGATCGACAAAGGATCCTCCGCCCCCCATTGCAGTCAGATTTTCCGGAGGTGATTTGGTGAACACCCCATCAATGCAGCGAAATTGTCGAGACTTTGTCATCGCAGCTACCGAGGCCAAACCAGTCAATACGTTCTTCGGCAGCGCCGGTAACAAATCATGGAACGTTTAGTTCCCTGCTTCCTCGGATAACAGCCCAAGGTGCCGGGACACGGTCGTCCTGCTCACCCCCAACAGTTTGCCGAACTCGGAGGGGTGTGAGACCGGCCGTCCGGTACTGACGTGAACTGTGCCGGTAAGCATGCCGCTGTTTTGCGAGCGGTGCCTGCTTACCGGGGTATTGCAGGTCAATCGCCAATAACCGCACTTTCGATATTTCCCGCCGCATTGCATGCTGACCTGCAGGGTTCAGAGACGTGTAGCTGGGCCCGCAAGGCGTCACGCGCCGGGCAGAATCTCCGGGTCGTGTTCGAGTGCTGCGGTGATGGCGTCCGGGGACGGGAGGGTGGCCTTCTCATCGACTGGCAGTGCCTCGTACGTGTAGGACGTCACGGCCAGGGGCTGGGCGGAACCGTCCAGGGCATAGCGCACTGTGCGGTCGTTCTTGGACCCGCACACCAGGATCCCGACAGTCGGGGCCTGTCGGGGCAGCCGGAGCATGTCGTCGACGGCCGCGACGTAGAAGTTCAGCTGTCCCAGGTGCTCGGGCTTGAACTTGCCGGCCTTGAGCTCCACCACCACGTAGCGGTCCGAAGGCACGTGATACAGCAGAAGGTCCACGAAGAAGTCATCCCCATCGACATCCAGGTGGTGCTGGCGCCCGACGAAGGCAAATCCCGGACCGAACTCGGCCAGAGTCTGGGAAAGGCGCAGCGTCATGGCCTCCTCCAGGGCATGTTCCTGGGCTTCCTCGGTGAGTCCCAGGAAGTCCAGGACCAGGGGGTCCTTGGCAACCTCCCGCGCCAGGTCGGTGCCTTCGCCCGGCAGCCGTGCCTCGAGGTTGTTGGGGGCCGCGCCGGTGCGGGTGTGGAGGGAGGTGCGGATCTGGTGCTCCAGGACGGCCACCGACCAGCCGTGCTGGACGGCCCGTGTGGCGTACCAGCGACGCAGTTCCTGGTCGTTCAGCTTGTTCAGGAGCGCAACGTTGTGGCTCCAGCTCAATTGTCCAGACGGCGTCTGGACAATTGGTTCCCCGCCGCTCCAGGCCGCGGCGAAGGCGCGCATGTTGTACACATTGGTCCGGGAGAATCCCTTCATGTGCGGGAACTCCGCGCGCAAGTCATGGGCGATGCGGTCAAGGACCTTGCTTCCCCATGGCTGGCCATGCTGGCGTTGAAGGATGGTGCGGCCGATGTTCCAGTACAGCTCGATCATGGCGGTGTTCACGACGCGCTGCGCACGGTGCTGGGCTTCCCGCACGAGGTTCTTCAGGGTGGTGAGTGCGGCGGAATAGTCCCCGGGAAGGTCAGGCTCGAGCTCGGTCATGGTTCAACCCTAGTTGGAGTCACCGCCGTTCTGGCGCAATGGTCCAGACGTCGTCTGGACCATTGAGGGCACGTGGAATACCCCCTAGGGTTGTCCAAGGACGACCCTCGTCCGTCGTGTGGAAAGGAAATATTCCATGTCAAAGAGCGGAATCGAAACCTACAACGAAAACGGCGAGTGGAAGAGCAGGCGCCAAGGAAGCAGCCGTCCCTTCGCTGTAGGTGGGACCAAAGCGGAACAGCAGGCTAAGGGCCGCGCTGCAGCAACACGGGACAAAACAGAACACACCATCAAGAAGCTGGACGGCACCATCGGGGAAAAGAACTCTTATGGCAGTGATCCCAACCCTCCCAAAGACAAGAACTAGGGGTAAAAGGTCTGCTGAACGGGTTCGAAGACGGGCCGCTAGCGTTGAAATGAGCTTTCAACCGACGTGCTGTCCGGGATACTTGATGCTCCCGGACTGCGCACGATGGTGGGGTCCGACCAGTATTGGGCCCCAACATCGTTTAACGCCAAACCCGGGTCTTGAAATGGGCAAGCTCCAACCAGCTCTACCAAGCCCACGTCACCACCTCGGGCCGGCCCGCGATACCTTTAGAATCACAGGTGGTGCGTTGACCGGTTGAGACCGCCATCCTTTGATGAGGCGAGAGCGGGTCTGCAGCAACACCATTTAAGCCGTGGGTCGCACCGGCAAACGGATCTGACACGAACTTCGTGAACAGCGATGGATCGTTGGTGCGGACGATGTCCCCCGCCCCGGAGATCGCACCGCTGGCATAGGCTGTTTGTGGTGTCGCTTTCCGCACCGGATGGGGACACAATTCCATCCTCCTCAGGGCTTTCGCCTGCCCGTGCTCCAGGAGTCAAGAATGGATAACGAGATTCAGCTGATCAGTGACGGCGACGGCGTGGCGGTCATCGGGGACCCCACGGCTGTCGAACGCTTCCTTGTCTCCGAGGGTCTGCCGTCGAAGGACCTCGGGCTTCAGCGTCTCCGGCCTGTCCTCGGGGTCGCGGCCGGGGTTGCCCACGCAGGTTCCGAGATTTCCGCCAACTCAGGTCGCTGGGTGAAGCTGACCGAGGAATCCGCGCAAGCCATCAAGAAGTACGGACTGATGAAAAGTTCCAAGACCGGGCTAAGCATGGGTGTGGTGCAGGCCAAGGACCAGGCCAAGGGGATCAAGGGAATTGTCCAGTTCGCGAAGGGTCCCGGTTCGCTCGTGGCAAACCCGGCAATCCTGGCTGGTGCCGCGGGGATCATGGCCCAGGTTGCTATGCAGCAAACCATGGATGAGATCACCGACTATCTGGCCGCCATCGATGAGAAGGTCGACGATGTGCTCCGCGCCCAGAAGGACGCTGTGCTGGCGGACATGATCGGAGTCGAATTTGTCATTGCGGAGGCCATGGCCATCCGCAAGCAGGTCGGGCGGGTCTCCGAGGTCACGTGGTCGAAGGTGCAATCCACGTCGATGACGATCGCTCGAACCCAGGCGTACACATTACGGCAACTCGACGCACTCGCGGAAAAGATGGAACACAAGACCAAGATCGGCGATCTCGCCCAGACGTCCAAGGAAGCCGAATCAAAGGTTCAGGAGTGGCTCGCCGTGCTGGCTCAATGCTTCCAACTGCAGGATGCAAACGCAGTGCTCGAACTCGACCGCGTGCTGGATGCGTCTCCGGAGGAACTGGACCAGCATCGCCTCGCACTGAGGGCTGCCCGGCAGAACCGGTTGGAAATCATCGCACGAAGCACTGGGCGTCTCATGGCTCGCATGGATGCGGCGGCCGGCACCGCCAACACGAAGGTGCTGCTGCACCCGACCGCGTCCCGGGCCATAGTGCATTCGAGCAACCATGTCGCGACCGGAGTCGTTGACTTTCACGGGCTGCTTGGGATCGATCGCAGTCGACAGTCACTGGAGGCCAAACGATGGGTGGAAGCGGCCACGGAGGCAAGGGACAGGGCGCTCGAGACAGGGGCAGGGGGCGTCGATGCCGCCGGGCGCCTCGGTAATGAGGCCCTCGACCTCGCCAAATCGGTGAGGAACAAGCTTTCCAGCAGGATCGTCGATCGAGCGCTGCGTCGGCACGGGAACGACGAGGAACCTGCCAACCAAGACTAAGTTAACGCCGACCGTCACCCTGGAGAGCCCGTCTGGCGCCGTCACGCTGAGTGACAGGAATTTGGCTGGTTCATTCCGTCACCTTATTTTCCCTTTGATTCGCGATCTGACTCCAGAGTCAGTTCCAAATCCACTTCATGACCCGGTCGCGGGCAATGATCGGGGTTCCCTCCGCTCCGCGCAGGTGCGCCCGAACATAAGTGGGTCGTCGGCTCACACTCATGCGAGAATCCGACACGAGATGGCTGGTCGTGATCCAACGCAAGTGGGCTCTCACTCTCCACCGGTGATCCTTGCCGCGCTTGCGCTCCCCGCCCCTGTCAGAAGGGGGCGGGGAGCCCGGCCGATTCAGCGGACGCATCATAATGATTTTCACCTGCGAAGACCTCGAGGAAGCCTGCTCACCCGGTGTCGGAAACGAATCCGTTGAGGCCTCTGCCACTTTCAAGGAATTCGCAATGATGAACAGGTTCCCAATGAACATGACCAGTGACTGGTGGTGGGGAATCTTGAACGCCGGCACGCCGAAATTGCCCAACCAGGAGGCTAGGCTTTCACGGGTCACAGTCTTCATGAAAGGTAACGAAAACTCGCTGATCAACCGGAAACGATCCGCATCAACGAGTGAATCAATGTCCGTACTGTCACTGTTGGTATACAGCTGGAACAGGATCTCCTCGTCGCCTTCGACATACCAGGAGATTGCGGATACGGCGACCTGGATGCGCTCTTCGTCCTTCAGCGGTGTCGCAAAGTGGCCGTAAAGCGTCGGGACTTCCAGGACCACGAAACCGCTCAGGGCGGGCATCGCCTCAGCGAGATTCCATCTAGCAGTCGGCTTCACGACTCCGTCCATGTTGAAGTCTTCGACAGCGATCATTGCTTCGTCGCCAATTTCCCGGCCAATCCACCCCAAGGAGAACGTTGCAAGCTGGTCGGCGAAGTACCGCAAATAAGCGGCATCTCCATACTGCTGGGCTGCAGCCAGCTGATCAACCCGCTCGTGTACACCTTCAAGAAGACCATCCCGCAGGGCGGGAACGTTCTCGGGTTTGGAGCGGCTGAGCGTCGGAGGACGCATGCCGGCAAGCCATGGCGAATGGACCATGTTACTCATCGGCTAGGAAACGCTCGTCGGAATCACGTTACGCAGGTGCTCGCCGTAGTACCCAACGAAAAGCTTCTGGTTGGACTTGATCGTGTCATCGGAGAAGTAGATGCGCGGGCCCGGAAGTGCCTGGTCGATACGAATGTGCGGGAAACATTCGATCTCACGGTCTCCAACCCACTGCTCATCCTCGCTGACCGAGAAGGTCCGTGTGCGACGGTACGAGGATGTTTTCGTTCCCGTGGTCGATGATTCCATTGCGATCTTATGCCGGGGGATCTGGAACTTCGCATCCGACGAAGATGCAAAGTCGACGAACGAAGCTGAAATCTCGTCCTTGACCATCTTTTCGGCATAGTCGTTCAGGGACAGGAGTGCATGAAGCGCCTTTTTGGACCATGACTTGCTGCGTTCAAAGCCATCCAAGGATTTTGCTGGTGTGAGGGCATCGGGTGAGATCGAGAGGTATTTGAGATTTTCGTCGGCGTACCTGTATAGGTCGAGGTTGTTTTTGAAGGCAGCCGTGATGAGCGTTATGTCGACTTCCTCTTCACCGATTCCCTCCGTTTGCTCCAGCACGGATGCTTCGGCGTCGTGCATGCGGTACCAGCTCAGTTTGGTTTCAAGCTGAACCATCTTGCGGCGGAGTTCTTCGTTCTCCGATTCCATGAGGTCAATTAGTTCGGTTGCCTCGCGAGCATCTTTATCCCTGGTGATGCTGAGCTTGGAAATGTAGTCGAGCTGGTCAACATCGAATTCGGCTGTGGCGGCAGCCTTGAATCCGTCGCGGGACACCGTGAGCTTGCGGACGGTTTCGTTGAATTCGTCTATCTCTTCAAGGAGTGCTCGCCGGCGCTCCTCATCTTGTGCGGCTTGGGCTGCGAGCTCTTTGCGATGCGCTTCCCTCATCTGGGAGATCTTCTTGTTGGTGGACTCTACAGATTCCTTGGCTTCTCGGATGAGCTTTTCAACGGTCAGGTTGAGGTTTCTCTTGTCGCCATGCAGCTTCTCCGCTTCCTCGGTTGCATTCGCCAACTTGGCATTCAAGGTCTCAATGAGATCCTTGTCTTTCTCCGAAGTTTCGAGGTCAGAGAAATCCATTCCGCTGATCTTGATGGATTCCTCGAGAATGAGACGCAGGGAATCGTTGAGCAGACTGATTGACCCTGGCTGAGTGACGTTAGGTTCCGATGTTTCTTCCGTTAAACGCTCAGTATTCGGCTCACTAACCGGAGCTTCCCCTATGGGGATTTCCTGGGTGGCTTCCTCGGGTTCAGCAGGCTCTTCCGGCAGACTCACCTTGTAAGTGTCATGAAAGCGGAGAGCTTCACTGTTGACGCCCTCAAAGTAACCTCGTGATTCTTCGACAATGCGCCCCTCGAAAAGCCTTCTTGCTCGCTCTTCTGCCTTTTCGTGATCGGTGCCATTGGCGTCGACGATGAATTCGGTGAGGATAACAGCTTGCTCAGCCTGCGTGAATACACCGGTTTCAAAACCGATGAACGGCAACCCAATTGGCGAGAAGTTCGAGTCCACCGGCTGTTCGGAATCCAGAATGTTCTGGGACTCGGTGGAGCCGGATATGAGAGTATCGACGCCATCGAGGGCGTCTACGCCGAGGAACCTGAGTGCTGCGTAACCCAAGCATTGGTCCAGATCAGCGCGCAGCTTCGCTTCACCACCCCGCAGGCTGATCTTGATTGGAAGCTTCAGGCTTCTGACATAGTTCTTTGTTGTACCCTGATCACCCTTGTCGGTATTCTTCTTGAAGAGCATGGGGCCTGTGGAACACAGGATAAATTTAGTGTCCTTGTTCATGAGGACACCCGGCTTTTTACCCTGATTTCGGGAGACGCGCACTCTTACCAGAAGAGGGTTCTCCTCTTGGTACTGCTTGATGATCTTGGCCGAGGGCGGATGCAGTAGCCTGCCGTGGGAGATCTCCATCATGCAAGTCTTGTTGTTGCGCTGCAGGTTGTTGGTGGGGAAGCCGAATCTTGGGATGAGCTCCTCAGGGATGACCTTCGTTTTGACCCTGTTGTCGGCGAGGGCGTTTAAGGTGAAACTTCTAAGGTTCAGTATTTGGCTGTCAGAAACCCTTGTCGATTTTAAGTTCGCGTGGACGGGAATCCATAACCCTTTGAGCTCTGGGTGTTCTAACCATGAGGTTGCCCACGCCCCTGTGAAGAACCCATTCTCCTCGACGGGTCGGGCTGCTTCTTCGTCCTTCGGGAATGATTCTGCATCCAATGGAAGGCTTAGTCCAAACATGATGTTCCGATCGTCAGATGTGAATGTTTATCGCAGTACCAGGTGCTGGCACTTGTTGCCTTCTTCATACCCTAGGGCTTCCCCACTTAGGTGCTGTGGTCAGTGACCCAAAAGGTCGAGCTGACTTGCTACTTAGCGAGTAGTCCCAGCTTGTTTCATTCCACAATTCGCTGTCATCTGTCATCTTCCGCGCCCGACCAAATTGCCGGAGGCATGTTCTGTGATCACCTCGAATTAGGCGTTACTCATCTAGGGCTGGGTGTCGCAGGTATAGAGGGCGACGGATAAGTCCGATTTGGGGGCACCAGATTCTTTTGAGTGTGACTACCCCCAGCATCACCGAAGCTCCCATTCGATAAGAGAGCGCCAACACGGCACGCCACCTATCGAACGGGAGCTTCAGCACGCCCTACGAAATCCCCTCGCAGATCGATAGCACTACTATATTTTTTCTGCGGCCACCAAGGTCGGGGCGTCTGTGAACTTCGCAGCCATTGTCGGGTTCCCGCGGGTGAGGCGCTTGATCGTGAGGTCTTCGGCCTTGCTGTTCGCCAACCGGAGGTTATTCTCGGAACCGAGGAGCGATTCCTTCACCTTGTGCAGTCGATCGATCGACTTATCGATGTCATCGATCGCGTCCTTGAATTTCCGGGAGGCAAGGTCGTAGTTCCTGGCGAACCCTGTCTTGAAGGTGTCGAGCGCGTCCTCGAAATTCGTGATGTCGACATTCTGCTCCCGGACACGTGCGAGCTCGGTCTTGTATTCCAGTGAGTTCAGCGCTGCATTCCGGAGCAGGGTGATGATTGGGATGAAGAGCTGGGGGCGCACAACGTACATCTTGGGGTACCGGTGGGACACATCGACAATGCCACCGTTGTACAACTCGCTGTCGGACTCCAACAGCGAGATGAGAACCGCGTATTCGCAGCCTTTCTCGATTCGGTCCCTGTCTAGTTCCTTGAAGAAGTCCTCGTTCTTCTTCTTGGTGGCTGTTTCGTCTCCTTCGTTTTTCATCTCGAACATCACCGAGATGAATTCCGTGCCGGACTCGTCCGCCTCGCGGAAAATGTAGTCACCCTTGCTTCCGCTTCGAGCGTCGTTGTCCTTCTCGAAGTAGGCCATGGGGAAGCCGGCGGAGCGGATGCGGTTGAACTCGATTTCGCAGTGTTGCTCAAGGCTCTCACCGACCAGTTTTGTGGAGAGTTTCGCCTTGAGGTCCTTGTAGTAGGCGATCATGTCGTCTTTCGATTTGATCTGAAGGGCATGCGTGTCCCTCATTGTTGACTCAAGCAGCTGCTGCTCGGTCTCCTTGGCCAAGAGATTCCGTGCAAGGTCGTCCCGTTGTTTCTCGATTCCGTTCACGGCTTCCTTCACGGCGAGCTGCTTCGCGACCTCGCGAGACTTCAGCTCTTCCTTGAGACGTCCGATCTCGGCAGCTTTCTCCGCGGTCTCTGCCTGAAGCTTGTTGGTGAGCGTCGCCTCCGCAAGTTCAATGGCGGCCCGCTTCTCTTTGCGAGCCTCTTCGAGTCGCTCCTGAAGCACCTTCTGTTCAGTTGCTGTCGCCCCGAGATCGCGTGCAAGGGTGTCTCGTTCCTTTTCCAGGGCACGTACAGCCTCGGTGACTGCGAGCTGCTTCGCGAAATCGCGGGCTTTGAGTTCCTCCTTGAGACGCTCGATCTCGGCGTTTTTCACTGCCACGTCCTTCTCGAGAACCGCCGCAACCTTTGCCTCGGCGAGCTCGACCGCATTCTGTTTTTCTGCCTCCAGCAGCTCGAGCCGTTCGTGGAGGGCCTGCTCGAACTCGCGGTCATGCACCTGCTTCAAAATGTCGGCGTAGCCGGCCTCATCGATGGTGAACGCCTTGTGGCAACCGGGGCAGATAATCTCGTTCATGGGGACAACCTTTCAGTGAATTTGTGTGTCGTTTGACGATTGATGTACATACCCGGCAGCGTAGGGACCGCCCTTTTCCACACCGTAACGGACATTACGGGGCGAATTCATGATGTGACTTAGGAACCTCGATTTACCTAGCAGGATTATGGTCGAACCCGGACGCCCGGAAGCAGCCGACCGCCTGATCCATGTTGTTCGACTGGCCCTACATGTCTGGTTCCCCCGGTTCTTTCCATTGGTATGTGGGGGAGAATTTGTTGAACTCAGAGCATTTAAACGCTTCCGAGCACAGCGAGAACGCTCAACGGGTATGCCGCGATGGACGCATAGAGGAACATTCATCAACGAACCATCCTGAGCCAAGCCCCTAAGCGGACGCCCCTGCTGCGGTGGCACACCTCCGACACCGCAATGGTTTTCTGCCTTGTCGGCGGTATGAGATTGTCTAGCGTTTTTCCTCGACGGTCAGCGTCCACCCGTCAAAGCCTGCTGCCTTGACGTCAAGGTAGTAGCTACCCGGGGCCTTGTGCAGCACGGTGTCTGCCTTTTCGGTCTTGTCCAGCATCAACAGCGGGATGCCGCCGTCGGTGGCGATGTCAACGCCTTCCCTTTCCAGGTACACGGCGCCCACGGCGAAGTCACCACCTCCAGTGAATTCATAGCTCATCCGGGCTTCGGCGCCGGTCAGTTCAAAGGTTTCACTGGCCTTGTCGTTGCCGCCCTTCAAGGCAATGACCTTCGTCCACTTTTTCGCTTGCTCCGCAGGAGCCACAGCCGCAGGTTCCCCGGCGGGCTTCTCGGCCTGTATCTGCTGCACGGATGCTGGGCTTCCTGCATCAGCTGCTCCCCCGCCGGCGTTGGGTCCGGCGAACGCTCCGAGGAGGACGACGATTGCGGTGACGATCCATGCGACCGTCTTTCCCTTGTCGTATCCGGCCAAGGGCGCACCGGACTTGTCACGTTGTTTTCCGGCCAGCACCAGGATCAGGTCAACGAGGACCCAAACGCCCAGGCCCCCGAGAGTCAGCAACTTGAGCAGGCCCGTGCCGATCTTGCCGAGGTAGAAACGGTCAACACCGAAAACGCCGAGGAAGAGGGCGAGGAGCCAGGTGGCGATAAACGACTTGCGCGGGGCGGGAGCCAGATGGCCCTGCATCGGCTGCTGGGGGTGGGTCTGGTAGGGATTGGTGGTGCTCATGGTGTCCTCCTTGCCGCTGTCGCGGCGGTGAAATGGTTTTGGGATGCGAATGTAAAGATGAGTCCTACTGATCCTGGCGGGCCGACATTGTGCCCCTATTTCTTTTGCCAGCTGCCGCAATTTGAGGACTTGAAATCCTGGCCCCTGGCCAGATTCACCGTGGGCTTTCCTCCCCCGGGGATGTCATTGTCGATGATGTCGCTGCCGTTTGTTCCTGATCGGTAGACACCCCAGTAGCATCGGGACCCCACGGTCTCCTTGGCCCGGTAGGTGCCCGGCTTGATGTCTTCACCCACGGTCCAGGTCCCGTCGCTGACGGTGTTTGCGGCGGCTTCCGTCTCGGCCGTGCCGACTGCCTTCTCACGCGTCTCGACGGCTGCCGCGGCCTCCTCGACCTCTGTTTCCTTTTCACCCACTGCGCTTTCGCGTTCCTCCAGGTCGGACAGCAGCGTGTCGTGCGTGGTCGTCAGTTCTTCCAGCGCACCGCGGTACTTGTCCCGGTCGGCGCCGGCCACCTGGGCATGGCTGACGGCCGGGGCGTATTCATCGCTGGTGGTCGGATCCGCCACGGCCAAGCCGGCGAAGACGCCGCCTGCGAGCAATCCGGCCGCCAGGATGGCGGCGAAGATAGTTTTGCCGCCCTTGCCCATTGGTGGCTTTGGTTCTCGAAAAGTCGGTTCCATTGGCGTTTTCATGGCTGTTCCTGGCTTTCCACAACGATGTTCAGGCCATTGTCAGGATGGTAGTTCCAGCTGGCCCCATAGCCAGACCAGGCGGCATCCTGCATTCCGTCGAGCGACCTGGTACTGGCCATGCGCGACTTCACGCTTTCGGGCATTTCCAAGGCGTCCAACACGCACACAACGTCCGAATACGGTGCCCCCTTCGTGTCATTGCCCGCGGTCTCCAGCGTCACACTGTTGCCCTCGTCCATGACGGTGACACCCAGGACGTCGACCAGCTCGCAGGCTTGGACGGCGTTCGTAATGGCCGCCGAAGGGGAATCGGCTGCGGGTGCGGTGCTGGCGGAAAAGCCAATGCCCAACCCGATGGCGAGACCGGCTACCAGGCCGACCCCGCCCGCAAGCCAAAGGTTGTTGTACTTGGGAGCCTGGTTCCGGAAGCCGGCGTGGGCGCCGGTGGTCGATGGTTCGGTGTCGGTTGCTGCTGGTTCCTGCATGTCGGTTCCTCCTTGGAAGCTGCGGTGAAGTGTCGTGCAGATGGGACCGCCCCAAGCGGTCCCATCTGCCCTAGCGCCGGGTCTCCCCCAAGCTCCGGGCATGTTCCCAAGCTATGGGGCATTGGAGGAATGGCAGTAACAAAGCACTGATAACGGGGGTTATCAGCGTTGACAGTTCCAATACTTGCCTCTTCAAGTAGTGTGTACCTAGGCCCATGCAGCAGCGAAAGGAGACGTCAGATGGAAAGATCGGGAACAACCCTCACGCTCTCCCTAACGGACGTCTCGTTGCTGGCCCGGGTGCAACGCCCCGTGGTGTCGATGTGGCGGACGCGCAGCCGTAACACGGCAACCCCATTCCCCGCCCCCGTTGAACAGTCCAACGACCAGGAGCTCTTCAACGCGGACGAGGTGGTGTCGTGGCTTCGGCAAACGGGTCGGGGAAACAATCCCGACGCGGCCGAGGACTCCGCAGCCTTTGCGAGCAACGCACGCGAGAATTTCGAGGTCCTCTCAGCGTTGCTGGTCCTCCGTGCCCTGACCGGGCTGGAGCTGGGCGGCGTGGATCCGGAGGACGTCTTAGACCTGGCCGAGGAAATAGACCCCGACGACGAATGCCTCTTCGGAGAGATCGAGGGCGACTCGGCATCCCTGGTACCGCTTCTAGCACTCGCGGACCAACTCAGCGAAGCCTCTTACAGCTCGGTTGCGGCCTTCGAAAAACTCGTGAAGGACCACTCCCGCACCCGGCGCACCGAGACGGTGTTCGCGGCGGCGGCCATTGATCTGCTGGCGTCAGCGGCCGTGGCACTCTCCGGGGAGACGAGTACCTTCTACGATGCGACACCGGATGATGGTGAAGTGCTGTTGGCCATTGCCGCCAAGTTCAACGAGTTAGACAATGTGGTTCTCGGCCTGTCCCCCATCATCCCGGTTTCGACCCGCATGGTCTTGCGGAGGTTGTGGATCAACGCCTTCAGCCGCGAGAACCTCCGACTTGAGGGAATCGCAGCGCGCATCCCCGGCCTGGTCACCGTCGCACACTTCCCCTACCGGGAACGGCCAGATCTCACCGGCCCGCAAATCCTGACGGATATCGACGACATTTCCCTGGACATGGACTCCAGCCAGGCCGCGGTCATTCTCGCTCCCGCAAGGCTGCTCACCGATGCTCTGCCCTCCGGCTCGGCGGCACGCATCCGCGATTCGCTGCTCCGTTCCGGAAAGATCCGCGCGGCCGTTCGCCTTCCTGCCGGGCTGCTGACCTCCAAACCGCGCCAACCCATGGCACTGTGGGTCATCGGCAAGGAACGGATCGAGGTTCCCATAGCCGAACGCTGGATGATGGTCGCCGATCTTTCCACCACGGGTCTAGATGAGGCCGGCCGCCACGACTTGGTGGCGGACCTACAGGCATCCATGCACGACAAGGCTACAATCCGTGCCCGCGCGTTCCGTTATGGCAGGCTCGTGCAGACCCGTCTGCTGTTGGCCGGCGACGGCAACCTTTGCAGCAGGCCACGCAGTGCACCCCCGACAACGGCAACCGGTTCAGATGCGGCGGCCCTCGTGATGGCGGAAACCGAAATCAATTCTCTCAACGCGGTTGCCGGCCCCAGGGCTCTGGATATCAGTGTCGAACCCGGCGACGCCATGGCCACGTCATCCGCATCCCTGGGTGAATTGCTGCACCACAAGTACCTGCGGTTGATCCCTGGGACCCGTTTGCACGCCACGGACTCCCAAGCCAGGGAAGGTTTCACGGTGCTGGGGCTTCCCGAACTGCGCGGCAGCAACACGCCTCGATACGTTGACAGACTCGTGCTCGCTTCGGACTATCCGCGCGCCCAGCTCACCGAACCGGGTGATGTCATTTTCAGCGATGTCGGCGCATCAACGGCAATCGTGGATCCGCACGGTGCAAGCCTCGTCCAGTACCCGGCCCGGATCCTGCGCATCAACAATGCCAAGTCCTTGGGGCTCATCGCCTCGGTACTCGCTGCGGACATCCGGGGCCGCCATGGTGGTCCGTGGCGTCGGTGGCTTGTGAAACGATTCCCCGAGGAACATCTTGCACAGACCAAGGCTGCCCTGGACGCGATCGCCGGTGAACGCCAGGTTGCCTTGGACCGCATTGCCCGATTGGATCGGCTTTCGGTCCTTCTCACCGAAGGATCGGCGACGGCCGCCCTGCGCATTACCAATAACAGATCCCCTCTGGAAGGAAACAACTAGTGCCTCCGAAAACAAAGGTTGAGACAGCACCCTCAACCGTGAAGGAACTCAAGGACACGCTCTGGAAGGCGGCCGACAAGCTGCGCGGCTCCATGGACGCGTCCCAATACAAGGACGTGATCCTGGGTCTGGTGTTCCTGAAGTACGTTTCGGATGCCTTTACCGAACGCCGTACGCAGCTGCACGAAGAGCTCGCAGCTGACGGGATGAGCGAAGACCAGATTAGCCAGCTGATCGATGACACCGACGAGTACACGGGCCGCGGCGTGTTCTGGGTCCCGGCGAACGCCCGCTGGGAGTACCTGGCCGAAAACGCCAAGGGACTGCCCGCAATCGACGGAGCCGCCCCAAAGAACATTGGCGAGCTCATCGATGCCGCCATGGATGCTGTCATGGCAGCCAACCCGACCCTCGCAGCCACCCTGCCCCGGATCTTCAACCGGGACTCGGTGGATCAGCGCCGCCTCGGCGAACTGCTCGACCTGTTTAACACCGCTCGCTTCACCGGCCAGGGCGCCGGACGGGCCCGGGACCTGCTCGGAGAGGTCTACGAATACTTCCTGGAGAAGTTCGCCCGCGCAGAGGGCAAGCGCGGCGGCGAGTTCTACACCCCCGCCGGCGTCGTCCGGGTGCTGGTGGAGGTCCTCGAACCGACCAGCGGCCGCGTCTACGACCCGGCCTGCGGCTCGGGCGGCATGTTCGTGCAGACCGAAAAGTTCCTGGACGCGCACCATGCGGACCGCACCGCGATCTCCGTCTACGGGCAGGAGCTGAACGAGCGCACCTGGCGCATGGCCAAAATGAACTTGGCCATCCACGGCTTGAACGCAAACCTCGCCCCTCGCTGGGGCGACACCTTCGCCCGCGACCAGCACCCGGACATGCAGGCCGACTACGTCATGGCCAACCCGCCCTTCAACATCAAGGACTGGGCACGCAACGAATCCGATCCGCGCTGGCGCTACGGCGTCCCGCCGGTGAACAATGCCAACTATGCGTGGATCCAGCACATCATTTCCAAGCTGGCTCCCGGCGGCACCGCCGGCGTGGTCATGGCCAACGGATCCATGTCCTCGAACTCCGGCGGCGAGGGACAAATCCGCGCCCAAATCGTCGAGGCCGACCTGGTCTCCTGCATGGTCGCCCTACCCACCCAGCTCTTCCGGTCCACCGCCATCCCGGTCTGCACTTGGTTCTTCGCGAAGGACAAAACTGCCGGAGAGCACGGTTCGGTGGATCGCACTGGGCAAGTGCTCTTCATCGACGCCCGGAACCTGGGCCACATGGTGGACCGAGCCGAACGTGCCCTGTCTGATAAGGACATTGCGAAGATCGCCGACACCTTCCACGCGTGGCGCGGCAGCGCTTCGGCAGAGGGCGAAGAGTACGAAGACGAGGCCGGCTTCTGCTATTCCGCTACCCTGGCGGACATCAAGGAAGCGGACTACGCACTGACTCCGGGCCGTTATGTGGGGGCGGTCGATGTGGAGGAGGACGGCGAACCGATCGAAGAGAAGATCGCGCGGCTGAAAAACGAACTGTTTGAACAGTTCGAGGAATCCGAACGTCTGGCGGCTGTTGTGCGCGAGCAGCTCAGGAGGGTGTCCTGATGGATCATGTCGTATTCGTGGCTCTAGCGGATGCCGGCGTCTCCGTTCTCGACTGCGAACACAAGACGCCTGCACGCTCGGTCGATGGATTTCCATATATTGCAATCCCAGACATTCAAGACGGTCGTGTCATCTTGGAAAGTACGCGGAAGATCTCTGAAACTGATTTGAAGATGTGGACTCGACGGACCACGCCTCAGCCGGGCGACGTAATTGTCACTCGACGCGGCCGTGTAGGAGATACCGCGCCGATACCTGCCGATTCAAGGTGTGCCATTGGGCAGAATCTAGTTCTCTTGCGCTCAGATGGAGTTCATGTGGATCAGGGATTCCTCAGGTGGGCGGTCCGAAGCCCACAATGGTGGACCGAAGTAGACCGGCTTATGAATGTCGGCGCAATATTCAGCAGCCTAAATGTGCGCGACATCGGCCAGATCCGCCTTAGCTTTCCAGACCTCCATATGCAACGAAACATCGCAGAGGTCCTCGACGCCCTTGACGACAAGATCGCCGACAACACCAAACTCGCCAAATTAGCAGACGAACTCGCCGTTGCACTTAGTTCCCAAGCCTTCGAGTCAGGCCCTGAACTCCCACTAATGGAACTTGCAGAGGTCACTATGGGCTCGTCGCCGGCAGGAACATCGCTCAATGAAGACGGTGACGGGACCGTGTTCTACCAAGGCATTCGGGATTTTGGGCTTCGTTACCCGGAGAGGCGGGTGTGGACGGATGAGCCGGGAAGGCTTGCACAGGAACTAGACACGCTCCTCAGTGTTCGAGCTCCAGTTGGCACTACCAATATCGCGTCAGAGAGCATGTGTATAGGACGAGGACTCGCTTCCATTCGGTCGCGACTAGGAACTCCGTACACGCTGTTTCACGCAATCAGGAGCTCTCCAATCTGGCAACAGTTTAATTCGGAAGGCACCGTATTCGGATCGATTAATCGGAAGCAGCTCGAGTCCGTGCATCTTAAGTGGGTAGATTCGGATGACCTGCAAGTATTTGAAACTAATCTTGCCTCGCTTGAGCGAGTCATCCGCACCGCTTCGTCAACTATTGAAACGCTCACTGCTACGCGAGATGCACTTCTACCCCAACTCATGTCGGGCAAGCTCCAGATTAAGGAAGCCGAAGATCTCGTAACGGCGGCCGTCTAGCGTCGGTCATGTTGCAGACGATGTCTGCAACATGACCGACGCTCTATAGAAACACGATAGGTTCAAGTCAGAAACTAGTTCTGGGGGACGTACAACCGATGACACTGCAGACCAGCTTCACCGAAGCCGACTGGGAGGCGCTTGCGCTCGAACAGCTCGGTGACGAAAACTGGCGACCCCTGCACGGGGATGCGATCGCACCGGGCACCGGTGAGCGCGGGTCCTGGGACGAGCTGCTCATCCGGCCGCGGTTGCTCGCCGCGCTGCGCCGGCTGAACCCCGGCGTGCCGGGCCAGTACCTGCAGCAGGCCTTGGCGGAGATCATCGCCCCCGCATCCCAGGATGCGATCACCGAGAACCACCGCGTCCACAAGATGCTCGTGGAGGGGCACCGGATCTCCTACCTGGATCCCGACGGTACCGAGCAGAACCCCACGCTGCGGATCATCGGGACCGAGGAGACCGACAATGACTGGCTCGCTGTCAACCAGGTCACCCTGGTTGCGGGCGACCACCACCGGAGATTCGACCTGGTCCTGTACTGCAACGGCATGCCCGTGAGCATCATGGAGCTGAAGAAGGCCGGGTCTAGGACCGCCGACGTCGCCGCGGCGCACGCCCAGCTGCAGACCTACCTGCGCGAGTTCCCGCTGGCCTTCCGCTTCTGTGTCTTCACGTTCGCCTCCGATGGGCTGGATGCGAAGTACGGGACGCCGTTCACGCCGCTGAACCACTTCTCCCCGTGGAACGTGGACGATGACGGCGTGCCGGTCCCGCCGGGTCACAGCACCGACGGCGAGGCGGTGTTGGCGATCGAGACCGCGATTGCCGGGCTCTACAACCCCACCCGCTTCCTGCAGCTGCTGCGCTCCTACACGGCGTTTGATGCCGGAGCCGAGGGTCTGCTCAAGCGCATCGCCAAGCCGCACCAGTACTTCGCCGTGACAAAGGCGGTGGGCTCCACCATTGATGCCGTGCGCACCAACGGCAAGGCCGGCGTTGTCTGGCACACCCAGGGTTCGGGCAAGTCCATGGAAATGGAGCTCTACACCGCCGCCGTCATGCGCCACCCTGCTTTGAAGAACCCCACGGTCGTGCTGATCACCGACCGCAACGAACTGGACGGGCAGCTTTACTCCGGCTTCGCCCGCTCCCAGCTCCTGCCCGACACGCCGAAGCAGATCCGCCGCCGTACCGAACTGCGCTCCGAGCTCTCCGGCAGGGTCACCGGCGGCATCTACTTCACCACGCTGCAGAAGTTCGGCCGGACCAAGGACGAGAAGGATTCGGGCACCGAGCACCCGCTGCTGAGCGACCGGAAGAACATCATCGTCATCGTCGACGAGGCTCACCGCAGCCACTACGACGACCTCGACGGCTACGCCCGGCACCTGCGCGACGCCCTGCCCAACGCCACGCTCATCGCGTTCACCGGCACCCCGATCTCCTTCGAGGACCGCAACACCCGCGACGTGTTCGGTCCCTACATCGACGTCTACGACCTCTCACGCGCCGTCGAGGACGGCGCAACGGTGCCAGTGTACTTCGAACCGCGCCTGATCAAGGTGCAGCTCGTCGACAGCCTCACCCAGGAGGACCTGGACGCCGCGGCGGACGAGGCGACCGCAGGGCTCGATGACACCGAACGTGCCCGGATCGAGCAGTCGGTCGCCGTGGTCAATGCCGTCTATGGTGCACCGGACCGCTTGGCGGAACTGGCCAGGGACCTGGTCCAGCATTGGGAGACCCGCCGGGACACCGTCGCCCCGTTCATCGCCGACACCACCGGGGCGCCCACGTTCGGCAAGGCCATGATCGTCGGGGGGACGCGTGAGATCTGCGCGAACCTCTACTCGGCCATCGTGGCACTGCGCCCGGAGTGGCACTCGGATGAGTTGGACAAGGGCAAGATCAAGGTCGTGTACTCGGGCACCGCATCGGACGCACCCCCGGTGGCCGACCACGTGCGCCGCGACTCGGCCAACAACGCCATCAAGGAACGGCTCAAGGACCCCGGGGATGAGCTGGAGCTGGTGATCGTCAAGGACATGATGCTCACCGGGTTCGATGCCCCTCCCCTGCACACCCTGTACCTGGACCGCCCGCTGAAGGGCGCGCTGCTGATGCAGACGCTCGCCCGTGTGAACCGCACCTTCCGCGGCAAATCCGACGGGCTGCTGGTCGCCTACGCCCCGCTGGCCGAGAACCTGGCCAAGGCCCTGGCCGAATACACCGACACCGACCGGACGCAGAAGCCGGTCGGCAAGAACATCGATGAGGCAGTGGCCCTGGCCGTGGAACTGGTCAACAAGGCCCGCGAGCTGTTGGTCGGCTATGACTGGCGCGCGGTGCTGGGCAAGCCCGGGCCCAAGGCGTTCCTGAACGCGGTCACCGGGGCGGTGAACTACCTGCGCGCCCCCGAAACCCCGGGCAATGCCACGAGCGAGGACGGCGCCCCGCCGCTGGCGGTGCGGTACCGGCAGGTTGCCAGCCAGTTGGTCCGTGCCTGGGCGCTGTGCACGGGGTCCGGCAAGCTCGAGGAGCTGCGCTCGGAGATCCAAGTGTATGAGGAGATCCGGGTGTGGATGGGCAAGTTCGATGCCCAGGACCGGCAAGCCCGCGGCGAGCCCGTGCCGGAGGAGATCCAGCGCATGCTCGGGCAGCTGATCGCCACGGCAACGGATGCCACCGGGGAAGTCCTGGACATCTATGAGGCAGCCGGCATGCCCAAGCCTTCCCTGAGCGACCTCACCCCGGAGTTCATTGCCAAGACCCAGAAGGCGCGAAACCCGCAGCTGGCCATCGAGGCACTGCGCAAGCTCATTGCCGACGAGTCGATGCGCACGACCAAGAACAACGTGATCCGACAGCGGGCGTTTTCCGATCGCATCACCGAGCTGATGAACAAGTACACCAACCAGCAACTGACCTCCGCGGAGGTCATTGCCGAGCTCGTTGCCCTGGCCAAGGAAGTCGCCGCGGAGGCCAACCGCGGAGAACAGTTCACCCCGCCGCTGAACGAGGACGAGCTCGCTTTTTATGACGCTGTTGCGTTGAACCAGTCCGCCGTCGAGGCCCAGGGACCGGGCATGCTCGCGGAAATCGCCCGCCAGCTGGTCACCGTCATGCGCCGGGACGTCCGCACCGACTGGACGGTCCGGGAGGACGTCCGCGCCAAACTGCGTTCCTCGGTCAAGCGGCTGCTGATCCTCAACGGATACCCGCCGGACAAGCAGCCCGAGGCCATCAAGCTGGTGATCGAACAGATGGAAGCAATGGCCCAAAGGACTGCGTAGAAAAACAATCCAAGCGGCAGCTCGGGGCTAAAAAGTAGAACGTCAAGGCATCGGTATAGTTTGAGGCTTTTCAACCCGCCGTTCCTCAGGGATCGCGGCCCTGGAACTGATTGGTTTTTCGTTCCTTCGGCCCCGGAATCCTCAGAGGACAGGTGATTCAGCTAGATCGTGCTGCCGCGCGGTGCACACTCCCCTAAGGGCCAGTGTCTTGGCTATGCCACTCTTTCCGCGGGGTTAGAGTGAACAAGGGAAACCCCGTCCCCACTGAATTTGGAGGAAAATTGCAGGCTGACACTTTGGCGCTAAAGTCCGTTCTCGGTCTTGAGCGCAGATACGTCATCCCCACGTTTCAGCGGGACTACGAGTGGACCCGCGACGGACAATGGCAACTCCTCCACGAAGACCTTCTCTCGGCCGCAGAAAGACTGCTGAAAGCCAGAGACCGAGCGGATGCCCTGGGAGAACCCAGGGCCCGCGCGGACCAGAAAGTCACCCCGCATTTCCTTGGCGCAATCGTGTGCGACCAACTGCCGTCATCCACCGGAGGCGTGGATCAGCGGGCAGTTATCGACGGACAGCAGCGACTGACAACCTTGCAGCTGCTGGCCCGCGGAATCCTCGATGTCCTCCTAGAAACCGGGTCGTCGCGTGCAGCACAGGTACGCCGGCTGATCCAAAACCCCGCCGACGTAGCCATCGACCCCCTCGACCGGTTCAAACTTTGGCCCAGGCGCAAAGACCGCGAGGTATGGCCCTCCGTTGTCGCAGATGAAGTCCCGCTCGCCACCGGTCACCTCTACCACGAGGCCCGGGCCTTCTTTGCCGAGCAGACACGCATCGCAGTAAAAGCCCCACCCGAAACCGAACTGCTCGACGCGATCGTGGATGCATTCCTGGGTCTCTTCAAACTGGTCGTCATCGATCTGGAGGAAAACGACGAGGCGCAGGTAATCTTCGAAGTCCTCAACGGGCGACAAACCCCCTTGTCGGCGGCCGATCTTGTCAAGAACCTGCTCTTCCTCCGCGGCGACCTGAGCGGCGAGGCCGAACTGGACCAGCTCTACGACCGATATTGGGCCCCGTTCGATGAACCCTGGTGGAAAACCACCGTGGGCACCGGGCACGCCGCGCGAGGACGCCGCGACGTCCTGCTCTCCTCCTGGCTCACCGCCGTTTCCGGAGAAGAAGCCACCGTCGGGCACCTCTACTCCCAAGTGCGAACCTACTTGACGGACCACCCAAGAGCCACGGAATCGGTCCTTAAAGAGCTCAACGAGTACGCAACTGCGTACCTCACCGTCTACCACCCCGAACAGGCCGAATCCCTGGTCTTGACCCAGGCCTACTCGCGGATCGAGCGTATCCGCGTTCTCACCGCTGTGCCGCTGTTCTTGTGGCTCCGAACGCTGCCGGCCGAAGCCCTGACGCTTGCCGACCACGAATCCGCTGTTGCGGCCATCGAATCCTGGGTCATGCGGCGCATGATCACCGGTGCAAACACCCGTGGATACGGAACCTTCTTCGTCGAGGTCCTCAAGTCCGCACAGACCGCACGAGAGGCCGGAAACAGCGTGTCCCAAGCCGTCATCGACGCCCTGGGATCCGCCTCAACGGCTTTGGCGTGGCCGACCGATGAAGATGTTGCCGCTGCCTTCGCCACCAACAAGTTCTACAACTCCTTCACGCAGGAAAGGATCCGCTTGGTCCTGGGGGCGATCGACAAGCACCTCCAGACCGAGAATCCACGAACCGAACCGGCCGAATTCGACTACGAACGGCTGCAGATCGAGCACATCATGCCGCAGTCCTGGCAGACACACTGGCCCCTCGACGCACTTGATCCGGCACAACTGGAACTCGCCGCACAGCACCGACGCTCAACCGTTCATCGCATCGGCAACTTGACCCTCGTCACCTCTCGATTCAACCAGGGCGTTTCAAACTTCGGCTGGGACGCTAAGCGTCCCGAATTCGCCCTGCAATCCAGTCTCCAGCTCAACAAACCTGTCAGCACTTCGGATCAATGGGATGAATCCACCATCCAACTCCGTTCCCAACAACTGGCGGCCGTCGCCTGTCGTGTCTGGACGCGCGCTTTCAAGCCTGCATCCTCGGCCTAAGGGGAAGTTCCGGTCGATACGCCCGATCGCGCAACCATATTGAACTTTGGGGGGGGAACTACGGCCTGCCGATTGCTATTCGTTCGTATGCCCGATGAATGCGTTTGAGGCACATGGCCAGGACCACGAGCAGATGACTGCTGGCCGCGATGGCGATGGAAGACAATATCCGGGCAATAGTTGCAGTGCCTGGTCCCACATCTAGGGCAGGATCAGCAATCCACCCCGCTGTGCCGCAAAGAACCAGGTAGAAGACAACCAGTAGTCCCCACAGGATTGCCCATAGGCAGTTGAACATGACTTCGTCGACCAGCACTAAGTCATCTTTTGTAAGTAGTGGGTTATCTGGCAATGCGGTTCGGAGTTGAAAAAGGAACACCACGACCGCGAAAAGGAGCCCGGATACGATCGAAATCCCTGAGACTCCGTGGTCTACGCTGGTCATGCGAAATCCGAAAAACCAAGCTGCTATGCCCAGCGCTACAGGGATACCAATTTGTGTGGAGTAGTCCCATACCCAGACTTTTCCGGAACGTGCATTTCGCAGCGTGCGAAAATGGTCTCTAGGAATGCGCCATAGAGAAGTTTTCCCCACGTTTCTCCTTGAGCTGTTTGCCCCACCGCGGATCCCATTCGATCTTGCCCGTGCGTCCCGCAATTTCAGAGAGCTGTTCCACGCATTTCGCTACGATTTCACTTCTTGAGAGGGGTTCCGAACCGTCCTCGTTCAGAACCAGACGGAAGCTAGGAGCACCGCCGCCATCCAGAAGGAACTTCTTTTGTCGTTGTCCCTCAACGAGAGTGATGTATACGTCCTCGCGATCCGCCGTGGCTTCAGTCGGAAGTCCCACCACCCGCTTGGCGGCATCTTTGTCCCTAATGAGCTGGCCAATGAGATCTCGTGGGAAGAAGCCGCGACGTGGCGGCCGAGCAACATGTGAGATTACGCCGACCTGGATGTTCGGCCCATCGGCGACGTCTACCGGGCGGCCCTCGACTCGTAGTTCAACTTCTTTCAGCTTGGCGTGTTCAGCCCACGCCTCACCTTCCGAGACAGTGTGGCAGTCCATTTTTATCAAGCCAAGGTTTTCGGTCGAGTGCTTAACGAACAGCTGGCGTATGCGAGATCCGCCAGATCCTCGGCGAGACCCTTCCGACATCAGAAACGCAGAGCGGCCGCGTTCTGGAACAAGGAGCACTGTGCGGGTGATGCCGGTCGGAGCATGACGAGAGGAAAGCTGGAATTCGGTAAGTCCAGTTTCAGAATCCACCACCTCACCCGACTCGCCGCTGGTTCCTACGGAGGTTTCTACTACGAGCACACGGCTGGCGTACTTGAAAACGTTGTTGACGGTAACCCACGTATGCGTACTCGGGTCTGTAGTATCTGACTTGGTCAGACCTGCCACCCATGTGTAAAACAGTTCCAGTAGGTCATCTCCAAGGAGATCGGAGGGAGCAAATTCTCTTCCTGCTCCCTCACGTTTGCCTTTTTCCCTAAACGTTAATTCGTGAATCGTAAGTACACGCCTTGCCACTATTCCCCCTTGAGAATGAATTTTTCGGCGTTTGCCCCAAAACGACAAGATACAGCACAAGGGGGACATCGGATCTTTCGGCGACCATTTGGTGGTTTCTGGATTCTTAATCCCAGGGCTGGTCGTGGTGAATCGCCGATAACGGCACATATGAAATCGGTGGCAGTATCGGCTACGTACTTCCCATCTTTCCTGTGTCCTGTCTCAGTATTGTTGGCAAAAATCTCAATATACTTGGCAAGATACGGATTTCATGGTTTGTCTCAGTTAAGATGGCAACATGGGTGCTTTGAGATCGCTGCCGATGAACGGGACCGATTCC
>NZ_QMKQ01000023.1 GCF_003287975.1 Arthrobacter sp. AQ5-05
CTGCAAAAGCTCTATACCTTGCGATAACCACCCAATCGCTAAGCCGAGAAAGATGCCAGGAATCCCCGGAAACCCGGGCCAATCCCGGCATCCCTCGGCTTAGCGTTTTCCTCGGCATAATCGCTGTGGATGTGGTCGATCGGGTAGGGGAATTGGTTGCTGACCTCGTCCAAGGCCTCGACGATCCATTTGGAGGCCTTGTTCTTGATGGCCCGGTTCACGGTCCACCCGGTGAAGACGTCGGTGGCCGTGAGGGTGTAGGCATATTCGCCCTTGAGGGTGTGTCCGCAATGGGCGACGGTGTCCACGGAGATCAGGCCGGGTTGCTCATCGAGCGCAGAGACGCGGGTCATGAGGGGAATCAGCTCGGAGAGCCTGGTCTTGTGGGAGCGGGTGGAGGACTTCCCCAGGGGGTCCATCGCGGCCCTGGTGGGCTTGAGCAGCCGGTCGATGGTCGCCGGGCTGATCGCCAGGAGCTGGGAGCGCACCGCCGGGGTGTAGCGGCGGGCTTCGAGGCCGAAGCTGTGGAAGGTTTCCATGTTGTCCAGCGAGGGTTCCATGACCGCGGCCAGGTATTTCCCGCAGGGTTGCCCGAGGTTGTTCCACACCCTGACAAGGACCTTGACGGTGTCGTATCCGTAGGTCGGCGGGCGTGGCTTGCGGGCCGCACGGGTGGCGGGCCCCTTGCGTTTGAGGGCGTTTCCGAGCTGCCGGCGGGCGTTGGCCCGGGACCAGCCGAACTGGGCGACCAGCCGGTCAAGGATCTCGCCCTTGACCTTCTTGGAGGCTCCCGCATAGCCGGCCGCCTCGTTCCTGGTGATTTCCTTGCGCGTAGCCATCGAGATCCCTGAGCCCATCCCTCCAGCACACCAAGGTGCCCGGACGTGCGCCAGAGATTTCGCGAGCATTTTCCAAATGAGGCACGGACCCCATTTCGCGAGCACTTTTCATGAGTCTCGCCGAAGGGTTTACAAGTTCAGAAAACTCTCCTAGACTCCAAATGAGATGCCAGCGGTTGGGGAACCGCTTGGGGGGATTACAAAATGTAATTGGTATCTAATGGGGTCTAGTTTTTCTTGGGGACCACTTCATTCCTCCAAAAATTTCTCATCAAGAATGATTCGCTGGGGGGCGAAATAATTTCGCACCTTCTTGACGCAGAAAATGGAGTTTCATCATGAACACCTTGTTCGCAAACATCTACCTTGGCCTGTACACCGTCGCGGGTAAGCTGCGTCGCGAGGAAAAGGGCGCGACAGCCGTCGAGTACGGACTGATGGTCGCGCTGATCGCGGTCGCCATCATCGTAACGGTCGCGGCCCTCGGCGGAGCACTGAGCGGCCTCTTCGCAGGTGTCACGGGTCGTATCCCCACAGTCGTCCCGTAAGACTACCGCTTAGGGGTGAGCGCACTGGCTGTGTTCACCCCTAAGCGCAGCAACTGCTCAAGGGCACCTATCGGGCATTCGCTTTCAATCTGGAGCAACTGTCGTGATACGTCCGACACCAGCCGACCGCCAGCGGTCCAGCTAGTGAAAAACCGCCAACGCTTCCTACCCAAGGATCGCAAGATGAGACATCGACTCATGGATTCCAAAGGTGCTTCCGCCGTGGAGTTCGCTCTCGTACTTCCCGTTCTGATAGCTATCCTCCTGGGCATCGTGGAATTGGGCTTTCTGTTCAACCAACAAATTTCACTCACTCAGGCAGCACGTGAGGGAGCGCGTGCCTACGCAATCCACCACGGCGAGGTGGGCTTCGACCTAACCGACGCTGTTCAGCTTGCAGCTCCATCCGTCGCAGGGGTGACAGCTTCGCCATCTCAGACGGCCGGCGCTTGCACTGACGGCTCAACAATTGTCGTCGTTGCTTCGGTCCCATACAAGTCCCTGAGCGGCTGGTTCGACTTTCTCATTGATCGGGACACACTCTGGGGACAAGGAGCAATGCGATGCGGGGGATGACAGTGTCGAAAGAAAGCGGTGCCGTGTCCGTCGTTGTTGCCTTCATGATGATTGCGCTGCTCGGATTCGCAGCGATATCAATCGACGTCGGGCGGCTCTATTGGGAAAAGTCCCAACTCCAGGCTGGAGCCGACAATGCAGCGCTAAGCATCGCAAATGCGTGCGCTGCGGACATGGCGTCTGAGGATTGCACGGATCCAGTTGGCACCGCCGAAGAGATCGCGGGCTTTAGCGCAAATGAGGGAACCAGCGGTGTTAAGTATGCAACTGTGATACCGGGACGGGCGTCTGTCATGACTGCTGCCGACGACATCGCTGACAGTGACTCTGTCGGCCTCTGGTTTGCCAATATTTGGGGCTTCGACGATACACTCGTGAACGCTATTTCGGTCGCGACTTGGGGAGGGCCTACGGGAGGCACGTTCGCATTTCCCTTGGCGTTTTCGGAATGTGCTCTGCACGAATTCATCGCAACAAATGCTGCATCGTCTGGGAAGTCGTGGCTCAAGTACAAGGGCGACTCGCCCACCTGCGGTTCGATCTATCACGCAGCAAACATCGTTCCAGGCGGTTGGGGATACCTGGATCCCACGAAGGACGTCTCAGGTACAACAGACGGAGCATGCGTGCTGACGCTAGACCTGACGGTCAAAACCGTCTATGAAGGCTCATCCGGCAACTCCATTCCGAGCAACGCGTGCAAAACGAAACTGGACGATTGGATCATCGAAGCAAATACCAATGGCTACGCGGAGGTCTACTTTCCCATCTTTTCCAAAGTCACAGGTACCGGTGGCGGCAATTACACAATCCAGGGAATCGCGGCATTTCGTATCTACGCCTGGAAGCTCTCCGGTGGCGGCACACCCGACACCTTCAAAGATTCTGCCTACCCGGGCTGCTCGGGCAATTGCCGAGGTATATACGGGGAATTCGTTCGCATGATGGATGAAGACGAACTCACGGGCGGGGGCGGACAGGATCTCGGCGTCACGCGACCACCATCACTCATCGAGTAGCTACTCGTCACCGACACTTAGCTAGACCGAACTACGCAATAGCCATTTCAAGCCTTGGGGGCACAATATGAAGACACGGCTGCTTGGGGGCATGGCAGCACTGGTACTGGCGATTGTCGGTACGGTTCTACTCCTCACCTACGTGCAGGGCGCAGACGCCCGCGCACAATCATCGCTCGATCCCGTGAAGGTGCTGGTCGCCACACGTGACGTGCCGGCTGGCACCCCGGTCGCCGAACTGGCCACAGCATTCAAGGAGCAGAGCCTGCCGGCAGTCGCCGTTCCGAAGGATGCGCTGGACACGCTCGCGGACCAGGACGGCAAGGTCTTGGCGCAGGCGGTCACCGCTGGCGAACAGCTCCTTGCGGCCAAACTTGTCACAGAGGATTCGCTCCTCACTCCCGGGACAGTCGATGTCCCCGAGGGCAAACAGGAGGTCACCGTCCTTCTGGAGCCCGAGCGGGTGGCCGGCGGCAACCTCCGCGCCGGGGACACCGTTGGCGTCTTTGGCAGCTTCACCGTCAAGGACAAGAACAACAAGGACGCCGACGAAACCGAGATCACCAAGCTCCTCGACGAGCAGGTCCTGGTCACCGCCATCCAGATAGCGGCAGCCGAGGCGGAAAGCACCGCCGAGGGCGCTGCGGCACTGCCGGTCGGCTCCGCCTATGTCACCTTCGGAGTCGACTCCGCCCAGGCGGCCAAGATCATCCACACCCGCGAGTTCGGCCTGGTCTGGCTGACCAAGCAGAACGAGGACACCGCCAAGGGCGACAGCCGTGTCTGGGAAATCAATCAGGTGCTGAAATGAGCCGCTTCCTGCTCCTGACAGACTCCGTCGAGTTCGAACGCCGCGTCCTGGCCGCCGTCAAGGGTGCCATGCCCGGCGCAGTCCAGCGCATCGCAGCCGGGGCCGCGAACCTCTCGCCGCACGATCTGCTCGCCCGCAGCATCGGCGAGACGACCGACGTCGTCATCCTGGGCCCGGACACGGACCGTGAGGCAGCCCTCCGACTGGCCACCGCGCTGGACCTGCTGAACCCCGACATCTCCGTGGTGCTCACCTCCGGCGCCGATCCGCAGCTGGTGGTTCTCGCCATGCGCGCCGGCGTGCGGGACATCACGGAACCCGATGCCGACCCCGCCACCTTGCGCGTGCTCCTGGAGCGCGCCTGCCTGTCCACGGACGGGCGGCGGCGCCTGGCCGGCGACGGCGGTTCCAATGAACGACGTCGTGGGCGCGTCGTCGCGGTCATGTCACCCAAGGGCGGCGTGGGCAAGACCACGGTGGCGACCAACCTTGCCGTCGGGCTGGCGAAGACCGCCCCGATGGGGGTGGTGATCGTGGATCTGGACCTGCAGTTCGGCGACGTCGCCGGTGCCCTGAATCTGGATCCTGAGCACACCATCACCGACGCCGTCTTCGGCGCGGCGGCCCAAGACTCAATGGTCCTCAAGGCCTTCCTGACGGTCGACGACACGGGTGTCTACGCGCTCTGCGGGCCCAAGAGCCCGGCCGACGCAGACCTCATCACCCCGGAACAGGTCGCCGTGCTGATCAACCAGCTCGCGGCCGAGTTCCAGTATGTCGTACTCGACACGGCTCCCGGCCTCGGCGAGCATCTGCTCGCGGCGCTCGAACAGGCCACCGACGCCGTATGGGTGTGCGGGATGGACGTGCCCAGCATCCGCGGGCTGAACACGGGGTTCGGCGTATTGCGCGAGCTCCAGCTCATCCCGCAGGGGCGCCACGTGGTGCTGAACTTCGCGGACCGTCGCAGCGGCCTCACGGTCCAGGACGTCGAGGCCTCCATCGGTGTCCCAGTCGACGCCGTGGTCCCCCGGTCCCGCGCCGTCCCTCTCAGCACCAACAAGGGAACGCCGCTGCTGACCGACCGCTCGCACGATGCCGCGGCACGCGGCCTCACGAAGCTTGCGCGTCGCTTCGACGCCGACCAATCAACCAACAACCGCAAGATCCACCGCAGGGAAGTAGTCCGATGAACCTCGCCAGCCGCCTCACAGCAGCCCGCCGCAGCGAGCCGGAGCCCGCCACCAATCCTGCCGGGGGAATCCCTGACGACGCCGTGGCGTCGCCGCCGACCGCGGGTTCCGTTCCCGCGGAGTCCGGTCCACTCGATGCCCTACCGAGCGCCTCTCCGCTCGGTGGCGAGGAACCCGGCGTCGTGTCGTCACCCGAATCCGACCTTGCTGCGTTTGCCGTCGCACCTGCCGCACCGGCGCGACGAGGGACCGTGGACGCCTTGGCCGGCCTCAAGGCACGTGCTGCCGAGGCGCTGTTCGAGCGCCTCGGCGCGCGCATCACCGATCCCTCGCTCACCGAAGAACAGTTGCGCAAGCTGGCCCGAGACGAACTCAGCCAGGTGATCGACGCCGAGCAGGTGCCGCTCTCCCCCGAGGAACGACGGCGGCTGATCCGAGACATCGGCGACGAGGTCCTCGGGTTGGGACCACTGCAGCGCATGCTGGACGACCCCGAGATCAGTGAAATCATGGTGAACCGCCGCGACCAGATCTACGTGGAACGCAACGGCAAGCTTGAGGCGACCGACGCCACTTTCAGTTCCGAGGAACAGTTGCGCCGCATCATCGAGCGTATTGTGTCCAAGGTTGGACGGCGCATCGACGAGTCGTCACCGTTGGTGGACGCCCGGCTCGAGGACGGAAGCCGAGTCAACGCCATCATCCCGCCGCTGGCTGTCAACGGACCGTCGATCACGATCCGCAAGTTCTCCAGGGATCCGCTGACGGTACGGAACTTGATCGAGTTCGGCACCTTGACTCCGGACATGGCCCACCTGTTGGAGGCCTGCGTCAAGGCACGGCTGAACATCATCGTCTCCGGCGGCACCGGTACCGGCAAGACCACGCTGCTCAACGTCCTGTCCAGCTTCATTCCGATGGACGAGCGCATCGTCACCATCGAAGACGCTGTGGAATTGCAACTCCAGCAAGACCACGTCGTCCGGCTGGAGAGTCGTCCCGCGAACATCGAGGGCAAGGGCGCCGTCACCATTCGCGATTTGGTCAAGAACTCCCTCCGCATGCGGCCGGACCGCATCGTGGTGGGCGAGGTCCGCGGTGGCGAATCGCTGGACATGCTGCAGGCCATGAACACCGGCCACGACGGCTCCATCTCCACCGTACACGCCAACACCCCGCGCGACGCCATAGCCCGCCTCGAGACGCTGGTCCTGATGGCCGGCATGGATCTGCCGCTACGCGCCATCCGCGAGCAAGTGGCCTCTGCCGTGAACCTGATCGTGCACCTCACAAGGCTCCGAGACGGCACTCGCCGGGTGACGCACCTGACCGAGGTGCAGGGCATGGAGGGCGACATTGTCACGCTCCAGGACGCGTTTCTTTTCGATTACTCGGCCGGCATGGACGCCCAAGGACGCTTCCTCGGCAAGCCGGTGCCGACCGGCGTGCGGCCCCGCTTCCTGGACCACTTCCACGAGGTCGGCGTCAAGCTTCCGCCGGGAATCTTCGGGACGCCGGGCGGCGCCGGAGCGGGAACCGGTGCACAAACGGGCGCCAGCAAGGGCCGGTGGTAACCATGGAAGGGATTCTGCTCGCAGCCGGTTTATTCGCTGGGCTCGCCGCCATGTTGTTGCTGTTGCTGGTGGTGCTGAGGCCCGTCAGCGCCGAGGTACCCATCGAACGACGCCGGATGGGCGAGACGGCCCCTGAGTCGCCGTCCCTGCTCAGCCGCTTCAGCGGTGCGACGGTCAGGGCCGTGGGGCGCAACACGACCGCAAGCGCGGGCGGGCCCTTTGGCCGGGACGCGCTGCAGGCCGCGGGCGTCAAACAGGATCCGGCGGAGTTCCTGGTACTCGTAGGGTCTGCGGCGCTGGCCGCCGGCGTTGTTGGCCTGCTCCTTGGCGGAGTCGGTCTTGCCGTGCTCCTTGCGGTACTTACCCCGGCTGGTGCTTGGGCGTTCCTGCAAGTACGCGCGGACCGGCGCCGTGCCAGGTTCGAAGACCAGCTGCCGGACATGATCATGACCCTCTCAGGTAGCTTGCGCGCGGGCCACTCTGTGATGCGCGCGCTCGACGGCGCAGCACAGGAGTTCGATTCACCAATGGCAGAAGAGTTGGGCCGAATCTCCAATGAGTCACGGATGGGGCGCGACGCCGAACAGACGATGATGGAGACTGCGGCGCGCATGAAGTCGGAGGACTTCTCCTGGGTGGCCGAGGCGATCCAGATCAACCGCGAGGTCGGCGGGGACCTGGCCGTGGTGTTGGACCAAGTCGGCGAGACGATCCGAGAGCGTTCCCAGATCAAGGGACAGGTGAGGGCGCTGTCCGCTGAGGGCAAGTTGTCAGCCTACATCCTGGTGGGACTGCCTTTCGGGATCACCGGCCTGTTGTTCGTTATGAACCCGGGCTACATCGGGACACTTTTCAGCCACCCACTGGGCATCGGCATGCTCGTGGTGGGCGGCATCATGATGGCGATCGGCTCCTTCTGGATGAGCCGCATGGTCAAGATCAAGTTCTAGGGGGAAGATCATGGGAATTACAACCATCGGATGGATATCCATAGCGCTGGTGGTGCTGCCGCTCTCGTTCATCGTATGGGGACTGGTCTCGGTGGACCGCAACCAACTGGTGCTGGTGCGGCAAAACCTTTCAAGGTCCGCAGTGGCACCCGGCGAAGAAATCAAGGGCAGCGGCGACAACGAATTCGCGGCACTTGCCCGGCGTCTGACACCCGGCAGCTACGCGGCGAAACTGGATCGCATGTTGGCCATGGCCGGCAGGACGGCATCGTGGCCGCTGGACCGGGTGTTGATGATGAAGCCGTTGTTGGCGTTGGGTGGGGCCCTGGTTGGTGTCCTCCTGTTTTCGTCCAACCCGGGCACGGGCATATTCGTTCTCGGCCTGGCCCTGGCGGTATTCGGCTATTTCCTGCCGGACCTTCTGGTCTACAACAACGGCATCAAACGCCAGCAGGCGATCCAGTTGGAGCTGCCCAACACGCTGGATCAACTGCTGATCTCGGTTGAGGCGGGGCTGGGTCTGGAATCCGCCATGGCACGTGTGGCCGCGGGAGGACAGGGGCCGCTGGCGGAGGAAATGGGACGCACACTCCAGGAGATGCAGGTGGGACGTTCGCGCAGGGAAGCCTACGCCGCGATGGCCGACCGCTCCTCCGTTGCAGACCTCAAATCATTCGTACGGGCCGTAGTCCAGGCAGACAAGTACGGGATTGGCATCGCCAGGGTGTTGCGGACGCAGGCTGGCCAAATGCGCATCAAGCGCCGGCAGCGGGCCGAGGAAACGGCGATGAAATTGCCGGTCAAGATCCTGTTTCCGCTTTTGCTTTTCATTTTCCCGACGCTGTTCATCGTAATCCTGGGGCCTGCGGCCATCAACATCATGAAGAGCGGGATCTTTGGCTGACCCACGCCGCCCAAGACGGGCCGCGGCCATTTTCGTGATTCCCTGATTCCTACTCGGCGGCGAAGGCCACGCCTTCGCCAATGACCCGAAGGTTCAGTTCCATGCCGGGACGTGCCATCGACGCGTTCCAGTGCCGGATGGTAATGATTTCGCCACCCCCGACAAGGCCGGGAACCGGGGAGAGCTTGATCCGCACCGTGGTCTCCGGCCCGAAGAACACCGTGTCGACCACGGTCCCCTTGATCGGCCCCTCCGCGGTGATCCGGATCTGCTCCGGGCGCAGCATCAGCCTCACCCGGCCCTGAACGGTCGCGTGCCGCACCGGAATGCCGCCCAGCGAACAGGTGGCCAGCGAACCCTGGAGCAGTGCGTCCAGCATGACCGCGTCCCCCAGGAACTCGGCGGTGTCCAAGTCCGCAGGGCGGGTGTAGACGGAGAACGGCGTGCCGGTCTGGGCAAGCCTTCCCCCGCGCATGACCGCCACCTGGTCGGCAAAGGACAGCGCCTCGCCCTGGTCGTGGGTGACCAGGATCGTGGTGATCTCCGCGGCTAGCAGGACATCTGCCACGGCCTTGCGCGTGGCCACGCGCAGCCCGGCATCCAGGGCCGAGAACGGCTCGTCCAGCAGCATCAGCTTGGGCTTGCGGGCCAGGGCACGGGCCAGGGCCACGCGCTGCTGCTGCCCGCCGGAGATCTCGTGCGGGCGCCGCTCCCCCATGGATGCCTCCAGGGAGACCATCTCCAACAGCTCGGCCACGCGCCGGGTATTCGCCCTGCGACCGGCAACGTTCCAGGAGCGATCCAGCCCAAAGGCAATGTTCTGGGCCACGCTCAGGTGCGGGAAGAGCGCCCCGTCCTGTGCCACGTACCCGATCTCGCGCTTGTGTGCAGGCACCCACGCATCCCCGGCCACCGTGCGGTTGTTCAGCTCAATGGTTCCGGAATCCGGGTTTTCGAAGCCCGCGATCAGCCTCAACAAGGTGGTCTTGCCGGATCCCGAGGGCCCGACGATTGCGGTGGTTCCTCCCTCGTTCAGGGCGAGGTCGACCCCCTTGAGGACTTCCTTGTTGCCGAAGCTCTTGACCAGGTTGCTGGTGCGCAGGAACTTGACAGCTGGCATGAGCCCGTAGAACTTGTGGGCCTGGGGAATCTGGGTGGTCACTGTCCGGCTGCTTTCTTTGACTGTTGGAACAGCAGGTAGGTCATGGGCAAGGAAATAAGGATCATCAACAACGCGTAGGGTGCGGCGCCCGCATAGTCGATTTCGCTGCTCTTGGCCCAAAATGCGGTTGCCAGGGTGCGGGTGCCGTTGGGTGCCAGCAACAAGGTTGCCGTCAATTCATTGACAATGGCCAGGAACACCAGCGCCACCCCCCCGGCCGCCGCCGGGGCGCTCAATCGGAGGGTCACCCGGAAGAAGGCCACAGCCGGGGACCTGCCCAGCGAGCGGGCCGCCTCCTCGAGTTCGCGCGGTGCCTGGGAGAGACCTGCGCGCAGGTTCACCAGCGCGCGCGGAAGGAAAAGCAGCACGTAGGCGGCCAACAACACGTACGCGCTTTGGTAGATCCCGGGAACCAAACGAATGGCAACCGTGACAAAGGCCAGACCGACCACGATCCCGGGCATCGAGCTGGTGATGTAGTTGGACAGCTCCAGCAGCTTGCTGAACCAGTTGGGGTGGCGCACGGCCAGGAACGCCATGGGGAAGGCCACCACGCAGGTGACCAGGGCGCCGGTGAGGCCGTAGCCCATGGTCTGGGCCAGGGCGGGGAAGAACTCTGTCGGGTCCCAGATCGCCGCTCCCCCGGCGACCAGCCAGCGAACCACCGAATACAGCGGCACGCCCAGGGAGAGCACGAACAGCGCGAGCAACGCCAGCTGGGCGGCGATCTCGTGGCGTCCCAGCCGCAGGCGCGTGGCCAGTCCCTGCACCCCGGACCCGACGCGCGAGTACCTCGCGTTGCCGCGGGTCTTGGCCTCGGCCAGCAGGAGCAGCATGCACAGCAGGACCAACACGCTGGCGAGCATGTTGCCCGCGGCCCCGTTGAAGGTGGACTGGAACTGGATCATGATCGCGGTGGTGAAGGTGTCGAAACGGATCATGGCAAAGGCGCCGTATTCCGAGAGCAGGTGCAGGGCCACCAACAACGAGCCGCCGGCCATGGCGATGCGGAGCTGCGGCAGCACCACCCGGAAGAACACGGCCCAGGGACCCAGACCCAGCGAGGCTGCCGACTGCTCGATGGCCGGGTCCAGCCGTCCCAGGGTCGCCGCGACGGGGATGTACACCAGCGGGAAGTAGGACAGCGTGGCGATCAGCGTGCCGGCGCCCAGGCCGGCCAGTGAGGGAATGGTCGAGGCCCAGGCGTAGCTGTTGACGAACGCAGGAATCGCCAGCGGGGCGGCCAGTGCCAGCGCCCACCAGCGGTGGCCATGCAGGTTGGTGCGTTCCACCAGCCAGGCACCGCCCACACCCAGCACGAGGCACAGCGGAAGCGTGACGAGCACCAGCAAGATGGTGTTGAGCAGCAGCTCACCGACACGCGGGCGCACGATGAGTTCGACGACTGTGTCCCAGCCAGTGGCCACCGTCATGTAGATGACGTAGCCCAGGGGAACCAGGGAGAACACGGCAATCAAGGTTGCCAAGATGACGAGCGTGGAAACGCCCAATGGCGGGCGGGGCTTGGTGCCCCCGCCCGCCATCTTCGGTTCCCGATATTTCGCGGGAACCAATTGAGTCTCGCTCATCTGGGTTACAGCAGTCCTGCCTTGGTCATGAGGTCGGTGACCTTGGCCGAGTCGAGCTTGGCCGGATCAACGGCCGGAGCTTGGAGTTCCTTCAGTGGGACCAGTTTCTCATTGGAAGCCACCTCGGAACCAACGGCGTACTCAAACGAAGTGCCGTCCTTGAGGATTTCCTGGCCCTTCTTGCCGGTGACAAACTTCAGGAATTCCTGGGCCTGCTCCGCGTGCTTCGAGGAGGCGAGGACGCCTCCACCGGAAACAGAAACGAAAGCTCCCGGATCCTGGTTCTTGAAGTAGTGCGAAGTGACGTTCTTTGAGTTCTCGCCGGTCTTGGCCTGGTCGCCATAGTAGTAGTAGTGGTAGATCAGCGCACCATCGACTTCACCGGCATTCACTGCCTTCATGGCGGTGGAGTTGCCCTTGTAGGCGGTGAAATTCTCCTTCATGCCCGCAAGCCATTCCGTGGTGGCTTCTTCGCCCTTGAGTTCCAGCAGCGCTGCAACGATGGCCTGGAAGTCGGCGCCGGTCGGGGATGCTGCCCACTTGCCCTTCCACTCCGGCTTGGCCAGGTCCAGCATGGACTTGGGCAGCTGGTCTGCGCTGATCTTCTTGGGGTCGTAGACGAACACGGTCGAGCGTGCTGCGATGCCGGTCCACTTGTTGGTGGACGGGCGGAACTCGGCAGGCACCTGGTCGATGGTGGCCTTGTCGATGTCTGCGAAGAGACCGGCATTCTCAACCTGCGTCATTGCGGGAGAATTCTCGGTCAGGAAGACGTCGGCCGGCGAGGCCTTGCCTTCCTGGATGATCTGGTTGGACATTTCGGTGTCCGAGCCGTTGCGTACGGTGACCTTGATGCCGGTCTCGGCGGTGAAGGCGTCAACCCATTCCTGGGTCAGGCTCTCGTGCTGTGCGTTGTAGACCGTGATTCCTCCGGCATCCGATTCTCCGGCGGCCGGTGCGTTTGCGGAGCATGCGGTCAAGCTGAGGGCGGCGGTGGCGATGAGGGCCATGCCAGCCAGCACGTTTTTACGAATCGTCATGGATCGGCGCTTTCTTATGGAGTGAAGGTATCCGGCGGGCCAGCAAGGATCTTGAGCAAACCCGCACACCTAGCTTAGGTATGACTTACCTAATTCACCAAACAAAAGAGGGGCGAATGGTCGCCGCGCTGGGAAGCCCAAGCCTCACCTTATGAGGCGGACCCAAAAAACTTTGCAGTGTGTTGAATCTGGTGAAGATCGTCGCGCTTGAATTCAGCCTACTGAGTCGACCTTTTTACATGAACTCCAAGGTTTCACTCCGGGAACTTTGACTCATTGACAGGTACAACGGTGAAGTGGGCCACACCGCTTGTCACATTGTCACAACTTGCCGCAAACCACCGCTCAAGACTGCCAGTCGGCAGATTGCACATTGTCCCCGAAGCCGAATGAACGGCGTCGGGGACAATGTGCAATATTCAAGTTTCGCAGTCCGCCGAGCGATCGGTCGACGACGTCAAGATCCGCCTACTTGTAGGGGCGGAACTCGCCGACCATCGGGCAGTCGAACGGGTCGCGGGCCGAGAGGCCGACCTTGTTCAGGTACGTAATGACCTGCGCGTAGGACTGGGTCACCGAGGTGACCGTGTACGGGACCTTAAGTTCGTGGCAGTATTCGCGCACGATCTCGGCGACGCCGGCGAGGTTGGCGCGCGGCATCGAGGGGAACAGGTGGTGCTCCACCTGGTAGTTCAGGCCGCCGAAGACATGCGAGAGCACGCGGTTGCCGAAGGTCGAGCGGGCCATGACGTTTCGGCTGGTGAGAACCTGGCGCGAGAAGAAGTCGATGCGCGACTCCTTGGGAATCATCGGCATGCCCTTGTGATTCGGGGCAAACGAGGCACCCATGTACACACCAAAGACCGCGAGCTGCACACCCAGGAACGCCGAGCCAATTCCTACCGGCAGGAAGATGTAGATGGCTGCCACATAGAGGGACAACCTGATGATGATGGAGATGATCTCACGTCGACGGTCCTTGACCCGATCGCCGGTGAACAAATAGATCATCGAGCGCATGTGCAAGTTGAAGCCCTCGAGGGTCAGCAACGGGAAGAAGAGGTAGCCCTGGCGTTCGGTGATCCACTTCAGGAAGCCCTTCTGCCTTTGGGCATCCTCGGTCTGGAACGAAATGGTGTCCCACTCGATATCGGGGTCCTTGCCGATGGTGTTGGGCATGGCGTGGTGCTTGTTGTGCTTGTTCATCCACCACTGGTAGCTGATGCCCACCACGAAGTTGGCCAGAAAGCGGCCGAACCTGTCGTTTGCCGGGCCCGAGGTCAGGATCTGGCGGTGCGAGGCCTCATGGGCAAGAAATGCGAACTGGGTGAGGATGACGCCAATGGCGGCGGCGATAAGCAGCTGATACCAGCTATCCCCCAACAGCACAAAGCCCGTAACGGCCCCTCCGAGAAGTGCCACCAACACGCTGACAAGCCCAAGATAGTGGCCCTTGCGGCGGCCCAGCAGGCCGGCATCGCGAACGCGGATCTTCAGGTGGCGGTAGTTGTTGGCTCCTGCGGAACCACGCGATACACGTTGCTCCGGGGCCGAGGGGGACAAAGTGGAACTCATACTGCTCAAGGGTCACTCCCGATTAGCGAGTAGGGCGACGATTTCAGTCGTAAGAACTGAAAATCTCGGTTCCTATGTTCATGAGCTTACGTGCTACGCATGTGAAGCACCTGATCGTTGCACAGTGACACCAAATATCCTGATTCATTTTCGGGCATGAACTTCCCGCAGGCATGCGGAAATAGGCGTGCTGGCCCCTGTTTCCGCGACTTTTTCCAACCCTCCCCACGTCACGACATATAACACTTATTGCATGTGTTACCTGCGTCACCCGAATGTTTTTTGCCCCGGCGCAGACCGAACCGCGGGTGCACTCCACCCGGGGTTCGGTGCCGATCATCGGCGTTAAGAAGACTTATTTCCGATTTGCGCGCAACACTTCCAAGCGCTGCCGGTACTCGGTCTCATCGATCTCTCCGCGTGCGTAGCGCTCGCGCAGCACGCCCTCGGCGCTCGCGGGGTCGCCCTGGATGAGGTGGCGCCAATACACTCGGCGGCTGAAGACAATGAAGAAGCCGATGAGCAGGATCCAGAAGATAGGGATCAGGACGAACCAGCCCGGTCCGTATCCCGGTCCCCAGGCATGGGCCGGCATCGCTGCCAGTGCGGGAAGAATCGTGGTTGTCATTTTGGTTGCTCCTCAAAGCATCGATTGCGGATTGCGAGGCCATTTGCCTCGTGTATCCACTTTCGTTCCTTGGGGTCCCTTGCCGCATCGGCCCGGTGGAGACACCTCGGATTGCGCGGCGTACTCCACCCGGTGCAGTTGCTGGTGCCGCTTGGATTAGGGTCCGTCGCGTCGAGGCTCCTGCGTGGTCGGCAGTGCGCCGGGAGTGATCAGCCCGCTTTCGTACGCGATCACCACGAGCCCTGTCCGGTCGCGCACGCCCATCTTCCCGATGATCCGGGAGACATGGGTCTTGGCCGTCAGCGGGGTGATGAAAAGTTGCTCGGCGATTTCGGCGTTGCTCTTGCCTGTGCCAATGAGCAGCAACACCTCGCGCTCGCGTTCGGTCAGTCCGTCCATGGCCGCAGGCCTCTGGGTGGGCGGCGGGGGCTGGGTGGCGGCAACCTGGGCCAGGAGCTTGCGGGTCACCGAGGGCGAAAGCAGCGAGTCCCCCGCCGCAACGATTCGCACGGCATGGATCAATTCCTCCGGTTCGGTGTCCTTGACCAGAAATCCGGAGGCTCCGGCTCGGATTGAATCGAGGATGTAGTCGTCGAGTTCGAAGGTGGTGAGCATGATGATCCGGGTGTGGGCCAAGTCGGCATCTGCGGTGATTGCTGCCGCGGCCGTGATGCCGTCTCCTTGGGGCATGCGGATGTCCATGAGCACGATGTCGGGTTTCAAGGCGCGGGCCTGGGCCAGCGCCTGCAGGCCGTTGGAAGCCTGGCCGAGCACCTGCATGTCGTCCTCGGCGCCCAGCAGCGCGGAGAAGCCTGCCCGGATCAACGACTGGTCATCAACAATGAGAAGGCCGATCATGGGGCTCCTTGGCTTCGTGTCGTGGCGTGCCTGGTTTTCAGGCACGCGTTGTTCCTGGTGCCGGCAGCCGGGCGCTGATCCTGGTTCCGGGAGTCGGTGCTCCCGGTGCATTCGCCGCGTCGATCGTCAGTGTGCCGCCGTGTGCACCCAGGCGTTCGCGCATGCCGCCGATTCCGTTTCCCTCGTTGCCAAGACCAATGCCAACTCCGTCGTCGGTGACCGTGACCGCGGCGTGCGCGTCATCCAGGTGCACGGCCACCACCACGCGGCTCGCCTTGGCGTGCCGCACGACATTGGTCAGGGATTCCTGGACCACCCGATAAAGGATGTTCTCCACCCGCTCATCGACCCACCCGGGAGGCGGCAACACCGGTGGGGTGAAGATGATCGACAAGTTGGCGCCACGGACCCGCTGCACCAGCTCGTCGAGCTGTTCCAGCCGCTGGCTGGGAACCCGCGGCGCATCCTGGCGCAGGACGGACAACACCTCACGCACCTCGGAGAGGGCTTCCTTGGATCCCGATTTGATGTTTTCCAAGGCCTCATACATGCCCTGGGCGTCGCCGCCCTTCTTGGCCAAATGAAGGGCCACGGAGGCCTGTACGTTGATCATCGACAGCGAATGCGCCACGACGTCATGGATGTCGCGTGCCAGCACCAATCGCTCCTCGTCACGCTGGTGCCTGGCCCGTTCCATGGACGCCCGGCGGTACTCATCCCGCCGCGTCCTGGCGCTGCGGCCCAGCTCACCCACCAGCAGGACGACTATCAGCCACACGAGCACGAAGAAGACCCGGGTGCTTTCACCATGCTGCATGGCCAGCAGCAGGAATCCGACCCCGGCAGCGGCAGCACTCCCCCAAGCCCACCAACGGGCACCGGCAAGGACTGCAAGGACGAGCCCCACGGCAAAGGAAAGGGGAAAGGGGCCCCAGGGGAAACCTGCCGCGACGTATCCAACTGTCACCAATCCGATGCCGGCGACCATGGGTCCGGGTGCGCGTCGACGCAGCAGCAGCAGGGCCGGACCCGCCAGCAGCAAGAGGACAGCAACCCAGGACAGCGAATCATTGAATCTGTGCGCGGCAAAGTGCGTGCCGACGATCTGGACGACCGCCACGGCCACCGGCAAAATGCCCAGCGGGGGACGGCGTCGATTGATCATGAGACGAGACTACTCGTTGTCCCAATCCGTGTTCATCCGGCCGCGGCCGTAGCGGGGTGTACACCACTGGGAGTACACCGTCAGCGGATACGGAAACGTTTCAAGCATGGTTCCACAGGCCATTTCAACACCACGGCATCCCGGGTCCCGCTACTTGCATGCGTTTCCGTCGGCGCAATCCGTGTTTCTCCGCGATAAGTTTGGCCATGCAGCTCAGGATCGCCAGCGGTCAATTTGAGTCAACATGGGAGAAGCCTTCAGCCTCTGGCCCCGTAATGGCAGTACATGCACCAGTGCACCAGCGAAACCTTCTCCGGAACCCCGGCTGGTATTTACCACGTAATTCTTCATCAAACGAAAGCAGTCGGTTGGGGCCTACCCACGAAACACGCGCAAAGGGCGTCAAAGGCAACGACCAAGGTCAGCGGTTACGCTCGAGCACCACTTCAATTCCCTGGCAGGTAAGGACCCACGGCTCGGGACTGGGTTCCAGGGTGCAGTCCTCGCTCAGGAGATACTTCCCGATCGGGAAACCGCTGTCGGGGAGCTCCGCATACATGAACCACGAGTGCGGAACCCAGACGGCGGTTATGTCGCCGTCGACCACGCTCCGCTCCAGGAGCACCCGCTTGCCATCCGTGGCGGTGACCAGATCCATCGACCCCATTCCGGCACCCATCATGATGACCAGGCAGGCCACCGCCCAGAACAGGAAGAGCACGGTGCCCACGGCGAAGAGCAGCAACTGCACAATGACAAAGACGGCGGTGTTCCGGATTCGCGCGACCAGTGGGCCGCCCAGCAGCAGCAACACCGCGCCGACTGCCAATCCCCCGAGCACAAATGCCAAGGCCGCGAATTCCCCGTCTTGCCAACCCAGATAAAAGACCAGCCTGTTGCCCGAGGCATCGCGGAGTTCTCGGTCGTACAACCAGCCGAAGACCGCGTAGCAGGCGGCGGCGAACACCAGCAGCCCGATGACCCACCGCAGGCGCTCCGACAGGGCGCGTCGAGTGACGGAAGCGGTGTCGGCGGTCATGGAGCAATCCTATGCATGGGACCTTGGCGACTTGCCCGGAAAGCACACGGCCCGCGTGCGGTTTCCCTCCTGTTGAAGGGGAACCGCACACGGGCCGCTGTCGTGCTGTGGCGGACTTGTTTACTGTCCGGCCGCGCGCTCCGCGGACTCGACCACGTTGGCCAGCAACATGGCACGGGTCATCGGACCCACGCCTCCCGGGTTCGGGGAGATCCAGGAAGCAACCTCGTGGGCAGCCGGCTCCACGTCACCGGTGACCACGGCCTTGCCGTTTTCGTCGTTGACACGCGAGACCCCCACGTCCAGCACGATCGCGCCGGGCTTGAGGTCCTTGGCCTTGATCATGTGCGGCACCCCCGCGGCGGCAACCACCACATCGGCCTCGGCGAGGTGCTTGGCCAGGTCCCTGGTGCCGGTGTGCGCCAGGGTGACCGTCGCGTTGATGTCGCGGCGGGTCAGCAGCAGCCCGATCGGGCGGCCAATGGTCACCCCGCGGCCCACGACCAACACGTTCTTGCCGTTCAGGTCGATGCCGTGGCGCTCCAGGAGCACCACGCAGCCCTTGGGCGTGCAGGGCAGCGGCGAGGTCATCGGGCGGTTGACGTTGGCAACCAGGCGGCCCAGGTTCATCGGGTGCAGGCCGTCGGCGTCCTTGGCCGGGTCCATGGCCTCGAGGATCACATCCGTATCGATGTGCGCCGGCAGCGGCAGCTGCACGATGTAGCCGGTGCATTCCGGGTTCTCGTTCAGCTCGCGGACCTTGGCCAGCAGGGCCTCCTGGGTGGTGTCCTCCGGCAGGTCCACGCGGATCGACTTGATGCCGACCTCCGCGCAGTCCTTGTGCTTGCCGCCGACGTACCAGGTGGAGCCCGGGTCGGACCCGACCAGGATGGTGCCCAGGCCGGGGGTGACGCCGCGTGCGGCCAGGGCCGCGACGCGTTCGGTCAGTTCGGCCTTGATGGCCTTTGCGGTTGCCTTGCCGTCAAGGATCTGTGCAGTCATGGGTGGTGGTGCTCCGTTCGGGAAAGTGGTTGCAGGCGCACGCTGTGGCGGCGGCCGTGCCGAGTTGGGGGCCGGTGGCCGATTACCAGTCTTCGAGGCCTTCGTAGAGCGGAAAGGCCTTGGCCAGGGTGTCCACGCGCGCAGCCAGTGCGGCCTTGTCGGCGTTCTGCCCGTCGCGCAGCGCGACACCGATGATGTCGGCGACCTCGGTGAAGGCCGCGGCGTCGAAGCCGCGGGTGGCCAGGGCCGGGGTGCCGATGCGCAGGCCAGAGGTGGTCATCGGCGGGCGCGGGTCGAACGGCACCGAGTTGCGGTTCACGGTGATCCCGATTTCATGCAGCAGGTCTTCGGCCTGCTTGCCGTCGAGCTCCGAGTTGCGCAGGTCCACCAGGACCAGGTGCACGTCGGTGCCGCCGGTGAGCACGGAGACGCCAGCACCGGTGACATCCTTGGCGGTCAGGCGCTCGGCCAGGATCTTGGCGCCCTCGAGAGTCAGGACCTGGCGCGCCTTGAATTCCTCGCCGGCGGCGATCTTGAAGGCCACGGCCTTGCCGGCGATCGCGTGCATGAGCGGCCCGCCTTGGTGGCCGGGGAAGACGTTGGAGTTGATCTTCTTGGCCAGGTCCGGATCGTTGGTCAGGATCAGGCCCGACCGCGGACCGGCAAGGGTCTTGTGCACGGTGGATGTGACCACGTCGGCGTACGGGACCGGGTTCGGGTGCAGTCCGGCAGCGACCAGCCCGGCGAAGTGGGCCATGTCGACCCAGAGCTTGGCACCGACTTCGTCGGCAATGGCGCGGAACTCGGCGAAATCGAGCTGGCGCGGGTAGGCGGACCAGCCGGCGATGATGACCTGCGGCTTCTCGGCGATGGCCTGGGCACGGAGCTTGACCATGTCCACGCGGAAGGTTTCCGGATCGACCTCGTAGGCGGCGACCTTGTAGAGCTTGCCGGAGAAATTCAGCTTCATGCCGTGGGTCAGGTGACCGCCGTGGGCCAGGGACAGGCCCAGGATCTTGTCACCGGGTTCGATCATGGCCGAGAGTGCCGCGGCGTTGGCCGAGGCGCCGGAGTGCGGCTGGACGTTGGCGAACTTGGAGCCAAAGAGGGTCTTCACGCGCTCGATGGCCAGGTTCTCGGCCACGTCCACGTGCTCGCAGCCGCCGTAGTAGCGGCGGCCCGGGTAGCCCTCGGCGTACTTGTTGGTCAGGACCGAGCCCTGGGCCTCGAGGACCGCGCGCGGGGCGAAGTTCTCGGAGGCGATCATTTCCAGGGTGTCGCGCTGGCGACCCAGCTCAAGCCTGAGGACCTCGGCGATTTCCGGATCGATCTCTGCGAGGGACTGGTTGGTCACGGGATTCTTGCTCATGGTGTTGAACTCCAGTGGGTGAGGGTTGGTCTTCGGGCAGGTACACATTGCGAAACATTCAACCCCCGGACCCAGGCGCGCGGTCCGTGGTTAGCTCATGTGCCGCTCCCCGGTGGTTCATCCCACCCAACGCCAGTCGCGACACCCTTCGATATTAGTCGGAATAGGCCCGCGGTTGGGACTGTTACACACTAAGAACATTGAATCTTCAACGAAGACGTCCCTGAAGGAGGGCCCCCAGGAATGCAGTCCACGGGCAAGGAAATGCGCACGGTCGTCATCGGTGCCGGGCAGGCGGGGCTCTCGGCGGCCCACCATTTGCGGCGCAAGGGCCTCGTTCCCCACGAGGACTTCGTGGTGCTGGACGCCAACGACGGCCCGGGCGGAGCATGGCGCCACCGCTGGGATTCATTGACTTTTGACCGTGCCCACGGGCTGCACTCCCTTCCCGGCATGGACCTTGCCACCCCCGATCCACGCGAGCCCGCCTCGGCGGTGGTTTCCCGCTACTACGGGGCCTACGAATCGGCCTTCGCACTGCCGGTGATCCGCCCCTTCAAGGTGCGCAATGTCACCGGTTCCCTCGAGGACGGATTCGCGATCACTTCCACCGACGGACGCGTCATCCGTGCGGCCACGGTGATCAACGCCACCGGAACCTGGGACAAGCCGTATTGGCCGTTTTACCCCGGGCAACGCGAATTCACCGGCCGTCAGCTGCACACCCACGATTTCACGGCACCTGGGCAATTCCTGGGACAACGCGTGCTGGTGGTGGGCGGCGGCACCAGTGCCGCCCAGTTCCTGCTGCAGCTTTCCACACATGGCATTGACACCCTATGGTCCACCCGGCGAGCGCCGCAGTGGAGGAAAGCACCCCTGGACAAGGCCTGGGGCATTGAGGTTGAGACCAACGTCAATGCCCGCACCCGGGCGGGCCTGCCGCCGTTGTCAGTGGTCGCGGCGACCGGGCTGCCGCTAACCGATTTCTACCAGGAGGGAATCGATTCGGGGGTGCTGATCTCCCGCGGTGCGATCGACTCGATCTCCGCCCGCTCGGTCACCTTCACCGACGGCAGCACCGAGGAGATCGACGTGATCCTGTGGGCCACCGGGTTCCGGGCTTCCCTTCACCACCTGGCGCCGCTGGGCCTGCGCGAGCCCGGCGGCGGGATCCTCATGGGTGAGGATTCGGTGTCTGTTCCCAAGGTCCCGGGCCTGTTCCTGGTCGGGTACGGCGCCTCGGCGTCCACCATCGGGGCGACCCGTGCCGGACGTGCCGCCGCCGTTGCCGCCGGCAGGCTCCAGGACCCCGCGGCCACCGACACCGCCACAGCCGATTCCCGGTAGGTGTGTCCGTGTTCCCTTCACCTGATTCAGGCACGGCGGCACCTGCATGTAGCGTGAATACGTGACCACCAACGAATTCATTGTTTCCCTGTCTTGTCCCGACCGTCCGGGCATCGTCCACGCCGTCTCCGGAGCCTTGCTGAGCGCGGGATGCAACATCACCGAGTCGCAGCAATTCGAAAGCCCCGAGACCCACAACTTCTTCATGCGCATCGCCGTGGCCACGGCCCAGGACCTCGACGCGGTGCGCAACGCATTGGGTCCGGTTCGTGAGGAATTCGGCATGGAACTTGGCATCACCGCGGCCGGGTCCCGGGTGCGGACCTTGATCATGGTGTCCAAGGAAGGCCACGCGCTCAACGACCTCCTCTTTGCCCAGCGTGCCGGGACCTTGCCCGTGGAGATCCCGGTCATCGTCTCCAACCACCTGGACCTGAAGCCCATGGCCGACTTCCATGGCATTGAATTCATCCACCTCCCGGTCACCGCAGCGACCAAGGCCCAGGCCGAGGCACGGCTGCTGGCCCTGGTGGACGAACACGACATCGAGCTGGTGGTGCTGGCCCGCTACATGCAGATCCTCTCGGACGATTTGTGCCGCGCGTTGAGCGGACGGGCCATCAACATCCACCACTCGTTCCTGCCCTCTTTCAAGGGCGCCAAGCCCTACCACCAGGCCCACGCCCGCGGCGTAAAGCTCATTGGCGCGACCGCCCACTACGTCACGGCGGATCTGGACGAAGGCCCGATCATCGAGCAGGAGGTCATCCGGGTGGACCATGCACGCACCGCGGGCCAGTTCGTGGCCATGGGACGCGACGTGGAGGGGCGTACCCTCACCCGCGCCGTGGCCTGGCATGCCGAGCGCCGGGTCATGCTCGACGGCTACCGCACCGTGGTGTTCTCCTAGACGAACCGGTTTCCTCCAAGGGCATGGGCCGGCAGCAGGATTTCTTCCTGCTGCCGGCATTCCTGCTCAAGGTGCAGATCACGACGGTCTACGCGTTCACCGCCGTTTCCAAACTGAACGAGCAGTACCTCTCCGGCGAGGTCATCGGACACCACCTGCGCGAGTGGATCCCGGTGCCAGTGAGCCTACTGCCCCTCCTGGCCATCGGTAGTGTCTGCGCGGAACTCTTCCTCTCGGTGGCGCTGTGGATCCCCGGACTGCGCCCGGTCGCGTTCCTGATCGGGGCTTGCCTGCATCTGGGCATCGTGTTGATGCTGAACACTGCGCTGCCGCTGCTCGCCTTCGCGCTGATGATGATGGCAGGCTACGCGCCCTTCGTCCATGACGCGCTGGTGAATCGCCGGGCCGGGCAGGGAATCCGCACACCACTTCCCGCGGCTTCCGTGTAGCGGCCAGGTTCAGCGCACCTCTGTCGATCCAGCGGGTGCCGGCCGGCTCTCCGGGGCCTTCTTCTGCCGCCTGCCCTTCAGTGCACGCAGCGCGGACAGGATCGCGACCAGGTCCACGACCTCCTGGCTCAGCGCCCCCGCCACCGCCGGCAGCACCCCGGTGGCGGCCACCAGCATCAGCACCACGGAGAAGACAATGCCCAGCCAGATGGACTGCACCGCGATGCGCAGCGTGTCCTTGCCGATCCGCACCGCGTGCGCTATCTGGGAGATGTTCTCGGTCATGATGACCACGTCGGCGGTTTGCGAGGCGGCGGTCGAGCCGCGCGCCCCCATGGCCACACCCACATCGGCCGCGGCCAGCACCGGGGCGTCGTTGACCCCGTCACCGACCATCATCACGGGGCGGTGCTCCAGCTTGCGCACGTGCACGACCTTGTCCTCGGGCAGGCACTCGGCGTACACCGTGTCCAGGCCGATCTCCGCGGCGATGTGGTCGGCCGTGGCCTGCTGATCGCCGGTGAGCATGAGCATTTCCTTCACACCCAATGCGCGCAGCCGCTCCAGCGTAGCTCCTGCGTCTTCGCGCAGTTCGTCGGCCAGCAGCAGCACCCCGGCAAAGGCGCCATCCACCGCAATGTAGACGGAAGACTCACCCGGGCCCAGCTCCCGGCGCACCACCCCGGAGGCCAGCGATGCCACCCAGGCCGGCTTGCCCACCAGCACCCGGCGCCCGCCCACCAAGGCGCTGACTCCATGGGTCGCTTCCTCACTGGCATCCTGCACCTCGGCGATGGGCAGCGCGCGTTTCCCGGCGGCAGCCACGATCGAGGCGGCCAACACGTGCGAGGAGTACTGCTCCGCGGCGGCCACCAGGCCCAGCAGCTCATCGGCATCGAACCCTTCCACCGGCATGACACCGCGCAGTTCCGGGGTGCCCCGGGTCAGCGTCCCGGTCTTGTCGAAGGCCACGGATTTCACCGCGGCTAGCTTTTCCAGGGTGCCGCCGTCCTTGACGATGACCCCTCCCTTGGCCGCGCGGCTCATCCCTCCCATGAAGGCCACCGGTGCGGCAATCAGCAACGGGCAGGGGGTGGCGACCACGAGCACCTCGGCAAAACGCACCGGGTCCCCGCTGGCCCACCACGCCGCACCGGCAATGACGTAGGCCAGCAGCGTGAACGGGACAGCGTACCGGTCGGCCAGGCGCACCATCGGCGCCCGAGAGCTGGAGGCTTCCTGGACCAGTTCGACGATGCGCGAGTACTGCGAGTCGGCGGCGCCGGCAGAGGCTTGCATCTTGATGGCGCGGTTCCCGTTCACGGAACCGGACATCAGCACTTCCCCCGCGAGCTTGTGCACCGGCAGCGATTCACCGGTCAACGAGGACTCGTCGAAGTCGGCCTCGCCATCAAGCAGCACCCCGTCCACCGGAAGCACCTCCCCGGGCCGCACCAGCAGCACATCCCCCGGGACGACCGCCTCCACCTTCACCTCGGTGAGGTTCCCGGCGGCGTCCACGAGCCGGGTGCGGGTTGGTACCCGGTCCATGAGCTCCGAAAGCGATTGGGTGGCGCGGACCTGGGCATAGTCCTCCAATGCCTCGCCCCCGGAGACCATCAGGCAGATGATCAGTGCCGCGATCCATTCCCCCACGAACACCGTGGACAGGATCGCGGTGAACGCCAGGATGTCAATGCCCCAGTGTCCCCGGGCGATGTCCTTCACCATGCCCCAGCCCAGCTGCAGCGCGACCCCCAGGGCAAAAATGCCCGCGATCCAGCGCGCAGCCTCGCCCATCCCGAACGGAAGCAGCAGCAGCGTGCCGGCCAACACCACGAGTGTTGCCACCACCACCGGATAGCGTTTCATCAGACCCACGGGTCAATCACACCTTTGCCTGTAGACATGGGGAAAGGTTCCCCACCCCAATCCTCGACGGTTTATGGTTTCCTTGCCAGCGTGGACAGGCTCACCTTGGTCAGGCGCGCCCCACCCCATGGGCCCGAAGGGGGACAAGGCCGGCAGGGCAGCGGGCAACACCCCCGTAGGGCGTTTGGCGCTGGTGCACCCCTACGGCAGTCCTGGCTGCCCGTTGTCCTCGAGCGCCACGTGGACCTCGTTCGTGACAGCAGTGCCGCGCTCCACGGTCCGTGACACCGTGCAGTACTTCTCGTGCGAGAGCTCCACCAGGCGCTCGACCATGCCGGCGGCCTTCTGGCCTTCGGGCGTGTCGGGGAATTCCACGTTGAAGGACAGGTGCAGCCCGTCCACCCGACTGGCGCCGTCCTCAACCACTTTGTTTCCGGTGGCCGCGACCTTGAAGGTCACGGGCTCGGCGCTGCGGGCCGTCACGGTGTCGACGTCGATGGACGAACAACCGGCGATCGCGGCCAGCAGCAACTCCACCGGGCTCAGCAGCCCTTCGCCGTGGCCAAATTCGATTTCCGCACCCGCGGCATTGCGCACCGTGTAGCGGGCCGTGGCCGTGCGGGTCAGTTCGACGGAACGCAGCATGGGATTCTCGTTTTCACTCATGCGTTCATCATGCCACCGGCGAACCTGGCGGTTGGGCACGCGACATGCGGTCCGTGGTGTACAACGTTCCCTGTGGACGGGCAGGCATCCGCCGCCGCCAACGGAATGCTCCGGCGTGGCATCTCCCTGGGCCAACTCATCTTCTTCGGGCCCACCTCCGCCGTAGCGAAGTTTGGAACTGTGGTTGGGAATTCGTCCCGGGCAAAAGCAGCCGCGATTCCTTCTAGCCTTCGGTGGCCCACTGTTCGTGCTCGTCCAGGTGGTGGCGTTCGCTGGCTTCCGGTTGGGTCCCGGAAGCGGCCAGTTCTTCCATGCGCGTCATCAGGTCCACCGCTACCGTCCAGGTTTCCAGCGTGGAGGGCGGATTGACGCCGGCTGCCCGGGCGATCTTGTTGCGCCACTTGTTGGTGAAGCCCAGGACCTGCTCGCCACTGATATTGCGGTCCCAGAGCCAACGCGCCAGTTCCCTGGCCTTGGTCAGCCTGTTGGCCTCGGCGTGTGCGCCATGTCGGAAGGGATCGCTGGCGGGCTTGGCAGCGGCCGGGGCGGGTTCGGCCGGTTCAGGTTCGGCCGCCGCGAGCTCGACCACCGCGGGCTCAACCGGAGCCAAGTCGACAGGTTCGGGTGCGAGGTCCGGGAGACCCACCGCCACGATTTCGGCGCCGGTCTCGATGGTGTGGACCGCGCCTTGGATGATTTCTTCCAGCCGCTCGCGAACGTGGGGCGCAATGTCCTGCGACTGACCCTCGAGGGTGCGCCGGAGTTCTGCGACCATCCGCTCGTAAACCTCAACCTTGTGCTGCGGCCACATTGTCCCGGCTGCTCCTGTTCTGCTGTGTCCGATCCCCATGGAACACCCAGTAGTCCCATGGCGCGGAGCCAAGCATCAACACTATCTGTTTGCCCCGGCCGGTGGCCACCACGCGCCGGTCCGGCGCATCCGTCCGACCGGGCACGGCCGTCTGGCAACCCACCTGGCGAGAATCATGGGACCATGGCCCTGGCGAGGTCTCCCCACCGGTCCCGCATACGCCATCGAGAACGTCGTGTCGCACAACCAAATAGGCCACAGGGCACCGGCTAGAGTGGGTGTCATGGCCCACATCATCACCATTGATTCAGTAACCCCGTCCGTCGATCCCACCGCTTTCGTGGCACCAACCGCAACGCTTTCCGGGGATGTGTCCCTGGGTGCGAACGCCAGCGCCTTCTACGGCGTCTCGGCGCGCGGGGACTCCGACACCATCACCGTCAAGGAGGGCACCAACCTCCAGGACAACGTGGTGCTGCACGCCGACACAGGTTTCCCCTGCACCATCGGCGAGCGCGTTTCGGTGGGCCACTCGGCCGTGGTTCACGGGGCCACCGTGGGCAACGACTGCCTCATCGGCATGAGCGCGACCATCATGAACGGTGCGGTCATCGGGGAGAACTCCCTGGTAGCCGCCGGCGCCCTGGTGCTCGAGGGCACCCAGGTACCGCCGCGCTCGCTGGTTGCGGGGGTTCCGGCCAAGGTGCGCCGCGAGCTCAGCGACGAGGAAGTCGAATCCCTGAAGGAAAACGCCGCCCACTACCTGGTGCTGGCGGCCAAGCACCGTGAGGCCAACGCCGCACGTTAGGTCCATCCACCCAGCCCAATTCTGCATAGGGAGCACACTTACGATGGTTCGTTACATCCAGGCACCACCCGCCGCCCATTCAAGCGCCCCCTCACCAATCAGGGCCACGGGCCGCTCGTTGAACTGGGGAGTTGTCTCCACCGGGAGCATTGTTGAAAAGGTCGTTGCGGACCTCCAGTCCTTGGAGGACGCCAACGTGATTGCGGTGTCATCCCGCAGCGAGGAACGCGCCCGCGCCTTCGCCGACGAGCATGACATCGAATGGGCCTACGGCTCCTACGAGGCCATGTTTGCCGAACCGGAGATCGAGGCCGTCTACATCGGCACCCCGCACGGGCAGCACTTCGAGATCGCCATGGCCGCGTTGCGGGCCGGCAAGAACGTGGTGTGCGAGAAGTCCTTGACCATCAATGCCGCCGAGGCCCGCGCCCTGGTCGCCGAGGCCGAGGATCGCGACCTTTTCTTGATGGAAGCCGTCTGGTCGCGCTTCACCCCGGCATTCGCCCGGGCCATGGAGATCCTGGAATCCGGTGAGCTCGGCGAGCCGTCCTGGGTCCAGGCGGACCTGGGATTCCTGGCGCCCTACGACCCGACCTGGCGCCTCTACGACCCGGAGGCCGGCGGCGGCGCACTGCTGGACATGGGGGTCTACCCACTCACCTGGGCCATCGGGGCCATGGGTTTCCCGACCTCGGTGCAGGCCAGCAGCGACCTCAACGACGACGGCGTGGACATCCAGACCGCCATCACCCTGGGTTACTCCGGGGTGCGCCACGCGCAGCTGATGGTTTCGCTGACCAGCTCGCCGACCAAGGAAGCGCGGGTGGCCTGCACCGGTGGCTGGCTGGGCACCAATGCCCCGCTGCACAACCCCACCAAGCTCTTCATCCACCCGGTCAACGGGCCGGCACGGACCGAGGTCTTTGAGCCGGTGGGCGGGAACTACACGTACGAGTTCCGCGAAGCCACCCGCTGCATCCAGGAGGGCCTGAACGAGTCCCCCACCATGCCGTGGGAGCACTCGGTGAACACCATGGCCATCTTCGACGGGATCCGCCACCAGCTGGGGATCCGTTACCCGAACGACGCCTACGTCAAGTAGCAACCAGCACGAAAACATCTGGTTTCGCGGTGTCGGAGAATTTTCCGGCACCGCGAAACCTTTTTCATATCCAGGTCCCCCCGATTGAAAGGAAGAATCCATGCTGGCCCGTGAGTACATCGGCGAGGAATTCCGTTCGCTGCACCTGCTGCGGCTCTTCCTGCCTGCCTATGACAACCACGAGGAACCTCGACGGTGGTCATCCTTGCTTCCGTCCGGTGCCGGGCTGGAGGCCTCGGCGGATTGCAACGAGCTGTGGAGCGCCTACTTGGCGGATCATCCCGACGCCGATTCACCTGATGCCCCGTTGGGCCGGTTGGACAGGGAAACGGCCGCCGCCCTGCGCGAGATCCTGGGCGCACACCTGGGCACCGGGGTGCTGCTGCACACCCGGAGCTGGGTCGGGCGCGCGCGTCCCTTCATGCCCCAGGCCACGACCAGCAACTTTTACGGCCAGGAGTACCTCCATGAAGACCTGGGCATCGAGGAAATCATCTTCCGCGGGGTCCGGGACCAGGTCCCGGATTTCGTCGAGGATCCCAACCATTCCTTTGCGTGGGGCACCGGCCTGTATCCGGATTCCCTGGTCGTTGCCGCTTCGCCCGACTTGTTCCGGGCGTTGCACCAAGACCCGCGGCTGGAAGTGGTGTCGATCGTTCCACACCGCGATGTGCTGCCCGCTTCCTTTGGAGCATAAGCCCGCGAAGATGTTTACGCTCGAGAACATCCGAACTAGATTTATTCCGTGAAACATGGCTCATAGACCACGGCGAATGGGGGCACCGAGCTGCCAGGAAGGATTGCAAGCAGCGGCGTGCATGGTGAATCTGAAATGGACACGGGAGCTGAGCTGTTCAACCGGCTCAACGAATGGTGCAAGGAGCACCGCCACGGTGTGCGCAGCCGCAAGCAGTGGAAGAACATGGCCTATGGCGCAGCCGAGGACATCCACCGTGAACTGGTCGCCAACGGTTTTGCCCCACTCAGTGCAGACCTCCTGCGCAGGACCGCCTCACACGCCGACTGGTGGTGGTGGAAACAGAATTCACGCAGCGCCTACGGGCGAGCACACGCACGCCACGACAAAGGCAACCCGGTGAAGCCCACGGTCTTGGATGAAGGCATCGAATAGCACCGAAATCTTCGAGGCCGGGCAAAGCCTGGCATCGACTACGGCCGCCAAACACCGAAGGTTCCCTGGTTGCAGACCTTGCGGCGCGACGAGGGAACCTTCGGAAATTCGATCCAGCCTTTGCTTACTTGGAAATAGGTTCCATTTCGGCGGCTTCGCGCTCGGCGTTCTTCGCACTGGAACGGCGCCAGTAGGCGGCGATGACCGCACCGGAGAGGTTGTGCCAGACGGAGAACACGGCACCGGGCAGTGCTGCTTCCGGCGTGAAGTAGGTCTTGGCCAGACCGGAGGCCAGACCGGAGTTCTGCATGCCAACCTCGATGGCCATGGTGCGGCGGGTGGCGATGGGCTGCTTGAACAGCTTCGCGGTTCCGTAGCCCAGGGCCACACCGCCGGCGTTGTGCAGGATGACGGCCAGCAGGATCAGCGCACCTGCGCTGAAGATGGCGGCGGCGCTGCCGGCCACCACGATGAGCACCACGCCGGTGATGGCGATGACCGAGACCCAGGGAAGGGCCGCCAGGACCTTGGCGACCAGGCGCGGCAGGATCACGCGGAGCACCAGGCCCAGGACCACGGGGATGAGCACGATCTGCACGATCGACTTGGCCATCGACCCGGCGTCAACCGGCAGGTACTGTCCGGCCAGCCACAGGGTCAGCAGCGGGGTGAAGATGGGTGCCAGCAGGGTGGAGATCGAGGTCATCGTCACCGAGAGCGCGACGTCCCCCTTGGCCAGGTAGGTCACCACGTTCGAGGAGGTGCCTCCAGGTGCGCAACCCACCAGGATGACGCCGGCGGCCAGTGCCGGGGGCAGCTGCAACAGCACCGAGATGCCCAGGCCCAGTAGCGGCATGATCACGTACTGCGCCACCACGCCCAGGAGCACCGGCAGCGGCTTGCGCACGACCAATGCGAAGTCAGGAAGCGTCAAGGTCAGGCCCATGCCGAACATGATGACCATGAGCAACGGGTTAATGGCCTTGGAGAATCCGCTGAAGGTGTCCGGGGAGAACAGGGCGAACGCCCCGCCGGCCAGGACCAGCAGCGGGAAGAGAGTCACGGCGATCTTTGCGCTGCGCTCTTCGGCATCCAGTCCGGGCCTTGGTTGTACGTTTCGATCAATTGACATGAATAGATCGTGGCAAACTGATCAATCACTGTCCATTTGTGACAACAATTCGCTTACCGCTTGCCGTTCATCGCAAACCACCTACCGCTTATCGCGGCCTCATGGCTTCATACGCTTCATGCATTTTCCGCGGCCGTCGTTCCCGACGGGTTTGCGGTGGCCCCTCCCCGGCCCCCTCAGGCCTTCACAAGGAACCACCGCAAGTCTTTCTATTGCGCCCCGGCGTACTGGCGCGAGGCGTTCCGGGCGGCGGCCAGCCCGAGCTCCAGATCGGCGATAAGATCCTCGACCTGTTCGATTCCGACACTCAGGCGCACCAGGTTCCGCGGCACGGCCAGCGGGGTGCCAACCACCGAGGCATGGGTCATTTCCGCCGAGTAGCAGACCAGCGATTCGACCCCGCCCAGGGACACTGAGAGCGCAAAGAGCTTCATCGACTCGGCAAAGGCCCGGGCCGCGGTCTCCCCTCCGGCAAATTGGATCGAGACGATCCCGCCGAACCCCTTGGACTGGGTCTTGGCCAGTTCGTGGCCGGGGTGCGATTCGAGCCCCGGGTACAGGACGGTTTCAACTTCCTCGCGGGTGCCCAGCCAGTCGGCAAGGGTGGCCGCGTTGGAGCAGTGTCGTTCCATGCGCAGCCCCAGGGTCTTCAGCCCGCGGGCGGCCAGGAAACAGTCTTGCGGCCCGGCCACCGCTCCCCCCGCGAATTGCTGGAAGCCCACGGATTGGGCCAATTCCTCGCCGCGGAATTCCTTCCGCGCCACGAGCACCGCGCCCCCGAGCACATCCGAGTGCCCGCCGATGTACTTGGTGGTCGAGTGCACCACGGCGTCCGCGCCCAGGGACAGCGGGCGCTGCAGAAACGGTGTGGCGAAGGTGTTGTCCACGACCAGCAGGGCACCAGCCGCATGGGCGATCCTCGCCCAGCCGGCGATATCCGCGATGCCCAGCAGCGGGTTGGACGGGGTTTCGACCCAGAGCAGGGCGGTCTTCCCCGGCTGGACGGCCGCGGCGACGGTGTCCAGGTCGGTGATGTCCACCGGGGTGTTGGTGATCCCCCACTTGCCGTGCAGGCGGTTGACCAACCGGTTGGTGCCGCCGTAGCCGTCGGCACCGAGCACGATGTGGTCACCCGGGGCCAGCACCGCGCGCAGCAGCGCGTCCTCGGCGGCGATCCCGGAGGCAAACGCGAAACCGGCATGTCCGCCCTCCAAGGCGGTGAGCTGGGTTTCGAATCCGTTGCGGGTCGGGTTGGAACCGCGGGAGTACTCGTGCCCGTTGCGCAGCACGTTGATCCCGTCCTGCACGAAGGTGCTGGTCTGGTAGATCGGCGGGATGACCGCCCCGGTGAGCGGATCCGGGGCCTGGCCCGCGTGGATGGCTTGGGTATTGAAACCCTGGTGGCTGGTGGTTCCCATGATGCTGCTCCCTGGTCCCTAGGCGTTGACGGTTTCGCGCGGCGCGTTGGCCACGGTTTCGGTGGTGTTGTTTTGGCCCAGGGCGTCGAGCCCGGAGATGAGGTCGGCGACCAGGTCGGCGGCATCCTCGAGTCCCACGGACAGGCGCAGCGTGCCAGGTGCGATGCCGGCGGCTTGAAGCTGCGCATCGTTGAGCCGGCAGTGGGTCATCGCGGCCGGGTGCACGATCAGCGAGCGGGCGTCCCCGATGTTGGCGGCCAGCGCAAAGAGCTTCAGCGAATCGACCAGTTGCGGCACCGCGGAGGCATCCACCAGGTCAAAGGAAAACACGCAACCGGTGCCATTGGGGAAGTGCTCCTTGGCCAGCTCGTGGTCCTGGTGGGTGGGAACCGAGGGATGGTGCACCCGGGCCACGGCCGGGTGCACTCCCAGGGCCTTGACCAGTTCCAGCACGTTGGCCTGGGCCTTGGCCACGCGCAGCGAGAGCGTCTCGATGCCGGTGAGGATGGAGCTGGCCGAGGCCGCCGAGAGCGTGGGGCCCAGATCGTGCAGGAACTTGGAGCGGACGAGCATCAGGTAGGCCTTGGCTCCGTAGCGTCCCAGCAGCGAATCCCCGTAGTAACGCGCCTTGGACCCGGCGATCTGCGGCCAGCGGGCGGCATCGGTGAAATCGAAGGTGCCCGCGTCAACGACCAGTCCCCCAAGAACCGATCCGTGGCCGGAGAGGGCCTTGGTGGCCGAGTGCACCACGATGTCCGCACCGAATTCGATGGGCCGGTAGGCGGCCGGGGTGGCCAGGGTGTTGTCCACGACCACCGGGATCCCCGCGGCGTGGGCCAGATCGGTGATGGCGCGCAGATCCACCAGGGTGGCCAGCGGGTTGGAGACCGACTCGAGCAGGAAGCCGCGGGTCCTTGGGGTGATGGCCGCGGCCCAGTTCGCCGGGTCCTCCGGGTCAACAAAGGTGACGGTGATGCCGAAGTCGGCGAAGGTGTCGGTGAGCAGGTCGACGGTGCCGCCGTAGAGCTTGGACGAGGCAACCAGGTGGTTGGGTCCCTGCAGCAGCGCCAGCAGGGACAGCGCGACGGCCGCCTGCCCGGTGGCAGTGGCGATGGCCCCGATCCCGCCCTCCAGGGCGGCGGCGCGTTCCTCGAGCACCGCGACCGTGGGGTTGCCGGTGCGCGAATAGGTGAAGCCCGGCGCCTTGAGCGAGAAGAGCCTTGCCGCGGTGGCGTAGTCGGGGAACTGGTACGCCGCGGTGTTGTAGATCGGCACGGTCATGGGTCGGTGTTCTCCCGCCGGGGAGTACCCGGCGTGGATTTCGGTGGTGGCGTTGTGCCAGGAGCTGGAGGCCATGATCGTGCCTTTCGGGCCGAGGGAGGAAGAAGTGCGTGTCAGGGGATGGCGTGTGCGGGTGCGGCACCGAATGGCTCGATGCCGCACCGGCACACCCGCGTGCAAGCTAGACCGCGACGCCCAAGGTGGCGCGGGCGGCGACGGCGGCGGAAACCAGGTTGGCCAGCGAGGCCTCGGTCTCGGTGTAGCCGCGGGTCTTCAGGCCGCAGTCCGGGTTGATCCACAGGGCCTTGGGATCCAGCGAACCCAGGGCGATGTCGATGAGCTCGGCGACTTCCTCGGTGGAGGGAACGCGCGGGGAGTGGATGTCGTACACGCCCGGGCCGATGCCGCGGGAGTAGCCGTAGCTGGTCAGATCCGCTGTGACCTCCATGCGGGAACGGGCTGCCTCGATCGAGGTGACATCGGCATCCAGCGCGTCGATGGCCTCGATGATCTCGCCGAATTCCGAGTAGCACAGGTGCGTGTGGATCTGGGTGGCATCCACCGCGCCGGCGGTGGCCAGGCGGAAGGAATCCACGCTCCAGCCCAGGTATTTGGGCTGGTCCGCGGCGCGCAGCGGCAGCAGCTCGCGCAGCGCCGGCTCGTCGACCTGGATGATGGAAATGCCGGCGGCCTGCAGGTCCGCGATCTCGTCTCTAAGCGCCAGGGCGACCTGGTTGGCGGAGACGGCCAGCGGCTGGTCGTCGCGGATGAAGCTCCAGGCCAGGATGGTGACCGGGCCGGTGAGCATGCCCTTGAGCGGCTTGTTGGTCAGCGAGGCGGCGTAGGAGATCCACGGGACGGTGAAGGCCGCCGGCCGGGACACATCGCCCCAGAGGATCGAGGGGCGGGTGGCGCGCGATCCGTAGGACTGCACCCAGCCGTTCTCGGTCTCGGAGAAGCCGTCGAAGTTCTCGGCGAAGTACTGGACCATGTCGTTGCGCTCGGCCTCGCCGTGCACCAGCACGTCCAGTCCCAGCTTTTCCTGCAGCTCGACCACCCGGGTGATTTCCTCCTTGAGGAAGCCCTCGTAGCCGGCGTCGTCCAGGGTGCCGGCCTTGTGTGCGGCGCGGGCGGTGCGGACTTCCGTGGTCTGCGGGAAGGAACCGATGGTGGTGGTCGGCAGCGGCGGCAGCGCCAGGGCCGCCTCCTGTGCTTCCTTGCGGGTCTGCGCATCGGAGCGGGAGAAGTCGGCGGTGGTCAGGTTGGCCAGGCGCTCGCGCACCGCGGCGACGGTGGTCCCGGCGAAGCCGGCGCGGTGGGCGATGGCCGATTCGGCGGCCGAGAGCTGCGCGGCGATGGCCGATTCGCCCTCGGCCAGGCCCTTGGCCAGGGTGATGACCTCGGCGACCTTCTGGTTGGCGAAGGCAAGCCATTCGGGAAGGTGCGCCGGAAGGTTGGCCTCCAGGGCGACATCGTGCGGCACGTGCTGCAGCGAGGTGGCGGTGCCCACGGCCAGGGTGCCGTTGGCCTTTTCGACCTCGGTGCGCAGGGACTTGAGGATGTTCAGCGAGGCGGAGAGGTTGTTGCGCCAGATGTTGCGCGAGTCCACGATTCCGGCCACCAGGGTGGATCCTGCCAGGTCACCGAGGAATTCGGCGGCGGGAACGGTGCCGCGGACCAGGTCGGCGTGCACGGCCTCGATGCCGGCCCGGGCCAGCAGACCCTGGGTGGCACCCGGGCGGGTCGGTTCCCCGGCGGTGCCGTAGCCGAAGGTGACCAGCAGTGCCGGGCGTTCGGTGGCGGCTGCCAGCTTGGTGTAGACGGTTTCGGCGAGCTCGCCGGGAACGGCCAGCTCGGCGCCGCGGTCGGTGACCAGGCCCGGCTCGTCCAGCTGCACCCACGGTGCGCCGGCGGCGGCCAGCTCGGCGAGGATCTGTGCGTAGGATGCCACGACCTCGTCGATGCGGGTCAGCGGGTCGAAGCCCGCCGCTGCGCCGTCCTCGGCCTTGGCCAGCAGCAGGTAGCTGATCGGGCCGACCAGGGTGGGACGGATGGTGGTGCCGTTGGCGGCGTGCGCCTTGAAGGATTCGACCAGCGCGGTGGCGTTGGCCTTGATCGGGGTGGTTTCGCCGATTTCCGGGACCAGGTAGTGGTAGTTGGTGTCGAACCACTTGGTCATTTCCAGCGGCGCCCGGGATTCGTCGCCGCGGGCCAGGACGAAGGAGGCGGCGGTGTCGATGGCGCCGTTGGCGTCGGCCAGGTCGGCAAAGCGGGTGGGCAGGGCAGAGAGCGCGAGCGTGGCGTCCAGGACCTGGTCGTAGTAGGCGAAGTCGCCGGGCAGCGAGGCGTCGTCGGGCTTCAGGCCCAGGTCGGCAAGCTTGGAAAGGTTGGTCTTCTGCAGCTGCAGGGCGGCGGCGTGCAGCGTGGCCTCGTCGGTCTTCCGGGCCCAGTGGGCCTCAAGGGCCTTCTTCAGTTCGCGGTTCGGCCCGATGCGCGGGTAGCCGAGGATGGATGCGGCGGGGAAGGATGGCTTCGACATGGTGGATCTCCTTGGTGTTGTTGACGTTGCTGAAGTTCGAAAGAAGGTGTGGGTCAGACCGCTGCGCGGGTGGCCCAGGCGTTGGTGAGGGTGGCGCGGGTCCGCGGCAGTTCAAGCTGCTCGATCACGTCGAGCGAGCCGCGGTGGTCGTTGAAGGTGTAGAGGTGCACACCCGGCGCCCCGTCGTCGAAGGCCCGGCGGGCCAGGTTCACGGCGGCGGCCACGCCGATGCGGTGGCGTTCGGCCTCCGTGCTTGCGGTTTCCAGGGCGTGGGCCAGGATCGGGTCCGGTGCCACCCCGGTCATCTTGGCCAGGCGGTTCAGCCGCGGCAGCGAATTCAGCGGGATGACCCCGGGGACCACCGGGATGGTGACCCCGGCCCGGCGGGAGGACTCCACGAGGTTGGTGTATTCCTCGGGCTGGAAGTACACCTGGGTGATGGCGTAGTTGGCCCCGGAGCGTTCCTTGGCCAGCAGCACCTCCACGTCGTGCTCGAAGGACGGGGATTCGGGGTGCTGGATGGGGTAGGCGGCAACGCCCACGCCCAAGCGCCCGCCGGCCAGTGCTGCCGAGTGGTCGGCCTCCACCTCGCGGATCAGTTCGATCAGGTAGCGGGCGAAAGGGAATTCCCCGCGCCGTTCGTTCGGGTTCGTGGGCAGGTCCCCGCGCAGTGCCAGCACGCCCCGGACCCCGAGGGAGATGAAGTGGCGAATCAGGTTCTGCAGCGACTCGCGGCTCTCCCCCACGCAGGTCAGGTGGGCCAGCGGACGCAGCCGGGTGTTTTGGATGAGGTGTTCGATCAGTTCCAGGGACGCGTTGCGGCGAGCCGGGGACCCCGAGTAGGTCACCGACACGTAGTCGGGATCCGTGGATTCCAGTGCGGCGATGGTGTTGAAAACACCCTCGGAGGCATCGCGGTTCACCGGCGGGTACAGCTCGTAGGACAGTGACGGCGGTGCTGTTGTCGGTGCAATGCTCATTGAAATTACTCCTCGTCGACACGAGGGAGGCATCAAGGCTCGCCACAAAAGCCCCAGGCACCCGTCAACGGGTTTCCTGCGGCGATGTGAGTGAACGCTGAAAGCGGCTCCATCGCTTCTGGCCTTAGCACCCTCACCGACGGAGACTCCCCGCAAAGGGGGAAGATCCATCGGATGATGGTTGCTGCGGCGTCAACGAGCCAGATCTCTCAGCCGCTCTTGATGGTTGATATATCCATCTTGGGCCAGCCGAAACCACAGATGCAAGGGGCCTGCCGGCCAAGTTGTCACGAACGGTTAAAGCACTTCACATGACCCTGCGGCGTCATTTTCGCTCGCCGTCCGGGTCACATTGTTACGGGAGGCAATCCGGCTGTTTCCCTTGTCCTGCAAGGATTCTCGAATCGGATGTGACGTTCGGGAGGTTTCCATGAAGCTTCCGTGACGTCCCGTGGCGCTGCCAGTGGGAGCGCGGGCGGCGGGTGCCTCGCAGCTTCCTGCAGCTTCCTGCCGGAGGCGACCGCACCATGAACGGCTGCGGGAGGTCTGGGAAATCCCCGACGCGGGTCTCCGGCGATTCGGATCGTACGTCGGCTTGGCCCGGGCAGCGTCAGGCGGTTTCGTCCGCCAGGAGCTTGCGCATCCGGTCCCCGGTCGGGGTGCCGGGAACCGGAACGTACATCACCAGGTGCAGTTCCGGGGCGTCCGAGGGCACCAGCCGGTGCTGTTCAAAGACCAGCTCACCGGCCACCGGATGCAGGAACACGCGCTGCCGGGAGGCAAAGCGCTCCACGCCGCGGTCGGCCCAGAGCTTGGCGAATTGCCCGCTGGCTTCGCCCAGGCGTTGCAGCAGCGTCGTGTGGGCAGCCGACCCGAGGCGGGCGCCGGCCTCGGCGCGGAACTCGGCGACAAAGTGCCGCGAGGTCTCTTCCCAGTCGGGCAGCATCTGGCGCAGGTGCGGATCGGTGAAAATCAGCCAGAGCAGGTTCCGGTCCTTCGGGTCCACCGCGGCTATGGGCGTGTAGAGGCCCGCGTAGGCACGGTTCCAGCCGGCGATGCCCCAGTCCGGGGCGACGGCGAACGCCGGGAAGTCAAAGGCGTCGAGCAGCCGCTGCAGGTGGTCCGGTGCCTGTTCGATCGCCATGACCTCGGTGGCGGGGAGGGGCGTGTATCCGCCCATGGCCAGCAGGTACGCCGTTTCGGCAGCGGTCAGGGTGAGCACGCGGGCGATGGATTCGAGTACCTGGCGGGAGGCGTTGATGTCCCTGCCCTGTTCAAGCCAGGTGTACCAGGTGACGCTGACCGCGGCGAAGGCGGCGATCTCCTCCCGGCGCAGTCCCAGCGTGCGGTTGCGCCCGATCGGCGGAAGCCCCAGTTCCGCGCGGACCAGGTTGCCGCGCCGGTCCCGCAGGAACTGCCCCAATTCCCGCCGGCGTTCAACACTCATGACCCTAAATCTATCACTGCCACTACTAGTACTAGGAGCGTCTTCCGCCGCGGGGACGGTGCTGGTTGACTGGTTCCATGCCTGAATTACGTTCACGAACAGTCACCCATGGCCGCAACATGGTCGGAGCACGCGCGTTGCTCCGCGCCGCCGGCGTCAAGGGCTCCGACTTCGGAAAGCCGATCATTGCCGTCGCCAACAGCTTCACCGAATTCGTTCCCGGCCACACCCACCTCCAGCCGGTGGGCCGCATCGTCTCCGACGCGATCATCGAGGCCGGCGGAATCCCGCGCGAGTTCAACACCATCGCCGTGGACGACGGGATCGCCATGGGCCACAGCGGCATGCTGTACTCGCTGCCCAGCCGCGACCTCATCGCCGACTCCGTCGAATACATGGTCAACGCGCACTGCGCCGACGCGCTGATCTGCATCTCCAACTGCGACAAGATCACCCCGGGCATGATGATGGCAGCCATGCGGCTGAACATCCCCACCGTGTTCGTCAGCGGCGGTCCCATGGAGGGCGGCACCGCGGTGCTGGTGGACGGCACCGTGCGCAAGCGGCTCAACCTGATCTCCGCCATCGCCGACGCCGTGAACGACTCGGTCTCCGACGAGGACCTGCTGAGCATCGAGGAAGCCGCGTGCCCGACCTGCGGTTCCTGCTCCGGCATGTTCACCGCCAACTCGATGAACTGCCTCACCGAGGCCCTGGGCCTCTCGCTGCCGGGCAACGGCACCACGCTGGCCACGCACACCGCCCGCAAGGACCTCTACGAGGATGCCGGACGCGCGATCGTGGACATCACCAAGTCCTACTACTTCGACGACGACGCCTCCGTGTTGCCGCGCGCCATCGCCAACCGCGCCGCGTTCGAGAACGCCATGACCATGGACATCGCCATGGGCGGCTCCTCCAACACCATCCTGCACCTTTTGGCCACGGCCCAGGAGGCCGAGCTGGACTTCACGCTGGACGACATCGACGAGATCTCCCGCCGCACCCCCTGCCTGACCAAGGTCGCCCCCAACGGCGACTACCTGGTCGAAGACGTCCACCGCGCCGGCGGCATCCCGGCGATCCTGGGCGAGCTGGACCGCGGCGGCCGGCTCCGCCACGATGTGCGTTCCATCCACAGCACCGATCTGCGCTCCTGGCTCGATGACTGGGACATCCGCGGCGGCAAGGCCACCGACACCGCCATCGAGTTGTTCCATGCGGCTCCCGGCTGCGTGCGTTCGGCCGAGGCCTTCTCCCAGTCCGAACGCTGGGACACCTTGGATCTGGATGCCAAGAACGGCTGCATCCACTCGATGGAGCACGCCCACTCGCTCGAGGGCGGCCTGGCCGTGCTGCGCGGAAACATCTCACTGGATGGGGCCGTGGTGAAGACCGCCGGCGTGGACGAGTCGATTTTCAAGTTCTCCGGCCCCGCGGCGGTCTTCGAATCCCAGGACGATGCGGTCACCGCGATCCTGAGCAAGGAGATTGTTGCAGGGGACGTCGTGGTGATCCGCTATGAGGGTCCGCGGGGCGGGCCGGGCATGCAGGAAATGCTCTACCCGACCTCGTTCCTCAAGGGGCTGGGCCTGGGCGCCAAGTGCGCGCTGATCACCGACGGGCGCTTCTCCGGCGGCACCTCCGGGCTGTCGATCGGGCACATCTCTCCCGAGGCCGCCGCAGGCGGCGCCATCGCGCTGGTGGAGAACGGGGACACCATCTCCATCGACATCCCGTCGCGCTCCATCACCTTGGAGGTCAGCGAGAACGAGCTGGCCCGCCGCCGCGAGGTTTTGGAAGCCACCATTGGCTACCAGCCGCGTGACCGCGACCGTGTGGTTTCCCCGGCACTGCGTGCCTACGCGGCCTTCGCGCAGTCGGCGGACAAGGGTGCGGTGCGTTACGTACCGGAAATCCCGGTTCCGCTGCCCGCTCGGGTCTAAGGACGACCGCGTCCGCGCGATTCATTCATTCCACCAACGGGTGCCCATCCACGAAGGATGGGCACCCGCTGGTGTTTTCCGGCTGCATGTCAGGGCCTCGAAGCCCGGCGAATCCATCAACCTAAGCAGGGACCCTGCATTGCTGCCCAATCCACGGCCCAATCAGATCAGCAATCATTTGAGCCCGCTCCACCGCCTTGCCCGTATCTTCATCTTGAGAGGATCGGGGATGCCTTCCTGATAAGAGTCTGGCAGCAAGTCAAATGCATCCGCAGTAGCCGTTTCCATCAATTGCGAAAATGGGCGACGTGCCAGCTGACATTTGATGCCGTTGCCCCAGATTTCCCATGTTTCATCCGTTAGGAACCCCCTTTGTCGCAGGTCCAACTCGTCCTCGCACAACCTCAGATATTGGATGCAAAGTCTCAAGTCATCGGTCACTAGAGACTCCATTGGGACTGCGTTTCCAACGTCGAATGACAGTCCATCAATAATTTTCCAGTAACGCTGGACATAAACGAGCTCAAAATCCCTGTGGCGTTGCTTTCGGGCTGTATGTAGCTGGCTGAAAGCAAATAAGATGGCGATGGCCGTCACAAGCGAAGCTATAGCCGTAAGCCCTTCCCAAAAAGCATGCATCGTAGTCCCAACCAATCACTCGATTTCCGACACTTCCAGAGCTTTTCTCGTGGTCTTTGTTGCAGCCCGCCGAGCAGCAGAACTTCCACAAGTTGCCCAGCCTCAGCCATCTCAAGCAGTGCATTTATGGCCTTCACCTGCCACTTAGACCGCTTCTTCCATGGCCTCAGTCTCCCCGGTCCATGCTCCAATGAAAAGATCGCGCAGAGGGTTCGGACAGGCCTTGCCGAAGGGACCACCGTCCCGATCCCGCGTGAATCTGTTCAATCAGGAATCGCAGACGAAACTCTGTTGACGTCGAAGACTACGAATGAAGCAGCAGTTCTCCTTCAACCGGCAGGGGCCCGAATCCAGATGGACAACCTCGTAGGATCGGTCATACCCGTTCGCCTTGCCGTCGGTCCGGCCGCGTCGCCCCGGAACCCGGGCTGTCGCGTGAATTAGGCTGGTGCGCACCATGGAATACAGGAACACGACACACCTCAGCGGCGGACGAGACCGGGACATTGGCGAGGAATCGCGGCCCGGCGAAGACGAATTCCGCGTCGACATCGAACGCATCCGCTTCTCCCCCTATTTCTCCCGGCTCTCGGCGGTCACCCAGGTCATTCCGCAGGCCGGCGCCGGCACCGTGGTGCACAACCGCCTCACCCACTCGCTGAAGGTCTCCGCGGTGGCCCGCTCCATCGCCATCGGGCTGCGCAACGCGGACGAACCCACGCAACGGCTCGTGGAGACCCTCGGCGGCTGCGACCCCGTCGTGGTGCAGGCCGCGGCGGCAGCCCACGACCTGGGCCACCCGCCCTTCGGGCATCTGGGCGAACAGGAACTGGACCGGGCGGCCCGCCAGATCCTCGGGCTGCCCGACGGGTTCGAGGGAAATGCCCAGTCCTTCCGCATCCTCACCGCGCTGGACAGCTGCGACGCTTCCGCACGCGGGCTGAACCTGACCCGGGCCGTGCGGGCCGCCGTGCTGAAGTACCCGTGGACCCGCAACGAGTGGCGCTCGCTGCCTTCCCGTCCCCCGGAACTGCTGCCGCGCGGAGTGGGTGCCGGTGGCGGCAGCCCGGCGGCGAAATACTCCGCCTACGACATCGAGGCGGCCGAGATGCGCGACGTGCTCTCGGTCTTCCCGCAGATCGCCGACCACCAGCAGACCCTGGAATGCTCGGTCATGGACATCGCCGACGACATCGCCTACGCGGTGCACGACCTGGATGACTTCTACCGTGCCGGGGTGCTGCAGTACTCGCTGGTGTCCGCCGAGCTGCGGCGCTGGCTCGATTCCGGTTCCGCGCTGTCCGCCGTGCATGCGCGCGATCTTGACCTGCGCATCCCCGGCCACGCGCTGGAGCGCACCTGGCGGAAGGTGTTGGCCAAGGACCCGTGGATTGCCAATGCCGAGGCCTTCCGCGCTTCGGTGGAACGCGTGGGCCACGACCTGGTCGAGGGCCTGCTCGCCCTGCCCTACGACGGCGGCCTTGACGCCGACCGTGCCGTCACCGCCTTCACCCGGCGCTGGATCAACCGGCTGCAGGCCTCCATTGCGGTGGAGAAGGACCCGGTGATCCGCAGCGGGCATGTGCGGCTGGCCGACGAGGCCTGGCACGACGTGGTGGTGCTCAAGTTCGTGCACGAGCGCTTTGTGCTCGAGCGCTCCGATTTGGCGCTGTACCAGCGCGGGCAGACCCGCATCATCAGGTCGCTGGCCGAGGGGCTGGCCGCCTGGCTGGATGACCCGCAGGATGCCGCCCGGGCCCCGCGCCGGCTGCTGGACTCCGTGGAGGCGGCAACCGGCGAATACCGGCGGCTGCATGCCGAATCCCCCAGGCTGTTCGCCGAGGCCTCGCGCGGGGAGATCGAGCGGCTGGGCCGCGCCCGTGCCATTGTGGACTACATTGCCTCGTTCACCGACGCGCAGGCGGCCTCCGTCAATGCCCTGCTCACCGGCACCTCCGAGGGCATCTGGGAAGTGGGACGCGGGCTGTAGGAACCATCCGTGCCTCGCGGCCAACCGACCGGCGATGGTGCGGGCGGCTTGCCCGGCATCCATGGCGGTCGTGTCCACGACGTGGGAAAGGGAGCGCAGCCAGGAGCGGTTTCCCGGTGGCTTTCCACGTGGTCCAGGCGCCACTGGCGCGCACCGGTCTCGATGGTGTCGGTCTCGATCCGCCGGACCAGCTCGTCCTCCCGGACATCGGGCAATACGTGGTCGTGCTCGATGCCGCGGCGGGCCAGGTCGTCGTGGATTCCAGTGATGCAGTCGCTGCGCAGCACGGTCCCGGGTGCCACCGGCATCCCGCCGCCATGCCCGGGCATCTGGTCGGTGGCTTGGGGGACCAGTGCCCGCCAGGCGGGCCGGTCCCGGAAATCCGGCACCGGTTCACTGGTGTCGTGGCGCAGCATGAACCCGACGATCTCCCGATCGAAGGTGCGCGCGCCCGGTACCGGTTCCACCAGTTCGTTCGCCGTGATGGACTTGCCGGAGCCGAATGCCCCGTTGAGCCAAATGGTCCATGCCACGGCACGAGTATGCCGTGAAATCTCCCGGGCACGTGGCCGCAAACGCCGACGGCGGGCCACCGGCTTCCCCGCGAGGGGAAAGCAGGCGACCCGCCGTCATGCGTTGAGAGGCGTGAAACTACTTCTTGAGCAGTTCCAGTGCGGTGTTCAGCGTGGCGCTCGGGCGCATGATGGCTGCGACCTTTTCCTCGACCGGGCGGTAGTAGCCGCCCAGGTCGACCGGGGTGCCCTGCACGGCTGCGAGCTCGGCCACGATGGCTTCCTCGTTGCCGCCCAGTGCCTCGGAGACGGCCTTGAAGGCAGCTGCCAGCTCGGTGTCCTTGGTCTGTGCCGAGAGCTCCTCGGCCCAGTACTTGGCCAGGTAGAAGTGGCTGCCGCGGTTGTCGAGCTCGCCGACCTTGCGCTTGGGCGACTTGTTCTCCAGCAGGAAGGTGCCGGTTGCTGCATCCAGGGTGTCTGCCAGGATCTGCGCACGCTTGTTGTCCGAGGTGTTGGCCAGGTGCTCGAAGGAGACGGCCAGGGCCAGGAACTCGCCCAGCGAATCCCAGCGCAGGTGGTTTTCGCTCACCAGCTGCGAGACGTGCTTCGGGGCCGAACCACCGGCACCGGTCTCGAAGAGCCCGCCACCGGCGATCAGCGGCACGATGGAAAGCATCTTGGCGCTGGTGCCCAGTTCGAGGATCGGGAACAGGTCGGTGAGGTAGTCGCGCAGCACGTTGCCGGAGACCGAGATGGTGTCCTCGCCGCGGCGGATGCGCTCGATCGTGTACTGGGTGGCCTCGACGGGCGAGAGGATCTTGATGACCAGGCCCTCGGTGTCGTGGTCGGCCAGGTACTCGTTGACCTTGGAGATCAGCACGGCGTCGTGCGCGCGGGTCTCGTCCAGCCAGAACACGGCCGGGGTCTGTGAGGCGCGGGCGCGGTTGACGGCCAGCTTGACCCAGTCGCGCAGCGGCACGTCCTTGGTCTGGCAGGCGCGCCAGATGTCGCCCTCGAAGACCTGGTGTTCGATGAGCACGCCACCGGTGGCATCCAGGACCTGGACGTGGCCGGAGGCCTTGATTTCGAAGGTCTTGTCGTGGGAGCCGTATTCCTCGGCTGCCTGGGCCATCAGGCCGACGTTCGGGACGGTGCCCATGGTGGTCGGGTCATAGGCGCCGTTGGCGCGGCAGTCGTCGATGACGACCTGGTAGATGCCCGAGTAGGAGGAGTCCGGCAGCACTGCCAGGGTGTCGTGTTCCTTGCCGTCGGCGCCCCACATGTGGCCCGAGGAGCGGATCATGGCAGGCATGGAGGCATCCACGATGACGTCCGAGGGGACGTGCAGGTTGGTGATGCCCTTGTCGGAATCGACCATGGCGATGGCCGGGCCGTCTTCGAAGCCCTTGGCGATCAGTGCCTCGACACCGGCGCGCACGTCGTCTGCCAGCTCGTCGAGTCCTCCGAGGATGGCTGCCAGGCCGTTGTTTGCGTTCAGGCCGGCCGCCTCAAGCTGCTCGCCGTAGGTCTCGAAGAGCTCGGAGAAGTAGGCCTTGACGACGTGGCCGAAGATGATCGGGTCCGAGACCTTCATCATGGTGGCCTTCAGGTGTGCGGAGAAGAGCACGTCCTCGGCCTTGGCGCGGGCAATGGCCTCCTTGAGGAAGGCGTTCAGCGAGGCCGCGTGCAGCACGGTGCCGTCGATGATTTCGTCCTTCAGCACCGGCAGGGACTTCTTCAGGACCTTGACTTCGCCATCTTCCCCGACGAAGCGGATGGACAGGGTCTGGTCCTTGTCGATGACCACGGACTTCTCGTTGGCACGGAAGTCGTCTTCGGCCATGGTGGCGACGTTGGTCTTGGAATCCGCGGACCAGGCACCCATGGAGTGCGGGTTCTTGCGGGCGTAGTTCTTCACGCTCAACGGTGCGCGGCGGTCCGAGTTGCCTTCGCGCAGGACCGGGTTCACTGCCGAACCCTTGATCTTGTCGTAGCGGGCGCGGATGTCGGTTTCCTCGTCCGAGGACGGGTTGTCCGGGTAGTCCGGCAGGGCATATCCGGCGGCCTGCAGTTCCGCGATGGCGGCCTTGAGCTGCGGGATGGAGGCGGAGATGTTCGGCAGCTTGATGATGTTGGCATCCGGGCTCTTGGCCAGTGCGCCGAGCTCTGCCAGGGCGTCGGGGATCTGCTGCTCGGCGGTGAGGTAGTCGCCGAAGGTCGAAATGATGCGGCCGGCCAGCGAGATGTCGCGGGTCTCGATCTCCACACCCGCGGTCGAGGCATAGGCTTCGACAATCGGCAGGAACGAGTGGGTTGCCAGCATCGGAGCTTCGTCGGTGTGGGTATAAATAATCTTGGCCATAGGTGAGGCGTCTCCCTGAACGGTCTTATCGGATACGTGTGGTCCGAACTGATCTCAACGTCCCCAACTTACCCGATTTTCCGCCGGTAAACACTTTTTGTGGCAGGGATCCCGTTGCCCCGGGGCCCCTTTTGGCCGCGAATTGGCGGGGCAATCGGCGCTTCCGCGCCCGGGACGAGTTAAGTTAACCCGTCATAACTGAACCACCCGAGCCGCCCACCTCAGCCTTCGTGAAACAACTTCCCCAATTCGCAAATCGTTTTCTCGAAGAGTTCCACCGGGTCGGAATCCACGCCGGCGACTTCGTTCCTCGCAAAGCTTTGCCAGGCGACCCGCCAGGCGGCCGTGACCACCTCGGCCACCAGCAGCGCCTGGATCGATTCCAGCTGCCCCCGGCCGACCAGCGCGGCACTCAGTGCATCCACCAGTTTCCGCTCTTGCCGCACGACCACCCTCGTCATCGCCGGCTCGTGCACCATCAGGCGGGAGATCCGCCGGAAATCGCTCTGCTCGACCTCCTGCGCGAAGAGGTCCCGGCACACGGCCAGCAGGTCCCGCAGGATGCCGGAGGAGGTTGAATGGGCGCTTTCGCTGCCCACCAGCGTATCGATCAGGCTTTGCTGGCCCGGCATCAGCGCGTGCTCCTTGGACGCGTAGTAGCGAAACACCGTGCGCTCGGAAATTCCTACGCGTGCGGCGATGTCGCCGACCGTCGTGGCGTCAAGGCCCTGCTTCTCCACCAGGTCCAGCGTGGCGCCCTGGATCTCTCGTCGCATCTGTGCGCGGCGTTCTTCGCGGATACCCAAAGTTCGTCCAACTCCTTGACGCGGCGGTGCCCCCGGAGGGTTCCGGGGCTTGAAAAAGTATATCTTGTGTCACACTCTGACAGATTTAGCTTACCAAACATGTCATACCGTGACATGATTTGGGTTGTTTACTTTTCACAGAAGAAGGTATTTTCGATGGCCCAGACCGCAGAAGACACGATGCCGCCGCCCCCGACCACGTCTCGACAGGCACCGCCCACCCTGCCGACACGGCAGCTCACCGGCATCATCGGGGCCCTGGCCCTGGCCGCCTTCCTGATGATCCTGAACGAAACGGTGCTCAGCGTCGCCCTTCCGGCCATCATGGCGGACCTGTCCGTCTCCGCGGCCGCCGGCCAGTGGCTGACCACCGGGTTCCTGCTGACCATGTCGGTGGTCATCCCGACCACCGGCTTCCTGCTGCAGCGCTTCACCACGCGGGCCCTGTTCATCTTCGCGCTCTCCAGCTTCATCGTCGGCACGGTCATCGCGATCTTCGCCCCCACCTTTGCCATCCTTCTTCTGGCCCGCATCATCCAGGCGGTGGGCACCGCCATCGTGCTGCCGCTGCTGATGACCACCACGCTGCAGTTGGTCCCCGTGCACAAGCGCGGAGCCGTCATGGGGCTGAACTCGATCGTGATCTCCGTGGGCCCGGCCGTGGGCCCCACCGTGTCCGGCGCCATCGTCAACTCCTTCAGCTGGCACCACATCTTCATCCTGATGGCCCCGCTGGCCGTGGTCGTCCTGGTGCTGGGCATCGTTTTCATCAAGCTCCCTTCAACGGCCCGCAGGCTCCCGGTCGACATCCTCTCCGTCGTGCTTTCCGCCTTCGCCTTCGGCCTGCTGGTCTACGGCATCTCCACCCTCGAGCATGCCGCCGAGAACCCGCTGCCGGCCATCGCCAGCTTCGTCGTCGGCCTGGTGTCCCTGGCCCTGTTCATCACCCGCCAGGTACGTCTCACCCGCGCCGGCAGGGAACTGCTGAACCTGACCCCGTTCACGTCCCGCACCTTCACCTTCTCCGTGCTGCTGATCATGATCGCCTTCGGCACGCTGCTGGGCACCATCGTGATGCTGCCGATCATGCTCGAATCCGGCGCCGGCATCGGCACGCTGGCCATCGGCATGATGCTGCTGCCCGGCGGCCTGGCCCAGGCGGTTGTCGCTCCAATCTTCGGGCGCATCCACGACCGCTTCGGTCCCCGCCCGGTCGTGATTCCGGGTGCGGCAATGCTGGCCCTTGGCCAGTGGCTCTACGTCGGCGTGGATTCGGACACCGCGCTGTGGGTGTTCATGGTCAACCACATCATCTTCTCCATCGGCCTGGCCCTGCTGATGACCGGACTGATGACCTCGGCCATGGCCAGTCTCGAGCCCCGCCTGTACGGCCATGGCTCGGCCATCTTCAACACCGGCCAGCAGCTCGGCGGCGCCATCGGCACCACCGTCTTCATCACCGTCATGTCACTGCTTTCCACGGCAAGGCTTGAAACGGGGTCCGATCTGGCCCACGCGCTGTTCTCCGGAGCCCACGTCGCCTTCATCGTCGGTGCGGTCCTGGCGACCATCGGCCTGGCCATTTCGTTCTTCGTCACGGTCGACAAGCGGCGCTGAGCGGGCAGCTGGAACGTTGACAAAAGGCTGCCTCCGGCGTTCCCCTTGCGGGGAACACCGGAGGCAGCCTTTTCACCGGCTGGCCGGTGGAGCTTTTCCTAGTGGAAGAAGTGGCGTGCACCGGTGAAGTACATGGTGATGCCTGCCGCGTTGGCGGCGGCAATGACTTCCTCGTCGCGGACCGAGCCGCCGGGCTGGACCACGGCGCGCACACCGGCGTCCAGCAGGATCTGCAGGCCGTCGGCGAACGGGAAGAACGCGTCCGAGGCGGCAACCGCGCCGCGGGCGCGCTGCTCGGAGACGGCATCGCCGGTGCCCGAGGCGCCGCCTGCGGCGTCCACCTTGGACTCGATGACCACACCCAGGGTGTTGGCGCGCTCGACGGCGAGCTTGCAGGAATCCACGCGGTTGACCTGGCCCATGCCGATGCCCACGGCTGCGCCGTTGTTGGCCAGCAGGATGGCGTTGGACTTCGCGGCACGCACCGCGGTCCAGGCGAAGGCCAAATCGGCCAGGGTCTTCTCGTCGGCTGCCTCGCCGGCGGCCAGGGTCCAGTTGGCGGGGTTGTCGCCGTCGGCGTCGACCTTGTCGCTGACCTGGACCAGCACGCCGCCGGAGACCTGGCGGATTTCGGCCGGGTAGCGGCCGTAGCCCTCGGGCAGGGCCAGCAGGCGGATGTTCTTCTTGGCCGAGAGGATGGCCACGGCTTCGGCCTCGAAGGCCGGGGCGATGACCACCTCGGTGAAGATGTCCTTGACGGCATTGGCCATGGCCACGGTCACGGTGCGGTTGGCGGCAATGACGCCGCCGAAGGCCGAAAGCGGGTCGGTGGCGTGTGCCTTGGCGTGGGCGTCGGCGATCGGGTCCACGGCATCCGGGGAGGCCACTGCGACGCCGCACGGGTTGGCGTGCTTGATCACGGCGACGGCCGGGACATCGAAGTCGAAGGCTGCGCGCAGCGCGGCGTCGGCGTCGACGTAGTTGTTGTAGCTCATGGCCTTGCCGTGCAGCTGGTCGGCCTGGGCGATGCCGGCCGGGGCGGCCTTGTCCACGTAGAGGGCAGCCTGCTGGTGCGGGTTTTCGCCGTAGCGCAGGACCTCGGAGCGTTCCAGGGCCAGGCCCGAGTATGCGGGCCAGTCGATGACCCCGTCGCCGTCCTCGTCCAGGAACTGGGCCGCGGTCCAGGAGGCGACAGCGGTGTCGTAGGCGGCGGTGTGTGCGAAGGCCTTGGCGGCCAGGCGCTGGCGGGACTTCAAATCGAAGCCGCCGGAGGCTGCCGCGGCGATGACCTCGGTGTAGGAGGCCGGGTCGACCACGATGGACACCGAGGCGTGGTTCTTGGCCGCCGAGCGGACCATGGCCGGTCCGCCGATGTCGATCTGCTCGACCACGGCGTCGTTCGCGGCGCCGGAGCGCACGGTGTCGACGAACGGGTAGAGGTTCACCACAACGAGGTCGAAGGCCTCGATCTTCATGTCTGCCAGGGTCTGCATGTGGGCCGGGACGCGGCGGTCGGCCAGGATGCCGCCGTGCACGCGCGGGTGCAGGGTCTTGACGCGGCCGTCAAGCATTTCCGGGGAACCGGTGACCTCCTCGACCTCGGTGACCGGGATGCCCGCGGCGGCAATGCGCTTGGCGGTGGAACCGGTGGAGACCAGGGCGACGCCGGCGGCGTGCAGGCCTGCGGCCAGTTCCTCCAGTCCGCTCTTGTCGTAGACGGAAATCAGGGCCCGGCGAATCGGGACGAGATCAAGGACGGTCTGGCTCACAAAAGTCTCCCAGGGTGCGGAATTGAGGGGGGTGCACTGCCCATCTTATCCCGCACCGTTGGGAGCGGCTTTCTTGTGTGTGCTGCGTGGACTATTTGATCATTTCCCCTGCGGGCGATGCCACGTACCAGACGTCCTTGACTCCCTGGCCATTGACATCGCCGGGCTTGGAGTCCGCGGCGTAGTAGTACAGCGGCATCCCGTTGAGCGTGAGTTGCTTGGCCCCGTCGGGGCTGGTGATTGTCCCGACCTTGCCGGTCACCCCTTCCACCGTGGGTGTGGCGTTGGTGGTGGTGGCGATCGGCCATGCGGCCAGGCACTCGCCGGTGCAGGCACTGGTGGTGGTGTCCTTGGTGTCCTTGGTGAAGAAGTACAGCGTCATGCCCTTGGAATCGACAACGATGTTGCCCAGGGAGGTCGATGCGGTCTTCAGGTCCGTCGCTGCGGCCGCGGAGCTCGAGGCCGGGGCACTGGAGGTTGGTGCCGCGTATCCGTCGCCCCCTGCGGCCGAGGTGGCAGCGGAGGTCGCGGCGGGGCCTTGGGCCGGGGTGGTGCTGTTGCCGCAGCCGGCCAGCAGCAGGGCAGCTCCCAGGAGCACAGCGGCGGTGGAAACGAATTTCGGGTGGTTCTTCCGGATCATGATGCAATTCCTAACACTTTGGGGGCGGAACTTGGGCCCCGGTGATCTTCGGGGCCAGGGACCCCCCGGAGGCGCCAAACTGGTGCATCCGGGGGACCTCTCACCGGCTAAGACGCACGAAAGCGCAAGAGGGTTCATGGTGTTGCAGACTTTTCTGCGCATACTTGGAGGGTGTTTGAACCTTTTGCCGTCCCCATGCGTCTGAATGGGTGAACCCATGTTCCCGAGAAGACCCAATGGAGCCCATGTGCCGCTAGATGCGCAAGTGGTGTCGGATATCTACCGCGACCACGGAGATGCCCTGCGCCGCTTCGTGCTGCGCGTGGCCGCCGACCGAGACGAGGCCGACGACGTGGTGCAGGAAACCGTGCTCAAGGTGTGGAAGGCGGCGCCGGAGTTGACCGGTTCGCTGCGCAGCTACCTGTTTGCCACGGCGCGCAACGTGATCATCGACCGGCACCGCCGGGCGGCGGCACGGATTTCGGCCACCGGACTCGGCGAGCAGGACCCGGAATCCGCCGGGGCATACGCGGGCATGGAAGCCGTCCTGGACAAGATCCTCATGGAAGAGGCCCTGATGCGTTTGACCCTCGAGCATCGGCAGGTGGTGATCCACCTGCACTACCTGGGTTCCACGGTGGCGCAAACGGCCACCAGCTTGGGAATCCCCCAGGGAACGGTGAAATCACGGGCGTACTATGCGATGCGGTCCCTGCGCGGGATCCTGGCGGAAATGGGGGTCGAGCAGTGAACGAACATATGGACCTGGGCGCATACGTGCTGGGCGGACTGGATTCCGAGGCGGCCGGGAACTTCGAGACGCATCTCGAATCGTGCGCCCAATGCCGCAGGGAGCTTGCCTCTTATGCCCCGGTGACGATGCGTCTGGGTGCGTTGGACCCGCAGGCCGCCCGGGCGATGCTTGAGGCCGAACCGGCGGCGCCGGTGGCCGAGCCCGGGATGGAGCTGCTGGACCGGCTGCGGGCCAGGCGCCGGACGCGCCGGGCCGTGTGGGGCTCCGCGGCGGCGGTTGCGGTTGCCGCGTCCGTTGCCTCGGGCGTGTTCCTGGCACCGGTGCTGAACCCCGCCCCGGCACCCGATGCCAGCTACCAGGTCGTCTCGGCCGCCGGGCCGCGCGTGGATGTGGGATTGAATGCCAAGGCGTGGGGCACCGAGCTGCAGTTCAGCGGCACCGACCTGCCCACCAACGGGACGCTGTCGTTGTGGGTCATCGACAGTTCCGGCCAGGTCGACCGGGCCGGATCCTGGAGCGCGACCAAGACGGGTACGGCCCGCCTGAGCGGGGCAGTACCCACGCAAATGGGGCACATCTCGGCGATCCAGCTGCGCGACGTGGATTCAAGGATCCTCGCGCAGCTCAATGTCCCGGACGGGTCCGCGCAACTGCCGAGCTAAAGCGCCAGTTCCGGGAAATGCTTGGCCAGTTGCGCCTCGGTGAGGCACCTGCGCAGCAGGGCATCGCCGTGGTCGTCATCCGAGAGGTAGACCACCACGTCCTTGTTGCGTCCCTTGGCCAGGGCGTTGCGCAACGACTCGGTGACGCGGATGAGCATCTCGTAGTACAGACGGTTGGTCTTTTCCCACCCGTGGTCCTTGGCGACGTTGGTCAGCGCCTGGCTCCACAGCTCGGTGGCCGACTCGTCGAAAAGCTCAATGGGGCTCCACTGCCAATCGGCGGGATTCCACTTGGACGAGTAGTAGCCCTGCTCGGCGCCGGAGGTCAGCGCGTCGAACTCCTTCAGGACCGCGTCGATGTCTTCATCGTCGTCGTCCTCGTCGGTGGCATCGTCCTCGTCGTCATCGTCCGAGTTGGTGTTGTTGTCGTCGCGATTCAGGTCCCTGTCGGACCCGTCGTCGTCGGCGTCGGCGCGTTCCTCGAAGTCTTCTTCCTCGTCCTCGTCTTCGAAGTCCTCTTCGTCGGCTTCCTCGTCGTCGCCGGCGAGGGAGCGGGTCAGGGCTTGTTCGGAGTTCAGGGCCAGCACGGGCAAATCGATGTGGTCGGTTTCGTCCGCGCTCACCCCGTCAAGGGCAACGGCATAGAACACTTCGTCCGGGTGACGGTCAATTATTTCTTCCGCCTGGCGAAGAGCCGACACCCGTATCGCCTCTTCGAGAGCGGTCCAATCTACTCCCATAACCAGAGCCTACCCCGGGTTGCCCCGCACCGGAACAGCCCCGGCACATGGGCCTTCACCGGATGAGCCGGGGCCGGAATGATGCGGATCGGCGCAACACGAAGCCACAAAAAGTCAAGGCCTATTCTGTGGATTTCCGTTGCACCGCGTAGCGTTGTTCCCGGCAGGGACCGAAGGTCCTCCTCCGCCCTGCCTCATTTGCCACCATGCTGTCCTGGCTGTACCCGTCCCGCGTCGGTCCGCACCTTTCCAAAGGCCAATCCCTGATGAACAATTTCCTGAAGCTTCCCACCGGCGAATCGGTCGTCCAGAACCTTCCGTGGAAGTGGGGTGTGCAGGGAAGGATCTTCATCATTGGCGGGCTGGGTTTCATGTTCGACGCCTGGGATGTCACACTCAACGGCGCATTGATCCCCCTGGTTGCCGCAGAATGGGGCCTGGACCGGACCACCGCCGCCCTGCTGGGCACCGGCAACCTGGTGGGCATGGCCCTTGGCGCGTTCCTCTGGGGAACCATCGCCGACAAGATCGGGCGCAAGAAGGCCTTCACCTGGACGCTGCTGATCTTCTCCATCTTCACCGTCGCCGGGGCCTTGGCCCCGGGCTTCGGATGGTTTGTGGCCTGCCGCTTCATTGCCGGGGTGGGCCTGGGCGGTTGCATCCCGGTGGACTACGCGCTGGTCGGCGAGTTCACCCCGGCCAGACAACGCGGGAGGGTGCTCACCGCGATGGATGGCTGGTGGCCCGTCGGTGCCGCGCTGTCGTTCTTCGTTTCCGGCTGGGTCCAGGCGACCACGGGAAACTGGCGGCTGATCCTGGTGGTCATGGTGCTGCCGGCGCTGCTGGTGTTCTGGGTGCGGCGCAGCGTCCCGGAGTCCCCGCTCTACCTGGTGCGCAAGGGCCAGCGCGACGCGGCGGCCAAGGTCATCGACGACCTGGTGGTGCGCACCGGAGCCACCGTGACGCCCTACACGCTGCCCGAGCCGGAGGCCGCACCGCGCCTGTCCGCGGGGTCCTGGCTGGAGCAGTTGGTGAAGATCTGGCGCTTCAGCCCGCGGATCACCATGGTCTCCTGGTCATTGTTCCTGACCATCCTGCTGGTCTACTATCTGGCATTGACGTGGATGCCCTCCATCCTGGCCGACACCGGCATGGTCCAGTCCACGGCGTTCTTCATGACCTCGGTGATGGCGCTGATGGGGTTGATCGGCGTGGGCATCGCCGCGCTGCTGGTCGAGCGGGTCGGGCGCAAGTGGCTGCTGGGCATCACCGGGCCGCTTTCCGCGATCATCCTGGTGATGGTCGCGGTGACCATCAACGCGCCCACCCTGGCACTGATCTGGCTGCTGGTCTTCGGAGTGGTCGTGCAGATCGCCGTGCCGGTGCTCTACACCTACGTCTCCGAGCTGTATCCCACCGAGCTGCGCGGATCGGGCTTTGGCTGGGCATCCTCGTTCAGCCGGCTCGGCGCCGGGTTCGGGCCGCTGGCCTTTGCCGCGCTGTGGCCCGTGGTGGGCCTGGGCAACCTGTTCCTGGTGGCCGGGGCCATGGTGTTGGGCGCTGTCATCCTGATGGCGTTCTTCGCCCCCGAGACCAAGGGCCGCGCCCTGCAATAGGTCATGCCGGGGTCTTGGAGCCTAAACGGCTTGTGCGGGCAAGGGACTGTGGTCGGAAATGAATTTGGCCCCTTCCACCGGGTCAAGAACCAGGAAACGGATCTCGATAAGCCCCTTGTCGTCCAGGGCCTTGCGCAGCATCTTCTGGAAGACGGGCTGGTGCATGCCCAAGCCCCCGCCGATGATGACCGGCCCACGGGTTTCCAGCAGGGTGGAGAGGTCCGAGAGCATGTGGCATACGTGCTTGACCGCCTCGCCAACGATCACCGCGCTGTCCGGGTCCCCTGCCGCGAGGGCCTCGAAAACCAGCGGGGACTGCTGGGCCCAGTAGCGGCGGTCGGTGTCGCCGTGGAAGAGCGCAATCAGCTCGTCCGGGGAGTCCACGTTGTTGGCCGCGAGCACGCGGCGGCCCAGCTCGCCCGGGGCCAGTCCCCGGTTGAATTCACGCAGCGTGTGGCGCACTGCCTCGCGGCCCATCCAGTAGCCGCTGGCCTCGTCACCCAGCAGGTAGCCCCAGCCGCCGGCCCGGCCTTCCCTGCCTTGGGCGTTGACGCCCCAGGCCGCCGAACCGGTGCCCAGGATGACGGCCATGCCGGTGGAGGCGTGGCCCGCGGCCAGGATCAGCCGGGTGTCGTGGACCACGAGGATCTCGGCGCCCGGGGCGTGGACGGCGATCATGGAACGCAGGAATTTGGCGTCCGCCTCGGTGTCGATGCCGCCGGCACCTGCCACGACCCGGTCGATGTGCCCGGTCCCGAGTGCCGCAAACACCTCGGCAATGTTGGCCTTCGCGGTCTCGACGCTGACGTTCTGCACATTGGCGCTGCCGCTCTTGGCCTCGGCGAGACGCGTCCCACCGCTCCAGGCCATGGCGTGCGTCTTGGTGCCGCCGATGTCCAGGCCCACCAAGGCCAGCGGTTTCTGCCGGATGTTGCCCATGAATGTTCCTTCTCTTGCGTGGTGACCGTGCAACACCTGGGTGATGATCCTTGCCCATTTCCCCGGCTGCCTGGTGCCCCAGCCGCTCACGGGAGTGGCCAACGTGTCCATTTCCACGATTCCCCGCCCACCAGAGGTGGTATTGGCGGGTGTTCACGCAACAACCGGCCCGGCCCGATGCACGCCGTACTTCATGATGGCATCGTATCCGCCGGAGCCTGCCAGTGGGCTCCCGCCACGGCGGGAAACGGTGGGAGCGGCCCGTCCGGTTGCGGGGAACCTGTTCCCCCTGCACCGCACGTCTCCGCCGAAATCCAACGGCCCGCCGTGGGGACACACCGAAACATCCACTCGACACCCACTACCCCCTTGCGGGCAGTCTTCGGGTGATCGCCCCGGAATATGAAAGGTCGCTGGCCAATCTGCTCTCACTGCTGCCATCGCCGGATTGGTCGGGAAAATGGAGGCAAGAAACCTTGCCATGCTCCGGGCAATGCCCAAGGTCGGCGAGTCTTTCCCTGGGCATGGAGGGGGGCTTGCCGGAATCGGGCCTGACCCGTCGGATACGCTGGCAAGACAGGTGAACGACGAAGAAACCCCTTGCGGACCACCACGTTCCGGCCCACGGACACCATCCACCGGCCTCGGCACGGCGAAAGGCAATCATGCACGATGACATCCCCCTGACCCTCGGACGCGTCAAGCGGGTCCTCGAGGAACGCATCCGCCCGGCCATCCACCCCGTATCCCTCCCGCTGGACATCCAGTGGAACGAACTCCCGGGCGAACCGATCGCCCCGGCCGAGGCCATGGGCCTTGAATACACCGACTATTCGGTCGGCACCATCTGGGGCGCAGCCTGGGGCACCACCTGGTTTCGTCTGCGCGGCACCGTCCCGGCCCACTGGGCCGGCAAGCGCGTCGAGGTCCTGGTCGATTTGGGCTTTGACAAGAACATGACCGGCTTCCAATGCGAGGGCCTGGTCTACGGGGCAGACGGCATCACCGTGAAGTCGATCAACCCGCGCAACCAGTGGATCCCGGTTGCCGATCCGGCCGAGGGCGACGAGGACGTGGACTACTTCATCGAGGCCGCCGCCAACCCGGTGCTGCTGGACTACCACCCGTTCCTGCCCACCACGGAGGGCGACATCCAGACCTCCTCCTCGCGCAAGCTCTACACCACCGGACGCATGGACCTGGCGATCTTCGAGCCCGAGGTCCACGAGCTGTCCCTGGACCTGGAGGTGCTGCTCGAGCTGCAGGCCGAGCTGCCCGAGGGCCCGCGCCGCATGCGCATCCTGCAGGCCATGGACAACTCGCTTGACGTGCTGGACCTGCAGCGCATCACCGAGACCGCTCCGGCCGCCCGTGCCGAATTGGTCGAGGTGCTGTCCAAGCGTGCCGACGAATCCGCGCACCGCCTTTCCGCGGTGGGCCATTCCCACATCGATTCGGCCTGGCTGTGGCCGGTGCGCGAGACCATTCGCAAGGTCGCCCGCACTTCGTCCTCCATGGTGGAAATGCTCGGTTACGATGAGGATTTCCTCTACGGCATGTCCAGCGCCCAGCAATACGCCTGGCTCAAGGAGCACCGCCCCGAGGTATACGGCCGGGTCAAGGAAGCCGTGGCCGCCGGCCGCTTCCTGCCGCTGGGCGGCATGTGGGTCGAGTCCGACACCGTGATGCCCTCGGGCGAGTCCCTGGTCCGCCAATTTTATTACGGCCAGAAGTTCTTCCGCGAGGAATTCGGGATCACCTGCGCCGGGGTCTGGCTGCCGGACTCCTTCGGCTACTCCCCCGCACTGCCGCAGCTGATGAAAAGGGCCGGCTTCGAATGGTTCTTCACCCAGAAGATCTCCTGGAACCAGCAGAACAAGTTCCCGCACCACACCTTCAACTGGGAGGGCATCGACGGATCGCGCGTCTTTAGCCACTTCCCGTCCATGGACACCTACAACTCGCAGCTTTCGGGCGAAGAGGTGGCCCGGGCCTCGCGCCAGTTCCGCGAGTCCCGCCACGCCACCGGCTCCATCGCACCGGTGGGCTGGGGAGACGGCGGCGGTGGCACCACCCGCGAGATGACCGGCAAGGCTCGCCGCTTGGCCGACCTCGAGGGCAGCGCCACGGTCAAGTGGGAGCACCCGGACGAGTTCTTCAAGCGCGCCAAGACCGAGCTTCAGAACCCTCCGGTGTGGGTGGGCGAGCTCTACCTTGAGCTGCACCGCGCCACGCTGACCAGTCAGCACCAGACCAAGCAGGGCAACCGCCGCACCGAGCAGCTGCTGGTGGAAGCCGAACTCTGGGCCGCCACCGCTTCGGTTTACGCCGGCTTCGAGTACCCGCACGACGAGATCGACGCACTCTGGAAGACGGTTCTGCTCAACCAGTTCCATGACATCCTGCCGGGCACCTCGATCGCTTGGGTGCACCGCGAGGTCGTTGCCGAGTACGCACGGGTCGCCCAGGCCACCGAGGCGATCATCGCCGCCGCGCAGGCGGTACTGGTCGGCAAGGGCGAGACCCCGATCACGCTGAACGCCGCACCGTTCACCCGCTCGGGCATCCGCACCGGCGCCGGGATGGCCGTGGCCGAGCTGGCACAGGTCACCGACACCGTGAAGGCCACCGAGTCGGCAGACGGCATCGTACTGTCCAACGAGCTGGTCACCATCGCTATTTCCCACGAGGGCCTGATCACCTCGGCGGTTGAGAACGCCACGGGCCGCGAAACCATTGCCGCGGGCACCGAGGCCAACCTGTTGCAGCTGCACCAGGATTTCCCGAACATGTGGGACGCCTGGGACGTGGACAAGTACTACCGCAACCAGGTCACCGACCTGCGCGAACTCGATGCGATCACGCTGTCCGCCGATGCGGACGGCACCGCCCGCGTTCTCATCGAGCGCAGCTTCTCCGCCTCGACCGTGCGCCAGGAGCTGGCCCTGGCGCCGGGTTCGCGGGTGCTGCAGATCGAGCAGACCACCGACTGGCGCGAGACCGAGAAGTTCCTGAAGGTCTCCTTCCCGCTGGATATCCGCGCCGAGCATGTGATCGCCGAGACCCAGTTCGGTTACCACAAGCGCGTCGCCCACGTGAACACCAGCTGGGAGGCGGCGAAGTTCGAGACCTCGATGCACCGCTTCGTGTTGGCCGAGGAACCGGGCTACGGCGCCGCGCTGGTCAACGATTCCATCTACGGTTTCGATGTCACCCGCGATTCCACCGAGGCCGGCGTAACCACCGACATGCGCCTGTCGCTGCTGCGCGCACCGCGCTTCCCGGACCCGGAAACCGACCAGGGACTCCAGAGGCACCGCTACGGCCTGGTCATCGGCGCCGACATCGCCTCGGCCACCGAGGCCGGCGCCCTGTTGAACTCCGCGCAGCGCACCCTCACCGGTGCCCAAGGGTTTGACCCGCTGGTCAGCGTCGAGGGCACGGGCATCGTGATCTCCAGCGTAAAGCTGGCCGGGGACCGGTCCGGCGACCTGGTCGTGCGCGTCTACGAGTCTCTGGGCCGCCGTGCCTCCGGCACCGTAAACGTGCACCATCCGGTGGAATCGGTCTCGGCGATCAGCCTCCTGGAGGACACCATCGAGGGTGAGGTCGGCATTGCCGAACACACCACCGGGTCGGTAAAAATTTTCTTGACGGCCTTCGAGGTGCGAACCCTGCGCTTCAGCCTCATTCATTAGCGCTGGATGCCTCTTTTTGGCCCGGGTCCCGCCGGACGATGGCCGGAGGTGTCAGGGACGAAGCCCAGGGAATCGGTGCAGCGCAGCCTCGATGGACGCATCCGTGGCAGTGGCGAAGTATGCGGTGTCCAGTTCTTCCCAGAGCGCTTCGTCAGCGCTGCTGGGATCCACGAATCCCCTGGGCCTGCATCGGGCATATTCCGCGTCCGCTCGTTCGATGAGTTCGGCATGCGTGTCGAGGCCGAAGAAGCGGAAGGCGGCCACGGCATCGTCCTGCAGTGATGACAAGAACCTGTGGATGCGGTCCATCAACACGAAGCTCGGCTTCCTCCCCGTCGAAACGGAAATAATCATGCACAAGGAACGCACCCGGAACTGACGATGACCCACGGTCGCGGCAACGGCAAACACCCGGTTTCCCCACCACCGGCGGCGGCCGTCCCCGCCAGGCTTCCATCGTCGGGCATGGGATTGTCGTGACGACGCGTTCGGACATCGCAGGAGTAACGAAGCACGCCCCGGGGGAACGCTCACGGTCCGGCGGGCGTCCCCGGTCCGAACCAGCGCGTGAGCGCGTCATCCAGCCCCTCGTCGGAGCCTTCACCCACCCAGGCGACGTAGCCGTCCGGGCGGACCAACACCGCGGCGGGGGCTGCCACCTCGCCCAGGAGCGGAAGCCGCCAGCTGCCGTTGAATCGGGCTTCGACATGGCGCACGCGATCCGTCCATGCCGCCATCTCGAGGCGGTTGGACTCGGCCAGGTTAAGCAGAACCGGCCTGGCCTCATGGAGCAGGGCGAAAACACGTGTGGGGCCGCCGGCCGTCTCGAGGTCAAGATCGGGCATGCGTCGCCCGAGCAGCGGGTGCCCTTCCCCGAAGTCGTAGGCGATGTCCAGGCCGTGGATCAGCGCGGCCAGGTGCCGGCGTGGCTGGTCCATGTGCATCAGCTCGTTGATGGTCTCGGCGAGCGCTGCGGTGCGTGCGTCATTCCGTTGCAGGGCCGTTTGTGCCATCGAGTGCTTGAGCGCGCGGAGCCCCACGGGATGGCGCTCCGCGTGGTAAGAATCCAGCAGGGAATCCGGCGAGAAGCCCCTGAGGACCTGTGCAAGTTTCCAGCCAAGGTTGACGGCGTCCTGCAGGCCCAGGCCGATCCCCTGGCCGCCGGCGGGATAGTGCACGTGTGCGGCATCCCCGACCAGCAGCACCCGTCCCTTGCAATAGGTTGCGGCCTGCCGGGTGGCGTCGGTGAACCTGGAGATCGAGGTTGGGCTGTGCACTCCGAAGTCCGTCCCGTACGCCGCGGTAACGGCATCGCCCAGGTCTCTCAATTCGGGGTCGGTGCGCGAACCGAGCTGCCGCTCCGTGGTGATGACCCGATAGGTGCGCCCGTCCTCGAGCAGACTGAAGCCGTGGACCCCCGCCGCATCCAGTAGCGTACCGGCGGGTGGTTCCTCGGACACCTCCACTTCGGCGATCAAGTTGCTGCGGGTTGCCTCCCACCCGGGGAATTCGATGCCGGCAGCCTTGCGGACCAGGCTGCGTCCGCCATCGGCCCCCACCAGATACGTCGTTCGGAGCTTGGCGCCCTCGGAGGTCTCGACGGTGACCCCGGTATCGTCCTGGTCGAAGCCAATGACCTCCCGCCCATGGTGCACGGGCACGCCGAGCTGGTTGATCCACTCCTCGAGGCTTGGTTGTATCCGGCTCTGCCACAAACCAAGCCCATAGGGGTGCCGCGTCGGAAAGTCGCTGATGTCCAACACCGTGTTGCCGAAGCGGGCGGTTTGCACCGTTTTTCCCGCCTTCAGGAAGCGATCGGCGATCCCGCGCTGGTCGAGGACCTCGATGGTGCGGCAGTGGAAGCCGCCGGCACGGGATTCAGCCAGCGCCCCCGACAGGCGCCGCTCCATGATCTCCACGTCGATGCCTGCCAATGCCAATTCCCCGGCCAGCATCATTCCGGCCGGGCCACTGCCCACAATCAGCACATCCGCCATGTTCTTCCCTCCCGGTGGCGCCCCGCCAAGGGGTGCGCTTTCGAGCAGTGTATGGCACGCCGCGGGGCTTGCGGCAAGCCCCCTGGAAAGCGATATCCTGAAAATGCCAGGCATCGCCAACATCGGCATCCTCGGCCTCTTCAAGGTGGTCCACGATGCCGGATTGGTTGCCCGCCGCCTCCGAATTCCCTGCGTCCTACCAGTTCCGGCGCTCTCGATCACGCCGGTCGAGGGGTGCTGAATCCTGTCGCCGTGCCACTTCCCGGAAAACCTGCAAGTTTCGCCCCGGCCCCGTGCCCTGGAACGTCGAGAAGCGTATATTTGCAGCATGCCGATCCTTCCCAAGGAGCGCGATCCCCGGCTGGTCACCATCCGTCGCGGGGGCACACTGAGCGATGAACACCACCGGCTGCTTGCCGCCTGGGCGCTGGACTGCGCCGAGCATGTGCTGCCGTTCTTCGAGGACAAGCAACCTGGCGATACCCGACCCCGGCACGCCATCGAGGTCGGCCGGGCCTGGATCCGTGGCGAGGTGCAGATGCGCGAGGCACACAGGGAGGCATTCCTGGCCAATGCCGCGGGCCGCTCAAGGCCCGACCCGGTGAAGTTCGCGGCCCTTGCGGCCGGGCAGGCCGTCGCCGTCGCCCACGTGGCAGCCCACGACCTGGGAGCCGCCGCATACGCCATCAGGGCGGCCGGAGCGGATGCCGACCCCCTGGATGCCGCGGCGGCCCGTGCAACGGAACGGGAATGGCAGCGCTCCCAACTGCCTACAGCGGTCCGTGAACTGGTTCTCGATGACCAGAAGCACCGCAATGCCATTTGCTGGAACGCCTTCACCGACTGACCCCACGGGTGGACCTCGGAGTCGAGGCCGGGCGCCTCTGGAGCCGTTTCGCAGCACCTTCATCAATATCCCCAGACATGTGGACTCACCAACTATGTATCAATAGTGTCGCTTCAGATACAATTGATACATGGATCTCTACACGACCGCCATGGCATCCGAGGTGCTTGGCATCACCCCGGCCGCCGTGCGACGCCTGGTGGATAACGGTCGGCTCCAGGCGACAAAAATGGCTGGCACGCTCCTTTTTGAGCCGGCATCCATCCACCGGCTCCAACGTTGTTCACGGGCCCCGGGACGTATTTGGTCTCCGAGAACCGCATGGGCGGCGTTGGAAATACTGCACAACCACCAGACGGAACTCATCGACCAGCCCCGTCGTTCCAGGCTCACCAGGCAGCTGCGCTCGATGGAAGCGGCCGAGTTGCACCGTTTGGCAAGGAACCACAGCCACGTGAGGCGATTCAGTGCCGGCCCGCGAATTCGATCCAGTCTTGCCGATATCCTGACGCCAACCGGTGTCAGCTCGATCGTCCAGGACACCGTTGCCGACCGTTTCGGTTTGGCCGGTGTTTTGGAAGAGGACCGCCTGGAAGGGTATTGGGCCGGTTCCCTTGAGTCATTGCTTGATCGAATCCCGATCGCCGGCGACGAAGCTGGCGGAGTGCTTGTCAGGTTCGTGGACAGCCCGGATCTGATTTCGGGCGCAGTGGGTTCCGACGCTGTCATTGCGCTGGATTTGATGGACTCCGACGATATCCGCGAACGCTGGGCAGGACGGGATACCTTGCAGAAGATAATCGACAATGACTGAGCAACGTCCCCGCCAAAGCGTACGTGTCCCCGGAGACCTCTGGCCTTCGCCCTGGCCAAATGTCTTCGAAACGGTTCAAGCCTCGGGGCGTCGTCAAAGCTCCTGGCGGCACTAACGCCCTGCGAAGAACCATTGAATTCGAATTGGTTCATGCCCAAGGGTCGTCGATCGTCTCGGCCCCGGATATCGTTGGTGCGCTGATGCTCAAATCCGATGCCTACCGAGCAGACTTCAGGGATTCGCAAAGACACCTGCAGGACGCCATTTCCCTGGCGGTGCTGCTTTCCGACACGAACCGTGGGCAAGCACTCTTTGGCAGGGGTCCTTGGCGCATCAGGCGCCTCATCAAGGACCTCGACTCGCAGCATCCTCACCGCCTCGGCATAGGCCAAGATGAACTTGCCGATGCCGTGCATGCCCTGCGCGAGCTGCTCAAACACGCATGAGGCAGTTGGACCTGCAGGCCGACCCCCACAAAACCGGAAAGCCCGCCCGGAACCAAGCCGGGCAGGCCTCCTGCTTCAAAAGTCGGGTGCTATGGCTCTAATATTTCAAAATCGGTCATCCCCGCACCTCAGATTTTGTAATCAAACACCCGCGAACGAACATGCGCTTCAAACGAGGTCACCGTAGATTCAAAATCGTTACGCTGCACGTTACTGATCGCGTTCTTCGCATCATTCCAGACATGCTCGATCGGATTATGATCCGGCGCATAGGGCGGAAAA
>NZ_QMKQ01000024.1 GCF_003287975.1 Arthrobacter sp. AQ5-05
TGAAAATGATCAACGGCATTCCCTACGTCGTCGCCCGGGCGGGCCAGCCGCGCGGGGACCCGGAACGGAACCTCTACTGGCATCCCGAGCTGCGCACCGCCGGATACACCCCGCCGATGTTCACCGACTAGCCTCGGGATTTGATCCGTTCCAGCGCCGCGACCACCAGGGCGCGGTGCGGGGAACGGGGTGGCAAAACTTGCAATGTGGTGCCCAAGACCTCTTCGTCGCCCTGGGCCTCGGACAATTCCAGGAAGCGAATCAGTTGCGTGTCGCTGCCGTCTTGCAGCATTGCCTGGCGGAGGGCCGCGAACACCTCGTCACGGATCTCGTCTATACCAGGGGCCATCGAACGCGGCAGGATGGGACCCTCGTAATGCGACAGGGCGGCGTCCAGGTCGCCCTTCTCGATGGCCCTGAGGACCTCGCGGGCATCGCATCGCGGCAGGGTTCCCAACCTGTAGGGGCGCGAGAGCGGGACCAACGACTTGTCGAAGTCTGCAAGCATCTTGCGCAACCGCACCAGTTCGGCACGAAGCGTGCCCACATCGGCCGCATCCGGATTGACGTGCAATAGCTCAACAAGCTCCTCGCCACTGAGGCCCCGGGGGTGCCAGCTCAGCAACGCAAGCAACTCCGCATGCCGGGTGGATAGCTCAATGCTCGTGTTTCCGCGGCGCAGTTCCGCACCCGACCCGGAGGTCAGGTGCAGCGTCGATTCGAGGACAGGCGTTGCCTGCGGTTTGAGGGAGGCTGGAACGATGAAGGACCTGCGTTCCGGTTCGGCATGCTCTTGGTGCCAGCGCAGTTCCGACTCGGCCGCCGCCACGGCTGCTTTCAAGAGCGCCAGTGAGTGCGAAGCCACGGCATCTGCGCCGCCGGTGATGTCCACGACCCCGAGCATCTCCCCGGTGTCCGGCGAGTGGATGGGAACCGCGGTGCAACTCCAACGGTGGGCAATGGGATCGAAGTGCTCGGCGCCGGCAACCTGCACTCCCCCGCCGGTGACCAGTGCGGTTCCAGGTGCGGATGTTCCAACGGCGCGTTCGGACCAGTCTGCACCGGGGACAAAGGCCATGGATTCGGCGTCACGCAGCACCTGACCATCGCCCTTGACCCAGAGCAGGCGCCCATTGGGATCGCCGATGGCAAGGATCAGATTGGTGTCCCGCGTCGGCTCCAGGAGCAGGCGGTCAAAGACGGGCAACACCAAGCGCAGCGGCGAGGCGGTCCGCAAATCACGCAGTGCCTCATCGCTGAGCACCGTGTGGGCATTGGATTCGACGCTGTTCCTGTACTCCAGAGAGCGCAACCATGATTCGCGGACCACATCGCGAAGCTGCCATGCCGCGTCGTCCGGGGTGCCGGCTCCCAAATCCTCGTGCGCAGCAAGCGCACGGCGCTGCAGAGCCATCGAGGCCGGAGTCACCAGAGGCATCTTTCACCTTCCACGAGTCAGGAAATCGGTGCACGGGCACCCAAGCGGCAATCCGTGTGACCCCCTTCACGATTTAGGTCCTAGCTTAGGGGAGATTCGACAGCAGCAGAACCCCGGCGGAGTCGCTCGGGCCGCCCGGGGGCGAACCTCTCAACACAAGGCAGCGATTCGCACGCCGCTCGCGGGACATCGAGCGAATGGCCAAGGCCTCCGAAAGTCGGCAGGTCAGGCCGTTTCGGGCGATCAGACGGGTGGGAATTGCCGTCTGCTATTGCCACCGCAACGGAATGGAACGGATCATGGGTGCGGGATGATTTCCCGACTCATCCATCGCACACCAACAAAGGAACGATCCGATGGCACGCATGATTTTCGTCAATCTTCCCACCAAGGACCTGGAAACCTCGGACACTTTTTACGCCGGGCTGGGATTCGAGAAGAACACCGATTTCTCCAACGAGGTCGCCAGCGCCTGGATGATCACCGAAACCATCTGGGTCATGGTGCTCACCGAGGAGTTCTATTCCTCATTCCTGCGCCATGGCGACGAGGCCACCTACGGCGCCGGGCCCCGCGAGGTGCTCAACGCCATCAGCGGGGAAACCCGCGAAGAGGTCGACGAGTTCGCCAGCCGCGCCCTCGCCCATGGCGGCACGATTTATCGAGAGGCAGCCGAGGAGTTCCCGGGCATGTATTCGGTGGCATTCCTGGATCCCGACGGGCACGAATGGGAGGTTGGCTGGATGGACATGTCGGCCGTCCAGGGGGCCTAGCCGCATGTGAAAGGGGGGTCACCGGGCATGGCCCGGCGACCCGCCTCATGTTTGCGCCCGCTTGGCCCTCCGGGAACGCTTCGGATCAGGCCGTGCAGGCCTCATTGGTACAACCGGCGTCGCGAGGCAACCAGTGGGCTTCGGCCTCGCCTTTGTCCTCCCACACGACGTGCCGGCGTTGCCCGCAACGCTCACATGCCGGTGATAGATACGACGTACGCTCGGCATCCGTGTACAACTTGTAGTCACCCATTATTGCCTCCCTTAGAACCGCCCCCCGAGGGCTTTTCTTCACTCTACGCCGGGCCGGGTTCGGAACTCTAGGCTGCCGGGTGGTGGCGCTTGAACTTGCGGTAGTGGTTCACGGTGCTCAGCAGGATGTAGAGCCAACGCCGGGGGTTGGTTTCCTTCTTGTAGTACAGCGGATGGCTATACCTCTTGGACGAAATCAGTTCCTCCACCCCGTTTTTCATGTCGCCGGGCACATAGCGTCGCAGGAGCCGCAGCGGAAGGATGTTGTAGAGGTGGCGCTCGCTGGCCACCTGCAGGTCGTTGCCCCCGGCCAGTCCGCCGCGCAGGTACTCCTCGACGTAGAAACGTGTGACGTTGTGCCCGGCCGCGGTGACATAGAAGTGGTTCCGGCCCAGGCGGGGATTCAACTCGAAGAACTTGTACGCCCCGTCGCGCGGGTCCAGCTTCATGTCGAACATGGAGAATCCGGTCCATCCGAGTTCCTCAAGCAGCCGGGTTCCCTCGGCCACCGCGACATCGTTTGGCTGGGCGACGATGGCCGCCGAATTGCCCAGGGCGCCGGGAGCATGCTCCTCGACGATGACCCGGCCGCAGGAGACAAAGCGCACCCGGCCGGCCTTGTCGCTGAAGAACGTGGCCAGGTGCATGCCACTGTCATCGCCCGGGATCAGGTCCTGGATGACGAGGGTGCCGGCGTACCCGGCGGCGGACGCCTTGTCCGCCAGGTCGGTGAGTTCCGCCAGCGAGGCAACCGTGTGGACCTTCTTCTTGCCCGGGAATTCCAGGGTTCCCCAGGCAACCCCGTCCGATGGCTTCACGATGGCCGGGAACGGCACCCCTTCGGCGGCCAGCTCGGCTTCCAGCGCCGGGGCGTCAACGGAACTGCCGGAACAGTCATGGACCACTGTCGCCGGGTAGCTCACGCCCAGGTCGCGGCAGAGTTGGTAGAAGGCGTCCTTCTCCGTGGCCCGGTCCAGTTCCACGTTGCCGACGTACGGGATGGTGAACCATTCGGAGAGCTCCTCGGCGTGCGTGGCGATGAAGCGGATGTGCTGGTCCGCCGCACCCAGCAGCAGCAGCGGCCGCTTGGTGCCGTTGGAACCTCCGAATTCGCGTCCCAACCTCAAGACGAAGGCGGCAAACGCCTCAGGGTCGTCCTGCTGCGCGAAGGGCCGCGGCAGCAGGATGCGCGAATGCTCGGTAATCCCGGTCATCACCGAGGGGACAACCACCGAATGGACGTCGTATTGCTCGTGGAATTCCCGCGCCAACGAGTAGGCGCCGATGTCACCGCCGAGAATGACAGGGACAAAGGGCTGGTTCTCGCTGATCTGCATGATCCAAAACTATCAACCTGCCACAAATCGAATACCCCATAGGGGTACTTGACAATATACCCGCAGGGGGTATTGTTTGGGTATGGAAAACATTGCCCTTCCCCTCGACGCACACGTCGGGCACGGATATACGGCCAACAAGGAAGCCCTGACAAAGCGGCTCAGCCGCATCGAAGGCCAGGTTCGCGGCGTCAGCCGCATGGTGAACGAGGACAAGTACTGCATCGACATCCTCGCGCAGATCTCTGCCATCAATGCGGCCCTGCACAAGGTAAGTCTCGGCCTGCTGGAAGAACACGTTTCCCATTGCGTCGTGAATGCCGCGGAACAGAGCGTTCAAACCGGGGACCGGTCCTACGTGGACGACAAGGTCAGCGAAGTGACAACGGCCATCGGCCGCCTGCTGCGCTAATTACCCCCACCACTTTTCAACAACCCCTCAAGGAGAACTCATGAGCAACGAATCAAGCTGCGGTTGCGGCGGCTGCGGCTGCGGAAGCAACTCAAACGAAGGCCTCACCATCACCGCCAAGCCCTCCGAGGAAACCATGAACCAGAGCACCATCACCCTGAAGATTGCTGGTATGACCTGCGGCCACTGCGTCGCCTCCGTCAGCGAGGAACTCAACGAGGTTCCCGGTGTCAGCAACGTCGAGGTCATCCTGTCCGCCGGAGGAACATCCACCGCCGTCGTCACCACCAACTCCCCCGTCGAGAACTCGGTTCTCGAAGCCGCAGTGACGGAGGCCGGCTACACGCTCGTCTCCGCAAGCGCCTAAGCTTCTCCCCCGCTCGCCCCAGGGCAGGGGTCCGGACCGGACGTCGGGATCTTCCGCCCGCGGCCGAGACAAGAAATGGAATCATGAGCAACGACATCACGTTCCCCGCCAACCAACGCATCGTCGAACTGGATATCCGGGGCATGACGTGCGCATCCTGTGTGGGCCGAGTCGAGCGAAAACTTGGAAAGATCGACGGCGTCGAGGCCCTCGTGAACCTGCCCCTGGAATCGGCACGCATCACGGTCCCCGAAAACGTCAGCAATGAACAGCTCATTGCAACGGTCCAGTCTGCCGGCTACCAGGCAAGCCTCAAGGTCGACCAGTACGCCGCCACGGGTACCCCCGGGAACGGGGAATCCGGCGAAGCTCCCTCGCCCGCCGCCACGGGCGAACCGAGCAAGCAGCTGGGCACCAACCACGCGTCGGACACCGCGGGAGACGAGCTGAAAAAGCGCCTGGTGATCGGTGCGATCTTCACGGTGCCGCTGTTCATCATTTCCATGATTCCCGGGGCGCAATTCCCCCACTGGGGCTGGGTCGCCCTCGTCCTGGCAACGCCCGTGGTCTTCTGGTCCGCCTGGCCGTTCCACCGCGCCGCGGCGATCAATGCCCGCCACTTCGCCTCCACGATGGACACCCTGGTCTCCATCGGTGTGCTGGCAGCCTATTTCTTCTCGCTCTGGCAGCTGATCGCCGACCCGAACATCACGGCCCACATCGGCATGTCGATGAGCGAACACGCCCTGTACTTCGAAACCGCAGGCGTCGTGGCCACGTTCCTGCTGCTCGGCCGATGGCTCGAGGCCCGCGCCAAATCCCGCGCCGGCAACGCGCTGAAGGCCTTGCTGGACCTGGGCGCCAAGGAAGCCACGGTGCTTCGCAACGGCGTGGAAACACAGATCGCGGCCTCTGAGCTGGTTCCCGGCGACGAGTTCGTCGTCCGGCCCGGGGAGAAGATCGCCACCGACGGCTACGTCGTCGCCGGGCACTCGGCCATCGACACCGCCCTGGTCACCGGTGAATCGGTGCCCGTCGAGGTGGGGCCGGACGACACCGTCACCGGTGCCACCATCAACACCTCCGGGGCCCTGCTGGTGCGCGCCACCCGCGTCGGGGCGGACACCACCCTGGCCCAGATGAGCCGGCTGGTATCCGAGGCGCAGACCGGAAAGGCACCCATCGCCCGGCTGGCCGATCGCATTTCCGCCGTCTTCGTGCCGATCGTGCTGGTCACCGCGGTTCTCACCTTCATCCTCTGGCTGGTGTTCACCGGAGAGGTCAACTCCGCATTCACCGCAGCCGTCGCCGTGCTGGTCATTGCTTGCCCGTGCGCCCTGGGGCTGGCCACGCCGATCGGGCTGCTGGTCGGCACCGGTCGCGGGGCCCAGCTGGGCATCCTGATCCGCGGACCGCAGGTCCTGGAAGACACCCGCAAGATCGACACCGTGCTGCTGGACAAGACCGGAACCATCACCGAGGGCAACCTTGCCGTCACTTCGCTGAGCCCGGCCGCGGGATTCGACGAGGCTCAGTTGCTGGCCCTGGCCGGCGCCGCCGAGTCAGCCTCCGAGCACCCGATCGCCCACGCGATCGTCGCAGCTGCCCGCGCCAAGGACTCGCTGCGAGAGACCAGCGGATTCAATTCCGCACCGGGCGGCGGCGTGCGCGCCACGGTCGGCACCCGAGTGGTTGTCGCGGGCCGGGAAAGCTGGTTGCAGGAAAACGGCATCGAACTCACCGATGCGCACCGCACCGTCCTGGCCGCGGCGCAGCAAGCCGGAGCCACCTCCATCATGGTCGGCGTGGATGGAACCTTCGCCGGACTCGTGAACCTGACCGACACCATCAAGGAATCCTCCGCCGTCGCCATTGCCAAGCTGAAGGAACTGGGCCTGCGCCCGGTGCTGCTCACCGGTGACAACGCTGCGGTCGCCAAGCTGGTTGCCGCCCAGGTGGGCATCGCCGAGGAAGACGTCTTCGCCGATGTGTTCCCGGACGGCAAGGCCCGGGCCGTGCGCGAGCTCCAGGCCCGCGGGCAGGTTGTCGCCATGGTCGGCGACGGCGTGAACGACGCACCGGCGCTGGCCCAGGCCGACCTCGGCATCGCCATGGGATCGGGCACCGACGTCGCCATCGAGGCCGCGGACCTGACCATCATGGGCAACGACCTGGCCCAGGTGGCGCAGTCCATCGAGCTGTCCCGCAAGACCCTGGGCACCATCAAGATGAACCTGTTCTGGGCCTTCGCCTACAACACCGCCGGCATCCCGATTGCCGCGCTCGGGTTCCTGAACCCGATGATCGCCGGGGCCGCGATGGCCGCCAGCTCCGTGCTGGTGGTGGCCAACTCGCTGCGCCTGCGCAGCTTCGGCCGCAAGTAGGCTCCGTCCGCTCGCACGACGCCGGCACCCCCGCTCCTTCTGCGATGGAGGCGCAGGGGTCCGGCGTTTGGCTTGTCCGGGTCGAGGCATCAGTTCGCTACGGGCTGCGAAGTTCGTCGGCACGCACCAGCAGCACGCCCCCGACAATCAACACGCCGCCGAGCAGCTGGATACCGGCGGGCAGCTCTCCCAGCAGCAGCCACGCCCAGAGCACCGCGAAGAGCACCTCGGTCAGGGAAATGAAGGACGCCAGCTTCGAGCCCAGAGCGCGGGCGGCCATGATCCCGGTGACATAGGAAATGACGGTGGAAATGAGGATCAGCCCGCCCAAGGCCACCCACCACTGCGTCTCCCATTGCGCCAACCGCACCGGCACGAAGGTCATCTTCATCTCCAGCAGGCCAACAAAGGCCAGCAGGCCCATGGCCGCCGCTCCGACCAGCAGCCCGCCGGTGGCCAGCACGATCGGCGGCAGCGCGCCGTCCGCCCGGGCGCTGACGAAGAAGTACACGGTCAGCCCCACTGCCGCACCCAATCCCCAGAGGACGCCGATCGGATCGACCCGGGTGTCCCCGGTGAGGTCAAGAACCAATACGAGCCCGGCCAGCGAGAGCAGCGTGCCCCCGATCGTCATGACCTTGGGCCGCTTGCGGAACTTCACCCAGAGGAAGAGCACGATCAGCACCGGCGCCAGGTATTCCAGCAGCAGCGCCACCCCGACGTCAAGGCGTTCGACGGCCAGGAAGTAGAAGAACTGGCAGGCGCCGACGCCGAAGAGCCCAAAGAGCAGGATGGACTTCCAGTTGCTCGCCACCAGTGGCCATTTGCCGCGCATGACCAAGAGCGTCGGAAGCAGCAGCACCAGGGCGGCACCTGCCATGCGCAGGGTGACCGCCGCGGCAGGGCTCCATCCGGCTTCGAGCAATGCCTTGGCGAACGAACCCGAAACCCCGAAGACCGCCGAGGAAAACAGGGCGATGCCGATCCCGCCCATGCCTGGCTTGCGCAGCGTCGGGGATACCGGGAGCGGCGCCGAAGGTGCCACCTGTGTATGGATTTCTTCTCTTGGCACGGCGAAACGCTCCCTGGGGCGAGGTTGCTCCGACGGTCGAGGGGCACGGGAGCCAAATCGACTGTCAGGAGTAAAAGTATGTATGCTAATGACACTAGAACCACACGGGTTCGTCCGTCAATCCACGCGCCCCCACAGGAGTCACAATGATCTTTGCCCCTGACACAGAAGTTGCCCTGGGCACCATCGTGGCGCTCATCAACTCGGCAACCCAGGATTCCGACGACCTGCGCACCGGCGCGGACCTCGACCACTTCCTGGACCAGCAGGGGTTCACCGGATCACGCACCCGCAATGAGGCGGAACTGCGCTCGGTGCGCCAGCTGCGCAGCCAGCTGCATGGCATCTGGCTGGCCGACGAGCAACAGTCGGTGGATGCGGTCAACAACATCCTGCGCAACGCCCGGGCGTTGCCGCAGCTGGTCAAGCATGACGGCTGGGAATACCACATCCACGCCACCACCCCGGAGGCGCCGCTGAGCGAACGCATGGCGGTCGAAGCCGCCATGGCGCTGGTCGATGTGCTGCGCTCAAGGGAATTGTCCCGGCTGCGGGTCTGCGCGGCCACGGACTGCGAGGCGGTGCTGCTGGATCTGTCCCGAAACCGATCCAAGCGCTACTGCGACACCGGCAACTGCGCCAACCGCGAGCACGTTCGCGCATACCGCCACCGGAAATCCGAGCAAAAACCCGGGGTGTGACCATACACTGGAGCCATGGGGCGAAAGTGCATTCGGCCCGCCGAACGGAGGAGTCCCCGTGAACAGCGAAGAAGTCCCGCAACCGCACGCAGCTGACGAGTACGAAGTCGAACTGGAGAAGTCCAATGACGGCCCGGTCCGCGCCGCGGCCCGCTGGGCGGCCGGCCTGGTCGATGCATTCTTCGGTGGGGACGGGTCCGATGCCGTCGGAGCCGCCGTCGTGGTCCACCGCATCGACAACGACGCCGAGGTGCTGCGCATCAATGCCGGCAGCATCGAGGAGGCCGAGTCACTGGTGGCGATGGTCCGCTCCGACCTGGAGGAGCTGGGACACGAGGAGTTTTTGGACCGCTGGGGCGGACGTGACGGCGCCGAGCCGGCGCTCTAGGAACGTTTCCCGGCGTCCAGCCGGCGCCCTGCCCCCAGGGATGTCTGACGCTCAACGTGGCTGTCCGCCGCAGTCCCCGGACACCCGGCGCCGCAGGCTATTGCCGCTGTGCCCTGGACCTTCCCGCTGATCGCTTGACCATCGGGAGGAACGCCAGCAGCCCCGGTGACGAGCCTGTTGCCGGGCAGGAACCGGTCGGCCACCATGTCAACGAGCGGGTCCAGGGCCAGGCTGGCCATCAGCGCACCCACGCAGATGGGAACGAGCCAGGGCAGGGCACCTTCGCGGATGGATGCGGTCCCGTGGATCACGACGCCCGCGATGAACGGCAGTGCCACAAACACCGGGACGCACGCAAGGAATCCCGCCATTGGCAGGATTGCGAACAGCTTGCCCAACGGTGTCGCGCCTTCGCCTGCGATGCTTCCTCCCGGGTGGAACATGTGCGACGGGGCAACCTCACCGTGGCGGTGTCCGATGCGGAACCGCCTGCATCAAACCGACAAGAAATCAGCGGCGAATCGATGCCCATCTGCGGCGTTTCATCCATGATGCGCCCTGGCTGAGCACCTCGGCCAGCCTCCGGCAGCCACCGATCCGCTCGTTAAGCAGCGAAGCCGCCCGGATTTTTCCAGGGCGGCAACGGTGAAACGACTATCTACTTCTTGGTGTCCGGCTTTTCGTCCGGTGTGGACGACGAGCGGTTGACGCCCGATCCCGTGCCCATTTCCTCGGGGTTGTCCTTGCCGGCCATGGTCATCACGGAGATGACCAGCAGGCAGGCGACAAAGGCGACGCCGAAGGCGACCAGCCCGATGTCGATCCGCAACGGGTTCTCGGACCCGCCGGTTGCCGAGATGGTGGCGATGACACCCGCGATGATGGCCATGACCAGGGAGAACGACAGGGGTGCCTTGATGCTCTGCTGCCAAGACTTCTTCTGCTCGGCTGGGGTGTTGCCCACGAAAGGCCCTCCTACGGATTTTTGGTTCAACATCTATTCTAGCTCCAAAGCCCGGTCTCGGGTTCCTTGGCCGCATGGCGCAGGCCGAAGGCCGATATCAGTTCGAACACCGCGAGGATGATGGCCCCGCCGCCGGCCAGGCCGAGCAATCCGTGCGCGTCCAGGTCCAGCCCCATCAGCAGGGCGGCACCGGCGCCCAGCGACACGAAGCCGGTGACCAGCTGGTCCTTGAACGGGGCGAAGTCTGCGCGGTGGCGGATGAAGACGACGATTTCCAGCACCCCGGCGATGATCCAGGCCGCTGCCGCAGCGATCGCGATCACCAGCGTCTCGGGCCGGAAGGCCATCGCCAGACCCGCGATGATCATGACCACCGCGGCCCCCGCGTAGAGACCGCGCACCGACTTCGGCGCGCTCGGGGCACTGGCGTAGTCCCAGAGGAACTTCGAGCTGACCACCATGAAGGCGGCCAGCGCATACGCCAGCACCTGGTTGGTGGCGGCGGGCCAGAAGATGGACAGGAGCGCAAAACCGGCGGCCGTGGCGGCGCGCCCCATGACTGGGACGGCTACTTCGGCGGCAATGGTTGCGGGGATCTTTACTGCAGGCACGCCCATGAGTCTACCGGCAGCGGGGCCCTGGGCCTTATTCGCGCCCGGGCCGCCGGCGGATCAGCTCCGGGCCCACGTCCGCGATAGTCGCGGCTCCCATGAGCTGCATGTTGGCCTCGATCTCCTTGGCCAGCAGCTCGATGACCCGATCCACGCCCGCTTCCACTCCGGCCATCAGGCCGTAGAGATAGGCCTGTCCGAAGAGCACGAAGTCGGCTCCGGCACACAGCGAGGCGACGATGTCGGCGCCGGACATGATGCCCGAGTCCAGGATGATCTCGGTTCCCGCACCCACCTCGGCGCGGACCTCGGCCAGTGCCTCGAAGGAGACCGGCGCGCGGTCCAGCTGGCGGCCGCCGTGGTTGGAGACGACCAGCCCGTCGGCCCCGGCGGCGATGGACTTGCGGGCGTCCTGCGCGGTGAGCACACCCTTGACGAAGAGCTTCCCGTCCCAGATGGAGCGGATCCATTCCAGGTCCGCAAAGGACAGCGTCGGGTCGAACATCGAGTTGATCAGCGTGGGCAGGTCGGTGGCGCTGTTGGACAACGAGGCGAACTTCAGCGAGTCGGTGGTCAGGAAGATCAAGGTCCCCGGCCTTGAAGGGCCGGGTTTACTGCTCGTGTCCACCACTGGGTGTGGTGTTTAGGCTGCGTGCGGACAGCTGATTACTGCCCAGAGGCCTTCGCCGCGGTTCCGGATGTTCCGGCTGGCGTTGTCGTCGGAACCCAACGAGGTGCCACACTTCCGGCAGACGAAATCCGCTTGGTTCGGCCGGTTCTTCCTGTCGATGTACCCGCACCCGGGCTGGGAGCATTCCTGGGAGGTGTAGGCGGGATCGACGAAGAGAACCGGGACCCCGGCGGCCATCGCCTTGTAGGAAATGAAGGCGCCGAGCTGGGCGAAGGCCCAGGTATGGAGTGCGACCCGTTGGGGCTTGCGTAGCCGTGCGCGGTCGCGGATGCCCGTCAGTTTCTCCAGGGTGATGCCGCGTCCGGTGCGTTGGGCCTCGGTCACAATCTTCTTGCTGATCTTGTGGTTGGTGTCGGTGGCGAACCGGGATTCCTTCCTGGCACGCTTCCTGGCCAGGCGCTTGGCGGACTTGGTCCCCTTCGCCTGAAGCTTTCCACGCAGGAGCCGGTCTTTCTTCCTCTTTTCGGTGACTGCTCCGCCGGACCAGTTCTGTCCGGTGGAGGTGGTGGCGATGTTCACGATGCCCAAATCCACCCCGATGAACCCGACCGGGTCCAGCGGTTCCGGGGCCGGTTTGTCGATGGTCGCGGCCAAGTGGTATTCCCCGCCGACGTACATCAGGTCGGTTTCGCCCTTTCGGCTGGAGGCCAGCAGGCCCAGGTGTTCCGGCTTGCCAAGGAAGGGGATGTTCTTGATTCGTCCCTCCACCGTCCAGATGGACACCGTCCGTGCGTCGTGCTGCCAAGAGAGGCAGCGGTCGTCGAACGGCTGGGCGGCGGTGGGGCGGAACTTGATGGGTTTGACCTCCACGGCCTTGCGTCGCTCGGAGTCCTTCTTGCCGTAGCTTCCGGCCTTCAGATTCGCCCTCATCGTGGCGTAGGCCCCAGCGACCTTGCTGATCACCAGCAGGGAGGGCTGGGCCTAGAGCCCGCGGGCTTTCAGCTCGGGGTAGACCAGCCCCTGGAGGGTCCGCCTGCCCTCGGCCTGGCGTTCGTGGTAGGCCCGGGCGGCAAACGTAGCGGCCTCGTTGCAGGCCACCAGGGTGCGCATCAGGGAATCGGCCTCGGCGGCGGCGGGCTGCAGCTTGACCGTGATGGTGCGCTTCATGTTTCCTTCCCCGCCGGGAGCATCACCCGGATGCTCGCCGTGGACGACCAACCCTTCGGGACATCCATGTCCACTTGGCCGTGGCGGGCCCCGAACCGGGAGCCCCCTGGTACGTGCGGGACGCTCGCGAAGCAGGGGGCGACGGTCTTGTTGCGAAGCCCACGGAATCCGCTGGTGCAGAAGGCCTTGTTCCTCCATTAGTCCACGGTCTTCCGACAGTCTGGCTTTCGGGGTTGCTGAAGTCGCTCAAAGGGGTGTCGTCCCGGTCGCGCCGGAAGGGCCATCGCAGGCACGTTGACAAACCAGCTGTCGGGTGCCCGTGGTTGGTCGCCCTCGCACCGGCAGTACATCCCGATCGAAAACACCGAAACGAGCCACCCGGTGACGCGCCCTCCCGGCCCCGAAGGATCAGGATTCCACACTCAACACGTTAGTTGAACCACCATTCGGGGCGGCAGGAGGCGTCCAGCACGGTCTTGAGGTTCAGCTTGGGCGGGATGACCATGCCGTTGCGGGCATCGCGCAGCCGCTGGCCGGCCACCGGGGTGTCGACGGTGACCCGCAGGGTGTCGTAGCCCGCCGCTGCCGCGCGCTGCAGCAGCGCCCGGGACTTTTCGCGGTCCTTCCACGGGTAGCGCTGGAACCAGCGGCTGGCAGAGGAATACGCCGTCTCCAAGACCCAGTTCGGGAGGCGCTGCGCCTGCTCACTTCCCAGAGCCCGCTCACTGTGTTGCCGAAGAAGCGCTACCTGGTGCGCACCATGGGCCTGACCGACGTGCAGAAGACCCTGGACCTGCGCATACTCCTGGAACCGCACGCGCCAGCTGCTCGACGCCCAGGCGGTGCTCTCTGCCGCCGACCCGCTGGGCGCCATGAATGCGTCCCAAGACTTCCACCAAGCCATCTCGGATGCATCGCGCAATTCACACCTGGCAGATTCCTTGCGGCACTGCTTCGACGAGACCGCCCGCGCCCACCACCTGCTTCCCGGGCTGCAGCACTACATGGGCGCCCCACCGAGCTTGCCGAGCACGAGGCCATCCACGCCGCCCTCGCCGCGGCGGATGCACGGGCGGCGGAGGAAGCCATGCGCGTGCACCTGCGCTCCATCCGCAACGCCATGGCCCAGCAGTTCACCGATCCCGGCAGCCTGGAGGCCTGAGCGCCCCGCGCCTCAGGCCCCCAGGCGCATCCACTTGCCGTTGCGCACCCGCCAGGACAGGGTTGCGGCGCGGGCCAGCATGAACCCGAGCCCGAAGGCCACCCAGATCCAGGCGACGGCGGAGACCCCGGGGTGTTCGAAAAGCGTGACGAAAAACAACATCGGCAGGTAGGCCGCCAGGTTGATCATGCCGGCGACCGCCAGGTAGCGTGCATCCCCGGCGCCGATGAGCACGCCGTCAAGCACGAACACCAGGCCACACACCGGCTGGGACGCGGCGAGGATCCAGACCCCGACCATGGTCGCCTGGCGCACCGAGTCATCCGTGGTGAACAGCGCACCCACAAAGGGCGCGATGAGAGCCAGTACCGCGCCGGTTGCCAGCCCGAAGTACACGCCCCAGCGGCACATGGTCTTGGTCAGCAGGTTGGTCCGCCCTGCATTCCCGGCACCCAGCTCCTTGCCGATCAGCGCCTGCGCGGCGATGGCCAGCGCGTCCAGGGCGAAGGCCATGAAGGTGAAGATGGTGAACACCAGTTGGTGTGCCGCGAGCGTGAGCGCCCCCTGGCCGGTGGCAACCCAGACCGTGGCGAGCAGGGCCAGACGCAGCGAGAGCGTGCGAAGCATCAGCCAGGATCCGACCTGTCCGGTGCCAAGCACCCCGCGGGGGTGGGGGGCCAGCGACTGTCCGGACTTGCGGATCCGCGGGACAAGCATCCACAGGTAGACCGCTGCCATCCCCCACTGGGCGATCGAGGTGCCCAGCGCGGCACCCGCAACGGACATGCCCAGCGGATAGACCAGGATGAAGTTCAGCGCGATGTTGGCGGCAAAGCCGACCCCGGCCACGTACAGCGGGGTCCTGGTGTCCTGCATGCCGCGCAGCACCCCGGTTGCGGCGAGCACCAGCAGCATCGCTGGTATGCCGAAGGTGGAATATTGGATGTAGTCCACCGCGAACCCACGCACCTCGCCCTCGGCACCCATGGCGGCGGCCAGCATCGGGGCCCCGAAGAACCCGGCCAGCGCCAGGACCACGCCCAGGACGACGGCAAGCCAGATCCCGTCGCGCCCGGCGGCCATTGCCTTGCCCATGTCTCCTGCGCCGATGGCCCGTGCCACCGCCGGGGTGGTGGAGTATGCCAGGAACACCATGAGTCCCACGGCGGTCTGCAGGACCGTGGTCCCCAGCCCGGCGCCGGCCAGCTCGTTGATACCCAGGTGCCCAATAATGGCCATGTCCGCCAGCAGGAAGAGCGGCTCGGCGATCAGTGCGCCGAGAGCGGGAACCGCCAGCGCCAGGATGGTGCGTCCCAGCCCGCGCGCGGAGTCGGGGGCCGTGACCTGGTTTTTGGCGGTTTCTTTCACCCCTCCAGACTACCGGGGGCACGGTCCGGGACGGGCGCCAAAGGTTTTTCCTAGGTCACTTCAAACAAACAAGTTCTCGTTACAAACTGATTTGCAGATACACCATGGTTTGCCGCACGGCCCACCGCCACCACCGAAGGGAACGCACCATGAGCACGAACCAGCCAGCCACACCGGAACCGGCACTCGTTCCCCGCGCCGCACTGTCCTCGATGAACCAGGCCGCGGCCGCCACCCGCGCCTCCATCGAGCCGAACACCGCGGTGATCTACTTCGTCTGGGCCGCTGCCTACCTCCTGGGCTACGGTCCTGCTGCACGGCGCGGCTTTCGGCTGTCTGCCGCTGGCCTACGGCACCGCACTGCCCATTGGGGCCGCCGTCCTGCTCGCTGCCGTAGCCTACACGGCGGTGGCCGGAATCCGGTCCGGCTCCCAGATCCGCGGGGACTCCAGGTTCGCCGGCATGGCCGACGGGATGAGCTGGATGGGCGGCTTCCTGGTCGTCGCGCTGTTCTCCATCGCCATCTCCAGGTTGCTGGGCGATGAAAATGAGCTAGTCACCGGCTGGCTCATCAACTCCGTGGCCATCCTCGTGGTGGGCATCATGTACATGGCCGGCGCCGCGATCTTCCAGGACCGCCCGATGTTCCTCCTGGGTGCCTGCTTCACTCTGCTCAACGCCGCCGGGCTGATCGCCGGGTCTGCAGCCTTCATCTCGATCTTCGCCGTCGGCGGCCCGGTCCTCTTCGTCGCCGCGGGCATCACCATGGTCGCGCTGCGCCGCCGCGAAACCGCAGGGTCGGTGAAGTAGCCGTGGCCGAACTCGATCCGGTCATCCACGCCGATGCCAGGCTGCGGGCCATGTCGGCCCTGAACACCCTGGGACTGCATGAATCCATCGCCTTCCCGAAGCTGCGCGAGATCCTGGGCATGACTGCCGGGAACCTCTCCACCCATCTGCGCAAGCTCGAGGACGCTGGGTACATCTCGCAGGACAAGGTCATCGAGGGCAGAAGTCCGGCCACCTATGTGGGGATCAGCGCCCGGGGCGTTGCGGCCTTCGAAACGTACAAGGTCCAGCTCATCCAGCTGCTCAAACCCACGCGCCTTTCCTCGGGATGCAGCAAGTCCCGTCCATTGCTGGACGGGACTTGCCGTTAACTACTCAGAGACGATGCCCTAGATCGCAGAAGCGATCCAGATTACCAAGGCAACGGCGACGAGAACGCCTACGATTGTCCATACAAGGTTGCTTCCACGCATGTGGTCCACTTCCAATCTCTTCGTTGTTACTTCTCAATATGGGTATAGAGAGAACTTTTTCAGCATAGCGGGTGGCGACGCCGGAGCCATCACGATTTGCACGGACTCGCCGGGGAAAACCCGTCCTCGGGCCAGCTTTCCCCAAAAGCCTAGGGGTGCCGACGCAACCCGCCCAGCGCCAGCAGCGCCGCCAGCAGCAGCAGCGCGGACACGGCCAGCACCAGCCCCGGCCAGTTGGCGGCGTTGAACGCCAAGCCGATGGCCCAGCCAAAGAGCGAGGACCCGGAGTAGTAGGCCAGGTTGTACAGGCTGGCCGCCTGCGCCCGGCCCCCGACGCCCAGCATCGGGATCCACCCGCTGGCCACCGAGTGCGCGGCAAAGAACCCGGCGGTGAACAGCAGCAGCCCGGCAATGATCGCGGGCAGGAAGTCGGCCAGCGTCACCGCCAACCCGGCGGCCATCAGCCCGATGGAGGCCACCAGCACGCGCAGCCGCCCGAAGCGGGCCACCATCGCCCCGGATTGCCGCGAGGACCACGTGCCCGAGAGGTACGCGATGAACACCAGCGACGCCAGCGAGGCGGGGATCAGGAACGGCGGCGCCTCGAGCCGGAAGCCCAGGTAGTTGTAGACGGCCACGAAGCCGCCCATGAGCAGGAATCCCTGTGCGTAGAGCACCAGCAGCTGCCCCTTGCGCAGGTTCATCCACAGCTTTTTCCACAGGGGGATGCGGTTGGGGCTGCGCCAGGGCACCGGGGTGAATCCGCGCGGCCTGGGCGCCAGCGCGATGAACACCGAGGCGGCGATCGCCGCCATGATCGAGACCACCAGGGTGCCCAGGCGCCAGGAGACGAACTCGCTCAGCGGACCGGCGACCAGCCTCCCGGCCAGCCCTCCCAGGGTGGTCCCGGAGATGTAGGTGCCGGCGGCAACGGCCGAATGCAGCGGCGAGACCTCCTCGGAGAGGTAGGCCAGCGCGACCGCGGGGATCCCGCCCAGGGCCAGTCCCTCGATGAAGCGCAAGGCCAGCAGCACCTCGAAGCCCGGGGAAAACGGGACGGCAAGGCCCAGCACCACGGCAGCGAGCACCGCAATGGTCATGGTGTGCAGCCGGCCCATGCGGTCGGCCAGCAGCGACCAGAAGAGCACCGAGGCGGCCAGACCCAGGGTCGCGGCGGAGACCGCCAACGCCGCGTCGGCCTCGGACACCGCCAGATCGCGGGCCAGTTCCGGCAGCACCCCCTGCACCGAGTACAGCTGGGAGAAGGTGGCAACCCCGGCGGCGAAGAGCGCCAGGATCATGCGGCGGTAGCCGTCGCTGCCGTGGATGTGGCCGTGCCAGGGTCCGCCCTGGCCGGGGTCGTTGCTCACGTGCGCTTTTCGTTCCTCATCTTGGCCGGGTTCCGGGGAGCCGGGTGGATCCGGGCGGCTACTGCTGGATCAGCGGCAGCAGCGTGTAGGACAGGGACAGCGCCACCGCGTTGTTGAACACGTGCAGCACGTAGGAATACGCCAGCGACTTGCCGGTGAGCACGTAGGCCACCGACATCATGATGCCCAGCGTCGTGTACGGAATCGCGGAGGTCACATCGAAGGACCCGGAGCCGATGAAGTGCAGCGCGGTGAAAAGCACCACCGAGATCGCCACGCAGACCCACACGTTGAGCCTGCGGCTGAGCTTGCCGATGAGCAGGTGGCGGAAGATGTACTCCTCCACGAACGGGCCCAGGATCGCGGTGACCACGAACATCGTGATGAACGGGACCGCGCGCGTCATGCCCTCCAGGGCCAGCTGGTTTTCGCTCTTGACCGGGTTGCCCATGGACACCAGCACGATGGCGCTGACGATCAGGGACCCCAGCCAGCCGCCGGGCACCATCAGCGCCTTGGCCCACGGGTGGTACTTGAAGGTGGCAAAGGAGCTGCGCAGCGTCTCGAAGCCCATGATGATCGCGCCGGTGAACACCACCACGTACATGATCAGGTTCACTCCGAACAGCGCGGATTCCTGGTCCTTGAACGCCTCGATGAAGCCCGGGACCAGGGCCAGCAGCCCGGCGGCGCCGAAGACGAACAGCGCCAGATAGATGCCCACGACCACCAGGTCCCCGCGCCGCATGGGTCCGGCGTCGAAGACCGGTTGCCGCTTCTTCGGCGGCGGGGCAAAGGGGTAAGGTACGGGCGGCTGGTGCATGGTTTCCACCCTATCGACCTTGGACACCCCGGTGTGTGCGCCGCCCCGCGGCGGAGCTACTGGACGCGCAGGCCCAGTTCGTTCGCGAGGATCGGGGCCAGGTCCATGAGCTGCTCGAAGCTGACCGTGGCGCCCTTGAGCGCGGAGATGCCCGAGAGCGATCGCAGCCGCGCCCCGCGCAAATCCACGTCCTTGAGCTTGGCGCCGTTGAGCACCAAGGTGTCGATGGTGCAGTCGGTGAAGGTGACCCGTTCCAGGTTCGCTCCCCCGGCGTCGAGTTCGTCGATGTGCACGTCGCGGAATTCGACGTCCTTGATCTTCGCGCGGCGCAGGTTCAGGTAGCCGAGCTTGGCGCGTTCGAACTTCACCGAGCGGAACGTTGCCCCGTAGAGTTCCGCCGATCCGATGCGCCCGCCGATGACCGCGGTGTTCCACCAGCCGGAGTCCGGGGCCTCGAGCACCGGGGCGTTGACCTCCTCGATGCGGCAGTCCCCGAATGTCACCCGCGCCATGGGGGCACCCTGCAGGGAGACGGCGCGGAAGATGCATTCGGTGAAGACCGCGTCCTCCAGGTCCACCCCGTCGGCGTCGTCGGATTCGAAGAGCAGGGACTCGGCGCGTCCATCCAGATCCAGCCCGGTCAGGTCCCCCGAGCCGGTGGTGGCCGGTTCCTTGAAGGCGGGCAGGCGGGGGGCTTTCACGGATGCAGGCATGGGCAATAGCTTATGCGGCGGCGGGGACGATTCCCGCCGGAGCGCGCGTTGGCATTCTCACCCACATGCGGCTTGACGGAACCGGTCCCGGCGTCTCCGGGCCCGGGGCATCCGCCTCCCGCCGCGCCTACCTGCCGGCGGCGAAGACGGGGTCCTTCTCCAGTTCGCTGGCCAGCCGGGGGGCCAGCGAGGCGGAGAAGTCGTGGGAGAGGTGCGACTGGTCGGAGTAGGTGATCAGCGAGCCGATGACGGCGAAGCAGGTTTCATCCGAGCAGATGGAATCGGTCAGGTCCGCGCGCACGATTCCGGTCGGGGCCGTGTCGCTCTCCAGTGCCTTTTGCAGGTTGTGCCGGATCGACAGGCCTTTTTTGCGGGTCACCGAGCAGGCCAGCGGGTCATCGGGGTTCGAGGCCACGCAGGTGGGCACGTTCTTGTTGCCCAGCCGCGGCACCTCGCCGATCACCGCGACGGTCTTGCCCGCGTCGGCCCATTGCTTCCAGAGGCTGGTGAAACCCTCGGTGGCCGGGTCCTGGAACTCGTAGCCCGGGGAGGAGATCCAGCTGCGTTTGTTGCCCTGCGCGGCGACGATGACCGCGTCGATGCCCGGATCCGCAGCGAGGCTTGGCCCCAGGGCGCGCACCGATTCGGTGCACAGGCGTTCGGCCGCGCCGCTGAGTTTCTGGGCATCCTTGAGCGCGGCCACCGACGGCGAGCAGCCGGAGCGGATGTGCGTGACCAGTTCCCAGTCGCGCGCCTTGGCGATCACCGCCAGGGCCGGGAGCCAGGCCGTGGCGTGCGAGTCCCCCACCACCGCCACGCGCAGCTTGGGGTTGGTGGTGTTGCCCAGCCGGCAGCTGGACTCGCCCACCTGCAGCGTGTCGGTCTCGCAGCCCGGGAACAAGGGGGCGCGCACCTGCTGGGACACCGCGACCGCCGAGGGGTAGGGGGCGAAGTCGGAGGAAACCGGCAGGCAGTCCTTGGGGTGTGCCATGGTCCCGGCTCCGTAGCACTGGGAGTTCACATCCATCCTTGGCAGGTTGGTGCTTTGCGCGGAGGCAGCGGTTCCGGCCCAGGCCAGGGAGGCCAGCACCAGCATCCCGGCCAGGGCGAAGACGAACGCGTTGCGCGCCGGCTTCAGCCACGTCCCGAAGCGCAGCGGGTCCTCGATGAGCAGCTGGCAGACCCAGGCCAGGGTCAGCGTCAGGGCCAGGATTCCGGCCTCGTGGTACCACTTGGGTTCGGTGTGCAGCACGAAGGGGGCGACGATGATCAGCGGCCAGTGCCAGAGGTACGCACCGTAACTGATGTCCCCGACCCAGCGCATGGGCCCGATCGAGAGCCAGGTGGAGGGGGAGAACCAGCGCAGACCGGGACTCCGGGTGCCGCTGGCCGCCAGCACCGCGGCGGTGCCGAGCACCGGAACCAGCGCCATCGTGCCGGGGAAGCGGGTCTCGGTGGGGATCAGCACCGCGCCGGCCACCAGCAGTCCGATGCCTCCCCAGCCCAGCAGCGCACCGAGCGCTCCGCCGAGCCCGCGGTTCACGCAGAGCAGGGCCACCACCCCGCCGGCGGCGAATTGCCAGGCACGTCCGGCGGTGTCGAAGTAGGCGGCCTGCGGGCTGGCGGCGGTGACCCAGAGCCCGTAGGCGAAGGAGAGCAGCGTGATCGCGCCGATGACGCCCAGGAAGAGCTGCCGGGTGCCATGCCCGGCGAAGGTGTGCCGGCCGATGCTGGTCCGTCGTCCGAATCGGGGCACCAGCTTCCCGGCGACGAACGCACCGCCCAAAAGCAGCAACGGCCAGGCGATGTAGAACTGTTCCTCCACCGAGAGCGACCAGTAATGCTGCACCGCAGTGGCCATCTGCCCGGCGGCGGAGTAGTCGGTGGCATCGGCAACCAGGGCCCAGTTCTCCACGTAGAGGCCCGCCGCGGCAATGTGCTTGAACATCGTGCCGTGCTCGGTGGCGGGGATGAAGAAATACACCAACCCGGCGCTGGCCAGCAGCACCGTGAAGGCCAGCGGCAGCAGCCGCCGGATGCGCCTGGCCCAGAACGTTGCAAGCTTGATGGTTCCGGTGGCACGCATTTCCCGGAACAGGTGCGCGGTGATCAGGTACCCGGAAATCACGAAGAACATGTCCACGCCGATGAACCCGCCGCTGAGCGCGCCGGGGCGCAGGTGGTGGATGATCACCATCAGCACGGCGATCGCGCGCAGCCCCTGGATGTCGGCCCGGAACCCCATCGACGATCCGCGCCCGGCGGCCGGCCGGGCCTTCACGGAGGGGGTCTTGTGCGGGGTTTGCTGCGGGGCGGAGCCGGTTCGAACAGTCACTTTTTCAAGCCTAGCCCATCCTCGCGCGCCCCGATCTCATCGCTGAAAGTGATAGCAGGGCTGGTCTTTGCCAGCGTTCTCTCCCAAAGCGGGAGCAGGCACGGAGTGCCGCGGCCGACGTCGGTCCGCTCGGTGCGTGGCCGATGCGGTGGCCCGAAATCGGCATCCGCAGCCAACCCGAGGTGCCCGGCGGGGCCTGGGAGTGTCTCCCAATTCCGCGGGGGGCCACTTGCCCGGTTGATGCCCGGTTCCTCGGGCAATGCGGAACATGCGCCCTGGGCCACCGGCTCGTGGTCCGGGGCGTCATCTGCCGCTACCGCGCAGGGGTCCCTTGGCGCGATCCCGGAGCACATCGGTTCCTGGAAGACCGTGCGGAAGCTCCACCGCCGCTACGCCGCCGATGGCACGCGGGACGCTGCCGGCGGCGTATCCGGGCATTGCCCAGGAAAAGGGCCCGATCGAATGGGAGGTTTCGGTGGACTCCGAGATCAACCGAAACCTCGAGCACGGCACCGACCGCCTGCGCCACACAAGGGGTCCTGCCGGATGACAAGAATCCTCACCAAGGGCCTCGGCCACGCCATCGACAAGTCCCGCGGAGCGCTGAGCACCAAGATCCACTTTCTGGCTGGCGGGAAGCAGCGCCCGCTGGTGGCGATGCTCGGGCCCAGGCAGGGGCTGAGATTCCCCGAGGTCCTGCCCCCGGGCGCCCTGAGGGCCACGAACCCCGCCACCGTGAGGATCCGCAGACGCCCGGAACGGGCCATGGCCGACAAGGCCTACGCCTCCCGAGGCAACCGTAAACACCTCCGGGACCGCGGCATCCACTGCGCGACCCCCGAAAAGGACGGCCAGAAGGCCAACCGGAAATGCAAGTGCTCGGCAGGCGGAAGGCCTGTCACCTGCGACAAGGACGCCTACAAGTGCCGCAACGAAAGCCGAGCACAATTTCAATGCCCCGAAACAGTGGCGAGGGATGGTGAACCGGTACGACAAGCTCGCCCTGGCCTACCGCTCTGCCGTGGTGCTCCAGGCCGTGGTCATCTGGAGCGCAGCCCTCGAGAAATCAGGATTGGGACACCCCCGGGGTCGACGCGTGCAAACCGTTTCGGTGCGGGGCGGAGACCGGCCCTTGGTCGTGGACCGCACCGCATCAGACGTTTCGGTGGCGTAGCCCACGAACCCTGCGGTTGCCCAAGAAATGGGCGTTGGGTCTGTTTCCGCTGCCCTGCATGTGCTCGACTGCGGCAGACATCGGGGTCACGCTACTCCGATCACGACCTCCACGAAGCACAGGGCGGAGGGAAGGAGAGCGACCAGGGCCGAACCGAGTGATCCCGGTTGGCCGTTGTTCCGGCGATTCTCAAGCATTGTCTTGATTGCCTTCGCCGGGTAAGGACCATCGACTCTGGCCAGCGGGGGCGGACAAGAGGACCATCTGGAGGAATAGCCGACATGCCGCAGTGCGCACGGGTAGGCGCACGGCACTGCCAGCAACCGTTTTCAACGAGGAGGACCGGATGAGACGAGCGTTATTCGACGCTTTCGGGACGACAGGACAGTTGGTTGCCGCGACCACGGCCAGGGGTGCAACAGGGAAGTCATTCCCCGGGGTGGTCGGCCATCTTGGGCCGGTCGAACCGCAGCATCCGGTGGTAGCGAAATCGTTCGCGCTCGGCGGAGGCCATCATGGCGGCGATTGAGGTTGCGCGGCTCCGAAAGTCCTATGGCAGTGTGGAGGCGGTCGCGGGACTCGATCTCACCGTGGAGAGCGGCGAGGTGGTGGCCCTGCTTGGCCCCAACGGCGCCGGAAAGACCACTGCTGTGGAGATTCTTGAGGGGTACCGGCAACGCGACTCCGGGTCGGTTACGGTGCTGGGCATGGACCCGCAAACGGGCGGGCGGGCCTTCCGGGAACGAATCGGCGTGGTTCTCCAAGATGCGGGTTTCGAGGACAACTTCACACCGCGGGAACTGCTCCGGCTGCACGCCGGCTACTACCCGCATCCCCGTGCCGTCGACGAGGTCATCGGGCTGACCGGGCTTGACGAGAAGGCCAACGCGCGGGTGCGCACCCTATCCGGCGGGCAGCGCCGCCGCCTCGACCTCGCACTGGGCATCGTGGGTGGTCCGGAGTTGCTTTTCCTTGACGAACCCACCACCGGTTTCGACCCATCCGCCCGGCGGCACGCCTGGGAGCTGGTGGACTCCCTTCGCGACCTTGGCTCCACCATCTTGCTGACCACCCATTACCTCGATGAAGCAGAGCACCTGGCAGACCGCGTCGTCATCATCGACCACGGCCGCGTCATCGCCTCCGGTACTCCGGCTGAGCTCTCCGCCGCGGCGGGCACCGGAACCGTGATCTCGTTTCGCCTGCCTGCGGGCGTGGAGGCGGCGGACCTTCCCACCGTGGGGACGACGCGTCGGGTCGGGGGGAACATCGTCGAGTTGGGCACCGCTTCGACGACGGCCGACATCGCCGTCCTGTCCGAATGGGCGCTGGCACGGGGATTTGAGCTTGAGGACCTGACGCTGGCGCGTCCCAGTCTCGAGGACATCTACCTCGAGCTCGTGGGTGGGCCTGCTGCGCCTGTTGGTGAGGATGTCGACCCGGGGGTGGCCACTTGAACCGCAACGCGGCCGGCCCGGTCTTGGGGCGGCAGATCCGGCATGAGCTGGTCTCGCTGATGCGCACGCCGTTGACCATGATCCTCAGCGTCGGCTTTCCGCTGTTGTTCTTCATCCTGCTGGCCGCGCTGACCGGCAACGCTGTGGTGGACGAACGCGCCGGCGTGCGGGTGGTGCAGTTCCTCGCGCCGGGGCTGGCGTCGTTCGGCGTGCTGATGGCCACGTTCTCGTTTCTCGCCTCCGGGCTGTCCGAGGCGCGGGCCACCGGTGTGCTCAAGCGCCAGACCAGCACGCCATTGCCGCGCTGGGCCCTCATCGGCGGGCGCATCGGCGCCGCAGTGCTCCTCGGACTCATCGCGGTGACGCTCGTGCTGTCGGTCGGCGTGTTCTTCTATGATCTCCAGTTGCCGGGTCGATCGCTGTTCGCCGTGGCCGTGAATCTGCTGCTCTCCTCGTTCGCCTTCGCGGCGCTCGGCATCGCGCTCGCGTTGCTGCTGCCCACGCCGGCGATGGTGGTCGCCGTGGCCAACGGTTTCGCGATCGTGTTGTCGTTCATCTCCGGGCTATTCACGGCGAGCGGATCACCCCCGCAGTGGATGGACACCGCCGCGTGGTTCTTTCCGCTTAAGCACATGGCTACGGTGTTCTCCGACGCGTTGAACCCTCAGCTGACCGGCTCGGGCTTCCAATGGGACCACCTCGCGGTGATCTCCTTGTGGGGCATCGGCGGGGCGGCCGCCTCCGTGTGGGCGCTGCGGTCCGGCCGCGAGCGCAACCCGGTCTCCGACCCGACCAGCCACGTCCGAGCCAGCGCCGCAGATGCGGTGCCCCGCCGCGCCGGACGCCCCCCGCTATGGGTCCTTTTTGTCGGCCAGATTGCCCACGCCCAGATGGTTCTCTGGCGCGATGCCTCCTCGGTCTTCTTCGCCATCGTATTCCCGCTCCTGCTGGTGGCGATCATCCCGACGATCAACGGCGGCGGGGACCTCGATGTCGGCGGCGGGCTGCTGCTCGGCAGCTTCTTCGCGGCCACGATGGCAATCTACGGGGCGGCGGTCACCTCCTTCGTGAACATGCCGCAGAACGTTTCGGAGGAGCGCGAACGCGGCGTGCTGAAGCGCACACGCGCCACTCCGTTGCCCACGGGCGTGCTGCTGGCCGGGCGGGTGGTGGCAGCGTTGGTGGTTTCCCTTCTTACCCTGTTCGCCATCGCCCTGCTCGCGATGGGGATGTTCTCGTTGCCCGTCCCGCCCGGCTGGCCCGTTGGGCTCTTGGTCTTCGTGGTCTCGGCCACCGGTTTCGCCATCGTGGGCCTGGCTGTCGCCTCCCTGGTGCACTCGGCACAGGCGGTTCTGGGCGTGACGCTGGGCACCTTGCTGCCGCTGTGCTTCATCTCGGACATCTTCGTCATCGGCGTGGACCTGCCCGACGTGCTCGATGCCGTCTCCTGGTTCTTCCCGCTACGCCACGCTTCACGCGCAATGACGGATTCGGTCTCGACCATTGCTGCGCCGTTCCCGTGGGATCACCTCGGGGTGATTCTTGCGTGGGCCGCCGTGGGCGTCGTTGTGATCGCCGCGAGGTTCCGGTCGGAGAAGGCGAACCACACCCGTGCTGCGGCGACGGCGCGACGGCGCGATTCCACGCCGGCCACCGCCGGTTGACCGGAACCGGCGACCCCTTGCCGCTAGCCGATGGCGTCCGGCTCGGCCTGATCCGTGCCGGGCTCGATGCCCGTCAGCACCGGGGCTCCCCCGCCGGCTGCTTCCGCGTCGGCATCATGGGCCGGACCGGCGAACTGCGACTGGTACAGCCGGTAGTACGCCCCGCGCGCCGCGAGCAGCACCTCGTGGTTTCCCTGCTCCACGATCTTGCCCTCTTCCATCACCAGGATGGTGTCGGCGTCGCGGATGGTGGAAAGGCGGTGCGCGATCACGAAGCTGGTCCTGTCGCTGCGCAGCGCCGCCATGGCGTGCTGCACCAACAGCTCGGTGCGGGTGTCCACGGAGCTGGTCGCCTCGTCGAGGATCAGCAGCGAGGGGTTGGCCACGAACGCACGGGCGATGGTGATCAGCTGCTTCTCGCCGGCCGACACGTTGGTGCCTTCCTCGTCGATGACGGTCTCGTAGCCGTCGGGCAGCGCGCGCACGAACCGGTCCACAAAGGTGGCCTTGGCCGCGGCCATGACCTCTTCGTCGGTGGCATCCAGGCGCCCGTAGCGGATGTTCTCCAGGATGGATCCACCAAAGAGCCAGGCGTCCTGCAGCACCATGCCGACCTTGGAGCGCAGGTCCGCGCGGCTGATCGCCGTGACGTCGACCCCGTCAAGGGTGATGCGCCCGGAGTTCAGCTCGTAGAAGCGCATGACCAGGTTCACCAGCGTGGTCTTGCCCGCGCCGGTGGGACCGACGATGGCCACGGTGTGCCCGGGGTGCGCCTCGAAGGACAGATCCTCAATCAGCGGCTTGTCCTCCGCGTAGGAGAAGGTGACGTTCTCGAATTCGACGTGGCCGTCGGTACGTGCCGGCAACTTGTCGGTTGCCGTGTCCGGGTCCTGCTCCTCGGCATCCAGCAGCTCGAAGGTGCGCTCCGCGGAGGCGACGCCGGACTGGAGCATGTTGGCCATCCCGGCCATCTGCCCCAGCGGCTGGGTGAATTCGCGCGAGTACTGGATGAACGCCGTCGCGTCGCCCAGGGACATCTGGCCGGTGGCCACACGCAGCCCGCCGACCACGGCGATGCCGACGTAGGCCAGGTAGGAGATGAAGTTCATGACCGGGAAGATCATCCCGGAGACGAACTGGGCGCCGAAGGAGGCCTTGTAAAGCTCCTCGTTCTTCTCGTGGAAGCGATCGAGCATGTCCTGCTCGCGCCCGAAGACCTTCATCAGGTCGTGGCCGGAGAAGGATTCCTCGATCTGCCCGTTCAGCGCGCCGGTGTTTTTCCACTGGGCGGTGAACATGCCCTGGGCGCGGGAGCCGATGACCCCGGCAGCGACGGCCGACAGCGGCAGGGCGATCAGCGCGATCAGCGCCATCTGCCAGGAGACGATGAACATCATGATCACGATGCCGATGACAGTCAGCAGGGACTGGACCAGCTGGCTGATGGCCTGCTGCAGGGCGTTTTGGATGTTGTCCACGTCGTTGGTGACCCGTGAGAGCAGGTCCCCGCGCTGGCGGGTGTCGAAGTAGTTCAGCGGCAGCTTGTTCAGCTTGTCCTCGACGTCGCGGCGCAGCCGGTAGACGACCTTCATGACCAGCCGGTTCAGCAGCCAGCCCTGGATCCACATGAACAGCGAGGCCACAAAGTACATCGAGAGCACGATGAGGATGTAGCGGCTCAGCAGCGGGAAATCGATGCCGAAGCCGGGGACCAGGTTCATCCTGGACATCATGTCCGCCAGGTCGTTCTGCCCGGAGGCGCGCAACCCGGCGATCAGCTTGTCGACCGGGACGTTGGGGTCCATGTTCTTGCTGAAGACGCCGGCGAAGATGACGTCCATGGCCTTGCCCAGGATCTTCGGGGCGATGACCGAGAGCACGACGCCGGCGGTCACGAAGAGCAGCACGATGGACATGCCGAGCTTCTCCGGGGCCAGCAGCCCCACGAGGCGCTTGGCCGAGGGCCAGAAGTGCTTGGCCTTGCGGACCGGAACCGAGTCCCCGAACATGTCGGAGGACCCGGCGGTGTCGAACTCGTCGATGTCGTCAATCTCGTCGGGGGTTTCCACGACGGCGGTCGATGATTCCTTGGTGCGTTTTGCCATTTAGGCCACCTCCTCCACTGCAAGCTGGGATGAAACGATTTCCTGGTAGGTCTCGGAGGACTCCAGGAGCTCCTCGTGCGTTCCACGGGCCACGATCTCGCCGTGGTCCAGGACCAGGATCTGGTCTGCCGCGGTGATCGTGGAGACGCGTTGGGCCACGATGATCACGGCCGCATCCCTGGTCGGTTCCTTCAGCGCGGCACGCAGCCGCGCATCGGTGGCCACGTCCAGGGCCGAGAAGGAGTCGTCAAAGAGGTAGATCTCCGGGCGTGCGGCCAGGGCCCGGGCGATGCACAGGCGCTGGCGCTGTCCGCCCGAGACGTTGGTGCCGCCCTGGGAGATCTTCGACTCCAGGGCGTCCTCGCGGGCGGCGACGAAGGATTCTGCCTGGGCGGTGCGCAGGGCATCCCAGAGTTCCTCGTCGGTGGCGGCATCGGCGCCGAAGCGCAGGTTGGAGGCGACGGTGCCGGAGAAGAGGTACGGGCGCTGCGGCACGGTGGCCACGGAACCCGAAAGCTGCGCGCGGGTCAGCTCGGTGACGGGGGCCCCGCCCACCAGCACCTGGCCCTCGTTGGCGTCGTAGAGCCGCGGGATCAGGTTCAGCAGCGTGGACTTTCCCGCGCCGGTGGATCCGATGATCGCTGTCATCTGCCCGCGCTTGGCGGTAAAGGAGATGTTGTTCAGCACCGGGGCCTCGGCACCGGGGTAGCCGAAGGTGACGTTGCGGAACTCGACGGTTCCGGGGGCGGCCATGTCGGCGACGTGCTCGTGCTGGTCGGTGAGGGACGGGACCAGGGTGGTGACCTCGTCGATGCGCTCGGCGCAGACGATGGCGCGCGGGATCATCATCGCCATGAAGGTGCCCATCATGACGGCCATGAGGATCTGCAACAGGTACTGCAGGAACGCGGTCAGCGCGCCGACCTGCATGGCGCCTGTTTCCACGCGGTGTCCGCCGAACCACAGCACCGAGGCGGTGGCAACGTGCAGGATCATGCCGATCAGCGGGAACATCAGCACGAAGAGGTTGCCCACCTTCACACCCACGCGGGTGAGCTTGGCGTTGGCTTCCTCAAAGCGCTCGGTCTCATGCGGTTCGCGCACGAAGGCTCGCACCACGCGGATGCCGGTGATCTGCTCGCGCAGCACCCCGTTGATGTCGTCGATGCGGTCCTGCATCTGGCGGAAGAGCGGCATCAGGAAGATGACCAGGACGCCGACGACGACCAGCAGCACGGGCACCGAGACCCAGACCAGCCAGGACAGGCCGATGTCTTCGCGCAGCGCCATGATGATGCCGCCGATGCACATGATGGGGGCGGAAACCATGAAATTCAGGCCCATCAGCACCAGCATCTGCACCTGCTGCACGTCGTTGGTGCCGCGGGTGATCAACGTTGCGGCACCGAACTTGTTCACGTCCTGGGCGGAGAAGCCGGTGACTGCGTCAAAGACGGCATGGCGCAGGTCGCGGCCGATGGCCATGGCGGTCTTGGCCCCGAAGTACACCGCGGCAATCGCGGTGAGCACCTGGATGAAGGCGACCGCAAGCATCACGCCGCCGGTGCGCCAGATGTAGTCGGTGTCCCCCTTGACCACGCCGGTGTCGATGATCCGGGCGTTGAGGCTGGGCAGGAACAGGGTGGCGATCGTGGTGGCGAGCTGGAAGAACAGCACGGCCGCGATCCACCACTTGTAGGGTTTCGAATGTCGAAGAATGAGCTTTAAGAGCATCGGGTGGGTTTCCTCATGGTTTTGCCCCGCGCAGCCACCGTGGTCCAGTGGCCCAGCCGGGGCGGCAACGCGGCACTTTTCAGCCGGGCATTGGTCACTCTACACGCGATCACCCACGGTTTGACCCTCCCCAAGACCGACTTTTCACCCCCCCGCGTACATCCTGCGCGGTATGCGGGCCCGATCCTTTCCCGCACCGCTGTGCAATGCGTGGTTTTTGTCCCCTGAACCCCTTGTTGGTCCGCCACACAAGCCTTAGTATGAAATTGAATTATCAGGATGTGGAAACGAATGGAGTCTTTTGTGTCTGAACTTTCATCACCGCTGGCCGTCGGGCAGCGCGCACCGCAATTCACCTTGGCCGATGCCACCGGCCGGCAGGTCTCGCTGGGCGACTACGCGGGCAAGAACGTCGTCGTGTATTTCTACCCCAAGGCGGCCACCCCCGGCTGCACCACCGAGGCCTGCGATTTCCGGGACAACCTGAACTCGCTGCAGGCCGCCGGGTACGAGGTCCTGGGCGTTTCCCCGGACGAGGGCGAGGCCCTGACCGCGTTTACGGCGTCCGAGTCGCTGAACTTCCCGCTGCTTTCGGATCCCGATTTTGCGGTTGCCTCTGCGTACGGCTCGTACGGGGAAAAGGAGTTCAACGGCAAGAAGTCCTCCGGCACGCTACGCAGCACCGTGGTGGTTGACGACGCCGGACTGGTCTCACTGGCCGAGTACAACGTGGCGGCCGGCGGGCACGTGGCCCGCTTGCGCGAGGAGCTCGGCATCTAACCGCGTCCCCGGTTCCCCCTAAAGGAGTTCGGGGATGTCTGCGGGATGGACCGGGGCGATCCGCTCCGGTTCGTCCGGCCTCCCGAAGTGGGTCGCCAGCTGCGCCAGCTGCCGGCATTCGAACCCGCTCCAGGTTTCGATGCCGCGCACGACGCCGCCGGGCAGCGTGATCCACAGCTGCTCACGCGGGCGTTCGTCGCCGCCGGCGTCCCAGGCGACGTGGCGCAGGGAGCTGGCATCCCGGGGCACCACGTGGCATAGGCCCCGGGTGCGTTCAAGGACCAGGCCACCCTCGTAGACGTGGCCGAGCAGGATCCCGCGGATGCCCTCGCGGTCCTTGAAAAGCATCCGGTAGCCGCACACGAGCACGAACCCCAGGCCCAGCGCGCTCAGCGCCATCCCGCCGAGCCGGAATCCGAGCACCGCGGGGTGTGCTCGCACCAGGAACATGATGCTGGCGGTGGTGACAATCAGCCCGACGACCAGACCTGCGACGTTGTTCATCAACGACTTGCGGTCTTCCTCGCGTTCCAGCTGCAGGGTGTAGAGCCAGCGCCCCAGGTCGGCGGCCTCGGCCTGCTCTCGGGCCCGGGCGGTCGTTTCCCAGCCGCCGCACTGGATGGTGCTCATGGCCGGCAGCCGTGGGGCATGCCGGCACACGTGCCGGCTGCGGAGTCGGGGTGGTTGAGGGGTGGCAAAGCAACGCATGATGGGTGCCTCATGCTGCGAGAATAACAGAGCCGGCGAGGAAAGCAACGGGCATCTGCGAAGGAGGCCGCGGTGGGCTTCGGCTGACGGGGATGCTGCCCGCACCGCGAGACGCGGCAGGTGTCCCGAGCGCGATCCCCGCCCTGCCCGGCCGGACGCCACCCGGGCAAGGCGGGGAGGCCGTTCAGGGTCGGCGCCGCAAGGCTGCGCGGCGGGCCGTGAACTCTGTTTCATCGATCTCGCCCCTGGCGAACCGCTCGTTGAGGATACGCTCGGCGTCGTCCCCCGGTGGCCCGTAATTGTTCCTTCCCCCGGAGTGGCCCCCACGCAGCAGGACGATGACCACCGCGGCCAGGCCTCCCCAGAACAGCAGCATCATCAGCCCCATGGCAATCCAGGCCCCTGCCCCCCAGCTTCCGTCCCATCCGTACATCATGACTAGACTCCTCGACGTAGATGCCGCCCACCTGTGCCAAGTCTCGTTCCTTCCACGTCCGTTGCACAGGGTATTTGGTCATCGTCCGGCCGGGCCGTTAATCCGCGTCTCCCGTACCGGCGACCGAGAACTCGGCGAACCTTGCCTGTTCGGCGCGTGCGTCGGCCGCATCGCGTGCCGCGGCGATGTCGCGGATGCGCCCGCGGGAGGCGTACCAACCGATCATCAACGCCGGGACGATGACGATGATCGAGGCCACGGTCCAGGTGCCCACCGGCGAATCGAAGGCCATCAGCACGATGACCGCGGCCAGGAAGGCGAGAGTCAGGTACCCGGTGTAGGGCGCCCCGACCATGCGGAAGGCCGGCCGGGGCGTTGAGCCCGGTGCCGATGGCGGTGGCGCCGAGGTTGATCTCGTGGACCAGCAAGGTGGCCTCGGCCAGGCGCAGGCGGTCCTCCCCCAGGGGTCACGGCATAGGCGTTGAACTCCTGGCCCAGGGTCATCGGCACGGCGTCCTGCATCTGCGTCCTGCCCATCTTCACCACGGTGCGGAACTCGACGGCCTTGGCGGCGAAGGCTGCACCGAGGTGCTCCATGGCCGCGACCAGAGAGGTGGCGGCGAAGATGGTGGCCACGCGGACCGCGGTGGGGTACACGTCGTTGGTGGACTGGCTGAGATTCACGTGGTCGTTGGGGTGTAGGAAGTGGTACTCGCCCTTGGCGCGGCCCATGATTTCCAGCGCGCGGTTGGCGATGACCTCGTTGGCGTTCATGTTCGAGGAGGTCCCGGCGCCGCCCTGGATCACGTCGACCACGAACTGCTCGTGCAGCTTGCCGGCGATGATTTCGGCGCAGGCGGCGATGATGGCCTCGGCGCGGGGCACATCGAGCAGGCCCAGTTCCAGGTTGGTCTGGGCGGCGGCCTGCTTGACCATGGCCAGGGCGATCACCAGGTTGGTGTTGGTGGACAGCGGCTGGCCGGTGATCGGGAAGTTTTCCACGGCGCGCAGCGTGTGCACGCCCCAGTAGACGTCCGCGGGAATGTCCCGGTCGCCGATCAAATCGTGTTCGCTGCGGGTGCACTGGGCGGCCGGAGCATGCAAGGTGGCGGTGGATTCGTTCATGGCGGGAGGATCTCCTGTGCTTGGGCGGCGCGTGGGTGATGGATGGCGCGGTGCGCTGAAAGGGCTGTTTTTGGGCGCGGCAAGGCAGCGCGCGGTGGTGCGTCTTGGATGGGGCCGCGATGCGGCGCCGGGAGCGGAGCTAGCCGAAGGGCAGTCCGGACAGGGTGCCGACCGGGTGGCCGCCGCCGAGCACGGGGAGGTTGTTGAAGGGTTCCAGCGGCCCGGGCGCCAGGCCCAGGGCCAGCAAAGCGGGTACGGCGGCGGGCATGCGGGCCCGGTCCGACCCGTCGGAGATCTTCAGCGCCAGCGCGGAGCCGTCGGGCAGGGCGATGAGCTGGATTCCCTCGAACCCGTCCTTGGCCAGCAGCCCGGGCACGGCTTCCATGAGCGCCGTGACATCGCGCCCGGTCCCGGCAACCATCAACGGGTGCGCGCGCATGGCCTCGGCGACCCGGCGTTCGGCGGTGCCCTCGGCGGCGGTGACCAGCCTGGAGAAGGCCCTGGCCATGCCCGTGAGGCTCAGCGCGAAGACCTCGGTGCCGCACCCGTCGGTGCTGGTGATGGTCACGTCCTCGCCGGTGAGTTCGGCGACGACCGCCCGGATGAGGGTGGGCAGCGGGTGGTCGTGGTGCAGGTAGGTTTCGGTATCCCAGCCGTTGAGCACGCAGGTGGCCAGCATCGCGGCGTGCTTGCCCGAGCAGTTCTGGGCCAAGCGGGTGGGTCCGTTGCCGACCTGGATCCAGGCGTGGCGTTCGGCGGTTCCGTAGGGCAGGTCGGTGGAGTTGCGCAGCGCGGCGGCTTCCAGCCCGGCCTCGGCCAGGATCTTGGCGGCGAGGTCCTGGTGGTCGGCGGAGCCGGAGTGGCTGGCCGCGGCCAGCGCGAGTTGGTCAGCGGGCAGCTCGAGCCCGGCGCGCACCATGGCCACGGCGAAGAGCGGCTTCAGGGCCGAGCGCGGGTAGATCCGGGCTCCGGGTTCACCGCGGGTGAGCACGGTGCTGCCGTTCGGGTCCAGGGCCGCCAGCGAGCCGTAGTGGACGCTTTCAACCAGCAGGCCGCGGGTTTGCACGGCGAGCGGGGCGTGGGCGGGGAAATGGGCGAGGTTCACGGCTTGTCCGCTCCAAGGATCAGGGTCAGGGCTTCGTCGACGGCGGCCAGGTGCGCGGCCATGGCCGCCCCGGCCGCGGGACCGTCGCCGGCTTCGATGGCCGCGAGGATCTCGCGGTGTTCGGCGTGCGAGGGGTGCTGGCGGCCGGTGATGAGGTTGATGGTCTCGGACTGGTTGACCATCGCGTCGCGGATGTCGTTGACCACGCGTGCGAAGACGCCGTTGCCGCTGGCCGCGGCGATGGCGGCATGGAAGCTGGCATCGAGCGTGACCCACATTTCCGGGTCGTCTTCGTCTTCCATGGCCTCGATGATGCCGCGCAGCTGGAGAAGCTGGTCGGCGCTGGCGCGGGTGGCGGCGAATTGCGCCGCGGGGATCTCGATGTGCGGGCGTGCCTCCATGAGGCTGCGCGCGGAGAAGGCCCCGAGCACCAGGTCGCCACCGGCGCGCGGGGCAATGACGAAGGTGCCCTTGCCGGTTTGGGTCCGGGTGAGCCCGAGTGCCGCGCAGGAGCGCAGGGCCTCGCGGATGACCGAGCGGCTGACCGCGTATTGGGCGGCGAGCACCGATTCGGCGCTCAATTTGCTGCCGACGGGCAGTTCGCCCGACTCGATGGCGTCGCGGATGGAGGAGAATACGGCCTCGGCCGCACTGACTCGCACGATCGGCTGCGGTCCGACTGCCCGGCTGTCTGACAGGTTCATGCTCCGACTATGCCACGCCTCACAAAAGGGCGTCAAGGCGCGCCGTGGCGATGCCGCGGGAGCGGGGGCGCACGCCAGCCCCCCGGCGGGCGCGGGCGCAGGCGGGAGCCGGGTGGCCCCAAATCGCCGACGGGCGCCCCGGAAGCGGAGGGCGGCGGCACCGGGCGCTCGACCCCGCAGTGAAACTAGTTGCATCTGGACAACCAATTCCATATAGTTGATATCAATCAACCATCTTCCCCCTTGTTTTGGAGTCCCCTTTTGTCCCAGACACCCACCACCACGAAGGCGGCACCGGAAATGTCCGAATCGGGCATGACCCACCGCCAGGTGCTGCAATCACTGACCGGCCTGCTCATGGGCATGTTCGTCTCGATCCTCGCCGGCACCGTCGTCTCCACTTCGCTCCCGGTCATCATTTCCGACCTGGCCGGCGACCAGACCTCCTACACCTGGGTGGTCACCGCGACCCTGCTGGCCACCACCATCTCCACCCCGATCTGGGGCAAGCTGGCCGACCTGTCCAACCGCAAGCTCCTGCTGCAGCTCTCGCTGCTGATCTTCGTGGTCGCCTCGGCGATCGCCGGGTTCTCGCAGGACACCTCGATGCTCATCACCATGCGCGTCTTCCAGGGCCTGGGCGCCGGCGGGTTGACCGCCCTGACGCAGATCGTCATGGCCGACATCATTTCCCCGCGCGAGCGCGGCAAGTACATGGGTCTCTTTGGCGCAGTCATGGCGCTGGGCACCGTGGGTGGACCGCTGATCGGCGGATTCATCACCGACGCCATCAACTGGCGCTGGAACTTCTTCATCGCCCTGCCCTTTGCGGCCATCGCGATCGTCCTGATCCAGAAGACCCTGCACCTGCCCGCAGTGGCCAAGCGCAAGGTATCCATCGACTACGCGGGCATCGTGTTGCTTTCGGCCGGTGTCTCGCTGCTGCTGATCTGGGTTTCGATGGCCGGCAAGAACTTCGAGTGGGCCTCGGCCACGACCGCATGGATGGTCGGCGGCGCCGTTGCCGCGCTTGCCGCATTCGTGATCGTGGAGTTCAAGGCGGCAGAGCCGATCATCCCGCTGACGATGTTCAAGAACAACACCTTCACCCTCTCGGTCATCGCCTCGATCTCCGTGGGCGTGTCGATGTTCGGCACCTCGGTTTTCCTGGCCCAGTACATGCAACTGGCCCGCGGCGCCAACGCCACCCAGTCCGGGCTCATGACCATCCCGATGATGGCAGGGCTGCTGGTCATCTCCACCATCGCCGGTGCCCTGATCTCCAAGCACGGCAAGTGGAAGGCGATCATGGTCACCGGCTCGGTGCTGCAGCTTGCCGGGCTCTACCTGCTGGGAACCATCCACTACGACACCAACTTCGTGCTGGTCTCCGTGTACATGTTCCTCCTGGGCGCAGGCCTGGGCATGGTCATGCAGAACCTGGTGCTGATCGTGCAGAACGCCGTCACCCCGGCGGAGATCGGCGTGGCCTCCTCTGGCATCGCGTTCTTCCGCTCGCTGGGCGGCACCATCGGCGTCTCGGTCCTCGGGGCCCTGATGGCCACGAAGGTCGCGGACCTGCTGGGTGCCAAGAGCGCCGAGCTGGGCGCCGCAATTGCCGCACTCGGGGACAAGGGCAAGGACCTGGCCGCGGCGCTGGCCTCCGGGAGCATCCCGGCCGTGCATTCCCTGCCGGACTCGGTCAGGAACATCATCGAGTCCTCCTACGGCGACGCCGTGGCCTACGTCTTCATGGTCGCTGCCCCGCTGAGCATCCTGACCATCTTTGCGGTGGCCTTCATGCCAAACCTGGAGCTGGGCACCCAGACCCGCCACCAGCGCGAGGCGACCGATGCGGCCGCCGCGCAGCACACGGAGCTCGAGGCTGCCGAGACAATCCTGGTCGAGGTCGGCGAGGCTGCCATCGCGGCGACCCCGCGCCTGGACGGCGAGAACACCTCGGCGCGCCGCTGAGATGGACGCCGTGGCCGACCCCTTCGCCGTCGCGGAACCCGCCAGGGCCAATGACGCCGTCATGGCGCCATTGATCGACGAGGTCGAGAAGCAATTCGCGACAATGTTCGTCAACGCGCGCAACAGCATCCGGGCCCGGGCCGCGGCCATCGACCCGGAGCTGCCCCCCATGGGGTTCAAGGTGCTCACGATCCTCTCCCGCTCGGGAGCCCGGCAGCAGGGGTGCCTGGCCGAGGAGATGGAGGTGGACAAGGCCATGATGAGCCGGACCATCAAGCAGCTCGATCACCTGGGCCTGGTCGAGCGGAGCATGGATCCCAGCGACGGGCGGGCGCTGCTGGTCTCCATGACCCCCGAGGCCCGGGCACGCTTCGACGCGAATCTGGCCAACGCCCGCCGCGTGCTCCACAACCGGCTCGCGGAGTGGGAGCCGGGCGAGGTCCGCCGCTTCACCGACCTGCTGGCGCGGCTGAACAACTCCCCGCTCTAGAATCCCGGGTTTTGCAGGTGGTCGCTGTCGGCGGGACTATTTGTTCCGCCGACAGCGACCACCTGCGTATCGGGTAGCGTTTCAGGCAACGCCTCGGGTCCCCGCGCGGAACCTCGATACAAGGAGTGCCTATATGGGAATGAACTTCAGCCACGACACCCTGCCCCAACGGGTCCTTTTCGGCACCGGCAGGGCGGCCGGGCACCTGGCCGCCGAGGTGGAGCGATTCGGCGCTTCCCGGGTGATGGTGATCGCCGGCCGCCGCGATTCCGGCAACGTCGCCAAGTTGACCGCGCATCTCCCGGTGGCCCTGAATTACTCCGACATCGTCCAACACGTGCCAATCGAAGGTGCCGAGCGCGCCCGCGCCGCCGCCCGGGACAACGACATCGATCTGCTGGTGTGTCTCGGCGGCGGATCCTCCATCGGCCTGGCCAAGGCCATCGCCCTTGACACCGCGTTGCCCATCGTCGCCGTCCCCACCACCTATGCCGGCTCCGAGGCCACCAACGTCTGGGGACTGACCAAAGCGGGGCGCAAGACCACCGGTGTCGATGCCCGCGTGCTGCCCGCCACCGTCATCTACGATGCCGCGCTGACTACGTCATTGCCGGTGGACCTCTCGGTGGCCTCCGGCCTGAACGCCATGGCCCACTGCATCGACTCGCTGTGGGGGCCACGCGCCGACCCGATCAATGCGGCGCTGGCCACCGAGGGCATCCGCGCCCTCGCCACCGGACTGCCGGGAATTGTCGCGGATCCGGCGGGCAGCGAGGGACGCGAACAGGCCCTCTACGGCGCCTATCTTTCGGCCGTCGCCTTCGCCTCTGCGGGCTCGGGCCTGCACCACAAGATCTGCCACGTGCTCGGCGGGACCTGGAACATGCCCCACGCCCAAACCCATGCCACGGTGCTGCCCTACGTGCTGGCCTTCAACGCGCCCGCGGCACCCGGGGTAGAGGCCCGGATTGCTTCTGCACTTGGATCGGATACGGCCGTCGGAGGCCTGGACGCGCTGCGGGAACGGCTGGATGCGCCGCGTGCGTTGAAGGACCACGGATTCACGGCGGGGAACATCGCCGAGGCGGTGTCCCTCATCCTGCCGCAGGTCCCGGCGAACAACCCGCGGACCGTCACCACGGAAAACCTGGGGGCCCTGCTCACTGCGGCGCTCCACGGAGCCGAACCGACCTACTGATTCGGGCCGGTCCGGCCACCGGTACCAAATGCTCGGAGCGCGGCCAGACGGATCGCCGGGGGACGGCCCGGCTACCTGCCGGACACTCGGACCGTCTCTCCACACTCGACAACCCCAGTCGTCGGATTTCGTGGATGACCTCGACCGAGGGAGTCTTGACCAGGGAACCCACCCACGCCAAATGGCTGGTCGCGAACCATGCAGATTCATGCTGACTAGGCCGTTCCGGCCTGTTCCCGTTTCACGAACCGCATCAGGATCCTCGCCCATGCCCACTCTGGTGAGTGGGCATGGACCGACGCGAGTGGGGGCAGATTGCGCGTCAACCCAGCGTGAGGACCCAGCGATTCCCGAAAACGGCTGGGACCTACCGGATGGACTGCGCAGCAGCGGCCGCGGCCGGATCCTCCGCGGCCGCGGCGAGCGGTGCGGGGTCGCGGCGGCCGGTGCGCGTGGCACCGATCCCGGCGATGATGACCAGCAAGATGCCCAAGATCGCGGCCGGGCGCGGGACCTGGTGCAGGATCAACAGCCCGACGGCCATCGCGATGGCCGGTTCCAGGCACATCAGCGTGCCGAATGCCGCGGTGGTCAGCCGGCGCAGCGCCAGCAGCTCGAGGCTGAACGGAATCACCGGCAGCAACAATGCGAGCGCGAACCCGATCGCCAGCAACTGCACGTCCATGCGCCCGATCACCTCCGGACCCACCACCAGCGTTGCGGCCACCGCCGCGACGGGCATCGAGATGGCCAGCGCGCCGATGCCGTCGATCGCGTCCCCGGCGCGCTGGGTCAGCAGGACGTAGACGGCCCAGCAGACCGCACCGCCGAGGGCGAAAAGCACGCCGGTGGGATCCGCGGCCCCGTTCCAGGGCTCGGTCAGCCCGAGCACTCCGGCGGCGGCCACCAGCGCCCACCAGCGCCCGGCACCCCGGCCCTGGATGATCGCCACGGCCAGCGGGCCAATGAATTCCAGGGCGCTCGCGGTGCCCAGGTCAATGGTTTCCACCGCCTTCATGAAGCCCAGAGTCATGCCCGCGGTGGCCAGGCCCAGCAGTGCGCAGATTCCCAGCGTGGCGCGGGTGAGTCGCATCCTCCACGGGCGGGCAACGGCCACCAGGATCACCGCGGCCCAGGCCAGGCGCAGCCAGGCGACACCCTCGGAGCCCAGGGTTCCGGCCAGGCCGATCGACGCGGCCAGGCCCAGCTGGACGCAGCCCATCGCGGCAAACGCCATCATGGAGCCGACGCCGGCGCCCTTGCCTGCGGATGCGCGTGTTGAAGTCATTGATTCAGTAGAACCGAGGCAGGTCATCCACGTCCACGCGAGAACCATCAACATATCGTCCAGGTTTCCTGCACAATGGTGTTCATGGATACCCGGCGCCTGCAATACCACTACGAGCTGGCCCGCATGGGCTCGATGCGGGCCGTCGCAGACGTGCTGGGCACCACCACCTCGACCGTCTCCCAGCAGATCGCCCAGCTCTCGAGGGAAACCGGAGCCCGGCTGCTGGAACCCGACGGGCGCGGGGTTCGGCTCACCCCGGCCGGCCGGCGGCTGGCCGAGCACGCGCGCACCATCCTCGGCGCCATCGATGCGGCCACGCTGGACCTGGATCCCGCCGCCGAGCCTTCGGGCACGCTGCGGGTGGCGGGGTTCGCGACCGCAATCCGCACCACGCTGATGCCCATCATCAAGGAGCTGGCCGTCGACCACCCCGCGGTGGGGATCGTGGTGTTCGAGCACGAGCCTGCCGAGGCCCTGGCCCAGTTGGCCGTCGACGACATCGACCTGGCCCTGACCTACGACTACAACCTGGCGCCGGATTCGGTCGGTCCCGGGGTGGAAACGCTGGAATTGTGGAGCACGCCCTGGGGCCTGGGCGTGCCCAACGGCGACGCGGAGCGCTTCGCGGGTGGTCCCGGTGCGGCGGACGTGTTTTCCGCCTTCCGCGACCGGGACTGGATCGGGAACTCGCGCAACATCGCCGACGAGACGGTGCTGCGGCTGCTGTCCTCGATGGCCGGATTCGCCCCGGCCATGCGCCATCAGGCCGACAGCCTGGATCTGGTCGAGGACCTGGTCCTGGCCGGGCTCGGCGTGGGGCTGCTTCCGGAAAACCGTCCGGGGAAGGAAGGGATCACGATCCTGCCGCTGAAGAATCCCGGCCTGCGCCTGCGCGCCTTCGCCCGGACCCGCGCCGGGCGCAGTGCCTGGCCTGCCCTCGCGCTCGTGCTCGGGCGGATGAACCAGTGCCGGTAGCGGGACAGGTCGGTCCCCGGACGCCGCGCCATGGGACCGGTCCGCTTGTAACCGGGCGCCACTCGGGCCAGACTCGAGGATACGGAAGATGCCCGCACGCCCCAGACGGCCGAGAGGAGCCCTCGACATGTCGCACCCCAAGCACCCGGTGGAACCCGGCCTGCTGCCCACGGCACTGGCCCGCGAACACGCCATGGTCTTCGAAGCCGCCGTGGAGGCAGGCCGGCGGGCCGGACGCAAGGCCGCCAAGAAGAAGCTGAAGCGTGCGGCACGACACGGCGGCATCAGGCTTTCCAAGGCGTTGCGGGACGCGACGCTGCGGGACGCCGAGAGGGCCGGGGGCCGGGCAGCCTACGCGGCTGCCACCAGGGCGCTGCGCAAGGCCGGCGCCCGCGCGCTTCCCCCCTTGCCGCAGGATCCGGCCCCGGGCACCGAATCGACACCCCCGGTTGCGGGTCCCGCCCAAGTCGCAGCCGAGGTCCCGGTCCGCACCCGGGTGCGCGGTCCGCAGATCGTGCTCGAGGTGCTGCGCACGGAATGGCTGAGCCAAAGCATGGTGCGCGTTGTTGCCGGGGGCGGGGGCTTTGCCGACTTCGAGTCCAACGGCGCGGCCGACCAGCACGTCAAGCTGTACTTCGCCAACCCCGTCCTGGGATTGGTCCCGCCCTATGAGATGCGCTCGCTGCGCGGGCGCCTGGCCCGCGAGGACCTGCCGGTATCCCGTTCCTACACGATCCGCCGCCATGATGCGGTGGCCCGTGAAATAGCGATCGACTTCTTCGTCCACGGGACCGAGGGCGTCGGCGGATCCTGGGCGGCCGGGGCGAAACCGGGCGACCCGTTGGTGCTCTCGCGGCCCAAGGGCAAGTTCCGTCCGGATCCCGGTGCGGAGCAGCACCTGTATGTCGGGGACGAATCGGCCATCCCGGCCATCGCCGCGGCCCTGGAGATGTTGCCGCGCCAGGCGGTGGGCCAGGTGTTCCTGGAGGTCGATTCCGCCCAGGACGAGTTCGAGATCGAACGACCGGCGGGCATGGCGCTGCATTGGGTCCACCGCTCGGGAGAGCCCTCTGCCACCAGCACCATGCTGGCCAATGCGCTGCGCGAGCTGCGGGCCCCGCACGGACATGTGGAGATCCTGGCACTGGGCGAACGCGACGCCACGCGGGACATCAGGCGCCTGCTGACGCACTGGGACCTGGACCAACGCAGGATCGAGATTTCCAGCTACTGGAGCGCAGGGAAGACCAAGCGCGGCTGGCGCCGGTTGCCTGCCGCGGGGGCGGACACCGGTTCCATGTAGTGCGGGGGCGGGTCAGCCCGAGGTTTCTCGCGCTTCGCGGCGGCGGCTGTCCAGCTGCAGGCCGGCGATGGATCCGGCGTAGAGCAGCGCGGGCAGCAGTGCCCACCCCCAGTCGCCGGGGAACACCTCGAAGGCCTCCGTGGTGGCCCCGCCCATGTTGATCCAGGCGGACAAAGGGACCGAGAGCGCCCAGGCCAGCCCCACGGCAAGCATGCAGTTGCGGCAGGAGGAGAACCCGAGGAATTTTGCCCCCAGCGCGCTGAACACCGCGGCGAGCACCACGAAGCTGAAGACCACCAGCAGCAGCGTGTTGACCAGGCGGAACTCGTGCAGTCCCCCGGCGCCGTTGGAGACGATGACGGCCAGGACGAGCGTTGTCAGCGTCGCCGAGAGACCCATCCCCAGGAAGTTCGCCTGCTTCCAGTTCATTGCCGTTCCTTCCTGCCCGCACCCCTCCGTCGGCGGCCCGGCACCAATCGGTGCCATGGCCGTGCGGCGGGATCAAGATTATCGCGCACCACCTCGTTGTGGAGCGATGCGCGGGGCAAGCCCGCGCTGTACAAGCTTATAGTCAAACACTTGGATAAAGCGATTGACAAGCCGGTGCAGGGTTAAAGCACCAGGCCGCCCCGGCACCCCCGGTGTTGCTCCAACGTGTTCACTGACCAAAGAGAGCGCTGGAAAAACTGGGGGAAGCCGGGGCGGCCCGGAAGGATGTGGCGGCGGGTGTTTAGACCTCGCCGCGGCGGATCAGCTTGCCGTGCGGGGTCTTGAAGTCGACCTCTACACCTCGCACGAAGGTGCGGCTGACCTTGCCGGCCAGGACCTTGCCCTGGTACGGGGAGATCGGGTTCTTGTGGTGCAGCTTGTTCACGTCGACCACGAAGCTGTCATCCGGCCCGAAGAACGCGAAGTCGGCGTCGTTGCCCAGCGCGATGGCGCCCTTGTGGTGCAGGCCTGCGATTTCCGCCGGGCGCTTGGACATCCAGTGCAGCACGGTCTCGAGCTTGATGCCGCGGCGCTTGGCCTCGGTCCAGATCAGCGCCAGGCCCAGCTGCAGCGAGGCAACCCCGCCCCAGGCCACACCGAAGTCGCCGTTCTCGACGTCCTTCAAATCGATGGTCGAAGGCGAGTGGTCCGAGACGATGCAGTCGATGATCCCGTCCTCCAGGCCCTTCCAGAGCAGTTCGCGGTTGGAGGCCTCGCGGATCGGCGGGCAGCACTTGAACGCGGTCGCGCCGTTGGGGATTTCCTCGGCCAGCAGCGTGAGGTAGTGCGGGCAGGTCTCCACTGTCAGCTTCACACCGTCGCGCTTGGCCGATTCGATCATCGGCAGCGCGTCGGAGGAGGACAGGTGCAGGATGTGGGCGCGGGCCCCGGTCCAGCGGGCGCGTTCGATGACCTCGGCCACCGCGACGTTCTCGGCGCCGCGCGGGCGGGAGGCCAGGAAGCGGTCGTAGTGGTCGCCCTCGGCGTTCGGGGCGCGGTCGATGGCGCGCGAATCCTCGGCATGGACGAGCATCATCGAGTCGAAGGACACGATCTCGGTCATGTCCTCTTCCATCTCGTCCGGCTCGAGGTACGGGAATTCCTCGACGCCCGAGTGCAGCAGGAAGCACTTGAAGCCGAAGACCCCTGCGTCGTGCAGCTCGCGCAAATCGGTCTTGTTTCCCGGGATGGCGCCGCCCCAGAATCCGACGTCGACGAAGGCCTTGGGGCGCGCAGCGGCCTGCTTGAGTTCCAGCGCCGCGACGTTCACGGTCGGCGGGATGGAGTTCAGCGGCATGTCCACCACGGTGGTCACGCCTCCGGCGGCGGCGGCCTTGGTGGCGGACTCGAAGCCCTCCCACTCGGTGCGGCCGGGCTCGTTGATGTGTACGTGGGTGTCGACCAGCCCCGGGATCAGGACCTGCTCGGCGGACAGCTCGATGACAGTGGTGCCGGTGAGGTTGTTGCCCAGTGGCTCGATGGCGACGATCTTGCCGTCGCGGACCCCGATTTCGCGCGCGACCGTGCCGGCGCCGGTGACGATCTGCTCGCCGCGGATCACCAGATCAAAGTCGGTGCCTGTGTTTGCTTCCGGTGACGGCGTGCCTGACTCGGTGAGCTCGGTGTTGCCCATGATCGCATCCTTACATCTCGTGCGTTGGAAAAATGGTGGTTGGGGAAAGAATAGCCCGGCCCTAGGCGTTGGCCGCGTTGGCGGCCAGGAATTCCTGGGCCAAGAGGGTTGCCGCCCGTTGCACAAGAGATCCACCCTCACTCATGCAACGGGCAACATCTGGTTCCAGCTCGAGCAGCGATCGTACCGCGGTGAACCCCGCGGATGTTGCCTGCTCGGTGGAAAGTTGGTTGCGTCCACAGATTGCGTAGACGGGAATGCCGTGGGCGGCGGCCAGTTGGGCCACGCCCACCGGCGTCTTGCCCTCCAGCGACTGGGTGTCAAGGCTGCCCTCGCCGGTGAACACGGCGACAGCACCCTCGAGCGCAGCCTCCAGCCCGGTCAGTTCCAGCACCACGTCGATGCCGCGGCGCCGGGTGGCACCCAGCACCGCCAGTGCGGCGAAGCCCACGCCGCCGGCTGCCCCGGCGCCCGGGGATGCCGCGATGCCGGAGATGTGCTGCTCTCCGAGCTCGGCACCCAGGGCCCGCGCGAAACGGCCCAGCGCCGCGTCAAGCTCGATGACCTGGGCGTCGCTCGCGCCCTTTTGCGGGGCGAAGACGAAGGCCGCGCCATTGGACCCGGTCAGCGGGTTTTCCACGTCGGCCGCCAGCGTGAAGGAGGTGGCGGCGATCCGCGGGTCGAGCCCGGACAGCTCCACCCGGTGCAGGGTTCCCAGCGGTCCGCCGCCGCGGGCAACCTCGTTGCCCGCCGCGTCGAGCAGCTTCGCGCCGAGCCCCTGGAGCATGCCGGCCCCGCCGTCGGTGCAGGCACTGCCGCCGACGCCCAGGATGATCTCGGTGGCCCCGGCATCCAGCGCCGCGGCAATCAGCTGGCCGGTGCCCAGGCTGCTGGCACCCAGGGCGTCCTTCACCCCGCCCGCCAGGCGGTCGAGGCCCGAGGCCTCGGCCATCTCCACGATGGCGGTGTGTCCAGACAGGCCCCAGGCCGCACGGACCTGTTCCCCGGTGGGACCGGAGACCCGTGCATGGTGCTGCACGAAGCCGCATTCCAGGGCGGCGGCGAGGGTTCCCTCGCCGCCGTCCGCGACGGGCACCGTGAGGGTGCGGGCCTGCGGCAGCGCCTGGCGCACCCCGGCACTGATCGAGGCGGCAACTTCCGCGCCCGTGAGAGTTCCCTTGAACTTGTCCGGTGCCACAACGATCAGCATGAGATGCCCTTCCCTACCCTTTGTTGACTAGACCGATGCGCCGACGTGGACGCCGTGCGATGATTCCAGCGGGGCCAATGCCGTCGGCGCGTCCGCCGCCGCGTCGGCCAGGTCCTCGAATTCGTTCACTGCATCCAGTTCAGCACCCATGGCAATGTTTGTCACACGCTCCAGGATGACCTCGACGACGACGGGTACCTGGAACTCGGCGGCCAGTCGTCCGGCCTCGGCGAAGCCCTCGGCCAGCTTGGAGGGATCCTCCACGCGCACGGCCTTGCAGCCCAGGCCCTCGGCGACCTTGACGTGGTCAACGCCGTAGCCGTTGGTCTCCGGGGAGTTGATGTTCTCGAAGCCCAGCGAGACGTGGTAATCCATCTCGAAGGGGCGCTGGGACTGGCGGATCAGGCCCAGGTAGGAGTTGTTGACCACGACGTGGATGTACGGCAGCTTGAACTGAGCGCCGACGGCAAGTTCCTCGATCATGAACTGGAAGTCGTAGTCGCCCGAGAGCGCCACAACGGTGGAGTTCGGTTTGCCGCGCACCACGCCCAGGGCAGCGGGACCGGTCCAGCCCAGCGGGCCGGCCTGGCCGGCGTTGATCCACTGGCGCGGGCCGTAGACGTGCAGCATCTGCGCGCCGGCGATCTGCGACAGGCCGATGGTGGACACGTAGGTGGTGTCCTTGCCGAAGGCGGCGTTCATTTCCTGGTACACGCGCTGCGGCTTGATCGGCACGTTGTCGAAGTTCGTCTTGCGGTGCAGCGTTGCCTTGCGGGCGGTGCACTCGTCGGCCCACGCCGAGTAGTCGGGCAGGGTGCCTGCGGCCTTGCGGTCGCGGGCAGCGGCCAGCAGCTGGTCGATCGCCGCACCTGCGTCCGAGATGATGCCCAAATCCGGGGAGAAGACCCGGCCGATCTGGGTGCCCTCGATGTCGATGTGCACGAACTTGCGGCCCTTGCGGTACGTGTCCAGGCCGCCGGTGTGGCGGTTGGCCCAGCGGTTGCCCAGGCCCAGCACGAAGTCGGAGGCCAGGAAGGAGACATTGCCGTAGCGGGTGTGGGTCTGGATGCCGACCATGCCCGACTGCAGGCGGTGGTCATCCGGGATGACGCCCCAGCCCATCAGGGTCGGGGAGACCGGGATGTTCAGCAGTTCGGCCAGCTCGACAAGCTTGTCCGAGGCGTTGGCATTGATGACGCCGCCGCCGGCAATGATCATCGGGTGCTTGGCGGCGACCAGCAGGTCCAGGACCTTTTCGGCCTGGCCGCGGGTGGCTGCCGGCTTGTCCGGGACCAAGGGCTCATAGGCGTCGATGTCGAATTCGATCTCGGCCATCTGCACGTTGATCGGCAGATCCAGCAGGACCGGGCCGGGGCGTGCCGAGCGCATGATCTGGAAGGCCTTGGCGAAGTAGCCCGGGATCAATCCCGGCTCCAGGACGGTGGCCGCGAACTTGGTGACCGGCTTGGCGATGGACTCGATGTCCACGGCCTGGAAATCTTCCTTGTGCAGCTTGTCGGTCGGCGCCTGCCCGGTGATGCAGAGCATCGGGATGGAGTCGGCGATCGCGGCGTAGAGGCCGGTGATCATGTCGGTGCCGGCCGGACCGGAAGTGCCCAGGCACAGGCCGATCTTGCCGGTGGCACGCGAATAGCCGTCGGCCATGTGGCTGGCGCCTTCAACGTGGCGGGCCAGCGTGTGGCGGATGGTGCCGCGGCGCTGCATGGCCGAGTACAGCGGGTTGATCGCCGCTCCGGGCAGTCCGAAGGCCTCGGTGGCGCCTTCCTTTTCCAAAATCAAGACAATTGCATCGACAACGCGCATCTTTGCCATGGTGTACTGCTCCTTGTGTCAATCCCGGTCGCCGGCGGTGCCTGGCGGGCGGGAGGCGGTGAAGTGTGGTTGGGCCGTCGGCGCACAGCGTGTGCTGCGTGGCGGTCCGAGTGGTGTGGGCGGCGCGTTTCCCGCAGGGGAAGCGGTCGGGCGCCGTCGGTGCGTGGGGCTAGTTGGCGGCCACTGGTTCGGCCGGCACGTCTGCGGAACCGCTGAGGCGTTGTACGCCGCGGAAGAGTCCGGAGTGGTCGAGGGCACCGTCGCCGCTGGCCACGGTGGAGGCCACGAGCTGGGCGACCAGTGCGCCGAGCGGAAGCACGACGCCTGCCTCGCGGGCCGCGGAGGTCACGATGCCCATGTCCTTGTGGTGCAGGGCCAGACGGAAGCCGGGCTCGAAGGACCGGTCAAGGATCTTCTGGCCCTTCTGGTCAAGGACCTTGGAGCCGGCAAGTCCGCCGCCGAGGACCTTCAGGGCCGCGTCGGTGTCCACGCCGTAGGCCTCGAGGAAGACCACGGCTTCGGAGAGGGCCTGGATGTTGGCGGCCACGATCAGCTGGTTGGCTGCCTTGACGGTCTGGCCGGATCCCGCCGGGCCGACCAGCACGATGGTCTTGCCCACGGCGTTGAAGACGGCCTCGGCATCGGCGAAGTCTTCCGCCTCGCCGCCGACCATGATGGACAGGACACCGCCGATGGCGCCGGCCTCGCCGCCGGAGACCGGGGCGTCGAGCGGGCGGATGCCGGCGGCGCGGGCCTCGACGGCCAGGCGGGACGAGACATCCGGGCGGATGGAGGAGTTGTCGATCCACAGGGTGCCGGCCTTGGCGTTGGCGAAGACGCCCGCCTCGCCGGTGACCACTGCTTCGACGTCCGCGGAGTCCGGGACCATGGTGATTACGACGTCGGCGCCGGCCACGGCCTCCGGGATGGAACCCGCGCCCTTGCCGCCGGCGGCCACCAGTTCCGCGGTTTTTTCCGGGCTGCGGTTGTAGCCGGTGACCTCGAAGCCTGCCTTGGCCAGGTTGATGGCCATGGGCAGCCCCATGATGCCCAGGCCGATGAATGCGATTTTTTGCGTGTTCGACATGCCGTGCTCCTGAAAACTTGTGTGTGCTGGTGGCTTGGGCGCTGGTGGCCCGGAAGAGGTGGGGGTGCGGGTTAGGCGGACTGGCGGATGAGCCAGGTGAAGGCCTGCGCGTGGGCGGCCTTGTACTCCAGGGCGACGCCGCCGGCGTAGCCGAGGTCGCGGGAACGGGTGACCCATTCGCCCAGCGGGAGGGTGCCGGTGCCCGGGGCGCCGCGTCCCGGATCGTCGGCGATCTGGATGTGGCCGAATTCGTGGGCGTGGCCCTCGATCAGTGCGGCGACGTCATCGCCGTTGACGGCCAGGTGGTAGAAGTCGGCCAGCAGCTTCACGTTGGAGGCGCCGGCGGCGTGGACCTTGTCCAGGACGAAGAACGCGTCGGCCGAGGTCTTCAGCGGGTAGGCCTCGGAACCGGAGATCGGTTCGAGCAACACCGTTCCGCCGATGCGCTCGACGCCCTTGGCGGCCGCCAGAAGGTTCTCGATGGCCAGCTTGTCCTGTGCCTGGCCGTCGAGGCCCGGCTGGCGGTTGCCGTACAGGGCGTTGAAACCCTTGCATCCGGTCGCCTCACCGATGCCGGCGACGACATCGATGTTGGCCAGGAACTCTGATTCGCGTCCCACCCAGGAAACCAGGCCGCGGTCCCCGGCCGGCATGTCCCCGGCGAAGAAGTTCAGGCCATCGAGAGTGACGCCCGCGTCCTTGATCGAGGCGATGAAGGCATCGACCTCGGAATCGGAGGGAACCGCGGTGGCAAAAGGCCACCAGAATTCAACGCTGTCAAAACCCGCGGACTTCGCCGCAGCGGCACGCTCCAGGAGGGGCAGCTCGGTGAGCAGGATTGAACAGTTGACGGTGTAGGCCATCTTCGACTCCTTCATGGTTCCAACTTCCATATTGTGAAATATGTTTATTGCTTGATGAGAACTCTACCGAGTGGTCTGAGTCACTGTCAAGAAGCGCCTCGGACAAAAATCCTTTCCAGCCGCCGCGCACCTCATGGTTTTCGACACCCGACATGGGCGGGAATGCCCAACATCCCCACCGCAAGCATTTCCGGAATGTTTCCATCAGGCGAAAACTCTTTTCTTTTACGTGGAACCGTGTCATTATCGTTCAACGTAGTAATCCCCGTCACACCCCCTGTGGTGAAAGGTACGACCAGTCATGACCCATCCAGATGTGCGCACAGCGTCGTCCGTACCAAGCGTGCCGTCGACAGAATTGCACGAGTTGAACCCCCATGGGCTTAGCGCCTCGCTCTACAACAGCGACCTCGCTCCCACCACGAAGGCCGGCCGGACCTGGTCCAGCTACAGCATCTTCACGCTGTGGGCCAACGACGTCCACTCCCTCGGCAACTATGCGTTTGCGATCGGGCTCTTCGCCCTCGGCCTAGGTGGCTGGCAGATCCTGGTGGCACTGGGCTTCGGCGCGCTGCTGTTGTTCGGTCTGCTGAACTTCTCCGGCTTCATGGGAGAGAAGACCGGCGTACCGTTCCCGGTCATGAGCCGCATTGCCTTCGGCATCCGCGGGGCACAGATCCCGGCGCTGCTCCGTGGCGGCGTCGCCATCGCTTGGTTCGGCATCCAGACCTACCTGGCCTCCGTGGTCCTGGTGGTCATGGTCCTGGCCGTGGCACCCGGGGCGTCCGCCCTGAACTCCAACCTCTTCCTGGGGCTGTCCACCCTCGGATGGATCTGTTTCGTGGCCCTGTGGGCACTGCAGTTGGTCATCGTCAGCTACGGCATGGAAATGATCCGCAAGTACGAGGCCTTCGCGGGCCCGGTCATCCTTGTCACCATGGGTGCACTGGCCGTGTGGATGTTCATCCAGGCAGGCGGCTCGATCGCCTGGTCCACCGGCGACACCAAGACCGGTGTCGACATGTGGATCGGAATCCTCGGCGGCGGCGCACTGTGGGTCTCCATCTACGCCACCTTCGTGCTGAACTTCTGCGACTTCACCCGCAGCGCCAAGTCCAAGGGCTCGATCGTGCGCGGCAACTTCTTCGGCATCCCGCTGAACATGCTGCTCTTCGGCCTGATCGTCGTGGTCCTGACCGGTGCGCAGTTCAAGATCGACGGAACCATCATCGACAGCCCCTCGGACGTCGTCGCAGCCATCCCGAACACCTTCCTGCTGCTGGCAGCCTCCGCCGCATTGCTGATCCTGACCATCGCGGTGAACCTGATGGCCAACTTCGTCGCGCCGATCTACGCGCTGACCAACCTCTTCCCGAAGCACCTGAACTTCCGCCGCGCCGGCATCATCTCCGGTGTCATCGGCCTGCTGATCCTGCCGTGGAACCTCTACAACTCCCCCGCGGTCATCACCTACTTCCTCGGCGGCCTCGGCGCCCTGCTGGGCCCGCTGTTCGGCATCATCATGGCCGACTACTGGATCATGCGCCGCTCCAAGATCAACATCCCGGACCTGTACCGGGCCAACCCCGAGGGTACGTACCACTTCACCCGCGGCGTGAACTTCCGAGCCATCATCGCCCTGGGCGTCTCGGCCGTCGCGGCCCTGGTCCTGGCCTTCAACCCGGCGCTGCATGCCGTCTCGGCCTTCGCCTGGTTCATCGGCTCCGGCCTCGGCGCCATCGTCTACCTGGCAATTGCCAAGCGCGGCCAGGTACACGAGGATGTCAGCGGCGAGGAAATCGCCGTCGCACCCACCCACTAGGGCGCCTGCCCCTCTTCAGATCCACAGCTACACAGGAGCATTCCCCCATGCGAATTCTGGTCCTCAATGTCAACACCACGGCGTCCATGACCCGCTCGATCGGCGATTCGGCCCGCTCGGCGGCCTCCCCGGGCACCGAGATCATCGAGCTGACGCCCAACTTCGGAGCGGATTCCTGCGAGGGAAACTTCGAAAGCTACCTCGCGGCGATCGCCGTGATGGACAAGGTCGTGAACTACACCGAACCGTACGACGCGGTCATCCAGGCCGGCTACGGGGAACACGGCCGCGAGGGCCTGCAGGAACTGCTCGACGTCCCGGTCGTGGACATCACCGAGGCAGCGGCCTCCACCGCACAGTTCCTGGGCCACAAGTACTCCGTGGTCACCACGCTGGACCGCACGGTGCCGCTGATCGAGGACCGGCTGAAGCTGGCCGGGCTCACCGACCGCTGCGCTTCGGTCCGCGCCAGCGGACTGGGCGTGCTCGAGCTCGAGTCCGATCCGGAGCGTGCGGTCGCTGCCATCGTGGAGCAGTCGCGCCAGGCGGTGGAGATCGACAAGGCCGAGGTCATCGTGCTCGGCTGCGGCGGCATGGCCGAACTTGAGGCCAAGGTTGCCGAGGCGACCGGAGTGCCCATCGTCGACGGCGTGCGCGCCGCGGTCACCATCGCCGAGTCGCTGGTGCGCCTGGGACTGAGCACCTCCAAGGTGCGCACCTACGCGACCCCGCGGCCCAAGGTCGTCACCGGCTGGCCGATCACCAAGGCAGACGTCAAGGTCGAGATCTCCTAGCTCCGGCAACACCAAAGCACATGGCGATGGCGTTCATTCCCGTTCGGGCATGGACGCCATCGCCATTGTTGCGCTCCGCGCATTTGCCGGCCGCGGCACTCCGGCCGCGAAGCAGTGCCGCACCGAACGCCCGGGTCTTCCGCCCCCCCGAGGGCGGCACGGGCAACCGGCAAAGCGCCGCCGCCACCCGGAGCCTGTGGCACTGGCCGTCCGGGCCCGGGCAGCATCCAAGCCCGTTCCGCTATCCTGATCGCCAGTACCCAGCGAAAGGCACTTTCCCCATGGAACCCACCATCGTCTATCCCGCCCGCCTGGTCCGCACCATGGATCCGGCCAACCCCACGGCCGAAGCCGTGGCGGTGCGCGGGGACCGGATACGGGCCGTAGGCCAGACCCGGATGCTGATGGAATACACCGGGGCGGTGCTCGACGAGCGCTACGCCGGCGCGGTGCTGGTGCCCGGGTTCGTCGAGGCACACAGCCACGCAGGCTCCGGGAACGTGTGGGCAAGCACCTATGTGGGGCTTGTGGACCGCACCGCCCCGGACGGGCGGCGCTGGCCAGGGTGCCGCAGCATCGAGGACATCATTGCACGGCTCTGCGCCGCCGAGACCGAACTCAAGGACCCCGAGGCCCCTCTGCTCGCTTGGGGGCTGGACCCGATCTATTTCCCCGGCGAGCGCCTCTCGGCCACCGCGCTGGACCGGGTCTCGGCAACCCGACCAGTGCACATCACCCATTCCAGCGGGCACGTGGTCACGCTGAACTCCGCAGCAATGCGGGCCTGCGGCATCGACACGTCCACCACCGTCACCGGGGTGGCCAAGGACGAGGCCGGACAGCCCACCGGGGAACTGCAGGAATTCGCCGCCATGGCACTGGGGGCACCCTTGGTCGAGGGTGCCCCGCTGATGGGCGTGAACCCCGCCGCGCTTGCCGCCTTCGGCCAGGACGGGGTGAACACCGGCACCACCACGCTGACTGACCTGGGCTCGCGGCTGCTCATGGACGACGCCGGCGTCGAGCTCTTCCGCACGCAGGTGACAGACGCGTTCCCCGCCCGTCTGAACGTCTTCCACTTCGGGGTAGGCGTCGGAAAAGTAGCCCTGTCCCTGTCCGAGGCAGCGCAAAGGCTGGTCAAGCTGCGCGGGCTGTCCACCGACAAGCTGCGTTTCGGCAACGTGAAGCTCATGCTGGACGGCTCCATCCAGGGTTTCACCGCCCGGCTGCTGGAACCCGGCTACTACGGCGACCAGCCCAACGGCATCTGGGCCGTGAGTCCCGAGGAATTCCGCGAGGCCTTCGAGACCTTCCACAAGGCAGGGGTGCTGGTGCACGTGCACTGCAACGGGGACCAGACCACCCAGCTGTTCCTGGACACCCTTGAAGCCATCCTGACCGCGCACCCGCGCCCGGACCACCGGCACACCTGCACCCACTCGCAGATGAGCACCACGGCCCAATACAAGCGCATGGCAACCCTGGGCGCTTGTGCCAACATCTTCGCCAACCACATCTGGGCGTGGGGCGACCAGCACATGGACATCACCGTCGGGCCGGACCGCGCGGCCCGGATGAATGCGGCGGCCACCGCGCTGCGCCACGGGGTGCCGATCGCGCTGCACTCCGACACCCCGGTCACCCCGTTGGGCCCGCTGCACACCATGAAGCACGCGGTCACCCGGTTGACCGTTTCCGGACGGGTCATGGGCGAGGCCGAGCGCATCGGCGCGCAGCAGGCGCTGGAGGCCATCACCCTGGGCGGGGCGTACATGCTCAAGATGGACCACGAGATCGGTTCGCTGGAGGCCGGGAAGTTCGCCGACATGGCCGTGCTGGCCGAGGACCCGCTGGAGGTCCCGGCGGCGGAAATCGGCACCATCCACGTGTACGGCACCGTGGTGGGCGGGCGCCACCACACCAGCAACGTGCAGGCCCCGGCCGTTGCGGGAGCCCGGTGAGCGCCCGGCTGGGCATCATCGGCGGGTACCTGGGGTCCGGAAAGACCACGCTGGTGAACGTGCTGCTGGCCGGGGCCCTGCCCGGGCGCACCGCGGTGGTGGTCAACGACTTCGGCTCGGTGAACATCGATGCGGACCTGATCGCCTCGGCGGACGAAGACACCATCGAACTGACCAACGGCTGCATCTGCTGCCAGCTGGGCGACGACGTGGCCCGCACCATGACCGCGCTTGCCGCGCGCACCGACCTGGACAACGTGCTCTGCGAGGTCAGCGGCGTGGGCGATCCCGGAGAGCTGGCCACCTGGCGCAGCTACCCCGGTTTCTCCCCCGGGCCGGTGCTGGTCTGCGCGGATGCCACCGACGTGGTGCGGCTGCTGCGCGATCAGTATGTCGGGGACACCGTGGCCCGGCAGTTGGCCGCCGCCGAGGTGGTGCTGCTGACCAAGACGGACCTGGCCATGTCCGCGGAAATCGGTGCCGCGCTGGGTGCCTGCGCGGCAGCGGCCCCGGAGGCCAGGGTGCTGGAGCAGGATCGGGCCCACCCGGAACGAACCGCTGCCCGGGCGTTCGCCGTGGCCCCGCGGCCGGAGCCGGAAACGCGGGGCCCCGCGGCAGGTTCCGACGCCCATGCCGATTCCCATGCCAGATGCACCCTGGCCGCGCCCGGACCGCTCGATATGGCTGCCGTGGTGCGGGCGCTGGAAGGGCAGGCGCACGAACTGGTGCGTGCCAAGGGCGCGCTGCAGGGAGGCGACGGTCGCTGGCACGAGGTGCAGCTGGCCGCAGGCCGGGTGGAGGTTCTCCCGCGCGCCGATGGCCGTCCCGCCCCGGCGAATCCGGGCCTGGTGTTGATTGCCGCCGGGTCGGATCCCTCCGGCGCGCTCGAGTCCGCCCGGGCCGCCCTGACCGGGGTTCTGGGCAACCCCGGCGGGGTACTTCGCCGGTAGTCCGCTCCCGCAGTGTCGGAAAGCCGGTTCAGCGCACCACGGGTCCAGCCGGCCGGGGCTCGCGGATGCACACGGCAACCAGCACCCCGGCCGTGGCCCCGATCACCGTCTCCACGGCCCGGTCGACCATGAGAATGCCGGGATCCATCGGGGAGGCCAGGTACGTCATCACCAGGATCAGCGGCGTGAAGAAGACCAGCGCCAGCCCGTAATGGCGGGTCATGAACAACTCCGAGGGGAACTGCAGCACGACCACCGCCAGCCCCAGGACCATGATGGGGGGCTGCGGCAGCAGGATCAGTGCGGTCACACCGACCCCGGCCAGCGTTCCGAGCACGCGGTGGATTCCGCGGACGATGCGCGCCCCGAGGGTCTCGGCGGCCAGCGGAACCGCGCCGGCGGCCATCGCCCAGTAGGGGTGCCCGATCCCCATCAGCATTCCCGCGGCCCCGGCGGTGCCGACGGCCAGGAGGTAGCGCAGGGCGTGGACGAGGATCGCCGGCGAGATTGCCGGTTCGACCGGGCGGACGGCGCCGGGCACCCAGCCCCGCGACCCCATCCAACCGGCGAACCCGACCAGCACGGCAACGAGTGCCGAACCGAGGCAGATGAGCGCGGCGCACCACCACGGCACCGCGAGCGGAACCGAGGCACAGGCCCCCAAGGCAAAGATGCAGAAGAAGGGGCCGCCGGGCTTGAGCTTGTACTTGTCGGCAACCATCGAGACCACGCTCGCGACCAGGGCCTCGAACGCCACCAGCGTCCACGGACCGACGTGCGCCGCTGCCAGTCCGATGCCGAGCACGGTCCCGCCGACGAGCAGCACCGCGGCCTGCCCCTGGTGGATGATCCGCAGCTGGTGCGGCTCGTTCCTGCCGTACATGCCGACGAAGGCCCCGAAGACGGCGTAGATGACCAGGTCCGGCCGGCCGATTGCCAACAGTGCGAGCGAGGGGACGGCAACTCCCAGCGCCACGCGCCAGGCGGCCAGCCGGTCGCCCTGCGCCGGTCCCATGGCCAGGAGCGCGCGTGGATCAAGTGCCCCGAAGGCCGCATCCCCGCCACGTGGTTCGGTTCCCCGTGCTTCGACCATCTCTGCCATTGCGCCTCCCGCACCTTGGGGCGCCGCGCCCCGGGGTCAACTGTGCGCGGTTCCGGCCATGAGCGTCAAAGAGGCAATGGTGATGTGGTTATAAGTGCTGGCTATCGTGACTGCTCGGCCGGGAGGTGCTCCAAGAACGTGAGATCGGTCGATTCCGCCACGGACAGCAAGGCGCGGACCAATACCGGGGCGGGGTCGCGGGCCAGGGTCACCAACCCGACCGGCACGGAGCGCTGGGGAGAAACCAACGGCACGGCCTGCAGATTGGCCGGGACCCCGAAGACATGCAGCCAGGCCGAGGGCACGATCGTCGACCACAAACCCGTCTGCACGTGCGCGAAGAGCGAGGCCACGGAGTCGGTTTCGAGCCGGGGCGCGGGAATGGCACCCACCTCGGCAAAGACCTCGTCGATGCGCCGCCGGCCCTGCATGCTCGGGGCCAGCAGGCACAGCGGCAGGGCCGCCGCCTGCGCCCAGTTTGCCGAGGACGCGCTCACGGCACCCCGGGCGGTCAGCAGCACATGGCGTTCCAGGTACAGCGGGAGAACGCGGAATTCCTCCGGCACCGGATCCTGGATGTAGGTGATCCCCGCATCGATCTCGAAGGACCGCAGCTTGCCCAGGACGTCCCCGGAGGTCAGGTCGGAGACCACCTGAACGGTGGCTTGGGGATGAAGTCCGCAGAACGGTGCGTTCAACAGCGACACCGCGATCGAGGCGGTGGGAACGGAGCCGAAGCGCAGCTGCCCGGAGACCCCGGTGCGCATGGCGGCGATCTCGTCGTTCATGGCGTCCCGGTCCGCGAGGATCCTTCGCGCCCAGGTGACAAGTTCCTGCCCCTCGGCGGTCAGGCCCTCGAATCTGTTGCCCCGGCGGATCAGGGGAACATCCAGTTCTTTTTCCAGCTTCCGGATCCCCTCCGAGAGCGCGGGCTGGGAGACCGAGCAGGATTGGGCGGCGCGAACGAAGTGCCGCTCGCGTGCGAGGGCGACCATGTACTCGAGTTGCCGGATGAACATGTCTCCGGTCTACAGCATCGTTGCACGGAGCGCCACTTCCTCAGCGGTGCGTCCATTGGATGATGTGCGGGCGCGAACCATCCCGTGCCAGCCCGATGGGGTCATCTGCGACCGGCCGCTACCCTGCTCCCCGGTCTCGGGGCATGATCGAATCGCGGAGATTCCCCTGGCCTCGATCCCGTCCGGAAGCATTCGCATGCGCGACGCGCGTTCCGAGGCGGTTCGCGAGGTGCATTTTCGCCCCTTCGAACTCGGCAACACGTATGTCACCGGCGACCAATGGACGCAAGTCCAGGGGACGGACCCGATGCGCCGGCCGGGAGCGAATATTCCGCTGCATCCGGTGACCTGGTTTGCTGCGGTGCACTGGTGCAACTCCGCTTCCCTCGCGGCGGGGCTCGAGCCCTCCTACACCTTCGGCGCCGATTCCGTCATCTGGAACGTGGCCGCCGAGGGATACCGGCTCCCCACGGAAGCCGAATGGGAGTTTGCCGCCCGCGCCGGAACGAGCACCCCGACGCATGGGCCGTTGGCGGACATCGCCTGGACCTCTGCTGACGGCCTCAACGGCCCGCAATCCGTGGCGTTGAAGGCATCGAACGCGTTAGGGCTGTCCGACATGATCGGCAACGCCTGGGAATGGTGCTGGGACCATGCCGACACCGCGCGCTACGGCGGCTACCGCAGCCTGCGCGGCGGAGGCTGGGACGACAATCCCTGGAGCTGCCGTGCATCGGTGCGCCGCGGCAGTGCACCGGATGCCGTGCTGGAGGACGCCGGCTTCCGGGTGGCCCGCGGAGCCGTCGGGAGCCGGATGCGGCTGCCGCGCAGGGCTGGTCCGCCGAGGCCGATCGCCAGCGCGCCGATGTCCGCGGCCCGCTTGCCGTCGGTTGGACGCTGCTGCGGAGCCTGCTGCGCGACCGACAACGTCTCGACGGGCACCTGTTGCGCGGGCGTATACTTTTTTTCATGTCCTTTTTGATCTCAACCCAGCTGCCCCGCGGGCGTTCGGGGGTAGCCGGCGTCTTTTTCGCCGGCTCGAGATAGGGCTGTCCGCTTTCGGTGATTTTTCGCGCCCATGTGGCGCGCCCGCATCCGCTTCAGGTTTTTCCGCGCTTTCCTGCGCACCTGCACCTGCGGATCGCGTACCCCCACCCAAAACATGCCTCCTTCGCCCGCGCTGCGGCGAAGCGGCGGCAAGACAGTCAGGATCCTTTCTCCATGCTTCCCCTCATCGAACAACAAATCCGCGCCTCCTTCATCAACGCCTCGCTGCGCGAGCGCAAGGCCATCACCCTCCCGGAAAACTTCGGATCCTTGGACTGGGGCAACCTTGAATTCCTGGGTTGGCGGGATCCGAAGCTGCCGCTGGTCGGCTACGTCGTCACCACCCTGGGCGATGCGCACGTGGGCATCATGTTCCGCAAGGCCGAGGGCAAGATCCGCAACCGGGCCCAGTGCTCGTGGTGCGAAGACGTTGACCTGCCCAACGACGTGGTCTTCTTCAACGCCAAGGCCGGCGGGCAGGCGGGTCGCGACGGCGACACCATCGGCATGCTGGTGTGTGCCAACTTCGAATGCTCCACCAATGTCCGCATGATGAAGTCCCTGCCGTACATCGGCTTTGACCGCGAGTCCGAGATGCACCGGCGCATCGCCGTGCTGCAGGAGCACGTGCTGAACTTCGCCAAGCGCGTGCGCGACGGCGAATAGCTCCCCGGCCGGTCTCCCGCGGAACGACGCAGTCAGCCGCGGGAGACCAGCCATTGAAGAACCCCGGGTTCCAGCTCCCGGTCGGCCAGGATGAGCCGCGTGACAGCCACTTCACCCGCGGCTGCCGCACCCTGCACGCCGGCCGGACCTTCCCACCGCAGCTGGAGCCCCGCCTTCTGCGCGACCCTGGTCGAGGAGGGATTGCTGGAAAGCACCCGGGCGATCACCGGAACGTCCTTCCCGGTGGCCCGGGCACGGTCAACCGCGTACGTGGCCAGCTCGGTGGCGAATCCGCGGCCCCAGCAGGCCGGATCCAACCGGTATCCCAGGTTCCAGACCGCGGACTCGGCACCCGCCTGGACCAGGTTCACTCCCCCGGTCCCGAGCAGCCGGCCGGGCGCCAGACCAGGAAGGCCTTCATCGCTTCCCGGCCGAAGCACCCAGGCGGCAAGCCCGTTGGCTTTCCACCCCGCGTGGAACATCGCCAGCAAGGCGGCGGTCTGTCCCGGGTCCGTGACCCGCGCTTCGGGAAGGTGCGACCAGGTGCGAGGGTCGTTGGCGATGGCAAAGACCGCATCCACATCACCGGGCACGGGCCTGTCGAGTATCAGCCGTCGTGTCATTTCCATCATGCGCATCACCCCCAACATACAGCCGACGGCAGCGCACCGTTGGAGGCCGGGTGCATATAAATCGATACCGGTTCCCTATGGATCTGGTGTCGGGCCCCACAACACCGCGTCCATGGGTAGGGTGGCACCATGATCAATTCCGCCCGCCTGCACTCGGACCTCTCCCGCCTCGGCCGCGAGACTTCCATGATGCTGGCAACGATTGAGACCCTGTCCGCCGATGAAATGACCGCACCCTCGCTGTGCGAGGGCTGGAGCAGGGCCGATGTCATCGCCCACCTCGCCTCCAACGGCCGCGCCCTGGTCAAGCTCATCGACTGGGCCACCACCGGGGACGAGCAGCAGCTCTACGCATCGCCCGAGGCCCGCGCCGAGGAGATCGCTGCCCTCGCGGCACTCCCCCGCCAGGAACTGATCGAGAAATTCCGTGCCTCCGCCGAATTCTTCGCCGAGCAATCCGAGCGGCTGACCGGCCAGCTCGCCCTCGAAGAGGTGGACCTGCACGGCAAGGTCATCCCCGCCATCTCCATCGTGGCCCTGCGCATCGCCGAGATCGTCGTCCACCACCATGACCTGGACACCGCCTGGACCATCGCGGAGGCCGACCCGGACTCCCAGCTGGACGCCGTCGAGGCCGCGGTGCGCACCATGCGGGCCAAGGGCGCCCCGGGCATGACCTTGGTGACCGAGGAAGGCGAGACGTGGGTCATCGGCGACGGCGCCCTGCGCGTGGAATCCGACCGCGAGGGCATGATCGAGTGGCTTTCCCGCGGCCAGGGGCGGCACGTCGAAGCCAACGGAGAACTGCCGGTGCTGCCCGCCTGGTAGACCGCACCCGGCTTTGGCCTTTGCGGGACTACAGCGCGATCTGGCGGTTCTGGTCCTTGTACAGCAAGTAGCGGAAGTTCGACGGTCCACCGGCGTAGCAAGCCTGCGGGCAGAAGGCGCGCAGCGACATGTAGTCGCCCGCTTCCACCTCGACCCAGTCAGCGTTCAGGCGGTGGACGGCCTTGCCCTCGATCTCCGGCATGGCGCTGGGCTCGATATCGCGTTCGTTGCCCCCACCGGGCCCGGTGCTGCCATGCCGGCCAGCGGCTTATGCCACTTGCGGATCCCGTGGCTTGTGGCAACGTCCACGTCGTTGTGTGATTGCCTTTGTGATCCAGCTGGTGCGAAGGCGAAGTCACACTCTTCCAAGGTATTGCATCGATGCGACCCCGCGGCCAAAGGTAGTCACAGGGTCGCCCATTACCAAGACCAGCGTAGAAGCCACCGCGGGTGAGGCGCATGAAAGTAGTTGTTTAGGGAGAAGAGCCGATGGCAGCGCTAAGCCTTGATCCACCGATCCGCCCCCGGTCGTCGTTTGCTGCCGACGGACGGGGGCGGTTTCGTTTTTGGGCACGGGAAGGGCGCCAGCCTCTCTGCCGGCGGGTGGTCCACGAGGGTTTCCTGGTTGCGCCGCAGAGGGCTCGGTGAACGGTTCTAGGCGATTTGGGG
>NZ_QMKQ01000025.1 GCF_003287975.1 Arthrobacter sp. AQ5-05
TCATCACCCGGGTGGCCTTCGGATTCAAAGCACCCGAAGCCCTCATCGGCCTGGCGATGCTCAGCCTCGGAGGCCGGAAACCGGTACTCCCGGGACGGGGATGACCCACGGAAGAGTCAGTAGAGCCCAAATTCAGGTCAAGGGGACACTGTTGTCGTACCTGGAAGCAGGGGGCGGAAGTGCCGTTCCGTTGTTTCTGCTGCACGGCACTTTCTGGAGCCGCGCCTGGCTCCCGGTGCTTCCGGGGCTGGCCGCACATTCCAGGTGTGTGGCACTTGACTTGCCGGGGTTCGGTGCCAGCGATGGAGAGCTGGACGTTCACAACGCCACGGTACCGGAGCTGGCCCGGACGGTGCTGGCTGCAGCGGACGCACTGAGCATGGCACGTTTTGACCTGGCCGGCCATGACATTGGCGGAGGAATTGCCCAGCATCTGGCCGCGACGTCCGGCCGCCCGCGCCGAAACTACCCGCAAGGCAGTGGGCAGGCCACTGAGTGAGGATGAGGTAGCCGACTATGTCTCTCCGTGGAAGGACCCGGCCAAGGTCAGGTCCTGGATGGCCATGGCGGCCGCGGCGGATGCCCGTTACACCATGGACCTTGTCCCTGCCCTGAAAGAAGCTGCCATCCCCACCCGCCTGGTCTGGGGCCGCGAGGATGAATTTCAGAAGGTTACGTTCGCCCGCCGCTACACGGCACAAATCCCGGCATCCGACCTCCGGGAAGTCCCAGGCAAACACATTCCGACCGAGGACAGCCCGGAGCAGGTAACCGAAGCCATCCTCGACCACCTGGCAGCGTAAACCGGGCCGTTTTTTGAAAAGCTACGCACCCTGCGCTCTGACGTGCCAGGCTATCGCATCACGCGAGGCCTTTGTCCTTGACCCAGGCAGCTGCAGCACGCCGGGGGTTTGCTTCGCGTCTTCGGAAACCTTTTCGTTGAGCTGCATGAGGTCTGCGGTGCGGGGCATCCGTGAAGCCTTGCGGGGAATGTCCTTGCCCTGGGTCCCGGCCGTGTTGGTGCGGATCAGGGGCAGTACCTGCTGGGCGGCGACGATATCCCCCGGATCTTCAAGGGTGATGAGGTTGTTGCTTGCGATCAGCGGGGGCGTGCTGAAGATATCGGCCGCCCGAACCCGGTCACCGAGCAGCGCCCTGAGAGTGATGGTCCTGCCACCATCGGTGAACGGGACGAGCTCCTTGGGCACGCACCCCTAGGCGGCCTTGGGTCCGGGCGAACCTGATTCCTTTAAGCCCTCCCGAGCGGGTTGATGGTGAATTGCATCCGGCCAGGCCCAGGACGAGCAGGATCCGGGCATGAGAATGGCGGATGGTGCCAAGGGGTTCCTATCAGGTACGTCCTGCTGCCTGTGCTGCTGCTCCGGATGCAGCCGCGCAGGGGGCGGCGGGATGCACCGTGATGCCGGGGCTGGAAACCCGGTCATCAGGGCGCCCCCGGGCTAGGCGCTCAGGGACGGTGCTGCCGGGACGTCAAGTTCCGTCTTGGCGTAGTGGTTGAAGTAGTTCGTGAAGAGGTTCGCGGCGATGTGCGCGAAGGCTTCAGTCAGTTCCTCGTCGGTCCAGCCGGCGTCGAGGGCAACCTGCCAGGCGGCGTCGGAAACATTTCCGGTCCTCGCCGCGACTTCGCGTGCCACCTCAGTGATGGCGGCGAGCTTCGGATCAAAGTCCACCTCCCCTGCGCGCACTGCGAGGATCTGTTCGTCCGTGAGCCCGGACTTGCGTGCCGAGAGCGTATGGGCGGCCTGGCAGTAGTCGCAACCGTTCTGGTTGCCTACGGCCAAGGCGATGGCTTCCTTGGTCTGCGCATCGAACGACCCATGGGCGGCAATGGCCTGCGAGATGCCCTCGTAAGCGCCGAGCACAGCCGGGGAGTGGGCCATGCCGGCATGGATGTTCAGCAATTTTCCCATGCGTTGTTTCAGATGGCCGGCCATTTCCTTGGATCCTTGCGGGGCGCTGTCGAGGGTGTGGGCAGGAATGCGGGGCATAGTGGCTCCTTGTTTTGCGGTTGGTGTGTCGGATCAGTGAAGGCTTTTGCGTTGACGGCGGCCTCGAAGGGTGCACCCTGCCGGGCATTTGTCTTGATTCCCGGTCACGGTCTGCTGCTCGCTGCCGCCGAACGCAGGGCTGCGGGGTTCTGGATCGTGATGCGGCCTCGGCCTTGGCGGATGATTCCCTGGGCCGCGAAGTCTGCCAGTGCTTTGCTGGTGGCCTCCCGGGTGGCACCGAGCAGGCCCGCGATCTGTTCATGGGTGAGCCTTATGGCCCGGCTCTGCCCGAACCGGCCGCCGGGTGCCGAGGCGTCGAGGTTGATCAGGGTAGAGGCCACGCGGGCTGAGAGTGGCCGCAATGCCAGGTCCGTGAGGCGTTCCTCCAGCCGGGCCACCTGCTCCCCGAGCAGCCGGGAGATCCGGATCGCGATGCGGGGGTCAGAAATCAGGTATCTTTCCACGTCCTTGAGTCCCAGCCGGCAGATGACGGAGTCCTCGATGGATTCCGCATAGTTGTCGTACATGCGCTGGCCGACCAGCATCATTTCCCCGAAGACGGCTCCCGGTTCCAGGATGGCCATCGTGAGGGCTTTGCCGTCCTCTGCAACACGGAAGACCCGTATCCGGCCCGACTTGAGGATAAAGAGGGCGGTGACAGGCTGGGACTGGCTGTAGACGAGCTCTCCTCGGCGGAACATCCGGGCCGGGGCCATCATGTCCATCGCGTGCATCTCTTCAGCGGAAAGGTCAGCAAAGAGATCCACTTCGTTCAGGCAAGTGAAGGGGTCCTCCGGGCCTGCCGTGAGTGGATATGGTTCGCGTTGGCCCGGAGACCAAGGCTGGAGGCCGCCCACGGCGGCTTCCAGCCCTTTTTCCCAGTTATCACTCATGTGCGGACTTCAGGATGCGGAAGGCCACCGGGGCCAGGATGACGCCGTAAATCAGGTGGCCCATGAGGGACAGTCCTGCGGCCGCATCAATCATGAACAGGGGCATGCCCAGCATCATGGGCATGATCAGCAGCGGGCCGAGGACCCACCAGAGCGCCCCGTAGGCAAGGCCGATCAGCGCAGCCCGGCCATAGGAGGTCAGGAGACCGGCGAAGGGCACGGTCAGGCCCCAGCCGATCAGCACTGAGATCACGAGGTGGATTCCAAAGCCCACCACGGCAGAATCCGAACCGACCATCGAGGCAATCATGGGCAGCATGCCCATCATGGCCATCAGGACGCCGAAGACGAGACCGCCGGCAATACCGCCGATGGCACCCGCGGCGATGCGCCGGGCAATTTGATGACTGAAGGCGTGTGGCTGGTGTGCCACGGGAGATGTTGCGGACATCGTCTTGCTGCCTTTCGTTGAAACGGAACTGCTTACCCTAGAAAGGTAGGCCTCTGGTCGCTCCTTGTTCTGTGAACGCGGACACATAACGTGCGCCGGTTCTGCTTCTCCCGCCATTTGGGCGCCGGGCTGCTCCCTCCGGTTTCAGTCCACTTTTTCCATGCTGTGTCCGCAGCAGCAGACCGGGTCCTGGTCTCCGCCGTGACCCGGGGCTGCCCCTTTGGTGACCGTTATTTCACACCCGCAGGCGGTATCCGGGCAGCGGTAAACCTCTCCTTCTTGCAGGGCCATGGCCATCTCCTTCACTTCAGTTTTTGGTTGCTGATACTGTCACGCTAAAACCTTCCCGTCGGGGGAAGTCAAGGGCGCACTGCGGTGTTCTGACGTCCCGCCGACTACTGCCAATGCGGGCGTGGGAAGTTGGATACGGATGGCATCCCCTGTGGCGAGGGCGGGGCTGGCGGTGGCTTCTGCATGCAGGTTCACGCCGGCGGCTTCCATGGTGACCAGTTTCCGGGGCCCGCGGGTGCGGATCCGGGTTACCACCGCTAGCAGGCCCGGGCTGTGTTCGTCCAGGAGGATGACGTGTTCCTGGCGGATGACCATCGTGGCGGGTCCTTCCGGCCATTGGTGGTTTCCGGGCAGCGCGTGGGCGCCCAGTGCGGAGTAGTGCACGCCCTCGCGTACCGTCCCGGGGATTTCGTTGGTTCCTCCCAGCAGGCGGCTGACCTGGAGTGAAGCGGGCCGGGTGTACATCTCTTGGACAGTGCTGTGCTGGAGCAGCTTGCCTTCACTGATCAGGGCGAGATGGTCGGCCACTGCCGCAGCCTCGTCCCGGTCGTGGGTGACCATCAGGATCGTGGGGTTCAGTTTCTCCCGCACCTGTGCCAGCAGTTCGTGCATGGCTGAGCGCAGTTCGGGGTCCAGGGCGCTGAAGGGTTCATCCAGAAGCAGCACCTCGGGGCGGGCGGCCAGGCCGCGGGCAATAGCCACCCGCTGTTGCTGGCCTCCGGATAAGTCAGAAACTGCCCGCTTGCCCGTCCCTTCCATCTGGACCAGGTCGAGAAAAGTTTCCGCATCCGTGCGGGCCCGCCGGCGGGGAACACCACGGATTGTCGCGGCGAAAGCCACATTGTCAAGAACATTCAGGTGCGGGAAAAGCAGCGGCCGCTGGAAAACCATCGCCATCCCCCGGCGTTCGGGCCGGACCGCTGCAAGGTTCTGGCCGTCCAGCAGAACACTGCCGCGGTCCGGAATCTCCAGGCCCGCCACCGTCCGCAGGAGCGTGCTCTTACCGGACCCGGACGGCCCCAGTACGGCGGTGCAGGAACCGGGCGCCAGCGAAAGGCTGAACTCCTCGAGTGCGGGCACAGGCGATCCCTTGAACGACTTTGAAAGCCCGTGCAGATCCAATCCCTGCCTCATGACCGGCTTCCCCGCCGTCGTCGTCCTGTCAGACCCAGCAACAGCAACAGTCCCAGCGGGGGCGCCAGCGCCATCACGGACAGCACCGCTACGATACCGTCGTTGCCGGTCCCCGACGCGGCGGATGCCACCAGCAACGGTACTGTCACCAGGGAACCGCCGCCGATCAGAAGGGTGACCAGGTAGTCGCTCCATCCAACCAGGAAGGCCAGGAAAGCTGCCCGAGCCAGGGCCGGTGCGATCAGGGGCAATTGGACCCGGAGGAACACCTGGCCCCGGGTGGCGCCCAGGGTGCAGGCCTCTTCCTCGAAACCGATGTCATGGGCTGCATACGCCAGCCGCATGACGTACGTCGTGTAGGGCAGGGCGTAGACCGTCAGGACAAGGACGACGCCGGCATAGGAGGGAACCTGGAGCCGGACCAGCAGGACATTCAGCCCAAAAACCGCGACGAAGGCCGGCAGTGCCAGCGGAGCGAACAACAGGCCACTGACCGGCGCCGACCACCGGGAAGGGTGGAAGGCCAGGCTCCGGGCGGCCAGGACACCGAGCGGCGTGGCAACGGCACTGACCACAAAGCCAAGGCCCAGTGAGCCGGCAAACGCAATGGCCGCGCCTCGGGACAGGGCGGAGTCAACGTTCTGCAGTCCCCAGTCCTGGGGCAGCGGTGCGGGGTAGGACCAACGGTCCGCGAAGATCCAGAGACCCAGGGGTAGCAGCGGCAGCACAAACCACACCGCAAGGGCCGCGGCAGTTGCCGACCTCAGGATCCGGCCGCCGGCACGGGAACGCGTCAGCCCGTTCTGCGCCGCGTCTTTCGGTAAGGTCTGCTGGTTGAGCCCCGGCGGCAGCGTTATCGCCATAGCGGGATCTTTCGGAGGCAGGCGAGTGCCGCGAGTGCCGCGCTTAGGGACACCACTGCCGTGACGACGGCGACGGCGGCCGCCTCAGGCCGTGAGGTGAGCGTCACCGAGTTATACAGACGCAACGCCATGACGGGCAGCGGCTCGGGATAGGGCCGGCCCAGAAGCCAGGCAACTTCATAGGATCCGAAACTGTAGATGAACGCAATGGTGCCGGAAATAATCAGGGCGGGCAGGCTCAGGGGCAGCAGCACGTGGCGCAAGCGGCGGAGCCTCCCGGCGCCCAGGAGGGCGGCGGTTTCCTCGTAATCCACGGATCGGGTTGCCAGCGTGCCGGCCACGACGAGTCCCACGAACGCTGACTCCTTCCATGCGTATTCAAAAATGACGGCCAGCCACCACTGACCTCCCACGATGTCGGGCCAGCGCTCTGCTGCACCAAAAACCCTGGCCAGCAGCCCGGAATCGGCCAGCAGGAGACCTGCCGTGGCTGCCCCCACAATGTGGGGAACGGGGATGGACAGTGAGCTCATGGCCGCAACGAGTTTCCCGCACCACCTGCCCTGCATCATGATCAGGGCTGCCGTGAACCCGATCAGGCACGCCAGGACAGTGGATGCTCCGGCGATGGCCAGCGAGAGCCCCGCTCCAACCAGGAGGTCACCGCCATGGGCCGTGTAGGCTGCCGTCGAAAGTTCCGGCCGGCCCACCAGCGGCATCAGCCCCAGGCTCTGGGCCGCGACCATAGCTGACCCGCCAACCACCACGAAGGCGACAAGCAGGACCGCGGGGACCGCAAGGAGCGCCCCCAGGACGCGGGCCTTCCTCCCGTGACCAGCCGCCGTCAGCGGCCGGGGCCGGGCTGTCAGGACTTCAGCCGCCGGCAAGGATCTGCCTCCGCCAGGCCTCATCCAGAGCAGGCACCCACTCAGCGGCAAGCTCCGGGTTCGCGTTCTTTGACAGCACTTCATAGCCCGGCACCACGGGGGATGTCGGGAGCTGTTCGAACAGGGCACGCCCTTCAGGGCTGAGTGCGTCGGAATCAAGGACGGGGAACTGTCCCCAGATCCTGGGGTCCGCCTTTGTGGCCTGCTGCTCCTCTGACAAGGCGATATTGGCCACTACCATGGCTCCGGAGCGCTGGCCCGAGGTTGAAGGAATGGCCAGAAAGCTTGCATTGCCGACGGTTCCCTCGTCCAGGGTGAGCACTTTGGTCGTAGCCGGGTAGGTTCCATCCGCCACCAGCTTGGTCAGCGTCGCCGGCCCGTACGTCATGGTGAAATCCACCTGTCCCCCCGCATACAGGGCATCAAGTTCACCGGAAGACTTCGGGTAGGTAGATCCCTGCCGCCAGAGGGATGGTTTCAGGTCTTCCAGTTCGTTCAGGAGGGCGGGACTGAGCCTGTCGAATGCGTCCTGGTCAAAGGCCAGCGGCACGTTGGCGTAGCCTCCGGAGACGCTGTAGAGCACTTCCCGGGTGAAGACGGAGCCAGTGAAGTCCGGCGGCGCCGGGTAGGTGAAGCGCCCCGGGTTCGCACTGACCCACTCCAGCAGGCCGGCGAGGGTGGTCGGAGGCTCGGGGACGGCTGCGGAGTTGTACGCGATGGTAAATTGCGCTTTGCTCCAGGGGGCTTCGCAGCCGTCCACCGGAGTCCCAAAGTCCTCCGAGAGCAGCGGATCGGAAGGGTTGGTGAGTTCCATGTTGGGCAGCAGCGAGGTCCAGCCGCAGGCCCACGCCCTGGCCTCCTTGCCGGTGCCGAAGTTGTTTCCGTTGACCCAGACGAGGTCCACTTCGCCGTCGGTGGTGCCGGACTGGATCTCGGTCAGGACACGGTTGAGGGCGTCCCTGGTGTCGGCTACCGGGACGCGTTCCAGCGTGATGCCTTCATCGGCGGCAGCAGGAATGAGGTGCTCGTCCACGTAGGAATTGCCTTGCGTGTCACCGCCGTACATCCACAGTTTGACTGTCTGTCCCTGCGCTGCGGAGGCGACCTCTTCCCAGCTGTCCGGTTCAGGTTGTTCGGCGGGTCCCGCCGCGCAACTGCTGAGGAACAGCAGTCCGGCGGTGGCCGCCGCGAGCACGTTCCGGCGGCGAATGGGGAGGGCTGGCTTCAAGGTTCTGTCCTGACTTTGGGGCTGAGGGGGAGCAGTTTGCGCAGGCCGGCATTCTCGGCCGGGTCCAGCACCGAATGCTGGACGCAGGCGGGGACCAACTTGCCGGTTTCGGGATGGCTCATGGTGTACATGCACGCGCCCAGCCGTTCCTGGACCTCGCGGGTCTTCGGGTCCTCACTGACCACGCCCTTCTCCATCAGGTCCCAGGCGGGAGCGACGTCGGCTGCATCCATGAAGTTATGGACGACGAAAGTTTTGAGGGACAACCGGCCTGCCCGGGCAGCAGAAATGATGTGGCGCAGGCCGCCGGCGCGCTTGGCCAGACGCCGACCGAAGCGGAGGATCACGGGGACCTCGCGCGGGTGGGCCAGCAGGGCCCTCATGACTTTCAGGGCGACAACCCAGTTAGGGGTCCCGCCGAAGTACATCCCGCCGAAGTGGGCCAGCAGCCGGTCCCGGGCATCGAGATCCTTTTGGTCGGCCGGGTCCAGCAGCGGTGCCTGTTTCTCGCCGGTCCGCAGAACCACAGCGGTCCGGTTGCAGCGTGTGTCACCGAATTGGGTGCCCTGCCAGGGAATCCGTTGCCCGGCGCCCTCCTCGATCCGGTCCCAGACGGCGTCGATGGTGACGTCGGTGAAACCTTTCCCCCATCTCCTGTCATCGCCGATGTACGCGGCGGGCTGGAAGGACAGCATGTCGAAAGGCATGTCCAGCACGGCGGAAGTGACCCCGGCCACCTGGTCGATGTTTGCCGGGGTGACCGTCATGTTGTGGGCGATGTAGGAGCTGACCCCGTGGTCGGTTTTGAGATCGGTGAACATCGCGGCGAACCGTTCACGGAACGGATTCAGCTCAGCCTCGGTCCGGGGTCGGGGCATTCCCCTGCGGCCCCGCATCAGGGAATCAAAATGGGCGGCGAACGATATTTTTCGGAACCGCGGCGTGCCGCCCGGGTCCAGCGCCACGTCGAGCAGGTACTGGTAATCGAAGTCCCCGTGCGTCATCGACATCGGTTCGCGGCCGGCTGCGCGCATGGCGAGCAGGGCCGCTGCATGGTCCTCGGCGGGCAGCAGACTCACTTCGCCGCCGATCAGCTGGGCATGGGCGCGGGGTCCGCGGAGACGGCGGAGGAACGCCAGCTGTTCCTTCACTGTCGTCACGGTGTGGCCGCCGTCGATTCGCACTTTGTTCGCGTCCGCTGAGTGGTAGCACGGTGTGCAGGTCAGGTTGCACTTGGGAAAGACGCCGTGGGTTCCTTCGCATCCCACCGCTGTCCTGCCTAGCAGCTGGGCCGGGGTTTTGACGTGCTCCGGCAGCTCGGACCAGCGCCGGTCCAGCGCTGCACGGCTCTCCGGGTGGACCGGTCTGGTCGCCAGTTCAAGGCTGCGAAGCAGTGCGGCGGTCTTGCCGGCAGCAGCTGCTCCGCGGCGGACGTCCCCACCGGTGCGGTTGCTGAACCAAGGTCTGCGGCGTCGGTGCGGGACGGTGGCTTCCGTGGTCATGGCCCGCCTTTCATCTCGCCGCAGTGATACCGGCAATCCTACGGCCCGCCGCAGCCCGGTTAAGTAATCTGGGGCACACAGGGCGCACTGTTTCGCAAGGGGTCAGGAATAGCCCCTCCGGAGCGTGCCTGCGCGGATCTGCAGATGCCCTGACCGGGCCGAGGCCCGGATGACGTCGGCGCAGTCCTCCTCGACGGCCTGCCAGGGATGTGCTGCTATGTCCGCGCCGCCCAGGGCACACGCGGCCCGTGCCAAGGGAGTGAGCAGCCGGGCCCATCCCACCGGCTCCTGCATGTCCACGACGGCGACCCTGGCATCATCGTTCAGCAGCGCTGTGAGATTTGCCCAGGCTTTCCTCCAGTCCGGCATCAGCGAGAGCGAATAGGTGGCGAGGGCGGCATCGGAGCTCCCGGCTCCTCCCTGCTCCTGGATCGTGGCACGGATGGCTGCCGGGTCCATCAGGACGGCGTCGGCCCGGATGAGGACGACGTTGTCCCATCCCGCCTTGGCGGCACGCCGGCGGGCCTGCCGCAGCATCTGGGCGCTGCGGTCAATTCCTACTATCGTTCCTGAGGGACCTACCCGTTCCCGGAGCAACCTGAAATTGAGCCCGGTTCCGCAGCCCAGGTCCAGTACCTGCTGCCCCGGCCCTGGCTCCAGTGCACTGATTCCCTGGACCCTTCCGGCTCGGTACACCGGATATTCGCCGGAGAGTGCATCGTAGAACGGCGCGAATGCTGTGTACTTGTCAGGGATAACTCGCTCCTTTGATCAGGGAGTCCGCCCGGAGATCCCGGGCGTCCTCCATGGCAGCAGCCGGCAACGACCGTAAGGATCTTCATCATGGCACCCACTGACGGAATTATTGACTTCCTGGTCCTCGGCGGAGGCACGGCGGGAATCGTCGGGGCCAAGACCGCAGCCGGTTTCGGCGCCCGCACCGTCCTGGTGGAGCGGGAGCGCACCGGCGGGGACTGCCTCTGGACCGGCTGTGTTCCCTCCAAGACGCTCCTCTCGGCCGCGGCGCAGGCGAGAACCTTGCGGATGCAGGCCGGCCAGGAACCGGATTTCGCTGCCGTCCGGGAACGCATCGCCACCGCGATCCGGACCATCGAACCTGTGGACACGCCAGAGGCCCTGGAACGGGCCGGCGTCGAAGTCCTCTCAGGGCGGGTGAGCTTCACCGGCCCCGGAACGGCCGATCTGGACGGACGCCCCCTCCGGTTCCGGCAGGCCCTGATAGCCACCGGCGGGCAGCCCGCTGAGCCTGGCATCCCAGGACTGGACCCTGCCCGGACCGTCACCTCCGAAACGGTCTGGGACCTCGCCAGCTTGCCGGACCGGCTTGCCATCGTCGGCGGAGGACCGATTGCCTGTGAACTGGGCCAGGCCTTCGCCCGGCTGGGATCTGACGTCACCATGATCGTCCGCTCCCGGATCCTGGCCAAAGAGATCCCGGAAGCGGTGGACATTGTGCGGGAAAGCCTGAAGGCCGACGGGGTGAAGATCCTGGAGAACTCCAGCATCACGCGTGCAACCAGCCTCGGGGACGCGGTGCGGCTGCAGTTGGCGGACGGAACTGCTGTGGACGTTTCCATCGTGCTGCTGGCAACCGGCCGCATTCCGCGGACCACGGGCCTCGGGCTCGAACACATGGGCGTCAGCCTCGACGAACACGGGCATGTGATCACTGATTCACGTATGCGAACCTCCAATCAGCTGATCTGGGCGGCAGGAGATGTCACCACGCACCCGCAGTTCACGCATCTGGCCGGCGTCCACGCCAGCGTGGCAGCATCCAACGCGGTGCTCGGCCTCCGCCGCCGAATCAGCACCGCGGTCCCGCGGGTCACCTACACCTCACCGGAGATCGCCGCGGTGACCAGCACCGGATCCGAAGAGGACCAGGCAGGGGTGGCCCGCACCGTATGGCATTCCCATCTGGACCGGGCCATCACCGAGGACAGGACCGACGGTTTCACGCGCCTGCTGGTGGGCCGCGGCGGCCGTGTCATCGGAGGTACGATCGTGGGCCCCCGGGCAGGGGAATCCCTTGCCGAGCTGTCCCTGGCCGTACACAAGAAGCTGCGGACCTCAGACATCGCCGGTGCCACCCACGCCTACCCCACGTACTCCGACGGTGTGTGGAACGCCGCCGTTTTGGATGTCCGCGAACGCCTGGCTTCCCCGCTCACGGGCACTGCCATAAAGATATTGAGCAGGATCCGGCGGCTGACCATCGACAGCCGCCGGATCAGCTCAATGCCCGGTACCCCGCCAGGATCCGGTGGGCAGCACTGACCCCCACCAGAAGGGCCCAGACGGCGGCGATCACCCAGGCAAACTCCGGGAAGATCAGCCACAGGCTGTGCACCACCACGGTCTCAGCCCCCTCAGCCAGTCCGCCCAGAAATGACAGTGACCGTCCGTCGTCGATCTGGCGCCCGGTCTTCTCGGCGATTGAGGAGAACGCCAGGAAGACCGCACCGTTGACGTAGTACGCGAAGAGGACCAGCACGAACGGCAGCCACGGGGCGCCGAAGGCTGCCGTGGCCCCTATGCCCACCCCGACGACGGTCGCGCCATAAACAACGAAGTCCGCGCTGATGTCCCAAAATCCGCCCTGACCAGGATCTTCCTGCCCGCTTCGACGTCTCCGGAGCCGGGCAAGCGGCCCGTCCAGTCCGTCCGCCAGGCGGCATAGCAGCCAGGCAGCCAGTGCGGGAAACCACCATTGGGCTGCGGCCAGGCCCGCGCTGGCCAGCCCCAGGATCAGGTTCAGCGCTGTAAGCCGGTCCGGGGTGATCCATGGGCGATCCATTGCAGACGCCATCCGGTCCAGAACGGGGGCTATCCGGGGCCGGAGTGCAGCATCAAACATTTCGGGTCTCCTTCCGTCGCCTGCGGACAGCTGTTATCAGCCCCGCAAGAGTCAGTAGTCCCAGTGCCGCCGCGGCGGCCTGGACCTGCCATCCGAGCTGCATTCCGAAGGCGCCGAGCGTCACGAAGCTGACCGTGCCGGGCAGGATGCCGATGGCGGTCCCGAAGAAGTAAGGCCACCATGCAACTGAGGTCAGACCGGCCAGATAATTGATCGCTGTGAACGGCAGCACCGGTACGAGCCGGACACCGACCACGGCGGCCAATCCCCGCCGTCTGAGCAGTTCATCCAGTTTCTGCACCTTGACTCCGGTGAATTTTTCCACGGCTTCCCGCCCCAGCCAGCGGCCGATCCAGAAGGCTGCGGTGGATCCGAGCAAGGCAGCAGCAATGACGACGCCGATTCCGACAGCGAAGCCAAAGACCGCTCCGGCGCCTATGGACAGGACGTTCTTGGGTACGGGTGAAAGGGTCAGCAGGGCGTATCCAAGGACAAAGACGACTGGACCCCATCGGGTGTTCGTGAAATAGCTCTGCAGTTCTTCAAGGGACGGGAGCGGGAACAACAAGGCAGCAGCGGCCGCAACCGCGATGAAGATTACCAGTGCCGCAAAGCGATATATGGCCCGCCGTTGTTCCTTTGTGACGTCCCCCATACCCTAGCCGTGTGCTCCGCTGGCGCCGGACTTCCCGGCCTGGCGGTCCTGGTCCTCGGCCCGGCTAATCGCCCAGGCAGCGTTGACCAGTCCGATGTGGCTGAACGCCTGCGGGAAGTTCCCCACCAACTCGCCGCTGCCGGCGGCCACCTCTTCAGAAAGAAGGCCCAGCTCTGTAGCAAAACCTGCAGCGCCTTCAAAGACTTCCCGGGCGCGCTCCACGGAGCCCGCAAGGGCAAGGGCGTGGGCGAGCCAGAACGTACACAGCAGGAACGTCCCTTCCCTCCCGTGGAGGCCGTCTTCGCCGACGTACCGGTACACCAGGCCCCGCCCGTCAGTCAGATGCCGCTCGATCGCGTCAATGGTTGCCAGCATACGGGGGTCATCAGCAGGCAGGAATCCCACGATGGAGAGCATCAGTGCTGAAGCATCCAGCTCATCAGAGCCGAGCGCCTGGGTGTAGGAGTTGGCAGTTTCACTCCAGCCCTGGGTCTTTATAGCAGCGGCGATCTGCTCCCGTACGTCCCGCCAATGAGGAACCCTGTCCGTGGCGTCCAGGAGGTCGGCAATGCTGATGGCGCGGTCCACGGCCACCCAGCACATGAGCTTTGAGTACAGGTAGTGGCGGGGCTCGCCGCGGACTTCCCAGATCCCCTGGTCCGGGGACTTCCACCGTGCGGCTGCTGTATCGGCGGCGTCTGCAAGGAATTTGCGGGTGTCCTGATCCATGTCTGCGAGGTATTCCGGCAAGAGTGCTGCAGCGTCCAGCAGTTCCCCGTACACGTCGAGCTGGCGTTGCCGCCATGCAGCGTTCCCCACCCGGACCGGCGCACTTGAACACCACCCCGGAAGGTGGGACAGCTCACGTTCTGAGAGGTCACGTTCACCACCGACCCCGTACATGATCTGCAGCTCTTCACCCTCGCCCAGTTGGCCGGAGCCAGCCGTCGCCAGAAAGCGGAAGAACTTTCCCGCCTCGTCCGGGCACGCGGCAACCCATAGTGCCTGCAGCGTCATGCTTGCATCCCGTACCCATGCATAGCGGTAGTCCCAATTGCGCTCACCTCCGATGACCTCCGGCAGTGACGTGGTGGGCGCCGCCACGATGGCTCCAGTGGGGTAGAACGTCAGTGCCTGCAGCACCCGTCCGCTCAGGGCGACCAGTTCCTGCCAGGGGCCGGTGTAGTTCTGGTGCAGCTTTGACCAGCTACTCCAGCCCTCCAGAGTGTCAGTGAGTCGGCGAAAGATTTCCTCCTGTGACCAGAAGGCCGGCGTGGCCTCCCAGCTGTTCGCGTGTTCAAAGGCGAATCCAAGGCCATCACCAGCGCGCAGAAGCACACGGGCACGGGCGACATCGCCTTCGATGGTAAAAGGAACAGGGGCAGATAATGACAGAACCGCGGCGCCTCCTCTGATCAGCAGCCCGGCTGATCCTGCGTGGACCAAAGGCCGGATCAGCCCGTATTCCGGGCGCGGAACAAAGACGACGTCAAGCTCAACTGTTCCTTGTGTGCAGGAAACCTTCCGCAACAGCGCCCCCGGCGACCCGGCACCGAGGTCATGACCCCTGATCCCGTTTCCAAGAACCAAGGCATCGGTCAAGGTGAACTCCCCCTTGCCGGTGCGGAAAGAGGTTTCAAGGACCATGCTGGGACCGACATATCGGCGGGTGGAGGTAAAGTCAGCAACAGGACGGATCGACCAGAACCCTGCTTCATCACCCAGAAGCCGGCCAAAAACCGAAGGACTGTCGAACCGAGGCAGGCACAGCCAGTCCACAGATCCTTCAGCGCTCACCAACGCCGCAGACCGGCAGTCAGAGAGGAGGGCATAGTCTGCGATAGGGCTACTGGTCATCCTCACAGCCTGACCGAACCGGCCCGTTTCAGCAAGGCGAAGATGCGGTGCTTGCCCTCCAGCCAGGGGCGCCCTTCATCTCGGCTAAACAGCAAGTTGCTGAACGGCATCTTTAGTGGAAAGCACTGCCCCGGCAATGTAGTTGAAGTTAATGAGGGCTGATTCATAACCGTCTCCGAGTTCAGGATGCTGCGCTGCGGCTGTGGCGTCGGCCACGACGGCGACCTCAAAGCCCTGTTCGAGCAGTGCGCGCAGATGGCTTTCAACGCAGAGGTTGGCGGACATGCCAGCAAGGATTACCTTGCTGATACCCCGTTTGCGAAGCTGAAGGATTAGATCATTCTGTTCAGGCCCGTAAACCTTGTGCGGGCTGCAGATGACAGTGCTGCCATCTTCCAGATAGGGCTTATACCGAAGCAGCCAGTCCGCCCCGGAATTCGTGAAACCCGCGAGATCGAGGGGTCCGGAACGGTCAAACATCCCGATCTCATGCATCTTCTTTTCCAGCGTCCCGCCAAACTCCCACTGGTGGTCGTGCGGAAAGTAATAGTGAGGGGACACAAAAACCCCGTAGCCGCCTGACTTGGCTGCCACCAGCAATTGCTCAATGTGATCGACGGTGTGGTTTTCCTCGACGCTTTTCCCCACCAGCTCCCACGTCACGCCGTCGGGGCTCAAGAAATCATTCTGGGGATCAGTCAGGACAAGGGCCGTAGTAGAACTATCAAACTGCACGGGATTCTTCCTCCTTGAAACCGGAAACATGCGAGGCACGCCTGTCGCTTCACCGTAGGCTCACTTAAACCCCTGGTCTGTAATCTGGCGCACAAATATCAGGACCTTCTCCAATCCAGACATTGACCCCCCCCCCCCCCCACACCTGGACGGACCAGATCGAGTACGAAGCACCCACCGACCACAAGACCGCTGCCGAACATGCCGGGTCATTTTTCATCCAGAAGGGAATCAAGAAAGAAAGAAAGCTTGGGGAGCGGCACACCGGTCAGGGTATGCCGCACTTTTTTGGCGTGCCAGTGGGGCATGATCAGTCGGGCTTACTGGGACGTTGCGGGATCGCCAATCCTCAGTCGGACCCTGCCCAATGGATACTGGACGGACCAGGGCCTGCTTGCCTTTCGCAAGGCACAAGATTCTCGAATTCGACGTAGTCAAGCGTGGCGACACGAGGTGCCGATCCCGGAATCCCTCATCCGGTTGAAGGTGGACTTCGCCGCGCTCGGCATCCACCGTGATGACCTGCTCACCTATTGACTGTGAATCGCAGCGCTAAGTGGTTCTGGCACGAATTTGGTGAATCAAGAATCAGTATCCAAGAACCGGTTCCGGTAGCAGTTGTGCGCCCGCCGCAACCGCATCCGCAGTCCGGGCGCGGGAATGCACTGTTCGGGCAGGTCCGGGCCGATATACGGGTGGGCACGTCCATGCGGCGCACTTGCTTCACTCTCGGCTTGTCCTGGCGCGGAAACAGCACACAAAGCGACGGTCCGTCACCATTCACGAAATGTGTGCCAGAACCCGCTAAGTGGCACCCTTTTTCACGGCGCTAAATGGCATTCCCTCATGCCCGTATGCCGATCCCTCAGCGCGACACTCAGCGTTCGAAAATCCGACAACTAAAAAGTGTGAATCGCAGCGCTAAATGGCGGTCTTTTCGCGGCGCTAAATAGCATTCCCGGATGCCTGTATGCCGATCTCCCACTGCGACGACTCACACCCTAAAACCTGACATCTAAATACAGTATTGATCCGTGGTTTTCAACGCCAAATATCGCTCTTTGGCGGAACTAAATGACGCAATGTCAGGTTCCAGATGCCGAAAAATTCCGTGCATCCGGAAAGCAACGGGCTCTTCAACCTACTGCCAATCGCCGGAAGGCTTCCGGCGATTGGCAGCATTGAGATGATGTCATGGAGCGACGAACTAACAATGTCCTGATTAATGACGTCAAATACGACTGTCGACATCTTGGAAAGCGTAGTCGGTACTTCCAAAGAGTTCTTCCGAAGGTTCAGTGAAAACACGTCCACGACCAATGGCGCGTCGATCTCGGATGTTTCGGCATTCTTTAGGCGCTGCTTTCACGACGGCGCTGATGGTATCCGGCCATGCCACGGCTTCAGATTCCCACGCCGCTGTCGCGGTTTACCGGATCTTCGGCCCACCGCCGTACGCATTCCTTTCATTAGCCGGAAATCGTCATGTCCTGATGCTGCTGTGGGCAGGCTACTTCCGGCCCCGTGCTTTGCCGCCGTGGAGCCCTTGCGGTTTCCCGTCCCGCACCCACAACACGTAGAAAATCCCCGCCACCGCCAGGGAAGCGGCGACGCTGAACAGCGGAAGCCCACGCAGGAGATTCACCACCAGCGTGAACGCCACAATCAGGACCCCGGCACAGTTCAATACCAGATACCCTGTGCGGCCCTCCCGGTGGGAGAAAAACGCCATCGACGTGAGACCAGCCAGAAAGCTCACAAAGACCGCCACAGCGTAGAACAACAGCGTCCCCCAATAAGGGGCGTGGCGGGCGTTCGTACGCCCCAGGGCTTCGGGGAGTGCGCCACCGTTGTCTTCCCCACCCTCCACACCCCGGGCCAGAGCCTTGAGCAGCCCCGGACCAGCCTGAAATGAAGAAGACGCTGCCGAAAGCAGCAACAATGCCGTCACCAACTGGAACACCGCGAAGACACCCGGCGGGGCAACGTACCGGGCCAGCTCCGCGATCTGTGTGCTCTCACCCTGCGGAACGCCTATCCCTAGACGTGCCGCCTCCACCGCCACGCCGATCGTGAGGGTCCCGACAATCCCGAGCATCAGCCACAGGGTCAGCTTGCCAAAGTGTCGCCGCCCGTCGTCATCTAGTTCCTCCAGCTCAGCGATGGCCGTGGATGGCGCTTCCACTCCGGTGGCCAGTGCCATCGCCACCGGAAAGGCCAGCATCACCGGCACAACCCCGCCCGCCCCGCCGAGAGCTCCTTGACCCGGCCCGGAACCGGCAGGAGCCGCGAAGAGCCCAAACACCAAGACAGAGACAGCGGTGACAACGAACGCCACGGAAAAAGCAGCAAAAACAAGCCGACCAAAATGCCCCAACAGGGTCATGCCTGCCACCACCAAGACCAGCCCGACGGCGATCAGGATCCTCCAGGGCGCCAAAGCGGGGAAGAAGGCAATGGCGGCCGAGGCGGCGGCGGCGACGCTAATGGCGATGGTCAAGGTGAAGTCCACCACCAAGGCCCCCACCGGCACGAACGCCCACCCCTCCCCAAAAGCCTCCGCCGCCGCCGCTGGCGCCCCGCCCCCCTCCGGATACCGGTCAATGATCTGCCGGTAATTCAGTACGATCAGGGCGATGATCCCCACCACCAAGACCATGGTGGTAACGAGCAGTCCCAGGTCCCCGTGCAGGGCCCGCAAGGCCGCTTCCACCGCATAGGCAACCGAGGACACCGGGTCTGCCATCACCGCAAAAGCGAACGCCAACAGGAGCAGTGGCCGCGATCCCACGAGCCTAGATGGAAGGTTGGCTTTCCGTCCCCGGACCATCAGCACCGCCGTCCCGCCGATCGGTTCCCTTCCGGATCAGCCTTATTCTCAACATCAACGAACCACTCCTGATCCCATTGACCTCTGCCTCTCTGGGAGCTGTTGGAAGACTCCTAGAACGGGGGCGCGGCCAGGACGATCGCACCACCGACAGGCTGTCGACATGGGTCCCTAAGAATTGGCCTCACCGATCAGGATCCCCCTCAGTCATGTTGAAACTCGACTCGTGCCTCCGTAGCTGCGGCAGGTCGATCATCCGTCCCGGTCCCTTGGAAGACCACACAACCGGGACGTGAAACCGCGAAAGATTCATCGACTCCCACCAACGAACGGGCAATCACCCCAGCAGGGCACCGGACCCTGAAAACGCATGAATCAGTGCCACTCTCTTATCAACTTAGCCTTTCGCGTCCCTGCCCGGCCTCGCTTCATCCCGCTCCGTGTCCTCAGCCTCCACAACATGACCCATTCCAGATATTATCCGGAAGCATCCATATCGAACAGAGCAAGGAACTTCGAAGCCGTCTTCGACCAAGGCGGGGTAAACCCAATGCCGGCGCTCTCTGGCACCAGTTCCGCGCGGCCCACCTGGAAGGTGCTTTACAAAGGGAACCTTAACCGAGTGCTGTGGATTTCAGCGCTCGGTGGCGGCTTTCTGTGATCAGTCCGTGTCGCAGTGCTGGTTTCTCACTTGTCTTTCGTCGCATGGGCCGCGAGGCGTCTCATCGGATGCCAGTCTGACTACGACTGTTAATTTCGTTTGGTGGCTGATTCACCGTCCCGAACGGTTAGGGACGAATACCGTTCCCAGCAAGTAGCCAGAGGTCAGGGCGAGGGGAACCGCAGCAGCACTCGGTTCGTGGCCGCGTGAACCTGGTCGTACAGGTGAGGATGTGCTGCCACTTGAGGTGCGTGCCACCAGCGGGACCCGGGAATGTGGTTTTTTCCGCGGATAGTCCGATATCCCAGCGATTTTTATCCCTGGGTAGGTTGGTTTTCAATGGCCAGGATGCTGATGTCAATGCTCCCGGCTCCCACCCCGGTGTTGCAAATGCCTTGGCGTACTCGCTCACGCACCGCATCGCTGACCGCCAACGCCCTATGGGCGATGTCCGTGGCTATTTCCAGGTGCACGTGGGCAATGCCCCCATTGATCTCGGCCCAAACGCTATCGCGTCTACAGCCTCCCAATTCATTGGCTGGATCAGGTGTAGGTTCCATTGCGGCGAGACGCAGCCTGGAAAGGACATCGTTGAGGGTGGATTCAAGCCGGAGAACCCCGGGAGTTTCCAGCGCCGCACGTGCCGCCAGTGATGCGATGAACTGGCTGGTTATCGCTGCAGCGGGGGTAACTTCTTCAGTCATCGTATAGGTCCTCAACGGTGATGTTGATGGTTACGGGGTAGATGCCAACGCTTCTGGCGATGGATATCCCGATCTGGTGGCGCAAGACAGAAACCGTGTGTGGAATGTGGATTTTCGGCGCGGCGGCGACCCGAAGGTCGATAACCATTGGGTGCAGGGAACCACCAGTGGCGTCATGGGTGCCCATGGTGGGAGATGGCTTCTCGGCGGTGGAAACATCGATGCGGCAGCGCCGGGCTTGGATTCCCGGGACGCCGGCCGCGGCGAAGCGGACGACCGTGGACAATGCCTGTTCGCTGATCTCCGTGGTTCCGCCGTCGTGGTCCTGCACAGCTAGCAGCCGGCTGCGACGGGCCTCGGTGCGGGCAATATCCATGATCGAATCCCTCACGCTGCGGCGCGGGGTGAAGGCGGGATCGTTGGCTTCGGCATCCTTCAAGGCCGCGGTTGCCTGGCGCAATTGGATCATTCTTGCGCGGGCATCGCGGCAATGCGCGCAGTGTTCCTCGTGTTCTCCGGCGGGCGCATCCAGGGTGGACCAGAGGTGGTCGATGCTACGTCCGCATCCAAGCCGGGGGGTATCTTCTAGCGCCATGGGCTCATTCTTTCTGCTATCTCATGCCGAGCCCGGGCAAGTCTGCCGCGCACTGCCGTGGTCGGTACCTTCAGTATGGCACCGATCTCCGCATAGCTTCGATCGTGGATTTCGCGCAGTAGCCAGCAGGCGCGTTGTTCGGGTGAAAGCATTCGCAGGGCCTCCGTGAGGCCTTGGGCCCGGAATTCGCGCTCCGTGGTTTCAACCGGGTCGGATTCCTGTGCATTCCCGGTCCAGACGACCTCCCCGGCGCAGTGGAGATCTTGGGGGTCGGTGATGTCCTCGGGATGGGTGGAGCGTTGGCGCAGGATATCCAGGCATCGGTTGGTGGCAAGCCTATAGATCCATCCGCCAAAGGTGTTGACATCACGGAGCAGGGGCAACTGGCGCCAGCTTGCCAAGAGGACATCCTGGACGACGTCTTCTGCTTGGCCGCGGTCATTGAGCATCCTCAGGGCCAGACGAAAGAGCTTGTCCTGATAAGCGAGGAGCAATTCCTCGAAGGCCTCCGGGTCCCTATCCTGGGCGCGGGCGACTTTGCTGGCTTCGTCGGTCCTGGCACTCGTGTCACCAGTGAATTCGTTATCCATGCATCGTCCATTCCACCTGGGTTCGGGCCGTGCGCACTGTGCCTCATGCTACACAATGCACACGGCGCACCGCAGCAGGTCGATCCGGGAACGGCGGCACAAAGCACATCTGGGAAGAGGTGGTGGGAGGGCGCCGGAAAAGAAACTTGGGATAACTGCATGACGTTCCGGCTGGGGGCACGTCTTTAATGTTGCAAGCAAGATCCATACCTTGTTGAAGGAGACGTTTTTCATGTCAGAGGCATCAACAACCCAGTCCGGTTCCGCCGCAGTCAAATCCACTCCCGAGGAACTGAAGCACAGCGCTCCTGCGGAAACGCCCAGGCCCTACGATGCGCTGCACACCGCGCACGGGGACACCATGATCGAGGAAACGGTCGTGCAGAAGCTTGCCGGCATGGCCACCCGCGAAATCCCCGGGGTTTACGCCATGGGCAGCGCAGGACGACGCGCCTTCAGCGCCTTGGCCGAGCGGATCCCCGGCTCCCAGACCAACGTCAGCGGCGGGGTGAGCGTGGAGAAGGGCGAACGCCAGACGGCCATCGATGTGTCCATCGTGGTGGAATACGGGGTTTCCGTGGTGGAGGTCAGCCAGTCGATCCGACGCAACGTGATCCAGTCCGTGGAGCATTCCACCGGCTTGGAAGTCATTGAGGTCAACATCAATGTCACCGACGTACACCTACCCGAGGAAGAGCACTCCGACCTGCCGCAGGAACAGAAGCTGGAACTCCAATAGGCCTATCGGGCCGTACAGCTCGATCACCGAAGACGGATGAGGATAAAGGGATGGCTATGTCTACTTCACGTTGGTGCCTGACCATTGGTCTGGTGCTCGGAATTGTCTTGGGCTTTGGAGGCTGGTGGGCGTTGCTGTCCGCGGTGATCCTGGGCTTCATCGGTTTGTTGGTCGGGCGCGTCGCTGAGGGAAAGCTCGACATGGCGGCCCTGTTCGGCAGGGCATCAAGCCGATGAACGGGCGGGCCCCCACGGGGTCGGAGGCGAGGGCCGACGCACTGGAATACGGCACCCGGGGGAAAACCGTCCTGGCGGAGAAAGTCATCGAGAAGATCGCCAGCCAAGTGGCCCGGGACGAATCCACTTCCAGCGGGTCAGCCGGGGGATTCATGGGGATCGGTTCCCATGCGGATTCTTCCGCCAGGCCCAGGACCTCGGTGCAGCTCACCGGAAATATCGCCGCACTGAGTGTGGAGGTGGGGTTGCCGTATCCCGCTCCCTTGCGCCAAGGAACACAGTTCTTGCGCGAGCGGATCACCTCCAGGGTCAGCGAAATGACGGGCGTCGAGGTTCGCCAGGTCGATATCAGGGTTTCGTGGTTGACCATGGCCAAGGAACCCGTAGGACGCAGGAGACTGTTATGAGCCTGAACGAGGGGCATTCCACCCCGCTTCGGCACCGGCCGACCAGGACCATTCCCGCTTTGGTGGTGGGCCTGCTCATGCTGGCCTCCGGTGTGACGCTGGTCTGGTTGACCATTTGGCGGTTGGCCAACGGGCATTGGCCGCCGGGCCTGCGCGGGATGCGAAATTGGCTGGCGGCGCTGGACTGGGCTGATCCCGGGATATGGATGATCGGCGCCGGGCTGGTCATGGCGGGAGTCGTGCTCGTGCTGTGCGCCGCCATCCCGGGCGGTTTCGGTGCCCTGAGAGTCGCTGGGGCCGACGGATCGGGAGCGGATGGAATGCCGGATGCTGCCCGAGAAATCGTCATGACCCGACGCGGGGTGGCGCATCTGGCCAAGGCCCAGTGTTTGGACCTCGATGGCGTAGGTTCCGCTTCGACCACGGCCACGGCAAAGCACGTGCAACTGCATATCCGAACCCCGCTGCACGACCAGGGCGACTTGGGAGCACAAGCGGCACAACGCGTGCGGAGCTGCCTCGAATCGGCTGGGCTTCAGCCGGTTCCGCGCGTAAGCGCCACCGTCACTTCCACCCGCTGAGAGCCTCTCCCCCCTCGAGCAAAGGAAAGCAAGCGATGAAACGATCCGTTGGAACCCTCAACCGCACCTGGCTGGGCATTCTTGGTTTCCTGGTCCTCATGACTGGAAGCATCGTAATCCTGCAGGCCGGGGGAATGCTGCAGGGGATCATGAACACGCCTCCGGCCGGTGCCCGGGTCGCCACCGCGGATCTGCATGCAGTTTTTGCGCAGTCCTGGGTACAGGCCGCACTCCTCACCATTGGGGTGATCGTCGGTGTGCTGGGGCTGCTGTGGATGATTGCCCAGATACCGAGGCCCAACAAGGTTGCCGCCTACCGTTTCCACACCGAAGAAAGCGGCGGCCGCACCCTCTGCGATCCCGCTGTCTTGGCACGCGCCGTGGAGGAGCACATCAATACGATCCCAGGCGTTGTTTCCTCGGCCGCCAAGCTGTACGGAACCGCCCGGAGCCCTGAAGTGAGCCTCAAAGCCACGCTCAATGACAGGGCCGACATCCAAGCGGTTCTCCTTGGCATCCAATCCACGGTGTTGCCAACGCTCGGCGCGGCCCTGGAAGCTCCAGTCACTAGCAGCCGAATTCAGATCGATATCAGTGGCAAGGACCAATTTGGCGGAACCTTGCACCCTTCCACGGGCACCGTGCTGCAATAGGCCAACCCCCTGCAGGCACTGGGCGCAGCAAGAAGCCCTCTTTGGATATTTGGACCGTCCATCGTCGAAAATCCACAGCTGAACATGACCGGCGCGGCGCAAGGTCCCTCGCCAGATCCCTCGCCGCACATTCCTGCGTCTCGTAAACCTAAAGCTTTTTGAGACATGGGCACGGGCCTTCATGCCTTGACCCTCTGGAGTGCATCGGCGGGGCCTACCGTGTCTCCAAAGCCGTATTGCCATGAATCCTCGGCCCGGTATCGCAATAAGGATTTTTGAATCAGGAGGTTCGGGAAGATCTTGGAACACACGCGCGGGCGCACGTTGAGCCAGGCGCGCGCCTGGGCGCGATCCCGAAGCTCTGGCGCAAAGCACCCAAGCCCCCGCCGATCTCCTTCAAAGGTCGTCCTACAGGCCGATGCCACACCGCGACACCCGACCACCAAAAAATGCGACAGTTCAATGTGCTGAAAATCCGGGGACATTCTTGGTCTCCCGATTCGCGGATGCCAGCCTGCTGTTCCGCAGGGGAACCCTATGTGGAAGCTTTAGCTGGCGGCTGAGGGACACCGAGGAGGTCCGGGGAGTTCTTGGATAGCGTCAACTCCGATTCCTGCCTTGGTGGCGCGCAGCTGGCGAGCGAGGCAAACTTTGGCACGAACGGCAGAGGGCGGGCTGGTGAGGAATACAGATTCCTCACCAGCCCGCCCCACTGGGTGTTACTGGTACTGCTGTGGCCGTCTCAAGCTGTCCTACGGCCCGGTACTGCAGGTACTACCGGTGTTACTGGTACTGCTGCGGTCGTCTCAAGCTGTCTGACGACCACGCCCTCCGGGGTACTGCTTTACTGATTTACTGCTGGTACTTCTTGAGTGCCGGGGTTGCTGGTTCTGCTGTCCTGCTGTGGTCCTCTCAAGCTGTCGATGACCACGCCCTCCGGCTACTGCTTTATTACTCGGTACTGCTTTACTGCGGGTGTTGCTGTGGTCGTCTCAAGCTGTCCGACGACCGGGTACTTCTTTACTGATTTACTGCGGGTACTTCCTGGATGCCGGGGTTACTGGTTCTGCTGTCCTGCTGCGGTCCTCTCAAACTCTCCGATGACCACGCCCTCCGGCTACTTCTTTACTGCGGTGTTGCTGTGGCCGTCTCAAGCTGTCCAACGACCGGATACTACGGGTACTTCCTTACTGATTTACTGCTGGTACTGCTTTACTGCGGTGTTGCTGGTCGTCTCAAGCTGTCCGACGACCGGATACTACTGTGCGGGGTCCCCCTCAAAGGAAGCAACTACACCTGCCTTAGTAGGGGGAGGAAAGTCGTGCTTCTTCCCGCATGACAAAAAATATAATAGTGCTTCCTGAAAAAATCAAATCCTCACATTTCCCGGGTCTGCGGGTAGGAATGAACACCCTGCCACGCGAGGACACTGGCTTACAGCATGGTCCCATCAATGATGCCCAGGGGTGATCTGGCAGTAGCGGCCCATCGCGTGCTCCCCATCCTTTTCTTGCTGCCGAAAGAGGTTCAACATCCGCTAAGAGGTCCGTCCGGATTGCCATCAGGGAGTTCACTCAGGGCGATATCCGGATAGGAGTGCGCGAGTGTTCAGATCGACAGTGGGCAACCGGTCCGCCCAGCTACACCCCTGGACGTTGTCGACGAACCCTCTGTCCGCTCTCCCCTCTGAGGGAACGATCGCAAAACCTTCGCAAAAGCGTTGAGGAGCAGACACCGAATAACTGACCAGGGGCTGATTTGACAGGGTGCGGAACCCATGAATAGCATATTTTCACTTGCATCCGTTGATGGCCTTGACCGGCCAAGAGGGGAGGGACACGTCGCCGTTAATCTAAACCTAAATCGAGACAGACCACCCCGTTCGTCGAGGGCCCCTCTGGCATAGAGGGGCCCTCCGTTTGCCCGGGCACAAGCCCTCCCGCAAGGTCCCTCCCCCGGTGTCGACGCGCAGTCATCTTCTCGCCGTGGAGAACGCGCCCTTGAAAGAGCAAAGACGTTATCCTCCCCGCCCTGGAAACACCAAACGCCCGGCGTGGAATGCCCCGCCGGGCGCTTGATGCGATTGAATTCTGCTCAAGAATCGTCTGCCAGTTATTTGAACCCTGACAGACCTTCACGTAACTACGACTTCACCCGTGTCGTCAAGATTCCCCGGTTTAGTAGGGGCGGTACTCGTCCACCATCGGGCATTCGAACGGGTCGCGGGCGGAAAGCCCGACCTTATTCAGGTGGCTGATCACCTGCGCGTATGACTGCTTAGGGGTCGCCACCGTGTACGGGACCTTGAGCTCGTCGCAGTACTCGCGGACGATGTGGGCGACGGCGGCGAGGTTGGCTCGGGGCATTGAGGGGAAGAGGTGGTGCTCGACCTGGTAGTTCAGCCCGCCATAGAGAGCAGTGAGAAATACATTGCCCCACGTGGTGCGTGCCATGACGTTGCGGCTGGTGAGCACCTGGCGGGAGAAGAAGTCGATGCGCGAACCCTTGGGGATCATCGGCATGCCCTTGTGGTTGGGCGCGAACGAGGCGCCCATGTACACGCCGAAGACCGCCATCTGCACCCCCAAGAACGCCGCGGCCATGCCCGCGGGCAGGAAGATGAACAACACGGCGAGATAGATACCCAGACGCAACAGGATCGAGGTGATTTCCCGGCCCCGGGCCTTCACCCGCTCACCGGTGAACAGATACACCAGCGAATGCCTGTGCAGGTTGATCCCCTCAAGGGTCAAGAGAGGGAAAAACAGGTAGCCCTGGCGTTCGGTGATCCACTTCAGGAATCCCTTCTGCTTCTGCGCGTCTTCGGTCTGGAAGGAGATGGTGTCCCACTCGATGTCCGGGTCCTTGCCGATGGTGTTGGGCATCGCGTGGTGCTTGCTGTGCTTGTTCATCCACCACTGATAGCTGATGCCGACCACGATGTTGGCTAGGAACTTGCCGAACCTGTCGTTGGCGGGTCCGGAGGTGAAGATCTGCCGGTGTGCGGCCTCGTGGGTCAGGAACGCGAATTGCGTCAAGATGATGCCCAGACCCGCGGCGATCAGCAGCTGGAACCAGCTCTCACCCAAGAGGAAGAAACCTGTCACGGCTGCGCCGAGCAGGACGGTCAGGATCACGGTCAGCATCAGGTAGTGTCCGGTGCGGCGACCCAAAAGGCCAGCGTCGAGCACCCGCCGTTTGAGCTGGCGATAGTTGTGGGATCCGGCATTGCCACGGCTGCCAGGCGCCGTCGCAGGTGTTGCTGGGGAGGGCGGGGGAATCATTGTTGCTCCGTGTTTACTTCCGATGTCGGGGGCTGAAATCCAATTGCAGCAATCGAATATATCAGCCCTCTCCCTTATGCCTATTCCCGCAACTGCCACGCGACCTGAGCCCGAGTGGCAAATTCACCGAATGTGGTGGCGGGTTCTCCGGTGAGGCGCCGGACTGCTCGGTTGGGGAAGGCTGAGATGTTGAAGCGCACGATGCGGTAGATCATCTTTTGGACGGCGATATAGTCCGCGGGCTTGCCCTGTGTACGCAGTCGGGTCAGGTATTCTCTCTCGCTGGTCCGCCGGTAATGGATGCTACGCCCGAGAACGTCGCTGAGGATGGCGGCGACGTGGCGATAGGTGAGAGTCTGCTCTCCGCAGAGGGTGTGCGACCGTCCGATGTGACCGGGTTCGGTGAACACAGCTGCGGCGACTGGGCCGATGTCGCGGGCGTCAATGAACGCGGTGAACGAGCGGCCAGCGGGCACGAAGGCCTCGTCATCATCGCGGATCTCGGCCGCGTGAGTGGTTGAGAGGTTCTGTATGAAGAAGTTCGGGCGCAGCGAAGTGTACGGCGCACCACTGCTCTTCAGATACCGTTCGACGGCGTAGTGAGGAGTGCTGCGGTTGTGCTGCACGCCCTGCAAGGACAAGAACACGATCTGTCGAATCCCGCGACGGCGGGCGGCATCGATAACCGAAAAAAGGAACTTCTCCACATCAACGATCGCGGGAGGCCGCATCAAGAACAGCCGGTCGCACCCCTCCAAGGCGCACAAGAGAAACCCCCGCGACCGCACACCGCATGCAAAACGCCGCACACCGGCGCCATCCAATCCAGAAAGCACAGCACCCGTGAAACCTCACTACCCCAACCCGCTGGAAGCCCTCTCCGTGCGCATCCGGTGGGCGCCACCGTTCTAGAATATTCACATGGGAAAAATCTCCAAGGCGAAGCTGCTTGAAGCATCCCTGCACCACGCAGGCATCCAGCTTCGCGACACCTCAAAACGGGGATTCACAAGGGCCACGACCGCCGGACTGGACCAGGGCCTGCAACAAGTTTTCTCCCAACTCTTCAGGGACCTCGGCGGGCTGGAGGAATCCAACGGGGCCTTCACCGCCGGCGACTGGGACCTCGCTGATGACCATGGCATGTATCTCGAATTCGACGAGGACACTCACTTCCATCGCTACCGCCGCCAAACACTGAACCTTCCCTGGTCCGCGCAACTCCCCTGGACTAACGACTACCGCAGGTACTGCATCGACTTCGAATCCAAGGCACGGGTTTTCGGAGGGTACTGGACCGGAGAGGCGGCCGAACGGCAATTCGGCCCCGCCGCAGCGCGGCGCGACTTCACCGGCAACGGCGGACCCCGCTGGAAGCAACGTGCCCTCTACGACGCCGTGCGCGATGCGGTGGCCCTGCACACCGAGGGCATCGGCCTGATCCGCGTATCCATCCACGACCGGATCGACGGCGTGCCACTGGGCAAGTTGCTGAAACCGGGAAAACCCCTCGCACCGCAACAGCTCCGGAAGCTCATCGCACACAGGACCATTCCCGTCGGCACTATCGCTGCCGACACCACCCCCGTCGGCACCACGGACCAACCACACCCCCGCGCAGCGATGTCCCTGGTGTAGGCCGTTTTGAACCGCTGCCCGGCCATCTTCCTCCGGTGCCCGACTTCGAACCGAACAAAATCCGGTGTCGAGCGGCGAACGGGTTCTCACCCGGTCCCACAAGCCGATGGTTCACCGCGACACCGGGCGTCCAAAAATTCGACAGTTAAAAACTGTGGATCCCAATGATGAATGGTTCTGGCACAAATTTTGTGAATCGGGGATTAATGTTTGGGAGTAAGTATCGGTAACGGCTGGGCGCGCAGCGACACCACACCGTAGTCCGGGTACGGTAATGCACCGTTCACGGGGGCCGGACCGGTACCTCGTCGTCTTGCCCATACGGTGCATCTGGTTCACGAGCGGCGTGTTCACGTACGGGAACACCGCACACAGCGACGATCCGTCGCCGTTCAGGAAGATGTGTGCGGGGTCGGCAGGTTGAACCGGCCGCGGACGCCCAGTGGCGATGTGAATGGCCGTGAATTTTTTTATGTTGGTCCCGGCAGGGAGCACCGTGGTCCTGCGCCCTTGGGTAGGACTGGGCATTTTTTCCAGCAGTCGCCCTTGGTCCCCTTGCGGCGTGAGGACTTGGCAGCCCAGTTCATCGGCGGAATCTACGTCGTCCGGAACTACAGCCGGGCCTTGGTGTTGATGGATCGCGGGTCGGCATGCTGCTCGTTGGCGGGCCCGGCCGGCCGGGCCGCGGGAGCAGACGGCCCGAACCGGCGGCAGCACGGGTGCGAGGGCGAGCAGGGGCTGTCGGTTTAGCCCATGGGGTGTTTTGGTTTCATCGGGTGGGAGGGGGGATGAGGTTCTGCAGGCGCCGGAGGGGGCGGTCGGCCAGGCACCAGAGGAGGCATCCCGTGGCCAGCGCGGCAACCGTTTCGACGACGTCGTTTTCGAAGGCCGACAGCACCATGAACTGGACGAGGTAGATGTAGAGCGACGCGGCCGCCAGCAGGGCGACCAACGGTACCAGCCGGGCGGGGATCCGCATGCGGGGCACCAGGACCAGGACGGCAATCCCGACGATGACCACAGCGTTCCGCATGGGTTGCTCGGGGAAGAACGTCGCGCCGCCGACAATGCCCAGGGCCACGGTGAGCCAGCGGCGCAGGCGGGTGTCGCCGTAGGCCGCGGCCGCGCCGAGGGCCACCAGCCACAGGGTGGTGGGCATAATCGACGGCGCCATCGAGGTGTCCGTCAGCGCCAGGATGACGAAGCGGGGCACCAGGGCGGCCGCGGTGAGCCAGGCGGCGACGCGCCAGGGATCGCGCCGCCAGGCCCGGGCGACGGCCGGGACCGAGAGCACCGCGGTGAGCACCAGGAGGCTGGCGACCATGGCGTCGATGAACCAGTATTCGTTGCGCGTGGACCCCTCGGTCGTGTCGCCGATCAGCCAGTGGCTGAGCAGGATGTTCGACCACCCGTAGCGGCCCGTGGCGAGCATGCCGAACAGCGCGATGAGCATCGTGGGGACGGCCACGCCGACCAGGATCCGGGCGGTGGCCCGCCATCGGCCCGCCACGCTCGGCGCGGAGAGCCCGAAGCGGACCGTGTTGAAGCCGGCCACGGCCAGCAGGAGGTGGGCCCCGCCCAAGACGTCGAACAGGTCCGCGTGGGAGCCGCAAATCGCCACGACGGCCAGCGCGCGCAGGATGACCGAGCTCTCCACGGTGCGCCACCCCCGGCGCCGGCCGCGCACGGGGACACCACCCTCGCCGTGCCCGGCGGCGGCACGCCCGGTGGGGGCCAGGGCCGCGAGCTCGGCCAGGGGCCGATGGTGCCAGCCCTGCGGCAGCGGCCCCACGATGCCCTCAAGTCGGACGGATGCCTGGACGTGGCTCAGGGAGTCGCCGCCGTGCTGGACGAACGTGCGGCGAAGGTCGACGGAGTCGGTACCCAACACCTGGGACACGGCCTTCGCGACATCTGCCGCCCTGGGGTCGGCTCCCGGCATCGCGCCCGCGGTGCCGGGCTCAGCGTCGGTGTTGGCCCGCACGAGCGCCGCGCTGCCGGGCCGGTCAACCTTCCCGTTGGACAGGCGCGGCAGGTTGGTCACTGCGACGGCGACCGCGGCGGGGCCCAGCCCCGAGGCCCGGCCGGCGATCCGCCGGGCCTCGGCGGCGATGGCATCCGTGGGTCCACCGGGCCGCGGTTGGACCGCCACGAGCAGCCGGGCACCGTCCCCGCCCACGCACGCGGGGTAACCGGCCGTCTCCAGGGCCTGCTCGATGACGGCGACGTCGATGCGCACGCCCATGACCTTGACGAAGCCGGAGCGCCGCCCAACGATCCGCAGCAGCCCGTCGGCTCCGATGCGGCCCAGGTCCCCGGTGCGCAGCTCGGTCAGCATCGCACCGAGCGAGAGGTCATCGGGGTGTTCGGCGTAGCCCATCATGACGCCGGGGCCGCGCACGAGGACCTCACCTGTGCCCTGGGCCGCCTCGGGCACGGCCGTGTCAAGATGCAGCGAGGTCCCTGCGACGGGGCGGCCCACGGCGTCGGGGTTCTCAGCCGTTAGCGTCGGATCCAGGACACAGATCCGTGCGGTGGCCTCCGTCTGTCCATACATGACCGAAAGCCCCCAGCCGTGCTCGCGGCCAAGGGCCGCGGTGCGCCGGACGCGGTCCGGGTGCATCCGGCCGCCGGCCTGGAGGATCAGGCGCAGTGAGGAGTGGTCCCGCTCGAGCACGCCGGTGGATTCCATGAGCTCGACCATGTGCGGCACGGCGGCCAGGTGGGTGACGCCGAGGTTGTCGATGGCATCCCAGAGGGCCCCGTCGAGGACCGAACCCTCGTGCAGCACCACGGATCCGCCGGTGATCAGGTGTGAGTGGAGGACGGAGAGTCCGAAACAGTAGTTCAGTGGGAGGCTGGTGATGGCCCGGTCGGCCGCGGTGAGGCGCAGCGCCTTTGCGATGGCGGCGGCGTTGCCGGCCAGGTTCCGGTGGGAGAGCCGGACCAGCTTGGGGGATCCGGTGCTCCCGGAGGTGCTCAGCAGCAGCGCCAGATCGGGGTGCAGGAGATGGCGCGGCGTACGCGAGTCGATTTTGAAGGGATGCTCCGGATCACCGGTCGCCCTCACATCGGGCCGGTAGCGGTCCAGGATCGCCGCCGCCTGCGGCTCGTCCGAGGTCACGAGCGCGACGTGGCCGGCCTCAAGCGTCGCGAGGTAGGCGATGACGCTGTCCAGGTCCGGGCGCAGCGCCAGGTGCACGAGGCGTCGGCCTGTCGCGGCGTCCGGCAGGTGGCCGGTCATCCGTGCAATGGCGGCGCGCAGGTCCCCGTGGGAAAGGATGCCGCCGGAGGCAGTGAGCAGTGCGGGCAGTCCCGCACGGGCGGGCGCGGAAGCGGGCCCCAGCAGGTAATCGGGGCGGGGGGCCGCAGCGGTGAGGAGGTGTGCAGGAAGTTGGGTCACGGGCGTTAAGGTTAGCCTAAGTATGGAACGGAAGGAAAAGGTGGGGTAATTTATGGTGTTCGTATGGTGGTCCTCGCTCACCGCGGCCGGGCACGGGCTCCTGGAGATGCTCGACCCGGCCGAGCGGACCCGGCTGGATTCATTGGACCGCCCGGCGGACCGGGGCAGGTCCATGGTGGGGGCGGCGCTGCTGCGCGTGGCCGTGGCCTCCCACACCGGCATTGCGCCGGCCGACGTCCTTGTCGAGCGCACCTGCGAGGAGTGCGGGGCGCCCCACGGCGCGCCGCGCATCGCGAACCGGGCAATGGCTGCGCCCTGGGTGTCGGTGTCGCACTCCGGGCTGCTCGTCGTGGTGGCGCTGAGCGCGCGTGGTCCGGTCGGCGTGGACGTGCAGCGGGTCTCGGATCTGGCGGACCCGTCTGCGGCCCCGCAGTGGGTCAGGCGCGAGGCGCTGTTCAAGGCGCGGTCCCGGGGGCCCGAGGGCCGCGGTTTGGTGCACGAGCTGGAGGCCCCGTTGGCAGGCTACCTCGCCGCCGTGGCGCTTCCGGCCGATGACGGGCAGGACGTGGTGATCCGGCACTGGCCCGACAGGGGTTGGAGCCTGCGTGGCGAAGGTTCCCAAAAGTGACACCTCCTTAAGCTGCAGTATTTCTTCGGCTGCAGTATTTTGCTTCCCGCGTGTCGCGGCGGGGATCAGCCGGTGCACGACTCGTCCCAGGTCATGATCGGTTCGCAAGTGGACACCGCGCGAACCGGGCCAGGCACAGGCTCGCGGGTTTATTCCGGGGACAGGGCTGGACGAGGCGGCGGTTAATCCGCTGTTCCGCCGGGGAGGGCTTCCGACCGGGACGGATTCCGGGGACATGGCATTCCCGCGTGCCCTGCTGCCGGCGTATTCAAGGTGGCATGAGGGAGGCTGCCGCCGGCGTGTATTGCGCCCGGGGCCGCGAATAATCCTTGCCCCTCAGCTGCCGCTGCACCCAAACCCTTTCAATCAAGCCGCATACCGATCACTCCATTTTGCGGAACGACCGGCTGTCGCCGGACCCATTTGCCAGTCCGTTCCGGCCGGGAGATTTCCGGTGAGAACAAACCACACCGCCCTCGGCCGCCCTCCCAAAGCATTGTCATATATTCATGGTTGCCATGCCTTTACATGACATAGGATAAGTGAGGGATAAATTGTCATTATTTGGTATGCAGGCTCTTCCTGGTCCAGAGTCACGTAAACGGCCGTATAAATGACAAGGGGTTTCAGGGATGCTGATCGGCTACATGCGGGTGTCCAAGACCGACGGATCGCAAAGCACCGACCTGCAGCGCGACGCACTCCTGGCCGCCGGAGTCGAGGCATCGAGTCTCTACGAGGACCACGCCTCGGGGAAGAAAGACGACCGGCCCCAGCTTGCTGCGTGCCTGAAAAGTCTGCGGGCCGGGGACACCTTGTTGGTGTGGAAACTGGACCGGTTGGGTCGGGACCTGCGGCATCTGGTGAACACCGTCCACGACCTCACCGAGCGAGGCATCAGGCTGAAGGTACTCACCGGCGAAGGCGCGGCCATCGACACCACCACCGCCTCGGGCAAGCTCGTCTTCGGGATCTTCGCTGCCCTCGCCGAGTTCGAACGCGAGCTCATCTCCGAGCGCACCAAAGCAGGATTGCTCTCCGCCCGCGCCCGGGGCCGCAAGGGAGGCCGGCCCTACAAGATGACCCCGGCCAAGGTGCGTCTGGCCATGGCCTCCATGGGACACAAGGAAACCAAGATCGGCGCCCTGTGCGAGGAACTCGGCATTACCCGCCAGACCCTCTACCGCCACGTCTCACCCACCGGGGAACTGCGGCCCGACGGCGCGAAGCTCCTGAAGTCCCACTAAACCCCGCAACCAGCGGACGGGCCCCCTCAAGCTCGGATCTGAACCGCCGCGGTGTTTCGTTTCACGCCCAAGCGAAAAGCTCGTTAAGGCTTGGTATCTTGGAGGATGGCGAGCCAGCGCACATTAGGTCGAGCCGCTGCCAGAAAAGTTGCGCCCACTTCTGAGCTGGGCGACGAAGGCGAAACCGCTGTGCTGGATACCGTTGCTGAGCATCCGGTTCATCAAGAAACAGGCTGGAATCGGTGCAGCGAGAAGCACGCCGAGGAACCGCGTGAATGGCCGGACCATAAGTTCGAAACTGCCACCCGCTATGGTGCGGTTGCCCGGTAGACCGATCAATAGCGGGTCAGCATGAGAGTTCGGCGTCTACTCATCACTGGAGTACCAATTCGCACAAACCGAGCTCCCGCAGCATGTCTTCGACAATCTGTCCGGAGGGGAGAGTCGCGTCGATGACGACGAAGGACGGGAAGTTCTCCATCTCCCGGTATGCCGCATCGAATGCCTGCAAGTGCCCGAGCGCCTCGGTGTCCGTGGCTCGACTCTCAATCCTTGCGTGCGCGAGGTCAGCTGGGATATCGAAATAGAAAATAATGTCTGGAGTGGGCAGGATCTTAGACAGGAAAGGAAGAAGCCACCCCGAAAGCAGGCCCCGCGCCCGTCGCAGTGCTACTTGGCAATAAAGGTACCTGTCCATGATCACGATCCCGGGACCGACCGTGGCACGGCAGTGGGAGACCAGTACGTTAACGCAGCGGATCGCCGTTTCGATCGTCTCGAACACCATCATCGGAGGATGGATGTTGAGGCGAGCGGAGCAGGTGGCCAGGCTCCGTCGGCCTGAACGGTTCTTGATGAAGGTTGCAGGGTAGTGCGCCGCATTGAGTCGTTGCGCAAGCAGCCGACCTGTTGTGGTTTTACCAGCCCCATCGATACCGGCGAGAACAATGATCATGACTCACCGCCATGCTCTCCGGACGACGCCGTCAACGATCGGCGTTGGCCGTGCGCAAATGCGCACTGTCCCCTCATCATGGAATATTCCCAGCTCTCATCGGACGCTAGTTCTCTTCTTGATCTTCGTTTTGACTCTCCTGCTGGTCATCGCCTTCTTCTTGGCCATCTTCCACCTGGCCGGTACCTTCGTCCTGATCGTCCTGCTGGTCGGTGCCTTCGTCCTGATCGTCCTGCTGGTCGGTGCCTTCGTCCTGGTTCTCGGCACCATCCTGCTCTTCCACTGATGGTGTTTGTGGGAGTTGCGTGTTATCGCAACTGGTTAGGAAAAGGGCTCCGGATAATAGCAGGGTGGAGCCCAAGACTGCTGTGGCTCGGGTTTTCATGAAGATTCCTTTCGTAGGTGGCTGCCGATAGCGGGGAAGACCCTCAGGAGCGCATCGACCTCTTGATGCGTTGTAGCGGGAGGCCTCCCAGCAAAGCGGATCGCCCAAGTTCCCAATATCTCGTTTAGCTATCCGAGGAGATGATTGCCGGGATGAAAAGGTATGTAGTGCCCACTGCCGACGAATTGGCATCGGGCTCAGCGGCCGAAGAGGTCATCAATTCCCGGCAAGGAGAAATTGGATCCGACATCGTTGAACTGCTCGCCAAGGCCCGAGACGGTTTCACCGGCGTTGGATGCGAACTCTCCCAACCCTCCGGTCAGGCCCTCGAGATCGACGCCGTTGCCCAAGGCCTCGAAGTCAACTCCCATGCCTGATGCCTGTTCCAGGAGCGGTCCGGCCAGCGAACTGACCACGGCTCCTCCAGCGACCGCGGTGAGCACACCTCCTGCCAGCAGCCCTGCCCCTGCCGTAGCGCCTCCGACCATCACACCACGGCCGATGCCGCCGCCCGGACGTGACCCGTTACTCCCGGCGCGGGCGAGCATGCCCCGCAAGAAACCCGGCCGCCCGGCCTCCGCGCGGGCCGCGGTTCGCGCCAAGTCATCGGCACCCGAGGTTCGGGGATGGTCCTCGGTGGGAAGTTCCGTGCGTATCCGCTGCTGGATTTGATCCCGCTGGGCCGGGGTCAGGCGTTCGAAGGATTCGCGGTGCATCTGCTCTATCTGGTGCGGATCGGCGGTCTCCAGGAGGTAATCGTAGCGCGCGATGGCTGCCCGGTCAGCCTTGCTGATCTCCTCGGATGGAACACGCGAATCGGAGTGGTGCGACCGGGCTCGATACGTCTCGGCGGAAACTGGCTGGCGGCCGGCAGAAGCCTCGGTGGTGCGCCCGTCGCCAGTCAAGGTATCTGCTGCAGTGCGGACGATCGCACGCCAGTCTTTCTGGCCGGCGTTCTTGGGCTGATTCGTCGTACCGGACTTGTCCATGGCTTTCAGGGCGAGACCGGTGAGTTTGGAGAACATGCTCATTTGGAGTAATCCTTCGTGATGGAGGGGTCGCCCGGTGCGGGTGCACTGGGACGTTTTTGGTTGCCGCGGGTCTTGAACAGACTCGCGACGGTGGCCACGGTGATCGTGGCGGCAATAAAGAGCAGGGAGAAGGAGATCGGGATCTCGGGGATCCACAACAGCGGCTGCCCGCCGTTGATGAAGGCAAGTTCATTGACGTGCAGTGCGTGGAAGACGAGCTTCACCCCGATGAAAGCCAAGATGACGGCAAGGCCTTGGGAGAGATAGACCAGTCGCTCCAGCAAGCCACCGATGAGAAAGAACAACTGTCGTAGCCCCATCAGTGCGAAGACGTTCGCCGTGAAGACGATGTAGGCCTGGTCGGTGAGCCCGTAGATGGCGGGGATCGAGTCGACAGCGAAGATCAAGTCAACGAAGCCGATAGCGATGATGGTGAGCAGCATCGGGGTAACGAACCGCTTGCCGTCCTTCTTCACGGTGAGCTTGTCTTCGTGGTACTCATCGGTCACCGCTAGGTGACGGCGTACGAAACGCATGAACCGGTTATTGGCCGGATCGCTTTCGTGGTTTGAGAATGCCTGACGGTAGGCCAACAAGAGCAACAGGGCGCCGAAGGCGTAGAAGATCCAGGATAGGTTCTCGATCAGCGTCGCGCCGACGGCAATGAAGATGCCACGCAGTACCAGCGCGATGATGATGCCTACCATCAGTACCTTCTGCTGGTAGATCTTCGGTACGGCGAACGCACCCATGACCAGAAGGAAAACAAAGAGGTTGTCGATCGACAGTGCCTTTTCGGTGAGGTAGCCGGCGAAGTACTCGCCCCCGTACGTCCATCCCGAGAGCGTGCCGATACCGACGCCGAACAGCATTGCGAGGCTGATGTAGAACACCGACCATCGGGCGGATTCACCGATGGAGGGTTCGTGGGGCTTGCGCACGTGGACGAAGAATTCGTAAATGAAGAAGACGATCGTCACTACAATGGTGATGATCCAGATCAGGGGCGTTACCTGCATGAGCGTACTCCAAAGGGATATGGCGTGGATATGACGCCAAGGTCTCCTCCGCTCTGATCAGTTCAGAACCGATGGTCCGGGATGCACTAGTGCATACGTATTGACGGACCGATCGCGGACGGGAGTACTCCCCTTGATATAGATCAGAATACAACATGGCCGACCGGTCGTTGATGCCATGAGTCGAGGATTCAGGATTTACCCAGTGGATTCGTGGCGACTGTGGAGCATTGACATCGTTCAGCGACCCACCAGAAATTTCCCATGGTCCCCATAGGAACCAGCAATTCGGGATGTGGCGCTCCCTAGGACGAGGGCACACGGGACCAGCGCCACCGCACACGCGAGGAAGCCGAATAGGATTGCGTTCTAGCGGTGGTCACCCGAGACGGCGACCGAGAGTCCGACGCCGAGAATGGAAATTCCACCGATGCGCCCCATCGTCGTCATGCGTCGAGGCGAGTTTGCGAGCCAGTTTCTTGCCCGGCCGGCCGACAGTGCCCACGCCGTGTCCGTGACCAAGCCAATGAGCATCGGAATCACCCCTAGGAGGATGATCTGCAGGGCGGTGTTTCCCGCTGCGGGAACGATGAATTGCGGCACGACCGCAGTGAACAAGACGAAGCTTTTGGGATTGGTGAGCCCCACTATGGTCCCCGTGCGAATCGCCGCCCATGAGGAACCAACCCGAAGGTTTGCCGGTGCGTCCTGTTGAGCCGGTGCGGCATGGCGGATCGCTTGGATGCCCAAATACAATAGGAAGAGAATGCCACCCCACTTGATGATCTGAAAAAGCAGGTCGGAGCCTTCGGTCAAGGGACCCAGACCGACGGCGATGACGACACCTACCAGATAGCAGCCCAGGGCATTTCCCACGACACTGGCCAACGCATTCCTGCGCCCGTAGCTCAGTGCCCGTCCCACGACGAACATGACACTGGGGCCAGGTACGGCGATCAGGACGATGCTGGCCAGTGCCAAGGCGAGGGCCTGGGTGAGGGTAACCATCCAAGGATCCTACCGGAACCGAATCGGGCAAATCCCTGGAAGGCAACGCATGTGTGTCCAAAAACGATCGATCCTGGTGGTAGGTGGTGTCCCGAGCTCGGACGACGGGCCCGCCGCAACATGGCAAGGGTCCACCGGAAATCGCTGCCTTGCGACGCGATTGCGTAACCCGGCAAGTACCGCAATTTATACACTGGTTTTCCGGTGGCGATGGGATGGGGCGGTTCATGTTTCCGGGACGCACACCCTCGGTGGGGGATCGCGTAAGTCGATCCCCCACCGCGACACCCGACGTCCAAAATTCCGACAGTTAAAATGGTTGAAGTTTCGCCTTTCCGGATTCTCGGATACCCCGCCCGCACTAATGCCCGGTGAAGGTAACCCAAACGCTACACTTGTTGCATGTCGCCGCATTTGGTCGGGTACGCCCGCGTCTCCACCAACCAACAAGACCTCGCCTCCCAGCAAGCAGGACTCAAGGCGCTCGGCGTTCCCGAGGACCTGGTGTACGTCGACCACGGGCTCACCGGACGCAACCGCGAACGCCCCGGACTGAAACAGGCCCTGGCCGCGTGCCGGGCCGGCGACACCCTGGTGGTCACCAAGCTCGACCGGCTCGCCCGCTCCCTGCCCGACGCCCGGGACATCGTCGAGGACCTCACCCAGCGCAACATCAAGCTGAGCCTGGGCGGGAACGTCCACGACCCCACCGACCCGGTCGGCCGGCTGCTGTTCAACGTCCTGGCGATGGTCGCCGAATTCGAATCGGATTTGATCCGCGCCCGGACCCGCGAGGGCATGCAAATCGCCAAGGCCAAGGGCCGCCTCCGCGGCAAGCAACCCAAGCTCTCCCCCGCCCAGGAAAAACACCTCGTCGCCCTCCACCACGGCGGCAGGCACACCAGCGCCGAAATCGCCGAACTCTTCGGGGTCGCCCGCAGCACGGTGTACCGCATCGTAAAGCGCATGTCTCACATTGATTGAGCGACACCTCTACACGATTGTTACCGCGCGAATGGCCCAGCTCTTCATAATATTTTGCGCATTATGAATGATGGTGCCCTAGCTGTCGCCGGTGCATATGTTGCAGAAATCGGATACGCTCCCACATCAAATGCTTGATAATCTTATGGCCAATCGATTTGTTCGCGCAGGCAAGCTTGGGGAGTCAAAATATTCATGTCTGGATACGAAGATGGCACGATTCATAGCGCGTCCGATAGTTGAACACCACAATGACGACGAGCAACTCCTTGCTAGCCAGCTTGGCAATAATCAAGGCGAATTGGGACCACTCGCAGGGAAGCTTCGTTGATAATTTTCTGCCTTTCTATCTCGACGCAGTAAAGGCCGGGGGCGGCATTGCAGTTTCGGCATCCGATGCAAAGTTGCATATTCGTGAGAGATTCGGAATAGATATCCCGGAAGGCGTGCTGTCAACTCTCAGCCGTCGTGCTGCTCAAAAAAACTACGGCCGCCGGGATAACGGTGCATTCATCCCCGATTTAACCACATTCGATGACTTACGCGACCTCGATCGACAAAAGGCCGATTACCTAAGAAAACAGTCTGCTTTGGTACTCAAGTTGGTTCAGTTCTCGGAAACGCATTTTCAGAGAGAGATGAGCGTTGAAGAGGCAGAAGACGCTCTGCTGAATCACATTGAAGAGCACTCAGTTCCGCTCCTCGGATCCCTCATGAAAGGTGCCCCATACGACGCGCGGGGAGCGTCCACTACGGATCGCGATAGAGAATACGTCGTCAATGCTTTCATAGGTCGCGTTCTTAGCAGTATGCCCGAGTCCTTCGACCATTTAGAGACTGTGGTCAAAGGAAGTATGTTGGCGGTCTCCTTGTACTTACCCAACAACAACGAAATCAGCCAACGATTTGAAGCAACAACTATGTACTTGGATACCCCGGTACTGCTAAAGGCGCTCGGCTACGAAGGAGCTGACGCGAAGGAAGCCGCCCAGGACTTGGTTTCCTTGTGTAGAGCCGCCGGTGCGGAGATTGCCTGCTTCGAGCATAGCGTGGGCGAAGTTAGGGGCATTCTTGATAGGTCTGCTGCCAAGGCGTTAAAAGGTGGACTGTTTGGTAACCAGCGAAGAGCAACAGACACATATTTTGAAAACAATAATTTCGAATCAAGCGACATTCTATTGCTTTCTCAACGCCTAGAAGATGATATCTTAAAGATCGGTATAGTTATACAGGAACGACCTCCCGTAACCGAAAATCTGACAATTGACGAGTTGTCGTTAGAGCAACGTATGGAATCAGAGATTGGATATTCCAGCAGGGATACCCTCCTCAATGACCTTGACAGCCTAACTGCTATCCATCGCCTACGTGGCGGCCGAAGTAGCTCGCGCTTAGAACGGTGCAGAGCGCTTCTCGTCACAACGAATAGCGGATTAGCGCGCGTCGGTCGATCTTTCTTCGTACATGATGGTGATCACGGTTGGCCACCAGCACTGACCGACCATCATCTGGCAACACTCGTTTGGCTCAAAAAACCTAACGCTGCACCCAATCTTCCACGACGTCAAATACTTGCCGACTGTTTCGCAGCGCTCGAACCAGAGGGTCGCATTTGGGACCGCTATCTGGAAGAATCCCAACGTCTTGCCAGTCGTGGACAAGCGTTGCAAAGTGACGTCATGCTCCTAAGATATTCCACCGAAGCGCAACGTACCCTGATGGATAAAACCATGGGCAATGCGGAGAAAGTAACGGCGGAAACCGTCGCCGAGATTCTTCAAACCGTCAAGGGAGAAATTCTGTCCCCAGCCGTAGCCGAAAGAGACGCGGCCCTACGAATAGCTAACGATACCCGAGATGAGTTGAACAGTGCGGAGGACACGATTGCCAAAAACGAAGCTCTCATTAAAGCGGAAAAAGAAGCTAAACTGTTAGCTGAAAACCAAGTCACCGAACTTGAGAGTCGTATCCAAACATTAGAATCCGCTGCAACAAATCGCCGGAAATTTGCACAGTCAAAAGCTAAATCAGTGGCGAAATGCAGGTATATTATTACTTTGTCTATTTGCGGACTCATTTTAGTACTATCAATAATTTTCGGAACGCTTGCACCAACCATTATTCCTTCACCGATAAGACCTTTTGTTCTACCTCTCGCCATATTATCCGCATTGGCTGCAACGGCCACACTAATGTTTGGAGGGAGCATTAAAGGTGTTGCCAGTTCTTTCCGAACCAAGGAAGAGTCAAGGCTCGAAAATAAATACTTCCGCCAGCTGGGCGATTGAATTTTTATAACTATTAAAATGAATTTTTTTGGAATTAAATACTAGGTGCGGATACAGCTCCTCTTTCGCCTAGCTGAATGCGCGCGGGAACATCGGCGGAGAATCTGCGATGCCCGTCTTTGAGGGCTCCAGGTCACAACCCCTTCCTGCGCCATGCTCCCGACGCCGCTCCGTGGGAAATACTGATCATTGAGGGCTTCACCAGACCTTAATGCCGAATCGCCGGGACACGGTCTTTAGGGCCGGGTTGTGGAGGTGGATGGGCGCGCCGTCATTGGAGGCCATCTCCTCGCCTTCCAGGCCGTCATCCCGGCGGCGCAGCCAGTACGCCCAGCAGTCCCCGCCCCCGTGCTTGCTCCTGAACCGGATCCCCAGCGGCAGGCTTCCGTCATCCAGGACCTGCTTCCGGATCCAGGACGCCACCAGGGTCGTTGCGGCGCGGTCCTCCCCGTGCAGGACGCCCAGGGTGAGCTGGGTGAGTCCGCATTCCTGGTGCAGCTGCGCACCGATGCCGGCGCGGATTGCGGCGATGGAGTCGGGGTGTTCGACATCGACCCACCTGCCCCCGCTGTGCAGCGTGAGTTCGTAGATGCTGCGCCGGTCGCGCCAGTGCTTGGGCAGGGCGCCCAGGCCGAGTTGGTTGCCCCATTCGGTGCCCACGGAGCGCAGGTATGCTTCAAGGTCCATGCCCATGAAGTCGGCGTCCTTCTGCAGGGGATGCACGGCGCCGAGTGTCAGGGCATAGCCGGAGAGGACCTCCGCGAAGGCGATCTGCTGGTCGTCGGAGATGTAGACCGTGGAGCCGGGTGTGTCGTAGCGGCTCCAGCCGGCCGGATCGTCCCCGGCCAGTCGTTCGGGCGGGTCCAACGGACCGCGGTGGGTGGTGGCGATCCGGCATCCGGTCCGGAAGCCGTCAATGATCCACAGGCCCGTGGCCTCGCACTTGTGCCCGTTCAAACGTCCTGCCTGTCCTCGAGGAACGCGGTGAGGGCCTGGGCGACTTCCTTGTGCCGGTCTTCGCGGATGGCGGTCAGGGGCGTGTCCTCCTCCAGGAAGGGGTTCCCGCCCACGAACCACGCGCGGGCAATGGCGTCGGTCTCGGCGTCGGCGATGGCGATCCACACGCGGTGCGCCAGCAGCAGCCGCTTCTGGAACGCCGGGCCGGGAACCGAGCCGGCCGGCTTGGCCCACCGGTGGGGGGCCTTGGGGTCCTTGCTGCCAGCCAAAGTGGCCACTAGAAGCGGACCCAGGTGGGAATTCAGGCGCCGGACGACCTCGTGGATATCCAGTCGTGCCGTCTCGGCATGGCCGGCGATGATGATGGTGGATATGCTCATGACACCATGATAACACCCATATAACACCCTAAACCCACCTGGTCTAATGACATGGATTCGAGCAGTTTGGGAGGACCAGTGATTCCGAGGACCGTCGTCATGTTAAAATACGTCCGGACTGAGTATGCGAGAGCGAAGCTCAACACTTCATATTAAGTCCAGGTTGTCGGTACGACAAGGCAAGATGAACCCATGACTAAGTTGAATCGCGAATGGGCCGTCGAAGAGATCGATCAGTTTCTACACGCTACCGATCAGGTCGGCTATGACAACAGTGCTGGCGGTGTTTTTATGATGGGATCACACATCCGCGGTTCGGAAACGGAGGTATCCCAGCACGCGCACGTTGTGGAGCAGATCCTTGACCGAGCACTGCCCTCTTGGAGTAGGGGCCGGCCCAAAGAAGACAGCGAGTTTGAATGGCTCCGTGACCAAGCGTCCCGCGCCAAGGCCGCACTTCAGCGAGCGACAGAGCTCACTGAGAAACTTGGAGACAATGCTCCGGACATGGATGCCGCGAATTTGCACCCCTGGGCGTGGGAGAACGGCAGATCCTATTGGAATACCGGTCACTTCCACCAAGCCGTGATGCAGGCCGCCATCCGGATCAATGCTGAGACCCAAGCAAAGTTGGGACGAATGGATGTTTCCGAGACGGCGCTCTTCAACGAGGCGTTCTCGTTGGACGAGCCGAAGGACAACGCACCACGGCTCAGGTTGATGAAGGACGACGGCGGGAAAACATACCAAAACCTTCACCGGGGCGCCAGGTCCTTCGCGGACGGGCTTTACACGGCAATTCGTAATCCCGGCATGCACATGCCCACGGAGGGCGGTGGAGGCGAGGAGCAAATTGCCCTCGAACAAATGGCTGCGTTCAGCCTGCTGGCTCGCTGGATAGATCAGGCCGAAGTTACGAAGGTTTAGACCCTGAATTCCCCTCGTTCCACTGGACGCCGTCCACATCGGATGTCGGTGACGCGACATTTCTCATGGAGCGCTGGGGCGTTTCTGGAATCAGGCAACGACTAGTGTGTCGGAAAGGTTCGGGGCGCCGCCTTCCACATTCAAGTCAATCGCGGTTCCCTGCTGGAGCACGATCGTAGATGCGTTGTTCAATAGCCACATATCGGCGAGGCCGGCGAACATGCCCCTTGATCAACCAGAGTTAGTCAGGGCGTATCAATCCAGTCGATGGGGATGAGTGCTTCGCCATTGCGCCATCTATGGCGCACCGACGCTTCGAACCAGCTTTCGGGAAGATCTGCATGGTCACAGACAATCAATTGGAAATCCGGCGTGAGCTCGGTGACTACGTCCCTCATGAGTTCGAACATCGCCCGAACAGCAATGCGGTCGGCGTCTTTCTCGGGGAGGCCCGTCTTATTGTCTTTTTCTGATGGGTAATGTGCCTGCGTCGGCTGATCGAGCATCAGGAACCTTGGAACGGGTCGCTTCTGCAGGGTGAGGTAGCGGTGAAGAGCCAAGTGAGTGGCAAGGTGATATCCAACCCAATTCTTTGCGCTGCCGATGCGCGAAAGTGGAGCCGGCCCGGTCGCTGTGTCCGCAACCACAGTTAGTCGGGCCAAGTCGAGACGAACATCCTCTGCACTGTGTTCTAGTTCCAGTCGCTCTGCGTAAGCTTTTATGTCACGACCGATGGCAACTAGCCGGGACGTGAGCTGTTCTCTTCGCATATCGTCGTCGAGTTCGCTTTCGAGTGCCTCTACGACCGCACGCGCCTGTTCCAATTGCTGCCGCAATACCTCAACCGTTATTTCGTCGGTTAGTTCAAGCCGGGCCAAGGTCGCGTCAATGCGACCACGAGTGAAGTCCCGATTGTCAGAGCGTGCTTCATCGGTGACGCGTCGACCTCTATCCAGGTTCCGAAGGGCCACGTCTAGAGCGCGCAACTGCTCTCGTAGTGATTCCGCGCGGGTATCGAGTTCCGTCAGCGCTTGGCGTTGTGCAGGCCGCGCACCGGATAGGTCTCCGATCTGCCTATTTAAGGATTCAAGACTATTTCTAAGGGCACTGGCTGTCGGATCAGGATCTTGCAGATCGCTTCCACAGGCAGGGCAATCGAATTGGAAATGTTCTCCTCGGTCGGTGTGGGGGGTGTCGCTGAGATCGGGGAGCAATTTCAGAGAGGTGAGCCGGGACCGTTGCTTTTCCACCGCAGTTAGGAATCGGCCCGTAGTTTTGGCTTCATTCAATAGCAGGGCTCGATTTTCCATTACCCCCCGAAGTTCCCCGGAGAGAACATCCCGCTGCTCTTCGATGATGCGCCATTGATCTTGCCCGTCGAAACCTGTAGACATCTGGTCGTTTATTCGCTTTACACAGGCGGCTTGCAACGCCCTGACAATTGCCCTCCCATCAGCGGTGTCGACTTCTTCGGCGAGGCCAGCTGCCATGGCTTCGGCATAGAGTGCGCCAAGTTCCACATTGATGGTTCGCGCTGCCAACTGCGCACGTTCGTACTGCGTTCCGGCTCGAACAAGTGCACGCTTGGCGTCGCGTAGTTGCGCGCGCTTGAGCGCTTCATCGGGGGCAACCGCCCCAAGAAAATATGGAATCGTATCTCTCAAGGCTTGGTCGATCCCGGGCTCACCCATCCGATGAAACAACACTGACTGGCTGGCAATCTCGGATTGGGATTGCAGGCAGAGCAGTGCCGCGTGTCCCAGATTGGCTTCAAAAGGATGCCGTAACGACCAGGGGTCGGGGTCAGTCTCGTTTTCTTCGATGCCTACACGCCGCCCAAGTTGCTGGCGCAACTGCTTCGTATCAATATTCGTTCGTAGGTCTTCGAGCGATGGGGCTTCCAAATTGACGCCAAATTCCAACATTGCACTTGACGTAGTTGCATTTTGACCTGCTGGTTTTGGTCGGGCCACAAAGGCACGGCTCCCATTTTCATCGAGCTGCCACAGCGCACCGTACCATTGGACGGTGTCCGTGATCGGGCCAACAGGAACTAAGTTCGTGTCACGGCCCAGACAATATTCGACAATGGTGAGCAAGGCGCTTTTGCCCGTTCCGGATTCACCCGTGACTATGTTCAGTGCTCCTGGCACGAAGTGGAGTTGGCGCATGCGGCCATCGGCGTTGTAAAGGATCAGCGAGAGTAGTTGCACGAGTCTAGGGTGCCACACCGAGGAGAACGAATGCGGTCGCCGGCTGCTCCACCTTGGTCAACCATTTGCCCACGAAGCCGGCTTTTGACACGATTTCCTGTACTTCACTCTTCGGTTCCAAGGTGTGCCCACGGCCGCGTGCCAGATTACCCAAGACATGCCCTTCGTTATCGATTTCGAGTATTCGATTGGTGATTCCAAAACGCAGCCCTTCTCGGACAGGATCTCTCAGAGAAAGAGCGCGAAGCCCAAAGCCGGCGTGCTCTACGGGATGATCCGCAATCCATGCTCCAAGATTCGTTCTCATGCTCCTGGGGAGTGCCTCGCGGGTGCCGCGGTGGAGAACGAAGGGCGCAACCAAGAAAGCCAGAGGCCACGTCATCTCGCTTCCACCATAATTACGGTATTGAGAGGCTGCATTAGCTACTACTACTGCCAACAAGGCTGGGTTCAACATTGTCGCCTCTGCCCGGGAACGCTCATGCCATGCAGTCATAAGACTGATCTTGCCAGCATCAGAGAGTTAAGTGCGATTCTTCACCCTAGTGTGAGCGTCAGCGACTCCGAATTTTAGGGATTAAGCGTCGATGACCAATGCATCGATTCGGCCCATGAAGTCCGGATGCCACCCAATTCTCTGAGTGTCGTCCTCATGACCAGCCAGTTCATGCCTCTTTCCACGAGCATAAAAGCCTTCGTTATAGTGTGTCCGGACCGTGACAGCGGTCGACTTCAATAAATAGTTGAGCAACTGACGGCCAGCTCGGCTCTTTGCCTTCTCGGCTTCAACTGGTGGAAGGTTTGCAACGTCGAGGTCGTAGACCATGCTGTCGAATTCCCTCTCCCATTCGAACCTCAGTTCCGCTTGAAAATCCTGAAGCTCACGCCGCCCGAGCAGGCTATCGCTTAACCAGTCTGTTTCCTGCGTGACGGCACGGTGATAGTCAATGATGGCGCTTCGAAGAGAGCGACCTGAATAATCAACCAGCTTCAACTGCTCCACGAAGCGTGAGGCGCTGTAACCTGCAATGTTCTCTTCAGATACCGACGAAAGGGACACAGTTGTCGGTAAGTTTTCGCTAGTGTATGTATCACGCAGCTCCCGTACAAAAGCAAGAACTTCACTGACGCTAACGACGGCTCGTCTCCCGGCGAGCATCGATACTGCCATTTGGGCCCACCATAGCCAAACTTGGGCAACAAACCGGTCTTCACTCTGGCGATGTGAAGGCAATCCATAGGCCAGTAGCTCCCGCAATGAACTATCCAGGTCGTGCGGCTGCAATGCACCATCAAGCACACGAACTCGATTGATTAAGTTACGGCGTCCTGCAGCTCCAAGCTTGAGGAACTGTCTGCGGGAGTCTTCCGTCTCGGTGTTCGTGGCATCCTTGGCGGCCCGTACAAGCAATCGGACTGCGGCCGCCACGTCTCGGGGCCGCGCACCACCTGAATCGCTGGGACAAAGGACAAAGGCTGCGGTTCCAGGGCTGGCTACCGAGGTCGTGACGAGGGCGAGATCCGGTCCCTGAGGATCAGTCGCATCTGACCGGTCCATCCATACTTTGAGGGTCTTCCAAATATCCACGGCTTTGTCACCAAGACCGGCGGCTCGCGCGGTCGTGTGAAGCTTTATCTGGAGAAGTTCCCTTGCGTCCCCCTCATCGGTTTCGTCAGTCCACGCCACATCGTCGTGGAGTTCGATACTGATTGCTTGGTCGGGCCTGGAGCTAGCCTTGCGCAAAAGTTCAACAAGAGCCCAATTCGTTTGGAAGAGATATCCTGCCGCAGATGCGGCAGCGTTGTGCCCGGCCATCTCATTTCCTTCCTCGAACAGTTACAAAGTCGGCCAATCAAAAAGCAGCCTGCTTCCTAGCCGATCATAATGTGAATAGTGTGATCTTGCCTTTTGGGGCCGTAGGTTTGTAACTCATCCGCGGGTGCCTCGAAGGTTGAAGTTCCTTAGTTGACGCGAAGTATCGACCGCAGCTTTGCCTGGATACGCGGTGATCAATCCTTAAATCGGCTATTAAGCGTCGACAGGCCGCTCGACCTCCTGGCTCATGGCGGGGTGAGTAGGGCGGCGGGTAGAGATCATCGCCAATCAAGGGCGGCTAGGAGTAGATTTCCCGCTACGGGATGCCGCGAGCTGCGAAGTGGCTCTAGGCGATCGTTAGACTTACACCGCCTTGTGAGCCATGAAATCGGCACCACGACGGGGGTTGGGCTAGATTCAATACAGCTAGACGTTGCCACGGGCAACGGAAACCGTGGGGGAACATATGCAGCGCAGTCGTGCCGAAGTCGTCAAATCGCTGGAGGCTCTTGTCGAGAGCTGGAAGGGCTACACCGGGACCGAAAAGGCCGGGGCACAGACCTTCATCAACCAACTCGTCCAGGCCTACACGGGCGAGGCGGACCCCCGGAAGCTCGACGCCAGCCACGAGGCACACCTTCCGTTGGACGAGGGCAACAAACACGGCTTCATCGACTTCTTCTGGCCCGGTGTGGTGCTGATCGAAATGAAGGGCCCGAAGGAATCCGTCCGGCTGGCCGAACACCGCCCGCAGATGCTGCGCTACTGGAAGTACTGCGCCACCGAGGAATTCCCTGCGCCGCAGTTCACCATCTTGTGTTCCTTCGATCGCTTCGAGGTCTGGGAGCCGGGACGCTACCCGAACGCACCCCGGGACGTGTTCTCTCTGGCCGAGCTGCCCGACTTCGTGGATTCGCTGGCGTTCCTCATGGGCCAGGGAAAGACCCCGAGCTACGGCGGGCCGGGCCAAAAGATCACCATCGAAGCATCGAAGAACATGATCGACCTCTTCGACCGGCTGGGCCGCCGCTTTATCGGCAAGGACGAATACGACCTCACGGAAGACCAGCTTCGCCGCTTCGTCGTCCAATGCACCTGGACGCTGTTTGCCGAAGACCTGGCACTCATCCCGCCCAAAAGGTTCGCCAACCTCCTGAAGTCCCTGGACGACGATGCCCACGGCGCAAAAATGCGGATCCCCGGGCGCGAGATCCAGTCATTCCTTGGCGCGATGAACTCCAAGAATGCCATGGACCGCAGCGAGGGGTTCCTGGCCGGGCTGCCCTACGTCAACGGCGGGCTGCTGGAGGACGTACCGTACATTCCGCTCACCGCCATGGACGTTCGGGACCTGCACAACGCCTCCCGGTTCGACTGGCGGTACGTGAACCCGACGATCTTTGGTTCGCTCTTTGAAGGCTGCCTGGGTGATCGCCGCCGCCAGTTCGGCGCACACTACACCCATGAGCAGGACATCATGCAGATCGTCGAACCGACGATCCTCAAACCGTGGCGCGACCGCATCGCCGCGACCACCAAGTACAAGGACCTCGAGGCACTGCTCCGGGAACTGTGCGATTTCAAGGTCCTGGACCCGGCCTGCGGGTCGGGCAACTTCTTGTATGTGGCCTACCGCGAAATCCGGCGCCTGGAGCACTATCTTAAGGACAGGATCGACGAGGCGACGCAGGCGGCCGGCAAGCACCCGCGGATGCACCTTGATTTCTATCCCATCGACAACCTGCACGGGATCGAAATTGAGCCTTTCGCCGTGCAGATCGCCCGGCTGACCATTTGGATGGGCCACGCCCAGATGTCCCGCGAGCTCAATGTCCAGGGCGATGACCCGCTGCCGCTGCACGACCTGAGCACCATCATTGAAGCAGACGCACTCAAGTCGGACTGGCCGGCAGTGGATGCGATCATCGGCAATCCGCCTTTCATCGGAAGCCAACACATCCGCAAGTCCAACGGGGATGACTACATTGACTTCCTCAAAACCGAGTTCAAGGCCGGCGTGGTCGACCTGTGCGCATATTGGTTCCGCAAGGCCAACGACAGCATGCAAGACGGGCACCGGGCCGGACTGGTGGCCACCAACTCCGTGTCGCAGAACAAGGCCCGCGGGGCCTCCCTTGACTACATCATCGCCAATGGGGCTGTCATCACCGATGCCGTGTCATCACAGGTGTGGCCTGGTGATGCAGCCGTGCATGTTTCGATTGTCAACTGGGTCAAGAGCCCTTCCCTGCCTCCTTCCGGACGGCTCTTGGACAAGATGCCCGTTGAGGAGATCAGTAGTTCCTTGAAAGTCGGGAACGCCAATCCGACGGCGTCCAAGCTGGCTCCCAACAGTGGACTTTCTTTCCAGGGGTGCATTCCGGTGGGCAAGGGATTCCTGTTGGAAGATTCGGAAGCTCAAGCGCTTCTCGCCCTCACGGACGCCAATTATGCAGATGTTGTCCTTCCTCACTTGGGTAGCAATGACATCGCTGACAGCCCGGATCTGGTCCCGTCGGGTTGGATAATCGACTTCGGTCTTCTCGACCTGGACGATGCCATGGCCTATCCGGCCGCTTTGGAGATCATTCGCCAGCGCGTCAAGCCCATCCGCGATGAGAATCGCCGCAAGACAACGCGTGAAAAGTGGTGGCGCCACGGCGAAGCCAGGCCGGCGATGCGTACCGCTCTGGCGCCTCTCTCGCGCTTTATCTCTGTCGGTCGGCATGGAAAGAGGCTGCTTTTCATTTGGGGTGACAAGGCTTGGTGCCCCAGCGATGCAACCAATGTCATTGCTCGGGACGACGACTGGACATTTGGTGTGCTCGCGTCTTTCGCTCACAAGGCCTGGGCCTGGGAGCAATCATCGACCCTCAAATCCGACATCAGATACACCCCCTCAACGACATTCGAAACCTTCCCGTTTCCAAACAGGACGACAAGTACATCGGCTGCCATTGAGATGGCGGTGGCCAGTGTGGTTCTGGAACGATCCAACGCGAGTGCGAAACTGGTTTCTCAGGGAAAGAAGCAGGCAGGGCTGACAGCCGTGTACAACGCGATGGACGAGGGAGCTTTCGCCGCACTTCGATTGGCCCATCAGCGGCTCGACGAAGCGGTCTGCAAGGCCTACGGGTGGTCGGTATCCGTGCTCGATGACAATGAAGAAGTCATGAATCAGCTCTACGACTTGAATGCCTCCCTATCCGCTGACTCAAGCAACTACAACCCCTTCGCCAATGAGTCCTAGGCCGCTCGACCCTCCGAAGACTGAGGGATCTAGCGCTACCGAGCGGCGCTTGGGTCAGTGAGTTGTTTCTGCAAGACGGCGCCGCAGCTGTGTGAGGGGGTCTCCTATCATTGGTGTAAAGGTGATCGAGCTGGCATATCATCCCTGTGCGGCACGGGCCTAGGTCAGTTGTCCCCCAGCGGGGCAGGAATGGGCGAGTCGGCATGCTGCTCTGTCGGACCGAAGATGAAGAATGAGCACATGCCTCATCGTGATTCCCGATCCCGTATTGACATCGGCCCTTTCAGCACGAGCCTGTGGTCGTGATGGACATGAAGATTGATCCGAATTCTGGCGAAGAATGGGCCTACCGCCGCCGGGACGATGCGGCCTCGGAACGCGTCCTCGTGAGGGCCTTGCATCGGCAGGGACAAAAATTCCGCGCAGACATCAGGCATCTGTCCGGGGACAAGGTCGGCCTCGAGGAAAACGTTCCCCGGGGCAGGCTTCACGTCCCGTGGGACGAAGTCGGGGACTACGATGCGCTGATGGAAGGGCTGGGGCGCCTTCGGGCCGAAGCCCTCACCAAGGCCGAGGAAAGCGCCCTGTGGAAAGCCACTGCGCTTCTCCTGCCGCCCGAGGTTGCCGAGCTGTTCGCGTCTCCGGTGGACGAGGCCCTTCTGATCCATGACCAACCCAGGTTCGAGCCACTCATCGGACAGTCCCTCTCCGTTTTGCAGCACGAGTTCGCCTGGATCCTCTATGACGGCAAGACCTGCCTCTCCCCCCGGGGATCGCTTCGTGTGGCGGAACTGCTCTGCCGCAAAAACCCGGCTCCCGTGCTTGAAGTGGTCATGGCCGAGGAAGCCGAAGCCCGGGAAAAATCCAAGCACGGGGGAACCGTAACCAGCTTCGAATCCAATGAACTTCTGCCTACCTCGCCGGATTTGGAATACAAGTTCTACCTCGAACGGCACAAGCCCGTCCATGAGATCCTCCGCCACTGGTGCGGCTATCAGGCCGTCACCGACCATGAGCGGCTCCTGGCCGCGGAGGGGGAAATCCATCGGCTCGATACGCTGCTCGCCAGCGCCCTGACGTCCTTGCGCCACGTCAACAAGCACCAGGCCGATACGTTGGCGGACGAGCACGAGAACGAACGAATCACCCCGTACGCCATTCGTCCGATCCCCGAACGCCCCCTTCAACCGCACGAAATACCGGTCATCAGGATCCCGGCACGACGGCAGTGGTGGCGCTAGGATCGACAAACGATTCCGGATCCGGTCGGCCATGGCGCTGGGCACATGGCACCATGCAGGCCCCTCCGGCCCGAACCTCGGTTCGCTCCCCCGCGATTCATGCACGTTGGTATCCCTGCGCCCGGGTGACCATGCCCCTGCTTGCTGCAGCAGCAGATCTCGCGCCGGGCCGGTGCCGGGAAAGCGGGGGGAACCCCGAAAAGCCCGCTACCTCCAGAACGGTGCATACCGGTGGATGGCCGTGCAAGGATGAACCCATGACAGCAGACCAGCCCGATCCGGAGGAAACCGGCCATTACTGGACGGTCGAATTACACACGACCTCACCCTCTCAGCACGAGTACGGGGCCAGGGAACACCATGCGGAACTCGTCGTGCAACACGACGATCTGGGCAGCCAGCGATCTGCCGGTCGCGCCCATCTGGTCGTGGTTCCTTTTGGCGCATCCGCAGCAGCGTTCCTGGATCGGGCCGACGAGGTGTCGGCCGATCCCATGGCCGCGGCCGAATTCGCCGTAGCGAGCATGGAGTTCCTCGACGCCCCCGGGATGGTGTTCATATCGTCCGTGGAACTGGATGAGGACGTGCGGGGAAACAAGCTCGGCCAGTTCCTGCTGGTCAGTGCCGTCCGGGCGCTGACCGACCTTGCACCCGATGCGCTCGTGGTGCTCGAACCGGCACCCATTAACGCCGACAGCCTCCCGGAGCCCGCGCGTCGAGATGCCATTGACAAGCTGGTTTCCTATTGGGCCTCAGTGGGATTCGAATTCGACGAGTTCGACGAGAATCCCCGGTTCATGTCAGCCCTGGCACGTGGACTGGTGAAGATGGACCCGTATCCGCGCCTCCAGAACGGCATAGCGACCTAGGATTTCCGCGTTGGCGCAGCGGCAACCCGGTGCCCGCGGGGGGGAAGGCGTTGCCTTCAATCGCCGATAACCGCACATCTGTCGTTCAGCTAGGCCCTGTTCGTACATGCCGAATGGTAGATTTTTTGTCTATTTACAGTCTCTATCTGGGTACTTTAGTGTCCATGCAGGGTATTATGGAGGCATAACCGCAGCCATACGGATCAACGGGAAGGGGATACTCCCATGAGCATTGCCACGATCACCGGGGCGGCCCATGCGCGCACGGCCCGGCTGGGG
>NZ_QMKQ01000026.1 GCF_003287975.1 Arthrobacter sp. AQ5-05
GCATCTACGAGATGCCCTTCATTTCAGGAATGTTGTTACTGTCGCAAGTTCAATTTTCCCTGATACGACGGGCATTTCGTGGTTAAAACGCCGAGCAGCTCCCAAATCTCATCGGTGGATCAAGGCTAAGCACGGCAGGAATTCGCGGCGGGCCCGGCACTGTCGGTGCGCACCAAATTCCTGTCCGCGGCCAGGTTTCCGTTCTCGTCGCGCATGGACTCGGGCAGCTAGTCCAGTGCCTTGCCGAGCACCCGGGTATTGTCCTGGCAGAGTTGGCCGTCTTGTTTCCCGGCCGCCGCTCGGCGACCAGGATCTCTCCGGTGCCGTTGCCCCTGCCGTAGTCGAGGTTGGTGACCGGCGGGGCGAGCCCGAACAGCCCTTGAAACTTCCGGCAGCCCATTCCTTGTCACTGTGTGAGGTGACGAGCGTGCCACCGAAGTCGATGATGAGCGGGTCTATCCGGGTGGCGTACCGGTGGGCGAAGGCCTCGGGTTGGCCCGCGGCCCATTCCACGAACTTGGACATCGTCGAGTTCGAGGGAGCCACGCCGGAGAGGCCGAGGCTGGTAGGCAGCCCATCCATGTCCAAGACATGTTCTCCGCCGCCGGTGAGCATCACCTCTAATTTTGGAGGCTCCGTCAACGTTCGGATGATGAAGTGATTGCCGTATGGTGGCTTTGACCGCACGGCCGAGGTGGACCGGAAAATCAGCGTGAGGCAGGGTCATGTGCGTAATTTCGTCTTGCATGTACGCGAGGGCGAATAACCAATGATGAGTTGTCGGTGTTCTTCAGACGTTCCAGTGAAACCAGCAGCGCTCCGGACTATTCACCGTTGTCAACGGGCTACAGGGTCTCTTGTGGACTCGCCCGAAAGGCACAATCATTGCCCCCGTCGGCAGCAAGAACGGCATCGGAACACACCCCCAAGGCGAAGCGGGGTTGCCCCCGTTTCTCGCGAACTACGCGTGAACCAGAAGAGCTTCGGAGACCTGGCGGGCGGCATCTAGCACTAGGGGAGCCATACGCTCAAGTGGATCTTGGGTCCGGCCCACCAGAGAGATACTGGCCAAGGGCTCCCTTCGCCCCCGAATGGCCGCAGCTACACAGGCAACACCATCGAAGCTCTCCCCCGACTCGTAAGCCAATCCACCGCGGCGCCGGATACGACCCAGCTCGGCATAGAGCATTTGCGTATCCTTTATGGTGTTACGGGTGGTCTGCGGCAGCCCGTCTTTATACAATTCATCGAGCTCCTCGGGATCTACCCAGGCAAGCATTGACTTGCCCAGGGCCGTTCCGTGCGCAGCGTTACTGCCACCGACACGCGAAGGAACGGTTACCGCCGCACGCCCACCGAGCTTATCGAGGTAGTGAATACTTGACCCGTCAAGGACCGCCAGATGCACCACCATCCCCGTGCGCATTTGCAGGTCATGCAGCAGGGGCGCCGCCTCGGCGCGGATCCGGCCGTTGATGGAGTCATGGCTGCGGTACTTCATCGTTCGCCAGCCCATTCCATAACCTTCTGGGGTGTGCTCCACCCAGCCGAATTGGACAAGTTGATCCAGGATTCGGTGCGTTGTTGAGCGTGGCAGCTTGGTGCGTTCAGTGATTTCATCAAGCAAAAGTCTGGCGTTGAAGGGCTCGAAGGCCTCCATAATCAATGTCATTCGAGCCGCCATCGACGGGGGCCGGCTACTTGCCGCCGCTGGAGACCAGTCAGTGGGGGTGCTGGTAGCAACACTCATCAAGAAACCTCCGGGAAAAATACTAAACTCTCCGGCTTACGGAGAGATGAAACCTACAGTGACCAGATTCCCCAAGGCTCGAAAAACAATCTTTATGCACTGTGATGCGGAGCACTCGAGGTGACCTTCACTGTACACCTCACTACAGAGCTTGGGCTAGTGCTTCGGCTCACATTTCATCCCGCTCTCCGGGATCACCTCATCGAAGCTTTCTCGCTCCGCGACATACTGGGGCTTCACTCTGGGAGGACGGATGACTACATTCATCGAAACGGCACCCGCCAGCATGGCGGAGCTTGCTGACGTAGCTAAACGGCTACGTGAAGCCGAAGACAATAGCTTGGCAATTTGGCCAATCCGCGAAGAACTCGCCTTCGGCGGCATCGAAGCTGCCTACGCTGTGCAACAAATGAACGAAGACCACTGGACCGCACAGGGCCGCCGTGTCGTGGGACGCAAGATCGGCCTTACATCCAAGGCCGTGCAAGCCCAGATGGGCGTGGACCAACCCGACTTCGGGGTGCTATTCGCTGATATGTGTCTAGCCGACGGTGAAAGTCTTACCGCGGGAGAAGTCCTTCAGCCGCGTGTCGAGGCGGAGGTGGCCTTGGTTCTCAAAAAGGACCTCCCCAATCCCGACACAACCATGAACGAGCTCATGGCGGCGATCGACCACCTGCTTCCGTCCATCGAAGTCGTCGGCTCACGGATCAATAACTGGGATATTTCCATCCTGGACACTATTGCTGACAATGCGTCCTGCGGCCGAATCGTCACCGGGACCGTGCCAGTACTTCCTTCGGCCTTGGATTTATTCGCCGCCGGAATGGTCATGGAAGTCAACGGGAAAGTGGCATCCGTCGGTTCTGGAGCAGCCTGTCTCGGGCACCCCTACCGTGCAGCTTTGTGGCTAGTACGACGCATGGCGGGGTTGGGCAGGCCGCTGCGCGCCGGAGAAATTCTAATGACCGGAGCGCTGGGACCCATGGTCGACTTCCCACCGGGATCAAACGCACTTGTAACCATTCAGGGCCTCGGCCAGGTCCGTATCACGCACGAGGAGAAGTAGTGGAAAATCAAAAACGCTGGCCCGTGGCCATTATTGGCTCGGGTAACATCGGCACCGATCTCATGATCAAGGTACTACGTGGCTCCACACGCCTGGAGATGGGTGCCATGGTAGGCATCGATCCCGAGTCCGATGGCCTGCGTCGAGCCGCATCATTTGGAGTTCCGACTACCGCCGAAGGCATTGAAGGGCTGTTGAAACTGCCAAACTTCAAGGATATCAAGGTGGTCTTCGATGCCACCAGCGCCTCGGCCCACCGGGCGAACTGGGAGCTGCTCAAAGACACCGGAGTTCGCGTCCTTGACCTGACCCCCGCAGCCATCGGCCCTTCCTGCATCCCGGTCGTCAATATGGATGATCATTTAGAAGAGACCAACCTGAATATGGTCACTTGTGGAGGTCAGGCAACGGTTCCCATCGTTGCAGCAATTTCCCAGGTCGCTCCGGTGCGCTATGCCGAGATCGTTTCCTCGGTATCTTCACGCTCGGCCGGTCCCGGCACCCGCGCAAATATCGACGAGTTCACCGAAACCACCTCCGAAGCGCTGGTCAAGGTTGGGGGTGCTGCAGAGGGCAAGGCCATCATGATCTTGAATCCTGCCGAGCCGCCCATGCTCATGCGCAACACGGTGTACTGCCTCGTCGAAGGCAACAACGACCTCGCAGCTCTAGAAGCTTCCATCGGTTCGATGGTTGCGCAGGTTCAGCAATATGTTCCTGGTTACCAGCTCAAGCAGGCTGTACAGTTCGAAACCATTCGCGAAGAGGCACCGCTCTTCCTGCCCGGCTCCGGAAAATTCCATGGCACCCGTGTCACGGTCATGCTCGAGGTCACCGGAGCAGCGCACTATCTGCCGGCGTATGCGGGCAACCTGGACATTATGACCTCCGCGGCCATGGCCGTTGCCGAACGCTGGGCCGAAAACGGCGGCGTTGAAGTACAACTCACCGAAGCTACTTTGCAGGAGGTAGGAGCATGAGCAAGCTCTACATTTCCGACGTTACCCTACGCGATGGCATGCATGCCATCCGCCACCAGTACACGGTGGACCAGGCCGTCGCCATCGCCACGGAACTTGACGCAGCAGGTGTTTCCTCGATTGAGGTGGCTCACGGGGATGGCATCAATGGCTCTTCCTGTGTCTACGGTTTCGGTGCGCACACCGACCTGGAATGGATCTCCGCAGTTGCCGGCGCGGTCAAGAATGCCAAGGTCGCCACGCTGGCGCTACCTGGCATCGCCACCATTCACCACCTCAAGGACGCACATAGCGCCGGTGCCTCGGTAGTACGCATCGCTACCCACTGCACCGAAGCCGATGTTTCCGCTCAGCACATTGCCGCGGCCCGCGAACTGGGCATGGACACCGTGGGCTTCTTGATGATGTCCCATATGAGCCAGCCCGCAGAGCTAGCCAAACAAGCCAAACTGATGGAAAGCTATGGGGCCACCTGCGTCTACGTGGTTGATTCCGGCGGCGCGATGACTCCCAAGGGCGTGGCCGAACGCATCGATGCATTTCGCGACGTACTGGATCCGGCCACCGAGATCGGTATCCACGCCCACGAAAATCTCTCGTTGAGCATTGCCAACTCACTCACCGCGGTGGAGCACGGTGCCAATCGCGTCGATGCTTCTTTGGCTGGTATGGGCGCCGGAGCCGGAAATGCTCCACTCGAGGCCTTCATTGCCGCAGCCGATAAATACAACTTCGAACATGGTTGCTCGCTGCCCATCTTGATGGATGCCGCCGATGATCTGGTTCGTCCCCTGCAGGACCGCCCGGTACGGGTGGACCGTGAAACGCTTTCACTTGGCTACGCGGGTGTCTATTCCAGCTTCCTGCGCCATGCGGAAACCGCCAGCAAACGCTACGGAATCCCCACCACAAAGATCCTGATGGAGCTGGGTAACCGGCGCATGGTTGGCGGTCAAGAAGACATGATCGTGGATGTAGCACTAGACCTATTGGACCAGAAGTAACCCACCTCTCGTATGACTAACCGGTACGACCGTCTGGAAGGAAAGACAATGAACGCAGTCAGTTTGGGGGCGCAACTCCCAACCGTTGAAGATCCAATGGCTTTCCGTAATGTTTTGGGACACTTCCCCACCGGGGTTGTTCTCATTACGGGCATTGCCGATGATGGTGAACCCGTTGGCATGATCGTGGGATCCTTCACGTCTGTTTCCCTAGATCCACCCCTGGTGGGGTTCCTGCCAACCGTCGGTTCATACACATTCAAACGGCTGCGTACGGCGAAGTCTTTCTGCGTCAATGTTCTCGCTGGTGATCAAGAAGATATCTGCCGCCGTTTTGCCGGTCGAACCGAGAATAAATTCGATTCGGTCGATTGGACCCAGTCTCCATCCGGTGCCCCGGTGCTGGATGGCGTGGTGGCCTACATCGACTGCATCTTTGAATCCGTTTCCGACGCCGGCGACCACTACATCGTGGTGGGTGCCGTCCAAGAGCTTCAGGTGTGCCGGCCGGTAGCGCCATTGCTGTTCTTCCAGGGCGGCTATGGGCAATTCGCGCCGCTGTCACTGCATGCTCCGTTCGAAACGGATCTCATTGCCGGTGTGCGTTTGGCCGAACAAGGACGGGCCGAAATGGAGTGGCTGGCTTCGTCGTTGAATGCCGGATGCACGGCCATGGCGGTTGTCAACGATCAAATGGCCGTGATGGTCGCTGGGGCGGGTGTCCCGTGGGACACCACGGATCGACTGGGGGAACGCATTCCGCTCATGCCACCCATGGGTGAGCTCTGCTTGGCCTGGGAAGATGAAGAAGCCATTCAGCGTTGGCTGTCTCGCGCCCTGCCCAGTGATGAATGTTCCCCGCAGGAATACCGCGAACGCTTGCGGGCTGTCCGCAAGCGCGGCTGGTCGGTGACCATGAAAGGTGATTACCGGGACGAAGAGGTCTTTGCGGCCCTGCGCGAATACTCATCGGGCCGTTACACACCGGCTCAGGAACGCCATATTCGTGAGATTATTTCCCGCACCTCTAGCAGTTACGCTCCAATCACGCTGCTGGATGGGGAACGGTACGAGGTTGACTCGTTGTTGGCTCCGGTATGGGATTCAGCAGGTAAAGTGCGGCTGGTGTTGCGCATTACCCACTTGCCAAGCTCCGTCACCGCACGACAGATCACCGCTTGGGCAGACCAACTGATGCTTACCGCTACCGCAATGAGCATCGCACCCAAATCTCGTGGCTAGTCACTCAGTTATTTATTGGTGCACAAGGTCCAGAACAGTAGTACCGTCCTGGACCTTGCCTGCGACCCGGTACAGCGCGGTGCTTATCAAATCCGCAAGTAAAGCCGGGTCCCACAGTTGATCCTCAACTTGCTTGCTCAGCAGGCTACTTTCCAGCAACCGGAAGAAGCATTCTGTAAAGTACCTGGCCAAATCCTCTTGTTTGGGCTCCTCCAGCATCGGTGAAAGCATCTCTCGGAACCACAGCACCGTGACTTCAAAACCATCCTGCATGACAAGTTCTAGTTCTTTGCGGCCCGCATAGACCTGATCCGATCGTTGCAACAGAAGCAGAAGTCCCAGTGCCAGGACGCCGCCTCCGGCACTTCCATCCAAGGCGGGAAGAATGTGCCGACGGGCTAGAACAGACCAGTCACCATCGACCGGTCGAAGATGTGAGTTCTGCCGAATCGAAGCCCACCCTTGGCAGGCTTCCTCAATAACCGTAGCGATCAGCTCGTCCTTGTCTTTGAAGAACCAGTACAAGGAACTTGCCGGTAGTCCGGCCTTTTCACAGACCCGGACAATCGTCACACCGTCGTAGCCGAGCTCCATGATGACATCTTTGGTCGCACGGACAAATAGTTCCCGGCTTCCTTCCGAGGTGGTCTCAAATGGTTGGTCCTTAACCACGGGATGGGTATCAAGTGGTCGCTCGGCTGCAATTTCGACGATTCGAACAGCAATCTCATCGAGGCACGCAGCAATCAGTTTGTTCAGAGGTTCGGCATCTAAACGCCTCAGCTCATAGAGGTTAAGTACCTCGCACTCCCTGATCCCCACGGTGAGCTGGCCCATTAAGATCGAAGCAAGATCCTTTTGTTCCATGTCTGCGGGTAGAGTGCGTCTCCACCACTGTGCCAACCATTCGACGCTTTCGCGTCGAATTTGCAAGAATCGGTCCCGAGCGAGGATTGGTTCATGGGGACGGGCAACAGCAAGCTGCAATCCCACACGCCAGTACTCCATATCTACCCCTGCCGCTGGAGAACGAATCAGCTCCGCGTACAAGTCATCTCGACGCACTTGACTGGGCGGTGTATCAAGCCAGTTTGGCAGTCGCGAGGCTTGCGTCCGGTAGGCGTGCTCCAAGGCTGCCGCGATCAGGCTTTCTTTGTTGGCAAAGTGCCAGTAGATGGAACTTGCTGACACCCCCGTGGCCCGGCGCACCATAGCTAGAGTCGTGCCCGCATAGCCATGACTAATCATCAGCCGCATTGCTTCTTCTAGGATTCGGACCCGGGTCTCTTCACCCTGCTGATTCTTGCGGTCCGTTTTGCGCTGCAATTATGATCACCCATATCTTTCCGTCCGGATGCCAGCTCACTTCCCAGCCTAAACCCTTAGCAACTGTGGTTTCGTCACTCAGCACCTCCGGGTGGCGCACCCACCGGCTCCTAGGACACATGCTTTAGGTCAAGAAAGGTACGGAAATACTTGGCGCTGCGCAAACGCCGAAGCCCGCTGAATCCCATCATTTTCCAGGGGATTCCGCGGGCTTCGGCGTCGAGTTCTCTACTAACTTACTAACGGCTCACCTTTCCAAAAAGCGAAGCGATGGGTGCAAGGATCAAGGGGCGAGCCGCAAACCAGCCACCCACAATGAGTAGCAGTGAGACAAGGAAAATCCAGAATCCATACCAGTTGACCGCGTCCTGACCGCCATACATGTGGTTCAGGTTCCGCAGCGCACCGGTTGAAAGCACCAGGGCCACGTGCACGATGATGAATCCAACGAAGTAGAACATCACCGGCAAGTGGACGGCACGGGCCACCTCCACCGGATAGATCCTGTTCAATCCCTGGGCCCTGTTTGGCCAAGCCTCGGACATCCTCAATCCGGTAAGCGCCGCCAGTGGAGCCGCAATAAAGATCGTGGCGAAGTAGGTCAGAACCTGCAGGCTGTTGTAGTTGACCCAACCATTCTCGGTGGGCCAATCCAGGGATGCATATTGCAGTATTGCCGAAAGCGCATTGGGGAAGACCTCCCAGCTTGTCGGAACGACACGCATCCATTGACCCGTGGCGATCAGCAACACCACAAAAACTGCCCCATTGACCAGCCAAAGGATGTCCAGGGACTGGTGCAGCCAGAGGTTGATGCTGATTTTCTTGGGGTTTTTGCCCCATCGAGGCGTCCAGCTTGCCGGAGGGCGACGTTGGGTACGGACCTGCCAACCCGAACGAATAATCAGCACCATGAGGAAGATATTGAAGAAGTGTTGCCAGGCAAGCCAGCCAGGGAGTCCCGTCGGTGCTCCGTGCGGCAGTTCGGTTTCCCCCGGATACCGCGCCACAAAACCCTGCACCGTTTCGGTGGTCATCAACCAGCGCGCGGCAAACACCACGACGGCCAGCAGGACCAGGAGACCAACGGCCCAAAGAATTGCGCGGCCAACGCGGCTGTCAGGCAGCTTTGCACGAGCCCCGGTTTCCCGCACCGGTGCGGTAGGGCTTGCCGGGCTTCTGTTGTCGATTCGCGTCTCCACCCGAGGCACAACGGCCAGGGGTTCAGCCGTGCCAACCACCGCTGCTTCGGGAGCTCCAACCCCACCGGTGTCGGTCTGCTGAGCTGTTCCAACGGCAGCGCCGGTGGTGCGTGGCAGTCCCCGGCGTCCGGTTGGCGGTGCGGGCACCGGAGTTTTGTCGACTTCGGTTTCCAAAGCGGGTGATGCCTTCGCCGGCTCCGAGATTCCGGTGGTGGCAGCTTCGGTGTCGGTTGGGCGTGGCAGGCCACGTCGCCTTGTCACGGCCGGCACCGCGGCGGCTTTTGCCACCGTGGATGCGATCGCAGTCGGCACCGGTTCTTGGGTTGGGAGTTGCTGAGCGGCCGGGGTCTCGGAACCTGCTGTCCCGGCGCCCGGAGTACGTGGGAGTCCCTGTCTGGCCATTCGATTTAGCCTCGCTTTGCTTCAATTGCTGCGACCAATTGCGGTACCACGGTAAAGATGTCGCCAACCACGCCGAAGTCGGCGATGTCAAAGATTGGTGCGTCCGGGTCCTTGTTGATCGCGATGATTGTCTTAGAGGTCTGCATGCCCGCTCGGTGCTGGATGGCACCGGAAATGCCCAAGGCGATGTAGAGCTGCGGGGCAACCGTGACACCGGTTTGGCCCACCTGCATGGTCTGCGCGACGTATCCGGCATCGACGGCGGCGCGTGATGCCCCAATGGCACCACCCAGGGCGTCGGCGAGTCCCTCGACCAGCGAGAAATTCTCCCCCGAACCCAGCCCTCGGCCACCGGAGACCACGATGTCGGCACCGCGCAGCTCGGGGCGCGAAGATGCCGCGGCGGTCTCCCGGTAAGCGGTAATGGTTGCTTCAGGGGCTCCTGATGCCGCGACCGGCAACTGCTGAACATTTGAGGGCTGTGCTTCGGAGCGCAGATCCGAGGAACCTTGGCGCAGGGTAATGACCAACGCACCGGTACTGGCCGCGGAATCGACCAGATAGGCGCCGCCATAAACCGAGTGATGGGCAATGATGCCCTCCTCGTCCCGGGAGATTCCTACCGCATCAAGGGCTAGGGCCGAACCGCTGCGTGCCGCAAAGCGGGCAGCGGCATCTCGTCCGCGGATGGAGTTTGCCGTGAGCACCGCCTCGGGTGCAACCACCGCGGCAGCGGCTGCCAGCGCATCAACGGCGGGTACCACCACCGAGCTTGCATGTTCCTCGGTTTCGGAGATCAGCACCTGTGCGGCTCCGAGCGCTGCAAGTTCGGTGCCGAGCCGTTCGGCGTTTCCCGTCGGGGCGAGCGCCAAGGCCACGGCGCTGCCAACCGATGCCGCGGCGCCGATGAGCTCTGCCGCACCGGAACGGAGCTGGCCCGACGGGGAAACCTCGACGAGCACAAGAATTGAATTCGCTGGGTAGCCGATCATGCTGAGCGTCCTTTGATGAGTTGGTTCTGGGCAAGGAATTCTGCGATTTGGTCTCCGGCGTCACCGGCATCCTCAATGCGGATACCGGCGTTGCGGGCCGGACGTTGCGCCGCCGAAATAACGATGGATCTAGCGGTTTCTTGGTCAATGACGATGCCTAGCTGGGCCAGGTCAAGGGTCTCAAACGGCTTCTTCTTGGCGGCCATGATGCCCTTGAAGTTCGGGAAACGTGCATCGGGCAGGGCTTCGGTCACCGAGATCACGCCGGGCAGGTCAATACTCGCCTCATAGCTGTCGAACTCGGTGTTGCAGCTCCCGGAAACGGTCAGTTCATCGATTGCCACGGTGCTCAGCGAGGCAAGTCCGGCTACTCCAAACAGCTCGGTGAGCATCGAGGGCAAGGCGCCGCCGCCGCCATCGGTCGAGGCATTGCCGGCGATGACCAGATCGAATCCGATGTGCTTGGCCGCTGCGGCAATCACCTGCGCGGTGAGGCTCAGATCCGCGCCCAAGAGCGCCGGATCCTGCACGTGCACCGCACGGTCCGCGCCCATGGCAAGGCCCTTGCGCAGGGTTGCCGGCAGGGTGCCGGCAGGGCCCACGGTGAGCAAGACGACCTCGGTGTTCGCATCCTTCTCCCGGTGGCTCAGGGCAACTTCAAGCGCGCGTTCGGTGATTTCATCGAGCACCGGTTCGCTTGCCGACCGGTTCAACAGACCGGTCTCCAGATCCAGGGTGCGTTCACCATAGGTATCCGGAACTTCCTTCATCAGTACGATGATTTTCACGATGTGTCCTTCCTAGACTTTGCAATGTCCAAGCCCTGCCGGGCTGCGATGCTTCGCATGGTCAGCTGAATACGGCCAGGCCCTCGGAGATCACCGTGCGTTCTCCCACGGCGGCCGCAAAGCGGCCGCCGTCCCAGACCGTGGCCTTGATCTTGTCTCCGGGGAAAACCACCCCGGAGAACCGTCCACCGAATTCCACGATGTCCGCCGGGTGTGCACCGGTCAGGGTTGCCAAGGGCAACGTGGTTGCTGCCAACGTTGCCAGCCCGTGCAGGATCGGGCGATCCTGTCCGATGCGCTTGGCGGCCTGCGGATCGATGTGGATGTGGTGTTTGTCCCCGAGCAGGCGGTATAGCGCGGCCTGGTTCGGTTGGGTCTGTACGCTTGCCGCTCCGAGTGGTTCCCCGTGGGGCGCTGCAGGCTTGCCCGGGCCGCGTTCCCCACCGAAACCGCCAAAGCCGGGAGCAAAAATCTGCCAGGTGGCCTGGAAGTAGTCGCATTCAACAATGATGTTGAAAACCGCTGCGCTGCCCTTGTCCCATACTTCGCCGACCCGTGCGCTGAGCCGCAGTTCGCCTGAGCGTGGCAATTCCTTGGCTACCAGCAATTCCTGGGAACCATGAACCGAGCGATTATCGAAGGCTCCTTGGTCGGCCATGAGGTCCGGGGCCCACTGGGCCAGGGTCAAACCGAAGGAAGGAAGTACACGTAACCGGTCCTCGAAGACCAGCTCCAGATCGTTGACCGGGGCGCCGATGGCCAGCGCATAGAGAATTGCCTCGTCCTGTGTGTAACTTACGGTGCGCTCACCCAGATGCCGTCCGGCCCAGGCACCGGTTTCAAGAGCTGCCTCGGGCACTGTGGTTGCCGCGCTCATGATGCTGCCACAGGGACCGGAGCGGCACCGTACACGGGTTCCGGGGTTGCCGAACGCGCCAGCAGTTCCTCAATTGCCGATCCTGCCGAGACCGCATCCCAGCGTTCTCCCGCATCGTGAGCCGGACCGTGGTTCCAGCCCTCCTCGATGCAGATCCTGCCACCCTCGATTTCAATGACCCGGCCGGTGACATCTCCGGAGGTGCTTCCCGCCAGCCAGGCCACGATGGGTGAAACGTTTGCCGGGTGCATGGCATCAAATCCGCTCTCGGGTGCGGCCATGGCCTGGGCGAAGGCGCCCTCGGTCATGCGGGTTCGGGCCGCCGGCGCGATCGCATTGACGCGCACCCCGTAGCGGGCCAGTTCATGGGCGGCGACGAGCGTCAATCCGGCGATTCCGGCCTTGGCTGCAGAGTAGCTTGCCTGGCCTACACTGCCCTGCAGTCCGGCACCCGAGGAGGTGTTGATCACCCTGGCGTCGGGTGTGCGGCCGGCCTTTGCCTCATTGCGCCAATACTCGCTGGCGTGGCGCAACGGGGCGAAGTGACCCTTGAGGTGCACGCGGATCACCGCGTCCCACTCTTCTTCGGAGGTGTTTACCAGCATGCGGTCGCGCACGAATCCGGCGTTGTTCACCAGGATGTCGAGTCGCCCGAAGGTCTCGATGGCCTGGCGCACCATGGCACCGGCCTGTTCAAAGTCTGCGACGTCGGCGCCATTGGCAATAGCTTCTCCACCTGCTGCGCGGATCAGCTCAACCACTTCATGGGCCGGGCTTGAAGCCTCGACCACCCCGTCCAGAGTGGTGCTCAGATCGTTGACAACCACCTTGGCGCCTTGGCGCGCCAACTCCAAGGCGTGTTCCCGTCCCAGTCCGCGTCCGGCACCGGTCACGATGGCGACCCGGCCCTCACAAATGCCCGTCATGTACTTTCCTTCCTCTGGATTTTGTTGCTCTGGATTGCCAGTGTACCTCGAACCAAGCAAGTGCTAGGGTAAAAATCAAGCAAACGTTAGGTACAGGAGTAAAAATGGCCATCAAATCAGCAATGCACCACAACGGCATTCGCGTAGTCACCATGGATTACCCGCCGGTCAACGCACTTCCGGTAGCAGGATGGTTCGGCATCGGCGCGGCGATGGACGAAGCCAGCAAGGACCCAAACACCCGTGCGGTCATACTGCGCGCCGAAGGACGTGGCTTTAATGCGGGCGTTGACATCAAGGAAATGCAGTCAACGGATGACTTCAACGCCATTCTTGGCGCAAACCGTGGCTGCTACGCGGCATTCAAATCAATCTACGAGTGCGCGGTCCCGGTCATTGCCGCTGTCCACGGGTTCTGCCTGGGTGGCGGAGTTGGCTTGGTTGGCAACTCCGACACCATCATCGCCAGTGACACCGCCTACTTCGGTGTCCCCGAAGTTGATCGCGGAGCGTTGGGTGCGGCAACCCACTTGGCTCGCCTGGTTCCCGCACACATGTTGCGCACCTTGTACTTCACCAGCCGCAATATCTCCGCACAGCGCTTGGCCGAACTTGGTTCCGTTGCTGAAATCGTGTCCCCGGACAAACTCGACGAGACCGCGTTCGCCTACGCCGGCGAGATCGCGTCCAAGGATCCCCGGGTCATGCGCGCCGCCAAGGAGGCCTTGAACTGCATAGACCCGATCGACGTCAACAAGAGCTACCGCTTCGAGCAGGGATTCACCTTCGAGCTCAACCTCGGCGGTGTCGCCGATGAACTACGCGATGACTTCGTCGCCACCGGCGCCTAGGAGCCACCATGACCAGCAAAGTCATTGATTCGAGCACCCTGGCCGATCTCTTTGGTGACGGAATGACCATCGGCATTGGCGGCTGGGGCGCCCGACGCAAACCCATGGCCCTGGTCGCGGCACTCATCCGTTCCGGGGCCCGCGATCTGCGCATTGTCAGCTTCGGCGGACCGGATGTGGGCATGCTCTGTGCCACCGGCCAGGTCAAAGAGGTGGTTCACGGTTTTGTCACACTTGATTCGATTGCCGTGGAACCACACTTCGCCGCTGCCCGGCAAACCGGCAAAATCCAAACCACCGAGCTTGATGAGTCAATGCTGGTTTCCGGACTGCGCGCGGCGGGACGACGGCTTCCCTTTGAGGTCACGCGCACCGGGCTCGGCTCGGACATACTGACCGCCAATCCGCAGATTCGCACCATCGATTCCCCCTATGATGACGGCGAAACCCTTGTGGCCATGCCGGCCGTGGAATTGGATCTGGCCCTGATCCATCTAAACCGTGCCGACCACCTAGGCAACGGACAATGCCTGGGTCCGGATCCCTATGTTGACGATCTCTTTGCCCGCGCCGCCAAGCGCACCATCCTCAGTGCCGAATCGGTTGTCAGCACCCGCGAACTGACCCAGGGCCACCACCCCTCCACACTCCTGCTCAACCGCACCATGGTGGACCATGTTTTTGAGGCACCCGGCGGGGCGCATTTCACCACCTGCCTTCCCGATTACCCACGCAACGAAGAATGGCAACGCGCCTACGCGCACTCCGCCGGCAGTCCGGCGCTGTGGGAAGAATTTCGGACCCGGCATATCGACAATGAGCATGTCTGGGGCGCGGAGGCCGGCAATGACTGAACCAACGACGGACCACGTGACACGCGCGGAGATCGCGGTCACCGCCTGCAGCAATCTATTCCGCGGGCAACGCGACATATTGGCCAGCCCTGCCGGGACCATCCCCACCATCGGTGCACGGCTGGCAGCCCTCACGCACGCTCCGGATCTCATGCTCAGCGACGGTGAATCCACGATCTACGCGGGCGTGCCGACGCTGGAACACCAAGGGGTTCGGGGCGGTTATCTGCCTTATCGGGAGCTCTTTGAACTGATTGCCGCCGGTAAACGCCATGTGGTGATGGGTGGTGCGCAGATCGACCGCGAGGGAAACCACAACTTCTCTGCCATCGGCGAGCACGCCAAGCCGCACCGGCAGCTTTTGGGCTCGCGTGCCGCGGCCACCAACACCATCAACCACAGAACAAGCTACTGGATCCCCAAGCACAGTCGGCGCTCCATGGTCCAACAGGTGGATTTTGTGACGGGCGTCGGGCGCACGCGCGCCGAAAAGGCAGGAAAGGGCGCCGCCCGCTTCCACCAAGTGCACCGGGTGGTCAGCAACCTTGGGGTCTTTGACTTCAACGGACCGGGACACACCATGTCCCTGCTATCCATCCACCCCGGGGTCACGGTCGAAGAAGTCATTGAGTCCACCGGATTCGCACTCGACATCCCGGCCGACGTGCAAACCACCCGCCTGCCCAATCGGCAGGAACTACAACTGATTCGCGAGGTCCTGGACCCGCTCCAACGCAGAGAACAAGAGGTTCGATCTTGAGCACCACCAACCGCATTCGCACCGCACTGACCGAGCTGACCGGCGTTGACCATCCCATCGTGCAGACCGGGATGGGCTGGGTGGCCGGGCCGAAGCTGGTCACCGCCACGGCCGAGGCCGGCGGGCTGGGTATCCTCGCTTCGGCCACCATGACCTACGCGGAACTCGAAAAGGCAATCATCGAGACCAAGAGCCGCACCGACAAGCCCTTCGGGGTGAACCTGCGTGCAGATGCCGCCGATGCCATGGATCGGGTGAAGCTGCTGGTCAAACACCGCGTCAAGGTGGCATCCTTTGCGCTGGCCCCCAAACGCGAGCTGATCGACAAGCTCAAGGAAAACGACGCAGTGGTCATCCCCTCGGTCGGGTTGCCCCGGCACGCGGAAAAGGTGGCTTCGTGGGGAGCCGACGCGGTCATGATCCAGGGCGGCGAGGGCGGCGGGCACACCGGCGCCACCCCCACCACCTTGTTGCTGCCCACCGTGTTGGATGCCGTGGATATCCCGGTCATAGCCGCCGGCGGTTTCTTCGACGGACGCGGCCTGGCCGCGGCGCTCTCTTACGGTGCCGCCGGCATCGGCATGGGCACCCGCTTCCTGCTGACCAGCGACAGCGCGGTGCCCGAACACATCAAGCGCCGCTACCTGGAATTCGGGCTCGATGGAACCGTCGTCACGGCCAAGGCAGATGGCATGCCGCACCGCTTGCTACGCACAGAGTTCATTGATGGGTTGGAATCCGGGTCATCGATCGGCCGCCTGTTGGCCACCCTGCGACGCACCACCCAGTTCAAGGAGCTCTCCGGGCAGTCCTGGGCTGCGCTAGTTCGTGACGGGTTCTCCATGAAGCGCAGCAGCGGACGTAGCTGGGGTCAGATGATGCTTGCCGCCAACACCCCCATGCTGCTCAAGGCGGGACTGGTGGACGGCGACACCCAGGCCGGCATGTTGGCCGCCGGCCAGGTCGTTGGTGTCATTGACGATTTGCCAAGCTGCGAGCAACTGGTGGACCGGATCATTGATGAGGCGGTTGCGCGGCTTTCAGCGGTGGCAGGCGGAGCTCAAAACCGCAAAGGAGCGGTCGCTTAATCTTGCATGAGATTCATCAGTGACCAACCAGAATGGCCCTCGCCGCCCGCGCTGGTGAACGATGCTGCGAAATGGGAAGGAACCAAATGTGCAAAGAGCGAATACTGCCCGGAGCATTACCAGTCCGCCTGCACAGGGAATTTTCATTGCGTCCCATTCCTGCAAGCCCTGACGTCGGCAAGGACCTATCAAAGTCGTTCAAGGCGATTGCATGTTCTTCCGATGCGCACAACCATGAGTTGCCAGCACGCGCACTTGCTGGCTGTATGTGAGGCGGCTTTTGATAGCAGGTATGGGACGTCCCGAAGCAGTGCGACAACCTGCCCACGAAGTGATGATACCTGGCGTCCACGACGCTGCGAGATTACACACATATGTGACTTGTCGATTTTTGATCCGGTCACTTCACAGACCTTCCATCCACTGAACGAGACCTGGCCCGACAACGCCCGAGGTGCACTGCTAGCCTGCGAGACATTTGTGGTTCGTTTACGAGAGGCTGTTCTTCCATGTCCGATGCCAAAATTACCCAAATTTCAGCTAAAGATGTCAATGACTGGGATTTCGAAGCCGACGTTGTCGTGGCCGGCTACGGAATCGCCGGGGTGAGCGCGGCAATTGAAGCTGCGCGATCAGGGGCCGAGGTGCTGGTCCTTGAACGATCTGCAGGATGGGGCGGGGCCGCCTCGATGGCGGGCGGGTTCATCTATCTCGGTGGCGGCACACCCTTGCAGAAAGCTTTGGGCTTCCACGACACCCCGGAAAACATGAAAGCTTTTATGAAAGCGGCTCTCGGTCCGGGAACTGACGAGGACAAGATTGACGTCTATTGCGACGAAAGCGTGGACCACTACAACTGGCTTCTCGACGCCGGCGTCTCCTTCAAAGAGTCCTACTGGGGGCAGCCGGGCTGGGAACCGCCGTACGACGACGGACTGATGTATTCCGGCGGCGAGAATGCGGCGCCTTTTTGCTCTCTGATTCCCCCTGCGCCGCGCGGGCATGTGCCGCAGATGTCAACAAAGAGAACCGGCGAGCAAGGCGGTGGCTATATGCTCATGAAGCCTCTCGTCGAGACTGCCGAAAAGTTAGGTGTCCACGCAGAATACGACCTTCGTGTTCAGAGCCTAGTCGTTGATGACGCTGGCCGAGTCGTGGGTGTCGCGTCCAGGCGGTACGGCAAGGACGTCTACGCCAAGGCACGAAGGGGCGTGGTTCTAGCGATGGGTAGCTTCGCCTACAACGAGGACATGGTCCGACAGAATGCTCCCCGAATCTTCGGGCACCCCGCCGCATCCATTGAGGCGCACGACGGCAGAGCCATCCAGATGGGTCAGGCGCTAGGCGCGGAGACTGCTCACATGGATGCAACCGAGGTCGCCTTCTTCTGCGATCCGCAATTATTGGTGCGTGGAATCCTGGTCAACGCCCGCGGTCAGCGCTACATCACCGAGGACACGTACCCCGGACGAATTGGACAGGCCACTTTGTTCCACCAAGACAACCAGGCTTTCCTGATCATCGACGAGGCAGCGTTCGACGAAGGTTTTGCGAGTGAATCTGCGACCCCGGAGTTACTGCTGCAACCGACATGGGTTGGCGAGACGACCGGAGATCTGGAAGTTGAAATTGGGCTTCCAGCCGGCAGCCTGCAATCCACTGTCGAGTTGTACAACCGACACGCTGCCGAGGGCTCTGACCCACTGCTAGGCAAGAATCCGCGGTGGGTCAAACCGTTGGGAACTCCCATCGCCGCAATTGACTTGCGAGGTCGCACCGGAGGCTTCACCCTCGGAGGGTTGAGGACGGATGTCGACTCCCGAGTGCTACATGTCTCCGGCAATCCCATTCCAGGACTATTTGCCGCGGGTCGTTGCACTTCGGGAGTATGCGCCGGGGGCTACGCCAGCGGAACGAGCCTAGGTGACGGCAGTTTCTTCGGTCGTCGCGCAGGCGTGAGCGCGGCGCAGGAAACAAACGATCACCAGGTGACGGCATCCGCACGGAGAGCTAACCCAATGCCATTGGGTTAGCGGCCGGGGCATGGGGTCAAGAACCGTCGAATCGGCGTGACTTGAAGGGGAATTGGGTGTGGCTCCTGTTTGGGTAGTTCGGTCCACCAAGACTGATCCACCCCCACGGGAGCCACAATGTTAGATTGTTGCCATGAATCCTTCCGCGGGGGTATTCGATCCCGGGCATCTGGGCGAACTGACCCGCGTCGTCCCGGCCGAGATGGTCGATGCGGCGCTCTGGGACCGCAGCTTCGCCACCTATGACTTCTTCCGCGAGGTGGCCGCCACGGGCGCGGATTCCCTCTTCCGCGCCAAGACCGACGAAAAGGCCATGAAACTGCCGGTCCTTGCCGAGCTGGCCGATGGTTCCTACCTTTCGCCGCGGGCCAACGCGTCCGGGTCATCGATGCCGCACTGACTACCAGCACCGAGGCCAAGACCAGCACCACCGAGTACCGGCTGGTCACCACGATCCTTGACCTCCGCCAAGCACCCACCCAGAAGATAGTCAGCCGTTACCACGGGCGATGGGAGATCGAAACGGCATACTGCGAGCTGAAATCACGCATCCTGGGCGGCGGGGTGCTGCGGGGCGGCACCCCGCCGGGGCGGTCATCCCGGAAAGCTGGCCGCTGCTGACCTGCTGCCATATCCTGCGCACCGCGATGACCGATATGACACTGGAACACCCCGACATCGACCCCGACCGTTTGTCCTTCAGCATCGCCCTGAACACCGCGCGCGACGAGGTGATCCAGGCCCGCGGGATTCCCGCTGAAGCCTTGATCGACTTGGTCGGACGCATCGGGTCCGCGGTCCTGGCCGAGGTGATGCCCAAGCGTCGGATCCGCACCGGTGTCAGAGTGGTCAAACGGGCGGTCTCCAAATACCGCGCCAAGACCCGGGATGTCGGCCGCCGGACCTATCCCGCACCGCTCTCCACGACGATCTTGAGGACCGACCCCGCGCCCTAACCGAATGGCATTGAAGCAAACCCGCATTTTTGGGTCATGGCAGTAGCGGCTGTGTCGCCGCCGCGGCATCGATTCCGATACCGCGAAGTGCCCATGCCCCCAGTGCTAGCGGTGGGTTTTGGCCTAGTCGTTGAAGTATCGAAACTGCGCGTCGCGGTCCGGGCCCTGATCGCCCTCCCGGGTCTTGGCGTTGGACTGCAGGCTGAAACCCGCCCGGTGCAACAGCCCGACGACGGTGTCCGCCGCGAAGACGGCATCGCGTGCCCCACGTTCGTCCGGTCCGTCCAACGCGAGCAACTACTGCAGCAGCCCGGTATCCATCTCGGATATCCGCTCGCGTCCCCCACCGGGCAGACGCGTACTGCCCAGCGGCGTTTCACCTGTATCCAGATCGTGGATTCCCCGCAAGGCGGTGTGCTCCGAGGCTCCCGCTGCCCGGCCCACCATCTTGACCCCGCCATGCCCAACACCCGGACCTCGACCCCATCGACAAACAACGCAGCCGCTCATCCCGATGCCGCCACCCCGGGAAGTAGCGCCAGTAGTTTAGCGACATCTCCTAACGGAACAACGTCGGGGCTAATGACTCCGCACAGCTTGACATTTTTCGCTGGACGCCAAAAACCGGGACCTACAGATTCGCAAATGTGGATCCAGCAGATCCCGGTCAGCCATGAGTCTTTTTAGAGCCGTTCGATGATGGTGACATTGGCCTGACCGCCGCCTTCACACATCACCTGCAGGCCGTAACGCCCACCGGTGCGCTCGAGTTCGTTCAGCAGCGTGGTCATTAAACGGGTGCCGGTGGCACCAATCGGGTGGCCCAGCGCGATGCCTCCACCGTTGACGTTGACCTTGCTGCGGTCAATGCCAAGCTCCTGCATCCAGGCCAGCACCACCGGGGCAAACGCCTCGTTGCATTCAAAAAGGTCGATCTCATCAACACCCATGCCGGCTCGTTCCAGCGCGTACTTGGTCGCGCGGATTGGACCGGTGAGCATCCAGACCGGATCATCGGCACGCACCGAGATGTGGTGGATGCGGGCGCGCGGCTTCAGCCCGTGCTCGTCGACGGCTTTTTGCGAGGCGATCAGCATGGCGCTGGCACCGTCGCAAATCTGCGCGGCCACCGCAGCGGTCAACCGGCCGCCCTCCGAGAGCGGATCCAGCGACGCCATCTTCTCCAGGGTGGTCCCCCGGCGGATGGTTTCATCCTGCTCCAGTCCATTGAGCGGAACGATTTCTGCATCAAAACGGCCCTCGTCTGCAGCAGTTGCGGCACGCTGGTGGCTTTCGAGTGCAAACTGTTCCATGGTCTCGCGGGCAACGTCCCATTTTTCCGCGATCATTTCCGCGGCGCGGAACTGGGAGACTTCCTGGTCCCCATACCTGGCCACCCAGCCCGGGGACTCGGCAAACGGGGTGGTGAATCCGAAATCGGAACCGGCGATCATGGCGGCGGAAATCGGGATTGCGGACATGTTCTGCACGCCCCCGGCAATGATCAGATCCGCTGTTCCGGACATGACGCCCTGCGCCGCGAAGTGCACCGACTGCTGGCTGGAACCGCACTGGCGGTCGATGGTCACCCCCGGAACATGGTCCGGCAGGCCGGCGACCAGCCACGCGGTACGGGCAATGTCGCCCGCCTGCGACCCGAGGGTGTCGGTGCACCCGAAGATCACGTCGTCAACCGCACCAGGATCGACTCCGGTGCGTTCCATGAGCGCGGAAATCACGTGTGCGCCAAGGTCGGCGGAGTGGATCTGCGCCAGGGAGCCGCCGCGGCGTCCAACCGGGGTACGTACAGCATCAATAATGTAGGCTTCACTCATTGTTCTTGCTCCTTTATGCCTGTTGGCTGCTCACCGGGACAACTTCACCGGTCATGTATGAGGAATAGTCACTGGCCAAAAACACCATGACATTGGCGATTTCCCAGGGTTCGGCCGCCCGGCCAAAGGCCTCACGGGAGGTCAGCTGCTCAAGCAGCTCCTCGGAGGTGACCTTGGCCAGGAACGGGTGCATGGCCAAGGACGGAGCGACCGCGTTGATGCGGATGCCATGCGGTGCAACGTCCATGGCCGCGGAACGGGTCAGAGCCATGACGCCGGCCTTGGCCGCGGCGTAGTGGGCCTGGCCTTCCTGGGCACGCCAACCAATGACCGAAGCGTTGTTGATGATCACGCCCTTGGTGTTGTTCTTGACCATGCGCTGGCTTGCAGCACGCACCGAGCGGAAGGTCCCGGTCAGCGTGACGTTCAGGACCTTGTCCCACTGCTCGTCTTCCATCTCCAGGATGGAGGCGGTGCCGCCCAGCCCGGCATTGTTGATCATGACATCAACCCCGCCGGCTTCCTCCGCGACGTCCAAGAGCGCCTGGACCTGGGCTTCGTCGGTGACATCGCATACTGCGAAACGCACCCGCTCGGCACCGAATTCCGCACCCAGCTCGGTGGCAGAGGCCTCGAGACGTCCAGCGTGGGTGTCACCCAAAACCACCAGTGCGGCGCCTTCTTCGAGGCAGCGGCGCGCGGCGGCGGCGCCGATTCCGGCACCCGCGGCGGCGGTGATCACCACGCGGCGGCCGGCGAGCAGGCCATGGGCCTTGACGTAGTCGGGAGCTGGTTGTGCAATGCGTGTCACGGTCATACTCGTGCCTCCTTGGGCAAGCCGAGCACACGCTCGGCAATCACGTTTCGTTGGATTTCGTCCGAGCCGCCGTAGAGGGTGTCGGCTCGGCTAAAGAGATAGAGCGACTGAAGCTCATCGAGTCGGTACGGGGCTTCGGCGACCGTCAGGCCACCGGAACCGGCAACAGCCATGGCCAATTCGCCCAGTGAACGATGCCACGGCGCCCACAACAACTTGGTGATCGAGGCTTCGATGCCCTGCTCGCCGCTCAGCGTGCGCAGCCCGTGCATGCGCAGCATGTCCAGGCCCATGTGGGCTTGGACAATCCTGTCTTGGATCAGCGGGTCGTTAATGGCTCCGTTGCTGCGGGCCAGATCGATAATGACCTGCAGCTCGCCCTGGAACGCGATCTGTTGGGCCAGCGTGGAGACTCCGCGTTCAAATCCGAGGGTTCCCATGGCCACCGACCAGCCGGCACCCGGTTCACCGACCACAAGGTCCTGATCGGTTGTGGCACCGTCAAAGAACACTTCGCTGAATTCCGAGGTTCCGGTCAACTGGAGGATCGGCCGGATTTCCACGCCGTCCTGATCCATCGGAACCAGCAGGTAGGACAGCCCCCGGTGCTTTTGTGACCCGGCTTCGGTGCGGGCAATAACAAAGCACCAATTGGCGGTGTGCGCCAGCGAGGTCCACACCTTCTGCCCGTCAATGACCCATTTGCCGTCTTCCAGCCTGGCCTTGGTGGAGACCGAGGCCAGGTCGGAGCCCGCACCGGGTTCCGAATATCCCTGGCACCAGAGCTCCTCAACGGCAATGATGCGCGGCAAAAAGCGGGCTTGTTGTTCCGGCGTCCCAAAGGCGATCAGCGTGGGCCCCAGCAATTCCTCGCCGAGGTGGTTTACACGCGCCGGCGCGTTGGCCCGGGCATATTCCTCGTGGAAAATGACCTGCTGTTGCAGGCTCAGCCCTCGTCCACCGTGTTCCTTGGGCCAGCTGACACAGCTCCAGCCGTGTGCAGCCAGATGACGGTTCCATTCCAGGCGTTCCGCAAAGGCCTCATGTTCTCGGCCCGAACCGCCCAGCCCGCGCAGACGGGCAAATCGGCTGACAAGATTTGATTCGAGCCATTGGCGGATCTCTTGCCGAAACTCGTTGTCTTGAACCGAATAGTTCAAATCCACGGCTACACCTCACTCTCGATATCCATTGGTCACATGTTCAAACTTCGCTTATGCTAGCAAACCAAGCACTTGTTTGGTTAGTCTAGTCCCAGGCAAGTTTTCCAGTTGACCAAGTGAGGCAGGAAGGGAGCGAAACGATGAGTGAGAGCAACATTCAAGACGTCATCACCTACGAGGTGCGCGGATCCACGGCAATCGTGAGGCTAAACCGGCCCGATTACCGCAACGCGCAGAACTCGAAAATGACCTATGCGCTGGACGCCGCATTCACCAGGGCAGTCAACGACGACGCGGTGAAGGTCATCGTGCTGGCCGGGAACGGCAAGCACTTCAGCGCCGGACACGACATCGGCACCCCGGAGCGGGATGCCGACCAGAGCTTCGAACGCAAGGCGGTCATGTGGTGGGACCATGTGGGAGCCGAGGGCGTCGACTCGCGCTTTGCCCGGGAGTCCGAGGTCTATCTGGGGATGTGCCGACGCTGGCGCGAACTCCCCAAGCCCATGATTGCCATGGTCCAGGGCGCGTGCATTGCCGGCGGACTGATGCTGGCCTGGTCTTGTGACTTCATCGTCGCCAGCGAGGATGCGTTCTTCTCCGATCCGGTGGTTCGCATGGGAATTCCGGGGGTGGAGTACTTCGCCCATCCGTGGGTCATGAACCCGCGCGCCGCCAAGGAATTCCTCTTCACCGGGGACCGTTTCAGCGCTCGGCGGGCCCACGATCTGGGCATGGTGAACCACGTGGTTCCGGTCGCCGAGCTTGAGAAGACAGTCCTCGACATGGCCGAGCGCATTGGCGCCATGCCACGCCTGGGACTCGCCCTGGCCAAAAAAGCAGTAAACCAGGTCGAGGACCTGCAGGGCATGCGTGCCGGCATGGACTCGGTTTTTGGGTTGCATCATGCGGCCCATGCACACAACGCAGAGGTCGGCAAGGATTCGCTGGCCGGAATGGGAGCCAAGAGCATGCGTGAGGCGGCCGCACAATCATGAACACCGACACAATGAACCTTGACCTGAGCGAGGAACAGCTCGCATTTGCTGCCGAGGCACGCGCCTGGCTCGCCGAGCATGTTCCCGCAACGCCGTTGCCCTCAATGGACACCGCCGAAGGCTTTGCCGCCCACCGTGCGTGGGAGGCCGAGCTTGCCCGCGGCGGCTGGTCCGTGGTCTCCTGGCCCGAAGAATTCGGTGGCCGCGGAGCCGGCCTCATCGAATGGGTGCTCTTCGAGGAAGAGTACTACCGCGCCGGCGCACCGACCCGCGCCGCACAAAACGGTATTTCACTGCTTGCACCAATCCTTTTCGGGCATGGCACCGACGCCCAGCGCGAACGTTTCCTGCGCCCCATGACCGATGGCTCACTGATCTGGGCGCAGGCCTGGTCGGAGCCGGAATCCGGCAGCGACCTGGCCTCCATCCGCAGCACCGCGCGGCGCGACGAGGAACGCGGCGGCTGGATTCTCAACGGCCAAAAAACCTGGAGCTCCCGTGCCCCCTGGGCGGATCGCGGCTTTGGGCTGTTCCGCTCGGACCCCGCGGCCCAGCGCCACCGCGGTTTGACCTATTTCCTGTTCCCGCTGGACGCCGAGGGCATCACCATCCGCCCGATTGCACAGCTGGATGGCACCACCGGTTTTGCCGAAATTTTCCTTGACGACGTGTTCGTTGCCGATGAGGATGTGCTTGGCGAGCCGGGCGACGGCTGGCGGGTTGCCATGAGCACCGCCGGCAACGAACGCGGACTGTCGCTGCGCTCCCCCGGACGCTTCTGCGCCGCCACCGATCGACTGATCGATCTCTGGCACACCCACCAGGAACAGGAACCATTGGCCCAGGACGCGGTCGTGGATGCATGGATCAAGTCCGAGGCCTACCGCCTCTACACCTGGGGCACCGTCAGCACCCTGCAGGACGGCGGCGACGTGGGTGCCGAAGGCAGCGTCAACAAGGTGTTCTGGTCCGAACTGGACATTGCACTGCATGGCACCGCCCTGGCGCTGCTGGGCCCCGAGGCCGAGCTTCGCGGTCCCTCGGCAGTCTCCAATGGCCGCTGGATCGAGGACTACGTCTTCTCGCTGGGCGGTCCCATCTATGCGGGAACCAACGAAATCCAACGCAACATCATCGCAGAACGTCTACTTGGCCTGCCCCGCGGCGGCGACGGAAGGAAAACGTCATGAAATTCGTGATCAGCGACGAACAACGAGCCCTGGCAGAGGCCCTCGAACAGATTATTGAGGGGGCCGGCGGAACCGGTGTTGCCCGCGCCTGGGCAGCCGGCGATCGGGCCCCGGGCCAGGAACTTTGGGCACATCTCGCCGAGCTGGGAATGCTCGGACTGTGCATCGACGAGGCCGACGGCGGCATGGGCGGCACACCGGTCGACCTCGTGGTGGCCTTTGAACAATTGGGGTATCACGCGGTCCCCGGACCGTACCTGGAATCCGCGGCACTGCTCCCGGACTTGGTGAACCCCGCCATTCGCGAGGGACTGATAGACGGCTCGGTCATCGCCACCGCCGCCATCCCCGGACTTCTCACCTATGCGCTCGATTCGGCCTCCAGCACCCACAGCTTCATTGTGAACCCGGATTCCATCTCCTTGGCCAAGGCCGGTGAACCAATAGGTTCCATCGACGAGACCCGCACACTGAGCGAATTGCAGGCAACGGAAAGCGCAACGACACTCGATGAACAGCTGGTGGCAACCGCCATCGACCGGGCCACGCTTGGCTGCGCAGCGGTCCTGTTGGGCGCCGGGGAACGCTTGCTCCATGAGGCCGTCGAATACGCGAAAATCCGTCGCCAATTTGGCCGTGCCATCGGCGAGTACCAAGCGCTCAAGCATCAACTGGCCGACGTTCGGGTGGCACTGACCTTCGCGCGCCCCTTGATCAACGGCGCAGCCTTGGACCTGGGCAGCCCGGCGGGTCCGCGCAGCGTCTCTGCCGCGAAGGTTGCCGCGGGCGATGCGGCGCTGCTCGCCGCTCGTGTGGCACTGCAGGTTCACGGGGCCATCGGTTATACCCAGGAACACGACCTGAGCCTGTGGATCACCCGAGTGCATGCCCTGCTGGGCGCATGGGGCACCGCCAGGTATCACCGCAACCGCGTGGCGTCCTTCATCCTGTCCCCCGTCTCCCAGCTGGCGCCGGTTGCGTGAGAGCGGCATGGACTTCTCACTGACCGACGAGCAAAACGAGCTGGCCAAGACCCTTCATGCAGTGTTGGAACGCCACGCGGATTCCGCCGCCGTGCGCCAGGGAGCAGAGTCGGAGCTCGGTTATGACAAAGATCTGTGGCGCATACTCGCCCAGGAGGTCGGGGTCGCCTCGCTGGCGATCCCGGAGGAATATGGCGGTGCGGGCTGCAACTGGATTGAAACCGGGCTGGCCTTGGAAGTGCTCGGCTACCATCTGGCCCCCAGTCCCCTGCTGGCCTCCGGCGTGCTGGCAACCGCAGCGTTGCTGGAAGCCGCGGATGCAGACGCCTGCGAACGGATACTGCCGGAAATCGCCGAGGGAAGCAGCATCGCAACGCTGGCCTGGGCAACTGCGCAGGGACAGTGGGAAACCACGCGCAGCGACATCACCGCCACGCACCATGGCCAATGGGTGCTTAACGGAACCGCAAGCCTGGTGCTTGACGGGCAATCCGCGGACATCATCCTGGCTGTTGCTTCCACCCCGGCCGGCATCGGGCTCTTTGAAGTGCTTGATGCCCAGAATGTTGCCCGGGTGCAGACTCCTGCCATGGACACCACGCTGAGCTTTGCGACGCTGGATTTTTCACATGTCGAGGCACGGCCGCTCTTGCTGGATGCCGGCAAGGCACTGGAAAAGATCCGGGACATCGCCTTGGTTGCGCGCGCTTGCCTGCAGGCCGGGACCGCGCGGCGCGGGCTGGACATGACGGTTGAATATTCCACGCAGCGGGTCCAGTTTGGCCGGCAGATTGGTTCTTTCCAGGCGCTCAAGCACCGCATGGCGGACATGCTGGTGCAGGTGGAAACCGCGCGCACCGCGGCCTGGACGGCTGCCTGGTCCGCCGGTACCGACGCCCCGGATCTGCCCGAACGGGCGGCCATGGCCGCGGCGTGGTGTTCGGATGCCCTGGAACACATCGCCTCGGAATGCGTGCAACTGCATGGGGGCATTGCCATCACCTGGGAACATGATGCTCAGCTGCTGTTCAAACGGGCCCACGCAACGGCGCAGCTCTTTGGGCAGGCCCGCTCGCATCGGCAACGCCTGGCTGCCCTGCTGGGAATTGGCGCGGTCTAGGAGCCACAAGCCTCCCGGTGCGGTGTTGCTCCTGGCTTGGACAAGGAGCAACACCGCACCGAAATGACAAGCTAAGCCGTCGAGCCCCCGTCGACCACGAAGTCCTGGCCGGTGCAATAGCTACTTGCCTCACTGGCCAGGAACGCGACCATGGTGGAGATTTCACGTGGTTGGCCCGCCCGCGGAATCGGATTTTGGGTGATCATGCCGACGCCCGCTCGGGTATCGGGATCGCTCATGACGGTGTCGACAGCGCCCGGGCAGATGGTGTTGACCCGGATTCCAAATTGCGCGTATTCCCGCGCCACGGATTTCCCTACCCCGCGCAAACCCCATTTCGAGGCAACATAGGGTGCCCGCCCCGGGTAACCCACCAAGGCCGCGGTCGAGGCGATATTGATGATTGAGCCGCCGTTCTCGCGCATGGCCGGCAATACCGCCTGCATGCCAAGCATCGGCCCCACGAGATTGATATCCAGGGTTTTGCGTAGCTGTGCTTCGCTGGTTTCCGCGAGCTCTCCCACCGGGGCGATCCCCGCGTTGTTGATCAATACATCGATGCCTCCAAAATGCGCCACCGCAGTTTCCACTGTCGCATGCCAGTCCGTTAGCGAACTGACGTCATGGCCCAGGGCAATGACGTCGCTTCCCAAAGATTCGGCCACCGCTGCCATCGCGGCTTCCTCAAGATCGGTAAGCACCAGCTTGGCGCCCAACCCGTGCAGCATTCGGGCGTGCGATACTCCTTGCCCTCCGGCGGCACCGGTGAGCACCACGACCTTGTCTTTCAGGTCGATAATCGGGTCGTTTTCCATGTTTTCTCCAGTGCTTTGGTTCTTGAATGTGCCGGGCAGGACTTCGGCCAAATTGTTTTCCGGAACCGGCAACCCCCGAAACGTCCTAGTGAAAGCGGTTTGCCTGAGGGCAATCCTGATGGCTGGTATGACCCCGACAGTCCCCTTCCGAACATGCTAGCCTTACAACCAAGCGAGCGCTAGGTTTATTATTTTTCCAAGAAATGAGGGACACCACATGCCTGACAAACGAATAGAACTCAGTGATGCGGTTGCGTCGATTGAGTCCGGAATGACCATCGGCATCGGTGGCTGGGGATCACGGCGCAAGCCCATGGCAATCGTTCGCGAATTGCTGCGCAGCGACGTCAAGGACCTCACCGTGGTATCGCTTGGTGGCCCGGATGTGGGGCTGCTGGTGGCTGCGGGCAAGGTACGCAAGCTGATTTACGGCTTCGTCACACTGGACAGCATCCCGCTGGATCCGCTGTTCACGGCAGCCCGCGAACGCGGCGAGCTTGAGCTGCAGGAATACGACGAGGGTATGTTTGTCACCGGGCTGCGTGCCGCAGCAAACCGGCTTTCCTTCCTTCCCACCCTGGCAGGAATCGGGTCGGATGTGCTTGCCGCAAATCCGCATCTCAAGACCATCAAGTCCCCGTACTCGGACGATGAATACGTGGCGGTCCCGGCCATCACCATGGATGTTGCCTTGATCCACGCCAACCGTTCCGACACAGCCGGGAACATCCAGTTCCTGGGACCGGACCCGTACTTCGACGACCTGTACGCGATGGCCGCAACCCGGACCTTTGTCAGCACCGAAAAGATCGTTCCCACCGAGAACCTGCTCGACGAAGGATCCTTCCACACCCTGATGCTCAGCCGCATGTACGTCACCGGGGTCATCGAGACCCCAAAGGGCGCGCATTTCACCACCTGCGAGCCCGATTACGGTCGCGACGAGCTCTTCCAGAAGCACTATGCGGCCTCGGCCAAGGACCCGGCGGCCTGGGAGGCTTTCACCGCGCAGTTCCTCACGGGCGATGAAGCAGCCTTCCAAGCAGCAGTTGAACGTTTCCACGCAGAACAGGAGAAATCCCTTGTCTAACGACGTCACCATTGCCGAGATCTGCGTTGCAGCATGCTCGGACATCTACCGCGAGTCCGGTGAGTTGCTGGCCCATGCCGTGGGCATTGTCCCAACCATTGGCGCACGCCTGGCCAAGCTCACCCACTCGCCGGACATCATCCTCAGCGACGGAGAGGCCTTCATGATGAGCGAACCGCCGGCACTGGGCAAGTCCGCGGCGCACGGTGGAACCATCGAAGGCTGGGCGCCTTTTAGCCGCATCTTTGACATCGTTGCCACGGGCCGCCGCCAGAGCATCATGGGCGCCAGCCAGATCGACCAGTACGGAAACCAGAACATCTCGTTGATCGGCGACTGGAAGAAGCCCAAGCGCCAGCTCATCGGAGTGCGCGGGGCACCCGGAAACACCGCCAACCACCGCGTGGACTACTGGATAGCCCGACACGGCGCACGCTTGTTTGTTGAGTCGGTGGACATGGTTTCCGGCGTGGGCAACGACCGGGCCAAGGCAGCAGGTCTCAAACACCACCACCTGGGTGTCATCATCACCAACCTTGCGGTGCTGGGTTACGACGAAAGCGGCCGAATCAAGGTCCTTTCGGTACACCCGGGCGTAGACCCGCAGGAAGTCACCGACAACACCGGCTTCCCCCTGGAGGCCTCAAAGGCGCCGGAGACCCGCATCCCAAGCGACGAGGAACTGCGCCTCATCCGTGAGGTCATCGATCCACGCGCGGCCCGCAACCGCGAAGTGCCGATACCACAGCCGGTCGGCTAGAAAAAACGCATATGGCTCGGGTCGGAAAGCTGCAGTGCAGCTTTCCGACCCGAGCCTTTTGCGTGCGCTGTCCATACGGCCAGAGCCATGTCCTGCCATTTAGCACAACACCGTCTTGAGCAAAAAGCGCGTGCCATGGGACTCCCATGACACGCGCTTATCCTTGTGACTGAGGGCTTTCGCCTCGGCCCGCAGCCGCTAGTTCAAGCGCTCCAGCACCAATGCCATGCCTTGGCCGCCGGCCACGCACATGGTTTCAACTGCGAACTGTTCGTCGCGTTCCCGCAGGGCATTGATTGCGGTGGTGGTCATGCGTGCGCCGGTCATGCCAAACGGGTGGCCCAGTGCGATCGCGCCGCCATTCACGTTGACCTTCTCCGGATCGATCCCGATTTCGTCGATCGAGGGCAACACCTGGGCCGCAAAGGCCTCGTTGAGTTCCATGATGTCCATGTCCTTGATCGACATCCTTGCGTTGGAAAGCGCGCGACGCACCGCCTCCACGGGGCCCAGGCCCATCAGCTCCGGTGTCATCGCCGCCACTCCGGTGGAAACGATGCGGGCCAAGGGCTTGAGCCCCAGTTCGTTGGCCTTGGTGTCGCTCATGATCACCAGTGCCGCCGCGCCGTCGTTCAACGGGCAGCAGTTGGCTGCGGTCACGGTTCCGTGTTCGCGGAACACCGGCTGCATTCCCGCCAGCTTCTCCAACTGCACTCCGGCACGTGGCCCGTCATCGGTTGATACAACGCTTCCATCGGCAAGCGTGACCGGGGTGATGTCCTTGGCCCAGAACCCGCGGGCCGCCGCGGCCTCCGCTTTGTGGTGGCTGTGCACCGCCCACTCGTCCTGTGCCGCACGTGAAACGTTGCGCAACTGTGCAACGTTCTCGGCGGTATCCCCCATGGCGATGTAGATATCCGACAGTTCCCCCTTGAGCCGGGGATCGTTCCAGCTCAAGGTGGGATCGGCGGCCAGCGCTGCGGTGCGTTCCATCGCTGCCGTGAATGCCGGGTTTTTGGTGTCCGGCATGCCGTCGGACTTGCCCGCGCCGAAGCGAGAAACGGTTTCCACGCCCGCGGAAATGAAGGCGTCTCCCTCGCCGGCCTTGATGGCGTGGAACGCCATGCGGGTGGTCTGCAGGGACGATGAGCAATAGCGGTGCACGGTAGTTCCCGGCACCGAATCGAGCCCGAGCTGCATGGCCACCATGCGAGCAATGTTGTAGCCCTGCTCGCCGGCGGGCTGGGCGCAGCCCATCATCAAGTCGTCAATGGTGCTGGCATCAAGTTCAGGTACCGCGGCAAGTGCCGCCTGCACCATCTGTGCCGCCAGGTCGTCGCCGCGCATTTCACGCAAGGACCCCTTGAATGCTCGTCCGATCGGCGAACGAGCCGTGGAAACGATTACTGCCTCAGCCATCAGTGTGCTCCTTCTACTGCTAGTTCAAGTGGTTTCAAAACTTCGGCGTTGGGAGTGTGGGCCAGGAACGCCGGCCATTCGCCGCCGCCATCGACGTCAAGCACTGCGCCGGTGATATGTGCTGACAGATCCGAGGCGAGCATGACGCAGGCTGCCCCGATATCACTCGGGGTGGCCAATTGGCCGCGCGGGATGGTTGCCGCAACATTGGCGTAGCTTTCCTCATCGCCGTAGTGGTCCACGGCGCCCTCTGTCGCAACCAATCCACAGCTCACGGCATTCACCCGAATATGTGGCGCCCATTCAACGGCGAGGCTGGCCGTGAGGCTCTCCAAGGCTGCCTTGGCCGCACCGTAAACCGCCGTCCCGGGGCTGGGCCGGCGGGCGCTGATGGAGGTGATGTTCACGATCGAGCCCTTGTCCGGCTGTCGCAGCATGATCGGCTGCACAGCGTTGGCCACATGGGCGGCCGACAAGAAGTTCAATTCCGTGATTGCCTGGTGGTAGCGGGCCGAGCCTTCTTCAAAGCGGCCGAACGGCGAACCTCCGGCGTTGTTCACCACTACGTCAATACGGCCCCGGCGCTGCTCGATATCCGCCACCCAGGCTTGGACCTGTTCGGCTTTGCGCACGTCCACAACGCTGAAATGCACGGAGTCGCTTCCGGCGGGGTGCTCCTTTTCGGGAAAACTGCGCCCGCAGATCTCCACCACTGCGCCGGCGTCAAGGAACGCCTGGACAATCCCCGCGCCCACGCCGCGGGCGCCGCCTGTCACGAGCACTACGCGCTCCTTGAAATCAATAACGATCGACATCGTTTACCTATCCTTCCTCACCGCGATACTGTTGGCTTTACCAAACAAACGCTTGTTTTATTTTGGTTGTGGTTTCGTGCGGATGAAAACCGTGCCTAGGTGGGGCCGCCGCAATCGGCGGTTACCCTACCTAGGCAGGAAAGCTACGAAGCCGTGCCTACACCAAAGTAGGCATCTTGAAGCTGGTCAAGGCTGATCGTAGATGCGGGCCCCGCGAGAATTGTTCGCCCCATGTCAACAACCGAGACTTCATCCGAAATTTCCAGTGATTCCTGTACAGCTTGCTCCACAAGAAGGATGCCAAGGCCCATGGCTTTAAGCGCGTGCACGCGTTCCATCACCTCTTTGACAATCGATGGGGCCAAACCCTGGCTTGGTTCATCAAGAATAAGCAGCTGCGGCTTAGCCATTAGCGCTTGGCCGATGGCCAACATTTGTTGTTGACCACCAGACATGCTGGCGGCAGGTAACGCACGCTTGTCCCCCAAAATCGGGAAGAATTCGTAGATCTCACTTACTGCCTCCAGCAGTGCCCGTTTCTTCAAACGCGTCGAGAACCCACCCAGAAGCAAGTTCTGTTCAATGGTGAGTTCATGAAACACTCGCTTGCCTTCCTGCACATACGACATTCCCCGAGCTACTCTTCGGTGAGCCGGAACTTCACCAAGCTTTGCACCAAGGTAACGGACTTCGCCACCATATGTTTTGTTCAATCCCGTTATGGCACGCAGCGTTGTGGTCTTGCCTGCACCATTGCGGCCAAGCAAAACTGTAATTTCGCCACGGCGAACCGTCAGAGATACATCCCTCACGACTTTCAGATCACCATAACCGGTCTGCAAATGTTCAACTTCAAGCAATAGCTCGCCGCTAGTCATTACCCGCTCCTATCAAATTCGAGCCATCCGCGTCATTGATCACACCGAGGTATTCCTCCATCACGCGAGGGTTCCTCTCAATCTCAGCTGGCGTCCCGTGTGCCATGACGGTGCCCTGCGCCAACACGTAGATCTCGTCTGCGAGGCGGAGAACCAACTGGAAATTATGCTCGACAATGACAACAGTCAGTCCTGCATCGCGAAGTCGATTCACTAGATCTGCCAAAACATCGAGTTCGTCTTCGTCCAACCCGGAAGCCACCTCATCAAGCAAGATCACTTTAGGGGCTCCGATTAGGCTGCGGGCCACTTCAAGCAAGCGGCGATTGCCCAGTGGTAACGCGTCAGCGTCTGAATCGCGTTGCTCTCCAAGGCCCACGAGATTTAGCACTCTTTCGGCTTCCAACCGGTCCTCACGTCGGATGCGCTTAAACTTCGGCGTGCGAAGTATTGCTTGCAGAATCGACACACGTTCCGTGGCGTAGCGTCCGGCTTCCACCGCCTCGATAACACTTAGCTTCTCAGGAATATTGGGCGTTTGGAACGTACGAGAAACCCCAGCACGAGCAACACGATACGACGACAGTCCGTGAATTTCCTCAGTATCAAGAGCGATGCTGCCCTCGTCCGTAGAGTAGTAGCCGGAGATCATATTCAAGAGTGTCGTTTTGCCTGAACCATTCGGACCAATGATTGCCGTTACAGCTCCTGGCTTTGCTTCAACACTGACCTGCGAGAGTGCCTGGTTACCACCAAATGATTTCGAAATCGATTCAACCATTAGTCGTGCACCCTGAATAGGAGCGACTTCGGCCGTAGCTGCGGGAACCAGTTGAGAACCGACACGTTCCCGGGCCAGCTTGTCAAGCTTCCTGACCAGATTCTGCCCCAATCCAGCGATGCCTCCGCTGAAAAGCACTCCCCCGGACAATAGAAACAGGCCAGTAATGATTAGACCGTATTCCTGGAAATTGGTCGCCTGATTCATTCCGAACTGCAGAACGGCGGCTCCAATCAATGCACCATAGATGCTGGCTGATCCTCCGAAAACGGATGCTGCAAGCACCGTCATCGCGACTGTGAACGTAAACGCCTCCGGGGATATGTACATATCAAGGTTGGCGAAAAGGACACCAGCTAAGCCCGCGGGCAACGACCCAAGCGCATAAGCAGTAAGTTTCATCCGGAATACCGAGATACCCACCGAAGAAGCAAGTACCGGGCTCTGCTTGAGCACACGTAGAGCAGTTCCATGGCGTGACACAACGATGTTTCTCATGCAAGCGAACCAGACGATCGTTACAACGACTACCAAAAGGTAATACTGTTTTTCGCTCATGAGCTGCCCAAAGAGCGTTGGGGGAACGATTCCCGTTAGTCCATTACGCCCGCCCGTTGATTCCTTGAAAATCGATAGGATATCGGGCACCAAAAGGATCAAGAAGAACGACGTCATGGCCAACGACCAGCCGCCTAGCCGCAGACCAGGAATTCCGGAGATGAGTCCGACTCCAAGTGCTACGAGAGCCCCGGCAAGAAGCTGGATCCAAATTTCAGTGACACCAGCTTTGCTAATGAGACCCGCAGTGTAAGCACCCGCTGCATACATGGCGATGTGCCCCATTGCCAGTTCACCGGCGTAGCCTAAATTGAGGTTCAATCCCGAAACAATCAAAGCGAGCATGAGTGAGAGCATCACCTGTCGCGTCATACCGTACGACATACCCAAGAAAGGCATGAATAGAAGTACCACGCCCACGCCCACTGGCAAGATCCATGTGGGTAGCGCACGAGCTTTCAGCCACAGCGATAACACTATTACACCGTCCGTTCTTTGCGACGGGTAAAGAGACCCGTCGGTTTCGCCATGAGGATGACGACCAGAATGATAAACACGCTCAAATTTGCGAAATCCGCACCAATGTAACGGCTGGCAAGCGCTTCGGCGAGTCCGACAATGAGTCCGCCGGCCAGGGTTCCCGAAAGCGAGCCAAAGCCGCCGATTGCCAGGACCACGAAGCCTTTCAGCGCCAATGAGGCACCGAGTGTGGCCACCGCATATGTTTTTGGCCCTACGAACAACCCCATGGCTCCGGCCAGAACACCGGTAAAGGCGAAAGCCAGGAAGGCGAAACGGCGTACGTCAACGCCACGCAGCTGTGCCGCCTCGCGGTTCTCGCTCATTCCCATGAGAGCGATCCCAACCAAACTGTGCTTTGCAAACTGGGTGAGCGCAACGACCAACAAGATAACAACTAGAACTAAAGCGATTTCTACTGGATAGACATTTCCACCGAGTACCTCGACAACCCCATCGCCAGCAAAGAACGGAACTCGGTAGGGCTCGCCACCCCAGATCAATTGAGCGACACCTTGAAGGATGATCGAGGCTCCGAGGGTTGTGACCAAAAGATTATGCATATCCTTTACCGGCCGGATAGCGATTCGTTCTTCCAGGGCTGCGATTGCACCAATAATTATGGCCGCACCAATCCCCACCAGCCACCAGTGCAGACCTAGGACGACGATACCCAGATAGGTAATGAATGCACCCAACATCATGAGAGAGGCTTGCGCGAAGTTGAATGTTTTTTGCGAGAGAAACACGATGTTGTAGCCGATGGCAACAAGAGCGTAGACCGCACCGATAGCCATGCCAGACCAGATAATCGTCATCGAATGTCCTGTTCTAGTGTCATTTTTGGGTGTCAACCGCATCGTGGGTGCCGAAGCCACCCACGATGCGGCATCGATTACTGGAACTGTCCGTTGACCAGTTTCGACGGCGAGATAAAGACGAAGTGCTCAGGTGCCATGTGTGGTGCATGTGCGTCCTTGGCAAATGAGTACTTTGGAATCATCTGCGTGTTGGCGGCTTCCTGCACCTTATTGTCGACGAGTGCGGCCGACAAGGACTCGGCGTCCAGCGAGTTCGCCGACTCTGCTGCAGCCTTCAAGAGCCACATGGAGTCATAGTTGTAGGCAAGAATGAGCGATGAACCGATCGTTCCGGTCTCTGCCATCAGCTTGACCGCGGCGTTTAGTTTCTCGTTCTTCGGATCGTACTTCGTGCTTTGGAAGACCTGCATCGTGAGATTCTCGACTTGGCTCGTACCGAGGACTCCCGTCGGAGGCTCGGTGGCAATCAGGCTGGTCGCCGCCACCGAATTGTTGCCGATTACCGGGATATCCCACCCGAGCTTTTCGATTCCCTGCAATACATATGCCAGTGGTGCCCCGTAAGAATCCAACACGAGGACATCGGGATTTCCGCTCTTGAGCCGCTCCAGCTGCGGCGTCATGTCGAGCGACGCGTTGTCATATCCTTGATTTCCGCTAACGGTCAGCCCAGAGGCCGCGAACGTAGATTCCGTTAGCTTGCCAAAGAGTTCTCCGGTTGCACTGGAACCATGGAGCACTGCAACATTCTGGTGCTTTTGATCCTTTATCTGCGGCACGAATCCATCGATGTAGTCCTGAACGCTGGGTGAAAGATCGAAGTTGTACGGACTCACGCCCGGGTCTGCGGAGGTGGCCGTTGGCCCAATGTTGAATGACAGGATTTTATTCTGGGTCAAGATTGGCAAAATAGCTTCGGCAACCGTCGAAGGCCCGGAGTTCATGACAGCTACAGGCTTGTTTCCGGCGGACAGCTTTTCGCGCAGTTTTGTGACGGCAACCGTTGGATCCGCCCGGTCATCGATAACTTCGATTTCAATTTGCTTGCCCAGGATTCCACCGTCTGCATTTACAGCTGCCACCGATGCCTGTGCGGCAGTAACCGACGTTGCCGCATTGTTGGCCAGAACTCCCTCAGCACCAATGCCGCCGAGAACGATTACCTTAAGCGGACCATCCGGGTTGTTCTCGCCAGCAGCGGACGACGTGCTGCCTGCACATCCAGTCAGGGCCATGCCGGCTACTGCCAATGAAGCGACTACCAATTTTGCCTTTGTGCGACGCATGTACACACCTTTCAGTGTCCAGGAATTAGCAACCTAACGCTTGCTACATCGAGCATAAGGCCTACTCGTTCAGATACCAAGCATGCGTTTGCTTGGAATCAATGAAGGTGGGTGATAGCTTGCCTTTATGACACACAGACCCGACAAATCTGGAGAATCCCGTGGAATAGCACTAGTCACCGGAGGTTCTGGCGGGATCGGTTCTGCAGTCGTGCGGCGCCTCGTGGCCGACGGGCAGAAAGTTGCTTTCACATACAGAAACAACGCGCCTAGTGAACTCTTGACAGATCTGGGCGAGCAGGTCGAAGCCCATCAACTTACATTGAGCGATTTAGTTGCCGCAGAAAAACTGATTGGAGGCTTACTCGATCGCCACGGTTCAATCCACACACTTATTCATGCTGCGGGACCACACGTTCCCATGGTCCATCTTTCCCACGTTACGCCCGATCAATTCGCGGAACAGGTCAATGCTGATCTCGTAGGGTTCTTTAACATCGTTCATGCAGCACTGCCCGCTTTGCGATCATCGACTGGGTCAATAGTCGCTGTCACCTCTGCCGCAACATCGAGATATCCAAAACGAGACGGACTCTCGGCTATCCCCAAGGGCGGTGTTGAAGCAATGGTCCGGGCACTTGCCGTAGAAGAAGGTCGCTACGGCGTACGCGCCAACTGCGTGGGTCCCGGAATGTTAAACGACGGCATGGCAGCACGTCTCATCGCCGCGGGTGACCTTGATGAACGTTCCTTGGCAATCACTAGCAGCAACATACCCTTGGGTCGTTTTGGCACATCCCACGATATTGCTGAGGCGGTTGCCTTTCTGGCTTCTGATCGAGCTGATTTCATCTCCGGTCAGAACCTCAATGTGGATGGGGGCTATAGCGTCTAGGCCGAGCAATCGGTGTCCGTTTGATTGCTCAATGGGACATGGGGTTCTGAGATCGAAGAATTGACTTAGCCTGTTGGATCAATCGGAGTCCACAACACCCGGGAGCCAATATGAACGTCACTACCCCTCTCTCAAGGCAAGCCCCTGTCCACCAGCACACGCAAAGACTGAGCTACGCAGACACCGACCCTGCCGGAATTCTCTATTACGCAACGTGGTTCCCCCGCATGGAGGCATTACAAACCGAATGGCTGTTTCTCAAGGGGTTCCGGCAAGACACACTGCTCGATCGCTTTGGGTGGTGGACAGTGTCACGGGCTACGCATTGCGATTACCTGCAAGCCGCGCGGTTGTTTGAAGAAATCACGATGGAACTGCGCATCGGGGAAATCGGAATCTCCTCGGTGCGCTTCGACTTTGAAATGTGGCGCCGCGCAGACGAAACTCTCGTGGCTACCGCATCAAACTGGCTGGTTACGGTGTCACCGGATCAACGGCCAATCAGGATCCCGGAGAACTTCCGTGAGGTTCTCACTTCCGGTTCCAACTGTTTCACCAGGAATCCAGACAGCCCTCCGGCAGAGAACCCGGCGAGCGCAGGCCTTGACCACCACTTAGCGATCGGACCGGACCACTAGATGCATCAAAGCAAAGCCACGGGTATTCAACGGCTCACCGTGGCAATCCTCGCGGCAAGCGGAATGCTCGCGTCATTGCAATTCACGCTGTTTGTGCCTTCGCTTCCAGACATCGCCGGAGCACTGGAAGTTTCAGCCAATGATGCCACCTGGGTTGTCACCATTACGCTGCTCAGTGGAACGGTTGCGACACCAGTGTTGGCACGCATGGCAGATATGTATGGTCGCCGCCGGTTACTGCTGGTTGCCCTTGCCCTTCTGGTTTTGGGGGCATTCATCGCCGCTTGCGGCATGACCTTTGCCGTCGTCTTGGCTGGACGGGCCCTCCAGGGATTCGCCAGCTCAATCATTCCGATCGGCATGAGCCTGTTGCGCGACATCCTGCCCCCGCAACGGGCCGGATCCGCGGTGGGATTGATGAGCGGGACCGTCGGTGTTGGCTCCGCCGGGGGTCTCCTGCTTTCCGGAACGTTGACCGAGTGGTTGGGTGTGGGGGCCCTCTTCTGGTTCACGGTCATTGCCGGAACACTCATTGGGCTGCTCCTTCTTTTCGTTGTTTCCGAAAGCACCGAATATGCCGGAGGCAGGTTCGACTTCATTGGCGCATTCTTGCTTGCCGCAATCCTGTCTCCCGTCCTGTTGATAGTCTCCAAGGGCAGCGAACTGGGCTGGACGAGTCCCGCGGTCCTCTCGATGCTCCTCCTGGGCTCGGTGGCGTTGCTACTGTGGGTACCCCAACAGCTACGTCGCAGCAATGCCGTGATTGATCTGCGCACCGCTTTCAAGCGGCCGGTTTTCCAAACCAACCTTGCAACCTTCTTCGCCTCAATCGGCATGTTCGGCAACCATCTGCTCACGGTCCATGAGGTCCAAGCGCCTGAAGGCATCGGAGCAGGCCTGGCGATGGGCCCGGCAAGCGCCGGATTGACCATGGTGCCCGCGGCCATAGCCATGGCAACGCTGTCACCGGTCGCGGGGCTTCTGCTGAACCGGCTTGACGGACGATTTCTGTTGGCAATTGGTACGGCAACAATGTCTTTGGCCTTCGTCTTCCGGCTCATGGTCAATGGCAGTTTGGTGACAATCGTTATTGGAGCAACCCTTGTGGGCGTCGGAACCGCATTAAGCTACGCCGCCCTGCCCACGCTGATCATGGGCTACGTACCGCGGTCTGAGGCGGCTGCAGCCAATGGTATAAATTCCCTGCTTCGCACCCTGTCCGGTGCCGTGGCCAGCGCAATGTTCGGCCTTCTGCTCTCCAGCTCCGCGATCGCATCCGGAGGTGTCGAATACCTTACCCAGACAGGTCTTTCCATGGCATTTGCGGCAATCGCGGCCAGTTGCGCTTTCGCTGCGGTGCTGGCGCTCTGGCTCCCCGCGCACCAGCCATCCACCATGAAAGTATCCGTTCCATGAAATTGGTCGTGAATGCCCGTGGCGCCGGCCCATCCCACCCACCGGGCCTGCCCGAACAAGAATTCTTGGTGATTCGTACAGTGTCATCATGAACAATGACGTGGACTCCGTAGACCCCCGTGCCCGGGCGCTCTTTGCGCCACTGACAATTCGTGGCACCACCCTTCCGCTGCGTGCAGGGGTCTCACCCATGTGCATGTATGGTTCCGTTGACGGAATGGTCTCCGACTTCCATCTGGCGCATCTGGGACGTTTTGCCTTGGGCGGGGCCGGACTGGTGATCGTCGAGGCCACCGCCATCGAGCCACGAGGACGCATCTCGCATCATGATGTGGGGTTGTGGAAGGACGAACAACTTGAGGGCATGAGCAGAATTGCGGCCCTCCTCGAAGCGAATGGATCGGTCCCGGGAATCCAGCTCAGCCATGCGGGGCGTCGCGCTGCCGTGCGCGAGCCGTGGTTCGCCGGCGCTCCCCTGGACGATACGGATGCGGCGCTTGGACTGCCGCCTTGGCCGATCATCGGGCCTTCCGCGGTGCCGGCGGGTCCTGAGGGATGGCAGACACCTCATGAACTCACCGTCGATGAGATCGACCACTCCATCGAACAATGGGCCGCTGCCGCACGGCGCGCCCGCAGCGCGGGGTTCCGGTTTATCGAGCTGCACGGTGCCCACGGTTACCTGCTGCATTCCTTCCTTTCTCCGGTTTCCAACCAACGGACCGATGGCTATGGCGGGGATGCGGTAAAGCGCATGCGTTATCCCTTGGAAGTCATTCGTGCCGTGCGTGAGGCACTGGGAGACGACGCGATTCTTGCCTATCGGGTTTCCGCCGTTGACGGAGCGCCCGAGGGCGGCATGGGACTGCACGACGTGGTCGAATTTGCGCGGCATGCGGTGGAAGCCGGCGTTGATGTCATTGACACCTCCTCCGGGGGGATCAGCGCGGACCGTTCAACCGATACCCGTGTGCGTCGGGGGTTCTCCTTCCATGCCGATTTTGCGCACGAGCTCAAGAGCCAAACCGGTGCGCTGGTGGCCTGCGTGGGATTCATTGTCGACCCGGAACAGGCCAGCTTGCTGATCGAGGAAGGCTACACCGATATCGTGCTGCTCGGTCGGGAAATGCTTGACAACCCCAATTGGGTGCATCATGCGCGCCGCAGCCTCGGCACCGACGAATTCGACCACTGGCACCAACGCTATGGCAGTGCGTTGGGCCCGCGGTTGAGTTCCCTAAAGAAGCTTGCAGAATCCGGCGAGACCCCGCTGAGCCGTTTCAACCAGTATTCGGGCATCTAGCGGCGAGAACTTCCCCGCTACCAAAAAATGATGGGTCGCTTCCTGCCTAACGGTGGGAGGCGACCCATCGGTCGTTTGCCGATTCCGACCCTTGGGATCGACTCGGGACCCCTTTCAAGGGCCGGCTGCTACCTGGAGAAAAGTTCCCAGGCTTGTGGATTTCCGGTCAATAACCGGTTCTCACGTTTTGCGACCCGCCAACCTGCCTCGGTGCGAACCAGGTGCCAGCGATTCGAACTGACGCGCTCGGCAAGCCACGGCTCCTCGCGGTTCACGAAGACCAACGAATAGTTGATCGCCACCGCGCAATCCCCGTCAATTCGCACCGTGGGTGGAGTGAGGATGTGGGCGCATCCCGCGGCCATGTAGTTTTGGTGCGTTTCAAACTCAACCAGCCCGGCAAGCTGCGAATGTTCAAGCGTGGTGGTGTCAAAGCTGTAGGTACCCTGCGCATCCCACATCTCTTCAATTGCCCGGCCGTTTCCGGAGTCCGCATGTGGCCCGTAGCTGGCAATCAAGTCAACGATTTCGGCGCGGTCTTCCAACGCCTGCAGGCGTTCTTCAACGCTTTTCACCAGTCCCTCCAGGGAGTGATTGTGCTCAGCGTCGAGGCAAAGAGCACCTCGCCTGCCTGGGATGGCGCATCGGCTTCCGCGGCCATCCGTTGTTCGGCTTCCCGTATTGCCGCACCGGTTACTTCGGGTTCACCGTCCAGGTACAGCAAGCGGATGCGCAGCTCACCGGGCTGGTGCGTAACTGTTTCGGCAAACGGCAAAGTGGTGTGCTGCTGCGTGTGGCTGAAAGAGAAGGTCCATCCGCCGGCAACCCCGGCAACCTCAAGCAACCCGGGCATCACTCGGCGGTCCTCCCAGCCAAAGCACTCATGGGCATGCAATCCGTGTGGCTCCGCATGACGGGTCAGGGTCATATGTATTCCACGATTGGGCCGGTAGGGAAGAACATCCGGATCCACCAATACCCGCGGCGCCGCATAGCCCTTCACCGGCCGGAAAAACGCCAGCAGGCGACGTTCAACCCCAGGAATGATCGGCCCCCTGCCCCACTGGAACGAGGCCTCCCCCAGTTTGTCCCACTGCGCAACGCTTTCCGCTACCGGGGACCGGAACCAGTACATTGCCACGAAGTCCGTATCGGCAAAGGCCGGGTCCTGGCCCTGGCCCGGCTCTTGCACACGTTGCCAACGATCCCCCCATGAGACCCCTGGCAGGGCAAGGTTTTCCGGGCGGTGGTCAAGTTGATGCCAGCGGTTGTATGCCCCGTGCAGGGACGCGTCGGCAAGCTCGACAAATGAGAAAAAGGCAAGTTCAGAAAGCATGTGGTTCCGGTCTTTTCTAATGCCCTTGCTGGGCAATGGCATCTACTGATGTTTAGTTTCAATAGTCGCCGGACAAGGCCGCCCGCGGGGTAAAGAATCCCAAACAGCGGGATCATCCGCACATCAATCCTTGCCGGTTTCGTAGCGTGCCCAGATAGGAAGAGGGTCTGCCACTCAAACGGCAGCGCCCCGGACCCTGCCATCAGTCAGTCCATGTCTAAACCCCAAAACCAGCTAGCCAAAGGAAAGCTCCTTGCCTAAAGAAAAAATTGTCATAGTCGGTGGAGCACGAACACCTGTCGGACGCTACGGCGGAAGCCTCAAATCGGTTCCCGCCCATGAGCTGGGTGCCTTCGCAGCTCGCGAAGCAATGGCCCGTAGCGGTGTTGGCCCCAAGAGCATTGATGAAGTGGTGATGGGGTGTGTCGGCCAGGTTGGCGCCGATGCCTACGTGGCCCGCCGAGTCGCCTTGGGGGCGGGCTTGTCCGTGTCGACGCCCGCATTCACGGTAAACCGACTCTGCGGCAGCGGATTGCAGGCAATCTGGTCCGGCGCCCAACAGCTGGCCTGGGGCTCAGCCCAGGCAATCGTTGCCGGCGGCACCGAATCGATGTCTCGCATGCCTTTCCTGGATTTCAATGCCCGAGACAACTCCCGTTTAGGTGACAGGAAGCTGCTCGATGGCACCCTTGCGATGTTGACCGATCCCTTTAGCGGCCAGCACATGGGCATTACCGCAGAAAACGTGGCCGCAAAGTACGGTGTTTCACGCCGGGACCAAGACGAATTTGCCGCCGAAAGCCAACGACGGGCCGCTGCTCCTGAGGCAAAATCCGCATTCTCCGAGGAGATTGCGCAGTTCACCATTGAGGGCCGCACACCGGTTACCGTGGGCATAGACGAGCACCCCCGGGCCGAGACGACCCTTGAAAGCCTCTCGTCGCTGCGCCCGGCATTTCAGGCCGACGGCACGGTCACCGCTGGCAACGCTTCGGGGATCAACGACGGAGCTGCCGCAGTAGTCCTGATGCCCCGGAAACAAGTACGCGAACAGGGCCTGACCGGCTTGGCCACCCTGGAGCATGTCACCACGGCCGCGTTGGACCCCGGCCTCATGGGATTTGCCCCGGCCTTGGCCCTGCACAGGCTTTTTGCCGAAACCGGGTTGAATCCCCAGGACATCGGCACCATCGAACTCAACGAGGCCTTCGCGTCCCAAGCGCTTGCGGTGATCCGTGATGCACGGTTGGATCCCGAACGCACCAACCCCTACGGTGGCGCCATTGCCTTGGGCCATCCGATTGGGGCCACCGGCGCCATCTTGCTGTTACGCGCAGCAATGGACCTCAAACGCCGAAACCTTGAATATGGGGTGGTCACGATGTGCATCGGAGGCGGGCAAGCACTGGCCGCACTGATCAAACGCTTTGACGGTTAACCGTCCGAATCATGAAAAATTGGCATGTGATACGCCACAAGGGAGGGCTCTTGCGCAATGCAAGAGCCCTCCTTGTTGCATTTCGGCTGTTGCCCACCAGAATGCGGATTCCAAAGGCAAAACCATGAAGACCCGGTGTTCCGCTTCGTCAGCATTCCACAAGCGGACCGGAGCTTCCTGGCCGGTATCTTTTTTCGCCGCCCTTTATCCTTCTCGTGAAGCTACCAGATCCTGGTTTTCCGATCCCGGAGCTGCTGCTTTCTTGTCCTTGATCAGCAGCGCCAGGAAGAAGCTGACAACACACGTGCCAAGGATGATCGTGTAAGCCAACCCGAAGGCCGCCTCGGTGGGAACCTGGCTCTCGGGAACGGTCGATGAGGCCAGGGCCATCGTGGTGACCGTGGTGCCCACGGCCATGAAGATGGTTCGGGTTACGGTGTTGATGCCCATTCCTTCACTGGTGTTTTCCATGGGCACCGATTCTGCGACCAGGTTGGGGAAAGCGGTGTACGCGAACATCGCGCCAATGAAGATGATGGTCGCGGCGATGATGAAGGTGACGAGGCCGTGCTGGGCCCAGAAGAGGAAAATAAACCCGACGGTAATGGTTACGATGCCAATCAGGAGTGCCTGACGTGCACCCAACACTGCGGCGATCTTTCCGCTGATCGGCGAGGTGATAAAGGCGATTGAAGACGCACCGAAGATAATGAGACCACCCATGGTGGCGGTGAGTCCCAGACCTACGGGTGAACCAACCGGTGAGAGCATGATCATTGGACCGATGATAGATGCCGCAACCAGCGGGCCCATGCCCAAGATTGCCGTACACAGCTGGGTCAGGGCCATCTTGTTTGACTTCAAGAGACGCAAATTGATCATCGGGTTTTCGACACGCAGTTCCCACCAGCACCAGATTGCGGCTACCGCGAGTCCACCGAATATGAACTGAAGAGTGCGGCTGTCGGTAATGCCCCAGGCCGAGGAGTTCGTCAGTCCGTAGAGGATCAAGGCGATGGCCGGAGCAAACAGCACCCCGCCGATGTAGTCGATCTTCTTACGTGCTTCGGGCAGCCCGGTCGAGGGGCGCAGCATAAACACTGCCATGACCGTGGCAATCAGCGCCAAGATACCCGACACCAGGAAGAGCGCTTTCCAGTTGCCAAGGTCAAGCAGGATTCCGGCGGCTAAGGCGCCACCGGCACCGGCGATAAAGGATACTGCTGCTACCAGAGCAATCGCTCCGGGAACCTTTTCCTTCGGCAACGACTCGCGTGCGATGCCCAGGCCCAGTGGAAGTGTTGCGCCGGCCGCCCCTTGGAAGGCGCGTCCGATGATAACGCCTGCCAAAGTGCCGGAAGAGAAGCTGATGATCGATCCGACAATCGAGATGGACATGACGATGATCAGCATGCGCTTGCGCCCATACACGTCACCGAGGCGGCCGCAAATGGCCGCCGAGGCCGCGGCAACTAGCAGGAACGAGGTGGCAGCCCATCCGGCCGTTGCGGCATCGGCATTGAATTCGGCCATGAGGCTGGGAATCGCAATGAAAATCATGGCCGATTCAAAGGTGCCCACAAGCTCGGTAGCGATGAGGACGGTGATGATGGTGGCATAGCTTGCAGCCGTGACCGCCGTCGGTTTTTGTTTCTGGAGAAACGACGCCATTGTGTTTCCAATCTGTTATTGGTGCATGAGTGAAAAGCAGTCCCCAAAATGCAGGTGCTGATTTGATGCGTACAGAAGAAGCAGTCCGAATCGGATTCGCGCGTTCACAGCGCCTCCGCAATCGGAGAACACCGGCGACGTAGGCATCCCCGCAAAGTCGGGACACCATACGCGTCGGTGCTTTCTAGCCCAAGTCACGGGGCAAGCCCACCGGTCGGATGGCCCAGTAACGTGGTGGCGCGAGGGATGGCTCTAAACCTCGCGTCCCAGAAGCCCAGCTACGGATTTCTCCGTGCTGTGCTTTGTTCGAGGGAACCCCAAAGCACCAATGCGAGGTGGCTCCCTACCCGCCAAGACCGACGGCAACTACGTTCACCAAGGTCTTGGCAAATCTCTTAATCCAGCACAGCGATTTTCTCTGCAGCCTCAGTGGATTTGGATGAATCCGCGGGCTCGTCCTTGATACGAAGGGCCAGGAAGAAGCTCACCACACAGGTCGAGGCGATGATGATGTAGGCCAGAAGGAACGAAGACCCTGTTGGAACGGTGCTATCGGCAACGGTCGATGAGGCCAGCGCCATGGTGATGACGGTGGTGCCAACCGCCATGAAAATGGTTCGGGTCACCGTGTTGATGCCCATTCCCTCGCTGGTGTTTTCCACCGGAACGGCCTCGGCGACAAGGTTCGGGAACGCCGTGTAGGCAAACATCGTTCCGATCGAGATCACGTATGTGGCAATGACAAACGTAATGACGTTGTGCTGTGCCCAGAACATGACAGCATAGCCAACAAGGCTAATCACGATGCCCGTAAGCAGGGCCCGGCGGGCACCCACCGCGGCTGCAACTCGGCCACTAAACGGGGAACCGATGAAGCATAGGGCGGCGGCACTGAAAATAATCATGCCTCCAACCGAAGGGGAGACCCCCAGACCCACCGGATCCGTCCCTGGCGAAAGCAAGATGATTGGTGTCAACACACCCACGGCAACAAGTGGGCCGATGCCGAGAACTGCCGTGCACATCTGTGTGAGGGCCATTTTGTTTGAGCGCATCAAACGCAGGTTGATCATCGGGTTGGTAACGCGCAGTTCCCACCAGCACCACAGCGCCGCCACGGCAAGCCCACCGAATACAAATGCCAGGGTTCGGCCGCTGAAAAGTCCCCACGCGGTGGAGTTGGTCAAGCCGTAGAGGACCAACGCGATGGCCGGGGCGAACAAAACACCCCCGATGTAATCAATTCTTTGGTTTGTGCCGTGGGAAACGTGAGAGTTTTTGAGCAGGAACAGCACCAGAGCAGCGGCAATGATGCCCATGGTTCCGGAAACCAGGAACAGCGCCTGCCAGTTTCCGACTTCAAGCAAAATACCTGCAATGAGATTTCCGCCGGCGCCGGCAAGGAACGACGAACCGGCAATAAGCGCAATGACACCCGGGACTTTCGCTTTCGGGAGGGATTCCCGAGCCAACCCCAAGCACAACGGCAGCGTGGCACCGGCAGCACCCTGCAAGGCACGTCCAATAATGACGCCCTCCAAGGAGCCGAAGCTGAAACTGACAATCGACCCAACCACCGAGATCAGCAGGACAATGACCAGGAGCTTCTTGCGGCCATAGATATCACCGAGGCGGCCACAGATCGCTGCCGAGGCTGCGGCAACCAAAAGGAAGGCGGTTACGGCCCACCCAACCGCTGCCGCATCGGCCTGAAAATCATGCATCAGGCTTGGAAGGGCAATGAAGATCATCGCCGATTCAAAGGTGCCAACGAACTCCGCAACAAGTAAAACGGCAATGATTTTGGCATAGCCAGGCATACTCGCCTTCGGTGATTCTCGTTGTTGACGAGTCAACGCCATGGTGTGTCCTATCTGTTAACAATCAACGAATCCAAGATTTTCTTCGATACCAGTGGAAGATCCCTGGTCTTTCAAGAATGTGTATTTGAACCCCTTACGCACGGTTCGGTTTTCATACCCAGATGCCCAAGTCCTGGACACGATCCGCTCGAAGCGGTCATTGTCAGACTTATTGTTCTTAGGGGTTTCCCGGCTTGCCGGATCACGAAAAACAAGCCGTCATACCGGCTTGCCGACGGTGCCCGCAAAGGAGTGTATTTCCCCGCCAAACGGCCCGAAAATAGTATGTTGCGGATCACATCCAGCGTGGCGTGGGAGTCCCGGAGAGTGGGATAGGCAAAGATTTTGCCCATCGTTGCTGTGCAAACTGTGTGCTGATACCTTGACGAAAGGGAGCACTAGACATGGGTGTACTAACAGGCCGCGTGGCGCTGGTAACCGGCGCCGGCCAAGGAGTTGGACGTGGCATTGCCCGTGCACTCGCCGCCGAGGGAGCCCGTTTGGCCATAGTCGGCCGGACCACGCAAAAAGTCGAAGACGTCGCAGCGGAAATCCGCAATGAAGGCGGCGACGCACACGCATTCACATGCGACATCCTGAACCCCGAACAGATTGAACAGCTCATTGCCGGGGTTGTCGATCATTTCGGCAGCCTCTCAATCCTGGTCAATAATGCGCAGAGCACGGTTCATGGTGAACTGCTGGACCTTCCGGAAGAAGACTACTTCCGCGGCATGGAATCCGGACCGTTGGCCACCTGGCGGCTGATGCGTGCCTCCCACCCGCACCTGCGCGGTCATGGCAGCATCGTCAATCTCGGTTCGGCTGCCGGCGTGCGTTGGAATCCAACCGGATACGGCGGCTACGCGGCGGCAAAGGAAGCCATTCGCGTACTGACCCGAACCGCAGCCTGCGAATGGGCTTCCCACGGCATCCGCGTCAACGCCATTCTTCCACTGGCAAATTCTCCGGCGCTCGACGACTGGTCCAAGATCAATCCCGAAGAATCCGCCGAGTACATGACCACCATTCCGCTCGGCCGGCTTGGGGACAGCGAAACGGACATCGGGCCAGCCGTGGTATTCCTCTGCTCGGAAAGCTCGCGCTACATCACCGGGCATTCGCTGCCGGTCGATGGCGGACAAGTGCTGATGCGCTAAACACAACCTTGGAATCTTTCGGCACCTCTACGTGACCTTCAACGGGAACACCTTTCCTGAATCCGCTGAAAACACTTGCTGGAACCAAAACATTCACTCGCACCAAAACAACGAAAAGTAAAAAAACACCATAGATTGGAGAAGTCATGACAACTGAAATGACTGCCCAGAAGGACGTTGTTGAGATCGACCTTGATGATTCCGACGAAGTACGTCTGATCGAATCGGGCAAGAACCCCACGCGTTACGCGCGTGGCTGGCACTGCTTGGGCCTGGCCAAGACATTCCGCGACGGCAAGCCGCACTCGATTGAGGTTTTTGGCACCAAGATCGTCGTGTGGGCAGATACCACGGGCAAGCTCAACGCGCTTGATGCATACTGCCGTCACATGGGTGGAGACCTCTCGCAGGGCCTCGTCAAGGGCGACGAGATCTCCTGCCCGTTCCACGACTGGCGTTGGGGCGGCGATGGCAAGTGCAAGGCCGTGCCATACGCGCAGCGTGTGCCAATGCGTGCCCGCACCGCACGCTGGGAAACCATGGAACAGAACGATCTGTTCTTCATCTGGAACGACCCGCAGGGCAACCCGCCACCGGCCGACATCACGATCCCGGAAATCCCAGGCTACGGCACCGATCAGTGGAGCGAATGGACCTGGAACACCTTTGTGGTGGAGGGTTCAAACTGCCGCGAGATCGTCGACAACGTTGTCGACATGGCGCACTTCTTCTACGTGCACTACCAGATGCCACAGTTCTTCAAGAACATTTTTGAAGGCCACGTAGCGGCCCAGCACATGCGTTCAACCGGTCGTGAAGACATCAAGACCGGCGTTCAGTTTGACCTGCCGGATTCCGAGACCATCTCCGATGCTGCCTACTACGGCCCGTCCTTCATGCTCGATACCGTCTACACCGTTGCCGGTGACACCACGGTTGAAACCAAGCTGGTCAACTGCCACTACCCGATCTCCCCGGACTCCTTCGTGCTCCAGTTCGGCACCAGCGTCAAAACCGTTGACGGTGTGACACCGGAAAAGGCAGCCGAAATGGCCGCTTTGTTCACCGAGGGCGTGGAGACCCAGTTCAAGCAGGACGTGGCTATCTGGAAGCACAAGACCCGCATCGAGAACCCGCTGCTGACAGCCGAAGACGGCCCGGTTTACCAGCTTCGCCGCTGGTACGAGCAGTTCTACGTTGACGTCGAAGACATCACCGAGGACATGGTCGCACGCTTCGAGTTCGAGGTGGACACCACCAAGGCCCTGGAAAGCTGGGCCGTCGAGGTTCAGGAAAACATGGAAAAGGCTGCCGCGGCGGCCGAGTAACCACCAATCCCGGCCCCCCGCCACCGGGGTCCGCGACGACCTGGCCGGTGCTCCCCTGAGAATTCTTTGAAAACTCTTGGGGAGCACCGGCGTACCGGTAGTCACACACCAAACCCGTCCGGGACCTGACGGATCAACAAACGCAACAGCTACACATTCCCTGCGCTGCTTTCCCAACTTTTCCGCGGCAGCCGGGTTCAAGAACTTCTAGGAGCAAGCATGCAACCGATCGATTGCCACGAGTGTGGCACCGCCGTCTTGGTAGAGAAATTCTCAGTTCCACACACCAGCATTCAGTGGCTGGGCGATTCGACGTCTGCATGCCCGCGAATCGCCCAGGCCAACGCCAACGGCGAAGGTGGATTGTGCGGCACCACCGGACTGTCTTGCTCCTCCCTACGCGACACCATTGATGAAGCGGTCCGTCAGGGGCGCATCGAAATCGACGGACGCATGGAACCGGTCATCGGCCAGCTTGGCTAAATCTTCGCGGCTTCCAACGGATCACTGTCCCTCGGCCAAATCCAACAGAAGAACCGCCACCGAGGGATCCACGTCATCACAGCCACATGCCGACGTGGGCCCCTCGGGTTTTTCCCGCAACACCGATTGAACGGCACACAAAACGCTGGTCAGGCTGGCAAAGAACAGACTGCAGCGCTTCCATTTTTGCGCCCCGCACCCCGTTCCCCCCCATACGGATTCAAACCCCAGATAAGCCGTCCGAACACGAAGACCCGTATCTTCGCTGCGGCCCCTCTTCGTGAAAGGCACTCCATGTCCCTGACAAGTACCCAGCCTCAGGCACTACAGCCGCATCCGGACCTGTTTGCACCGATAACCCTGGGACCGGTGCAGCTGCGCAACCGCATTATCAAGGCCGCCACTTCCGAGGGCCGTTCTCCCCAGGGACTGGTCACCGACGATCTCATCGACTTCCACCTCGACTATGTTCGTGGCGGCGCGGGCCTGACCACCGTTGCGTACTGCTGTGTCTCCCAGGAAGGGGCTTCCGCGCCAGGCCAGATCCTGATGAGCGAAAAAGCCTTGCCAGGGTTGCGCCGGCTCACCGATGCGGTGCATGCCGAAGGCGGAGCCGTTTCCGCCCAACTCGGCCACGCGGGAATGGTCGCCTCAAAGAAAATCACCGGGGTCACCTCCATGGGCCCCAGCCGCTTCGTCAACCCTTCCTCCATGGAATACTGCCGCGCCATGCGACGCGAGGAGATTCCCATGGTCATCGACCAATTTGGCGAAGCCGCCAAGATCGCCGTCGAGGCGGGGTTCGATGCGGTGGAGCTGCATTTTGGCCACAACTACCTACCGAGCTCGTTCCTCAGCCCGCTGCTCAACCGCCGCAAGGACGAGTACGGCGGAAACATCGAGAACCGTTCACGTTTCGTGCGTGAAATTGCCCAACGGGTGCGCGAAGTCGTGGGCAACAAGGTCGCCGTCATTGCCAAGATCAGCATGGATGACGGGCTGCCGGGCAGCATTTGGCTTACCGAATCCATCCGCACCGCCCAGCTCCTGGATCAGGACCGCACGCTCGATGCCCTCGAGCTGACCCAGGGTTCCTCGATCATTCGCCAGATGTACCTGTTCCGTGGGGATGTCCCCGTCTCGGATTTCGCCGCGGTCGTGAAGGAACCCATGAAGACCGGTGTTCGGCTGTTTGGCAAGTTCGCGCTGGGCAGCTTCCCCTATAAAGACCTGTACATGCTTGAGGCCGCCCGGCAATTTGTTCCGGTCATGAAAAACACCAAATTGATCCTGCTGGGCGGTATCAACAATCTCGAACACATGAACACGGGCATGCAGGAAGGTTTTGATTTCATTGCCATGGGCCGTAGCTTGCTTCGTGAACCGGACTTGATCAACCGAATCAAGGAAGACGGAAACGTAACCAGCCGTTGCGTTCATTGCAACAAGTGCATGTACACCGTCTACTCACGCACTCACTGCGTGCTGGAACCCGACAGCCATTTCTCGCCGCTTGACGACTCGGTCTCCGGCTATTCGGTCCCGGAGGAACACCGGCTTTCCGTCACCCCCGTCTAAACCCGGGACGGACCGCGGGAACACGCCTTTACCGGCGTTGCCTCATTCCCGCTTTATCGGGGTCTCAAACTTTATAGGGGCATGCCAATGTAGCCGGTGTCCTCGCTTCCTTCGGCTTTGAAGGAGCGAATCGACACCGGTTACGTCATTGACCGGGCCAGGACCGACTTATCGTGCAGTGACCGAGGCAAGCCCCGGGGTCCCTGCCGGATGTGTCGAATCAAGCTCGCGCAAGAACTCGATGAAGGTTTCGCTGACTTCCCTGGCCCGTTCCATTGCCAGCAGGTAACCGCCGCCCTGAATCGTGCGCAACGCGCGTACATCGGCATGGCTTTGGGCAAGCTGTGCACCAAGCCGCGCACCGTGCTGTTCGGCCAGCTGGACGTCGGCCTCCGAGGCGGTGAAATACAGGGGAACGGCCGTCACGTTCGTGCCGCGCCGTCGACGGTATTCCCAATTGCTGTCGGCTGCCAGGTACCAGTTGATCCCGCCGTGAAAACCGCTGCGTGAGTAGTCCGAAACATAGGATTCGATTTCCCATTCATCGATCCACGACCAGGGAAGCCGCGGCGGCTCCGGTAGCGCATCACGGTAAGCGGTACCCGTTGCGTGGGCGTACAGCAGGGAAAAATCCCCGGACGAGGAGAGCATATTGAAGATTTTGGTGATGATGTCCCGTGGATGCGCTTCATAATCTGCACGTGCGCCCGCGGGATCCTGCGCGTAGTAGGACTGGGCTGCTCTGGATATTTCGGACAGTGGTGCCCCATGAAATGATGGGGTTCACCGGAATGAGGAATCACCGAAATGTCACCAACACGACGCAGGTTCAGCCAGGAATTCAAGGATGAACTGTGCCG
>NZ_QMKQ01000027.1 GCF_003287975.1 Arthrobacter sp. AQ5-05
TCTTGGTCGATAACCATTCAAGAAGGCCCTGACGTCTATCCGGGACAAGGCACGCGGGAAGCCCCGAAAGATGCCTACAAGATTACGGCGTCAAGGCGCCCGCACCACGCTCAAATCCGTAGAGCCATGTTCGTTCGCGGGTGTTTGATTACAAAATCTGAGGTGCGGGGATGACCGATTTTGAAATATTAGAGCCATAGAATGGTTCACTGTCAGGGTCTTTCTTGTGGTTTTCTTGGTCGATAACCATTCAAGAAGGCCCTGACGTCTATCCGGGACAAGGCACGCGGGAAGCCCCGAAAGATGCCTACAAGATTACGGCGTCAAGGCGCCCGCACCACGCTCAAATCCGTAGAGCCCTTAACGGCACCCTGGTCAACGTCGGTGCCCCGGCCGAGCCGCTGCCGGTCAATGTCTTCTCGCTGATCACCGGCCGGCGCTCGTTTGCCGGGTCGATGATCGGCGGCATCCGCGAGACCCAGGAAATGCTCGACTTCTGTGCCGAGCACCGGATCGCCGCCGATGTGGAGGTCATCGCGGCCCAGGACATCAACAAGGCCTACGAGCGCGTGCTCGCCTCGGATGTGCACTACCGCTTCGTGATCGACACCGCCACCCTGGCCTGATCCGGGTCGCCGAACGCGACAGGCCGGCAACCGCAGGTCTGGTGCCCCTCCGCGGGTCAACACCAGACCTGCGGTTACGGGCCGGTTCCGTGGCAGGATGGCAACATGGAACAGGACCCGCACGACAAGACCCGCGCCGAGCTGCACATCCTTGAAGCCATGGTGCAGGCAATCGAGCGGCGCGAGGAGGTGTTCGCCGCCATTGAATCGGCTGAAACCCACGACGAAGCCTACGACGCGGTGGCGAAACTCCTGGGCATGGATGGGCTCCAGGCGCGCGCCGTCCTTGATATGCAGGCCAGGCGGTGGACGCAGGGCGAACGACGCAAGATCACCGACCATATTGCGGTGCTGCGCGCCGAGCCGGAACCAACCTAGGTCCGCACCCGGGTTTCCACCTTCAGCCAGGCATCGATCCCGCCGTCCAGGTGCACCACGTCGGTGTAGCCTGCCGCGGCCAGGGCTTCGAGTGCCTGCCCCGATCGCACGCCTGACTTGCAGTGCACCACCAGTGGAACATTCCGCGGAATCAGATCCAGCGCGGTTCCGTCCTTGACGCCGGCCAGGGGAACCAACACGGACCCGGGGATACGGGCGATCTCGAACTCGACCGGCTCGCGCACATCAAGCAGCACGAAGTCCTCCTCCCCCGTTTCCCGCCTGCCCAGTCGTTCGGCCAGCCCGTCAACGGAGACCAGGGCATTGTCCGTGGTCGCTTCGGCTTCGCTTGCGGTGAGCCCGCAGAAGATCTCGTAGTCGACCAGCTCGGTGATCGGCTCCGCCTCCGGGTCCTTGGCGATGCCCAGCTCGCGCCAGCGCGAAGTAAGCGCGTCGAAGACCAACAGCCTGCCCAGCAATGTTTCTCCGACCCCGGTGATCAACTTGACGGCCTCGGTGACCATGAGCGCCCCGATCGAGGCGCACAGCATTCCGAAGACCCCGCCCTCGGCGCAGGACGGAACCGTGCCCGCGGCCGGCGGTTCCGGGTAGAGGTCGCGGTAGTTCGGCCCGTGCTTGGCCCAAAAGACGCTCACCTGCCCGTCAAAGCGCAGGATGGAACCCCACACGTAGGGTTTGCCCAGCAGTGCCGCGGCGTCGTTGACGAGGTAGCGCGTGGCGAAGTTGTCCGCGCCATCCAGGATCACGTCGTAGCCGGCGAAGATCTCCAGGGCGTTGGTGGAGTCCAGGCGCACCGGGTGCAGCACGACGTTCACCCCCGGGTTGAGCTCGGTAATCGAGTCGCGGGCCGAGTCCAGCTTGGTGCGGCCAATGTCGTTGACCCCGTGGATGACCTGCCGCTGGAGGTTGCTCAGTTCCACCGTGTCGTCGTCGATGATTCCCAGCGTTCCCACTCCGGCGGCCGCCAGATACAGCAACGCGGGCGATCCCAGGCCGCCGGCACCGATGACCAGCACCTTGGCGTTCCGCAGCCGGCGCTGTCCCTCCAGCCCGATCTGGGGCATGAGTGCATGGCGGGAGTAGCGTTCCAGCTCCTCCCCTGACAGCGCCGGTCCCGGTTCCACCAACGGCGGCAACGGAAGAATGCTGTTTTCGACAAGTGCGTGTGTCAATGGGACCTACCTTGCTGGACATTGTTAGCGATGTGGATTGAATTTTCATTTGGGCATGGAAAGGTATCGATCATCGCTGCCAATGACCAATTTTGCGGACATCAATGGATATCCAGCATTGCCCGAAGCGGCAATGCAACCGTCAGCCGGCCTCGCGGCCCTTTTCCGTGCAGACGCAGAAGCGGTTTCCCTGGGCATCGGTGGCCACCACGAACCTGGGTGCCGCCCCGTGGTCCAGGCTCGCTCCGGTGGCTTGAAGCCCGTCGAGGATCGGCGCGCTTTCACTGAAGGGCACGGTGATGTCCAGGTGCAGGCGGTTGGCGTTGGGCGTGGTGGTTTTCTGGAACCAGAGGGCCGGTCCGCGCCCGAAGGGATCGACGAGGCTGCCGTCCTCCTGGCGCTTGTAGCCCAGGGCCAGACGCCAGGACTCCGAAATGGCATCCACGTCCTCGGTGTCGATGGCGATCTCCACGGTGTGCAGGAGCTCGGGCTTCGCGTCGGCCCCCGCGCTGGTCGCCTCGGCGGAGATCGAGCGGGCCAGCGCCGCGTCGCGCGCGGTCACCTTGCTGCCGGCGTCGTGCGAGGTCAGCGTGATGAACAACGTGTTGTAGCGCCAGTCGATATCCGGGTGGTGGTTGGCTTCCTGCGCCAGGGCCCCGATGGTGGCGAACAATGCCAGCGCCGAGGCAGAGGACTCGCACTTCAGCGCGGTGCGCAGCGCGCCCTGGCCGTAGCGCCACTGCGGCAGTGCGGTGAGGTTGGCATGGACTTGTTCCGTGGTCAGAACGTCTTTTGCGGGCATGGTGTGCTCCTTCGAGTTCCGGTTCTTACAGATCCGGGCGTCCCTCCATGGCGGAGGATGCCAAGGCGTGCGTGCGCCTCGGGATGCGCCCTGCTTGTGCCGCCAGTCTTCCACCAATGACCGCATGTCTAAAGGCCTGCGCCATGGCCACCGGGTCCTGGGCGCGGGTCACCGCCGAGGCGAGCAGCACCGCATCGCAGCCCAGCTCCATGGCCAGCGCGGCATCGGAGGCCGTGCCGATCCCGGCGTCCAGGATGACCGGCACCGAGGCCCTCGAGACGATCAATTCGATGTTGTGCGGGTTCAGGATCCCCAGCCCGGTGCCGATCGGGGCGCCCAGCGGCATGACCGCCGCGGCCCCAAGCTGCTCGAGGCGCAGCGCGAGCACCGGGTCGTCATTGGTGTAGGCGAAGACCTTGAAGCCGCGTGCCACCAGCGCCTCGGTGGCCTCCACGAGCTCCACGGCGTCGGGCAGCAGGGTGTGCTCGTCGGCAATCACCTCGAGCTTGACCCAGTCTGTTTCCAGGGCCTCGCGTCCCAGCTCGGCGGTCATCAGCGCCTCGCGGGCGGTGAAGCAACCGGCGGTGTTGGGCAGCACGCGGATGTTGTTTTCCAGCAGCAGGTCAAAGAGGTTGGTGCCGCCGGTGGAACCGGCGGCCGGCGCGCTGTAGCGGCGCATGGCCACCGTGGTCAGCTCGGTGCCGGAGGCCAGGAGTGCGGCGCCCAGCCCGTCCAGGCTCGGTGCCCCTCCGGTGCCCATGATGAGCCGGGAGCCCAGGGGGATGCCGTCGATGACCAGCGGGTCGGTTTCAAGCATTGTTTGGGTCATGGTGCTTCGATTCCTTCTAATGGGTCGGGGTCAAATACGGGAGTGTGTTCAGCCGCCCTGGACGGCGGTGACGATCTCGATGTCGTCATGGAGTTCAAGTGCCGTGGCCGACCACTGGCTGCGCGGGACGATCCCGGAGTTGCGGGCCACGGCCACGCCGAGGCGCCCGCCGTCAGCGGGCTTGCCGGTGGGAAGCAGCTCGCGGCCGGTGACGGTTGCGACCAGCTGGGACAGCGTGGTGCCGGCGGCCAGCGGGTGGGTGGCGCCGTTGAGTTGGATGGTGCTCATGGAATCTCCTGGGGTTGCAGTGCGGGCGAGAAACGGTCGGGGCGGAAGCGGTCCCAGGCGGGATCGCAAACCCCTGCCAGCAATTGGGTGGTGATGCGGGCGGCCATGGGGGCCAGCAGCACGCCGTGTCGGAAGAACCCGGTGGCGATGATCAGTCCGGGTATCCCGGTTCCGTCGCTTGCCGCGACGCGGCCCAGCAGCGGCGCGTTGTCCGGGGTTCCGGGGCGGGCGCGGGCGGTGGTTTCGATGAGTTCGAGCTCGGCGACAGCGGGCAGCAGCACCTGGGCGTCGCGCAGCAACTGGTGCACCGCTCCGGCATTGACGCCGGCCGAGCAGTCCTCGCGGGAGCTGGCGCCGATGACCACGGTGCCGTCGTTGCGCGGAACCACGTAGACCGGCAGCCCGCGGACCACCCCGCGCAGCGTGGCGGTGCACAGCGGGCGCAGGTGCTCGGGGACGCGCAACCGCAGGATGTCCCCGTGCACCGGGCGAAGCGGCAGCACCAGCCCCTCGGGCAGGGCGCCAAGGCCTGCGGCACCCAATCCGTTGGCGATGACGACCTCGCGGGCGTGGACGCTGCGCCCGTCATCCAGCAGCACCCCGCAGATCCGGGACCGCGTGTCGGCCGGGTCCTCGTGCAGCAGTGCGGTGACCCGGGCGCGCACCACGGTCTGGTCCTCGCCCCGGCCCTCCGCCCCGGCGGCGGCAATCAAGCGGGCTTCGATGGACGCTGCCACTGCCCTGGGGTCGACCTGGTGGTCATGGGCGATCAGGTGGGCGGCGCCAAGGTTCGGGGAGAGCAGGGGTTCGCGCTTCCGGGCCTCGCGAATGGTCAGCTGCGCCACGTCGAGCCCCTGGCTGGTTTGGGCCTCGCGCAGGTCGGCAAGCGCCGTGCGGTCCGCGGCATCCGCGCCCAGGGCCAACGTGGGCGTGAAGCGGAACCCGGTCTCCGGGTACCCGTCGTCGGCCAGTGCCCGGATGAAACCGGGCCAGAGCGCCGCGGAGGCCAGGGTCAAAGGAAGCAGGTTTTCTTCCTGGTAGTGCAGCTCGCTGACCGGGGCCAGCATCCCGGCGGCGGCAAAGGTCGCGCCGGTTCCGGGGGCCGGGTCGATGAGCGTGACGCGATGCCCGGCACGCTGGGCTTCCAGGGCGATGCCCAGTCCGATGATTCCACCGCCGATGACGGCAACGTCGGTGGACAAGTCGTGGGCAGCTAGGGGGTCGGGCGCGGTGCACGACATCGAGGTCTCCTTCCCTACGCCGGTATTAGCCGGATCAGGTTCCACGCCCCCGGTGTTCGGGTGGCGTCTGTCGGTCGGCGCAATCGGCGCCCTCTCAGCCAGCATTCCTGGCTCCCGCGGTACAGAAGCTAGTGTAGGGGATATGAGCCACATCACCGCCACAGATGACACCGCAGCCGTCTTAACCGCCCCGGGCATCGCCTCCGCCCGCCTCTACCTGTGCACGGATGCACGGAAGGAACGCGGGGATTTCGCCGATTTCCTGGCCGCCGCCTATGCCGGCGGGGTGGACGTCATCCAGCTGCGGGACAAGTCCCTGGATGCCGCGCAGGAGCTGGAATTGCTTGGTGTGCTGCGCGAGGTTGCGGCGGATGCCGGGAAGCTCTTCTCGGTCAACGACCGTGCGGATTTGGCGCTGCTCTCCGGTGCACCGGTGTTCCACGTGGGCCAGAAGGACCTCCCGCTGCCCGCCGCAAGGTCCCTGGTGGGCCCGTCGGTCATCGTCGGGCTCTCCAGCCACGATCCGGTCCAGATTTCCGCGGCGGCCACCGATGCGAACACCGACTACTTCTGCGTCGGCCCGCTGTGGGCCACCCCGACCAAGCCCGGGCGTGCGGCGGTCGGCCTGGAAATGGTGGAGCACGCCGCGTCCCTGGGCACGGACAAGCCGTGGTTCGCCATCGGCGGGATCGACCTGGGCAATGTCGAGCAGGTCGTTGCGGCCGGGGCATCGCGCATCGTGGTGGTCCGCGCCATCACCGAGGCGGAGGACCCCGCCGCCGCGGCGCAGGAGTTGCTCTCGCGCCTGCCTGAACTGGGCTGAAACGGCCAACACAAGGGCAACCGCAGGATTTGATCGACACCACGACCCCGCCCCGGGGCGAATCCGGCGGGATCTAGCGGCGGTAGGCGGCCGCGCAGAAACGCTCGCGCTCATCCGGAGTGGTCGCGGCACCGGCCACTGTCCGGGCCAGCGCGACGGCCGCCTCGAACATCACCGAGTACGCCTGCTCGGTGTCGGCCAGCGCGGTGAAGGCGTGCGAGTGGATGGAGGAATCGGCACCGGGGATCGAGAGCCACGGGTGCAGCGACGGGATGACCTGGGAGATGTTGCCCATGTCCGTGGACCCGCCGGCCAGCCCTGCAGCCGGCGTGACGTCCTTGCCGAGGGACTCCATGGCCGCGGTCCAGTGCGCGGCCAACGCGTCGTCCTGCAGCAGCGGCTCGTACAGCGGCTCCGTTTCCTCGAATTCCAGCCCGGTCCCGGTCGCCAGCGCGGCACCCTCGAAGCAGTTGCGCACCCGTACAAGAAGCGCCTCGTATTCGGGCAGCGTGAAGGCGCGGCACTCGAACTCGACCACGGTGCGCTCGGGGATGATGTTGGTGGCCACCCCGCCCTCGGCGATGAAGGACGCAATGCGGTGGTCGGTGGGGATCTGCTGGCGCAGCAGCCCCATCGCGACCTGCGCGAGGGTCGCGGCATCCCCGGCGTTGATGCCCAGGTGCGGGGCGGCCGCGGCATGCGAGGCCTTCCCGGTGAAGATGGCCCGGTAGCGACCCACCGCCTGGGCGGAGGTGCCGGCCGGGTTGTAGGACGTGCCGTCCTGCACCGGGTGCACCATCAGGGCCAGGGACACCCCGTCGAAGGCGCCGCGTTGAAGCATCAGTGCCTTGCCTCCACCGTGTTCCTCGGCCGGGGTTCCGATGGCCTTGAGCGTGATGCCCAGCTCGTCGGCCAGCGGGGCCAGGGCCAGGGCAGCCGCAACGGATGCGCCGGCAATCAGGTTGTGGCCGCAGGCATGCCCGACGCCGGGAAGCGCATCGTATTCCACGCAGAGGGCCACCGTCAGCTCGCCGGTACCGATACGCGCACTGAAGGCGGTGGGCAGGCCGCTGGTCCCGCGCTCGACGTCGAACCCGGCCCCGACCAGGAGATCGGCAATGGATGCCGAAGCCCGGTGCTCCGCGAAGGAGAGTTCCGGGTTGGCGTGGATGTCCTGCGCCAAGGCCAGCACGCGCTCGCGGTGCCGAGCGATCCCCTCGGAAATCCGCTGGTGAAGAGTGGTTTCGTTCGATCTTGTGGAATCGGCGCTGGTCATGGTTTCCTCATGGTTGCTGCTGTGGGCGCATCGTGCGGCCATGGATGAAGCCCCACAACCATATCGCCGGGCCGGAAGTGCCACCAAGAAGTTCGACAGGTTCCCCCATGGAATCCCGGGGTGCCTGCGAGTCGGACCCAGCAAGCTCTCGTTGCACCTCGCCGTTCCGTTGCCATCCCGGGCCCATGCCATGGCTCAAGTGCATGGGAACACCGGGAAGGGTTCGCAACTGGTCAGACGAAGAGGGAAGGGGGTCTTGTCGGCTCGGCCCCCCGGCGGGTGCTGGGTGCATTACCGTGTCGTCGATATCCCCGGCATCGCGTCGCTGAAACCGGAACAAGACGTTGAGCTGGAGTGGGAACAAGCCCGGCAGGACGGCTTTGGTTTCCGGGCGCTGGCGGTCAGGCCCACCGGCAGCAAAGACGTTTCTGCGTCCTAGATCTCCAGCATGCCTCCGTGCGCCTCCCCAATGCCAGGCAGGTCGTTGGTGCCCGGTCCTTCATCAGGTGAATGCCGGCGTACCCGTGGATCATGATGCGGCCCGTCTCGTCGAACACCCGCAACGAGCGCCGAAGTCGGCCACCGGAATAGTAGGGATGTCGAAGGGAGACCCTGGCGAGGCTCTCCGGCCACGGCCACCTCCACCCGGGCATCGCTGATGCCGTCCGCGATCGGGAAGGATTCCCCGCTGGCGGCGCGCCAATATGCGTCCATGTAGGCAAACTGCCCGGTGATGCCGTCGACCGCCGCCGGTTCCTGCGTCGCGGTCAGCGCCGCCCGGTTCCACCTGGTTCCCGGAATGCCGTCCGGTTCGATGTCCTCCGGATCTACGGACAACACGGAATCCTCGTCTTTCCAAGAGGCCTCGACAAGTTCGCCCCGTCCCTGTGGAACGAAGTCCCTGCACCGCACCCGCGTGGGAAGGTCCACGTCTCGGGGCAGGCCGCTTCCACGAACGATCCCCTATTCGCCTTGCAACAACCAGAGGCATGATCCCAAAAGCCAGGAGCGTTCTTGCCGCATGCCGTTTTTTGGGCCGCCGACTGTGCGACTAGCGCTTGCAGCCTAAGCGAATCCGGCGGGCTGGTCTCCTTTTTTGTACGTCACTTGGTTCTATGCACGTTCCGAAACCTTGGCTACGTTTATCCCACCACTCAAACGTGATCTCGTTCACATCCGATGGGGCTTGGGATCTCTGCCACTTCTGTTGGGTCGTTCGAGACGTCAGACCTAGAAGGGCTTCCATGTCCACCATCGTTATCACCGCGCCCGATGATCAACAGGGGACTTCCACCCCCGGCAAGAAGTCAAGGAATCATGCACGGACCGCACGGAGGCGACAGACGGCAATCCGCCTCGCGGTTTTTGCAGCCTTCCTGATTCTTTGGTGGGGCGTAACGGCTGCGGGCCTGGTAAAACCATTGTTCCTGCCATCACCCGGGGCTGTCTGGCATGCCGCCGTCCAGGCGAACTCGTGCCGTCCCGTAGCCGCTGGAGTCGAACGCCTCGTCTGCGGCGAGCAGAACTACTTCATGTGGGAGCACTTGATCGCCAGCCTGCAGCGGATCGGCGTCGGCGTGGGCATGGCCATCGTGTTTGGCGTGGCCCTGGGCTTCATCATGGGCACGATAAAACCCATCAACACGGTCATTGAGCCGTACCTGAACTTCCTTCGCTCGCTACCACCGCTGGGCTACATTGGCTTGCTGATTGTCTGGTTCGGCATTGGAGACGTTTCGAAAATCTGGCTGTTGTTCCTCGCCGCGTTCCCGCCGATTGCGATGGCCACCATTTCCGGGGTGGGCGGAATCCGGCAGGCCCGGATTCACGCAGCACAGTCCCTGGGCGCGTCCCGGTGGCAAGTCATGACAAACGTCATCCTGCCTTCCAGCCTGTCGGAAATCTTCAGCGGCATCCGCATTGCCGTCGGCTTCGCGTGGACCACCGTAGTGGCAGCCGAGCTAAACAACGGCATCCCGGGTATCGGCGGGCTGGCGTACATTTCCGGTACCCAACTGCAGACACCCCTGACCATCGCCTGCATCATCGTCATCGGCATCTCTGCCATCGCCCTGGACGCCCTCATCAAGAACCTCGGGCGCGTCCTCGTTCCGTGGCACGGCAAGGCATGACCGTCCCTTTCCGCACTCGAACCGCCCGCACCTCAACAGAAAGACTCATCATGACGAAGCTTCCTTCCGGAGCACGTAGCGCCGCCGCTGTTGTCGCCCTACTGGCTATGGCCCTGTCCGGCTGCGCCAGCGCGTCGGAGCGCACCGCCGGAACCTCAACCTGCCCGTTTGCACCCGATGAATCCATTACTGCCACAGCACGTATTGCCTATCAGCACATTCCAAACGGGGATCTGATCGTCAAGGACCAGGGAATTCTCGAAGCATGCATGCCCAATGCGAAAATTACGTGGAGCAAGTACGACTCGGGTGGAGACGTCGTGCAGGCTTTCGGTTCCAACTCCGCCGATTTGGGGCTGATCGGATCGAGCCCCGCTACGAAGGCGCTCTCAGCTACATTGAACATCGATATGAAGGTGGTTTGGCTCCATGACGTCATTGGAGCCGCAGAGTCCCTCATCGCCAAGGACACCTCAGTCAAGTCAATTGCGGATCTAAAGGGCCGGACGATCGCCGTTCCCTTTAGTTCCACAGCCCACTACAGTCTGCTCAACGCCCTGAGGGAGGCGGGCCTGGATACCGCCAAGGATGTCAAGGTCATCAATTTGTCGCCCGACAAGGTGATCGGCGCGTGGCAAAGCGGCGAGGTTGACGCCGCCTGGGTCTGGGACCCGACCTTGACGCAGCTCAAAGCGGAAGGGACCGTGGTGACAGGCAGCGGTGAGACTGCCGAAGCCGGGTTCCCGACGTTCGATGCAGCGGGCGCCACCACTGCTTTCATATCAGCCAATCCTGGCTTCATGGATGTGTGGACCAAGAGCCAGGACTACGCCGTGGAACTTATCAACGAGGATCCGAAGGCCGCCGCGGTCTCCGTGGCAGTCGAGTTGGGAATCTCCCCTGAGGAGGTCGAAAAACAGTTCACGGGGTACAAGTATTTGACGGCGGAAGAGCAGGGCGGTGCCGAGTACTTCGGCGGCAAGCTCGCAGGAGACATCCATAAAACAGCTGGGTTCCTCCACGGCGAGGGTGAAATCTCGGCCGTGGGCAACGAACAGGCCTACACCGACGGGCTCTATGGCGCGTCGATCTCCAAGGCGGGCACCAAATGACAGCGGTGGCCAACGGGCCCATTGCAGGCTCTGTACCCTCCGGACGTCGGGTGGTCCTCGAGAATATCTCCCAGTGCTACACAACCGACAGCGGGGATACTGTGCACGCGGTCTCGGATACCTCCATCACTGTCGAGTCCGGCGAGTTTGTATGCATTGTTGGTCCGTCAGGCTGTGGCAAAAGCACCCTCATGGACATGCTTGCAGGGTTTCTCACCCCTACCCAGGGCACTGTCACCATCGGCGGGGAAAGAATCTCGGGACCCGGACAGGATCGCGGCGTCGTCTTCCAACAGCCAAACCTGTATCCCTGGCTCAGCGTGCGAAAGAACGTGGAACTTGGGCTAAAGCTCCGGAAGATTCCGGCCTCCGTTCGCCGTGACGAAGCGAAGCGCTACCTGGAAATGGTAGGGCTGGAGCAGTTCATGGACCGCAAGCCCTATGAGCTCTCCGGCGGTATGCAGCAACGCTGCCAGATTGCCCGCGTTCTCGCCAACGACCCCGAGATCATCCTCATGGATGAGCCATTCGGCGCCCTGGATGCGCTGACACGTGAACGGATGCAGGTTGAACTGCTGCAAATCTGGCGAAAAAGAAAGAAGACCGTCTTCTTCATTACGCACAGTGTCGAGGAGGCAATTTTTCTCGGGACGCGGGTACTGGTGATGAGTGCGCGTCCTGGACGCATCATCCTCGACGAGACGATCAACATTAGTGACGAGAACGGTTCCCCGCTTGGTGCAGAGCTGAGATCCGCACCCGAATTCGTCCGTCTCCGGGACAAGGTATCCACCGCCATCTACGAAGCGCAGGGCGTTACGGGAATGTCTCCCGCCCAGCATTAACGTGGCCAGGCGCGCGCCTTGGCGCAACCAGCAATTTCGCACTTTGGGAGTAGCTGGTTGGCGTCTCCCATCGCACCGCATGGTCCCGGCCGAATCCGCCTTCCGTGGCGAACGGCCGGGACCACGGGGACGTTGTTCCCTCGGCCGGGCCACGGGTCGGGCCCGGCCACAGGACTTGGCGGGGCCGTTGGCCGCTTCCTCGCCTTCATCCCAACAGGCCGAACCACCTCCAACGGCGACCTGGGTTCCGGGGCCGCCATCAATTGCGTTGATTACAAGCAGACCCGTTCGCGGGACGTGAAGCGGTCCGGCCTGGAAAGCGTCGGGTTGGATTGTGCCGGCTGTCCATGCGAAGCCGGGAGCGCTGAACTTCGACTCTCCGGAAGCACTGGGTGGGAGTGGGAGTTCCAGTGAGCGGGTGGAGGCCTACCGGTCCCGGCTCGATGCCGAATTCGGGGTCCGGTGTTGACCGCTGCGTTATTTGACGACGAAGCCGCCAACTCGTTTGACGACGGACCGAGCAGGGAAACGCCCCGCCAGGACCGATCTGGCGGGGCGTCATCGTCAAGGCGGCGGGCTGGTCGTCACCGGTGCCGGGTGCGGTTACTCGGTGAATTCACTGACCGCCGATTGCGCCGCGGATTGGTCCACGATCGCGCCCTGCGCCGAGCGGGTTGCCATCAACGCAGCCAGGGCCAGGTTGTTCACCGTGCGGGGATAGCCGCGCGAGGCCTGGTGGATGACCTTGATCGCGTCCTCGGAAAACAACGGATCGGCCCGCCCGGCAAACCCCAGGTGTCCCTTGATGTATTCGGTGGTGTCCTCCACGTTCATGGGACCGATGGTGTAGCGGGTTCCGATGCGCTGGTCCAAAGCCGAGAGCACCGCCATCTTCAACTGCCGCCGCAGGGTGGGCTGGCCGATCAGCAGCAAGGCGAAATGCGACTCCGTATCCATCGAAACATTCGACAACATCCGCAACGCTTCGAGGTCCTCAACCGAAAGCAAATGCGCTTCGTCAATCAGGATGACCGGCAGGCGGGAACGCTCATCGAGTTCCCCGGCAAGCAGGGACGCGGCCTGGGCCGCCAGGGCCCCGGAGAAGAAGGAGGGTGTGGCACCCAGGGCGCTGACGATCGCCGAACGGATCCCGCGGATGCCAATGGTCGGATCCGGGACATAGATGATCTGATGCCGGGATGGTTCCAACTGGTCCAGGGCGGCCCGGGCCGCCACCGTCTTCCCGGCCCCGACCTCACCGGCGATCACTCCTATGCGGCGTTCGGCGATGCACCACCGGATGCGGGCAACCGCTTCGCGGTGCCCTGGGTGCTGGGTCAGTGCCGCCGGCGGGATGGCACGACCAAAGGGAAGCCTGGTGAAACCGAAGTGGCTTTGCAGCGTGGAGATCGTATTCATCGGATGGCCTCGGCTTTCTGCTCGGTGCACGCATGGATGTCGGCGAAGCTGATCGGCGCGGCCGTGAGGGATTCGCGGTGCCGGGTCGCGACCAAATCCAGGTAGTTGATCCCGGTGCTGATGTTGGTGGACGTGTCGTTGTCCCGCGCGGCGTTGGTGACCTTGGCATGCACGTGCCGTCCGATCTTGAGGACTTTTGCTTGCCCGGCCGGGTGGCCGTGGTGGTTGTTCACGGTGACCTTCCCGTCCAGATCGAAGGGGTCATAAACCAATTCCACCCTCGTTCCGGCCAGCAGCGGATCGACCTCGTAGGTGTTCGAGTGCAGGGACACCGTCCCGGTCTTGGTCACCGTGCGGACATCGGACCAGAGGAACGCCTCGCGGATCTCATCAAGGGATTTGCGCACCGGTTCCCGGTGTTCCCAGGCCGCTTCCCACCGGGCCAGGGGTGTTTGTCCGGTGGTGCTGTGTTGCTGGTGGTGATAGACCATGTTCACCCATCCGGTGAACAGCGTGTTCAGTTCCTTCAGGGAGCTGATCTGGGAGCCGGCCGCCGGGTCGGTGCCCGGGAGCATGGGCGTATCGGTGACGGTGATTTCTCCCAGGAACTGGCTGGTGACAGTCGAAAAGAAGCGTTCGATCTTTCCGCGGCCCTGGGGCCGGTACGGGGCCGAGTGCACGAGCCTGATACCGAGTTTTGCGCAGGTTCGGGACAGGGACTTGTCAATCATTGCGCCGCCGTTGTCGAGGTAGGCGACCTCGGGTATGCCGTAGGTCTGCAGGGCCGGGCGCAGTACCGCGCTCAGCCTGATGGCATCCTCGGCGAAGGCCCAGCGAGCGGCGGTGACCATCCTCGAATGGTCATCCAGGAACGCGAACAGGTAGGTTTTCCTGCCGTTGATCTTCGGCCCGTGCAGGGCGTCGCCCACCCAAATTTCATTTGGATGGTCACTTTCGAAGCGGCCGGTGGCAAGCGGTCGAACACCGGTGGAAATATCCTTGGACCGGAAGTGGCGCAGCAATGTGGTCTCCGACGGGGCGGTGCCCATGGCTTCGGTGATGATCCTCTTGACCTGAGCCGCGGTCCGATGCGGTTTCTCCCGCTTCAGAGATTCGGCCAGGGCCAGCACGGTCGAATCGGTCACCGGGGTGGAGGCGCGTTCGTCGGGCTTCAGCCCGTCGAAGCCGCGTGACTGCCAGGCCCCGATCCAGCGGTCCAGGGTCTCGCGGGAGTAGCGGCGCGTGCCACCGAACGGCCACGGATGATCAACCTGCGCCAGGGACCGGACCAGTGGCCCACGTTGCCGGGTGGTCAACGACGCATCGGCCGCGGCCCGGATGACCTGGTATCGGAAGAGGGCGATCTTCTCGCGGTGTTCCTTGCGCATCAGCACGGTGGTGGCCCGCGGTGCCGGATTCTGCGGTACCGGGGAACCCGTAGGCGCCGGCTCCGATACGGCGGCGTCCGCGGGGACCTGCGGGACGGAGGCAGGTGGCTGCGGGGCAGCACCAAGCCCGGCGGGTAGGTGGGTTGAGGCACTCATCATCGAAAAGATCCTTCCGGTGGGGTGAAACACGGGTCCGTGCCGCCCCCTGGGAACCGGAAACGACACGTGAACCCCACCTTCGCCCATTTACCGCTTCAGCGGCAGGGCGGGCTGGTGTTGCATCTTTCGGGCCACCCAACCTCACTGAAGAACCACGGCCCATGCGCAAACAGGGCAGCGGAATGCCACGTCAGGGTGACCACGACGCCCCGGGCCGTGCTGTGTAGGTGGGACAGGACCCGGGCGTGGGCCATCAGCATGCCCAACGCATTGGCGATGGCGGTCTTTGCGGGTGCCGGCCAGAATCCCAGGGCCTCGGCGGTCGCCCGGTGCACCCGGGCGGTGAAGGCCTCGGTGATGGCCGGGATGTTGGTCTTGAAAGTGCGGATCCAGTCCCGCACCGTGCTCTCGGGCCGCCCAAGCCTCGCAGCGATTTTCCGATGCCCCAGCCCCTCGACGGCGTTCAATTCCACGGCCTCAGCAAGCACTTCCATGTGGTCGGCCCGGCGGCAGGCAAACTCGGCGGGCAACAGAATATGGGTGGCTTCGCAGCCGCAGCAAATGGCCCTGCGCGGGGTGAACCAGCGGTTTTCCACCGGTGTTCCGCAGCGGATGATCCGCGCCACCCCGAAGCCCCAGGGCCGCAGCAAGCCCTGGCAAAGAGGGCAATCAAGTTCACGGCGTGAGAGCTGATATTCGACAGTGGCCGGATCGTGGCTTACGGTAAGCAGAGCGCGACTCGATTTCGCGTCAGAACGACCTGGTGCGGCCTTAGAAACTGGCACCGGGTCGTTCGTCTTTTAAGTCCTCGGGCGGAAATCCAAGAACAAGGGTCTGTCGTCAGCCTGACGCCGCCGACGAAGAACGTCAAGGGGCCGACAGGGAAATCTGGAAGCAAACACCTCGTCGTCAGGCCTGGTGACTACTCGCGGTCATCCACTGCGACGCGTAACAGTCCGGCAACTCAAGAACCTGCACTTCGTCTCGTTCTCGCCCTTGCACCACTGCACCGAACACAGCATCCATACCCACACTCCACCCGCTTCTTGGTCCTGCAGGCCGTCCACTTGCAGCGCCGCGAAGCCAAGCATGCCGACACAGGCCACTGCGTGCGCGAACTCCTCGAACGGCTGGCCAGCGTCCAGGAAATCGTCAGGCTCATCCCTTCGCCCGGCGACCGGCCCGAGGCCCGGCGCATGTTCACCGAGGAGATCGAGACCCCTGCAGGGCTTGCCGAGGTCTTCGAGCTCGCCAAGCAGGCCCCGAAGAAAGCTGGGGCCTGCATTTGCGGGTGGCATAAACCATACCTGAATAGGCGTGATGCGACATTGGGAGTGGCTGGCAAGCAAACTCCCGCTAGATCTCCTCGTCCACCGGCAGCGCGAATTGCGCGTTGTAGAGCTCGAAGTAGGCGCCGCCGGCCGCCAGCAGCTCGGCGTGGGACCCCTGTTCGACGATCCGCCCGGCGTCCATCACCAGGATCAGGTCCGCGTCGCGGATCGTGGAGAGCCGGTGGGCGATCACGAAGCTGGTCCGGTCGCTGCGCAGCGCGGCCATGGCCTGCTGCACCAGCACCTCGGTGCGGGTGTCCACCGAGCTGGTGGCCTCGTCCAGGATCAGCACGCTGGGTTTGGCCAGGAAGGCGCGGGCGATGGTGATCAGCTGCCGCTCGCCCGCGCTGACGTTCTCGGCATCGTCGGCGAGCACCGTGTCGTAGCCCTCGGGCAGAGACCGAACGAACCTGTCCACATAGGTTGCGGTGGCTGCTGCGATGATCTCTTCCTCGGTGGCCCCGGGCCGGCCGTAGGCGATGTTCTCGCGGATCGTGCCGCCGAAAAGCCAGGTGTCCTGCAGCACCATGCCCATGCGCCGGCGCAGGTCATCGCGGGTCATCGTCGCGATGTCCGTCCCGTCCAGGGTGATGCGCCCGGAGTCCAGCTCGTAGAAGCGCATGATCAGGTTCACCAGCGTGGTCTTCCCGGCCCCGGTGTGCCCGACGATGGCGATGGTGTGGCCCGGTTCGGCAACCAGGCAGACGTGTTCGATCAGCGGGACCCCGGGGCTGTAGCTGAAGGACACGTCCTCGAAGACCAGCTTTCCGGCGCCCGGACCAGGGCTTTGGGCGGGCACCTGGTCCGCGGACTGCTCCTTCGCCTCAAGCAGGTCGAAGACGCGCTCGGCCGAGGCGATGCCCGACTGGACCAGGTTGGCCATGCTGCCCAGCTGCGTCAGCGGCTGGGTGAACTGGCGCGAGTACTGCAGGAACGCCTGCACGTCCCCCAGCCGCATCGAGCCCGATGCCACGAACATCCCGCCGATCACGGCGATGGCCACGTAGATCAGGTTCCCCACGAACATCATCGAGGGCTGGATGATCCCGGAGACGAACTGGGCGCCGAAACTGGCCTTGTAGAGCTGGTCGTTCTTCGCGTCGAAGACCGCATTGGTCTCGCGCTGCCGGCCAAAGACCTTCACCAGCGCGTGGCCGGTGTAGTTTTCCTCGATGTCGGCGTTTAGTTCGCCGGTGTGCTTCCACTGGGCGACGAACATCTTTTGCGAGCGCTTGGCCACCTGCGCGGTGATCACGATGGTCAGCGGGATGGTCACCGCGGCGACCACCGTCAGGATCGGCGAGACCAGCAGCATCATCACCAGCACGCCGATGACGGTCAGCAGCGAGGTCACCATCTGGCTGAAGGTCTGCTGCAGCGACTGGGCGACGTTGTCGATGTCGTTGGTGACGCGCGAGAGCAGCTCGCCGCGCTGCATCTTGTCGTAGTAGCCCAGCGGCAGCCGGTTGATCTTCTCCTCCACATCCTGGCGCAGCCGGTACATGGTCCCCTGCACCACCTCGTTGAGCACGTAGGCCTGCAGCCAGGCCAGCAGCGAGGAAAAGACATAGAGCGCCAGCACCCCGAGCAGCACCAGACCCAGCGCATGCAGGTCCACGCCAACACCCGGGGTCAGGTGCATCCCGGAGAGCAGGTCGGCCTGCGAGTTGTCCCCCCTTGCACGCAGCCCCTCGATGACCTGGTCCTGGGTGAGACCGGCAGGAAGCTTTGCGGAGATCACGCCCTCGAAGATCAGGTTGGTGCCCTGGCCCAAGAGCTTTGGCCCCAGCACGCTGAAGCCGACGCTGAGCACACCCAGGACAAGCACCGCGGCCAGCCCCAGGCGGTGCGGGGCCAGCCGGCGCAGCAGCTTCTTCGCCGAGGGGAGGAAGTTCATGGCCTTTTCCGCGGGCATGGACGGCCCGAAGCGCGGACCACGGGCCGGTGGCGGGCCGGGCATGCGCTCGGCGGTGGCCTTCTTGCCCGTCGATTCGCTCATGAGGCCTCCTGCGCGGTGAGTTGGGACTCGACGATTTCCACGTAGGTCGGGCAGGATTCCAGCAGTTCGGTGTGGGTGCCGTGGCCCACGACGTGCCCGCCCTCCAGCACGATGATCGCCGCGGCATCGCGGATGGTGGCCACGCGCTGCGCCACGATGAGCATCGTCGCCTGAGACCTGTGTTTCTTCAGCGCCAGGCGCAGCCGGGCGTCGGTGGAGGAATCCAGGGCGGAGAACGAATCGTCGAAGATGTATATTTCCGGATCCTTCACCAGCGCGCGGGCGATGGCCAGTCGCTGGCGCTGGCCGCCGGAGACGTTGGTGCCACCCTGGGCGATCGCCGCTTCCAGGCCACCCTCCATGGCCGCGACGAAGTCGCGCCCCTGGGCGATGTCCAGAGCCTCCCACAGTTCCTCGTCGGTGGCATCGGGCTTGCCGTAGCGCAGGTTGGAGGCCACCGTGCCGGCAAAGAGGTAGGGCTTTTGCGGGATGAGCCCGATCCTGCTCCAGAGCAGGTCGGGTTCCAGGTCCCTGATGTTGACCCCGTCCACCAGCACCTTCCCCGCGGTGGCGTCGAAGAGCCGCGGCACCAGGTTCACCAGGGTGCTCTTGCCCGAGCCCGTGGAACCGATGATGGCGGTGACCCGGCCGGGGGCCGCCGCGAAATCGAGGTCGTGCAGCACCGGCTGCTCGGCGCCCGGGTAGGAGAAGGACACCCCGGAGAATTCCACGGTCCCGATTTCCCGCAGCGTGCGCACGGCCGGATAGGCGGCCTTGACCGAGGATTCGGTGCCAAGCACCTCGCCGATCCGGTCCGCGCTGACCGCGGCACGCGGCAGCATCATCCCCATGAAGGTTGCCATCATGACCGCCATCAGGATCTGCAGCAGGTAGCTGAGGTAGGCGACCAGCGCCCCGACCTGCATCTCACCCGAGGCCACGCGCAGCCCGCCGAACCAGATCACCGCGACGCTGGAGACGTTCAGCACCATCATCACGATGGGGAACATCAGCGCCAGCAGCCGCCCGGCCCCCAGCGACACGTCGGTCAGTTCCCGGTTGGCCGCCGCAAAGCGGGCCTTTTCGTCCTCCTCGCGCACGAACGCGCGGATCACCCGGATGCCGGTCAGCTGCTCGCGCAGCACCCGGTTCACCACATCGATGCGTTTTTGCATGAGCCGGAACAGCGGAACCATCCGGGAGATGACCAGCCCGACGGCAACCAGCAGCACCGGCACGGAAACAGCCATCAGCCACGACAGGCCAAGGTCCTGCTGCATGGCCATGACGACCCCGCCCACGGCAAGGATCGGGGCGGCGACGAAGAGCGTGCAGGTCATCAGCACGACCATCTGGACCTGCTGCACGTCGTTGGTGGTGCGGGTGATCAGCGACGGTGCTCCGAAGTTCGAGACCTCGCGCTCGGAGAACCCGGAGACCTTGTGGAAGATCGCCCCGCGCAGGTCCCGGCCCAGCGACATCGCCGTCCTGGCCCCGAAGTAGACCGCGGCGATGGCGCAGGCCACCTGCACCAGCGTGATCCCCAGCATGAGCATGCCGGTGGACAGGATGTGTTGCACATTGCCCACGGCCACGCCATTGTCGATGATGTCCGCCACCAGGCTGGGCAGGTAGAGCGAGGCGATGGACTGCGCTGCCTGGAAAAGGCCCACCGCGATGAGCAGGTTCCGGTAGGGCGCCAGGTGGACACGCAGCAGGCGCAGCAGCATGTTCCCGCCAACCCTCCTGGGCCGGTGCTTGGCCGCGCGGTGGTTTGTGGAACCGGACATGTTCCGAACCTAGTCGCGCGCGCAGCGGCCCACAAGGGTACTTTGTCCCCGCGGCGCACATTTGAGCCGGGGCCGAAGTGCCGCGGACAACGGGCGTCGTTTCCGAAAGCGGCTGCACTGAATCTCAGAACTCGTGTGCATCGCTGCGCCAAGGAAATTGAACGCCGCCCCAACCGGCAATCCTTCCCGTGCGCATATCGGTCTTGCGGACGGCGGAACGGGCCGCGCCCTGTTGGCACCGCTGAGGCCTGGCTCGGTGAAAGCCCTCTTCTGTGGCAACCCAAGGGAACGAAGGGCATTCATCTGGGAAGTCGCGTCCCGGCCATTGGAGGATACGTTTGCGTATGCGATCGGGAGTCCGGCCATGAATTTGCGTGCAGCGTTTAGACTCCGCATCACCGGGCTTTTTCTCGGGCACGGTAGACGGGAATATGACGCCTGCGGAACCATGCAGTTTCGTAAAATTCCGAAGCCCTCTGCACGCGCTCCGGTGAACGACCGGATTACGGGACGCTCACAAGTGGAAAATCGGACAGGCCCCTTGCGGGACTGCGCCGATTTCGGCAGCAAAAGAATGGGTTCCTGATGGTAAGGGAACGGAAATACGCAATGGGCCGCTGCTGCAGGTCGTCCCTGGGCACCCCTGCTGGGGCGTTCTGTAGGCCAGCGAGCTCTGTTCCTTGGTGTACAACTCTTCCACCAGACCCTGGGAAATTTGAGGATTTGATTTTCTCAGGAAGCACTACTATATTTCTTGGCATGCGGGGAGAATAGCGATTTACCTCTCCCGATTGAGGAAGGTGCAGTTGCTTCCTTTTTGGGGGAAACCCGCACAGTGGTAACCGGCCGTCGGACAGCTTGAGACGGCCGCAGCAGTACAGCAGTAGCCGGAGGGCGTGGTCGTCGGACAGCTTGAGACGACCGCAGCAGTACAGCAGAACCAGCAACCCCGGCAATAAAGCAGTACCCGCAGTAAATGGCAGTACAGCAGTAGCCGGAGGGCGTGGTCGTCGGACAGCTTGAGACGACCGCAGCAGTACAGCAGAACCAGCAACCCCGGCAATAAAGCAGTACCCGCAGTAAATGCAGTACAGCAGTAGCCGGAGGGCGTGGTCGTCGGACAGCTTGAGACGACCGCAGCAGTACAGCAGTACCAGCAACCCCGGCAGTAAAGCAGTACCAGCAGTACCCGGTCGTCGGACAGCTTGAGACGACCGCAGCAATACCAGCAGTAGATCAGTAGAGCAGTACCCGGAGGGCGTGGTCGTCAGACAGCTTGAGACGACCACAGCAGTACCAGCAACACCGGTAGTACCTGCAGTACCGGGCCGTAGGACAGCTTGAGACGGCCACAATAGTAAAATAACCCCCATGGGCGGGCTGGTAATGGATCTGTATTCATCACTAGCCCGCCCCCTTCCGTTCTTGCCATAGTTTGCGTCGTTCACCGCAGGACCGGAGCTGACACTACCCAAGAACCCACGCCAGGAGTTCTTCCGAACCTCTCGGCCTCCCACAGAGCGTTCCCCTTACGGACGCACCGGCGCAGCGCAGACGCCCTCTGCCACTCGGTGCAATCGCCTTCGAAAATTGGCGCCAGGCATGGGAAAGGGAATCGGGCGGTTTTCAAGAAGTCCGCGCACCTGCCGGGGCACTAATGTAGGCAGCGGGGGTTCCGGCGATGCGGGACCGGCGGCAAATGGAGAACTGATGAGCAGCGAGACCAAGACCAGTGCGGCGGCGGCCACGCATGCGGCGGACAGCCACGAGGTGATCCGTGTGCGCGGGGCACGGGTGAACAACCTCAAGGACATCAGCGTCGAGATCCCCAAGCGCCGGCTGACGGTGTTCACCGGTGTCTCCGGCTCCGGGAAGTCCTCGCTGGTCTTCGGCACCATTGCCGCCGAGTCCCAGCGCATGATCAACGAGACCTACAGCGCGTTCGTGCAGGGCTTCATGCCCACCCTGGCCCGCCCCGAGGTCGACACCCTCGAGGGGCTGACCACCGCGATCCTGGTGGACCAGGAACGCCTGGGCGCCAACCCGCGTTCCACGGTCGGCACCGTGACCGATGCCAACGCGATGCTGCGTATCGTCTACTCCCGGCTGGCGCAGCCGCACATCGGTTCCCCGCAGGCCTACTCCTTCAACGTCCCCTCCGTTTCCGGAGCCGGTGCGGTCACCATGGAAAAGGGCGGGAAGAAGATCAAGGAACGGCGTTCCTTCTCCATCACCGGCGGCATGTGCCCCGAGTGCGAGGGCCGCGGCAAGGTCAATGGCTTCAACCTCGCCGCGCTCTTCGACGACACCAAGTCCCTGGCCGAGGGCGCCCTGACCGTCCCGGGATACTCCATGGACGGCTGGTACGGGCGCATCTTTGCCGGTTCCGGGTTCTTCGACATGGACAAGAAGCTGGGCAAGTTCACCAAGCAGGAGCTCGACGACCTGCTCTACCGCGAGCCCACCAAGATCAAGGTCGAGGGAATCAACCTCACCTACGAGGGAGTGATCCCGAAACTGCAGAAGTCGCACCTGGCCAAGGACCTCGAGGCCATGCAGCCGCACATCCGCGCCTTCGTGGAACGCGCCGTCACCTTCACCGCCTGCCCCGCCTGCGGCGGCACGCGCCTGGCCGAGCACGCCCGCACTTCGAAGATCGAGGGCAAATCCATCGCGGACGCCTGCGCCCTGCAGATCAGCGACCTGGCTTCCTGGGTGCGCGGGCTCAACGAACCCTCGGTCGCCCCGATGCTGGACGCGCTCGGGGACACCCTTGACTCGTTCGTCGACATCGGGCTGGGCTACCTCTCCCTGGAACGTCCCTCGGGCACGCTCTCGGGCGGCGAGGCGCAGCGCACCAAGATGATCCGCCACCTGGGCTCCTCGCTCACCGACGTCACCTACGTCTTCGACGAGCCGACCATCGGGCTGCACCCGCACGACATCGACAAGATGAACGAGCTGCTGCTGGCCCTGCGCGACAAGGGCAACACCGTGCTGGTCGTCGAGCACAAGCCCGAGACCATCGCCATCGCCGACCATGTGGTGGACCTGGGCCCGAAGGCCGGATCCGCCGGCGGGCAGCTCATGTATGAGGGCACCGTTGCAGGCCTGCGCGCCAGTGACACCATCACCGGGCGCCACCTGGATGACCGCGCGACGCTGAAAGAGAGGGTGCGCACCTCCACCGAAGCGCTCGAGGTCCGCGGGGCGAACACCAACAACCTCAAGAACGTGGACGTGGACATCCCGCTGGGCGTGCTCACGGTGCTGACCGGGGTCGCCGGGTCGGGAAAGAGCTCGCTGATCCGCGGCTCGGTGTCCGGGACCGAGGGAGTCATCACGGTGGACCAGGGCGCGATCAAGGGCTCGCGCCGTTCCAACCCCGCAACCTACACCGGGTTGCTGGAGCCGATCCGCAAGGCGTTTGCGAAGGCCAACGGCGTGAACCCGGCATTGTTCAGTGCGAACTCCGAGGGCGCCTGCCCCACCTGCAACGGCGCCGGGGTCATCTACACCGACCTGGGCATGATGGCCGGGGTCTCAAGCACCTGCGAGGAGTGCGAGGGCAAGCGCTTCGATTCGATGGTGCTGGAGTACCACCTGGGCGGCAAGGACATCTCCGAGGTGCTGGCGATGTCGGCGTCCCAGGCGCAGGAGTTCTTCGCGCAGGGAGAGGCGAAGCTGCCGGCCGCGCACAAGATCATCACCCGGCTGGTCGAGGTGGGCCTGGGCTACCTGAGCCTGGGCCAGCCACTGACCACGCTCTCCGGCGGCGAGCGCCAGCGCCTGAAACTGGCCACGCACATGGGCGAGAAGGGCGGGATCTACGTCCTGGACGAGCCGACCACGGGCCTGCACCTGGCCGACGTCCGGCAACTGCTGGGCCTGCTGGACCGCTTGGTCGAATCGGGCAAGTCGGTCATCGTGATCGAACACCACCAGGCGGTCATGGCCCACGCGGACTGGATCATCGACCTGGGCCCGGGTGCCGGCCACGACGGCGGCAGCATCGTCTTTGAGGGGACCCCGGCCGATTTGGTGGCGGATCGCTCCACGTTGACCGGCAAGCACCTGGCCGCCTACATCGGCGCGTAGCCCGGTGCGGGCGGCCGGCTACTTGGCCGGCGTGCACACGACCTTTGCACCCTGTGCCGCATTGGTCAGTACGGCGTCGATCCGGGCCGCGGGACCCTCAAGCCCGGATGCGCTGGGCGTGATGCTCACGGCAAACATGTCCTTGCCCTGCAGCGAGGTGCGCGGCAGGCGCAGCGTGGCCGTGGTTGCCGAGGTGGTCTCGGCCACGGCCACCGCGTTGTGCACCGTCTTCACCGAGTATCCGGAGGCATCCACCGCGGCCCAAGACAGGGTCAGGTCCGAATAGGAGCTGCCATCCGTCCGGGAGCAGGACACCGTGGCGGCATCGACACCCTTCGGGGCCCAGGCGCCGGCTGTGACATCGGTGGAGGCGGTGCCCCCCAGCGACCAGAGCGCCTGGGCGGCTGTGGCACCAAGTCCCAGGACCACCGCCGCCGCAAATGCGATGGCCACCAGTCGCAGGCCCGGCACGCGCCCGGCCCTCATGCCGACACCTTGTCTGGGCCGAGGGATGCGGCGTTGCCTGTCGCCGCGCGCCGGCGGGCACGCAATCCGCGGAACATGGTGAATACCCCGTATCCGATGAGTCCCGCCGCGGCAATCCGGCCGACCGCGCCGCGGTTCTGGGTGCCCAGCCAATTGGCCACGAACCCGGCATACGGGACGGCGTAGGACAGCTCTCCGCGGACCTGCACCTCGGTGACCGGCAGCTTGTCGGCAACATCGTTGTTGTCTCCCTTGGTCACCAGCGTCCGGTGACCTTCCTGGTCTGCGGCGATGGACACGATGCGGTGGGTGATGACCTCCGGACGGCCCGATGCCACCTGGTAGGTCACCACGTCCCCCACCTTCAGCGATCCATAGGGTGCGGGATTGACGACCAGCAGCGTCCCTGGGCCGTAGTTGGGCTTCATGGAGCTGGTCAGCACGGAGTAGGTCTGCGATCCGGTCAGCAGCGGAACCACGACGAGCACCAGCGCGGCCAGTGCCGCGGCCACCAGCAGCATGAAGCTGGTCGCGGTTCCCGCCCGGCGCAGGGGCGCGGAAGCGGAAGAAGATCGGGATGCTGATGGCTGCCTGGTCATGGCGTGAACCTCGTTGCGTTGGTGGCTGGGGGATCAGGGGTGTTGCGTGGCCCCCAGGGCAAAAGTGATTTTCGCGCCCGCTCCCCCGAGCGTTGCGGGCGCGTTGCCGGCCAGCGTGGTCCGCAGGCACAGCACGGCACTCTTGCCCTGGGCCAACTCCAGCTGGCTTGGGGCGGCGTCCACCGAGCAATCGGTGCCCTGGGCTCGGTAGATGTCGGTGCCGAGGTAAGCAGCCAGGGCCCCGGAAACCCTCGGACTCCCGACCTGCACCGCGGCCCCCAGCGTCCCGCTGCCCGCGTCGGACGTATTGGTGAGCGTCAGGGCCGTGGTGCGGGAAGTTCCGGGCAGCAGGCCGGTGGTCCCGGGCAGCGATACTTCTTGCCCGGATACCGACAGCTGTTGCGCCGCGGCGCCCTCCGCCTTGATGGACAGGGAGAATTGGGCGGTGGCAACGGTCTGGGTTTTCGAGGCTGCCGCCGCATTCCAGGCGGCCAGCGTGCCCTGCACGGTGCCAAGCCCCAGGATGGCGGCGACCGCCAGAAGCGCCCCGGTTTTCAGTGCGGTTTTTGTGCCCATGGCGGTCTCCCGGCGACCCGGATTTGCCTCGTCGCCTAGGAAGTGGGGTTCGTCGGGGCGTTCTGCTCCAGCTTGAAGCCGATCTTGCCCAGGTCGTTGGTTGTGTGGGCACCCGTGGTGCCGGTGGTCGATGCCGGGAACGTCACGAGCACCGAGGCGGTGTAGACGCCGCTGGATGCCGGGACAAGTTCCGCGGGAACGGTGGCGCCATGCACATCGGTGAGGACCGGGTTCGCCACGCTCAGGTAGGAGGCCGAGGAAGCGAGTTTGTCGGAAACTGTGAGTGAGGCCCGCATCTGTTCTCCCGTGAGCTCCACCGTGACGGGCTGGGAGAAGCGCAGCTGGTCTCCCGGTACCACCTTGTAGGTGGAGGGGTCGATGGTCTGGCCGGAAGCGTTGCTCCAGGTCCCCTGGCCCGCCGTCAGCTCCAGGTCGCCGGTGACGATCTTCCCGGCGTTGGCTTCGACCGTGCTGTTCCAGACAGCGAGTGTTCCGCCTCCGCCAAGCAGCAGGGCCACGCCAAGGCCGGTTGCGAGTGCGCCTTTTGTCATCTTGTTCATGGTGCAATCCTCGAAAAGTCCTGCGCCGGCCCCAGCGGCCGGTGCAGGATCAACTTTCCGGGTCGAACCACAAGGAAGGGAACATCTTTCTTGCAATCTTGCGCCAAGCTTTCCGCAGGCGGCTCAAGGGTTTTCGGGCCGCTCTTGAGATGTTGTTGCTGTTGCCGTGCTGGATCAACAAAGCATGCACAAAGTTGCGTTTCCCATGCGTCGCGCTGTGGGTTGCGCGGATCAGCGGTTGGCGGTGGCGATGACCTCGTCGGGTGCCTGGGTTCCGGCAGCTTCGTGCGCAGCAAGGACCTTCCGGGCACGCTCGCGCTTCAGCTTTTCCTTCGGGTCTCGGTGCGGGGGAAGCTCGGCCGGGCCGAAGAAGAAGAACCCCACGAACTGCAGGCGCCACAAGGCGCGGTAGACGAGGCTCAGCCCGGTGGTGTCCTTGACGATGGGCAGTCTCTTGTCGCTCATGGTTTTCAGTCTCTTTCTGTGGGGATCCGGTCTGCTGCTGCGTGACGGATTCTCCGCGGACGTGCGGCTGTCACCTTCAATTGTATTCGAATGATTGGTGCACCAACTAATTGGCCGGATCCCGGCCCTGGCAAGACAAATGGCCTAGTGCTGGGACCTCATGGCGGCGTCAATGAGCTTCTTCATGGTTCCGTGGAGCGCGTTGAGTTCCTCGAGATCGATGTCCAGGCGCTGCATCATTTCCTTCGGGATCTCGAGGGCCAGCTCGCGCGCGGCCCTGCCCTTCTCGGTCAGAATGACCTGCAGGATCCGCTCGTCCGCGGCGCTGCGGCTGCGTTGCACGTATCCCAGCGCCTCGATCCGCTTGACCAGCGGTGAAAGTGTCCCGGGGTCCAGGTGGAGAAGCGCACTCAGCTCCTTGATCGACAGCGGTTCATGTTCCCACAAGGTCAGCATGACCAGGTACTGCGGGTGGGTCAGGCCCAGCGGCTCAAGGACCGGCCGGTAGGCAGCAATCACGCTGCGCGAGGCCAGCGACAGGGCAAAACAGACCTGGTTCTCCAGGGCCAGCGGGTCTGCCAGCACTTTGTCGCTCACGTTTTTCCTTGCTGTCGACGAACATTCGGTTCTTCCATCATAGGTACGCCCGCGATATCCCGGTCTCCAGCGGCCCACTCCCCGGCGGAAAGTGCGAAGCGCCGGTACACGCCGGGAACACCCAAGTATTCATCCGTGTCCCCCGTGCCGGTGGACCTGAAACCGAGTCCGAGCAAGATGCGCATCGAACCCGCATTCGCTTCCAGTGCCTCGGCCCAGATCTCATCCAGGCCCATCCGAACAAAACCGTGGCCCAGGGCCGCGGCAGCGGCCCGGCGCCCCAGTCCCCTGCCCCACAGCCGGCGTTCCCCGATCAAGAACCCCAGCTCGCGGCGCCGCGGCTCGCTGCCGTGAAGGTCCACGTAGCCGACCAGACCACCTGCAAACTCGGCTCCGAGCCGCACCAAGCCCGCCGGAGGATCGAGCACGATCTTGCGCTGGAACTCCAGGTGGGCCCGCGGCTCCAGGTCCGTCGACCATCCCGCGGCGCGGCAAAACTCCGGGTCCGCTGCCCATTGCGCCATGGTGGCGGCATCGGAAAGCACCAAGCCACGCAGCGATATGCGGTCCTCGAGTCCACTCATGGAGCCACTCTACGTCCATGCCCAACCGCCCCGCGCCCACTGGCCTTGCAGTTGTCGTCTGCCGTTAACCTAAATGCGGCCAGCTGGTTGATTCGCGCCGATAGCGTCTTTGGTTGTGAGCACGAACAGTGAAGCAAAGACCCTGGTCATCATCCCGGCACGTGGAGGATCGAAGGGGATCAAGCTAAAAAACCTGCGCAGGATCGGCGGCCAAACCTTGTTGGCACGGGCCATTGAATCCGCATTTGCCACGCCGTCAGTTCTCGACGTCGTGGTCAGCACGGATCACCCGGAGATCAAGGCCGAGGCCCTGGCCCACGGTGCGACAGTCATCGACCGCCCGGCAGATATCGCCGGTGATACCGCAAGCAGCGAATCGGTGTTGTTGCACGCCCTGGGCACCCTGGACGTACTCCCCCAAATCACCGTCTTCATCCAATGCACCTCGCCGGTCATCGACCCGGCGGACCTGCAGGGGGCCATCACCACGGTCGCCAGCGGAGCAGCGGACGTGAGCTTCGCGGTGGTCCCGGACCACGGGTTCCACTGGAGCTGCGACGAGACCGGCGCCGCCCATGCCAGCGGCCACGACGCCGCCCGGCGTCCGCGCCGGCAGGACCGCGAGCCGCGCTTCCGCGAAACCGGGGCGTTCTACGTCATGGACACCGCCGGGTTCCTGGAGGCGGAGCATCGCTTCTTCGGGTCCCTGGCCCTGGCCCGGGTCCCCGAGGAACACGGCATCGACATCGACACCGAGGCGGACCTGGAATTGGCCCGCTGGCGGCTTTCAGGGAACACGCCAGCCGCAGGGATCGACGTGGACGCACTGGTCACCGACTTCGACGGTGTCCACACCGAAGACACCGCCTACCTCAGCCAGGACGGCACCGAGGCGGTGCGGGTCTCCCGTTCCGACGGCATGGGCATCTCGCTGCTGAAGAAGGCAGGAATCCACCTGCTGATCCTTTCCACCGAAACCAACCCCGTGGTCACCGCCCGGGCCGCCAAGCTCGGCGTGGACGTCGCCCAAGCCGTGGCGGACAAGGCCACCGTGCTGAACCAATGGATCGCCGGGCACGGCCTGGACCCGGCACGCGTCGCCTACCTGGGCAACGACGTGAACGACCTGGATGCCATGAGCCAGGTCGGCTGGCCGCTGACCGTGGCCGACGCTCGCGAATCGGTCCATGCAGCGGCCCGGCACCGGCTTTCCACCAACGGCGGCCACGGCGCGGTCCGCGAAGCGGCCGACCTCATCCTGGCCGGCATCACCGTGGCTGCATCCGCCCCGGCATCAGGGCCACTGGAACCATCCCTGGCCCACTAGGCCCCCACAGTTTTCCACCAATCCTCACCGAGACCTTCACCCATTCAATCCCCGAACGGTCCGGCAACACATGAAAGGCATGTCCCCATGACTATCACCACCACCGAAACCGCACCCGTAGCCATCGGCGAGCAGCTGCTGGGCACCGGCCAGCAGGTCTACGTCATCGGCGAGATCGGCATCAACCACAACGGCGACATGGAGATCGCCAAGCAGCTCATCGACGTCTCCGCCAAGGCCGGCGCCAACGCCGTGAAGTTCCAGAAGCGCACCCCGGAGATCTCCACCCCGATGGACATGCGCGACAAGATCCGCTCGACCCCGTGGGGCGACATGACCTACATGGACTACCGCTACCGCGTCGAATTCGATGCAGCCCAGTACAAGGAACTGATCCGTTACGCCGCCGCGCAGGGCCTGCACGCCTTCGCCTCCCCGTGGGACGTCCCCTCGGTCGAGTTCATGGAAGAGCAGGGCGCGGTGACCCACAAGGTCGCCTCCGCCTCGGTCACCGACATCGAGCTGCTGACGGCCCTGGCGCAGACCGGCAAGCCGATCATCCTCTCCACCGGCATGTCCACCATCGAGCAGATCGACAAGGCCGTGGAAACCCTCGGCACTTCCAACCTGGTCATCATGCACGCAACCTCCACCTACCCGCTGCCTCCCGAAGAAGCCAACCTGCGCATGATCACCACCCTGCAGGAGCGCTACCAGGTGCCCGTCGGCTACTCGGGCCACGAACGCGGCCTGCAGATCTCGTTGGCCGCCGTCGCCCTGGGCGCCGTCACCGTCGAACGCCACATCACCCTGGACCGCACCATGTGGGGGTCGGACCAGGCTTCCTCGCTGGAGCCCAAGGGCTTCGAGGCACTGATCCGCGACATCCGCATCCTCGAATCCGCCATGGGCGACGGCGTCAAGCGCGTCTTCCCGGGCGAGCTGGCACCGCTGAGCCGCCTGCGCCGCGTCGACGCCTAAGCGGTCATCTTTTCCGCATGGTTTCAGGACCGTGGGGGTGTCCGCCTTCCGGCGGGCACCCCCACGGCATGAGGCGGCCAAACGCCGCCAACCAGCTTTTCCAGACCTAAGGACCACCCCCAGATCCCCATGCCTTCCACAGCCGCACGTCCCTCCGCCAAGGCCCGCATCCCCGGGCTCATCAGCGTCATCGTTCCGGCCATGAACCAGCAGGACTTCATTGGCGACACCCTGGCCTCGCTGGCACGCCAGCAGCTGGGCGCCCGGGAGCTCGAGGTCCTGGTCATCGATGATGCCTCCACCGACGCCACCGCTGCAATCGCCGGGGAATTCACCTCGAAGCTTCCGGGGCTGCGGATCATCACGCACCCGGCCAATCGCGGGGTCTCCGCGGCCCGCAACACCGGGCTTGCGCAGGCAACCGGGGAATTCATCTCCTTCCTGGACCCCGACGATTGGATGGCCCCGACACAGCTTGCCCTGCTGGCCGGCGGCCTGGAGGACCTGGGCGTGGACTTCGTGCGCTGCGACCACGTGCGGGTCACCGGCGGGAGCCGGGCCCTGTACCGCGCCCCGCAGGCCAACCGGAACATCGCCCTGGACCCGGCCGCGGACATCTCCCCCGTCGACAGCGCCACCATGATCGACTACCCGTACTCATGGGCCGGCATGTACCGCGCCCGACTGCTGGAAACCGCGGCCCCGCGGTTCAACGAGGCGCTGCGCACGGCCGAGGACCGGCCGTGGTTCTGGCAACTGGCATTGCGCGCCGAAAGCTACGCGGTGCTCAACGCCCCGGGGATCTTCTACCGCCGCGGGCTTCCCGGCTCCCTCACCCAGGTCTTCGACGACCGGCAGCTCGACTTCCTGGCCGCCTTCGGTGACATCTTCGAGTTGGTGCTGGGAGACCCGGCCCACCTGGTGCACGCCCCGAAGGCGCTGCGGCAATTCCTTGCCGTGTCCTGCCACCACCTCGGCCGTGCCTCCGCCTGGCCGCCGTCGCTGCGCCAGGCCCTGCGCGCGGGCATCGCCGCGAGGCTTTCGGCACTGCCGGCGGAGCTGCTGCACGACGGGCTGGCCCAACTCGACGCCAAGCGCCGCAAGGCACTGTCCCCGCTCACCCCCGCGGCCAACACCAGGCAGGCAAGCTCATGATCCAACTCGTCCAGGCATCCACCTACTTCCAACTCGTCTCGCTGGCCGCCATGATCGACGCCGGGCTGCTGCCGGCCGCCAAGCGCCGAATCCTGGTGCTGGCCAACGGCAGCCAGCTGCCCGAAATCACCACGCCACTGCGGCAGAACCCGGGCTTCGAGCTCCTGGCCGCGCGCTTTGACGACGTGGTGGACCTGGGCGAACTGCTGTGGCCGCGCCGCCCCGGGCAATTCAATCCCCGGAACGAGGAGCTGCCGCTCTTCGAGAAGCTGCTGCGCCACCGCTGGGACCTTGGTCGGGGCCCGGTGTCGCTGGTGCTTGAATCCATCCAGGTGAATCCGGCCCAGGCGCTGGCGAGGATCTTCTTCGACGCGCCGATCTCTGTGCACTCCGACGGACTGATGTCCTACGGCCCCACGCGCAACAAGCTGCCGGTGGCGATGCTCCAGCGCCTGCGCGAAACCATCCACATCGACCTGGTCCCGGGCCTGGAGCCCATGCTGCTGCTCGAAACCCCGGTGCAACGCAAGGTGCTCGGGCTCGAGGCGCTGGCGGCGGTCTTCACCGAACTGGCGGCCGCAGTCGAGCCGGCCGGCCTCGCCCTGCCCAGGGACGCCGCCCTGGTGGTGGGCCAGTACCTGGGGTCGTTGGGGATCCTCGATACGGCCGCGGAACTCGAGCTGCACCACCGGATGCTGCTGGCCGCCCGCGATGCCGGGGCCTCGTCGGTGGTGTTCAAGGCGCACCCCAGCGCGGGGCCCACCGCCGCGCTGCAGCTGCGGGCCCGCGCCGAATCCCTGGGCCTGGGCTTCGAGATCCTGGACACCGACCTGCTGGCCGAAACCGTCATCACGCTCATGAAGCCGCTGGTGGTGGTCTCCTGCTTCTCCACAGCCCTGCTCAGCGCCAGGTACATGCTTGGCACCCCGGTGATCGCCGTGGGCACCGCGGAGCTGCTGCAGGAGCTGAGCCCTTACCAGAACTCCAACCGCATCCCCGTCTCGATCGTCGACGCCCTGCTCGTGGCCGGGCTCGACGCCCCGGCGGACGCCGAGGGAAACGATGAGCTCACCGCGCTGCTGGGAGCCGTCGCCTACTGCATGCAATACGAGAACCTGCCCGGGCTGCGCGAAGGCGCCGCCGAGTTCCTGGAGGCGAACTACTCGCGCTTCGGCGCCCACTTCAAGCGCCGCCGGCTGGCCGCACTGGATCTTCCGCCGCATTGGGCGCACCCGCGCCGCCGCCGCCACTGGGGCAGCCGGCTGCAGCGCCGCGCGCTGCGCGTCGGGACCCGCTCGCTGCAGCGCCTGGCACGCACGCTGCAGGAGGGGGCCTCCCGTGCATCCCGCTGAGTACCGGGCTGATTCCGGCGTGGCCCGACCCCGCTTCGGCCACGCCGAGGTCTGGGTCGAGTCCCCGCTGCAGCTGCTCTCCGCCATCGAGGCGCACGGCGCCGGGCTGCTGGGCACTTCCAGCCGCATCCACCCGCGCGGGGGCACCACGACGCTGGATGCCACGCTGGCCACGCTGATGGCCCGGGCACCGGCGGGCGTGGAGTTCGCGCCCCCCACCCAGGTGCCCCCGGCCCCGGGATCGGCCGGCGCGCGGCGCTGGGTGACCGGGGACGCCTACTCGGGCCGGGTCCAGCGCGCACTGCTGGGCCACATCGCGGTGCAGGAAATCGTGGTCATCGACGACGGGCTGGCCACGCTCGGGCTCATCCGGGCGCTGGTGGCGAGCGAACCGACGGCTCTGGTGCGCCCGCGCTCCAATCCCAACCCGGCGCGCCGCGCGCTGGGGATAGCCAGCTGGTACCGGCTGCGCGCCCTGGCCCGGGCCTCTCGGCTGCTGGTCTTCACGGCCCTGCCGGTGGAGCCGGGGGTGGCACGCAGGTTCCGCGAGCTTGGTGGGCACCTGGAATCGCACCGTTTCGAGTGGCTGAACACCCAGCCGGTGGCCGAGCGGATCGCCGAACCCACAGTGGTGGTCGGCTCCGCGATGGCCGCCGACGGGCTGATCCACCCGGACCCGTACTTCCGCTGGCTGCATTCGCTGACCCTCGACGGGCCGGTCGCCTACTTCCCGCACCGCCGCGAATCCCCCCAATTCCTGGGTCTGCTGGCCGCGCACCAGAAGATCGCGGTGCGCGAGCACACCATCCCGATCGAGATGCGCCTGCGCGCCCTGCGCCGCGGCCAGGTGGTCCGTGCCCTGCCCTCCACCGCGTTGCCCTCGTTGCGGCTGTTGCTGGGCGGATCGGGCGTGCGGATCATCGGCAAGCAGGTTCCCGGCGCCTGGTGGACCCCCGCCGCCACGGAAGAACTTCGTTCCCACCTGTCCTCGTCCCTGGAGCTGCTGCCCACATGAACACACCCGTTGCCAGGCCCAGCATTGTTGCGGTGGCCGACTCGGATTCCTACCTCAAGCTCGCCTGCACCACGCTCGATGCCCTGGGCCCGGAATGGGACCGCCGCGTGGTGCTGGTGCGCACTCCCATCGCGCCGACGCCCGACCAGGTCGCCGCCGCCACCTCGGGCACCTGCTTCCAGGACGTGCAGATCCCGGTGCTGCCGCGCGCCGCCTTGGACTACCGCTCGCTGGATGCGCACATCATCTTTGCCGCGGCCACCGGACCGGTGGTCAGCGAGCTTTTCACCAAGCTCCTGCGCTCGAGGGCCAACGCGATGCGCCCCTCCGCACTGATTTCGGCGTTGCCCGGAGTCGCCTACCCGGCCACCGCCAAGGGATGGGCCTATCGGCGCAGCGGAGATGCGTTCATCGTGCATTCCCATGCCGAGGCCCGCGAATTCCTGCAACTGGCGGAGGCGGAATCCGGGCACCGCCCCGACGTCCTGGTCTCCAAGCTGCCGTTCCTGAAGACCGCGGGGTTCCCGCAGCCGGCACCATTCGCCATCGACACCGTGGTGTTCGCGGCCCAGGCCAAGGTCCCGGTGCAGCGTGCCGAGCGCCAGGAGATCCTGCTGGCCCTGGAGAAGGTGGCGAGGCTGAACCCGGCGGTTCGGGTCCTGGTCAAGCTCCGTGCCCGGGCCGGGGAGCCCCAGACCCACCTCGAGGCCCATCCCTACGACAGCTTGTGGGAGGAACTGGTCGCCGCGGGGAAGATCGGGAACGGGCATGTGGAGTTCGTGACCGGCCCCATGGAGAAATCGCTGGCTCCAGGTTCCGCGTTGCTGACGGTTTCCTCCACAGCGGCCCTGGAGGCGGTGGACCGCGGGCTGCCGGTGTTGGTGCTGACCGACTTCGGGCTCAATGATGCGATGCTCAACTCGGTTTTCCGTGGTTCGGGCCTGCTCGGAACCCTAGATGACGCGGCTTCGTTGCACTTTTCTTTTCCGAATCGTGCGTGGTTGCGCGAGAACTACTTCCACCGTCGCGGCCCGGAGTTCGCCTCGGCCATGGCCCATTACGCGCAGCGCGCCATGAATCAGACATTGACCACGTCAGATGCGCAATTGGCAATGGTGAAGGAGGTTGCCTTCCGGCAGCGGGTCCGCACCACCTTGCCGCGTCCGGCATTGGCAATGCTGTTGCGGATCCGGCGTTGCTGGCTGAGCGAACGGGGCTCCCGGACCTGATCGGGGCCCGCCCTCACCCTCGCGGGACACCCCTGGGGAATAACCGGCACGGCTTCTCACTTAGCATTGAAAGTGTGCCGGGCGGCGGGTCTTCCCCTGCTTGGAAGTTTTTGATTTTGAGGAGACAAAGGTGTCGGAAAATCCGATTCGGGTTGCAATCGTTGGCGTGGGCAACTGTGCCACGTCGTTGGTCCAGGGTGTCCAGTACTACCGTGACGCGGACCCGCAGGCCACCGTTCCCGGACTGATGCATGTCCAGTTTGGCAAATACCACGTCAACGACGTGCAATTCGTTGCGGCCTTCGATGTGGATGAGAAGAAGGTCGGACTGGATCTGGCCGACGCCATCCTCGCTTCCGAGAACAACACCATCAAGATCGCCGATGTTGCCACCACGGGCATCACCGTGCAGCGCGGCCACACCCTTGACGGCCTGGGCAAGTACTACCGCGAGACCATCACCGAATCCTCCGCCGAGCCGGTGGACGTGGTTGCGGCCTTGAAGGACGCCAAGGTCGACGTGCTGGTTTGCTACCTGCCTGTCGGATCCGACGCAGCGGCCAAGTTCTACGCCCAGGCATGCATCGACGCCGGCGTGGGTTTCGTCAACGCCCTGCCGGTGTTCATTGCCGGAACCAAGGAGTGGGCCGACAAATTCACCGCTGCAGGTGTCCCGATCGTGGGCGACGACATCAAGTCCCAGATCGGCGCCACCATCACCCACCGGGTGATGGCCAAGCTGTTCGAGGACCGCGGCGTGGTCCTGGACCGCACCTACCAGCTGAACGTCGGCGGCAACATGGACTTCAAGAACATGCTTGAGCGCGACCGCCTGGAATCCAAGAAGATCTCCAAGACCCAGGCCGTCACCTCCAACACCTCGGCCAAGCTGGAAGCGGACGACGTGCACATCGGCCCGTCCGACTACGTCGCCTGGCTCGATGACCGCAAGTGGGCCTTCGTCCGCCTTGAGGGCCGCAACTTCGGCGACGCCCCGGTGTCCCTGGAGTACAAGCTCGAGGTGTGGGATTCCCCGAACTCCGCCGGTGTCATCATCGACGCCGTGCGTGCCGCCAAGATCGCCCTGGACCGTGGCATCGGCGGACCGCTGGTCTCGGCGTCGTCCTACTTCATGAAGTCCCCGCCGGAGCAGTTCAACGACGACATCGCCAAGGAAAAGGTCGAGGCCTTCATCCGCGGCGACATCGAACGCTAGGCACTTCACGCCCCGCGCTCCCGGGGGCCAAATGCCGAAGCCACCACGTAGGTGGTGGCTTTGGCATTCAAGCTCGTTCTTGCCGGTTTCAAGACACGTCGCAGTTCCTGCGCTGCCGTCGCCCTATGACAGGCCCACTGCGTTTCCGTTTTCGTCGACGTCCATGCGCATGGCGGCCGGGATTTTTGGAAGGCCCGGCATGGTCATGATCGTGCCGGTGATTGCAACGATGAAGCCGGCACCGGTCTTGGGGATGAGATCCCTGACCTGCAGCGTGAATCCCTCGGGGGCTCCCAGGAGCTTGGGGTCGTCGGAGAACGAGTATTGGGTCTTGGCCATGCACACCGGAAGGTTGTCCCACCCGTTGGCGTGGATTTGTTCAAGCATCCGCATGGCCCCGGCCGAGTACTCGACTCCGTCTCCTCCGTAGATCTCGCGGACCACTGTCAGGATTTTTTCCTCGACGGGCCGATCCAATTCGTAGAGCGGGGCAAAGTTGCTCGGTGCCGCGATGGCGCGCAGGACGGCGGCGGCCAGGTCCTCGGCCCCCGCACCGCCCTGGCCCCATACATCGGCCACGGCGCATTCGATGCCGTTCGCGGCGGCCCAATCGGTGACAACCGCGAGTTCGTCGTCGGTGTCGGTGACGAACTTGTTCAGGCCGATGACCGGTTGGATCCCGAACTTCTTGATGTTTGAGGCGTGCCGGGCGAGGTTTGCCATGCCCAGGCGCACGGCCTCGACGTTTTCTTCCTTGAGACCGTCCTTTGCCACTCCCCCGTGCATCTTCAGTGCCCGGATGGTGGCCACCAGGACGACCGCGTTGGGGTCGCAACCCGCATATCGGGCCTTGATGTCCATGAACTTTTCGGCGCCAAGGTCTGCGCCGAAGCCGGCCTCGGTGACTACGATGTCGGCCAGCGAGCGTGCGGTGTTGGTGGCTATTACGGAGTTGCAGCCGTGGGCGATGTTGGCGAACGGACCTCCGTGGATGAAAGCGGGTGTGCCGGCCATGGTCTGGACAAGGTTGGGCTTGATCGCGTCCTTGAGCAGCATGGCCATGGCTCCGGCTGCGCCGAGGTCATCGACCGTGACCGGGGCCTTGCCATAGGTGTAGCCGATGGTCATGCGTCCGAGGCGGTCGCGCAGATCCTCGAGGCCGTTGGCCAGGCAGAAGACCGCCATAACCTCCGAGGCCACGGTGATCTCGAATCCCGTTTCGCGCGGGACGCCCTCGGTGGGGCCGCCAAGGCCGATGACGATGTTGCGCAGGGCGCGGTCGTTCATGTCCAGGACGCGCTTGAACGTGATGCGTCGCGGGTCAATGCCCAATGCATTGCCTTGGTGCAGGTGGTTGTCGAGCAACGCCATCAACAGGTTGTTGGCGCTGGTGATGGCGTGGAAGTCCCCAGTGAAATGCATGTTGATTTCATCCATGGGCAGGACCTGCGAATAGCCTCCGCCGGTGGCTCCGCCCTTCATGCCGAAGATCGGACCCAGGGACGGTTCGCGCAGGGCAATCATGGTCTTGGTTCCGGTGGCGGCCAGCGCATCCCCCAGGCCCACCACCATGGTGGATTTCCCTTCACCGGCAGGGGTCGGGGAAATGCCGCTGACCAAGACCACTTTTCCTGGCTTGACGCCGCGTGCCGTCAAGAGTGCCGGATCGACCTTTGCCTTGTACCGACCGTAGGCCTCGAGAGCGTCCTCCGGGATCCCCGCGGTCGCGGCGATCTCGGAAATGGGCTTGAGCACGGCCCGTGAGGCAATCGCTAGATCACTCATGTCGGTTTCTGGCGTCGCTGTCATCGTGTGTCCCCTATCTGGATTCCCGGTGTTCGGGGGATGAGGAAGACCAAGGTTTTTGGTTTTCCTTGATTCCCCTTCAAGCTATCACCGCAACGCTGTAAACGTCCTGAATGCGGGGCCGTGGGGGCCTATTCGAAACGCTCCCCCATCGGTAGGTCGGACGTCGTGTCGGCGAAAGCAAGAACCACATGGTTTCCCTCGCTGCCGGCGCTGAGACCTTGGCCTGTCGTCAGTCCGCGGCACAGGGAGCCGGCAACGTCCCTCCGGCTCCCTCTCGGGGACCGGAGCGCCTTGCCCTATCCGTCCAGAGGAAGAATTCCCCCGGAACAACGATCCGGGTGTCGAGCAGTGTGGGTTTCTTTCCTTGGCCAGGAACAGACTCGCTCCACCGGCATCCCGGTCATGGGCAACATCGATGGCGGCCGCCTGTCGGTGGATTTGCGGTGATTCAGTTCCGCAACGGTGCGATGGGAGAATGAAGAACATGACCACAACACCGCCATTTGCCTTGCTTCTCGATGTCGACGGACCGATCGCCTCGCCAGTGACCCGCGACGTCGCCCCGGAAATCATAGGGCTGCTTCTGGATCTTGCAGTCTCCGGAATTCCCGTTGTCTTCAACACGGGGCGATCGGATGATTTCATCAAGCAGCAGGTGATGGCACCCATGATCGCGGCGGGAATGGCCTCGACGTTGAAGATCCACGCGATTTGCGAGAAGGGTGCCACCTGGTTCACCTTCGATTCGACAGGCGCCGGCGAGGTGCATGTCGACCACGAGCTCGCTGTTCCGGGGCACTACTCGGATGAGATTCGGGAGTTGGTGGCTTCATCCTTTGGGTCGCACATGTTTTTTGACGAGACCAAGCGCGCCATGGTCTCGGTGGAGCAAAACATCGACGCCGACAACACCGAGTACCGGCGCGTCCAGGCGGACTTCGACGCGGCCGCACTGGAAGCGATGACTCGCCTGGGTCTTGGCGTGGAGCGCCTCGAGGTCAGCATGGCGGGCACCAACAACGGGATCGAATACCGGGTGGACCCAACCATCATTTCCACGGACATCGAATCGGTGGCACTGGGCAAGGACCTTGGTGCCAGGCGCACCCTGGACCTCTTGGCCTCCGACGGGATTGTGCCCGCAGCGTGGTTCACCGTCGGCGATTCGCGCACGGACTATGCCATGGCCGATTGGCTGGCTGCGCACGGGCACGAGGTCAGCCACGTGGATGTACGCCCGGGTGATGGCATTCCTGCCGGGAAACCATACCCCGTGCTCACGGCCAGGGATCTTGGCCTGGACGACGATGTCATTCACGACCATGCAGGGCTGGCGTTCCTGCGCCACTGGCGTGCGCAGTTGGACCCGGGCACGGTCATCGATTCGACAGAGCCAAGCGAAGCGTCCGTTTAATCGGCAAAGCCCGCCGGTGAAGCCGGCGGGCTTTGCACTGTGGGTTTCAGTTGTTTCCATGGGTCTTGCTCCTGTGTCGGTGAGTGAGCTGAATTCCGGATCGGCTGTGGATGCCCGATCCTAATTCACTCACCGCACGCGGAAGACCATGTCCATCGGAAGGTGGTTACGCAGTTCACGATCCCGGTTGTCCGGGTTGAACTGCGTCTGAAGCCAAGCCTTGTTCTTCGGCTTTCGGTTTTTTGCAGCCACGGTGGTTACCTCCCCTCGACCTTGTTGGAGGTGCGGAAGGCGGCCTGTTCGGCCGGCCGAGTGGTGCGGGCATGCAACGCTTCAGGTCCGGCGAATATTAGTTCGGCGGAGCGAGCAGCCTGGGTGGTGATCGAAGTGATCTGGGTAGACATGATGAAAGTTCCTCAAGGATTTGGTCGATTAATGACTCATCAGCCTCGGGAACTTTGAAAAGCTAGGGAAGTACTAGCAGGGCGCCATTCCGGAGGCAGGGGAAGTTGCTCGGGCGGTAAAGCCGCCGAAGCCATGACGGAGCACATAGAAGCCGTCGAAATTCATTGAATTAATCATCATTCCCACCTCCTTTTCTGGAAGAACATGCCAGAAACACCTGGCGCCAATATTGTCTATTCGATCTCGATGTCTCATTGAGACTTCTCAATCACAGGTTCCACTGTACACAACGATCCGACATTGCGCCACATCAATTTGGGAAAACTTTAAGGAAAGGGTCCCGTATCGGCGTGTCTCTTTCGACACGCCGATACGGGACCCTTCGAGGATCTGATTGGACTACTGCCCGGTTGACTCCGGCTGCTGCGCCCACCACTCGCGAAGCACGGATACCGCTTCGTCCCGGTCGATCGGGCCGTTGTCCAGGCGGCGTTCCAGCAGGAAGTTGTAGGCGCGTCCCACCACCGGGCCGGGCTTGATCTCCAACAACTCCATGATCTGCTGCCCGTCGAGGTCCGGGCGAACGGCCGCCATCTCCTCCTGCTCGCTGATCTCGACAATGCGGGCCTCGAGATCGTCGTAGGCAAAGCTGAGCCGGTCGGCCTTCTTGCGGTTGCGGGTGGTGACATCGGAACGGGTCAACCGGTGCAGGCGCTCCAGCAGGCCCCCGGCATCGTGGACGTAGCGGCGCACCGCCGAGTCGCTCCATCCGGCATCGCCGTATCCGTAGAAGCGCATGTGCAGCTCGACCAACCGGGCAACGGCCTTGATGGAGTCGTTGTCGAAGCGCAAGGCGCGCATTCGCGCCTTGACCTGTTTGGCGCCGACCACGTCGTGGTGACGGAAACTGACGGCCCCGTTGGGCTCGAACTTGCGGGTCGCCGGCTTGCCGATGTCATGCATCAGGGCCGCGAAGCGCAGCACGAAGTCGGGCCCGGGAACCGGTCCGTCGGCATCGCTTTCCAGTTCCATGGCCTGTTCGAGCACCGTCAGGGAATGCTGGTAGACGTCCTTGTGGCGGTGGTGCTCGTCGATCTCCAGGCGCAGGGCGGAGACCTCCGGGAGCACGATGTCGGCCAGCCCGGTGTCCACCAGCAGGTCGATGCCCGCGCGCGGGTTGGCGCCGTTGATGAGCTTGACCAGCTCGTCCCTGACCCGCTCGGCCGAGATGATCTTGATGCGTTCGGCCATTTCCGACATGGCGGCCCGCACGTCGGCAGCCACGTCGATCCCCAGCTGGGAGGCGAAACGCGCCGCGCGCATCATGCGCAACGGGTCGTCGGAGAAGGACATCGACGGCGCCCCGGGTGTGTGGACCTCGCCGGCGGCCAGGTCGACGGCCCCGTTGTAGGGGTCCACCAGCTCCAGGCCCGGCAGGCGAAGGGCCATGGCGTTCATGGTGAAGTCGCGGCGGTACAAATCGTCTTCGAGTTTGTCGCCGAAGGCCACGATGGGCTTGCGCGAGGACGGGTCGTACGCGTCGGCCCGGTAGGTCGTCACCTCGATGGTGTGCTGGTCCTTGCGCAAGGCGATGGTGCCGAAGGCGCGTCCCACTTCCCAGGTGGCATCCGCCCACCCGGCCACCACGGCCAGGGTTTCATCAGGGGAGGCGCTGGTGGTGAAGTCCAGGTCCGGGGACACCCTGCCAAGAAAGAGGTCCCGCACCGGGCCTCCCACCAGGGAGAGTTCAAAACCGGAGTCGACGAATCGCTGTCCCAGTTCAAAGATGACGGGGGGCAATAGTTCGGTGAGAACCTGGGGGGACGGTAGTTGCTGCATAGTTCTTTAAGGGTGCCAGACTTTCTGGATAGTGCCATGATCCCGGCCACTTCAATTCGGCGTTAGCTTCCACACGCCGCCACATCGCCGCCCCGTAACGAAGACACGAATAACACGCGGAGGCCGGGCGGGGCAAGCCACTAAGCGCCGCGGAACCGATAGAGTGGTTGCCATGGCCCATCCAGTTCCCAGCGCCCCGAAGCGCACGCCGTTGACTGCGTCAATGGCGCATGCGCAGGCGCAGGTGAGCCCCGGCCACCACCCGCTACCCACCGTGGAGGAAGTTTCGGCCGGCGGCGTCGTCATCGACACGTCACTTCCCAGCCTGCCGGTGGCCATCATTGCCCGTTACAACCGCGGCGGACGGCTCGAATGGTGCCTGCCCAAGGGACACCCCGAGGGCGTGGAAACCAACGAAGAGGCCGCGGTGCGCGAGATCGAGGAAGAAACCGGGATCGCCGGGGAGATCCTGGCACCGCTGGGCTCTGTCGACTACTGGTTCACCGTCACCAACTACCGCGTCCACAAGACCGTGCACCATTTCCTGCTGCGTGCCACGGGCGGCGAACTGACCATTGAAAACGACCCCGACCACGAAGCCGTGGACGTGGCCTGGGTTCCCCTGCTCGATCTAGGCAAACGCCTGTCCTTCCCCAATGAGCGGCGCATCGCCGATCTTGCGCGCGAAGTACTCCCCAACTATGTCCCAGGTATCTAAGCACCCCGCGCGCCCAGGCACGCCACCCAAGATCCCGCAGGCACCGGCCGAGCAACAGGCCCAACGCCAGTCCAAGGCATACGCCCTGATGGCGTCGGGCACCATGGTCTCCCGCATTCTCGGATTCATCCGCACCGCGCTGCTGGCCGTTGCCATCGGCTCGAGCACCACGATGGCCGACATCTTCGAGAAGGCGAACGTCATCCCGACGATCATCTTCATGCTGCTGGCCGGAGGCATCTTCAACGTGGTGCTGGTCCCCCAGCTCATCAAGGCCTCGAAGGCCTCCGACCGCGGATCCGCGTACACCTCCAAGTTGGTGACCCTCACCATCGTGGTGATGGGCCTGGCCACGGTGCTGCTCGTTTCCATGGCCGGGCCGCTGATCAAGGTGCTGACCCTGGATTGGACCGAACCCATGATCGCCATGGGAACCACGTTCGCGTACTGGTGCCTGCCGCAGATCTTCTTCTACGGCGTCTATGCGGTCATCGGCCAGGTGCTCAACGCCCACAACCGCTTCACCGCCTACATGTGGTCCCCGGTGGCCAACAACCTGGTGCAGATCCTCACCATCGGCACGTTCATCGTCCTCTTTGGCTCCTACGGCGGCGGGAACGACCAGCTGGATGGCTGGACGACCTCCCAGACGGTCCTGCTGGCCGGTGGAGCCACCCTGGGCATCCTCGTCCAGGCGCTGGCCCTCTTCCTGCCGCTGCGCCGCATCGGGCTGAACCTGCGCCCGGACTTTTCCTGGCGCGGCATGGGCCTGCGCCACGTGGGCAAGCTTGCCGCCTGGACCCTGGGCTCGATGATGGTCGGCAACATCGCCTCGCTGGTGAACTCCAAGTTCGTCTCCGCCGCCACCAAGGCCCGTGAGGGCATGCCCTTCGGTGGCGCCAATGTTCCCGGCGAACAGGCGCTGAACACCTCCCAGCTGATCACGGTGCTGCCACACTCGATCTTTGCCCTCACCCTGGCCACGATGCTCTTCAACGAGTTCACCAAGGCCTTCCACGAGAAGCGCCGCGGGGACATCGCACCGTTGCTCTCCCGCGGATTGCGCACCACCGCCGTGCCGATCGTCTTTGCCACGGTGGCATTCATCGTGCTGGCCGGGCCGCTGGGCCGGCTGTTTGCCGGCAGTTCCTCCACCGCGATGCTGCAGGGCGCCGCCATCGGCCAGCTGCTGCTGCTCACCACGCTGGGGCTGCCATTCAAGTCGATCCACTTCTTCATGATCCGGGTCTTCTTCGCCGAGGAGGACACCAAGACGCCCATGTTGATCCAAACGGTCATCGCCGTGCTGTGCGTCGTGCTGGCCTTCGGTGCGGTGCAGGTCCTGCCCGCGACGGAGATCGCCCGGGCCGTGGCCCTGATCTACGGGGCGACCAACGTGCTCTCCGCGGTGATCGCGCACGTTCTGGTCGTCCGCCGATACGGGGACTACGGCGTCGCCCAGGTGATCGACAGCTATGTGCGGATCGGTGTGATGGCCGCACTTTCGGGTATGGCGGGCTCCGGTGTGCTGTGGCTGCTGGGCGGATACAGCTGGGGATTTGCATGGAGTTCCATCGGTTCGGCCATGATCTCGATTGCCGTCGTCGGTTCCGTCATGGCCGTGGTCTACATCGTCTTGCTGCGGCTGATCCGCTCCGAGGAGCTGGATAATTTCCTCGGCCCGCTCGCCCGCCGGATCCCTGTGCTGCGGCGCTAGGTGCCCTGGCAAGCGGGCTTCACGTGCCCGCCGCACCGGCGACATCGGGCTTGCTCTTCACGAAATCCCATCCCCGGCCCGGTAACATGGAACGGGGCACCCATGAGGGTGCCGGCAACGCAAAGTAATCCCGGGAGGGAATCGTGTCGCAGCCCATCGACGCTGGCGCCGTGCTTGGCGGCCGCTACCAGGTGACCGAATCGGTCTTGACCTCGGCAGACGGAGACCAGGTACTCAGTGGCATCGACCAGGTGCTCAACCGTCCGGTGAGCATACTCGTCGGTTCAACGGCCAATGCCTCGCAGCTGGCCACGAGCGCGCGCGAAATCGCCACCGGTGAACGTTACGCCGCGGTGCAGGTTCTTGACCTCGGCATTTCCGAGGGCAACACCTATCTGGTGACAAACCTCGCAGAACCGGCCGACCTCCTTGACCTGGTGGTCCAGGCCGACTCGACATACGTCGAGCCGTTCTACACCGACACCCTGGGCACCGAGATCTTTGGCGTGTCCCGCTCCTCGGAGCCAGCCAGCTACGCGGACGACGCCGAGTACTACGAGGACCAGCGTGCCCAGGAAGAGCAGCGTCCGGCCATGCTGGACAGGCTTCCGGAGATCAGCCTCAACGAGAAGCTGAACAACATCAAGGGCCGTTTCACCCGCGGCAAGCAGGTCCCCCCGGCAGCAGCGCCTGTCGCGCCGCCCGCCACGGTGGGCTCGAGCACCGAACAGGCACCCGCGGTGCCCGCATCCTCGGCACCGTCGCCTGCGGTCCCGGTTGTTCCCTCCCCGGAGGCCCCCGCCCCCACCATGGCAGCGCCCGTCACTCCGCCGGCTCCGCCCGTCGCCAAGCCCGCACCCAAGGTCACCAGGATGGAGCAGCCGGGCCATGCCGAGGAGCCCGTGGTGACCTCGGCGGCGGCCCTGGCCGCGGCGCAGAAGTCCCGCGGCATCACCGTCGACGATTCGGGCCAGCGCGTGCCCTCCAGCTTCCCGGTGGCGGCCCAGTCCTATTCGGAGCCGCTTGCCGACGACTACGAGGACGAGGATGCCGGCGAGGGCGGCAAGAAGACCACGCGCCTGTTGGTCGGCGCCTTGCTCTGCGCCGTCCTGGTGCTGGCCGTCGTCTTCGCCTACAACACCCTCGGCGGAGGCAAGCCTTCGCCCGTGGCCACCGGCACCCCCACGCAGAGCGCCTCCGAATCCGGCAGTGGCAGCGGGGAGACCTCGCAGTCCCCCAGCGCCGAGGCGGTCAAGCCGAAGATCGCGGACATCACGCGCCTGGTCCCCGGAAACCAGGACCTCAACTCGGACACCGACGACACGCTGGCCAAGGCCATCGATGGCAACCCGGCGAGCCTGTACAAGTCCTATTCCTACACATCCCCACAGTTCGGCGGCCTGGCCTCCAACATGGTGTTCATCGTGGAGCTGAAGAAGCAGTCCGACATCTCCGAGATCCAGCTTGAGGGCCTCAACGGCTCCGGCGGTTCCTTCGAGATCCGCGTGGGCAAGACCAACAACCTTTCCGATGCCAAGATGGTTTCCAGCGGTTCCTTCACGGGTCCGACGGTCACCGTACCGGTCAGCGGCGAGGACGGCGCCAGCGCCCAAGGACAATACGTCTTCCTGAACGTCACCGAGCTGCCGCGCCGCGCGTCGGGAGCCAACGCCTCACGCCCGTACGGACTGCAGATCGGCGAGTTCCGCGTCTCCTAGCCGGACAGGGCCGGGAATACCACCAAGGCATTCGCTGTTATGCCGCATAGCCCCTCTTCCCCGCGGTGTGTTTGAAACAAGACCGCACTTATGAAAGGTTTGCACACCCGTGGCCACAGAAGCACAAGACGCCATCCGCAACGTCATCATCATCGGTTCCGGCCCCGCAGGCTACACCGCTGCCGTCTACACGGCCCGCGCCAACATGAAGCCCCTGGTCATCGCCGGTTCGGTGACCGCCGGCGGCGAGCTCATGAACACCACCGACGTGGAAAACTTCCCGGGCTTCCCCGAGGGCATCATGGGCCCGGACCTGATGGACAATATGCAAAAGCAGGCCGAACGCTTCGGCGCCGAGATCCTCTTTGACGACGTCACCGCCGTCGAACTGGCCGGGGACATCAAGATCGTCACCCTGGGCGACGGCACCGTGTACCGCGCCCACGCCGTGATCCTGTCCACCGGCTCCGCCTACCGCGAGATCGGGTTGCCCGACGAGAAGCGCCTGGCCGGCCACGGCGTCTCCTGGTGCGCGACCTGTGACGGCTTCTTCTTCCGCGACCAGGAAATCGCCGTCATCGGCGGTGGCGACTCGGCCATGGAGGAAGCCCTCTTCCTGACCAAGTTCGCCTCCAAGGTCACCGTGGTGCACCGCCGCGACACCCTGCGCGCCTCCAAGATCATGGCGGACCGCGCCCTGGCACACCCGAAGATCGAATTCATCTGGGACTCCGAGGTCGTCGGCATCACCGGCGAACAGAAGGTCACCGGCATGACCCTGCGCAACCTCAAGACCGACGCCCGCCAAGACGTCCCGGTCACCGGCATATTCGTGGCCATCGGCAACGACCCGCGCACCGACCTCGTCAAGGACGTCCTGGACCTGACGGACGAGGGCACCATCGCCGTCGAGGGCCGCACCTCGAAGACCAGCCTGCCGGGCGTCTTCGCCGCGGGCGACGTCATCGACTCCTCCTACCGCCAGGCCATCACGGCCGCCGGTTCGGGCTGCGCCGCGGCCCTGGACGTCGAGCACTACCTTGCCGATGTCGAAGCCGCAGCAACGGCAAACGCAGTTACAGTCTCCAACTAATTTTCTATCCCCAGCACGGGGAAGAGATCCTCTACGAAAGGTGCAGGCCATGAGCCAGACCAAAGACGTCACCGACGCAACTTTCCAGACCGAGGTCCTCGAGGCCACCAAGCCGGTCATCGTCGATTTCTGGGCCGAGTGGTGCGGACCGTGCCGCCAGTTGACCCCGATCCTCGAGCAGATCGCCGCAGAGCACGCCGAGAAGGTCGACGTCGTCAAGATCAACGTCGATGACAACCCGGCCATCGCCGCCAAGTACGGCATCACCAGCATCCCGGCCGTCTACGTCTTCCAGGGCGGCGAGCACGTTGCCACCTCCATCGGCGCCAAGCCGAAGCCCGTCCTGGAAAAGGAATTCGCAGCTTTCCTGTAAGGCACGCGACTTTTCTGTCCACTCGGTGCAGCCACTCCCTCGGGATGGCTGCACCGAGCTTTTTAAGCCCCTACCTCCCACCAGGGTGAGGTTGTTGTCCCCAACGATGGACACTGGAACAACCCGTAAGTATAAACAATGTAAATCATTTGTTTATTATTTAGCTCTCCAGAGAATTCCACATATGCCTTGATAGCATCCACGATCGAGCCGGTTACGATCACAATCGATGCTGATACATTGTTCCGCAGCTGGAAGGTTCCAGAAGATCAAAGGAACCCAGGAGAACCGTCGACATCTGGAGTATTTGATACTCCCGCCTAACCGGGCTCCACTTCGTTCATATACGAGGTGCGGAACAATTTGGCCAACGTCCGCGGCTTGCGCCGACAACCCGCTGCAAGTGAGTTTCACCGACTCGTCCTCCGCGAGTATCTGTCGCGCTCGGAGTCAAATGCCCCAGAGCCGACAAGGGGTTTGCCCCGGAAGCAGCTGGTCCATCCCCGCCTCGCCAGCTGGTTTCCCATTCCAGGGCAAGACTTGGTCCATGTTCGCGCTGCCGTTGTCGGATCTATGATCATCGCCATCTAAAATGATCAATGCCGGCTGTGTCTCCGTGGACCGACGGTTCCGGATCAACAGACCATGACTTGAAAGTCCCCCAACGCCGGCGTGGTGCCGGGGACATCCACCAATGCTGAACGGTGCCGACCTTCTTTCGCACGTTCCAGCCTCCGGAATCGGTCCAGAGGGGTTTGTGGATGTCCGTCCCATGACCGCTTCGCCGTGGAAGCCGGGACACAGTCGCCGGTTCGCCTCAAGAAACCGCGGGCAGGATTGAACCGGCCATACATGCCCAGGGCCCTGAAACGCCCATCGGATAGTCCAGGGCAAGCGGTCCATCGCCGGCGCTGCGGACTCACCGCACGGGAAAGGCCACCCGTCGACGGCCAAGTGCCTCCAGCAATGCCATTCGTGGCTCACACGGGAAATACTCGCGTTTTCCCGGGATGGTCCCCACTGGCAATATTGCTGGCTCCACAGAAGCAAATACTCAGCCGGTTTCTGGATCGTGCGACCGGATCGCTGGACCGGATCGGCCTCATGGCGCTTCCATCAACGACAGCTGCCAAATGATCCCGCATCCTCGATGCACCAGGTTGGCTTGATCGCAGGGTCGCTCGTGGAGCATCGACCGCCACCGATTAGGGCGCGGGGTCGAACCCGAAAAGGCGAGTCTCCTTGAGTGTGTCAGCGGAAGTTCTAAAGTGACCGTAGGCGGCAATCCCCGCTGACCACCAGCGGCAATTGAACTGACCACCGGCGGCAACCGGTTTTGACCACTGGCGGCAGGCTTTCCCACCCCATTTCCGGGC
>NZ_QMKQ01000028.1 GCF_003287975.1 Arthrobacter sp. AQ5-05
GGAATCGGTCCCGTTCATCGGCAGCGATCTCAAAGCACCCATGTTGCCATCTTAACTGAGACAAACCATGAAATCCGTATCTTGCCAAGTATATTGAGATTTTTGCCAACAATACTGAGACAGGACAGACACGGGTGCTTGCTGGGGAGTGTCCTCGAACTGCAACTTGACATAATGTAGATTATCGGCGCAATGCCCAGGGTTTTGAAAGTGGTGAAATCCGCACATTCCAGCACATCCAGACGTCTGCCTCGATCGTGTCCAACTCCCCCGAAAATCCCGCTTTTCTCGTTTTCGGCGGCGGTTCGTCGGCAACTGCCCGTGGGCCCTCACCGAGCGCGCCCACGGATTTCGGTGCCCGCCAGCGCCTGGAATCGGCCGCAAGTGGAAAATCCCGAAGTATCTCTGCGAAATCCGCGTGTTTCTGCCGCTCCTCCGCGTCACTGGCAGGGATAACTGTTGGTTGACATAACTACTTTTCGGCCTGTTTTGGCGCTTGCATAGTTATTCAGGGAAACTCGATGGTATGCCACATCAATATTCAGACGTCCATGCAGGTGCACATGCCGGCACCGCGCGAGGAATCCAGGACCTCATTCTCGAGCGTGCCATGGGCGAGGGCTTGGACCTGGATCCGCAGCAACGCGGCACGATCGGTTTGCTGGCACGAAACGCGCAGCGACACCTGTCCCGACAGCACCAATCCCCCTCCGGTGACCACGTTTATCTTTGGGGGCCTCCCGGCCGGGGAAAAACCTGGACGCTGGGTGCCTTCTTCGATGCCCTTCCAACCAGCAACAAGCGGCGATTCCACTTCCACGAATTCTTCAGGGAGCTGCATGCCACCGCGCACAAGGCCACGGCGACAGCATTGGCCCAGATCGAGGAGCCAGGGGCGCTTGGCAATGGCCGGGGACGCATGGACCGGGTGGCGGCACGCACCAGCGCCATTGAGCAATCCATCGAGTCGATCCTGGGCAACGTCGAGGTTCTTTGCTTCGACGAATTCCACTGCAACGACCCAGGCGACGCGATGCTCTTGGCGCGGATGTTCAAATTCGTCATGGGCCGACGGATTCTGTTGGTCACCACCTCGAACTATCCGCCCGAGCAACTTCTGGCCGACGAGTACTACCACCACCTGATCTTGCCGACCATTGACGAAATCCGCGAGCACATGGATGTCCACGAGCTCGATGCCCACCGGGACTACCGCAGCATCGATGTCGCCGATGCCCAGCGCCACGGCTACAATTCCGGCAGCATCCTGGTTGACCCGGCCGCCGCTGAATTGCACCGGATTGGACTCAGCGCGCCGGCGCAGCACGAGGCGGCCAACCTCAAGCCCACCAGCCATGACATCCGTGCACTCCGGGCGGTTTCGGGGCAACTTTGGTTCGAATTTGGTGATCTTTGCGAAGCGTTGACCTCGACGCTGGACTACCTGGAACTGGCCAAGGAATTCAATCACTGGGTTATTTCCGGCGTACCAGGTGCTGCCGGCATGAGCCCGTTTGGGCTGCGCCGCCTCGCCAACGCCATCGACGTCCTGTACGACCGCGACATCCGCCTGGACCTGCTGGCCCAGGGCGACTTCTCGGAGTCGCTGAGCCACCTGCCGGAGCTGGACGCTGCACGCCTGGCCAGCCGGCTGAACGCCTTGCAAACCGCCGCCACACTACCAGCCACCCAAGGTGCCAACGCATGAGCTACGAATCAAAGACGGACTTCAATGACGCGGGACCAGCCACCTACTCGCCCGCCTGGATCCGCAGCGAAGTCACCCGCCTCGTCGACCTCGTTGGCTCGGGCGAGATGCCGCCGATCGTCCAACTTGGGCACCCGGTGTTGAGGATGCGGGCCAAGGAGCTCGACGGCCAACTCGGGCCCGAACTGTTGCGAGGATTCCTGGGGACGATGCGCATGGTGATGCTCGATGCCCCGGGCGTTGGCCTGGCCGCACCGCAGCTGGGCATCCCCTTGCGGATTGCCGTGCTTCAGGATCTCTACGAAACCAACCCCGAAATCGCTCATGCTCGCGAGCGGGAGCCGCTGGACCACCTGGAAATCATCAATCCGCATTACAAACCGGTCGGTGACCGCACCGCCGCCTTCTACGAGGGCTGCCTGTCGTTCAACGGATACCAGGGCGTGGTGGAGCGGCCCGCCGACATTTCCACCAGTTTTCTTGACGCCGACGGCGTCCCCCGGCGGAGGAACTTCTCCGGATGGCAGGCGCGGATCTTCCAGCACGAGACCGACCACCTGGATGGCACCGTCTACATCGACAAGGCACTGACCCGGTCGCTGTGCGCCAACCACGAGTTTCCGCGCTGGGCGAATCCCGGAATCGACCAGGCACGGGTCGGGCTGGGTTTTTAGCTGCCGAGCCATGGGTGGCTGATCCGGAACGATCACCCACGGGCAACCACGGTGCCCGCTGCACCATTAAGACTTGGAGCCGGAGCATCCCTAGCCAGAGGCGGATCCCGCCGAAACACCGGGCACACCCCGGTGGAGCGCGGTGCCGCCGGGGCAAACTGCATGACCGCCGCTCGATACCGGGAACCTGGCCTCCAATGGACCTTACGGGCGCCGTTGGCCCCCATGCGTTCGAAGCCCGGTCAATCCCTGGATGGCAAGACGGAATTCAACCGATCCGTGCCACCCGACGGCGCCCGACATCGGGTGGCTAGGAGCCCGTTCGGTTCGCGGATCGGTTGACCGGCAAATACCGATTGAACCACTCCAGGATTGCCTCAAAACGCTGGCGGCGGTGCCACGGGGACCCTGCCCGGCTGAGCCCGTGGCTCTCCCCCGGGAACAGCACGAACTCGGTGGGCACTCCGCGTTGCTTCAGGCCCACGTAATACCGCTGGGCCTGTTCCACCGGGCAACGGAAGTCGCCCTCGGAGTGCATGACCAACGTCGGGGTGCGCACCTGTCCGATCTTGGCCATCGGCGACTGGGCGGCAACCCGCTCGGGATCCGATCCGGTGTAGGCAGCGGAGAAGAACCAGCCGATGTCGCTGGTGCCCACGAAGGACAGCGGATCCAGGAACCCGCGTTCCACCATGGCGGCGGCAAAGCGGTGCTCGTGGGCAGTGGTCCAGGCGGTCAGGTAGCCGCCGTAGGAACCGCCCAGCACACCCACTCGGCCCTCGTCCAGTTCCGGCTCGCTCGCACAGGCACCGTCAAGGAAGGCCATGACGTCCTGCAGGTCCACCGTGCCCATCGCGTGACTGATGGCCGTCCCGTGTGCCCGCCCGTAGCTCGAACTGCCGCGCGGGTTGCATTGCAGCACCGCGTACCCGGCCGCCGCATAGACCTGGGCCTCGTCAAAGTAGGCGGGCCCGTATTGCGAGAACGGACCGCCGTGGATGTTCAGCAGCACCGGGTGCGGACCGGGGCCCTGCGGCAGGTGGATCCAGCCGTGGACCGGGTACCCGTCCGGGGCGGTGAAGCTGGCCTCGTGTGGGGCGCTGAGGGTGGTTTGCCGCCGCAGTGTGTTCCCGAACCCGGTCAGCCGGCGCAACAAACCGCCCTCCAGCGCGGCGCACTCCCCCGGTGACTCCTCCGAGCTGTAGGACACCACGATCTTCGACCCGCTCGAGGCCGCCCCGTGGATGAGCTGCGGGCCGGCTCCCAGCACCGAGCTCTCGCCGTCGGCAGTGACCAGGTGCAATTCCCCGGTGCCTCGCACCCGGGCCAGGGCCAGGACCCCGGAGTCGCCGTGGGGCACCAGTTGCTCGCACTCTGTGTAGTCAACGGTATCGGTGTTGGTCAGCACCGAAGCCTCGTGCACGCCGATAGCCTGGGCATCAACGGCACACACGGCGACCTGCCGGGCCAGGAAGTCCGTGCCCGACTCCCCCACGAACTGGCCCAGGGCAAAGAGGGTTGCAGCGTCGTTGCTGAACTGCGGGGCCCGGTAGGCCCACTCGGAGTCCGCGCCGCCCAGCACCAGCTCGGGGACCGCCGGGGCTTCCCCGTCGGCGGGCACCCGGTAGACCTGCGACCGCAGGTCCGTGTCATGCCCTTGGTGCAGCGCGGCGGCAAAGTAGATCCACCGCCCATCGGGGCTGTAGCAGGGATCGGCCACATCCTGCTCGGCCAGTGCCCGCACGGCCACCTCGGGCAGGCCGCTGGGTACCTTGTGGAGCCCGTGGGCGGCCCGGCCCCGGGGACGGACAAATGGCTCCTTCTCAATGTCCGGAACACCCAGCGTGAACAGTTCCTGGACCTTGTCTCCGGTGAAGCCCACCCCGTCGCCGCGGTAGTTGAAGGTGGTGATGTGCCGCGGGGCCTCGGCCCCGGCGCCGACATCGTCGATGGAGCCGTAGCGGCCCGGTTCGGGGGTGCGGGAGACAAAAGCAATCGAGCCGCCGTCCGGGGCCCAGGCGAAACCGCCAACGCCCAGCGTGCGCTCGGTCAGCACCTGCGGCTCGCCGCCGGCGGCCTCGACCAGGGCCAGCTGGGCGACGCCCTTCGCGTCTGCGCGCAGGAAGGCGATCCAGGTGCCGTCCGGGGAATGCCGCGGTCCGCTGTCGGATTCTCCGCGGGTCAGGCGCCGGGGCGGGGCGGTCCCGTCAAGCTCCAGCAGCCACAATTGGCCCGCATATGAATCGGAAGCGAAGCTGGGCCGGGAGGCGGACACCACGGCATGGCCTGCATCCGGGCTCAGGCTGGGCGCCGATACAGTAGTCAGTAGTTCTAGTTGCTCTGGTTTCACTGCGCTAGCCTATCGAATTCACCTGAGACGAAGGACACACGTGCAGCAGCCAACACCTCTTGACCAGGGACTTCGCTGCCCCGTCTGCAAGTTGGGGCTGTCCCTGCAGCAGCAGCCGGGCCGCCCGGCACGTCTGGAGTGCGAGGCCGGGCACGGCTTTGACGCCGCAAAGCAGGGCTATTTCAACCTTCTCACCGGCAAGGGAACCAACTTCACCGAAGACGGGGCGCCCATGGTCGCTGCCCGGGCCTCCTTCCTGGACGCCGGGCACTACGAGTCCCTGGCCGAGGCCCTGGGCCACAGGGTCCGCAACGCCCTGCGGGGAAACGAGCACCCCCGGCTTCTGGATGCCGGGGCCGGGACCGGCTACTACCTCCGCCAGGCCCTGCAGGCCCTGCCCGGGACATCGGCGTCCAGCGCCGTGGCACTGGACATCTCCCGCTACGCGATGCGCCGAGCGGCAAAACTCCCCGACACCCTGGCACTGGTGTGGGACCTGTGGCGCGAGTTGCCGCTGGAGGACGAATCCTTCGATGTCGTGCTGAATATCTTCTCCCCGCACAACGGGGCCGAATTCTCCCGGGTGCTGCGCCCTGGCGGAACGGCCTTGGTCGTGACCCCGCTGCCCGGCCACCTGGCCGAGGGTGCGGCGCTGTTGGGCCTGCTGGGGATCGCCGCCGACAAGGCCGCGGGTGTCGTGGCCTCGATGGGCGGGCGCTTCGAGCTTCGAGCCACCGAAGAGGTCAAGATCCCTCTCGTGCTTGATCCTGAGGCCGCGTTCGAGCTGGCGATGATGGGTCCGGCCGGGCACCACCTGAACCCCGAGAGCCTGCGCAGCCGCCTCGCGGATGCCGGAAGCGCCACGCTTGTCACCGCGGCGTTCCGCATCCAGGAATTCCGCCGGATCGGCTGAACGCCCAAAACGCCGTCGCCCGGCGGCCCCTCATCGCAGTGATGAGGGCCGGCTGCGGAACATCGTCCCTTGTGCTGATTCGATTGGGCATGCCCATCGGGCAAAATGGAAGGCATAGAGGTTGGTGTGTATCCAACACATCTGGACTTAAGGGGCAACAATGTACGACTGGCTCGTAACCAACGCATGGGTTGTTTGGCTGGCGCTCTTCCTCTTGCTGGCCATCATCGAAATGATTTCCCTTGACCTGTACTTCATCATGCTTGGAGTCGGGGCCCTGGGTGGCGTGACCGTTGCGCTGCTTGGCGGGGAATTCTGGTTGCAGATGGTGGTCTTCAGTGTCACATCACTGCTCATGATCATGCTGGTGCGCCCCATCGCCCTGCGGCACCTGCGCAAGGACCCGGAAGGGCTGCGCACCAACGTCGATCGGCTCATCGGCGAAGACGCCCTGGTCCTGGAGCCCACCTCCAGGATGAACGGGCGCGCCAAGATCGGCGGGGAAACCTGGTCCGCGCGGACCGAGGACGATGTCGCCCTGCAGCCGGGCACCTATGGCTCGGTGGTCCGCATCGACGGGGCAACGGCCTACATCACGCTGCGCACCCAAATGCCCGGCCTGGACTAGCAACTCCAAGACAAGTTTTCGGCGCCTGGAACATGGCGCCCCAACGAAAGAGAGAAGAGATGCAAACATCGGGTCTTGGCCTCACGGTCGTCCTGGTAGTACTGGCAATCTTCGTGATCATCGTGCTGCTGCGCTCCGTGCGCATCGTGCCGCAGGCTCGGGCCGGGATCGTGGAGCGACTGGGCAAGTACCATCGCACCCTGCTTCCCGGGCTGACGATTTTGATTCCGTTTGTTGACCGCTTGCTGCCGATGCTGGACCTTCGCGAACAGGTTGTGAGCTTTCCGCCGCAGCCGGTGATCACGGAAGACAACTTGGTTGTTTCCATCGACACCGTGGTCTACTTCCAGATCACCGAGCCGCGCGCAGCAACCTACGAAATCGCGAACTACATCCAGGCAGTGGAGCAGCTGACGACCACCACGCTTCGTAACGTCGTCGGCGGCCTGAACCTCGAAGAGGCGCTGACCAGCCGCGACCAAATCAACGGCCAGCTGCGTGGCGTCCTTGACGAAGCCACCGGCAAGTGGGGCATTCGTGTCTCCCGTGTCGAGCTCAAGGCAATCGATCCACCGCTGTCGATCCAGGACTCCATGGAGAAGCAGATGCGTGCCGAGCGTGACCGCCGTGCAGCGATTCTTACGGCCGAAGGCACCAAGCAGTCGGCAATCCTCACCGCCGAGGGCCAGCGCCAGGCATCCATCCTCAAGGCGGAAGGCGACGCCAAGGCAGCGATCTTGCGTGCAGATGGCGAGTCGGCAGCCATCCAGAAGGTCTTCGACGCGATCCACGCCGGCAAGCCGGACCAGAAGCTTCTGGCCTACCAGTACCTGCAGATGCTGCCGAAGATCGCCGAAGGCTCCGCCAACAAGCTGTGGATCATTCCCAGCGAGGTCGGCGAGGCCTTGAAGGGGATCGGCGGGGCGCTGGGCAACTTCAACGAAGGCCCGGGCGACGACCAGAAGCCGGAAGGCACCGGCAACACCCTGATGTAACGACCCGTTTCATGCGGCAAAATATCGGGCGGGCGACCCCACAAGCGAGGGTGCCCGCCCGAAGCCGCGTTTGGGCCGTATAATGGAAACTTCGAGACTTGCGCCCCGCGGGAATTTTACGGTGAACCGGGACGTTGAAATCGGTAGCCGAACCCGTATGTAATCGCAGTAGGGAGACAACATGAGCGATCGCAGCCTGCGAGGAATGCGCCTTGGCGCACAGAGCATGGAAACTGAGGCTGGCGTAGAGCCAGCAGCGCGTCAGCGCGTTGAATATCGTTGCGAAGACGGCGAGCAGGTGTTCGTGATTTTTGCCGCTGAGGCAGATATCCCGGCAACCTGGATGTCCAAGACCGGCAAGGTTGCCAAGCTGGTCAACGGTGAAGTCCAAGAAGAAGTGAGCACCGAGAAGCCGGTGCGTACCCACTGGGACATGCTTCTTGAGCGTCGTTCCATCGACGAATTGGAAACGATTCTGAAGGATCGCTTGGATAAGCTGCGTACCACTCGTGGTGCAGCCCAGGCAGCATTGAAGGGCTGACAACACCCTTCTGTTTGCAGCAATGGCGAGGGCCCGAATGGATCATCCATTCGGGCCCTCGCCATGTCCGGCCGCATCCGGGATGCGGCCGGAGGGTTCTACTTGCGGCCGGTCAGCTTCTTCCAGCGGGCGTTCAGTCCCCACTTGGTCACATTCAGCATCGCCTCAACCACGATGTTCCCGCTCATCTTCGAAACGCCAAGTTCACGCTCGACGAAGGTGATGGGAACTTCGACGATCTTCTTGCCCATCTGGGCCACGCGGAAGGTCATGTCGACCTGGAAGCCGTAGCCCACCGAATCGATGGCGTCGAAGTCCATGGCCTCGAGGGTCTCACGGCGGAACGCGCGGAAGCCGGCGGTGATGTCGCGCAGGTTCACGCCCAGCATGGTGCGTGAATAGAAGCTGCCCATGCGCGAGATCATCTTGCGGTGCAGCGGCCAGTTGACGACCGAGCCGCCCTTGACCCAACGCGAACCGATGACCAGGTCAGCGCCCTTGGGGATTTCTGCCAGCAGCAAGGGAAGCTGCTCGGGCTTGTGTGAACCATCGGCATCCATCTCCACCAGGACGTCGTACCCGGCGTCCAAGGCCCAGCGGAACCCGGCCAGGTAGGCGGCACCCAGGCCGGCCTTGCCCGTGCGGTGCATGACGTGGATGGACTTGTCCTCGGCAGCCATCTTGTCTGCCAAGGCGCCGGTGCCGTCCGGGGAGTTGTCGTCTACGATCAAGACATCCGAATCAGGCACCGCGGCGCGCAAGCGGCCCACGGTGATGGGCAGCGATTCAAGCTCGTTGTAGGTCGGAATGATCGTGACTACGCGCACGCGGCAGTCCCTTTCTGCTGATGGAACGATCCGCGGAAGAGGGCCTCAAGGGCCAGGTACCAACGTGCCGCGTAGCGTTAACCCGCTGCGACTGGTTTCAGGGATCGGGTGGGGGTCAGTGCACAATTATACGCAACCGCTCCCCCGAAACCCGGCTCCCCGCCGTGTGATGCGCAAGACGATTCGGCCAATCGGCGGGGCGCACAAATCGACCCCGCGGCTTCGGTCCGTCCCTCCCGGCCGACAAACGGCCAAAAGGGTGTTATCTAATGCCAGCGGGGTCAATTTGTTCTTGCGGACCGGAATACCGGTAAGCCGGATCGAAGGATCAGACACTGGTTACAGCCTACCGTCCAGTTTTTAGCTGTCAACCGTTTCCGGACCACTGGCTACGTGAATTCGATCAGGTCAGCCGATATATGGCGGTCCGACCGGCATTGGGCGAACTTGCCGCAACTTCGAGCAAATACTTCAATTTCGACCTTGCCAAAACGCCGTTTCCCTGAACCCGGGGGCGGGGAAGCCCGATCCGCCTAAGCTGCGCCCGTCGCGTCGAAGATCACGCGGCCGGCACGCACCGTGCGCAGGCAATTGGGCAGATCGTCTTCCAGCACCGGGAGCATCGGGGTGCCGGCGCGGGCATCGGTGCTCCATGACGAGACTCGAAGGTCGGGTGTCTGCACGGAAAGCTCGGCGGCATCCCAAATCGCAAATGTGGCCTCGGCGCCGTTGACCAGCTGCCCCGCCATCGGGTTCGACGAGCCCAGGGCACGGAAACCGGAGCGGGTGTGGGCCATGAATGCCGCCCTGGCCGAGATGCGTGCCTTCGGATCACTCAGTTCCAGGCAGGCCTTCACCGCTGCCCACGGGCTGGCCACGGTTACCGGGGCATCGGAGCCGATGACCACGGGCACGCCGGACGAGAGAAACTGCCCCACGCCGTTCATGCCGGCCGCCCGGGACTCCCCCAGGCGCTGGGCGTACAGGCCGCCCGTCCCTCCCCAGGCAGCGTCGAAGCCCGGCTGCATGGATGCAGTCAGGGCGAAGTCCAGCATCCGGGCACGTGCGGCAGCATCGACCATTTCCACGTGCTCCAGGCGGTGCCGGCCCGCCTGGACCTTGGCCAGCCCCACGGATTCGGCTGCCTTGGCAAAACCTTCAAGGGCCAAATCGAGACCGGCATCGCCGATGACGTGGAACGAGGCTTGGATCCCGGCCAGGGAACAGGCCGCCACGTGTGCGCTGATCTGCTCAATGCCAAGGTAGGAGGTGCCCCGTTCGCCGGCGGCGTCGGCATAGTCTTCCCGCAGCAACGCGGTGCGCGAGCCGATCGATCCGTCGATGTTCAAGTCCCCGCCCAGTCCGACAACCGCATCGGAATTGAACGAGGCCAGCAACGTGCGGGCTTCGTCCTCGGTGCCCACGAGTTCTCCCCAGTAGGCAAAGACCTCGGGGGTTGCGGCCTTTTCCGCGTCTGTGCGGGCCAGCAACGCCTCGAGGTCCGCGCGGCCGGAGATCTGACCGGCGGCCATCTCCACGACCGTCCCGTGCCCGGTGGAGGCCAGGTGCGCCAGGGCGCGATTGTGGTTCTCGGTGCTTGTTGCTTCGTCAAGGGCGAAAATGGCATCCCGGATGCGTCCGTGGGCCTTCCCGCGGACCAGGGCGCCGGTGTATTCGGGACCTTCGGACAGACCGAAGCGCATGGCCAGCTTGGGGCTGATGAGCGCCGAATGCACATCGACGCGTGCCAGGTAGACCTCGCGGTCGGGGGCCGCCTGCTGCAGCTGCTCGGAGGTGGGCAACGTGCCGTCGCCGAAGGCCGATTCGTCCCACCCGGCACCCAGGAGGATGCCGCTGCCCGTGGTTGCCGCCGAGGCAACTGCCTCGAGCACCTCGCCGGCGCCGCGGGCGCCGCCCAGGTCCAGCCCGTTGAGCCTGGCTCCGAGCGAGCCAAGGTGGACGTGCGAGTCCACGAAGGCCGGGGTGATGAGGGCCCCTTGCAGGTCGATCTCCGTCATCCGCGCATCAAGCAGCGCGCCGGCGGCGGATTCGGTGCCGATCCACGCAATGGTGCCGTCCTCGACCAGCATGGCGGTGGCAAAGGGATCGGCCGGGGAATAGATGGAACCATTGCGGTACAACTCAACAGACATTTCTTACCTTTGCTTTAAGCAGGCACGCACGAATCCCTCGGCGTGCTTCGAACCAACGGGTGCCCGGCCGCGCCCGGGAGCGGGGATCCTAGTCGACAACGTTTGAATAGGAGACGACCCCGCGGCGGACGCGCTGGACCGCACGGTTGCAGGAGCGGGCCAACCCCGCGTCCAGGTCGGGGATCTTCGCCAGCTGGTCCAGCACATCGATGACCTGTTTGGCCCAGCGCACGAAGTCGCCGGCCGCAAGGTCGGTGCCGCGCAGGCACTCGCGCAGGTCCGAGCCGCGCGCCCACTTGTAGATCGGCCAGATCAGCCCGGAATCCGGGGCGACGGTCTCGGGCAGGCCGGCATTCGCCTCGACGTCCGAGAGCCGCGACCACAGGTTCACCGCGGCTTCCCAGGCGATCTGGATCTTCGCGGTGGGCATGCGCGGATCGGGCCCGTGGTCTTCGCGCCGCGCCTGGAAGACCAGGGCGGAGATGAAACCGGCCAGCTCCTCTGCGGTCATTTCGTTCATGGCCCCGGTCTCCATGACCAGCGAGGTCAGCAGGTCGCGTTCGCCGTAGATGCGGCGCAGCCGCTGCCCGGCAGCGGTGATCTGCGCCTGGCCCAGGTCGTCGGACGCGGGCACCAGGTACTCGAAGTCCTCCAGCACCTTGGCCACCTTGTCAAAGGTCTTGGAAATGGTGTTGGTGCGACCGCTGATCTGGGAGCGCAGCTTGTTCGTGTCGAGCAAGAGCCTGGAGTAGCGCTCGCCCCAGCGGGCGTGGTCCTCGCGCTCCGGGCACCCGTGGCAGGGGTGGGCCTTCAAGGTGGCGCGCAGCTGGCTGATGCGGGCTTCCTGCTCGTCGCTGCCGGTGAAGTTGTACTCCGGGGCGTCATCGCGCGGCGGGCGGGACCCGGACAGCGCATTGTGCAGCGACGCGGCCAGATCCTTGCGTTCCTTGGGGCTGCGCCCGGTGAAGCCCTTGGGGATCCGGATCCGGGAGATGACCTCGACCGGGCCATTGAGGTCCTGGACGCCGACACGGCGGATGTGCTTGTCCTCGGTCAGCACCGTCGGGCGCGGGTCGTTCCAGGCGGAATCCTGTTCGATGACCACGCAGCGCCCGAGACGCCGGGTGCCGGTGACCTCGATGATGTCGCCGCGCACCAGGGCTTCCAGGGATTCGGTGGCCGAGGCGCGGCGCAGCCGGGAAATGGTTTTTGCCGCGTCCTTTTCGGCCGTGGACAATTCGGCACGCAGCGCCGCGTACTCGGTGAAATCCCCGAGGTGGCAGGTCATCGACTTCTTGTACCCTTCCAGCGACTCCTCCCGGGAGCGGACCTGGCGGGCCATGCCCACCACGGAGCGGTCGGCCTGGAACTGGGCGAAGGAAGTCTCGAGGATGCCGCGGGCCCGTTCCCTGCCGAATTGCGAGGTCAGGTTCAGCGACATGTTGTAGGTGGGTCGGAAGCTGGAGTTCAGCGGGTAGGTCCGCTTCGAGGCGAGCCCGGCCACTGCGGCCGGTTCGGTGTCCTGCTGCCACAGGACCACCGCGTGGCCCTCGACGTCGATGCCACGGCGCCCGGCACGGCCGGTCAGCTGGGTGTACTCCCCCGCGGTGATGGCCACGTGCGATTCGCCGTTGAATTTCTCCAGTTTTTCCATGACCACCGAGCGGGCGGGCATGTTCACGCCCAGGGCCAGGGTTTCGGTGGCGAACACGGCCTTGACCAGGCCGCGGACGAAGAGGTCTTCGACGACTTCCTTGAAGATCGGCAGCAACCCGGCATGGTGGGCCGCGAAGCCGCGCATCAATCCCTCGCGCCATGGCCAGAAGCCCAGCACCTCGAGGTCGTCCGGCGGCAGCTTGTGCGCCACCAGGTCGATGGCCTGTTCGATAGCGGTGGCCTCGGCGATGGTGGTCAGGGCCAGGCCCGAGCGCACGCATTGGGCAACGGCCGCGTCGCAGCCGTTGCGGGAGAAGATGAACACCAGCGAGGGCAGCAGCCCTGCCCGGTCAAGGGCCATGATCATGTCGGGGCGCGAAACGCGGGTGCTGAGCTGCTCGCGCTGCTCCCCCCAGGATCCCCCGCCACGGCGCGAACGGCCGCGCTGGGAACGTGGGCCGGCCATGGAACGGTGGGCCATCTTGGTCAGCTCGGGGTTGACCTCCGCGGCTCGCTCGGGTGCGTTGGCGACCTGGTCGAAGGACACGTCCTCGGCGAACAGGTCAAGGAGTCGGCCGCCGACCATGACGTGCTGGAACAACGGGATGGGGCGGTGCTCGGAGACGATGATGCTGGTGTCCCCGCGCACGGTGTCGAGCCAGCCGCCGAACTCCTCGGCGTTGGAGACCGTGGCCGAAAGCGAGATCACCTGGACGTCGTCGCGCAGGTGGATGATCACTTCTTCCCACACGGCGCCGCGGAACTTGTCGGCCAGGTAGTGGACCTCGTCCATGACCACGTAGCCCAGGGAATCCAGGGTGTCGGAGTCCGCGTAGAGCATGTTGCGCAGCACCTCGGTGGTCATGACAACGATCTCGGCCTCGCCGTTGATGGTCATGTCCCCGGTGAGCAGTCCGACCCGCTCGGGGCCGTAGGTGGCCACGAGGTCGGAGTACTTCTGGTTGCTCAGCGCCTTGATGGGTGTGGTGTAGAAGGCCTTGCGGCCAGAACGCAGCGCCTGGAAGATGGCGAATTCGCCGACCACGGTCTTCCCCGCACCCGTCGGGGCGGCGACCAGCACACCGGAACCGGTGGCAACGGCTCGGCAGGCCTCTTCCTGGAAGGGATCAAGGTCGAAGCCCAGGGTGGCCCGGAACTCGGCAAGCCCGGTTCCCTCCTCCTGTGGTTGTTCCTTGGCTGCGGTGTATCGCTCGGCCGGCATGCTCACGATGCGACCCCTTTCAGGAGGGTAGTAGGTGCGCCCGCGTCCGTGTTGCGGACACGGGCGTTCCTATGGAAGATCCGGCGAGTCGGGAATGCTGGACCCCTCGCCTGCGTTGGCGGCGTTTTCCGCCTCAAGTTGTGCGCGTTTCTTGTCGCGCTTCTTGTCGTTCAGGTGGCAGATCAACGTTGCCGTCGCAAAGGTCACGAACAACGGACCAGCCAGTGCAAACATGGTGATCGCATCGCCACCGGGAGCCGCCATGGCGGCCACGAGGGCGATGAGGAAGACCGTGATGCGCCAGTGCTTCATGATCAGCTTGGCCTTCAGCACGCCGACCATGTTCAGTCCGACCATCAGCACCGGGGCCAGCATGGCCAGCCCGAAGGCGATCAGCAGGCGGAAGACGAATGGCAGGTAGGTGTCCGTGGTCAGCCAGGACTGCGCGTTTTCCGGGGTCAGCGAGATGAAGAACTTCAGGGCGTGCGGAAGCACCCAGTAGGCCATGCCCACGCCGAGGATGAACAGCGGTGCCGCCGCGGCGGCGAAGCCGATGGCGGTGTTGCGTTCCTTCTTCTTCAAGCCCGGGACGATGAAGGCCCAGAGCTGGTAGATCCAGATGGGCGCGGAGAAGACCAAGCCCAAGAGAAGCGATGTCTTGAGCATGATGTCGAAGGGCGCCATCACGGAGGTGAAGTTGACTTCGCCGCCGTACGCGCGCACCGGCGCGATGATCAGCTCGAGGACATTGTCATAGAGGAAGAACCCTCCGACGGTTCCCAGCACCAGGGCAATCAGCGATATGAAGAGACGGTTCCTGGCCTCGACCAGATGCTCCTTCAAGGCCATGCGGCCCTCGGGATTATTCTTCCGCCCCTTGGTGGCAGCAGCTTCTTGTTCGCTCACGAAATATTAGGCGTTGTTCTCACGACGGTCGGGATCAACGATCTTGCCCTCGACGGTTTCGTCGCCGGCAGCAGGAGCCTTGTCGTCGTCCTTCATCTGGCGGACCTCGGACTTGAAGATTCGCAGGGACTGGCCCACGGAGCGTGCCAAACCGGGAAGCTTCGGGGCACCGAACAGCAGCAGTGCCAGAATTACGATGATGACCAGATGCCATCCTTGGATTCCACCCATGGGGAACCTACCTTTCAATCGAGTTAAGTCTACGTCAGAACAATTCTAGATCGCCTACGCGCTGGGGTTGTCCGCGCAGGGCTTTGCGCTGCACACGTGTGTCGCGGCGGGCGGTGGCCCGCCGAAGCTTGCCGGCCTCGTATCCCTGGCGTGCGTCATCGGGATCCTGGAACAACGCGGCCACCCCTGCCGGGGTCCTGTCGGAGGGCTCGGGGTAGTCGCGGTCCGCGGCGTCGGCGTCCAACGATTCACCGGTGCGGTCCATGGCCTCGCCGACCTCGTGGGCCAGTGCCATGAAGCCGCGAAAGAGCCTGATCCCTGCCAGCACCAGGAACAGCAGCGTGGCCAGGACCAGCACGGTCCACAACAGGGCCCAAAACCACCAAGGCAACATCGCTACTTCACTTCCAGGGAGTCAACTGCCGCACGAAGCCAGGTCTCGACCTCGGTGCGCAAGGAATCGGGGCCGATGACCCGCAGGTCCCCGCCATGGTAGGCAACCATGCCCGGCATGGTCGAGGTGGAGGGCATCCGGATCTCGGCAATGTGCTCTTCCCCGGCCTTGGCCCAGCTCTCCGGTGCGTACTCCTCCACCAGGGCGGCCAGCCGCGGGGCAAAGCCCAGCACCACGAGTTCGTCGGCGGCACCGGGGGTGAAAAAGATGTCGGCCTCGTCCTCGTGCCGCTGCGCATCGAAGTCAAAGACCGCCCCGGGGAGGGTCGCGGACTGGATCCGGTCGATGCGGAAAGACCGGATCTCGTCGTTGGGGATCGAGAAGGCACGAAGGTACTGGCGACCGGCGTTCTCCAGCAGCCTGATCGGCTCGACCCGCCGAACTGTGACGGCATCGCTGGAGGCGCTGTAGTAGGTCAGCTCGACAACCCGGCGTTCACGGATCGCCCGCGCCAGGGTCGCATGGATCTCGTTTTCCTCGGCGGAACGCAGGGTGATGGACAAAACCGCTTCCAGGCCCTCGAAACCGACGGCGGCGGCCTGCAGCTTCGAATAGGCAGAATCGACGGCACCTGCATGTTCGAATCCTGGAAGCCCGCGCAGCGAGGCCAGTCCCGCAAGCATGGTGGCGGCCTCGGGAAGGCTGAGCCTGATTGGGGCGTTGAGGGCCTCGGCGTTGTTGATGCTGATGGTGCCGGCCTCCCATTCCACGTCGATCAGTTCATCGGGCAAGCCGTTGGGCACCCCGCACATCATGATGGTTTGCAGGTGGGCCAGCAGCTGCTTTTCAGTCAACCCGAAGTGGGTGGCCGTTTGCACAACGCTTGGTGAACCGTGGCTTGCCACGTAGGAAATGATGTCCAGGTTCCGGGCCACGGCCTCGGTGGACGGCGGCCGTCCGGCGTTGCGGCGCTTGCCCAGTTTGAAACCCGGGACCGGGAGGTTCGAGGCTGCCAGCGCCCCGTCGAGTTTCCGGCGCACCACGGCCGCCAGCGGTGCCGGTTCCAGCACGCGGGCGTGGGCGCCGAGCTTGGCCACGTCGGCCGCCAGTGCCATGAGGTCGTGGAATTGCAGGGAGATTTCGTCGTGGTCCCGGCCCGGGGTGATGGATGCGGCGCGGGAGCGCAGTGCCCAGCCGGCGTCCTTGGCCACCGAGATCCTGGCGGTCTGCCCGGCGATGTCGGGATCCAGCCGGCCCAGGGTCCGGGCCATGGAGAACCCGGCGGGGCGGGTGTCGTGGGCCTTGCCGGTGTGGATGGGGCTGAGGATGCGGGTGAGCCGGAACATCCGCACGTCTCGGCGCTGGTGGTCCATGCCCACCAGGTACCAGTTCCCGAAGCGGGACCCGATCCCCCAGGCATCGATGGTTCGTTCGCTGGTGCGGCCCTGCGCATCGAAGTACTCGAAGGAGACGACCTGGTGTGCCCAGACCGCTTCCAGGCAGGCGGCGAAGGCCGGCCCGGCGGCGTGCAGCCGGGGGACGTATTCGGTGAACCGGATCCCGTGACCGTTGTCTTCCAGACCGGCCGAGAGCCTGCCGTTGGCCCGTGAGGCGGAGGATTCGAGGTCGGTGTCCTTCCACAGCTGCGCCGCCAGGCCCAGCACCGCGGCTTCCTCGGTGCTGAAGCTGACCTCGGGCAGCCTGTAGCTCTCGGGGGTGATCAGGTAACGTTCGTCGGATCCGGTGCCCAGGGTCTTCACTGGAACACCCATGTCGCGAAGGTCCTTCTTGTCCCGGTCGAACTTCCTGTCAAAGGCGGCGTCGTTCAGCCCCTGGTAGTCGTCAACGATCTTGCGCAGCTCACGCTTGGAGTACCCGTGCGGGGTGTTGATCAACGCATAGGTGAGACTGACGAGTTTCTCGGCACGGGAAGGACCACCGGAATTAATTTGAGCCACGTCCGCAAGATTACCCCGTGGTGCCGAACCCGGGCCAATGCAACGCCGCGTTAATGGCCTTTGGCCGTGGTTTCCCAGTTCAACATGGGAAAACACGGCCAAGGGCGTCGATCGGTGAAGCTGTTCCTAGCGCACCGCGACCAGGTCCACGACGAAGATCAAGGCTTCGTCCGGGCCGATGGCTCCGCCGGCGCCACGGGAACCGTAGGCCATTTCCGAGGGGATTTCCAGGCGACGGCGGCCGCCGACCTTCATCCCGATCAGGCCCTGGTCCCAGCCCTGGATGACCTGGCCGACGCCGGCACGGAAGTCCAGCGGGGTGCCGCGGTTCCAGGAGGCGTCGAATTCCTCGCCGGTGGACCAGGCCACGCCGACGTAGTGGGCAGAGATGTTCGAGCCCGGAACGACCTCGGCGCCGTCGCCGACGACGATGTCCTCGATCTTCAGCTCGGTCGGGGCATCGGTTCCCGGGAAATCGATCTCGGGCTTGGTGCGGTCGTATTCACGCTGTCCAAAAGACATGGGTGAAGTCCTTTCGGTTGTTTGCTAGAAGCGTCCTAGCTACTTTACTTCCTTGAGCTCAACGAAGAAGACCAGCGTGCCCTCGGGGGCTCCCTGTGCCGCGGCATCCGGTCCGTAGGCCAGATCCGTCGGGATGGTCAGCATGACCTGCGTGCCGGCCTTCAGTCCGGTCAGGCCCTGGGTCCAGCCGGGGATGACGCCGTCGAGCCCGAAGTCCGAGGCCTTGCCCCGGTCGTAGCTGGAGTCGAACTGCTTGCCGTCTTCCCAGCGCACCCCGGTGTAGTTGGCCGAAACCTTTGAGGTGGCGGTGGCAACCTTGCCGGTGCCCTCCTTGACGATGTCAACGACCAGGCCGGCCGGCGCATCCTTGTCCTTCGGGATGGTGATGGCCGGCTTGCCATCCTTCATTTCGAAGGTCGGCAGCGCTCCGTCGTCCTTGAGCTTCTTGACCTCGTCGGCGCCCAGCTTCTTGGAAGGCGGTGCGGCCGGGGGGATCTCCTCGGTGGAGACGACCTTCAGCACGACCACGGTTTCGGCCTGGGCCGCTTCCGGGCTTGCCGAGGGCGAGGCACCGTCGGTGGCCGCCGCTTCGGCTGCAGGTTCGACCATGGCGATCCAGGAGCCCACCTTGGTCTGCATCAGCGTCTCGTAGAGCGCCGGGAGCTGGGTCTTGAATTCCTCGTTGGTCGGCAGGGTCACCGGTTCGCCGGCGAAGCCCGATCCGAGCAGGCTCGCATCCGTTGCCTTGTAGGCGATGGACTTGAACTTGATGTTCTGGTTTTCCTTGATTGCCTCGCCCTTGCCCTCGACGAGGACCTTGGCGGCGGTTCCCGTGGCAACCAGCGGGGTATCGAAGGTGACCGTGGGATCGGACGAATCATCCGCACCCGGGGTGACCTTGATCGATGTCAGGGGGGCGGTGTCACCGCTGGAGGCCATCGTGGTTGAACCACAGGCCGTCACCAGCAGCAACGAGGCCGTTGCAACGAGTGCCATAACTTTGCGCACGAAATCAACTTTCAGTTGGGGATTTTGGGACTGGAAACACCCACACTGAATGGTGAGCTTTCGAAACAGGTTACAGACAGCCTAAGGGCCGAATCTGTGAATCTCCTTATTGCAGGCGGCCGGAAGCCGCCTGCGGCGCGCCGCCCATCGAGGTGATCATCTCCTGGACCCGCGGGTCCTTGTTGACGAAGGGATCCTTGCACAGCACCGTTTGGCCAGGGTGGTCGTTGAGCTTCAAGTGCACCCAGTCCACGGTGAAGTCCCGCTCCGCGTTCTTGGCGGCGCGCACAAAGTCCCCGCGTAGTTTCGCCCGGGTGCTTTGCGGCGGATTGTCCACCGCAAAGGCGATCTCCGCGGGATCCACCACGGTGGCAGCGCGCCCGCGGGCGGCCAGCAGGTGGAAGAGCCCGCGCTTGGTGTCGATGTCGTGGTAGGTCAGATCCAGCTGGGCCAGGCGTTGTGCGCCCATGTCCAGGTTGTGCCGGTTGGCGTAGGAAGTGATCAGCTTGTGCTTGATCGCCCAGTCGATTTCCGTGTCGATGCCCGAGAAATTGCCCGATTCCACGGCGTCCAGGGTCCGGGTCCACAGATCCAGCACCGCTGGCACCTGGTCGTGGTGCGCCCCTTCGCGCTGCACGAAGTCGGTGGCCAGGGCAAGGAAGCGGCGTTGCAGGGCCAGGGCGGAAAGCTCGGTGCCGTTGGCGAGCCTGACCATGGTGCTGCCGTTGAAATCGTGGGAGATCTCGCGGATGGAGCGGATCGGGTTTTCCAGCCGCAGATCCTCCATGATCTTTCCCGACTCGATGATCCGCAACATCAGGTCGGTGGCCCCGAGCTTGACGAGCTGGGTGGTCTCGGACATGTTCGAATCCCCCACGATGACGTGCAGGCGGCGGAAGTATTCGGCATCCGCGTGCGGCTCGTCGCGGGTGTTGATGATCGGACGGGAGCGGGTTGTGGCCGAGGAGACGCCCTCCCAGACGTGGTCGGCGCGCTGCGAGAACGCATAGAGCGGCTCGCCCTCGATGTTCACGATCTTTCCGGCCCCGGCAATCAGCTGCCGGGTGACCAGGAACGGGATCAGGATCTCGGCGAGCCGGGCGAACTCGAGCTTGCGCGGGATCAGGAAGTTCTCATGGCAGCCGTAGGAGTTCCCGGCGGTGTCGGTGTTGTTCTTGAACAGGTAGAGCCGGCCGTTGTAGCCGTCGGCGGCCATGCGTTCCTCGGCGCTTTGCACCAGGTCGTTCAGGATCGCTTCCCCGGCCCGGTCGTGCGCGATCAGCTGGGTCAGCTCGTCGCACTCGGCCGTGGCGTATTCGGGGTGCGATCCGACATCCAGGTAGAGCCGGGAGCCGTTGGTGAGGAACACGTTGGAGCTGCGCCCCCAGGCCACCACCCGGCGGAAGAGGTAGCGGGCCGATTCCTCCGGCGTGAGCGGGCGCCCCTCGGGGTCCGAGTAGTTGATCCCGTATTCGGTTTCGATGCCGAAGATTCTGCGGTCCATGTTCTGTCTACTTCCCTGCGCCCAGTATCCGGGCGATGGTGGGGGTGTCGAGGCGGCGGAAATGACGGTGCGAACCGCTGGTCGTGGTCCGTTCGAGCATGGCGACCTCCAGGAGGTGCGCGTCCCCGGGGCTCTCTCTCAAGCCCGGCAAGACCAGGGCAGCGGCGCGGATGACCTCGTCGATGCCGGCGGCCGCCAGCTCCTTGCCTGACCAGTACGCGTTCCAGGCCTCGCGCAGAGCGGGGGTGTCCCCGCCCATGATGATGTGCCCTGGTTGCTCGGCGATCGACCCGTCGAAGTTCAGTGAGAACAGCGTGTCCTCGGGCGGGGTCGCGCCGAGTTCCAGGACCGCCAGCTCCACCTCGAAGGGCTTGGCCTCGGCGGTGAACACCGCGCCCAGGGACTGGGCGTAGACGCTGGCCAGGCCGCGGCCGGTCACGTCGTGGCGGGAATAGGAGTAGCCGCGGGTGTCGGCGTAGCGCACCCCGGCCTGGCGCAGCGACTCGAACTCGTTGTACTTGCCCACCGCCGCGAAGGCGATGCGGTCGTAGATCTCCCCGATCTTGTGCAGCGAACCCGAGGGGTTCTCCGCGATCAGTGCGATCCCGTCGATGCAGGAGGCGACGATGACCGCCCGTCCGCGGGCGATGCCCTTCCGGGCGAAGTCCGCCCGGTCCTTCATGAGTTGTTCGGGCGATACGTAATATTGTGCGCTCATCTAGGACTCCCTCCCGCTGGCGGTGCGTGTGTCAATGATGTCGCGCGCCATCTGCGCGAGGATTGCGTCCTCGACGCGGTGCGCCCCGGTGGAATCAACGGTGTAGATGACCGGCCACAGGCCGCGCACGGTGTCCGGTCCCCCGGTGGCCGAGTCGTCGTCGGCGGCGTCGTAGAGCGCCTCAACGGCGACCTTTACCGCGGCGGTGGCCCCGAGGCCGGGCTGCCAGAGCTTCTTCAGCGCCCCGCGGGCGTACGGGGAGCCGGAGCCGACCGAATGGTGCTCGACTTCCTCGTAGAGCCCTCCGGTGATGTCGAAGGAGAAGATCCGTCCGCTGCCCGAAAACGTATCGAAGCCGGCAAAGAGCGGTACGACGCTCATCCCCTGCAGGGCCATGGGCATGTTGGAGCGGATCATCGAGGCCAGACGGTTGGCCTTGCCGTCCAGGGACAGGCGGGTGCCCTCGATCTTTTCGTAGTGCTCCAGCTCCACGGTGAAGAGCTTGGCGATGTCGATGGCCAGGCCAGCCGCGCCGGCGATCCCGATGACCGAGTAGGTGTCGGTCTCGAAGACCTTCTCGATGCGGCGGCTGGCGATCACGTTGCCCATGGTCGCCCGGCGGTCCCCGGCCATCACGATGCCGTCCGCGTAGGCCAGGGCGACGATGGTGGTTCCGTGCGGAACCTGGGCGCCGGCATCCGCCGGCAGCACGGCGCGGGTGCCGGGCAGCAGGTCGGGGCGGTCCCGGTTCAGGTGCTCCAGGAAGGAGGGCCCGGGACCGAGTTCGGTCACTGCCCGCCCTTTTGGATGAAGCCGCGCACGAATTCCTCCGCGTTCTGCTCCAGCACCCCGTCGATCTCGTCGAGCAGGTCATCGACCCCGGCGTCCTGGCCGGCAGCGGCCGTGGTTTCCTGCTCCTGCGCCTGGGTTTCCTCGCGGCGTTGTGCCGAGTGGTGTTCCTGTGTCATGGCGGTCCGCTCTCTTCCATCTGTTCCGGGGGCCGGCCACGGCGACTGCTTGGCCTGGGCCCCTTGGTTCTGCTGCTACTTACATCTTGCCACTGGGTAGGGCTTTTAGCTCCGCAGCGTGGCAATGAACTCGTGGATCGACAGCTGCTGGTCCAGCAGTCCCCCGACCAGGGCCTTGGTGCCGCGCAACGGCTCCAGGGTCGCGATGCGCTCGAGCTTCCGGCCCCCGGGAACCGTGAAGGACACCGAGTCCCAGCTGGCCGCCACCACGTGCTCCGGATACTGGCTGAGCACCCGCCCGCGGAAGTATGCGCGGGTGTCCTCCGGCGGGTTGGTCGCGGCGTGCTCGATCTGCGCCGGGGAGTACAGGGTTTCCATCAGCCCGCGCGCGGCCAGCCGGTGGTATAGGCCCTTTTCCGGGCGGATGTCCGCCCATTGCAGGTCCATCGCCGCGATGCGCGGGTCGGTGAAATCCATGGAATGGCGCTGCGCATAGGCGCTCATCAGCTTGTATTTCGCCACCCAGTCCACGGTGGAGGACGCGGAGAAGATGTCGGTTTCCAGCAGGTGCAGGGTTTCCGCCCAGCGCCGCTGGATTTCCACGGTGGCCTCGTCGGTCGCATCGGTGGCGCCGCTGTGCCGGGCAGCGGCCTCGGCGTAGATCCACTGGATTTCAAGTGCGGTGAGCTTGCGCCCGTCAACCAGTTCGACCTTGGCGGTGAGCGTCGGGTCGTGGCTGATCACCTGCAGCGCGGCGACCGGATCGCGCAGCTCGATCGCCGGGGCGGTGCCGGCCTCGATCATCGAAAGGACCAGTGCGGTGGTGCCGGTGCGCAGCAGCGTGGAAACCTGCCCGAGGTTCGCGTCCCCGATGATCACGTGCAGCCGGCGGTATTTTTCCCAGTGCGCGTGCGGCTCGTCCCGGGTGTTGATGATCGGGCGGCGGATGGTGGTTTCCAGGCCGATCTGCGCCTCGAAGAAGTCCGCGCGCGCCGAGACCTGGAACCCGGGGTAGGAACCGAGCATGCCGCGGCCCACCCGGCCGGAGGCGCAGATGACCTGGCGGGTGGCGAAGAACGGGATCAGCCCGGCGGCGATCGAATCGAAGGGCACCGACCGGGGCATCAGGTAGTTCTCGTGCGCCCCGTAGGAGACCGACTTGTTGTCGGTGTTGTTCTTGTACAGGTGCACATCCGGCACCCCGGCCAGCGACTCGATGCGGCGCACCGCGGCCAGTGCCACGTGGTCCCCGGCCTGGTCCCAGAGCACCGCGTCGAACGGGTTGGTGGTTTCCGGGGAGGAGTATTCCGGGTGGGCGTGGTCGACGTAGAGCCGGGCGCCGTTGCCCAGCACCATGTTCATCAGCACCTCGTGGTCGTAGGGCCCGGCCTGGTAGAGGGTGTCCCCGATCGTGACGTCCCCGCCGGCCAGGGCGACCTGCTCGGCGTCCAGTTCCGGCTCGACGTCGGTGAGCTGGGACGGGTCGGCCTGGGCGCGCGGCTGGGTGAAGCCGCGCGCGTCGATCAGCGGGGTTTCGTCCGCGTAGTCCCAGCGGGTCCCGGCGATCCTTCCGCGGGCCTCGCGGACTGTTGCGGCATAGGCGTTGATGACCTGGGCCGAAAGCATCGTGGCGTTGGCACCGGGCATCGAGGGGGCCAGCACTCCGTACTCGGTTTCCAGGCCCATGACGCGGTGGACGCTCACAGGTACTGCCCGGTCTCGTCGGCCCCGGGGGCCGGCAGGGTCTTGCCGCGCCCGTTCTTGTCGGCCACGATGGTGCGGATGAAGGTGATGCGTTCGCCCTTGCGCCCGGAGATCCGCGCCCAGTCATCGGGATTGGTGGTGTTGGGCATGTCCTCGTGCTCGTGGAATTCCTCCACGACCGCGGCCAGCAGGTGCTCCATGCGCAGCCCGCGCTCCTGCCCGGTAAGCAGCGCCTTGATGGCGGACTTCTTGGCGCGGTCCACGACGTTGCGGATCACCGCCCCGGAGGAGAAGTCCTTGAAGTACAGGATCTCGGTTTCGGTGTTGGCGTAGGTCACCTCGAGGAACTGGTTCTGTTCCCCGGTGGAGTACATGGCATCGACGGTCGCCTGGATCATGGCGCGCACCGTCGCCGCCGGGTCGTTGCCGTGCTCGGCCAGGTCGTCCGGGTGCAGCGGCAAATCCGCGGTGAGGTACTTGGCGAAGATCTCCGCGGCGCCCTGGGCGTCGGGGCGCCGGATCTTGATCTTCACATCCAGCCGGCCCGGGCGCAGGATGGCCGGGTCGATCATGTCCTCGCGGTTGGAGGCGCCGATGACGATGACGTTGTCCAGCCGCTCCACCCCGTCGATCTCGGCCAGCAGCTGCGGGACGATGGTGGTTTCCACGTCGGAGGAGACCCCCGTGCCGCGGGTGCGGAAGAGCGAATCCATCTCGTCGAAGAACACCACCACGGGGTTGCCGCCGGCGGCCTTCTCCCGGGCGCGGGCAAAGATCAGCCGGATGTGGCGCTCGGTTTCCCCGACGTACTTGTCCAGCAGCTCGGGGCCCTTGATGTTCAGGAAGTAGCTCTTGGCCGTGCCGGTGTCGCCGTTGCGTTCGTTGGTGCGCTCGGACAGCGAGTGCGCGACGGCCTTGGCGATCAGCGTCTTGCCGCAGCCCGGCGGTCCGTAGAGCAGGATGCCCTTGGGGGCGGTGAGCCCGTGCTCGCGGTAGAGGTCGGGGTGCAGGAAGGGCAGTTCCACCGCGTCCCGGATGGCCTCGATCTGGTCGCTCAGCCCGCCGATGTCGGCGTAGGAGATGTTCGGGACCTCCTCGAGCACCAGGGACTGCATGTCGGACAGGTGCACCTTTTCCAGGCCCAGCCCGGTGCGGGTGTCCAGGGTCAGCACATCTCCCACGCGCACGGTGTCCTTGACCAGCGGTGCGGCCAGGCGGATGACGCGCTGGTCGTCGGCCCGTCCCATGGCCACCACGCGGTGGTCCTCCAGGACCTCCTTGACGGTGACCAGTTCCCCGGATTTCTCGTAGCCGAGCCCGGCGACGATGACCAGGGATTCGTTCAGCAGCACCTCCTGGCCGATGGCCAGCTTGGCGAAGTCCAGCAGCGGGGAGATGCCCACGCGCAGCTTGCGTCCGCCCTGGACGATGTCGGCCGATTGCACGCCGGTCGAGGAGATCGCGACCCCTGGCGCCGGGTGGGTGCGGGGGTGCAGGTCGATGATGGTGCCGTGGCTGAAGGGGGTGTCCCCGTCCTTTTCGAGACCGGACTTCAGGTTCAGGATTTCCTCGCGGGTGCGCTCGAGCATGGCGACCAGGCGTGAGTTGTTGGCCCCGGCAGTGGCCAGCTGCCGGTCAAGCTGGCGGTTCTTGTCCCGCACGATGTTCAGCTGCCGCTCGGCCGCCGTGACCTGGCCCTCGAGCCGTGCGCGATCCGTATCTTCGCCCATCATCCACCTGTTTCGCTTGATCCGGAGGGTTTGCGGGTGCCGGGGTGAACCGGCACCTCACCTTTGCTTCCATCCTAGGCATGGGCGCGGCGGAATGAACGAAATGTGACCGCGCACCTTCGCGGGCAGGTGGGCCCGGAAAGGTGCGCGGCCACGGGGGCGCGCGGGGTCTAGTTGCCCTCGGCCCGGGTTTCCGGCTCGGTGCCGGCGGGCAGCGAACCGCGCTGGATCATCGATTTGGCGTCCTTGGCGGCGCGGCGCAGCTTGCGGTCCGAGACCCCGCGCTCCCCCAGGGCTTCGTGGTGCCAGGCCTCCGGGTTCTGCGAGCGGGTCCAGGTTTCCAGGTCCTCGGCGGAGTAGGTGTGTTCCTTCACGCGCTTGGCGCCCGGGATGCCCACGGCGCCGTCGGCCAGCCGGCGGCAGGTGATCAGGAAGGCGGTGTGCGCGACCATGCGGTGGTCCGGGCGCACGGCCAGGCCCTCGACGTGCCAGCCGCGGACCATGGTCTCGAAGGACTCGGGCTCGGTGTACAGGCCGGTGGCGCGGATGGCCTCGACGGTGCGGGACATCTGGGTCACGGTGGCCACGTAGTTGACCCAGACCCCTCCGGGGGCCAGCACGGTGGAGACGGCGTCGACGCACTCCCACGGGGAAAGCATGTCCAGCACCACGCGGTCCACGGATCCGGGTTCCTCGGTTTCCAGGACCTTTTCCTGGAAGTCGCCGATGGAGATCTGCCAAGCCGGGTGCGGTCCGCCGAAGACGGTGTCCACGTTCCCGCGGGCGATTTCGGCGAATTCCTCGCGGCGCTCGAAGGAGTGCAGGTAGCCGTGGTCCCCCACGGCGCGCAGCAGCGACATGGACAGGGCGCCGGAGCCGACGCCGGCCTCCACGACGCGGGCGCCGGGGTAGATGTCGCCCATCTGGATGATCTGCGCGGCGTCCTTGGGGTAGACCACGGTGGCGCCGCGCGGCATCGACAGCACGAAGTCCTTCAGCAGCGGGCGCAGGGCCTGGTAGCGGACCTCGTTGGTGTTCTCCACGATGGAGCCCTCGGGGGCGCCGATCAACGCATCGTGGAAGAGCACGCCCTTGTGCGTGTGGAACTCCCCGCCGGCGGTCAGGGTGATGGTGTGGATCCGGCGCTTCTGGTCGGTGAGCTGGACCCGGTCGCCGGGGCGGAAGGGGCCGCGGCGGTTCTCGGCCCCGTGGGGTGTTGCTGGCTTTTCGCTCATGGGGGTGGAAGTGTCCTTACGTTCTGGATAGGTGGGTGTTCGTCGGCGGCGGCCGCAATGCGGCGCCGTGGCTAGTGCGGCTTGCCGGTGATGGCCGCGACGATGCGGGCCTGGGAAAGCAACCCGATGACGCGGTGGGATTCGTCGATGACCGCGTATTCGCTGCCCTGCAGCGTGGCCAGGTACCCGATCAGGGCGCGGCCGTCGGCGTTGGCATCGACCACCGCTCCCGGTCCCAGGGCGCGGGCCGCGGACAATGCCGGGGACCCGGCCAGCAGCGAGGGGTCGATGGAGCCCAGGGCCTCCTCGTCGACCACCGCGACCGGGTTCCCGGCCTCGTCGACGAGGATGACCCGCCCGCCGCGGCTGGACAGCCGGGCGGCGACCTGGGCGAGCGTTGAGTCCTGGCGGATGGCCGTGGCCGGTTCCATCAGGGCGCGCACCTTAACCAGCGGCAGGCGCAGGCGCAGCTTGGCATGGGTGATGCCCTGCGAGGCGCCGACCCACATGAAGCCGCCGACCAGGACCGCGACGACGAGCACCTGCAGGTCCAGGGGCTGGTTGCGGGTCAGCGGGATGATCACGAAGTATCCGACGACCAGGATCACCAGCACGCGCCCGGCCCAGCCGGCGGCGATGGTGCCGCGGTCCTGGGATCCGGTGTAGCGCCAGACTGCCGATTCGACCAGGCGCCCGCCATCGAGCGGGAGGCCCGGCAGCACGTTGAAGATCGCCACCAGCAGGTTCGCCCAGACCAGGATGAACCACAGCAGGTAGAGCACGCCGGTTGGCTGCACCCAGAGCAGCAGCCAGTAGCCGAGCCCGGCCAGCACGAAGTTCGCGGCCGGCCCCGCCATCGCCACGGCCAGCGAGCGGCCCGGGGTGGCATCGAAGGAGGAGAACTGGGTGTGCCCGCCCCACAGGTTCAGGGTGATCCTCGCCCCGGGCCAGCCGAAGGACTTGGCGACCAGGGCGTGTGCGAGCTCGTGGATGAGCACCGAGACCGCCAGCAGCACCGCGTAGGCAAAGGCCACCAGGTAGGCCGTGGCCCCGAGCCCGGGGATGGAGCTGGCGACGTTGGGCCCGAAGAGCAGCACGACGACCCCGGTGATGACAAACCAGGACCAGGCCAGGGAGACCGGGACCCCGAAGATCGATCCGAGCGGGATTCCGGCACGCTTGGTGCCCGGTTCGCTCATGTGCGTGCCCCCGCGGACACCAGGGCGCCCAGGGTCTGAAGGTCCAACTGTGCGAGCGAGCCGACGCGGTGCCAGGATCCGGAGTCCGGGACCGGGGCGATGTGCGGGATGAGCACCGCGGTGATGCCGCTGGCGGCGGCCGAGGCGATGCCGGGGGCCGAATCCTCCAACCCGATGACCCGGGCCGGCTCGAGATCCGCCACGGAGCGTCCCAGCAGGTCAAGGCCCAGCAGATAGGGGTCCGGGTGCGGCTTGCCGCGCGCGACCATGTCCCCGGTGACGCGGAAGCCGAAATAGGGCTGCGGCAGCTGTTCCAGCACCAGGGCCGCGAGCGGCTCTTCGGACATGGTCACCAGCCCGCAGGGGACGTTCGCCCGGTGCAGGGTTTCGAGCAGTTCCAGGGCGCCGGGGCGCCAGTCGACGTGGCGGCGCACCCCGTCGAGGACCTCGGCGGTGAGCCGGTCGATGATCTCGCGCTCCGGGAGCCTGACCCCGGCGCGCTGCAGCGCGGCCGCGGCGTCGGGCAGGGCGTTGCCGACCAGGGCCATGGCCTGGTCCTCGCTCCATCGGCCGCCGAATTCGGCCACGAGGGCCGCCTCGGCGGCCATCCAATAGGGTTCGGTGTCAAGCAGGGTTCCGTCCATGTCCCACAACACGCCCTGGATGTCGGTGTTCAGGGCAGCGCTGGGCAGGGGGTCGCAATTCTGGGTTGGCATGAGCCAATTCTAGTGCGTGCGCCATTGCCCCGGCGACCGGTGCGCGCGCTAGGGTGAGGATGTGAGCGAAGATATGAATGAACCCGTGACACTTTCCTCGCTGGTGGCAGCATCCGCGACGCCCGCGCCCATGCGCCCGGCGATCATGGTGGTGGCCTTCGAGGGATGGAACGATGCCGGGGACGCCGCAAGCTCGGCGCTCAAGACGATCAAGGCGGCCACCGGGGCGGTGAAGATCGCGGGCATCGGCGACGACGACTACTACGACTACCAGTTCTCCCGGCCGCAGGTGCACCGCAATGCCGCCGGCAAGCGGGTCATCAAGTGGCCCACCACGCGCATCTACCGTGCCTCGCTGCCCGACTCTCCGGTGGACCTGCTGCTGGTGCGCGGGGTGGAGCCGACCTACCGGTGGAAGGCGTTCATCACCGAGATCCTCACCCGCGCCGAGGAGGAAAACGTGCAGGGGGTCATGGCGCTTGGCTCCTTGCTGGCCGATGTGCCGCACACCCGCCCGATCCAGGCCTCGATCTCCTCCGACGATCCGAAGGTGCGCGAGGCCCTGGGCGCCGGGCAGGCGACCTACGAGGGTCCGACCGGGATCCTGGGGGTGCTGGCCCAGTTCTCCGAGGCCGCCGGGCTGCCCACGCTCTCGATCTGGTCCGCCGTCCCCCACTATGTGGCGCAGCCGCCCTCGCCGAAGGCGGAATTGGCGCTGCTGCACCGGGTGGAGGAGCTTTTTCCGCTGACCCTGGACCTGCACGAACTGACCGAGGACGCCTTGGCCTGGGAGCGCGGGGTCAACGCGCTGGCCACCGGGGATGCCGACGTGGCGGCCTATGTGCAGCAGCTGGAGCAGGCGCAGGACGAGACCGAGCTGCCCGAGGCCACCGGCGAGGCGATTGCCCGGGAGTTCGAGCGCTACCTCAAGCGCCGGCGCCGTCCCGGGGCGGCAGGGTCGCACGGGGAACACGAACCGACCGAAGGGCGCGATCCGGCCACCGGGGGGCCCGAGACGCCGCAATCACCGGATACGCCGGATACCCCCGGGACCCCGGGCACTCCCGACTAGCGGTTCACGGAAGGATCCCCCGGGGATACGCAAAACGCGTCCCGCGCCCTGCCCCTGCCCCAGGGAAGGGGCAGGGCGGGTACGGGACGCGTTCCGGTTTCCGGGCCGCTGCCGAGGCGGCGGCCCGGATCGCTAGGAGATCTTCAGGCCCAGCAGCGCATCGAGCGCATCGGTGAGCAGCTGACCGCCGGCACCCTGCGTGCCGTCGTCCTCGGCCGGATCCTGCGCGGCGAAGGCGTCAAGCACGGCCAGGGCGGCGGGTGCGTTGATGTCGTCGGCCAGCTTCGAGCGGATCCGGGTGATGATCGCGGTGGCCTCGGCCAGGGAGGCGGAACCGATGCGCTTGCGCCAGCGGGCCAGGCGGTCCTGCGCCCCGGCGAGCAGCTCGTCGGTCCAGAACCAGTCGCTGCGGTAGTGCTGGCCCAGCAGCACGGTGCGGATCGCCACCGGCTCCACGCCGCCGGCGCGAAGCTTGGAGACCAGCACCAGGTTGCCCAGGGACTTGCTCATCTTTTCGCCGTCCAGGCCCACCATGCCGGTGTGCACGTAGGACTGTGCCAGCGCCTTGCCGTCCAGTGCGGCGGCGTGGCCGGCGGAGAATTCGTGGTGCGGGAAGATCAGGTCCGACCCCCCGCCCTGCACGGTGAAGGGGGCGGGCAGGAAGCGGCGGGCGATCACCGAACACTCGATGTGCCAGCCCGGGCGCCCGGCGCCCAGGGTTCCGCCGTCCCACTCCGGTTCACCGGGCCGGGCCACGCGCCACAGCAACGGATCCAGGGCGTCGCGCTTGCCCGGCCGCGCCGGGTCCCCGCCGCGTTCGGCGAAGAAGCCGAGCATGGTCTCGCGGTCGTAGCCGCTGACGGTGCCCAGTTCCCAGGCGTCGGACGCCGCGGCCGCGGCGTCGAAGTAGATGTCCCCGTCCGGTTCCCCGTTTTCGCCGGGCACCGCATAGGCCAGGTCCTTGGCGACGAGCTCCTCGACCATCGGGACGAGCCAGGTGATGGATTCCACGGCACCGACGTAGTGCTGCGGCGGGATCACGTTCAGGGCTTCCATGTCGGCACGGAACAGGTCGGTCTGCTCCTTGGCCAGCACCTGCCAGTCCATGCCGGTGGCGGCTGCACGCTCGAGCAGCGGGTCGTCGATGTCGGTGACGTTCTGCACGTAGGTGACTTCGCGCCCGGCGTCGCGCCAGGTGCGCAGCAGCAAATCGAAGGCCACGTAGGTGGCGGCGTGCCCCATGTGTGTGGCGTCGTAGGGGGTGATGCCGCAGACGTACATGCTCGCCGGTGCGTTGGACTTCTCGGCGGGGGCTGTGTCAACCAGCCGCTGCGTGGCGGTGTCATGCACCTGGAGGATCGGTGCGTTTCCCGGCACGTGCGGGACGGTGGGCGCGGACCATGCAAGCACGGGGCGTCCTTTCTCTTAGGGATTTGCCCCGGACAGGCCGGGGCGCAATGCAGTTACTTGGAACAAGCCCAAAGACCCCCGCGCTTATTCCACGATGCGGGGCCGGGTTTGCTAGGCGTTGATCACACCGAAGCCCAGCAGCAGGTACAGGGCCAGGCCCAGGGCGACGCGGTACCAAACGAAGAGGCGGTAGCTGTGCGAGGAAACGTACTTCAGGAACCAGCCGACGATGACGAATCCGACGACGAAGGCGATGAGGGTGGCCAGGCCCGTTTGCGGCAGCGAGTACACCCCGGGCTCGTCGAAGGACTTGGCCAGCTTGTAGAGCCCCGAGGCGAAGACCGCGGGGATGGCCAGCAGGAACGAGTAGCGGGCCGCGGCGCCGCGGGTGTAGCCCATGAACATCCCGGCGGTGATGGTGCCGCCGGAGCGCGATACCCCGGGGATCAGGGCCAGGGCCTGGGCGAAGCCAAAGAGGATGCCGTGCTTGGGAGTGAGCGAGACCAGCTCGCGGTCCTGCTTGCCGTAGTAGTCTGCGACGGCCAGGATCAGGCCGAAGACCACCAGGGTGGTCGCCACGATCCACAGCGAGCGGAAGGAGGTATCGATCTGGGTTTCGAAGAGCAGGCCCAGCACCGCGATCGGGATGGAACCGACGATGATCAGCCAGCCCATCTTCGCGTCCGGGTCGCTGTGCGGAATCCGGCCGCGCAACGCGTTGAACCAGGCGCCGATGATCCGCACGATGTCTTTCCAGAAGAACACCAGCACCGCGGTTTCGGTGCCCAGCTGCGTGATCGCGGTGAACGCCGCGCCAGGGTCCGCGGCGCCGGGCAATAGCTCTCCGACGATGCGCAGGTGGGCGCTGGAAGAGATGGGGAGAAATTCTGTCAGACCCTGGATCAGCCCCAGGAATGCCGCTTCAAACCAATTCACGTACCGACACTACTTCACCAAGGCGCGCCAACGCCCGTTGGCTCTCCATGGCGGGGCGAAGTTAATACCGTGGTCCCACCCTCCGCTGGCCACCACCGGTACCCGGGTGCCGGTTCCGCGCGCCGGCCTTGCCCCGGTCCTATTGCCCGCTGCCCTGAAGCGGCCCGTCCTCGTCGTAGGGGTCGTTGTCGTCGTCCTCGTCCACCACGGTCAGCGGCAGGAACTCCTCGTAGGACTCGTAAAGTGCATCCTCGTACTCCTCATAGGCATCGGCCACGGCAAGGAATGCCGCGCTGATCGAGGCGTCCTGGGCACCACGCTTTGCCGCCACCGCCGAAAGGTGTTCTTCGAGGCAGCTGATCAATACACTGAGGGCAACACGCGGGTCTGTACTCATGTGTTCGACGTTACATGCACAAGCCACACTATGGACAGGGTCATGATCGAAAAGAAAATCACGGCACCAAGCCCGATCGACCAGATGCCCGGGGACCCCGGACACCGCTTCGAATACCTGGTCATCACCGCCCGCCCCGGCGAGCACAGGTCGGTGGCCCGGGCAGCGGTGCGGGAGCACTCCGAATACGGCAAATGGGAGCTGGTGCGCACCTGCCTCTATGAGGGCGGCGGGCAGAAGTACTGGATGCGCAGGCGCATCATGAGGGTCAAGCCGACCCTGGATATCCGCGGCTGAGCATCTCCGCTTCCCCGCGGACGATCGACGACGGCGGGGCGGCAGACGTCGTCCCGCCAATGGATCAAGCCCGGTCAGAACCTCGCGAGGTGGGCGGGTTCACTGGACACCGCTGCGGGCTTACCTTCCAGGAGGTTGCGGACCTGAAGCGAGATGTACCGACCGATGCGATCGCCGGCGTCGAGCGGATCGACGGTTGAAAAGGCATCGAAAAGCTTCTCCAGGGTCTGGACCACTTGTGCGCGGGCGGCCGGCTCCGGAATCCCCCACGCCGCGCCCTCGTTGACGAGATGTCCAACTGTCACCGCCGGCTGGTACGAGACGCCGTTGACGCGCAGCGCAAGGTCTTGTTGTCCGTCCGGGGCCAACGCCAACGCCGTGACGTCGTAGAGCGGCGCAAGCCCCACCTTTCCGTCCCGGAAGTGACGGATGGAAAAGTTCTTCGCGTGGGCGTCGGTGTTGCCGATGGCTGCATTGAAGGTCGTGTAGGCCAGCAGGCGATGCCGGTCTCCCCGGCTGGGCGAGAGCTTTCTCACTGCCGGCAGCAATCCGGCGATATTCTTGAGCGCGGCCCCGTGGTCCACGGCCTCGAACTTGGCGTCACCGTCCCATGGGAGGCCAAGGGCCTGTGCCGAGTCTTCCTGGTGCAGCCGTTCGACGTCGCCGGCACCCCGGATGATCCTGTCGTAGCGTTCCACGACCAGCGCGGTGCGCGACTCGAAACGCATGACCGAGGCCTCGAATTCCAGCAGGCCCAGCTCTCGCCCGAGTGACAGGCAATAGGCCTCCCAATGCGCGCGCCACTCCTCGCCTGCGGCCACCGGCTTGACGATGTGCGTGGAGACGGCGCCGCCCTTGGTAATGTGCCACTGCCCGTCAAACAGGGCCAGTGTGGCCTTCGGCTGGACACCGGGCAGCGACCCGCCGCCGCCGACGGTGCCCATGGCATGGTCGGCGGTCCGGGCGAGGAGCTGCTCGACGTCACTGACACGCGCCCGAATGTGCTCGGCCCTTGGGCCGGGATCCTTTCCGACGTTGACGGCGCCCGGCAGATCCCACCCGGCATAGTCCAGCATGCCGAAGGTATCCGTGCTGTCCACGCCGGCCTGCTTGGCCAGGTTGGTTCGGCCGCGTCCCTCGGGCAGCAAGCCGCCAAAGAAGTTGGTTGGTCTATCCTGTTTTCGTAATATCCACCTCTGTCCCGGCGGAACGGCCGGGGCTCCCGCGGCCTAGTCCTTGACCGGTCCCAGCAACCAGGAGGCCACCGTGGAGTGTGCCGATTCGGCATCCGAGGGGTGGTACAGGCTGGCCAGCGCGTCGCGGTAGAGCCGCTCGAGCTCCGAGCCGCGGAAGTATTGCCCGCCGCCGGAGACCTTGGCGGCGACGTCGATGCAGGAGCGGGCAGCGTCCCCGGCCGCGGTGCGCAGCGTGACCAGCCGCGGGAACCAGGATCCCCCGTGGTCCACCAAGTCGTCGAGGTCCCGGGTGGTCATCCGCAGCATCGCATCGAGGGCCAGGATCTCCATCCCGGCGTTGGCGACCTGCCACCTGATGTCCGGATCCTGGTCATAGCTCCGCCCGCCGTTCTTCAGTGATTTCCGCCGGACCGGGTTGGCCGCGGCCAGTTGCATGCCGCGCTCGGCCAGCCCCACGTAAACCGAGGCGGTGAGCGAGAGGAAGGAGGCGAAGATGCCGAAGACCAACAGGTCCGGAACGGGGCCCACCGGCAGGGTGCTGTGGATGTGCTCGGCCGCCACCTGTGCCTCGGTGAGGATCGTCGAGTTCGACTGGGTGGCCCGCATGCCCAGGGTGTTCCAGTTGTGCGGGATCTCGATGCCGGGCGCATCCCGGTGCAGGAAGCCGTGGACCAGCTTGGGCTCCTGACCGCTTTCGTCCTTGCCGAAGACCCCCAGCCGGGTCCAGACCGGGGCCAGCGAGGTGAAGATCTTGATGCCGGTGAAGGCATAGGAACCGTCGGGCGCCGGGACGGCCCGGGTGACGGAATCGAAGAGGACCTGGTCGTTGCCGGCCTCGGAGATGCCGAAGGCCATGACCTCCCCCGCCTGCACCCAGTCCAGGACCATGTCCAACCGGTGGTCCCCGCGGGCGGCGAGCAGCGTCGCAACCCCGCACCAGACGTGGTGCATGTTCACGGCCAGTGCCGTGGCCGGGGCGTAAGCGCCGAGCAGGCGCTGGGCCGCGGTCATCGTTTCCATGCCCCAGCCGAAGCCCCCGCGCGATTCCGGGAGCATGGCCCGCAGGTATCCGGCATCGGCGAGTTCGGCAAAGTCCTGCGCGCAGAAGGTGTTCTGTTCGTCGTAGCCTCCGGCACGTGCCCGGAATCCTTCGAGCATTTCGGTGCCGAGCACCTCGTCAATCGTCTTCACGTGGGGTTCGCTTCGCTTCCTGTTGTCTGGGGGCGCCGGGACAGCCGGCCACCGGATGGCCCGGGCATTGCCTGGGCGGGTATCAGTAGGTGGTCAACAGGTCGCGCAGAACCCGGGTGCCGAACTTCAGCGAATCGACCGGGACTCGCTCGTCGACGCCGTGGAACATGCCGGTGAAGTCCAGTTCGGCCGGAAGGCGCAGCGGGGCGAACCCGTAGCCGGTGATGCCCAGCCGGGACAGCGCCTTGTTGTCGGTGCCACCGGAGAGCATGTAGGGAAGCACGACGGCTTCCGGGTCCTCGCGATTCAGCGCGGCGACCATGGAATCGACCAGTCCCCCGGCAAAGGGAACCTCCAGCGCGCGGTCCAGGTGCAACGAGGACAACTCGACGTCCGGCCCGGCCAGCGCGCGCAGCGTTTCCATGACGGCCTCGTGCTGCCCGGGCAACGTGCGCACATCAAGCAGCGCCTCGGCGGCCCCGGGGATCACGTTGTGCTTGTACCCGGCGGAGAGCACCGTGGGGTTGGCGGTGTTCTGCAGGGTCGCCCCGACGAAGCGGGCGACGTTGCCCAGCTCATTCAGCAGCACCTGCGGGTTGTCCTCGGTGAATTCGATGCCGGTCATCCCCGAAACGCCCTCGAGGAAGGCGCGGGTGGTGTCGGTGTAGGAAATCGGCCAGTCGTGCTCGCCGATGCGGGTGATGGCCGCCGCCAGCCGGGTCACCGCGTTCGCCTCGTTGATCTGCGAGCCGTGCCCGGCCCGGCCCGTGGCGGTGAGCTTTAGCCAGGCGATGCCCTTCTCGGCGGTCTGCAGCAGGTAGGCGCGCTTGCCGTCGATGGTCGCGGAGAAGCCGCCGACCTCACTGATGGCCTCGGTGGCGCCCTCGAAGAGTTCGGGGTGGTTCTGCACCATCCAGCGGGCCCCGTAGTCGCCGCCGGCCTCCTCGTCGGCGAAGAACGCGAAGACCAAATCGCGGCGCGGGCGGATGCCGGTGCGCTGCATCTGGCGCATCACCGCCAGGATCATCGCGTCCATGTCCTTCATGTCCACCGCACCGCGGCCCCAGATCATCCCGTCCTTGATCTCGGCCCCGAACGGGTCCACGGACCATTCGTCCTTGAATGCCGGGACCACGTCGAGGTGCCCGTGCACGATGAGGGCGGGCAGGGACTTGTCGGTGCCCTCGATGCGGGTGACCACGTTGGCGCGGCCCTGGGCGGATTCAAGCACCGTGGCCTCGAGACCCACCTCGTGGATGAGTTCGGCGACGTATTCGGCCGCCTTGCGCTCCCCCGCACCCTCGTTGTTGCCGTAGTTGGTGGTGTCGATCCGGATCAGCGCCTGGCAAATGCCGGCGACCTCGTCCTCGGCGACAATGGTGTCCGGGGTGCTCTGCGCAGCTGACATGGGGGAATCCTTCTGCCTCTCGTGACGAAACCTGGTTCCCCCACCCTATCCAGCCCGGCGCACGCAGGCGAGGGACAGGCTGGATAGGGCCGGCGGCGGGGCCTTTTGCGGGAACGAGAAAACCCCCGACCGGATTCTCATCCGATCGGGGGTCTGTCTGTGCGAAGGAGGGGACTTGAACCCCCACCCACTTACGTGGACTAGCACCTCAAGCTAGCGCGTCTACCATTCCGCCACCCTCGCTGGTGGCCGCTGCACCGGAAGAAGTTCGTGAAGAACTTTGTTTCCGTTGTCCGCGGCGAGATAAGACTCTAGCACGGGTTTGGGGCGCACTTCAATTCGGCGGCTCCCTGCCCCAAGAACCCCGTGTTTACAAGGCAATTTGCGTGCCCCGGAGCCAAAATATCCCTTCGGTGCGGGTGTTTGTGAGCAGGGTCATATTCCACGGGTGGAAGTCGGGGATTTCGGGCCCGCGGCCGAGCATGATCCGGGGTGGGACTTGTTGCGTAGGATGAAGGTGTTTGCCCGTCATCTCCCGAGCCCCTCGGGGAAAGGGACGGGCACATTGATGGCACATTTCTCGTTTACAGGCGGCAGAGCACCGATGTCCGAACCCACGAACAGCCCCAAGCGCATCGCCATGATTTCGCTGCACACCTCCCCGCTGGAACAGCCCGGGTCCGGGGATGCCGGCGGAATGAACGTGTACATCAGGAACCTGGCGCTCGCCCTGGCCGATCTCGGGGTGCAGGTCGATGTCTTCGTCCGCGGCACCGAGACCAGATCCACCGACATGGCGCCGGGGGTGGTGTGCCACGAGGTGCAGGCCGGCCCGCCCGGGAAACTGACCAAGGAGGAGCTGGCCGGGCACCTTCCGGAGGCCGCATCGGCGATCCAGGGCTACGCCTCGGGCCTTGGATCCTACGACGCGATCCATTCCCACTACTGGCTCTCCGGGATCGTCGGGCTGCAGCTGCGGGATGCGTGGGGCGTGCCGCTGGTGCACACCATGCACACCCTGGGCAAGGTCAAGAAGCTCTCGGCGCACACCGAGGAGTCCGCCGCCCGCATCCGCGGGGAGCTGCTGCTTTGCCTGCAGGCCGACCGGCTCACCGCCAACACCCCCGCCGAGGTCGAGGAGCTCATCCACCTCTACGGCGCCGAGCCGGCGGCACTTGACGTGGTGGAGCCCGGCGTGGATTTGTCCACTTTCCATCCCGGGGTGTGCGAACAGCGCGAGAGCGCACCGGATTCCCTGCGCGTGGTCTTTGCCGGGCGCATCCAGAAGCTGAAGGGCCCGCAGATCCTGGTGCGGGCCCTGGGGATCCTGGCCCGCGACCGCCCGGACCTCGATGTGAAGCTCTCGGTGATCGGGGCGCGCTCCGGGGCCAAGGAACTGGACCTGCAGAAACTGGTCGAGGCACAACAGGTGGAGCACCTGGTGCGGTTCTCGCTGCCGATGCCCGCGGAGCACCTGGCCAAGGCGTTCCGCGGCGCCGACGTCGTGGCGGTCCCCTCCTACAGCGAGTCCTTCGGGCTGGTGGCGCTGGAGGCCCAGGCCTGCGGCACCCCGGTGCTGGCCCGCCGCGTCGGGGGGCTGCCCCATGCCGTGCGCGACGGTCACACCGGAATCCTGGTCGATGGCGCCGAACCATCAGCCTGGGCGGTGGCACTGGCGAAGCTTGCCGCCGACGCGCCGCTGCGCCGGCGGCTGGGCGCGCAGGCCGCCGAATTCGCCGCCGGGCACGGTTGGGACAAGACCGCCGCTGCCGCCCTTGGTTCGTATCGCCGGGCAACAGCCCGCGGCCCGGTTGGCTTCCCGCATACCTCACCGGTCGAGTAACGCCCCTGGCGGCACCTACCGCCGCGGGGAACGTGCTTCGGGCCAAAAGCCAGGTGCCCCGCAAACCAGCGTCTGGTTCACGGGGCACCTTGGGCCCAACGGTTCATGGCCGTGGCGACTACCGGCCGCTGCCCGGCGCTTGCGCCATGGTGGTGATCGATCCGGAGAAATGCGGCTTTCCGCTGCGCGCGCCCCACCCGCTGAAGACGGTTTGGTCCCCGCGGTCCGTGAAGGCGACATCGACGGTGGAGGGCAGGAACACCGGGGTGGCGAACTCGATGCCCCACTGGTAGCCCGTGTCGTGGGGTGTGCTGCCGGCCAGCGCCCGTCCGGCCAGGTACATCCCGTGGGCAATGGCGCGCTTCATGCCCAGTGCCTTGGCCGAGGCCGCCGAGAGGTGGATGGGGTTGTAGTCCCCCAGCACCGCCGCGTAGGCGCGCCCGGTGCCAGCGGCCAGCTTCCACGACGCGGTGCGTCCAGGGATGTCGAAGGGCGCCCGGGCCTCGGCGGGGGCACCGGGCCGAGGCCCGGGCCAGATCCCGCGGGCCAGGTAGGTCGAGACCCCGCGCCACACCGGTTCGCCGCCTTCGGCGACCTCGACGAGAACATCGAGCTGGGTTCCGGCGCGGTGCTCGCGCAGGTCAGCCGCCCAGGCGGTGGCCGAGAGCGTCGCCGCACCGGAGATCGGCCGCAGGTGGTCGACCTGGTTGGACAGGTGCACCATGCCCAGCAGTGGCAGCGGGAAGTCCTCGCGCACCATCACCGACATCGCCACCGGGAACACCATGCCGTGCACGAAGACGCTGGGCAGGGTGTCGCGCACCGTGTCGCCCATCAGGCGCTGGTAGGCCACCAGCCGTGCGGGATCGGCAACCAGGGCCTCGAGGTGGTGCTCGGCGCGGGGCAGCGTTCCGCCTTCGGCCTTGCCGCCGGGCAGCAGGGCGCGCAGCCGGCTTCCGGCTGCCTTGGCGTAGAGCGCGCCCAGCGACGGCGCGGCATCCATGACCACCCGTTCGCGGTCGCTCATGCCCCCACCAGCGACTGTCCGCACACCCGCAGGGTGCGCCCGTTGATGCCCGCGGCCGCATCCGAGGCCAGGAACCCGATGGCTTCGGCCACGTCCAGCGGCAGCCCGCCCTGCATCAGCGAGGGCATCAGCATGCGGGCCACGGCGCGGGTGGCCAACGGGATCTTCGCGGTCATGTCGGTCTCGATGAAACCGGGTGCCACCGCGTTGATGCCTCCCCCGGTGGCGGCGAATGCGTGCGCGGAGGCCCGCACCATGCCGATGACCCCGCCCTTGGAGGCCGCGTAGTTGGTCTGCCCGCGGTTCCCGGCGATGCCCGAGGTCGAGGCCAGCGATACGATGCGCAGCCCCGGCAGCTTTGCTGCCAGGAAGGCCTCGTTCATGGCCAGCTGCGAGGAGATGTTCACCGCGATCACCGAGTCCCAGCGGGCCGCGTCCATGTTGGCCAGCAGCTTGTCGCGGGTGATCCCGGCATTGTGGATCACGATGTCCAGTGCCCCGTGGCGGGAGCGCGCGTGCTCGATGATCTTTTCCCCGGCGTCGGCCCGGGTCACATCCAGCTGCAGGGCGGTGCCGGAAACCTCGTTGGCGACCTTTGCCAGCGCGTCCCCGGCGGCCGGGACATCGACCACCACCACGGTGGCGCCGTCGCGGTGCAGCGTGGCGGCGATGGCCGCCCCGATGCCGCGGGCAGCGCCGGTGACCACGGCGATTTTTCCGGCCAGGGGCCTGTCGAAGTCCTCCGGCAGCGTCCCGTCGGCCGAGTCAACGGCGATGAACTGGCCGTCGACGTAGGCACTGCGCCCGGAGAGCAGGAAGCGCAGGGCCGCCAGTGCGGAGGGTGCCGTGGGCGGGACACCCTCGGCGAGCACGATGCCGTTGGCGGTCGCCCCGCCACGCATTTCCCGGCCCAGGGAGCGCACGGTTCCGTCGATGCCCTGGCGCACTGCGGCCACGGCCGGTGCGTCGGTGGCCAGTGCGGGGCGGCTGAAGGAGACCACGCGTCCGCCGGGGGCCATCCGGCGCAGCGCCGCGCCGGCGGAGAGCATCGGTTCGGACAGTTCGGCGGGGTCCGCCAGCTCGTCGAGCAGCAGGATGATCCCGCCGAGCTTGGTCTCGCCGGAGGCGTGCCGGCGCACGTCCAGGCCCCAGCCCAGCAGCGTGTCGGCCAGGTCCTGTGCGGCGGAGGAGTTACCGAGCAGCAGCAGCGGGCCGGGCAGCAGCGGGGCCCCGGGTGCGTAGCGGCGCAGGATCGCCGGGCGCGGGGCGCCCAGGGACTTGGCGAGCTTCTTGGTGAAGCCGGAGTTCACGAGTTCCAGGTACTTGTCGGCCATGGTCAGCGTGCCTCCAGGATCGCCACGACGCCCTGTCCGCCGGCGGCGCACACGGAAATCAGGCCGCGGCCCGATCCCTTCTCATGGAGCATCTTCGCCAGCGAGGCCACGATGCGTCCGCCGGTGGCGGCGAACGGATGGCCGGCGGCCAGCGAGGAGCCGTTGACATTGAGCCTGGAGCGGTCGATGGCACCCAGCGGTGCCTCGAGGCCCAGCTTGTTCTTGCAGAATTCGGCATCTTCCCAGGCCGCCAGCGTGGCCAGCACGGTGCCGGCAAAGGCCTCGTGGATCTCGTAGAAGTCGAAGTCCTGCAGGGAGAGGTTGTTGCGCTTCAGGATGCGGGCCACGGCGTGGGCCGGTGCCATGAGCAGGCCGTCGGCCCCGTGAACGAAGTCCACCGCGGCGGCCTCGAAGTCCACGAAGTTCGCCAGCATCGGCAGGTCGTGCTCGCGGGCGTATTCCTCCGAGCCCAGCAGCACGGCCGATGCCCCGTCGGTCAGCGGGGTGGAGTTGCCGGCGGTCATCGTGGCCTCGGCACCCAGGTTCTTGCCGAAGGCCGGCTTGAGCGTGGCGAGCTTTTCCAGGCTGGAATCGGCGCGCATGTTGGTGTCCTTCGAGACCCCGGCGAACGGGGTCATGAGGTCGTCGAAGAAGTTCCTCTCGTACGCTGCGGCAAGGTTCTTGTGGCTGGCCAGGGCGAGCTCGTCCTGGGCCGCGCGGGTCACGTTCCAGGCCTTGGTGGTGATCGCCTGGTGGTCGCCCATTGACAGGCCGGTGCGTGGTTCGCCGGTGCCCGGCGCGTTCGGTGCCAGGTCGCGGGGGCGGAACCTGGAGACCGCCTTGAGCTTCGCGCCGGTGGTGCGTGCGCGGGAAAGGTCCATCAGCACCGCGCGCAGGCCCTCGGAGACCGCGATCGGGGCGTCCGAGGTGGTGTCCACGCCGCCGCCGATCCCCGAGTCGATCTGGCCCAGCTTGATCTTGTTGGCCAGCGAGCCGATGGCTTCCATGCCGGTGGCGCAGGCCATCTGGACGTCGTAGGCCGGGGTCCGGGCCGAGAGCGAGGTGCCGAGCACGCATTCGCGCACCAGGTTGAAGTCCTTGGAATGCTTGAGCACCGCGCCGGCGGAAACGGCGCCGAGGCGCTGGCCCTGCAGGCCGAAGCGGGCGATGAGCCCGTCGAGTGCGGCGGTGAGCATGTCCTGGTTGCTGGCCTTGGAGTACGCGCCGTTGGAACGTGCGAAGGGGATGCGGTTTCCGCCGATGATGACGGCCGGGCGAATGGCTTGGGTCTGGTCGGACATGCTGATGTTGCTCCTGGGGGCAGATGTGAGGTGAGTTACTGATACCCAGCGTACCTGATACGCTGGGTATCGTGAACAACCCACAAGCCCCCGACACCGCGGGCACCCCCACGCAAGCAGCAGGCGATGGCCGTTCGGCCCGCTGGGATGCCCACCGGGCCGAACGGCGCCTGGAACTGATCAAGCTCGCCCGGCACACCATCCACCGGCTGGGCCCCGGTGCCTCCATGGAGGAGATCGCCGCGCAGGCGAACACCTCCAAGTCCGTCTTCTACCGCTATTTCGGCGACAAGGAGGGGCTGCGCCAGGCGCTGGGCCAGTACGTCATCACCAACTTCCGCACCGAGGTGATCTCCGCGGCCCTCAAATCCAGCGGCGAGGGCGATGCCTTGCACGCCATGGTACTGGCCTACCTGAAGATGGCCGCTACTTCCCCGAACATCTACTTCTTCGTCACCGCCAGCCCCGCAACGGACGTGCTGACCGACCCGGCCGGTGCCGGAGGGCAGGTCCGCGACGGCGCACTGAACGACTTCTTCGAGGACCTGGCAACGATGATGCGCGAACGCATGCACGCCTACATGGGCGTCGGGCCGGGAGAACAGGCCAGCCCCGCCCTCGAGCTCTGGCCGCGCGCATCGATCGGCATGGTCCGCGCCGCCGGGGAACTGTGGCTGCGCGCACCCGAGGGCCCCGGGCGCCCCGGCATCGAGGAGCTCGCCCGGAGCCTGACCCTGTGGCTCACCCACGGCGTGGCCTCCCAGACCACGCTCGAACGTCCATAGCCCCATCTCCTTGCCGCACGGCAAGATGACCACCTTCACGAATCCAAGAAATCCAGCGCCAGCTCCCCCGCACCGCGAGGGCAGCACAACCGAAAGGCAGCAACGCCAGTGACCCAGGAACAAATCACCATCGACACCGCCGACGTCGCCATCGACGTGGCCTCCCTCGGCGAACAGCTGCTGGGCCGCTGGGCGGAGATCCGCAAGGAAGCCCGCGCACTGGCCGGCACCGAGGCCGTGCGCGGCACCCCCGGGCTGTCCATGGACGGGCACCGCGAACGCGTCTTCACCCAGCTGCACGAACTGGTCAACGCCAAGGCCGTGCACCGGGCCTTCCCGCGGCGCCTCGGCGGCGAGGACAACCACGGCGGCTCCATCGCCAGCTTCGAGGAACTGGTCACCGCCGACCCGTCCCTGCAGATCAAGGCCGGGGTCCAGTGGGGCCTGTTCGGCTGTGCGGTGCTGCACCTGGGCACCGCCGAGCACCACGACAAGTGGCTGCCGGGCATCATGAACCTGGAAATCCCCGGCGCCTTCGCGATGACGGAGATCGGGCACGGCTCGGACGTCGCCTCCATCGGCACCACCGCCACCTACGATGCCCAGGCGCAGGAATTCGTCATCAACACCCCGTTCAAGGCCGCCTGGAAGGAATTCCTGGGCAACGCAGGGGTCCACGGCAAGGCCGCGGTGGTCTTCGCCCAGCTCATCACCGGCGGCGTGAACCACGGCGTGCACGCCTTCTACGTCGACATCCGCGACGAGAACGGCTTCCTGCCGGGCATCGGCGGGCAGGACGACGGACTCAAGGGCGGACTCAACGGCATCGACAACGGCCGGCTGCATTTCACCAACGTCCGCATCCCGCGCACCAACCTGCTCAACCGCTACGGCAACGTCACCGAGGACGGCACCTATTCCTCGCCCATCCACTCCCCCGGACGCCGCTTCTTCACCATGCTCGGCACCCTGGTCCAGGGCCGGGTCTCGCTCGACGGGGCGGCCACCGCCGCCTCGAAGATCGCCCTGCAGATCGCGGTGACCTACGCCCACCAGCGCCGCCAGTTCAACGCCTCCTCCGAAACGCAGGAGGAAAACATCATGGACTACCAGCGCCACCAGCGCCGGCTGATCCCCCGCCTGGCCCGCACCTACGCCGCGTCCTTCGCCCACGAGGAACTGCTGGCGAAGTTCGACGGCGTCTTCTCCGGTGCCACCGACACCGACGCGGACCGCCAGGACCTCGAGACCCTCGCCGCGGCCCTGAAGCCGCTGAGCACCTGGGACGCACTGGACACCCTGCAGGAGGCCCGCGAGGCCTGCGGCGGTGCCGGATTCATTGCCGAGAACCGCTTCACCGCGTTGCGCGCGGACCTGGACATCTACGTCACCTTCGAGGGCGACAACAACGTGCTGCTGCAGCTGGTGGGCAAGCGGCTGCTGACCGACTACGGCCAGGAATTCCGCAAGCTCGACGCCGGGGTGCTGGCCCGCTACGTGGTGAAGCAGGCCGAGAACGTCGCACTGCACCGCACCGGGCTGCGTTCGGTCGCCCAGGCCGTCGCCGACACCGGGGACGAACGCAAGAGCGCGAACTTCTTCAAGGACGAATCCAACCAGCGCGCCCTGCTCACCGACCGGATCAACACCATGGTCGCCGAGATCGCCGACGCGCTGCGCGGGGTCAGCACCAAGGACCGCGCGGCCTCCGCCGCCGCCTTCAATGAGAAGCAGGACGCGCTGATCGCCGCGGCCCGCGCGCACGGCGAACTGCTGCGCTGGGAGGCCTTCACCACGGCCCTGGGCAACACCTCCGACGCAGGGACCCGCACGGTGCTGACCTGGCTGCGCGATGTGTACGCGCTGACCCTGATCGAGGAAAACCTCGGTTGGTACCTGATGAACGGGCGCCTGTCGATGCAGCGGGCCCGCACGCTCACCGGCTACATCAACATCCTGCTCGCCCGTCTGCGTCCGCACGCCCAGGACCTGGTCGATGCCTTTGGCTACGGTCCGGAGCACCTGCGCGCGAAGATCGCCGACGGCGGGGAAGCCGAACGCCAGGACGAAGCCGCGGAGTACTACCGCAAGCTGCGTGCCAGCGCCGACGCCCCGGTTGACGAGAAGGTGCTGATCGCCCGCGACAAGGCCGCCAAGAAGGCCGTGCACCACGCGTCGGCCGGGAAGTAGCCCAGGCACCCACCCCCGCGCGGGGAGTGCGGCGCGGATCCGACCGGCAGCTAACTGCCTTTCGGTCCGCACCGCGCTCCCCGTTCGCCGGTCCCTGCACTTCCTGGGGCCTGCATCAAGCGCATTCCGCGGTGAAGCACCGTGGTCCGGGACCTCCTATACCCGCCTCAGGAAGCGTTGTGCTTCACGAAGGCCCCCGCGCCCGGCCCGGAAAGTTCGCCAACACCCAAAGGCCGGCCGGAAACAGCGGGCAACAAGGACGGTACCGGGCCGCTGACCATCTCCCCGGTACCGTGCTCGAACCGTGTGTCCGAGGCCACCAGCCTGAACCCGGCGGCGAGTTCCTTGCCGCCACCGATCTTGGTGCTGGTCCGCACCTGGTATTCCAACGCCGTGGCCACGTGTGCGGCCGGGTAGTCGCTCCGGATTCCCAACGGACGGCGAATGTCTTCCCCGTGCACAAACGCCTCCATCAGGCGCGTGGGCAAGGCCGCCGGCGGGGTGCTGGTACGCGTGAGCACCCGGCGATCCCCGGCCAGCGTCTGTTGGGGGTCCGCGCAGCGTTCCCCGGCGAGACCCACGGCGCTGACCTTGTCGAAGTCGAAGCCCGCAGCGAACATGCGGCGGACGAATCCCAGCCGGGTGGTCCTGGCGGTGTCGACGAGGTGGGCCAGCACGTCGTGCACGGACCAGCCGGGGCACAGCGACGGCGTCTCCCAGTGCCCGGGCGCCAGCATTTCCAGGTCGTTGGCCAAGGCCAGCCGCTTCCGGTGAACGACTTGCCAGATCACCGGGAGCGGTCCGGGGGTCATGGCTCCACCCAAGCAGTTGCGACGCCCCAAGGCAACAATCACCCGGACACCCGATCCACCGGATGCCGGCCACTTCGTCCAGCCCGGCGCGCCGCGGATGCCCCTCGCCTCCGGGGAATCCATGGTCCCGGGTTCAGTCGGGGCCGCGTGTCGCATAGAGTTATTCCAACGCGGCTTATGAAAGGGCAACGCTCCCCCCATGAAGAAGAACTCGATTTTTGCACGACTGTTCCGCATCGGAAAGTCCAACGCCAACGCGGCATTGGACGCACTGGAAGACCCGCAGAAGATGCTGGACCAGAACGTGCGCGACTACTCCGACAACATCGCCAAGGCCGAAACCGCGGTGGCCCAGACTATCGGCAACCTGCGCATGCTCGAGGACGACTACAAGACCGCGGTAAACGACGCCCGGGAGTGGGGCGCAAAGGCCCTGGCCGCCTCGAACAAGGCCGAGGAATACTCGGCCGCCGGCGACAGCGCCAACGCCGAGAAGTTCAACAAGCTGGCCACCGTGGCCATCCAGCGCCAGATGGCCAGCGAGAAGCAGGCATCGAACGCCGAGCCGAACATCGCCTCGCAGCGCCAGGTGGTCGAGCAGCTCAAGACCGGCCTGAACACCATGTCCACCAAACGCCAGGAATTGGTGGCCAAGCGCGACGAGCTGGTGGCCCGCGCCCGCAACGCCAAGACCCAGGGCCAGATGATGGACGCGGTCAAGGCCCTGGACATGAGCGATCCGACCTCCGAGATTGGCCGCTTCGAAGCCAAGATCCGCTCCGACGAGGCACGCGTGCGCGGTGCGGCAGAACTTGCTTCGTCCTCCCTGGATGCGCAGTTCGCCTCCCTTGAGGATCTGGGCGAGTCCACCGAGGTCGAGGCTCGCCTGGCGGCCATGAAGGCCGAGAAGAACATCCTGGAACAGGGAACTGCCGACGCCCAAATCGAAGACGCCCCGGCGGTGTCCGAAATCGAAGCCCGTCTGGCGGAGCTGAAGGCCAAGAACCAGTAACACCCGACCCGGGAGGGCCGCGGCCCCGGACAGGGAACCACAGGTGGCGGATGCGAACGACTCGCATCCGCCACCTGTGCTTTGCCCGAAGGCACAGTTTCCCGGCATCTGCATGCTGTTGGCCCGAAGGGCATGGGCATCGTCGTGTCGTCGAGGGAGCCCTCGGCCCTCAAAGCGGTAGTGTTGCCATCTTCGGCAGCGAACCCAGGAGGGCAGTGCCGTGCGCTTGAAAAAACGTGGCCTGCGTTGTTGGGCAATCACCGGCTCGCTGCTCCTGGCCGGAGCCATCATCCTGCTCCCCGTGGTGGTCATCGCCGTCCACATCTGTCAGCGGAAGTTCTAAAGTGACCGTAGGCGGCAATCCCCGCTGACCACCAGCGGCAATTGAACTGACCACCGGCGGCAACCGGTTTTGACCACTGGCGGCAGGCTTTCCCACCCCATTTCCGGGC
>NZ_QMKQ01000029.1 GCF_003287975.1 Arthrobacter sp. AQ5-05
TTGATGCGTTCGAGCATGGCCATTTTTTCGTGTTGGTCGCGGGCGCTGCCGCCGGTGTCCAGGTTGGCGACGCCGTCCAGGAACGCGCGCAGGTAGGCCAGGTCCTCGGCGTGGCTCCGTCCGGGTATCGGCGGGAGGGCGGGAGCCGGGGGCTGCCGGGCTGCCGGTGCATTGCTTTCGTCTGGAGGTTCGTCTTCCGAATCCCCTTTATGGTATTCATCGAACATATCTTCATTCTACGCCGCCGGGCCGGCAAAATGAAGGCCCGGATTGCGATCAATCAGGCATAAAGATCCATGTCATAGGCTTATTTTGGTTATCCACAGAATTGCGCAGGGGGCTTGACGGACGGGCCCGGACTGGGTGTCCAGGCCGCGGAAATTGCTGCTTCGCGGCCCCTGCGCGAGACAATGGTTGAATGCTTCCCTCCACCCTGACCTGGCTGCCTCAAGAGCAGTGGCTGCCCGCGGCCACTGCCCACCAAGCGCGCGCCAAGCGCTTTGGCGAGCCGTTCACAGAGCGCCGGATGAAGCGGCAGAAGCATCCGGTCGAGGATTTCCTCTTCACCTATTACACGCAGAAGCCCGGACAGCTCTACCGCTGGCACCCGGGACCCGGCGTGGTCCTGGCCGGGGAAAAGGCCCTCGAACGAGCGGATTGGAAGTTCTACCGAGAGGCCATCGACCCGGATTCCGGCGAGCGCGGCTACACGGTGGACCTGACGGCATTTGCCGGCGCCCGTGCAGAGGCGGTCCGCTTCGCCGCCATCGTCCTGGCCGGCACGGCATCGCGCCCGGGGAACTTCGCCTGCTTCGGGCTGCACGAATGGGCCATGGCCTACAAGTCGGCAGACAACGGCATCCGCCATGAATACCTGCCGCTGCGGCTGGGCTCCGCGGGAACCGATGCGGTGGTGGAGGAACACAAGATCCGCTGCACCCACTTCGACGCCTTCCGGTTCTACACCCCCGAGGCCGTGCCGCTCAATGAGCTGCAGCCGACCCGCGAGACCCAGCGGGACCTGGAACAGCCCGGCTGCCTGCATGCCAACATGGACCTGTACAAGTGGGCCTACAAGCTCACCCCTGCCGTTCCCACCGACCTGGTCATGGACTGCTTCGAGCTCGCCTGGGACATCCGCACCATGGACATGCAGGCCTCGCCGTACGACCTGGCCGCATGGGGGCAGGATCCGATCCGCATCGAAACGCCAGCGGGCAAGGCCGAGTACGTGCGCCTGCAAAAGGAGTTCGCCGACCGCTCCCAGGTCCTGCGCGGGCGGCTGCTGGCCGTTGCCCAATCCCTTCCGGTGCCACAGACTTGAGATAGGCCGGTAGCCACCGGTTCCGGCACGAGACGGGAGGGTTCGGCCATGCGGTCCAGGTCTTCCTTCATGGCAGGGGCACTGCTCGCCGGCGCCGCGATGCTGCTTTCCGGGTGCGCCGGATCCACCGGCAGCGGGACAACGCCGTTGAAGACTTCCACTTCGCCGGCGCCTTCCGCCCCACCCGGCACGGGTCCTCCGACCACGGACCTGCAGGTCTCGATTCGGGCCGACGGCGCCGTGGAGAGCGCGCACTACCGCCTCCTGTGCAGGGGGGCCGTCCCGCTGCCCGAAAGCCGGCACCCGGACGCGGCACAGGCCTGCGCCCTGGTGGCCAAGGAGCCGAAGCTGCTCACCGGTCCCCCTCGCGGCGCCAACGATGCGTGCACCATGCAATACGGCGGACCGGCGGTGGGCGTGGTGAGCGGGACGATGGATGGGCGCGCGGTGAACCGCAGCTTCGATCTGCGCGACGGATGCGGGATCGCCGACTGGCACGCGGCCCTGGCGCTGCTGGTCGACCAGCCCGCCCTGCAATGACCCCCGGCTTGCTCCGGGCTTCGCGGGCTCAGTCCTGCACGAGGTAGCGGTGCTCGGGCCGGCCCCGACTGCCGTAGGCCAATTCCAGGCGCAGCGATCCGGCCTGCACCAGATTCGCCAGGTAGCGCTGCGCGGTGGCCCGGGAGATCCCCACGGCGGTGACCACGTGCATGACGGTGGCCGGTTCGCCGGCCGCGGCAACAGCCGCCAGCACGGCCTGTTCGGTGGGGGTCGCCGCAGTGCCCGCGGACTCCTCGCCCGAAAGCAGTGCGCGTTGCGCCCGGTCGATGCCCTGCTGGTCCAGCGCCGCGGCGCCGTCCAGTTGCCGGCGATAGCGGGCGTAACCGCGCAGCCGGGTGGCGAGCATCCTGGGGTCGAAGGGCTTGACCAGGTAGCCCAGCGCTCCGCGCCTGATGGCGGTGCGCACCGCATCGACCTCGGTGGCCGCCGAGAGCACGAAGGCGTCCACGTCCAGGGTCGCCAGCAGGTCCAGCCCGGACCCCTGCGGCAGGTACACATCCAGCAGCAGCAGGTCGGGCTTGCCCTCGGCGACCGCGCGCGGCACCATCCGGGCGTCGTGCACCGGGGCCAGGGCGCGGAACCCGGGAACCGCATCCACGTAGCCGGCGTGCAGTGCCGCGACCCGGAAGTCGTCGTCGACCACCAGGACCTTGTAGTCGGTGTGCTCGCTCATCGGGTGTTCTTCCCTTCGGTGGTTCCGGCATCGGTGGACAGCACCCCGGGCAAACGGGCGGCAAAGACGGCCCCGGAGTGCGCATGGTCGGTGCTCCCCGGCCCGCCGGGGTCCGCGATCCAGACCTCGCCGCCGCGGGTGCGGGCCAGCCGGCGAACCAGCGGCAGCCCCACGCCCTGGCCGTGTTCCGGGGCATCGGGCAGCGCGCCGGTGCTGATCCCCTCGGCAAAGACGTCCAGGCCCCCCGGGACCCCGTCCCCGGAATCGGCGACGGCCAGGTGCAGCGTGGCGCCCTCGGAGAGCAGGTCGACCTCGACCCAGCGCGGAGCCGGTCCCTCCACCGCGGCGCGCAGCGCATTGTCGATCAGGTTCCCGAGCACCGCGGTGGCGTCCTGCGCGTCGACCAGGCTGCCGTAGAGCGCGCTGGCATCCCCCACCCGCAGCACCACGCCGCGCTCGTAGGCCTCGACGCCCTTGGCCCCGAGGAAGGCCCGCAGGTAGGTGTCCTCGATGGCAGCGAGGTTCTGCACGGGTTCGCGCACCGGACCGGAGGCGATGACCTCGCCGAGGTAGTCCTGGGCCTCGGCCACATCCCCGTGGTGCAGCAGCCCGGAGATGGTGTGCAGCCGGTTGGCGAATTCATGGCGCTGGGCGCGCAGGGCGCCGGCCATGGTCTGGACCGCGTCCAGCCGCGAGCCCAGGGTCTCGATGGTGGTCACGTCGCGCAGCAGCACCACCTGCCCCAGGTCGATGCCCTCGCGGGCCACCGGGTGCACGGTGGCAACCAGTGCCGCGTGCTCGGTTTCCAGGCGCAGCGTGGCTCCGGTGCCCTCGGCGATCGCGGCAACCAAAGGCGCCGGCAGCCGCGCGTCGGTGTAGGGCTGCCCGATGATGTCGGCGGACTCGTGGCGATGCGGCAGACCCAGCATGATCCGCGCGGCCTTGTTGCGCACCGACACCCGGCCGTCGGGGCCGATGCCGATGACCCCGTCGGCCACCCCGTAGAGCACCGCGTCGCGGTCCCGCAGCAGCTGCGCCATCTCGGCAGGTTCCAGCCCCAGGGTCTGCGCCTTGAGCCGGCGCACCAGCCAGCGGGTCGAAGCCGCGGAAAGCGCCAGGGCCCCGAGGCCCAGCCCGAGCACCCAGGCACCTGCGGTGCGCAGCCGCGCGGCCAGCTCCTGGACGCCCACCCCGACGCTGATCTCGCCCGCCACGGTCGCGTCGTCCGGGGCGAAGACCGGGACCTTGGCGCGCACGGATTCGCCCAGGGTCCCGTATTCGCGGGATACCGACTCGCGCCCGGACAGTGCGGCGGGATCGGTGGAGACCTTCCGGCCCAGCAGGGAGGGGGTCGGGTGCGCCAGGCGGATCCCGCGGTCCTCGGTGACCACCACGAAGAACGCACCGGTGCGCACCCGCACGCCCTCGGCCGCCTGCTGCACGTACCCGGTGCGCAGCGCCGCGGCGTCCAGCGTTTCCGCATCGGCGTAGCGCCGCACCTGCGTCCGGATCTCGGGGTCGGCGGCCAGCGTGCGCGCAATGGCCAGCGCGCGTTCCTGGGCCTGTTCGTTGACGCGCTGGACGGTCACCCACATGGCACCGGCCGCGGCGGCAAGGATCATCAGCCCCACCACAACGAATTGCAGGGTCATGATGCGGGCGGCGAATCCACGCCCGGGCTTCGGCTCCGGAGGCATGGAACCCAGTCTAGGACCTCGGGTGGGCTTTATGAGCAAAAAAGGATTTAGGGGAAGAAGCGGGGCTTGTGGGCACAACCACACCACCGTGATGCGCACCACGTAGCGTTGTGTTCCACGGCGCGATCCACCGGTGAAAGCACCCCCAGCCGGTCGCAAGCCAACTCCCCCTCACCCGCGTTACACCCCCATTTAAGGAGATCCCCATGCTGGTAGCACTCGGGTTCCTGATGGTCGCCACGTTCATGGCGCTCATCATGACCAAGCGCATGACCCCGTTGCTGGCGCTGATCATCGTCCCGACCGTCTTCGGCCTCTTCGCCGGCGCCGGACTCGGACTGGGCGACATGGTCATGGATGCCGTGAAGTCGATGTCAGGCACCGCCGCCCTGCTGATGTTCGCCATCATGTACTTCGGGATCATGATCGACGTGGGGCTCTTCGACAAGCTGGTCGACGGCATCCTGCGCCTGGTCGGCAACGACCCGGCCAAGGTCGTCATGGGCACCGCGCTGCTCACCGGGCTGATCTCCCTGGACGGCGACGGCTCCACCACCTTCATCGTGGTCACCGCCGCGTTGCTGCCGATCTACCAGCGCCTGGGCATGAGCCCGGTGGTGCTGACCTGTGTGGCCGGGCTGACCAACGGCACGCTGAACATCGTGCCCTGGGGCGGGCCGACCGCCCGCGCCGCCGCGGCGCTGCACGTGGATGCCTCCGCGGTGTTCGTCCCGATGATCCCGGCACTGGCCGTGGGACTTGTCGTCGTCTTCGGCTTCGCCTGGGCCATGGGCATCGCCGAGCGCAAGCGCCTGCAGCGCGAGGACCCGCTGCGATGGGGCCCGGGCTCGGTCATGACCGGCGGAACCGGCGGCTCCAAGGACTCCGGCAACGCCAAGACCCCGACCGGCGGCCGCGGCGTCGCCCTGCTGGAAAAGGTCGCCGTGCGCGGCGACGGCACCGAATCCGCCACCATGGACGGCACGGTCCTGGACCCGACCCGCGAGACCCTGCGCCCGAAGCTGTTCATCTTCAACCTCTCGATGACCGTGGCCATCTTCGTGCTGCTGATCGCCGACGTGCTGCCGCTGTCCTACCTGTTCATGATCGGCACCGCCGTGGCGCTGCTGGTGAACTTCCCGCGCATCTCCGACCAGGCCAAGATGATCGCCTCGCACTCCTCCGAGGTCATCGCCGTGGTCTCCATGGTGCTTGCCGCAGCGGTGCTCACCGGCGTGCTCTCGGGCACCGGCATGGTCGATGCCATGAGCACCTGGCTGGTCGACGTCATCCCGACCTCGATGGGCCCGTACCTGGCGATCCTCACCGGCATCATCTCGATCCCCGCCACGTTCTTCATGAGCAACGACGCGTTCTACTTCGGCATCCTGCCGGTGCTCACCGAGGCCGGCGCACACTACGGCATTCCCGCCGTGGACATGGCCCGCGCCTCGATCACCGGCCAGCCGGTGCACATGCAGTCCCCGCTGGTTCCCGCGATCCTGCTGCTGGTCTCGATGTCCCGCGTCGATCTGGGCGACCACCACAAGAAGGTCCTGTGGCGCGCACTGGTCGTCTCCCTGGTGATGCTCACCGTGGGCGTGCTCATCGGCGCCATCGGCATCGGCTAGGAAACGCCGCGCCAACCACGCGGCACGCCACGGGGCGGGGAACCTGAAAAGGTTCCCCGCCCCTTTGCGTGCCGCCGGCCCTGCGCGCTTAACGTCCCCGAAACGGGCGTGTGGAAAACTGGAAGAACGGATCAAGAGGAAGAGGCACACCCCCATGGAATTCCTGCTGTTGCTGGTCGGGTTGCTCTTCGGGACGGTGCTGGTGGCGGGCCTGGGCGAACGCATCCGCCTGCCCTACCCGATCCTGATGCTGGTCTTCTCGGCCGGGGCGGCATTCCTGCCGTTCATTCCCGAGGTCCACATCAACCCCGAGCTGATCCTGCCGCTCTTCCTGCCCCCGTTGCTCTATGCCGCGGCCCAGCGCAGCTCCTGGTCGATCTTCCGGCTGCGCTGGCGCTCGCTGGTGCTGTTGGCCGTACTGCTGGTTCTGGCGACCTCCGCCGCCGTGGCGGGCGTCGCCTGGCTGATGGTCCCGACCATGGCGCTTCCGGCGGCCATCGCCCTGGGTGCCATCGTGGCCCCGCCGGACCCGGTGGCCGTCGAGGCCGTTGCCGGCAAGGTGAAGATGCGCCGCCGGCTTCTCACGGTGCTGCAGACCGAGGGACTGTTCAACGACGCGATGGCCATCGTGATCTTCCAGGCGGCGGTTGCAGCGGCCATGGGCGGCGGCGAGGTCGGCTGGGACGTGGTGCCGAAGTTCCTGATCGGGGCGGCCGGAGCCATCGTGCTGGGCCTGGGCATGGCCTGGCTGGTCGGGGCGCTGAACCGCTTCGTCCCGGACCTGGTGGCCCGTTCCGCCACCACGCTGGTGGCACCCTACGCCGTCTACCTGCTGGCCGAGGAGGTCCACCTCTCCGGCGTCGTCGCCGTGGTGGTCACCGCGCTGGAGCTGGGCCGCCGCGCCCGCCCGCAGGACTCCGAGGAACGCCTGACCCGCACCGCTTTCTGGGACGTGGTGGAGCTGCTCACCACCGGGGTCGCCTTCGGTCTGGTCGGCATCGAGATGCGCTACATCATCCAGGACGAGGGGGCGAACCTGCTGACGTTCATCCCCGGCATCGCGGCCATCTGCGCCACGGTGGTGCTGGTCCGCTTCGTGTGGATGATGGCGATGTTCAAGATCGGCGGAACCGAGCGCAAGTCCAAGACCCCGGGCTCGCTGAAAGAGGTGCTGGTGCTCTCCTGGTGCGGCATGCGCGGGCTGGCGACCCTTGCGCTGGCGTTGGCGCTGCCGGCCACCGTGGCCAACGGGCAGCCGCTGGAAGGCCGGAACTTCGTGATTGCCACCGCCTGCGCCGTGCTGATCACGACCCTGGTGCTGCCGGGCCTGACGCTGCCGGCGCTGATGCGTGCGCTGAAGCTGCCCAACGACCACGCAGCGGAAGAACGCAAGCAGCGCTCGCTGGCCCGCCGCGCGGAAAAGGTCGCCCTGGAGACCATGAAGCGCTCCACCGCCGCGTCGGCGCTGCCGCAAAAACGCCGCGACGCGCTGGCCCGGCGCATGTCCTCGCTGCACACCATCCTGGAGGCCGACCTCGAGGCGGACCCGGAGAAGATGCTGCGCCTGAAGCAGATCCTCACCGTCATGGACGACGTGCAGCGCGAGGCGCTGGACGCCGCGCGCTCGGAGATGCTCAAGGCACGCAACGAACCGGGCAACGACCCCGAGCTCGTGGACCGGGTGCTGCGCCGGCTGGATCTGCGCACCGTCACGCTGGACCAGTGACGCCAGGCGGCGGACCGCTGGAGGGAACCCCCACGGGGCGGTAGTGTGGTGCAAACCACACTACCGCCTCTCTTTTTTGGAGGAAACCGTTGTACATTCCAGGTCACTCCAACGAATCCGCAGTCAAGGGACCGAAGGCCGAGAACCTTGCGTTGGTGCGCCCGGACCTCGGCGAACGGCAGGCGGCCGCGCTGGCGCGGTGCTTCTTCGGGCTGGATGCCGACGCGGTCGAGCTGGGCAGCAACCAGGACCGGAACTTCCTGCTCACCTCCGGCGACGGCCGACGCCGGGTCCTGAAGGTGGACAACGCCGTCTTCGGCGAGCAGGAGCTGCTGGCCCAGAACCAGGCCGCCGCGCTCTTCGCCTCCGGCGCCGCGGGCGAGGGCATTTCCGCGGCCCGGGCCCTACCCGGCCTCGACGGGCAGGCCCTGCAACGGGCCCCGGACGCCGGGAACACCGTGGCGCACCTGCGGCTCTTCGAATTCGTCGCCGGCGGCACGCTTCTGGAAGCCGGATACCTGGGCGATGCGACGCTTTCCGGGCTGGGCAGCCTGGCCGCGGCCGTCACGCGCACGCTGGAAGACTTCGGGCACCCGGGGCTGGAACGCGAGCTGCAATGGGACCTGCGCCGCGGGTTCGAGGTGGTGCAGCGGCGGCTCCCGGCCATCAAGGACGCCGCCAAGGCGAAGGCGGTTGCCGCGGCTGCGCAGGCTGCCCGGCGGTTGCTGGCTCCGCTCGCGGACTCACTTCCGGTCCAGCCCATCCACGGCGACCTGACGGATGACAACATCGTCGGCTTCGGCATCGACCCGGATTCGGGTCGGCCGCGGGGAACTTTGATCGATTTCGGCGACCTGGGCCACGGCTGGCGCGTGGCGGAGCTGGCGGTGCTCTGCACGTCACTGCTGCACCACCGCCCCGGCCAACCGCTGTCCGTGCTGGCGACCGCAGCCGCGTTCCACCGCGAGAACCCGTTGTCCGAGGCCGAGGCCCGGGCGCTCTGGCCGCTGCTGGTGCTGCGGGCCGCGGTGCTCATCGCCTCCGGCTGGGAGCAGGTGGGTTTGGAGGCCGACAACGTCTACGCGGTCGAACGCATGGACCACGAGTGGGCGATCTTCGCCGCGGCCACGGCCCTGCCGCTGGAGGTCGGCACCGAGGCGACCATGGCGGCCCTCGGCTTCCCCCGGAGCAACCCCGCCACCGAGGCGGCGCCGATGGTGGCGCTGGACGGACACGCCGTGCTGGACCTGGGCGTGGAATCCCCGCTGCTTGATGCCGGGCGTTGGACGGAACCCGGCATCGAGGCCGAACTGCTCACCGCGGCGCTGGATGAACACCCGATTCTGCTGCTGCCGCAGGGGAGGGCCCGGCTGACCCGGACCGTCCCCGATGCCATGGAACCCGCGGCGACCATCCCGTTGGCCCTCCAGCTCTACACGCGCGAACCGCTCGGCTTCACCTCCCCGTGGGACGGCCGGCTGGTTGCCGGCACCGCCCGGGTGGAAGTGGTTGCCGGCTCCGGCGAGCGCATGGTCCTGGACGGGGCGCTGCCCGAAGGACCATCGCGGCACGTGGTCCGCGGCGAGTTCATTGCCCGGATCCCCGCGCGGTCCTCCACGGAGCGGGAGCTGCCCGCACCGGTGTCTCTCCAACTGCTGTCAGCCGGGGCTCCGGACGAGGTTCCCCTGTTCACGACCCCGGAGCCGGCCGAGGCATGGCTGCGCCTGGCCCGGGACCCGGCCGGGCTGCTCGGGCTGGAAACGGAAGGCCCCGCCGCCGGCCCGCATGCGGAACAGGACCGCCGCAACGCCCTGCTTTCCCCCGCCCAGGAGCGCTTCTTCGAGAACCCGCCGCAGTTCGAGCGTGGCTGGCGCCACCACCTGGTGGACACGACGGGCCGCGCCTACGTGGACCTGGTCAACAACGTCACCTCGATCGGGCACGGGCACCCCGCGGTTGCCGATGCGGCCGCGGCCCAGCTGCGGCTGCTGAACACCAACTCGCGTTTCCTCTACCGCTTGCTGGCCGACTATTCCCGGCGGCTTGTCGATCTGGCTCCTGCGGGATCCGGGCTGGACACCGTCCTGCTGGTCAACAGCGGATCGGAGGCCGTGGAACTCGGGCTGAAACTGGCCCGTGCCGCCACGGGCCGGGACACCGTCCTCGCCCTGCGCGAGGCCTACCACGGGTGGTCGATGGCCGCCGACGCCGTGACCACCAGTGCGTTCGACAACCCGCACGCCTCCGGCAGCCGCCCCGAGTGGGTTGAACTGCTGGAGGTCCCGCACCCGCTGCGCGGCAGCCACACCGGCCCGGACGCCGGTCCCGCGTACGCGGCAGATGCCGCCGCGCGCATCGCCGAGCTGGGCGCGGCGGGCACCCCCGTCGGGGCGTTCATCGCCGAACCGGTGCTCGGCAACGCCGGCGGCGTGCTGCTGCCGGACGGCTACCTGGCCGGGGTCTACCGGGCCGTGCGCGCGGCCGGCGGGGTGTGCATCGCCGACGAGGTGCAGGTCGGGTTCGGACGCATGGGGCGCCAGTGGGCGTTCGAGCTGCAGGACGTGGTCCCGGACATCGTCACCATCGCCAAGCCCATGGGCAACGGCTTCCCGCTCGGCGGAGTGCTCACCACCCGGAAGATCGCCGAGTCCCTGGTGAACGAGGGCCAGTTCTTCTCCTCCACGGGCGGCTCCCCCGCGGCCTGCCGGGTGGGCATCGCGGTGCTTGACGTGCTGCGCGACGAGAAGCTCATGGAGAACGCGGCCCGGATGGGCGACTACCTGCTCCAGAGGCTCACCGGGCTGGCAACGCGCCACCCGATCATCGGACACGTGCACGGCACGGGGCTGTTCCTGGGCGTCGAGCTGATCAAACCCGGGATCGGCAACGAGCCTGCCGTGGAGGAAACCCTGCTGGCCTGCGAGCGGCTGCTGGGCCTGGGCATCATCACCCAGCCCACCTCCGAGCGGCGCAACGTCCTGAAGATCAAGCCGCCGCTGTGCCTGACGCGCGAAAGCGCCGACTTCGTACTCGGCGCGCTGGACCGGGTGCTGGCCGGCCTGCCTCGCACGCCCTAGTCAGGGCAGGTTCGGAAGCCGGATAGCGGACCTCGGTTCCGGGCGCCTCTGGCCGCGATGCCTCCGGGGGAATCAGCCTCCAGACGCATTTTGTCCAGGCTGGACGGGTTGGGGCCGTGGTTGGATGGTCCCATGACCGCCACTCCAGCATTGGCACCCCTGCCCAAGCTCGCCGCGGGCGACCGGGTGGCGGTGCTCCCGCCGTCCTTTGCCACCCCGGGCTGAGACGACCACATCACGCCCACGCCGCACCTTGATGCGAGGCTGGTGGCCGCGAACCCCAAGCCGTTCTTCGGCTGCAGCGACAACACCAACCTGCTGAACCGGCTCTGGTGCCACGGGGTGCCGGGCACCTACGGCGGGTCGACGCAGGTTCATCTGGGCGCGGGGCCCGGCACTTCCGGGGACTTCGGGCCGGACCGGCGTTCCCCCGAGGCCCTGACCGGTTTCGGCGACCGGGAACCCACCGAGCCGTGGCGGTGGGCCGGGCCCGAACCGACCGTGGAGGGCCTGACCTGGGGAGGCGGCTTCGAGGTCGTCGACCAGCTCACCGTCGCGGACCGGCTCATCAAGAGGAGGCTGCGGGCACTGGGCGAACGCGGGCTGCTCGCGGCCGTCGCCGGAGCCGTCATCGCCCGGGCGCCGGTGGGCACGCATGAATCGGTGCCGCCCAGCGCGAGGCGGTGTTCGAGGAGTTTGCACGCTACAACAACGATGCCGTCGTGTGCACCGGGGTTCCCTTCGGACACACCGGTCCGCAGTGGGTCCTGCCCTACGGCGGAACAATGCTGCTCGATGGCCGGCAGCAAACAAACACCGCCGACCACTTCCGACTCGCCGAGGGTCAGTCGGTGAATTCGGTCAGCACGATCTTGCCTCCGGCATGCCCGCCCATGCTCTGCGTGATGGCGGCCGCGGCCTGCTGCATCGGATAGCTGGAGACCACGCGCACGGAGAGCTTGCCCGCCTCGACCAGTGCATCGAGCCGCGCGAGCTCGCGCCCGTCGGGCCGCACCCAGATGTAGGCCCCGCCGTGTTCACCCACGGTGCCGTCGGCGATCGAGGCGTGCTTCCCCGATTCCTTGAGCACCGCCAGGGTGTCCTCGAGCGCGCCGCCGTGGAAGTCCGCCACCGCGTCGACCCCTTCCGGGGCCAGCGCGTGCACCGCGTCGACGAGCCCCGCACCATAGGTCAGCGGCTCGGCGCCGAGGGACGCGAGCAGTTCGTGGTTCCTTTCCGAGGCGGTGGCCAGCACCCGGACCCCCGCGGCCTTTGCGATCTGGATCGCGGCCTGACCGACGCCGCCGGCTCCGTTGTGGATCAACACGCTCTGCCCGGGGGCAAGTTCCAGGGCGTCGAGGGCGCGCAGCGCGGTCCCTCCGGTCAGCGGCAGCGCGGCAGCCTCCTCGAAGGAGAGCTGCTTCGGCTTGTGCGCCACGGCCCCGGCAGGCAGGGTGATGTATTGCGCGAAGGAGCCGATGCCCACGGTGTCACGGCGGCCGTAGGCGTGGACCTCGTCGCCGATGTTGAACTCGGGGGTGTCGAAGCCGACGGCGTCCACGACGCCTGAAACATCCCAGCCGGGGACCGCCGGGAAATCCACCTCCATGATGGGGTCGAGGTATCCGGCCATGACCTTCCAGTCCACCGGGTTCACCCCGGCCGCCTTGATCTTGATCCGCACCGTTCCGGGGCCGACCTTCGGCAGCGGAAGCTCGAGCTGCTCCAGCTTCTCCACTCCGCCGTACCCGGAGTAGGCCATCGCCTTCATCGTGAGTGCTTCCATGGTGTTCCCGCTTTCCTGGTGTTCCCGCTTTCCTGGTTGTCGTCTTCCATTATGGCCAACCGCGCGAAGGCCCGAATTATTCTCCGGGCCCGGCGGTGCAAGCCCCCGCGACTTATACCCGTGATCCGGGCTTTTCGCGCCGGCCTCGGCCTAGACTCGTTTCAACCACCCGTTTCAGGGGTGCAGCCAAGAGCCCAAGGAGCCAGTTCAGATGATCATTGCCGTGCCCAAGGAAACCAAGGACAGCGAACTGCGCGTGGCCATCACCCCTGCCGGCGTTTCCGAGTTCGTTGCGCACGGACACCAGGTCGTCGTCCAGGCCGGCGCCGGGATCGGGTCGGGGATCGATGACGCGCACTACCTCGAGGCCGGCGCGCAGATCGCCCCGGACGCCGCGGCCACCTGGGCCGCCGGCGACATGGTGCTCAAGGTCAAGGAACCTGTCGCCTCCGACTACGGATTCCTGCGCGAGGACCAGGTCCTCTTCACCTACCTGCACCTAGCGGCCTCTCCCGAATGCACCGACGCGATCCTTGCCGCGGGCACCACCGCGATCGCCTACGAGACCGTACGCCGCGGCCCGTCACTGCCGCTGCTGGCGCCGATGAGCGAGGTCGCCGGACGGCTGGCGGCGCAGATCGGCGCCTTCACCCTGCAGCAGCCCTCCGGCGGATCGGGCATCCTGATGGGCGGGGTCCCCGGGACCCGTCCGGCCAAGGTCGTGGTGATCGGCGGCGGTGTCGCCGGCGAAAACGCGGCAGCAGCCTCGGCCGGTCTCGGTGCGGATGTCACCATCTTCGACGTGAACCTGGCCCGGCTCAAGGAGATCGACACCGACTACCGCGGCCGGGTCAAGACGCTGGCTTCCTCGAAGCACGCGATCGCCCGCGAGGTCGCAGATGCGGACCTGGTCATCGGTTCGGTGCTGATCCCCGGTGCCGCTGCCCCGAAGCTTGTCACCCTGGAAATGGTCGAGAAGATGCGCCCGGGTTCGGTGCTGGTCGACATCGCCATCGACCAAGGCGGTTGCTTCGAGGGCTCGCACCCCACCACGCATGCAGCACCCACCTACAAGGTGCACGATGCCCTCTACTACTGCGTGACCAACATGCCCGGGGCCGTCCCGCAAACCTCCACCGCCGCGCTGACCAACGCCACCCTGCCCTACGCGCTGCGCATTGCGGACAAGGGCTGGAAGCAGGCCATGGTCGAGGACGAGGGCCTCGCCAACGGGCTGATGGCCCACGCCGGAGATGTGGTCTTCGCTCCTGTCGCAGCGGCGCTGGGCAGGGAACACGTTTCGATCCAGAGCGTGCTGGCCGGGGCCTGACACCACCTACTTCAACTACCCACACTATCTACTTCAACAATCAATGGTTAGAGTTGGTGTTGTGAGTAGTGTGAGTAGTGACAGTCAATCCACGTCCACCCGATACGGAGATCTTGCAGGGCTGGTCGCTCGCTTGCGCTCGATTGGCTCTGACTCCCGCTACGTCGAGGTGAAGGCCGCTGCCGGGGGATTTCCCAAGTCCGTCAGAGAAACCATTAGCGCTTTCAGCAACAGTGCCGGTGGCGGACTAATAATCCTGGGAATCGATGAACGTACCGGATTCACCCTGGCAGAGGGGTTTGACGCTGAATCCTCAGCAGAAGCTGCCATTGCCATGGTCCGCCCACGCAAACTTAAGGAAGAGTCTGGCGCGCTGACACCCGCCCCTGTCGCAGAGGTAGACATCGTTCCTTTCGAAGGCGGGCGATTGGTACTCATTGATATCAGCGAACTTCAACCTCATCAAAAGCCTTGCTTTGTCACCGACAAAGGTCTCCTCAACGGAAGTTACCAAAGGCTTCATGACGGCGACCATCGTCTGAATGAGTACGAAGTCTTTGCGCTGCAAAGCAATCAGCGGCAACCACAGGACGACATCCAGCCCGTAACGGATGCTTCATGGGAAGATCTCGACGCCGGAGCCATACAGGAGTTCCTTAACAGACTGCGTACCGGACGGGCCCCCATATTCGCAAAACTAAGCGACGAAGAAGCCCTTATCCGCAATGGAATCCTCGCGGCCGACGGTACGACCCCGACCCTCGGCGGGTTACTTAGCTTTGGAATTTACCCACAACAGTACTTTCCACAATTGATGATTAGCGTTGCGGAGTTTCCCGGCACGGACAAGGGAACAGTGCTCGCAGGTGTGAAACTCCTGAATCGTCAAACCCTTGACGGAAGCATCCCTCTGATGCTGGAGGGCGCCGTGACCGAAGTCATCAAATCCCTAAAGACTCGTCGAGTGGTCCGCGCTTCAACCGTCGACGAAGTCCCCGAAATTCCTGTGACAGTAATACGCGAGGCGATAGCCAATGCCCTAATGCACCGCGACTATTCTGCATACACACAGGGTGAGCAGATCCGTATCGAACTATTCGCCGACCGTCTCGTCATTGAAAATCCTGGCGGAATCTACGGCGGGAGAAATCGGGAAGACCTCTGGAAAGGGAGCTCATTGTCCCGAAACGGAACGTTGGCACGCCTCTTGCCGCTCGTGAGGATGCCGGGTAGCGAAACGACAGTCTCGGAAAATCTCGGCACCGGGCTACAGACCATGCTGCACGGCATGCGTGAAATGGGGCTGGATGCCCCGATCATACGGTCAACCTTGCAGCAGTTCAGCATCACGCTTCCCAGATACGGCCTAATGACGGAAAGCGTCCGTGAATGGATTCACCAGATCGGGGCAGACGGTTTGCCTATCGATCACCAACGAATACTTGCGCTGCGTGATTCCAACGAGCCCCTATCCGTAAGCAACATCCGCCAGCGACTTGCCATAGATGGGGAAGACGTACGTGACATCCTTGAGTCGCTCGTTGCCGAGGGCTGGCTCAGTTATCCACAACGCCGCAACGAGCCGTATCCGGAAGGCCCCCGGCTACTTGAAATCCCTGGCATATCCACCCATGCTCGGCCAGGAACCGAAACAAGAGCGAACGCTGAAGCTCGAATCAGAGCGTGCTTTGAAGCACACGATGAGCTCAACACGCAGTCATTGGCAACCATGACAAATCTTCATCAAAACACTGTTCGGCGTCATATCCGCCAGCTCACCGAGAGCGGGTGGCTAATCGGCATTGGCTCTCCGACAAGCCCACGAAGGACATACAGAAAAAAGTAGGTTCGGAAGGGATTCTTCCTCGAACCCATCGCTGCGGAGCTTGGGACAGAGACCCGAACCCCGCAACTACTGCAACTACTCTCAACACCTACTTCAACAATGGTTGAGTAGATGTTGAGAGTAGTGTGAGTCAGTGGTGTGAGCAAGCCTCGCAGCTACATGCCAGTGCCTTAATCGTCGCCGTCGAGGTAGTACCAGTGCCCGCCCTCGCGCACGAAGTCACTGACCTCATGCTGGGAGTTGGACTGGTTCAGCAGTCGGTAGTGCGCCTCGAACTCGACAACACCGCGATCGTCGAAGGGGCCGCCTGCCTCGGTGCGGATGATGTCCAGGTCCTGCCAGACAATGGCCTCGTCGAGCTCAAGCTCGGCCGGGCGGGTGTCGGGGTGCCAGGTGGCCAGCAGGAATTCCGGCAGGCCCAGTGCAAAGGCGCTAAAACGTGAACGCATCAACGCAACGGCGGTTCCGGGCCACTGCGGGGACCCAGGGTCGCTGAATCCGTGGTGATATCGGCCACAGCAGGATCCGTAGGATTCCCCCGAATTGCAGGGGCAGCGCGAGTCTTTTTCCATTGAACAAGCTTAAGGGCAGCAGGAAGCGCAAAATACCGACTTATCACCCCTCCAACCAAACGTCGAGAAGCAGACACGAAATCCACGTAGCTACCGCGTGCCGGTAGACTTAGCAGGCAAGCTCGCGGAGCGCCCCCACCCTTGGCGTGAGACGGCACGTCCGCGGGCGATTAACCACCCCTCGCGCACAGGAGAACCCGGATGCCCCGGATCGTTGTTGATGTTATGCCCAAGCCCGAAATCCTTGACCCGCAGGGCAAGGCCATCGTTGGCGCACTTCCCCGCCTCGGCTTTACCGCTTTCAGCCAGGTCCGCCAGGGCAAGCGCTTTGAACTGACCGTTGAGGGCGAGGTCACCGAGGAAATCCTGGCCCAGGCCCGCACCGCGGCCGAGACCTTGCTCTCGAACCCGGTCATCGAAGACGTTGTCAACGTCGAGGTTGTCGCAGACTAATGAGTGCAACCGAACTTCCATTGATCGGCGACTATTCGACGCCGAATACCGAGCTCTCGGGCGCCCGCATTGGTGTTGTCACCTTCCCCGGAACCCTTGATGACCGCGACGCAGCCCGCGCGATCCGCGTGGCGGGTGCCGAGGCAGTATCCCTGTGGCACGCCGACGCCGACCTGCAGAACGTCGACGCAGTCATCATCCCGGGTGGCTTCTCCTACGGCGACTACCTGCGTGCAGGTGCCATCGCCCGCTTCGCACCGATGATGGGCAACATCATCGACGCCGCGAACTCCGATGCCAAGCTGCCCGTGCTGGGCATTTGCAACGGCTTCCAGATCCTGACCGAATCGCACTTGCTGCCGGGCTCCATGGTGAAGAACGACCACCTGAAGTTCCTCTGCCGCGACCAGGTCCTGCGCGTGGAAAACAACACCACCGCCTGGACCAACCAGTACGGCCTGGGTGAGGAAATCACCATCGTGCTGAAGAACCAGGACGGCCAGTACGTCGCCGACGAGAAGACCCTCGACGCCCTCGAGGCCGAGGGCCGCGTGGCCTTCAGCTATGTCGGCTGGAACCCCAACGGGTCCCGCCGCAACATCGCCGGCATCACCAATGCCGCGGGCAACGTGGTCGGCCTCATGCCGCACCCGGAGCACGCAGTGGAGGCCGGATTCGGCCCCGACCACACCGGAACCGACGGACTTGGGTTCTTCACCTCCGTCCTGACCCACCTTGTTGGAGGCCAGAAGTGAGCGCCGCAGAGCAGACCGCAGAGCAGAAGAAGTTCAACATGGACACCGTGGCCAACGCCGCGGCCACCCCTGACACCGAACTTCCCTGGGCCGAACTCGGCCTGAAGCAGAACGAATTCGAAGAGGTCGTCAAGGTCCTGGGCCGCCGCCCGACCGCTGCCGAGCTCGCCATGTACTCGGTCATGTGGTCCGAGCACTGCTCCTACAAGTCCTCGAAGAACCACCTGCGCCAGTTCGGCGACAAGGTCACCGAGGAAATGAAGAAGGACATGCTCGTTGGCATCGGCGAAAACGCCGGCGTGACCAACCTGGGCGACGGCTGGGCCGTGACCTTCAAGATCGAATCGCACAACTCCCCCACGATGATCGAGCCGTACCAGGGTGCGGCAACCGGCATCGGCGGCATCGTGCGCGACATCATCTCCATGGGCGCCCGCCCGGTGGCCGTGATGGACCCGTTGCGCTTCGGTGCAATCGACCACCCGGACACCGCACGCGTGATCCACGGTGCCGTTGCCGGCATCGGTGGCTACGGCAACTCGCTGGGCCTGCCGAACATCGGCGGCGAGGTCGTCTTCGACTCCGTCTACCAGGGCAACCCGTTGGTCAACGCACTGGCAGTTGGCATCATGCGCCACGAGGACATCCGCCTGGCAAACGCTTCCGGCCTTGGCAACAAGGTGGTGCTCTTCGGTGCACGCACCGGCGGCGACGGCATCGGCGGCGCCTCGATCCTTTCCTCCGAGTCCTTCGACGACACCAAGCCGTCCAAGCGCCCTGCCGTCCAGGTGGGCGACCCGTTCGCCGAGAAGGTGCTCATCGAGTGCTGCCTCGAGCTGTTCAAGGGATCCCTCGTTGAGGGCATCCAGGACCTCGGCGCCGCGGGTATCTCCTGCGCCACCTCGGAACTGGCCTCCAACGGCGACGGCGGCATGGACATCGAACTGACTTCCGTGCTGCTGCGCGATCCTTCGCTGACCCCGGGCGAGATCCTGATGTCCGAGTCGCAGGAACGCATGATGGCCGTGGTCTCCCCGGAGAACGTGGCAGCCTTCGAGGCCGTCATGGACAAGTGGGCCGTGGAGTACTCATGGCTCGGCGAGGTCACCGACACCAACCGCCTGGTCATCAAGTGGGACGGCGAGGTCATCGTCGATGTCGACCCGCGCACCGTGGCACACGACGGCCCGGTCTACGACCGCCCGTACGCGCGTCCGGAGTGGCAGGATGCGCTGCAGGCCGACACCTTCAAGGCCTCCGAGGCCGGGAAGAACCTGCCTGCCACCGGCGGGGAACTCAAGGCAGCACTGGTTGAGCTGATGTCCAGCCCGAACATGTGCTCCAAGTCCTGGGTCACCAACCAGTACGACCGCTATGTCGGCGGCAACACCGCCCTGGCAACCCCGGATGACGCCGGCGTGATCCGCGTTGACGAGGAGACCGGCATGGGTGTGGCCCTGGCCACCGACGCCAACGGCCGCTACACCTTCCTGGACCCCTACCACGGCGCGCAGCTGGCCCTGGCCGAGTCCTACCGCAACGTCGCCACCTCCGGCGCCGTGCCGCTGGCCGTCTCCGACTGCCTGAACTTCGGTTCCCCCGAGGACCCGGATGTCATGTGGCAGCTCGCCGAGGCCATTCGCGGCCTCTCCGATGCCTGCATGGAGCTCGGCGTCCCGGTCACCGGCGGCAACGTCTCCCTGTACAACCAGACCGGCGCAACCCCGATCCACCCGACCCCGGTCGTGGCGATGCTGGGCAAGTTCGACGACGTTGCACGCCGAACCCCCTCGGGCTGGCGCGCGGATGCCGACGGGCAGGCCATCTACCTGCTGGGTACCACCTTCGACGAGCTGGACGGTTCGGAATTCGCGAACATCCGTGGACACCTCGGTGGCCTGCCGCCGAAGGTCGACCTCACCGCCGAGAAGACCCTGGGTGCGATCCTGATCAACGCCAGCCGCGATGGCATGATCGACTCGGCGCACGATCTCTCCGAGGGTGGCCTCGGCGCCGCACTGGGCGAGATGGCCCTGCGCTACGGCGTTGGCGCCCGCGTGGCCCTTGACGACCTGTGCGAGCGGGACGGCGTTGACGCTTTCACCGCGCTGTTCTCCGAATCGCAGGCCCGCGCCATCGTTGCGGTTCCGCGTTCGGAAGAGGTTCGCTTCAACGACATGGCCACCGCACGCAACTTCCCGGTGGTTCGCCTCGGTGTTGTTGATGCCTCGGCCACCTCGCTGGAGATCCAGGGTCAGTTCGACCTGGACCTGAACGAACTGAGCGAAGCCCACGAGGCCACGCTGCCGAAGTACTTCGGCTAAGCGATAGCACTCTGCTGATAGCGGGGGCGTCGGGGATTTTCCCCGGCGCCCCCTCAGTTGCTTAACAGCTTCTACCGTTTCAGGTTCTGTCGTCGAATGAAATCGGACATGCCCGGGACGGTAAACGCGATTTCGCCGTATTCGGGTGAGTAGACCAGACCCTTGGCGATGAGCTGGGCACGATGCGGCCCCAAGCTTGTCACTTTCGTCCCCAGTCGCTCTGCCACAACTCGAGTACTGGAAGGCCCCTCTCCATCTTCGGCCATTGCGAGCATATATTCACGCTCTTTTGGCGTGGCCCGATCCCACCGGGACGGAAAGAAGCCCGAATCGAGCCGCTGCAATCCCGCATGAATTGCTGCAGTGGCATCGTCGTGTTGAAAAGGATGCGAAGTCGCCACATTCCACATGGCACTGCCGAATTCTTGAATGAAATAGGGATAGCGCCCGGATGCCTTCACGAGCAACGCCAATGCTTCGTCAGAGTATGTGGGACCATCGGATTTTGCCGGTATCACAAATGACTCCTCGGTTTCTGATTCCGAAAGTTTACCGATTACTCGATAGTCGAAAAGTCGCTCTGCGTAGCTCCTAGCGTCGGCTAGGCGGGCCGGCAAATTGGGCAACCCCGCACCAACGACGAAGAACGGCAATTCATCTTGTCCGGCATGATGTTGCGCGGCTACCAGTGCTACCAGCAACTCTTCGTCAAGGTCTTGCATCTCATCGATAAAGATCATAAACCCTTGGCGGGCCGCTCGCATCGCACGGGCCACATCCTCCATGACGTCCCTCAAGTCGATGTCCACCACGCCAGTACGGGCCCGCGAGGGGTCTAATTCCACACCAAGGGATATCCCCGATACGCCAAAGGTGGCCCCAAAAGACGAAACTGTTCGAAGCATGGATTTGAATACGGCTTCGCCGGAGCGTGGCACATAGCGCCGCGAGGCGATTTGCAGTTCTCGAGCAAGGACGTTCCGCACATCCCTGGCCGCGGACGCGCCGGCCTGGGCTTCGATCTTGATCGTCAGCCAGTCGTGCGCCAGGGCTATTCCTCGCAACCGGTTAAGTAGCACGGTCTTTCCCACACCACGCAATCCGCTGAGCATCAGGGATCGGCTGTGACGCGACAATTTTGTTCGAGCTACCAGGAGGTCGAAGGCATCAATTTCAGCTTGCCTACCCGCCAAGAAGGGTGGCGGAACGCCAGATCCCGGGCTGTAGGGGTTTAGTTCGGGTTCCAGCCATTGATTATGACAGGTTATGAGGGCTTATTAGAAGAATCCTTATAAGTCCTCATAAGCACCTACAAGATATCGGCAACGTCCGTGTCAAGCGCCGTGGCGCCGGATTCAACAACATGGGAATCGCGCACCATCTTCCCGTTACGCCACCCCGGTGCAGTTGAGGCACTGGGGCTGCGCGGGAGGACCAATGGGAACCTCCTGCACCCCAAACCCCTCACGCAACAGGCAGCCCCAGGCTTGCGTGGCCGTGTCGGATCGTGAAGCGCCAGAGCGTGGCGTGAGCGCCTCGACGCGATTTCCGAAAGGATCGCGGCAATGGAATCTTTCGCAGCATTCAAAGGTGTACCGCTCTTCCCAGGAGAAATCGAAGCCGGCCGCCTGGATCCCGGCGGCCAGCTCTTCAAGGCACGCCACGGATTCCACAACGAATGCGGGGTGCGACTTCTTGCCGGGCGCAAATCCCGGTTCGACACCCACATGGATTTCTGCCACGACGACCTCCCCGTCGAAGGCGCGGAACCAGCAGCCCCCGCGATCGGCAAGGGATGGTGGCTTGTTGACCTCCTTCAGGCCCAGGGCGCCGGCGTGGAACGCGCGAGCTTCTTCCTCCGCGCCCGGCGGCATCGAAACCTGAACGTGATGCAATCCCATCGTGCCTCCGCACCCGTTGACTTGCTTGGCAGTCCATGGGGCGACCGCACCGCCGGGCCCTCCGCAATGCCGCTGCTCGGCGCCACCCGGAGATTCGGCAGCCGTCACGCGTCCACAGGCACTTGTGAGCCACGTCGCCTTGCCGTAGAGTTCTACGTCACAGGCCAGTGTTCGACTATAGAATCCAAAGTTCTAATATAGAACAGTAGCGTTGGCCAACAGACATAGACCTGCGAAAAGAGGAAAGCCCCGTGCAGTTCCACCACCACGGTTACGTATCCGGTGACCCGCGTATCAAGCCAGCCGCCGGAGTCGGCATCAACCGCCCGGAGGAACTTCCCGAGGAAGTCGACGTGCTCATCGTCGGCTCGGGCCCCGCCGGCATGCTCACCGCCGCCCAGCTGGCCCAGTTCCCGGGCATCACCACCCGCCTGGTCGAACACCGCGGCGGTCGCCTGGAGATCGGCCAGGCCGACGGCATCCAGGCCCGCAGCGTGGAAACCTTCCAGGCCTTCGGCTTCGCCGAGCGCATCACCGCCGAGGCCTACCGAATCACCGAGATGGCGTTCTGGCGCCCGGACACGCAGAACCCGAAGAACATCGTGCGCGGCGGCCGCGCGGTGGACGACGAGAACGGCATCAGCGAATTCCCGCACCTGATCGTCAACCAGGCCCGCGTGCTGGACTACTTCGCCGAGGTCGCCCGCAACTCCCCCACCCGACTGGTGCCCGACTACGGCTGGGACTTCCAGACCCTCGAGGTCTCCGAGACCGGCGAGTACCCGGTCAAGGTCACCCTGGTACGCAGTGCCGGACCGGATACGGGCGCCGAAAAGATCGTGCACGCAAAGTACGTGGTCGGCGCCGACGGCGCCCGCTCCAAGGTCCGCTCCTCCATCGGATGCACCATGGCCGGGGACAAGGCCAACCACGCCTGGGGTGTCATGGACGTGCTGGCCTCCACCGATTTCCCGGACATCCGCCTCAAATGCGCCATCCAGTCACACGACGGCGGCTCGATCCTGCTGATCCCCCGCGAGGGCGGACACCTCTTCCGCATGTACGTGGACCTGGGCGTGGTGCCCGAGGACGACAACGGCGCGGTCCGCCAGACCGGCATCGAGCAGATCATCGCGCATGCGAACCAGATCCTGACCCCCTACACGCTGGAAGTGCGCAATGTCGCCTGGCACAGCGTCTACGAGGTCGGCCACCGCCTGACCGACCGCTTCGACGACGTCCGGGTCCAGGACATCGGCACCCGCACCCCGCGCGTGTTCATCACCGGGGACGCCTGCCACACGCACAGCGCCAAGGCCGGCCAGGGCATGAACGTTTCCATGCAGGACGGCTTCAATATCGCATGGAAGCTGGCCCACGTGCTCGAGGGCCGCAGCCCCGAGTCCCTGCTGGCCACCTACTCGGCCGAACGCCAGGTCGTCGCGAAGGACCTCATCGACTTCGACAAGACCTGGTCCACCATGATGGCCAAGAAGCCCGAGGAATTCGAGAGCCCCTCGGACCTTGAGGACTTCTACGTGCGCACCGCCGAATTCCCGGCCGGCTTCATGACCGAGTACGCGCCCTCCATGCTCACGGGGACACCGACGCACCAGGAACTGGCCACCGGGTTCCCGCTGGGCAAGCGCTTCAAATCCGCCATGGCCTCCCGGGTCTGCGACACCAACCCGATGCAGCTGGGCCACCACGCCACGGCCGACGGGCGCTGGCGCATCTATGTCTTCGCCGATCCCGCCGCCCCGGGCAGCGGCTCGAAGGTGGACGAACTGGCCGCGTGGCTCTCCACCGCGCCGGACTCGCCGCTGGCCGCAACGCCTGCCGGACTCGACGAAGACGCCTGGTTCGATGTGAAGGTCATCTACCAGCAGAAGCACGAGGACATCGACATCAACGCGGTCCCCCGGGCCTTCAAGCCCGAGGTCGGCCCGTTCAAGCTCACCGACTACGAGAAGGTCTACGGAATGGTCCCCGGCGCGGACATCTTCGAGACGCGCGGGCTCGCGCGCGAGGGCGTCATCGTCGTCGTGCGCCCGGACCAGTACGTCGCCAACGTGCTGCCGCTGGATGCCACCGAGGAACTGGGTGCGTACTTCGCGCAGATCCACTCCGGAGTGCCCACTGTCGCGAAGGCCTGACCCACCCCCGGCCATCCAATCCCGCCAGGCCCGATAGCCCCGGCGCAGTTCCCGCCCTCGAGGGCGGGATCTGCGCCGGGGGCCCGACCACTGCTCCGCACCGCACCCGGGCCCCCGAACGTCCCCCTGCGGATTTCCTTGGATCTTGCACTTCAGCAGGCCACAAGGGAATAATCCCACAAATGCATGTGTTTGCATGTATATAGGCGGTTATCCCCGCTTCATCAAGGGAAAGGAATTCCACAGTGCAGAGGTTCGAAGGAAAGTCAGTCATCATCACCGGTGCCGGCTCCGGCCTGGGCCGGGCGGCCGCCATCCAGGTCGCCAAGGAAAAGGGCAAGTTGGCCTTGGTCGACTTGAACGCCGCCGGGCTGCTGGAAACCGAAAAAGAAATCCGCGCGGTTGCCCCGGACACGGAGATCCTCTCGCTGACGGCAAACGTCGCCAACGAGTCCGAGGTCCAGAACTATGTCTCCGAAACGCTCAAGCGTTTCGGCTCGATCGACGGTTTCTTCAACAATGCCGGCATCGAAGGCAAGCAGAACCCCACGGAGGACTTCGGCTCGGAGGAGTTCGGCAAGGTCGTCGGCATCAACCTCAACGGCGTCTTCTACGGGCTCAAGCACGTCCTGAAGACCATGCGCGAGCAGGGCTCCGGTGCCGTGGTGAACACCGCATCCGTCGGCGGCATCCGCGGCGTGGGCAACCAATCCGGCTATGCCGCGGCGAAGCATGGCGTGGTGGGCCTGACCCGCAACTCCGCCATCGAATATGGCCAGTACGGTATCCAGATCAACGCCATCGCCCCGGGCGCCATCATGACCCCCATGGTCGAGGGGTCGCTCAAGCAGATGGACCCCGAAAACTGGGAACAGGTCGGCAAGGCGTTCGTCGAGCCCAACCCGATGAAGCGTTTCGGCAAGCCCGAGGAGGTCGGCCAGCTGGTCGCCTTCCTGCTTTCCGGAGATGCCGGCTTCATCAACGCGGCGGTCATCCCGATCGATGGCGGCCAGTCGTACAAGTACTGAGTCACCGAGTGCCCGGCCGGGCACTGGCATGATTCGGGCCCCCGCAGCCAAACTGCGGGGGCCCGCTTGCGTCCGGGTTCGGCGGCGGCGCTAGCCGAGGTCGACGACCTCGAACTCGAGCAGCTCCGCACCGCTGGAAACCGGCGCCTGGGCGGAGTGGTCGTGGCCGGCACGGTTGTCTCGCCAGTTCTCGAAGTCCTCGCGGGTGGCCCACTGCGTGTAAACAAAGTAGCGGTCCTCCCCGGCGACCGGGCGCAGCAGCTTGAATCCCTCGAATCCCGGGGAGCCGTCCACTGCATGCTTGCGGGCCGCGAAACGCGCTTCGAGCTCGGGCCCGGCCTCGCCGGGAACCTTCAGGGCGTTGATGACAACGATGGACATTTGTGCTCCTTCCGGGCCCGGCATCCGCGCTGGGCCGCTTGTCCTTCCAAGCTACCGCACGCCGCCGCGTCCGGCCGGGCCAGGTGGCGCCCGGCGTCCGGGTCACCTGGCCTCGCGGTCCCACAACCCGTTCTCCAGGGCGAAGAGCGTGGCGGAGACGCGGTTGGCCGCACCGGTCTTGAGGTAGATGTGCTCGATGTGGTTCCGGACGGTTTTCGGGGAGATGACCAGGGCCGCGGCAATCTTCTGGTGGTCCATCCCCCGGCACAGCAGCCGCAGCACCTCGATCTCGCGGGCCGTCAGCCCGCCGGGTCCGGCCCCGGGCAACCGTCCCCCGGCGCCCGCGGCCGCGACGAGCACCGCCTCGACCGATCGGGCCTCAAGCCTGCCGGAGTCGGCCTCGGCGCGCAGGCGCAAGCCCGCCGCCCGGGCATCCAGCGCCGCCCGGTGCGGGCGCGGCTCCAGGTACGTTTGGTAGGCATCGACGGCCGCAATCAGGCGTTGGCTCGGATCCAGCTCGGAGGCGGTGCGCCCCAGCGGGTAGCCCGAACCGTCCAGCCGCTCGCGGTGCGCCCCCGCCACCTGCCCCACGCGCCGCATGCCCGGCACCCGGGCGAGGACCCTTTCGCTGAGCAGCGGGTACATGTCCAGGTGTTCGCGCTGGATCCCCGAGAGCTCCCCCGGGGCATCCCACAAGGCGTTGGACACCCCCATCCTCCCCAGGTCGTGCACCCATCCGGCTTGGCGCAGCACCCGGGTTTCGTCGGCGCCCAGCCCATAGCTGGCCGCCGCGCCGGCGGCCAGGGCCGCCACGGCCCTCGAATGCCCGATGGTCCACGGGGATTTCAGGTCGGCAAAATCGCCCATGGCCTCCAGCACCGAGTCCAGTTCCGCCCCGGCCAGGGCTGCGTCCCGGGGCGCGGAATCCAGCACCCGCGGCCAGGGGTCGGCCTCCAGCAACCCGTGGGCCAGCTCAGCGGCCCGGGCGCAGAACAGGTCGGCGAGCGCCGGGTCGAATTGGGTGCCGCGGCGGGCCCTTGCCATGGCCACGGCCCCGTCCAGGCCCGCGGTGCGCAGGTGGACCTCGACGGTGTCGGCCAGTTGCGCGATCCGCATTTCCAGCGGGATCTGCACCCCGGATCTCCCTGCCGGCAGTCCCCGGCCGTCCCAGCGCTCAAAGGTGTGCGCAAGGATCACCGGCAGGCTTTCGTCCAGGCCCACGCGTGCGGCCAGCCGGCCGGCGGAGGTGCAATGCGAAGAGATCAGGTCCCGCACGGACGAGCGTGCGGTGGCGATGAACCGGGCACGCGCCACGGCCCGTTGCCCGCCCGGCAGATCCGCGGCCGTGTGGCGCACCATCATCGAGAGCATGGGCAACCCGGTGGCATCGATGAGGTAGTAGTCAAAGCGAAACCCGATGTCGTCGCCGAAGAGCGCGGCCAGCTCGAATGAATCGGCGTGGCAGCCGATCCAGGCCAAAAGGTTCGCGTAGTAGATCCGCTCGCGCACCTCCTGGTCGACGTCCAGGGCCTCCGCGATCCGCAGCCCCAGCAGGGTCGCGCGCATCATGTGTTCCATGGGCTGGCCGAGCCCCAGGTCGATGGCCAGCGAGAGCGCGGCCAGCAGTTCGCTGCGGCGCGGGGCGGGCCCGGGAACCGGCGGCAGCGCAGCGGATTGCGCTCCGGGCCCAGCGGGCCCCGAAAACGCGTCCGATCCCTGTCTGGCCACGAAACAAGTTTACGACGCGGGCCCCGCCCTGCACCCGGTTCAGGGCATGGAGCCGCCGCCCACGGGCGCGACCGGCACGGCGGGGGCAGTGGAGGGGAACTCGAGGTCCAGCTCGGCCACGAACAAGCCGCGCTGCGGCAGCCAGAAATCCGCCAGGTGCTCCTGCACCGCCAACGGCTGCGGCGCCCCGGCGTCCTGGCCGTCGATGACCGCCTCGGCGGTGGCCACAGTCCACACCCGCAGCGGGCGGGCCCGGAACCGTTGGCCGTTGGGAACCAGCCCGGCCATGCCCAGCCTTCCGGCACGCAGCGCCGGTCCCATCGCCTGCCCCATGGCGCCGAGCAGCCGGTCGTTGCGCCACACGGCGGCCGGCATCATCCCCGCCATGGCGCTCAGTGCGCCCGCGGCCCGGGAGCTCTCCAGCCCGATCCGCCATTCCAGCACGCCGGGCACCGCAACCTCCAGCGTGAACGGGTCGGTGAAGCGGCCGGTGACCGGTGTCTGGACGGCCCGGCTGAACGCAGCACCGAAGTACCTGTTGCAGCTGAGTTCCGGCGGGGCGTCGACATAGACATTCCAGCGCCCGTCGCCCCGGCGCAGCCACACCGCATGATAGGCCGGGCCGATGGAACTGGCGGTGAAGCGCCGGTAGGCCAGGTACCGGCCTTCCCCGAAGGGCATGCCCATCAGCGCGTACCCGGAAAAGCGTTCGGCGCTCCCGCGCGGCAGCCGCGGCCCGGCCTCGGATTCAGCGGCGCATTGACGCGGTGTTGGTGTCTTCATCGCGGACTCCTTGTGCTCGATACCCCGAGCCTAGGAGTCCCTCCGCGTGAAAGCATGGGGCGCCTGCCCCATCTGTTGCCTTCTCAGGCTTCCTGCCGGCGCACCATCTCATTGATCCAGGCCGGGGCGAACGGCGAGGTGCAATTCGGCGGCGTGGGGTAGTCCTTGAGCACCTCGAGGCGCTCACCGATCCCCAGCGCCCGGGCGCGCAGTGCGGGATGCTCGATCCCGATCGTGGCCAGCGCCTGGTTCATGGCCCACTGCAGGCGTTCGGGTGCATCCTTCATCTGCGCCTCGATGACGTCCAGCAACCCGGGCAGGTCCAGGCCCTCGGGTTTCTTGGCAATCCGTTCGCTGGTCAGCGCCCATCCGGCGCTGGCCACCACCGGATCCCGATCCGCCATCCAGGCCAGGCGCAGCTCCTCGACGTGCTTGGATTTCTTCACCACGTAGTTCACCAGCCAGTCGTGCACCTTCGGTGCGCGGGCTTGGCGCAGCATCGCATCCAGCTGCCCGGACCCGAATTCCTTGGGCTTGCAAACCAGCAGCGCCAGCAACCTGCCCGCGGTGTCATCCGTGGCCCACAGCTCGAGGGCCAGGTCCTGTTGGGTCTTCAGCCGCTTGGCCACTGCCCGCAGCTGGGTCAGGTTCACCCCGTGGTCATCCCCGCGCTTTTCGTTGGCTTCGCGCACCTTCGGGTTTTCAAGCCCGGCCAGCTCTGCCATGATCTCTGCAACAGTCGTTTCCGACATCCAAACCTCCCGGTGTTTGTTCCCGGCCCCCAGTCTACGGACAGCCCGCCACGGGATGTACGGGCTTTCGCCGCACGGGCCATGAAAGCCCCCGGCACACGACCCGGCCTACAGCGCTTGCACTCCGGGTTGATGGCCGCCGGCCAGCTCGCGGGCGGCGGCGACGTACCTCCGGGTGGCCAGGCGCTGGGCGGCTTCCGCCACCGGGGAGGCCATCGCGAAGAACCGGTTGGAGTGCCTCGAGGCGGCCTTGATTTCCAGGTACACCGATCCGTCGCTTTCCAGCACCGCGGCAAATGACTCCTCCCCCGTTTCGGGGTGCCCGGCCAGCGTCCCGTAGGCAAAACCCGACCGCGTGGTTTCGTCGATCAGGCGCACCACACGGCAAGGCGCATTGATGCGTGCCGGGCCGACGCCGAAGCCCAGCTCGACGCGGCTGCCGAGCTTCACACGCGGGGTGTCGGGCCGCGTGCGCAGGCCCGAACGCCGATGCAGCGACCAGGTGAGAATGCCTTCGGCCAGCGCGTCGAAGGCGGCCCGGCCGGAGCCCACCCGTTCGCGCAGGTGCAGGTGGCTGTAACCCCCGGGCATCGGGTCAAGCCCGGTCATCCCGGCTTCCGGGTAGCTTAGGTCGGACAGCACCCCGAGGCGGAAGAGCCTGCGCCGGGCGGCCAGCTCGGCCGGACCGCGCTTGGCCAGGGCCAGGCCGGCGACCCCCAGCACCGCCTTCCCGCCGAGGCGGGCCGGCAGCGGCAGCGGGCCCAGCGCGGGCCGCTGCAGGCCCAGCAGCCTGCGGTGGTTTTCCGGCAGCGTGTCCACCACGGCGGCAAAGAGCAGCTTGTAGCCGGGCAGCACCGCCGGATCCAGTGGCGGGTTCTTCAGGAAGGAGACGACCTGCTCCACCCTGGGGCCTCCGGCCAGTTCGCCGCGGGCCTCGTACCCGGCGATGGCCGACCTCAGTTCGGCGTCGCTGCGCGGCGGGTTGGCCACGCCCATGAGTTCGCCGGCCATGGCCCATTCGCGCACGTAGGCGTCGGCGCCTTGGGGGACGGGGCCGGAGAAGATTTCGTGGCTGCGCAAGAACGCGTCGGCGAAGGCGATGTGCACCCATTCGGCGAGCCCGGGGTCGTTGGCCGCGTAGTCGCGTTCCTCCCCGGTGCCGGAGACATAGCGCCCGGTGACCGGTTCGTGGCGGCGGGCCACCCGGGCGCAGGCGGCGTTCGCGGCCGTCGTGTCGCCGTAGGTCAGGGTGAAGATCCAGCGGATGGTCCCGGCCAGCCGGGACAGCGGGTCCGTGCGGTAGTCCGAATGCTCGGCGACACCGGCCAGCGCGCCGGGATGCAGCGCCTGGGTCAGCAGCGCCCGGATGCCCGCGGCGATCGGGCTCATGCCCCCGTGCACCACCCAGACCGCGGAGTCGTGCGGGAAGTATCCCGCATCGTCTCCGCGGTCCAGCTCGCGTTCCCACACCGGATCGTAGTGTTCCTGGGCGGAGAACGTCTGCTGCAGCTTGTGCCGCAATGGCTCGAACATTGCCGGTCGTTAGCCGATCTGCAGTTCGCCCATGTCGCCCCAGGAATCGCCCTCGACCTTGCGGGAGACGATCTTCGGGGTGGCGGCGAGGGCCGGGCGCATGGACTCCAGGCCCGCCTTGAAGTGCTCGGAGTTCACGTGGGTGCCGGCGGCCTCGTCGTCGAGGAAGGCCTCGACGAGCACGAACTCGGCCGGGTTCTCGACACTGCGGGACCAGTCGAACCAGAGGTTCCCGGGCTCGGAGCGGGTGGCTTCGGTGAACGGGGCCACCAGGTCCATGAATTGTTCGGTGTATTCGGGCTTGGTTTGGAACTTGACAACGATGAAGTACATGGTGCCCAGCATACATATTCCGGATCAGCCTCGCTCGACAAGGCCCTTCCATCCCAGCGCCGCGCGGTCGGCGGTCGGCAGCGAGGCGACCACCAGGTCATAGGAGTCCTCGATCATCGCCAGCATGGTCTCGGCGTCCAGACCCGGCACCACGGTGTTCCAGTGTTTCTTGTTCATGTGGTAACCCGGGGTGATCTGGGGGTTTGCGACGCGCAGCTGTTCTGCCAGCACGGGGTCGCACTTCAGGTTCAGGCTCGTTGTCCCGCCGCGGTGCATCAGCAGCCCGAACATCTTGGCCCGTGCGCCTTCCCTGCCCGCGACCTTGAAGACAGCCGCGTCCTCGCCGAAGGGGAAATCCTCGAAGGCGCCCGGAAGGGAGAGCAACATCGCACGCCAGGTTTCGTATTCCACGCTGCCAATCCTAAGCCCGGCGGGCAGAAAAGAGGCCGGCCCCGCCACCTGGGGGGGTGTGGCAAGACCGGCCGGTCTACGGGGGTTCGCGGTCGACCCGTCCCCGGAACGGGGAGAGTCCGACCGCGAACTTCGGTTCTTCCTGTGGGTTAGTTCCCCTCGCCCTTGCGGCGGCGGGAGCTTGCCACGAACGCTGCCCCGAGGAGCAGGATCAGTGCGCCGGAGCCCAGGATCCACAGCGTGGAGTCATCCGCGCCCGTGGTCGCCAGCGGCGGTGCCGGCTTGCGCGGCGAAACCACGGCGACAGGTGCCGGATTCACCGGCGGACCCACGACCACCGGTGCCGGATTCAGCGGCGGGACCACGATGACCGGCGGTGCCGGCAGCACGATCTCCTCGTCCGGCGTGGGGTGCACGGTCTTCGACGGCGGGACATCCCCATTGCCGGTGGCCACGTTCACCAGGACCTCGTCCCAGGCCTCGTCATCGACCGTGATGGAGTAGGTAAGGGTCTTCTCCTCGCCGACCGCCAGGTCGCCCACGGTCCACACCAGCTTGCTGCCGTCGATGGCCGACTCGCCGCCGTGCAGCCGCAGGCTTCCCTCGTCGAGGGTTGCCGCGTGCTGCCAACCGGCCATCTCGTCGGTGACCACCGCCCCGGTGTACACGAACTCGCCGGTGTTGCGCACCGTGAGGGTGTAGGTGACGGTGTCGCCCGGCCAGACGATGGTGCCGCTGGCCGGATCCGAGGTCTTCACCAACGAGTAGCTGCGCGGGTTCTTCACCGGGGTCGCGCAATCGCGGGACGCGGTGGTTTTGCCGTTGGCGCTCAGGATGGCCTCGTTCAGGAAGCCGCCGTTGGTGTTGGTGTCCTCGGGCTGGCAGGTGCCGGCCTCTGATCCGATGACCCCGTCCGCCAGGACCGCGACGACGTGCACCACGTAGGTGTGGGAGTCGCGTGCCTCGAGGTTGCGGTCGGCGGCGAGCACCGTGCCCGTCTGCGTGCCGGGGTTCTCCCAGCTGCCGGTTTCAGCGGTGCCTTCCAGGGTCCAGTTGGCGCCGGTGGCGGTGAGCCCCGCGCCGAAGCGCAGCGTGTCGGTGAGGTCGTAGCGGGTTGCCACGTCCGAGGTGTTGTTCACCACGACCGTGTAACGCGCATCCCAGCTGCCATCCGCGTTCTCCTCGGCCGAGACGGCCGTCTTGACGACGTTGCTGCTCGGTACCGGGATTTCCAGGCAGGCCGTGTCCTGGTCGGACTCGTTTCCTGCGGTGAGAACGCCGGTGTTCAGCAATCCGTGGCCGTCGGAGCCGCAGACCCGATCCGCATCGTTGATCGCCGAAGTCAGGGACACGTTGACGATGACCGTGAAGGTGTGGACAGCTCCCGGGTCCAGGACCTGGTTGGCCGCCACGAGCTCGTCGGTGGAGTCCTTGCCGTGCCAGGCCTCGTTGACAACGACGTCGGTGGAGCTGACGTGGCGGTCGTTGACGGTGACGCCGTCGGCGAAGGCCGGGGTGTCGGTGAGCGTGTAGTTCGCGCTCGCACCCTCGGTTCCCGGGTTGGTGACGATCAGCTTGTAGCTCGCGTCCCAGGTGCCGTCCCAGTTTCCGTCCGCGTTCTCATGCTGGACCAATTCAAGGGCCTGCTTGTCGAGGCTCGGGGCAACGGGTGCCGCGCAGGCGCGGGCCTCGCGGTCCTGGCCGTTGGAGGTGATTCCCGCCGTGTTCAGGAACCCGGTGCCGTCTTCCCCCTCGGTCAGTTCGCAGTCGGCTGCAGCACTGCCGGTGGTTCCGGCGGCCACGGTGGCGGTGACGCTGATGCTGTACTCGTGGGTGTCGCCCGCGGCCAGGAACTTGTTGGTGGCCAGCGTGGTGGCGGGATCGGTGTCGGGTGCGCTCCAGGCGCCGTCGGCACCGTCCGGTCCGCTCCAGGTGGCCGAATCGATGGTGGCACCTGCGCCGAAGGCCAGGGTGTCATCCAGCGAGTAGATGCCCGGCGAGGCCACGTCCCCTCTCACCGTGACCTTGTAGTCCACGGCCCAGCTGCCGTCGGGCTGCTGGCTGGCCGAGGTGACGGTCTTGGCGATGTCCGGGTTTCCGGTGGCCGGGATCTTCACGCAGTCCTCGTCCGAATCGGTCTGGTTGCCGCTGGTGAGCCTTGCGGTGTTGAAGAAGCCGCTGCCGGCGCCCTCGCATTCCCGCTTGCTTTCCAGGTCCAGCCCGGCCAGGTCCACGGTGAAGGTCACCCGGTAGGCGTGCTTCGTGCCCGCCGCGATCGGGGTGTCATCCGCGATGGCCACCGGGACGGTGGTGCCGTCCAGCGTGGTTGCCGGGGTGTCCTCGCCGACCGAGACGACGTTCCAGCCCTCGATCTGCGTTCCTGCGGCGAATGCCGGGGAATCGAGAAGATCGTAGTGGGAGTCGTGTCCGGTGGTGTTGTCCACGTCCAGCGTGTAGGAAACCTTCCACGTTCCGGTCGCCTCATCCAGCACCGGGTCCCCGGTGGCGGTCTTGGCGATTTCCGGTGTGGTCGGCTCCGCGCAGGCCGTGGCCTCGGTGCCCTGTCCGTTGGCGGTGATGGTGGCCGAGTTCAGGAACCCGGTGCCGTCCTCGCCTTCGACCAGTTCGCAGTTGCCGGCCTCGGTGCCCACGACCCCGGCCGCGACGGTGGCGGCGACCGTGACCTCGTAGGCCTCGGTGGTTCCGGCGTCGATCAGCTTGTCGGCGGCCAGGACCTCGGTGTAATCCGGGGTCGCCAGGTCCCAGTCGCCCGAGTCGCCGGCCGTCGGGCCGGTCCACGAGGCGTCGGTGACGGTGATGCCGTCGCCGAAGGACAGGGTGTCTTCCAGCGAGTAGCGTCCCTGGACGTCGTCGTTGTTGGTGACCTCCAGCTTGTAGGTGATGCTCCAGCTGCCATCGGCGTTCTGCCGGGTGCCGGTGACGGTCTTTTCAACCGTCGGGGCTCCGACCCTCACGCAGACCTCGACCGAGGTGCTGGCATCATCGGTCGCCACGGAGGTGGCGGTGTTGGTGTGGGTGGTGCAGGTGCCGTCCGGGGCATCCGGGTCCGGGTTCGTGAAGACCACCTGGTAGGTGAATTCCGTGGAAACGCCGTCGGGGTTCCAGTCCGCGGTGCCCAGGGACACCGGGGCCGCAACGGTTCCGGCCTTGTCGTCAAGGACCTCAAGGTCCTTGTTGGTGGAGCCGGCCTCGGCGTAGTTCACCTCGGCCGTCCCCGTGGCGGACACAGCGTCGCCCTTGGCGTTTTCCCAGCTGGCGGTGGCGGTGTTCGCACCGGTGTAGTCCATGTCCCGCGGGGTGCCGGTGCACGTGTAGTCAAGGACCACGGTGCCCGGTTCCCCGTCGGTACCGGCGGGAACCAGGACCTGCAGGCCTTCGGTTGATTCGTCGGCGTCCTTGGCGTCGACCTTGCAGGCGACACCCTGGATGTCGATGTTCTCGGAGACGGTGGCCGTGATGGCACCTTCGGCGAACCGGTTCGGGTTGGACAAGGTGATCTTGCCGCTTACCGCGTGGTTCGAATCCTCGAATCCGGACGGGGTCGCGGCCACCGTGTAGTCGAACGTTGCCGTCCCGTCCAGGCCGATCTCGGCCTTGGTGGCCGAGACCTTCTTGTCCAGGTCCCACAGGTACTCGCGGTCGAAGGATGCCTCGGCGCTCTTGCTGACCGACAGGCCCTCCTTGGCGCAGACCGTGACGTCCGTCGAGTCGGTGTTGTCGCCGGCGGCGCTCGTCGGCATGACCTCGGCGGGGCCGTTCTCGGTGCTTTCCTCGAGCACCGCGTTGTTGGTGTAGATGGTGCACTGTCCGGCCACGCCGGCGAGCTCGACCGGGTAGGTGAACGTCCTGGCGTCCTCGTTGTCTCCAACGCTGACGGTGCCCAGGTCGTGGGTGGCACCGGGTACCGTCTTGTCGTCGAGAACGTTGACCGTCTCGTCGATGCTGCCGGTCTGCGTGAACAACACGTCGGCGTCGAAGGAAGCGGTGCGGTCCTCACCGTCAACGCCACTCCAGCTGACCGTGGCGGTGTTGGTGTGGCCCGAGTAGTCGGCCTCGAGCAGCTTGGCGTCGATCATGCAGTCGTAGCTGACCGTGGTCTTGCCGCTGACAACTTCGCCGTCAACGACGGTGGCCGCGGGGACCACCACGTCCGTGCCGCCACCGGCGACGGTGCACGTTGCGCCCGGAACCGAGGTGGCATCGCTGATGTCGACGCTCAACTCGCCCTGCTGGTTCGGGTTGAACACGTCGATCGATCCGGACATCGTCCAGTCCTGGTCGGCATGCCCGTCCAGGCTGGCGGTGACCGTGTAGTTCGCGGTCGCCTTGCCGTTGCCGTCGACCGTGAACTTGCCCTTCTCGACCTGCTTGTCGATGCTCCAGTCGTAGTCGCGGGTGAATCCGGCCTTGACGGTCTTGACGACCGTCATGCCCGTCTCCACGCAGACCTCGACGGATACCGAATCGGTGTTGTCCTCGTTGCTGCCGGCCTTTTCCTTGAGCACCGCGGTGTTGGTGAACGTGGTGCACTTGCCCGCCGTGCCCACCAATTCCTGCGCGTATGTGAAGACGTTCTCGCCGCCCAGGGTCGCGGTGCCCAGTTTCACGGGCTCCGCTTCCGGGTTGGTCTTGTCGTCATAGACGTCGACCGAGGCGTCGGTGGCCTGATCGAGCGTGAAGTCCACGTCAACCGGATCGCTGGATGCGGTGCGGCCATCGCCCCAGGCGGCGGTCGCGGTGTTCTTGAGGAAGCCGGTGTACTTGGCTTCGTCCACGCCGGCGGCAACGTTGCAGGTGTAGTCGAGCGTTGCCGTCGCTCCGGCAGCGATCTGCACGTCCGCACCGTCGGCGACCGTGCAGGTGATGCCCGCGATATTCAAGGCATCGGTGACGTCGGCGGTGATCGAGCCGAAGTCGTTCGGGTTGTGCACGGTGGTCTTTCCACCGAGCGTCCAGCCCGAATCCGTGTGTGCATCCTGCGTTGCGGCCACGGTGTAGTTGGCAACAACCTTGCCCTCGCCATCGACCTTGAAGTCGGTCTCGTCGACCTGCTTCTCGATCTTCCAGTCGTAGTCGCGGTCGTAGGTCGCCGTGGCGTCCTTGGAGACATCCAGGTCCGCCTCGACACAGACCGTGACGGTCTGCTCGTCGGTTGCCAGGATGTTCGTTTCGCCGGCTGCCGCCATCGCCCGCGGCTCCCCGGCCACGCCGGCCAGGGTCGCGGTGTTGGTGTAGTCGGTGCAGGTGCCCAGCACGCCTGGGAACGACAGGTCGTAGGCGTCAAACGCCGTGGGTCCGTCATTCCAGTGTGCGGTGCCCAGCAGGACCGGTTCCCCAACGGTTCCGGCCTTGTCGTCAAAGACCTGCACGGTCTCGTCCGTCACGTTGGCAGCCTCGTACGCGAAGCCTGCCGTGGCCTTGGCGGACTTCGGATCGCCTGCGGCATCCGTCCACGTCACGTCTGCGGTGTTGGTGCCGTTGTAGGCGGCGGGTGTGCCGCCGCAGTGGTAGGCCAGTTCCCCGATGCCTGGGTTGCCGTCGGTGCCCGCGGGCACCAGCACCTGGAATCCGTCCTGGTCCGGATCAAGATCCGTCGGGTTGGTGATGTCGCACGTCAATCCGGCGATGCCCGCGGTGTCCTTGACGGTTGCGGTGATTGCACCGCCGGCGAACTGGTTGGGGTTGGTCAGCGTGATCTTGCCGTCCAGAGTGAACCCGGTGTCGACCTTTTCCTTGGGCTCTGCCGAAACGGTGTAGGTGAACGTCGCCGATCCGTCCGGGGCAATCGTCTGCTTCGTCGAATCCACGGACTTCTTCACGTCCCAGGTGTACAGGCGGTCAAATGAGGCCGCGGCGTCCTTCTCCACCTGCAATCCGGCCTTGGCGCAGACTTCCACCTCCTGGCTGGCCTTGTTGTTTGCATCCTTGCCGTCGGTTGCTGTTTCCTCGTTCAGCACCGCGGTGTTGGTGTAGGTGGTGCACTGCCCGGCAGTGCCTTGGAGTTCAACCGGGTACGGGGCGAACGTCTTCGGGGCCTCGGACACGCTCGCGGTGCCCAGGTCATGCTCGGCGCCGGGAACGGTCTTGTCATCGACAACCGTGACGGTCTCGTCGATGCTGCCGGTCTGCGTGAAGACGATCGGCGCACTGTTGGTCACGGTGCGGTCCATCCCGTCAACACCCTTCCAGCTGACGATGGTGTGGTTCTTCTTGCCCGTGTAGTCGCCTGCCGAAACCCCGCCGGCAAAGGTGCAGTTGTACTGCACCGTGGCGGTCCCGTTGCTGACCTCGCCGTCCGCCTCGGTGGCGGCGGGAACATTCACGCCGGTGCCGTTGGCCACCGTACATACGGCGCCCGGGATCTCCGGGGTGTCGGTGACGTCGACGGTGATGGCTTCCTGCTGGTTCGGATTGAACACGGTGATCACACCGGACATGGCCCAGTCCTGGTCCTTGTGCCCGTCCAGGAGCGCCTTGACCGTGTAGTCTGCGGTGGCCTTGCCGTTCCCGTCAACGGTGAACTTGCCCTGGTCGACCTGCTTGTCGATGCTCCAGTCGTAGTCGCGGGTGAAGCCCGCATCGACGGTCTTGACCACGGTCAGGCCGTCCTCAACGCAGACCTCGATGTCGGCCGATGATTCGTTGCCTTCGGGGTTGTCGTCGTCGCCCTCGAGCACGGCGGTGTTGGTGAAGGTGGTGCACTTGCCGGCAACGCCCTGCCATTGAACGTCGTATGCAAAGGTCTGCGGCGACTGGTCGCGCGTCACCGTGCCCAGCACGCCGTCATTCCCGGCGTAGTGGTCGTCGGCCACCCTGATCTCGGTGTCCGTTTCGGTGGCCAGTGCGAAGTCCACGTCGACCGGGCCGCTGGAGGCGCTGCGGTTGCCTCCCCAGGTGGCCGTCGCGGTGTTGGTGATCTTGCCTGTGTAGTCGGCTTCGGCCACGCCGGCTGAAACCTCACAGGTGTAGTCGAGTGTTGCCGTCTTGCCGGCAGCGACCACCACGTCCTGGCCCTCAGCGACGGAGCAGGTGATGCCCTCAACGTTCAAGGCATCGGTGACATCCGCGGTGATCGAACCGAAATCGTTCGGGTTGGCCACCGTGATGGTGCCCGCGAGCTTCCACTTCGAATCCGTGTAGCCGTCCTGGGTGGCGGCCACCTTGTAGCCGGCGGTGACCTTGCCGTTCCCGTCGACCTTGAAGGAGGTCTCGTCGGCCTTCTTCTCGACCTTCCAGTCGTAGTCGCGGTCGTAGGTGGCCGTGGCGTCCTTGGAGACAACCAGGTCCTGTTCGGCACAGACCGTGACGGGCTCGCTGTCCGACGCCAGGGTTGCCTGGTTCCAGCCCTTCTCGGTCACGATCGCGGTGTTCGTGTAGTCGGAGCAGGTTCCCGGGGTTCCGCCGAACTTCAGGTCATAGGGGAAGGCAGTGGGGGTCTTCTCCTTGTTCCAGGTGGCTTCGCCCAGCAGCTCGGGGTACTCGGTCTCGTAGACCTTGTCGTCAAAGACCAGGACGGTCTTGTCGTACTCGGTGTCGAGGGCATACTCGACCTTGGCCGTGGCCCGGGTCGACTTCTTGTCGCCGGTGACATCCGTCCACGACACATCCACAGTGTTTGTTCCGGTGTAGCTGGCAGGGACGCCATCGCAGGTGTAGTCCAGGACGACTATGCCGTTGTTTTCCCCGGCGTTGGCGGGCACCAGGACCTGCAGTCCCTCGGTGTTCAGGTCGTAGTCGGTGGCCTGGATTTCACAGGTCACGCCGCCGATGCCCACCGTGTCCGTGAGCGTTGCGGTGATCGCGCCGCCAGCGAAATTGTTCGGGTTGGTCAGGGTGATCGTGCCGCCCAGGGTTTCGCCAAAGTCATCAAAGCCGTTCGGGACTGCCGTGACGGTGTAGTTGAAGGTTGCCTTTCCGTCCGGGGCGATCGTCTGTTGCGTCTTGTCGACGTCCTTGGTCACGTTCCACTTGTAGAGGCGGTCGAAGGATGCCTTGGCGGTTTTGGAAACCTGCAGTCCTGCCTGGCCACACACGGTGGCAGTGGCTTCGTCGGAGGGGTTCTCCGAGCCGTCGCCTTCAAGCTCGATCCAGGCCTTGTTGGTGAAGGTGCCGCAGGTGCCGGGATCCACAACGTGCTCCAGCTCGTACGGGAACGCCTTGGATCGAGTGGCTTTGTCCTTGACCTCGCTCCACGAGACGGTGCCGACCTCGGTGCCGTCGCCCCCGGGTGCCGCCTGGTCGTCAAATACCTTGACGGTTTCGTCGGTGATCGTTCGCGGCTTGAATTCGATGGGCTTGGCCGGGCCGGTGGCTTCGCCGCCGGCCCAGGCAATCTTTGCGGTATTGGTTCCGCCGGTGTAGTCGGATTCGGCTACATTGCTGGGATCACAGGCGTAGTTCACGGTCGCGGTTCCGGGAATCCAGTTCCCGTCGACCAGGGTGGCCTGCGGTACGTTGATCTGGATGCCGGCAGCGTTCAGGTTCACGTCGTGGGTGGCATCCACGGTGCAGACCAAGCCCGCCAGCGACGTACTATCCGAGACCGTGGTCTCGACATCGCCGCCGAACTGGTTTGCGTTGGCCACCGTGATGGTGCCGCCCATCGACTTGGTGTCCGTGTAGCCCTCGCCGGTGACGGTGATGCCGTATCCGACCGTTGCCTTTCCGTCGGAGTCCGCGTTGACGGTCCCCTCGGTCTTGGCCTTCTTGTCGATGTCCCACGTGTAGGTGCGGTCGTAGCTTGCGTCGACGGTCTTTGACACGCTCAAGCCGGCCGGGAGGCAGGCCAGGATGGTCGCGTCCTCGGATGCGAGGGCCTCGGTGGCGGAAACCTTCGCGGTGTTCGTGAACGGTACGCATTGTCCGGCGTCTGCCGCCGGGACCGTCCAGGTCACCTCGTAGTCCTTGGACTGTGGCGTCGTGCCATCTGCCCCGTCAATGGTCCATGCGGGGTCAAAGGTGAACTCGTCGTCGGTCACGGTCACGTTTTGGTTCAATGGGCTCTGCGTCCACGAACCGGCGGTGACCTCGGCGGTGCCCTCGTCGACCTCGCCGGGGGTTGAGGCCTCGGCCTTGCTCCAGTCAACTCTGGCGGTGTTGGTTCCCGTGTACCTGGGCTGCGAACCGAAATCACAGCCGTAGTCGAACTCGACGGAGCTGTTCTTCGGGATGACCGTCTGGAATCCGGCCTTGGTCGGGTCCAGGTCGGTCCCGGTGCCCGGGCTGGTCTGGCCGGTCACGGCACAGACGGCGTCGCCGCCCACGTCCACCGAGTCGGTCAGGGTCGCGGAGACGTCCTGCCACTTGTTCGGGTTCGTCACCGTCATGGTCCCGGTCATGGCCCAGTTGCTGTCCACGTACGGCTGCGGCGTCACCGTCACCCGGTAGTCGATGGTGACCTCGCCGTTCGCATTGGTGTTGTACTTCGTGTTGTCCGCGACCGGCTGGCCGTTCAGCAGCGGGGTCTTGTCGATCTTCCAGGAGTAGGCGCGGTTGAAGCTTCCCTGGACGTTCTTGGTGACTTCCAGGTTGGCACCGATGCACACCTGGACCGACGCCGAATCGCTTCCGGTTCCGCCGTCGGATTCCTTGTAGGTGGCAATGTTCCCGTATGGCGTGCATTCGCCGGAGACCCCTGGCCACTTGATGGAGTAGTCAAACGTCTTCGATGCTTGCTCCGCGGTGACCTCGTTGCCGCCCGGAAGCATGCCCAGGTCAAATTTGTTGTCCGTGACGGTGACCTTGTCATCGGTGACGGTGGGTTCCACACCTGTGAAGGTGAAGTCCTTGCTGGCGCTGGCTTCGCCGTCGGTGCCGTAGTAGGACGCCGCGTCCCAGGTGGCCTTGACGGTGTTGGTTCCTGCCGTTGCCTCCGTGGTTCCGGCCGGCATCTCACAGGTGTAGTTGAAGTTCGTCGTTCCGCGCGGAATCGAGATCGGGCCGGTAACGGCCGTGCCGCCGGTTGTTTCGATGGCGCACTGGGCACCGGGGAGGCTGTCACTCAGCGTCACGCCGTTGATGGCGGCGGCATTGCTGTTCTCGACGCTGATGACACCGTCGACGACAAAGTTGCTGTCCTTGGGAGCGCTGGCCTTGACCATCACGCTGTAGTCGACACTGACGTTTGTCGTCGGCGACTTCACGCTGGCGGCCTGGCCGGCGGCAAGATTCTTGTCGATGGTCCAGTCGTAGTCGCGGTCAAACCTGGGCTTGGCCGTCGTGGAGACCGCAAGATCCTGGTATGTGGTTTTGGTGTTGGTGAACGTACAAACGACTTCCACACGGTTCAGCAAGGTAAAGGACACAAGCCGCTTCGTTTTGTCGACCGTCGGTATGACACCCGTACAGGTCAGGTCTGCGAGGTTCCAGCCGGCAGGAAGGACACCTTCCGAAATCGTGACCTCGCCCGGTGCAACGTTGTATTCAATCTGGTTCGGAAGGTTCTCACCGGTGTCGGATTCTGAACTGTCATCCAGATCGAAGTTGGCTGAAGACTCTGCTTCCTCCGAAGACAAGTTGAAATTGAAATCCGTCCCGTCAGCGGGAATGGCCTTCTTGACAACTGTCACAAAACCGACCTGCATGCCCGCCGTTTTTATCGACAGGGCCGAGGCACCCTGACCGACGCAGTTCAGTGAAACCTTGGATACGTGGTACGAGGAACCTGAAATCGATGAGGCTCCGGTGGACGGCCCATGGTCAAGTTCGGAAGCGATATGTGCACTGAAGTAAAGGATTCCGCTCCTCTCGGTGGCATCGAATGTCACGTACACGGTATCTTCGCGGGCAGAGCCGGAGCCTTCCACAACCCTGGTCCTGATGTTGTTTCCGCCATCCATGGAGAAGCGGCTAGCGTAGTCAAAACCCCATCTTTCGCCGTCCCTGACTTGGTACCTAAAAACGAATTCGTTCTCTCCAAGGCTCAAACCACTCATCATGACCCTGTACTGGACGAATCCGCCTTCAAACAGCCCCTGGGCAAGGTTGCCAGTCATCCAATCGGTCACTTCCGACTTTTGTTCCATCTTGCCAAGATTTCCCGTGCCCCCATTGGGACCACAGGTACCAATAGCCGACGGAGTGACCGGTTCTTCCGCAGGGAGTGCGGCCTTGGGGTCAGCGGTTTTCGCCGAGGGGTCGCTGGTCTTCGTTTCTGTCTTATTGGGGGCTTCGGTGGTAGGGGCAGCCGACTTCTTCGTCTGGACGGGCTTCTTCGTCACTGGAGCTTCGGACTTGGGGGCCGCGGACTCCTGCGGTTCGGCGACCTTCTCGGCCGCGGGCGGTTCGGTGCCCTCGGAAGGTGCTTCAGCAGCTTTCTCTTCTGCGGCAGCGGCCGGGGATTCTTTCTTCGACGCGTCCGATTCGAGCGTCGTTTCGCCGTCCTTCGCCGCGTCGAGCAGCTGCTGCTCCACGGTGGTGTCCTGTTTGTCGGCTGGCGCGGCCACGGCGGGATTGAATCCACCGCCGCCAAACATCATCGTTGCGACGAGCGCCGTCGTTGCACTGGCGCCAACGGTTGAACGGACGACGCCGTTCCTCCAAATCGCAGCCAAAAAAGGGCTCTACTGACTCTTCCGTGGGTCATCCCCGTCCCGGGAGTACCGGTTTCCGGCCTCCGAGGCTGAGCATCGCCAGGCCGATGAGGGCTTCGGGTGCTTTGAATCCGAAGGCCACCCGGGTGATGA
>NZ_QMKQ01000030.1 GCF_003287975.1 Arthrobacter sp. AQ5-05
GCGGCACGCAGCGCCAGCACCGCGCCGGCAAGCTGCCGGATCGCGGTGTCGGAGGGGGTCGGCCCCCTTGGGGTGCCGGTTGGCGCGGTGATGGTCATGAACCCCAGTCTGCGCCGCCCGGGCCCGGGGCGCGGCAGGGGAAACCCGATGTGGGGGGAAGCGGACCGGCAATGCACGAAGGGCGGCCAACGGATGCGTCGATGCGCATGCGTTGGCCGCCCCCGAAAGGAAGCACCGGTCCGTCAGTACCGCTTGGCGGCCTGTGGGTGCGAGGCCAGTTCGCGGTCCACCTCGCCGTGGACCTTCTTCTCCATGAAGAAGGACAGCAGCGGCACGACGCCGCCCAGGGCGATGGTGATGAAGCGGCTGAAGGGCCAGCGCATCAGCGACCACAGGCGGAAGTCGGCCAGCAGGTATACGACATACATCCAGCCGTGGATGATCAAGATGGCCAGCGAGACGTTGACGCCGTCGGTGATGTCGGCGCGGTTGACCAGGGAGACGGCGTTGGAGCTGCCGTCGAGCAGGGTGCCGCCGATGAACAGCTCCAGGCCGGCGAAGTACTTGATGATCATTTCGGCGCAGAGCAGCAGCAGCATCACGCCGGTGGCGTAGGCCAGGACCTTGTAGAAGGTGGCGGCGGAACGGATCTGGGCGGGGGTGCCGGCAAAGCGGCGCACCTTCGGGGCGGAGTTTTCTTCGGTCACAACTGGTCCTTGGGTTGGGAATCGAGCAGGTGGTGGTCGTGGTGGATCTGGCGTTGGTACACGGTGGCGGGGTCCAGGCCCGCGGCCAGTGCCGCTGCGTCGGCGATGTCTTCCTGCTGCCGGCGGAAGTCGTCGGCCACCAGCCGGTACCAGAGGAAGACCGCGAAGCCGGCAAAGACCACCCACTCGATGCCGTAGAAGATGTTCAGCCAGTTGATCTGGCGTTCCTGGGGTTGCGGGCCCACGTGCACCGGGACGAGCCCGGTGGCGGCGGCGGAAAGGTCCGCGCCGTCGGCTCCGGCCACCGTGGAGGCGACGACGAATCCGCTGTAGGAGGGCACGTCCCACACATTGATCAGCTCGGCCACCGACAGCGAGGCGTAGGCCTTCCGATCGGCGTCCTGGGAGATCGGGGCCTCGGTGGGCAGCAGGCGTCCGGTGACATCCAGGGTGCCGGTCGGGGCCGGCGCGGGGGCCGTGTCGTCGGGCTGCCAACCGCGCACCACCGGGATGGTGTTGGAACCGGGCGCGTCGGCGACCTTGAAGGCGGCGACGACCCAGTAGCCGGTCTTCCCGTCCTCGATCCGGTTCTTCACCAGGACCTGTTTGCCGGGCAGGAAGGTGCCGGTCGCGGAGACCATCTGGTCGGCCTCGCGGGCCATCAATTCGCTGACCGGCTTGATGTGGCTGGTCAGCGGAACGACCTTCTCGGTGGTGGTCACCGGGGGCGGGGCTTCGGTCTGCGAGCGGTTGAACTGCCACTGGCTCAGCAGGACGAAGCCGGTGGCAACAACGAGGGCGCCAACCAAGGCCAGGATCCAACGGGGTTTAAGGGCAGTTTTCAGCACACTCCAACCGTACGTCGGTTGGGCATCGAAGAGCCAATGGAACCACATGCGACGTTCGGACGTTCGCGCGGGCCCTGCGCCATCCGGGGCACGGCTTGGGGCGGTATCGGGTGCCGCAGGGTGCGGTTGGGCGCGGGTTCCCGCTTCGGACCGGCCCGCGGGCAGGCGCGGCCCGGTCCGGACGGCGGGGGTGGCGACGTGGCCGGGATTACAACCTTCGCGGCGGGCCCGGGGCCGGAGGCGGCCGGCGCGGCACGGGATCCGCCGGTCTCAGACGGTGGAGAAGTCGACGGTGGAGTTGACCAGTTCGGCGATGACCCCGGTGTCGTTGGCACGGCGCAGGGACTCGCGGAACGAGTCCTTGGCCAGCGAGCGGGCCAGCGCGGCGAGCATCATCAGGTGCCCGGAATAGCTCGAGGCCGGGGTGGCCAGCAGCAGCACCACGTGCGCCGGACCGTCCTTGGCCCCGAAGTCCAGTCCCTTGCCGTAGGCCATCACGCCGACGGCGATGCTGGGTGCGGCAACAAAATCGCTGCGTGCGTGGGCCAGCCCGATGCCGCCGGGGAGCCCGGTGGCCAGCTGGTGTTCGTGGCGGTGGACATCGGCCAGGAAACCGGGCAGGTCCCCGATCCGGTCGGCGGCCAGCAGCTTGCCGGCCAGGACCGCGACGGTTTCTTCCCGGGTGGGTGTCGCCATTTCAAGGACCACCAGCTCCTGCGTGGTGATTTCCGGGGCGTCGTCGCTGGCGGGCGTCGTCTGGGAGAAGGTCATGGCATCGATTCGACGGAGGTGGCGTTGGGTGTTCGGGGATGCTGCGCGCCTGGTGTGCGCCTGGTTTGTACAGTACACGGGCCCGGGCCCGGCGTGCAGCGGGGTTTGGCCCGGTCTCGATCCCCGCCAGGGACTGAACCGCGCCGCGGCGCCCGGACGCAAAACGACCGGGTCCGCGCCGCCGCCACCGCGGTGGAGAAAGGAAGCGGACCCGGTCGCCCCGGCGTGGATCACTTGGTGCTAGTCGGCCTCGTAGGGGGAAACCACGACGTCCACGCGCTGGAATTCCTTCAGGTCCGAATACCCGGTGGTGGCCATCGAACGGCGCAGTGCACCGATGAGGTTGGAGGTGCCGTTGGTGTGGTGCGAGGGGCCGAAGAGCAGCTCCTGAAGCGGTGCCACGGTGCCGACCTTCACCCGGTCCCCGCGCGGGTTGTTCTCGTGGGTGGCCTCCATGCCCCAGTGCCAGCCGGCGCCCGGTGCTTCGGCGGCGCGGGCCAGGGCGGTGCCCAGCATCACGGCGTCGGCACCCATGGCAATGGCCTTGACGATGTCGCCGCTGGTGCCCAGGCCGCCGTCGGCGATCACGTGCACGTAGCGTCCGCCGGACTCGTCCAGGTAGTCGCGGCGGGCCGCTGCGACGTTGGAGATGGCGGTGGCCATCGGCGCATGGATGCCCAGCGCGCGGCGGGTGGTGCCCGAGGCGCCGCCGCCGAAGCCGACCAGCACGCCGGCGGCGCCGGTGCGCATCAGGTGCAGGGCCGGGGTGTAGCCGGCTGCGCCGCCCACGATGACCGGGACATCGAGCTCGTAGATGAACTGCTTGAGGTTCAGCGGCTCGCGGGTCTTGGACACGTGTTCGGCCGAGACGGTGGTGCCGCGGATGACGAAGACGTCAACCCCTGCGGCAACGACGGTCTTGTAGTGTTCCTGGGTGCGCTGCGGGGTCAGCGATCCGGCCACGGTCACGCCGGATTCGCGGATCTCGGCCAGGCGTGCGGTGATCAGTTCGGGCTGGATGGGAGCTGCGTACAGTTCCTGCAGGCGCGCGGTGATGGCCGGGTCGAAGTGGCCGCCGTTGGCGGACTTCAGGGCGGCGATTTCCTCGAGGACCTTGGCCGGGTCCTCGTAGCGGGTCCAGAGGCCCTCGAGGTTCAGCACTCCCAGGCCGCCGAGCTTGCCCAGCGCGATGGCCGTGGCCGGGCTCATGACCGAGTCCATGGGGGCACCCAGGATCGGGGTCTCGAATTTGTAGGCGTCGATCTGCCAGGCCACCGACACGTCGTGCGGGTCGCGGGTGCGGCGGTTGGGAACAATCGCCACATCGTCAAGGGAGTACGCCTGGGCTGCGCGCTTGGAACGGCCGATTTCAATCTCGTAAGTCACCGCACCACCCTATCAGCACGCCGGCGGGCCGGGCCGCCCATCGGTGTGCCCCGGGCCCGCGGTGCGCCCCGCGGGCCACCGGTGCGGTTCAGCCGGCCAGGGTCCCGAGGGTATCGGCCAGCGCCTTCGCGGCACGTTCCTCGGCCGCGGCGATGACCTCCAGCTGGTCGGCGAGCACCGCGAAGTGCCCGGTGCGGTCCTGCGCCTCGATCTGCGGATCCACCAGGTCGGTGAACACGATCCAGTCCTGGGCCAGGTGCGCATAGTCGGCCGCGTGCGCGCCCAGGGCCTCGAGGCCCGGCAGCCCGGAGGCCTCGGCGAGGAAGTCGGCGTATTGCCCGCGCAGGGCACCCACGCCGCCGAAGCGGGTGTCGGTGAGGAACCCCAGGATCTGGTTCAGGCCCGATTCCAGGCGTGCGGGGTCCTCGAAGATCCGCGTCCAGCCCTTCTTGGTGGTGGCGTCGCGCAGGCGCTCGGCCCAGTTGTTCATTCCCGCGACGCCGAAGTTCTTGGCGAAGTGCGCCGGGATGCCCTCCAGCTCGGAAGTGCCCAGCAGGCGCCCGGTGGTCTGCGCGACGGCCTCGCGCACGGAGGCGGCCAGGGCCGCGGCGTCGGGCCCGGTGCGCTCCGGGATCCAGGCCTGCCAGTGCTTGTCCTTCTTGCGCCGGGAACGGGCCAAGGCCAGGTCCTCGGGCGAAATCGGGGTCAGCGAGCCGGAGCCGTCGTCGATCAGCAGGTCGTCTCCGTGTTCGCCGACCACGACCAGGTCGATGGAGTCCGATTCCTCCACGGCATCGGCGTCGATCCACGGCAGCGCGGCCACGGATGCGCGCACGACCACCGCGCGTCCGGCATCCAGCCCGGCGTCGAGGTAGTCGGCGGCCAGCCGGGCGCTGCCGGTGGTGCGCTCCATGGCCTTGGCCCCGCAGCGGGCCAAGAGGTTTGCGGTGTACGGCTCGGGGTGCGCCCGGGTGACGATGGTTGCCGTGGTCACGTCCTCGTAGACGAAGGTGAAAACCATGAATCCGATGCCGCCGGCCAGCCCCGCCAGCAGCGCCTCGCTCATCGGCTCGCCGGTCAGCGGGTGCTTCACCCCTGCCTGGGTGAGCACCCGGTGCCACAGCCCGGCGTCGTACTGCAGGACGTTCCCGGGTGCCGGGTACTCGGGCAGCTCGGCTTCCTGGGCCGCGGCGGCGGCGTCGGCGGCATCCTGGGCGCTGGCCGGGCGGTTGGGCTTCGCGGACAGGATCGCCTTGCGGGCGGTGGTGTAGCTCTCACCGGTGCGATCCATGCGGGCGCGGGTGAGTTTCTTCAGGTTCTTCGGCTGGGCCACGGTGTGCTCCTTAGGTGTTGCGTGCGCGCATCGGCGCGGGTGGTCCCGCACGCCAGGGGGGCAGCGCCAGTGAAACATTCTACGTGGGGGCACGCCAGACCCGGGCCGCGCGCGCCGGGCCCCTCACGCGCCCGAGCGCACCGAGACCAGCAGGCGCGGAGCCACGGCACCGGATTTCATCGCCGCGGCCACGTTGCCCAGCCGATCCACCGGGTCGGTGCCCAGCAGGATCGGGGCGCCCAGCGGCGTCGCGGGGCCCTTGCCGGGCCCCGGCATTGACGCCAGCACCGCCGCGGTGCGGTCCTCGTCGGTCCCGGGCGTGAATCCGGCCACACGCAGGTGCCGGTGGTACGCCTCGGAGGGTTCCACGTAGGACGAAGAGGCAGCGTCGGCCCACGGCATCGGATAGTCCAGGGCGTTGGTTCCCATCAGGTCGTAGATTGCGAACACTCCCCCGGGGCGCAGCAGCCGGTACACCTCGGCGAACACCGCGGGCTTGTTCTCCAGGTTCATGCCCACGTGCAGCATGGTCGCCGCGTCGAAGGAGCCCGACGGCAGGTTGGTGGCCTGTACCGGGGCCAGCAGCATCGTGATGGACCCGGCCATGGAGCAGGCGGCATTCAGCTCCCGGGCCAGCAGCACGAACTCCTCGGTGACATCGACCCCGGTGACCACCGCGCCGAGCTGCGCGAAGCGGCGCGCCGGGCCCCCGATGCCGGCCCCCACGTCCAGCACCCGGGTCCCGAGCCCGATGCCGGCCGCCCGGGCCACCTCCGCCGTGGCGTTGGCACCGCCGGAGTGGAACTGGTCGGCATCGCCCAGGTCGCCAGGAAGCAGCACCTCCGGTTCCTTCCCGGCGCTGCGCAGCGCCGCGTAGAGCCGCTCGCGCAGGTTCCCGGAGGTGTAGTGCCTGATGGATTGGTCGGTGTCGCTCATCGTGGGCTCCTTGGGGCCGGACGGGGCTCCATCCCGCCTCTCGCGGCATGCTGTGCCCAACGCCTGCCCCCATGATAAACCCGGGACAAAGCGGCCGTCACCGGTGGTTCATACCCGATTCCCGCCGAGGCCAAGGAGGGGAAGTCATGGGGCACCGAAGTCGTTGACCAGTCGCGTGAGCGCCACCCGGTCCACGATGTGTGCCTGACCGTCGCCGAGCCAGTCCCCGGCCTCCTGGAGAAACGCGGCCGCCGTAGCCAGCCGCGGATTTGCTCCGGTGGCCCGGTTGTTGGTCAGCACCGCCGCACCGCCCATCGGGTGGAACACCGACCAGCCGCGCACCTGGAGCTGGGGAAACCGGGCGCGGTATTCCTCCACGGCGCCAGGGAAGGGATGGGACAGGAATACCGGGGCCTCGCCGGGCAGCTTGCACACCAGCTGGTTTTCCCACCAGTAGTAATGTCCCCCGGGACAGAATCGCGAGTCGATCAGGGCCAACCTGTCCCCGCACAGCACGGCGTGGCCGATGTGCAGCTCCGGGTTCCCGGGGAAGGACAAACCGGCCAGGGTCCTGGCACCGGGAAGGACGTACAGTGTTTCGAGCAGCTGGCCGGTGAGCAGCTCCGCGATCTTCCCCGGGTGGATGCCGCCGTTGCCGGCAGCATCCCCACCATCGGAAGCGCCCAGGTCCCAGTGGTTGTAGCCGGTGATTTCCTCGAGGCCCAGCAACTCCTTGGCCGCCGGGCGACGGGGCCGGGTGGCGCTGGCGCGCAGGATCTCGACGGTCAGCAGATACAGGCCCAGCCAGCCGATGGCCGCAAGCATTCCCGCGCGCCCGTCGACGAGCGCCGGTACCAGGATCCCTCCGGCGAAGCCAAGGAACAACAGGTAGCGCACCAGACCGCGTCCGCGGGCTCGGGCCCTGGCCCAGCCGCCGGCCAGTGCCGCCACCGGAACCAACAGCACCAGCAGTGCGATCCTCCACCAGGCCGGCGAGTCGCTGCCGGCCACGATGCCCGCCACGAAGAGGCCCGCAAGAATGATGTTGAGTTCCAGCAGGAACCAGGCGAGGAACCGCAAGGGGCCTGCCCTCCGGGCGGATCCGTCGCGGATCCCCAACGGCGGGTAGTCGCGGGTGTACCAATCCATCGCGGTCGGGTCGATCCGGTTGCGTTCAAAGACGTTGAAACCGGCGAGGCTTGCCGGGTCCCGAGACTCGAACCATTTCTCCCTGGCCCGGGCCGCCGCCTCGGCACGGGCCCTGGCCTCGGCGCGAACGCGGTCTCGCTCACGGTCTCGCTGTTTCTTGGCCGCAGCATCCGCGGCCGCCGCTGCGGCAATCCGGGCTTCCGCTTCCGCACCGGCCCGGGCTTCGGCGGTCCGGCGCGTTTGCTCGGCATTCGCCTGGCCGGCGAGCGCGGCGTCGTAGGCGGCTCGCAGCCTTTCATCGGCCAACACCCGCAGGGCCTCGTTCAACGACTTGGCCATCGAGTCGGTGGCGCCACCGGCATCCGGGTGGTGTTCACGCATCAGGGCCCGGTGGGCCGCCCTGATCACCGCCGCCGGTGCCGTGGTGCTCACGCGCAGCACGTCGTAGTGGTTGGCGGCGCTCATGTGGCTGCCCCGCCACGGCCGAAGAATCGCATATCCAACACGACGCCCCCAATCCACCGTTCGTGGTCCCCAAGACCAACGAGCTGCATCCGTGATGTCCACCCGAACCTACCAACAAGTCGCCGATTTGTTTAGGGTTGCGCCCCCGCAGGCAGCTGGCCCATGAGGGTGCCCAACGGCTCCCGCATTTCGCGAGCATTTTCCAAATGAGGCACGGACCCCATTTCGCGAGCACTTTTCATGAGTCTCGCCGGACCCCATTTCGCGAGCACTTTTCATGAGTCTCGCCGTGCCCTTGACCGCGGGAAGGGGCGCGCGCATACTGGCGCCGTGGCCACCCGTATTTCGCACCTGATCAATGCCGCGCTGCCCGAGTTGCGGTACGAACCCACCGCCAAGCGCGTGCGGGCAAGCCTCGGTGGCGCCCCGGTCCTTGACTCGGTCTCCGCAGTGCTTTTGTGGGAGCCACGGCCCGTCGTGCCGATCTATGCGGTCCCCGAATCCGATGTGCTGGCCCAGCTGTCCGTGTCCACCGCCATCGTCCCCGCGGGCCCCGTCGAGGCCAAGGTCCTTACCCCGGAGGACGCCTTCGCACTGCACACCACCAAGGGAACGGTGCTGGATGTCGAGGTTGCCGGGCGCACGCTTTCGGCCGCGGCCTTCCGGCTGTCGGACCCCGGATTGCCGGGCATCGTCGCCTTCGACTTCCGCTCATTCGACTGGCTGGAGGAGGATGGGCCCATCGATGCGCACCCGCGCGATCCCTTCAAGCGGGTCGATATCCTCGCCTCGAGCAGGCACGTGCGCGTGGAGCTTGAGGGCATGTTGCTGGCCGAGTCCAGGCACCCGCGAATGCTCTTTGAGACACACGTGCCCGCGCGCTACTACGTGCAGCCGAGCGAGGTGGCGTGGGATGCGCTGGTGGCCACCAACAGCTCCAGCAAATGCCCCTACAAGGGCACGGCCAACTACTGGGCTCCGGCCAGCGGCGGCCGGGACGTGGCGTGGAGCTACGCGAACCCGCTGCCCGAGGCCGCCGCGATCGCCGGGCTGCTGTGCTTCTACAACGAGCGCACGGATTACATCGTCGACGGGCACCGCCTGCCGCGCCCGCAGACCCCGTTCGGGTAGGGGTCCGCTCCGTGCCAGGCACCGCTGTTGTCGGGCTGGCGGTGCTCGTGCCACCAGCCGGCCCCGCACCGATGTCCGAATCCCGGCGGCGAGCTGGGGACCCGACCACGAATGATATTCATCCCGCTGCTTCGCCGCGTTCGAGCCGAAAAAAGAACCGCGCGTCCGCTTCGCCGCAATCCTCGCTGTCTCCTATTTGGTGGCCTTGGTGCTGGTTGCGGTCTGGCCCACACCCGTGGGCTCGCCATTCGCCTCGGATCTGTCCGGTGCTCTGGCATGGCTCCACGTCCACGGCCTGCCGTCGACCATTGGCTACAACGCCGTGGAGTTCGGGGCAAACATCGTGCTGTTCATTCCGCTGGACTGCATGGCCGGTTCACTCGCACGTGGATCGTAGTGGCGTGGCCTCCACTTGCGGCAGGTCCTACGGTCTTCTGCTTCATCGAGCTCGGGTAGGCGCTGCTGCAGCCCGGCAGCGCCCCTCGGTGCTCGATATCGGGGCCAACACGTTCGGGGCGGCTCTTGGAATCGGGGTGTCCGGGCTCCTGCGTCCGGCGCGCTCGTGCCGGAGCGGGCTCCGGGGTGTCCGGGGCGGGCACCGGCCTCGGCTTGGATCTGGTTCCTGGCACCGGAGTTGCAAACGGCGCGATGGGTTGTGGAATCCAGGAGGGGCAAAACCATCCGGTCGATCGGGGAGCCATGTTTCTGACCGCCCCCCCGAGACAAGACCAAGCGCAGGCGGCGGACCCATCGGCCCACCGCCCACCTCACGCGTCCATGGCGAGAGTCCTCCCCTGGTAGGCCGGAGCTACAGCGGCCAGTTGTTGTTCTTGGCGATGGAGCTAGTGCCGGTGCTGTCATTGAGCGTCACGTCGACCAAGGGCCAGTTGTTGTTTCCACCCAAAGTCTTGGAGATGCCGATGCTCTGCACCGATACGCCGTCGGGCTGCACGGCACCGCCAACAACAACCGCACCGGCAATCAGCACGGCAGCAAGGGCCGAACCAAGGATCTTCTTCATGTGTTCTCCGTCTCATAGAATGTTCGGGCGAGTGAGCGGGGTCGTGCCCATCATGCCCGCACCCTGGAACGGGCCGGCAACCCCCCGCTGTCATTCTAACGCTCACCTGTTGTTTTGAGGCGGAATTCATCATCATGTTTCCAGGGAAAAGGAGTCCGCACGAGTTCCAGGGAGCCGTGCGGAGGAAAACCAGCTACACGGCGTCGGGCCGATGCAGCATAATAGAGGGTATGTCCAGCCCTCATTTCGAAGCACTGGCCGCGAAGGCGGAAGCGCACCACCGCAGGATCCGGAATTCGGGAGACCAGCAGCAGGTGCTTGAGGCCGCCCGCGAATGTGCCGGTATCTATGCCGCCATGGGCGACCGGGTGAAGGAATCCGATTTCCTTTACGACATGGGGAAAAGCCAGGTCTTGACCGGTGCCTATGCAGCAGCCTTCGAGACAGCGGGACGTCTACTGGCCTTCGCCCGGACGGACGGCGACCCGGTGTTCAAGGCCCAGGTCTTGATCCTGCGTGCAGCAGCCCTTCGCAACCAATCACGACATGAAGAAGCAGTGGACACCGCCCGACTGGCGCTGGACGTCATGGCAAACGTCCAAGACAGCTACGATGCGCGGGCCGAGGTCTACCAGGGGATCATTGCGTGCTTGGTCGAGGCTGACCAGATCGTCGAGGCGTGGGTCCTGCACAACCAGTTGTCCGCCACATTGGAACATGTCGAGGACACCTTGCTGGCCGGACAGGGTTTTTGGACCCTGGGCAACCTCGCGTTCGCGACGGACCAGGTGGATGAGGGAGTCGCCTACCACCAGTTGGCGACCGATCGGCTTCAACAGGTCAACGACATCCACATGTGGGCCCGGTTCAACAACGCCAGCGCCGATGTCCAGCTGCAGGCCGGAGTCGCCAGCCAGCGCACCGAGGACTGCATTGCCCGAGCCCAGCTTGCCTACGACATCATCGGAGGCAGCCCCGTGGAGCTCCTGGGACTGGCCGGCACCCGTGCCAAATGGTATATGGCCAACGGGAGGCTTGAGGAAGCGTCCCGTTTGTTGCAAAATGCGGTGGCGGAAGCATACGGCACCGGGGCGCCGGAGGACGCGTCCGTGCACGTGCTTTGGTCACAAATCCTCCACGCGTTGGGACGCACACACGCGGCGGAGCGGGAAAGCGAGCGCGCGGTCCGGATCGAAAGGTCAGCAGGCTGCTGACCCTAGCCGGCACCGGGTCGTCGCGCCGGTCAGGAAGCCTTCTGGGATTCCAGAATGATCGATTTGACCTGTTCGTTGCTCAAACGGGACCATGGCGAATCCGCGGAGCCCTGGATGGCGGCTTCGGGGTTCTCGGTCTTGTTCCACCATTTGGACTCGAAGATCCTACCGTCGAAAACAATCCGGTCGCCCTTATCGTAGACCTTGTCCGAGGACCACGCCGGATAGATCCCCTGGGGAATTGCGATGGGTTCCTCGGGCTTGTCCCCGGGAAGCACCGGGCCAATCAGGATCCATGCGGTGGCTCCTGCATCGCTTGCCGGAAGGTCCGGCGCCTCGCCCTTGCTCCACCACTTGGACTCGTAGACATTGCCGCGCCACACAATGCGCTCAGCTTTCGGGTAGGCCGCTTCGCTGTTCCAAATCGGGTACGGGCTCTTCGCGGGGTCATCGACAATCGCTGTCTCCATGGGAGCGGCGATGGGCGCGGGGTTGGAATTCAACGCGGTGGCCGGTGAAACCAAATCCGCCGAAAGCGTCCGGGCAAAGGCCCCATCCTCCTGGGCGGTACCGCTGCAGTTGTTCGACACCCGCTGAAGATCGGGGAAGTTCGGCCCGCAGTCCATGTCCCTGTTGGCCGACCACATCGAGATCCTGCCGATGCCATTGGCGACGGCAAATGCCTTCAACGCACCGGCATCGTCCAAAGTGAACACCTCTCCAAGGAGGTCGTTCTGCCCGATCATAGGTGTGAGTCCGATCTTGGCCCACAGCGTCTGGTCTCCGAGTTGCCGACCCTGCTGCTCGTACAGCGCCTTCAATTGCCGATGGGCGCTGCCTGCCCCCTGCTCGGCGGCCGCCGACATGCTCTGCCCGGTGGCGCGGGTACTTCCGAAGTTCATGGTCATGAGGTTCACGCCTGCCAGGTCGACGCCGCTCTCGAGAAGCCGCTTGACCTCGCCGAGGCCGGACTCGGTCAATCCCCTTGTGTCCACGGGAAGGGTCACCCACACTTCCAAGGGTTTTCCCTTTTCCGTGGCGCGGTTCTGGAGTGCTGCCACCGCGGAGCCGCGTCGCAGGGAGGCCGCGGAATCCTCGAGGTCGTTTCCTTCGACATCCAGATCGAGCGTGGTCGAGTCGTATCGCTCAAGGAACGACTCGTACCCGGCGATGATCTTCTGCTCATCCGTGCAGGCGGTGGCAAGTTCGTCGTTGTTTAACCCACCGCTGGAAATGACGATTTCGCCACCTTGTTCGCGCACCCGGGCAACTTTGCGGTCCAGGTCGAACGTTTCGTTGGCGCCATCCATGCTGTAGTAGCCACCCCAGGAGTTTGCGCAGGAGTTTTTGGGATCGGCCACGGCGAACCCCAGGACCACGCGTTCCCCCGGTGCAATATTCTCGGCGATCGGATAGAACGGCGTTGACGTCGCGTCCACGTATGATCCGTACCAGCGACCCGTGTCGGCCGCCGTGGCCGAATCGCGAGTCGTGTTCCAGTAGTACGTTCCGGCTGCCAACAGTCCGGCGATTGTTAAGGCAAGAACCGTTACACGGAGCCAGGAAAGGCGTTTGCCCTCGGTCAAGGTAGACACATCAATCTCAATTCATGACAAACATCGGCTCTCGGGGAGCAGCTGCAACGCTGAGGTGCATTTGTCCCAGAGTAAACCATCAAAGTAAAGCGAATTTCATCGCATGGAAACTGGGGTCCGACCTGCCCCAAGGATTCTAAGTCTTATCGATAGGCGTAATTAAGATCACGGATGAATCTTACGCTATGCTCAGTTTCGGAATGCATCGGGGGTTTTTGACCCGCTTGGTGCTGATGCAAGCTGCTGGGGAGCGAATCATTTGAATATCACCGATACAACTGCGCACACGGATCAGCCTGATCTTCGCAAGCGGCAATGGGGAGCGGAAAAACGTTCCGAGCCGCTGTCGATAGTCCATCCGATTCCATCGCGCGTCAAGCTGGCGTGGGGACGCATAGCCATCGTCACCACCATTCTCGCGTGGATCGGCTACGTCATCAGCACCATCATGCGGCAGCTGGTCGACAACCCCGACGCCGGCTTTCGCTTCAGGTTCGAGGCCGCCATGTACCTTGCGGTTGTCACCTTCCTGACGTTCTCCGCGTTAATGTATCTCGTCGCCAGGCAGGGTGCACTGCTGCGCTTCTCGCGACACCGACGCGTGCCCCGCGGCGAACTGGACCGGCACTTCCGTTCCTACGACAAATCCATTACGACATTGGTCCCCAGCTATGCAGAGGAACCGACCGTGGTCAGGAAGACCCTGTGGTCCGTTGCCTTGCAGGAGTTCACCAATCTGCAGGTCGTGTTGCTCGTGGACGACAACCCCTACCCCATGAATCCGGAGGTCCTGGCAAAGCTGCAGGAGACCCGTTCACTGGCCTCGGATATCCAAGCGTCACTGAAAAAACCCTTGGACGCCGCGCAAGAGTTCCGCACCCTATTCGACCGACAGCGCGAGGCCGGGGCCGCCGAGGCCCAAATGCTCGCCACCACAGCAAGCGCCTACGAAGCTGCAGCGGCATGGCTCGAAGACATGGCCGCCGCGGAAAAGGTCGAGGACCACGTCGATGAGTTCTTTGTTGATTCGGTCATCATGGGCCTGGCGCGCGAGCTGCGTCTGACGCTGCTGGCTTTGAACGCGGCTGCTGCTCAGCACACTTCGCCCTCCAGCGACCGGCTGGAGGAATTCCACTTGCGCTTGGAACGCATCTTCTCCGTGCAGATGCATTCCTTTGAACGCAAGAAGTATGCAAACCTCTCGCAGGCGGTGAACAAGGCAATGAACTTGAACGCCTATATCTCCCTCATGGGCCAAAAGTGGCTTGTTGACAACCGAGGCGACGTGCAGGTTCTGCGCGCCCTGGACCCGGGACAGGACCTTTCCGACACGGATGAGGTCCTGGACATCCCGGATTCCGGGTATCTGCTGACCCTCGACGCGGACTCGCTGCTGCTGCGCGACTATTGCCTGCGCTTGGTCTATTTCCTGGAGTCCGAGGAAAATTCGCGCGTGGCCGTGACCCAAACGCCCTATTCCTCGTTCCGCGGGGCGCCGACTCGCATCGAGCGACTGGCCGGAGCCACTACCGACGTGCAACACATCCTGCATCAGGGCAAGACGCATTACAACGCCACCTTCTGGGTGGGTGCCAACGCCGTGATCCGCAAGCAGGCGCTGCTGGACATCTGCCAGAAAGCCACCGTGGGCGGGTATGAAATCCATACCTACATCCAAGACCGGACCGTCATCGAGGACACGGAGTCGAGCATCGACCTCGGCACCCAAGGCTGGACCTTGTCCAACTACCCCGAGCGGCTCAGCTACAGCGCGACGCCCCCGGACTTCGGCTCATTGGTGGTACAACGACGCCGCTGGGCCAACGGCGGCCTGTTGATCCTGTCGAAGTTCGTCCGCCAGATCAGCGAGCGCAAACGCCGCAACGAACGCGTCGGGTTGCGGGAGGTGCTGCTGCGGGTCAACTACATGGCATCGATTGCCTGGGCCAGCATTGGCTTGATCTTCCTCCTGGCCTACCCCTATGACGGGCGTTTGCTCAGCCCATTGATCTTTGCCGCGGCACTTCCCTATTTCATCGCCATGGGAAGCGATCTTCGGGACTGTGGGCATCGCTTCAGCGATATCTTCCGGATCTACGGGTTCAATCTGATCCTCCTGCCGGTCAATATGGCCGGCGTGCTCAAGTCGACCGAACAGGCCTTCACCGGCGAGAAGATCCCCTTCGTCAGAACCCCCAAGGTCCGCAACCGCACCGCCTCGCCAGGGCTCTACGTGGCCATCCCCTACCTGATCGTCGTTTTTTCGATCTTCACCATGTGGCGGGATTTCCAGAACAGCAATTGGGGCAACGTGGCCTTCGCGGCACTGAACACCGTGCTGGCCCTCTACGCCATCCGTGCCTACATCGGTTTCAAGAATTCCATCGTCGACATGACCCTGGGCCTGGTCAATTGGCTGTTTGTCCCGCCGCGGAAGGCCAAGGCCGCTGCTGTCGCCTATCCCGTGGCCACGCCGGAAAACACCGATTGGTCTACATTGCTGTATCAGGGCGACCGCCGGCTGGACCGCGACCTGCGCGGCGGCGGCGATCGCCGCAAGAGGATCGGGGTGAAGTAGCCGTGAGCACCCCTCCGCTTCTCGAAATGGTCTCCGGGCAGGCCGATCCTGCCCGGGACGCTGCCCCGCCGCCGGAAGCCCCGGGACAGACACCTGTGTGGACCATCGACAACGAACGTGCCGAGCTCACGCTTGTCGGCTCCGAATTACTCGAGGCCAAGTTCCATCCGGGCACCGTGCTGACACTCGAAACGGCCCGCGAGCTTTGGGGCCTCGCGGACGCGCATCTCGAGCGGAAGATCAAGTACCTGATCGTTGACCTGTGCGGCCTGGACGGCGTGAAGGCCGATGCCACGGCCATGCTCGATCCCATGACCGATGGGATACGCGTGGCGCTGCTGGGAACAGGACCTGCGGATCGGGTTCTGGCCAGGTTCTTCATGCGCAGCTTCAATCCGGCGCGGCAGTTCACCTATGTCGAAAGCCGGCAGGACGCGCTGGCTTTCCTATTCGAACTTGTCTGACCGCGGGTCCACGGATATGGACGACTCCCGCATTCCCCGCATCGTCGATGCCATTCTCCGGATCGCGGACATGGACTTTGACACCCTGCTGCATCCCAGCAGCAGGCGCGACGAGATCGATGCCATCATCATGGGGATCAATGCAATGGCCTCGGACCTGGAGACGACGTATTCCTCGCTCGATCGCCGGGTGGCCGAACGCACCGCACTGCTCGAGGCGGCCCGCGACCAGATGGCGTTGTTGGCCTATACGGACCCGCTGACCGGGTTAGCCAACCGTTCGGCCTTGATGGAAGAACTCGGGACGACGCTCAAGGAATTCGGCACGGGCACGCCCGCACCCATCCTGATGCTCCTAGACCTGGACGCCTTCAAGAGTATCAACGACACTTATGGTCATGCGATGGGCGACAAGGTCCTGTGCCAGCTGGCCGAGAGGCTGCGCGGCTGCGTGCGCGCCGACGACATCGTCGCGCGCCTGGGCGGCGACGAATTCGCCATCATGGTGCGCGCACCGGAGCACACCGCCCTCACCGTTGGCCGACGCATCGTCGCGGCGATGAACCAGGACATGGTCATCGACGACATCCACCTGAGCCCGGGGGCCAGCATGGGCATTGCCAGGACCACGGCGGCCCACTCCCCCGACGGCCTAGTCCTCGAGGCGGACACCGCCATGTACGTGGCCAAGCGCTCCGGCACCGAAAAGGTCGTCGAATTCGAACCGTTCATGCTTTTTGAGCGACGTGAAAAGGCGGAGATGCTCTCGGACCTTAGGAAGGCGCTGGGCACCAGCGAGTTCTTCCCCGTCTACCAGCCGGTCGTCTCCCTTCAGGACGAAGGAATCGTCGGGGCCGAGGCCCTGGTGCGGTGGCGTCGCACGGGGCACGGCTTGGTAGTGCCGGACCAGTTCCTGCCCGCCGCCGAGGAAGCGGGAATGATCGGCAAGCTGACCGAGTACCTGCTCGACCGCACGTTGAGCGACGTGAAAAAGTGGCGTGTGGCTAGAATCGTGGGCGAGGACTTCAGGGTTCATCTCAATGTCACGTCGCGTGAATTGCATAGCCTGGGCTTTGCCGACGAGGTTCGCAGAGCCTTGCGCCACCATGCACTACCGGCAACCGTGCTGGCACTGGAAATCACCGAGAACAATTTAATGTCAGACGACAACCTGCACCGCTATACCTTGCTGGCCTTGGCGAAGATGGGGGTTGAAGTCTTTATCGACGACTTCGGCACCGGTTATTCTTCTATCAGCTATTTGCGACAGTTGCCCGTGGCCGGAGCCAAGATCGACAAGTCACTCGTTGACGACATTGCCGTGAACCCGAAGCAGGAATCATTCCTTCGTGCCATCTCCGACCTGATTGCGGCTTGTGAGCTTGAGTGCATCGTCGAAGGCGTGGAAACTGCCGAGCAGGCGGAAAAGCTCAGGGCCATGGGATTCACCACCGTGCAGGGATTCCACTATGCCTTTCCGATGGACTACACCGCCTTCGAGAACCTGTTGGCCGTGCGCCGCCAAGCGCCCACGTCATGACAGTTCCGCCACAGCACACCATATGCCAGTGCCCCGGCCGCCGATGAGTTCCACGTGCGCCGCGGCAGGGTCCTTCTTCAGGCCCGCGACCATGTCCAGCACGCCCCGTAGAACCATAGCGGGACCGGCACCAGGGCACTCGCCGCCGGAATCTGGGCACCGGAGAGACCGTGGACACCACCACAGCCACTTGCAGCAACCGGGCGGAGAGCGAAAATGTCTGGGAACCGAATGTTGCCGAGATGCGTGACCCAGTCGACACCATCATGTGCCGGTTGACGGCGACACCGAAAGGTTTCAAAGTCTTCACTCCCCCTCGATGCCGTGCCTATCCAGGGACGGCGTCACCCCGTTTCCTTCCTTCAAGAGATCGGAATGGGCGGCTTTGGCTCTTTCACCCTCCACATCACCGCGATATTAGAAGGCAGGCCGAGCACCCCAACCAACATCGTCGTCGCTGTGGCGCATGGGCGGCAGGGCACCGTCAGTTGCACCCCAACGGCCAAAACCGCTTCCCTGCACCAACACCTGTGTCTGGATACGGCACGGCGGCGAGAAGTCGCCCTTCGATTCATCCCGGTTTCGACATACGAGCTGGCACGCCGTCTGGCCAGTGAGTCGCGGCGATCCTGCGTGCAATGGCATGTTGCAGCTTTCTCTGTGCGGAAGGCATCGGGCGCGGCCGCCCCGGGGATCCCAACGCCGAACGCATCGTTGCCGGGCCAAAATCTCACATGAAAGTCATTCCCCGGGCTTGCACGGCGCGTGGGATCAATGGGGAAAGTCAGGGGCGGGGACTCGCGCTACGTCAGCAGGTCCCCGCCCAGAGAACGCGCAGCTTGGGGTCTGCGGCGTATCTCACTTGGAAGATCCTGGTACTTGGGGGTGGCCAGACTCTTCCGAAAATGGCCCTGCACTTAGGGGGATGGCAGGACCAACCAACCAAGCCTACCTACCGGGAGTCATCTTACCCAATCGAAGGAAACCTCTGACTCATTCCATCTTCGTTGTTATCGAGCGCGGTGTTTGACGAGGACGGCGGCACCTTGAATGACGATGGATGTAGCGGGTTTGGTCGTCATCGTGACGCCGGTTCCGGGGCACGGCAAAGCACGCTCGCCTCGGATCTTCAGGTGCGCAGCGGCGGGCCCAGCAGGCGGCCCCGGGTGAAGTGCCCGATGAGGGTCCAGGACGGCAGCTCGGGTCCACCCGGTGGCGGAGGGCCAATACGGCACCGGCCAAGACACTCAAGCTCCGGCCCAGCAGGCTCGGCCACCGCTTGGGACGGACCAGGATCTTGGGGTCGAGGCGGAACGCGTGCTGCACGGCCTGACCGTACAGCCAGTGCGCGTGTGTTTCCGGCACCCGGCGCAGCCAGCGGCGCACCGTCGAAACGGGGCGGCCCAGCCGAGCGGGAATCGCGCGGTGCCCGCTGTCAACGGCAGTTTGAAACTGCCCACTGGCGGCAACCGAAAGTGACCACTGCTTGAGTTCTAGCATTCAGGGCGCCTTCCCCCTGCTGCAAGAAAGGCTCCCGCCACGGCCCATTTGGGGCCGTGGCGGGAGCCTTTGTCGTGATGGGTGCTTAGCGCGAACGGTAGTTCGGTGCCTCGACGGTCATCATGATGTCGTGCGGGTGGGATTCCTTAAGGCCTGCGGCGGTGATGCGCACGAACTTGCCGCGGTTCTTCAGTTCCTCGATGGTGTGGCCGCCCACGTAGAACATGGTCTGGCGCAGGCCTCCGACCAGCTGGTGCGCAACCGCGGAGAGCGGGCCGCGGTACGGGACCTGGCCCTCGATGCCCTCGGGGATGAGCTTCTCGTTGGAGGGCACGTCCGACTGGAAGTAGCGGTCCTTGGAGTAGGAGGTGTTCTTGCCGCGGGTTTCCATGGCGCCCAGCGAACCCATGCCGCGATAGGCCTTGAACTGCTTGCCGTTCATGAAGACCAAATCGCCCGGGGACTCGGCGGTGCCGGCGAGCAGCGAACCGAGCATCACGGAGTTGGCGCCGGCAACCAGTGCCTTGCCGATGTCGCCCGAGTGCTGCAGGCCGCCGTCGGCGATGACCGGCACGCCGGCCGGGATCGCGGCCTTGGCCGCCTCGTAGATCGCGGTGACCTGCGGGACGCCGACACCGGCGACGATGCGGGTGGTGCAGATGGAGCCCGGGCCCACGCCGACCTTGATGGCGTCGGCGCCTGCGTCGATCAGTGCCTGGGCGCCCTCGCGGGTCGCCGCCTGGCCGCCTATGACGTCCACGTGTGCCGCGGCCGGGTCCTTCTTCAGGCGGGCGATCATGTCCAGCACGCCCTGGGAGTGGCCGTTGGCGGTGTCGACGACCAGCACGTCCACGCCTGCCTCGATCAGCTTCATGGCGCGGTCGTAGCCCTCGCCGAAGAATCCTACGGCGGCGCCGACGCGCAGGCGGCCCTCGTCGTCCTTGGTGGCCAGCGGGTACTGCTCGGCCTTGTCGAAGTCCTTGACGGTGATCAGGCCCTGCAGCACGTCGTGGTCGTCGACCAGCGGCAGCTTCTCGATGCGGTGCTTGCCCAGCAGGTTGATGACCTCCGCGCGCGGCACCCCGACCTTGGCGGTGATCAGCGGCATGGCCGTCATGACTTCGTAGACCTTGGTGGTCATGTAGTTCTCGCGCGGCACGAAGCGGGTGTCGCGGTTGGTGATGATGCCCAGCAGCTTGCGGTTCTCATCGACCACCGGCAGGCCCGAGACGCGGTAGTGCGCGCACAAATCGTCCCATTCGGCCAGCGTCGCCCCGGGGTTCACGGTCACCGGGTTGGTGATCATGCCCGATTCGCTGCGCTTGACCTGGTCCACCTGGTCGGCCTGGTCCTCGATGGACAGGTTGCGGTGGATGATGCCGATGCCGCCCTGGCGGGCCAGCGCGATGGCCATCGGTGCCTCGGTGACGGTGTCCATCGCGGCCGAAAGCAGCGGGATGTTGATGTTGATCCGCTTGGTCAGGCGCGTGGTGGTGTCCGCCTCCGAGGGGATCACATCCGTCGGGCCGGGAAGCAGCAAGACGTCATCGTAGGTGAGGCCTTCAAAGGCAAATGGATTGAATTCAGTCACGGGGGACCTTTCACGCCGGTGCGGGGATTGATTACATCCTAGAACGGTTCACCGCGAAGCAACATTCCCGCATGCTGGGTGTGGCGAACGCAACTCCCGCCACCGCCCGCGCCTCGGCAGCCGAGCCTACTGCCGGGGAGCGCCGAAGGTCTCCAGCATCCGGGGAACGGTACGGCACGATGCTCCATTATGCGGCCGAATGACGGCGGCGGCTCACGCCCTGATGAAGATCGCGGTGGCGCGCGAGGAGTCAACGCCGGTCTGGCTGATCGATTGGATCATATACCAGTAGTAGCGCCCGAGCACCACCCCGGAATCCAGCCAGGACTGGGCGGCGGCGGTGCGCCGGCGCACGGTGCGCAGGTAGGTTCCGGTGGACTGGATGTACGGGACGATCGATCCGGTGGACTCCCAGCGCCAGATCGCGATGAGCTTGATCGGCTCTCCGCTGGAGCTGGAGGTCCAGCTCAGCCGCACCCCGGTGCCCTCGCGCACGGCCTTGGTGATCGTGGGCGTATAGGGGCGGGTGGCCAGCAGGTTCGTGTACGGGACCGGAAGGCCGGGACGTGCGTACTTGGCGGCCTTGAGGATGCCGATGGCGTTGAGCTTGTTCGCCCGGAAAGCTGTGGTGTTGTAGTACGCCTGGCCACGCACGGCCGGGACCGTACGGCACTTGGTCACGTGGTCGCGCAGTTCGTTGGGGTCTTGCCAGGCCGGTGTGGCGGGGTCCCCGACCTTGTAGGCGGCTTCCCCGGTATAGAGCTTGACGCTGGTTCCGGCCACCTGCTTGGCCCACCAGTCGACCAGCACGTTGTAGTTGGCAGGCGTGTACCCCTGGTACCAGTACAACTGCGGGGCGATGTAGTCGACCCAGCCCTCCTTGACCCAGCGCCGCGTATCCGCATAGAGGTCATAGAAGCTCTCCAGCCCGCTGGTGGCCGAGCCCAGGGAGCTCGAGGAACTGTTGGCCCAGATGCCGAAGGGACCGATGCCGAACACCACCCGGGGCTTGGCGGCGTGGATCGCGTTGCGGGTGTCGCGGACGAATACGTTGATGTTGTTGCGCCGCCAGCTGGAGATGGAGGTGAAGGACCCCTTGTAGGTGTTGTAGGTCGAGGAATCCGGGATCGAGGCACCGGCCACCGGGTAGGGGTAGAAGTAGTCGTCGAAGTGCACCCCGTCCACGTCGTAGCGCTTGACCAGGTCGATGACCACGTTGCGGATGTAGGTGCGCACCGCCGGGATGCCGGGGTTGTAGTAGCGCCGCGGGCCATAGGCGAAGGACCAACTCGGGTTCAGCCGCGCCGGGTGGCTGGCCACCAATGAATTGAGCGAGGTGTCCATCGAGACGCGGAACGGATTGATCCAGGCGTGCAGCGCGATCCCGCGCTTGTGCGCCTCGGAGATCGCGTAGGCCAGCGGGTCGTATCCCGGATCCTTGCCCTGGGTGCCGGTGAGGTACCTGGACCACGGCTCGCCCAGGGTGGCCTTCCACATCCGGTCCGCTGCGGGGCGGACCTGCAGCAGCACGGCGTTGAGGTTCCTGGACACCGCAAGGTCCAGGATCGAGCGGAGTTCCGCCTGCTGGGTCGCCACCGACAGCCCGGACTTGGAGGGCCAGTCGATGTTCACCACGCTCGCGGTCCACAGGGCCCGGAACTCGGTCCGCGGGTAGGTGGTCGAGGTGAAGGCGTTGCGCGACGAGATGGTGTATACGTGGTTTCGAATGACCGCCGCCGCGGCGGGCGCAGCCACCAGCCCCGGGCCCAGCACGGCCCCTCCCATCACCGCGACGGCGGCCGAGAGCACCGCCCTCCTGCTCACGGGGCCGGCCAGGGCCAAGGACAATGGTGCCTTTTCCGTTTTCATGGCATTGACTCCGATGGTGCGCAAGTGGGCACGGTCGGCCTGGATGGTTCGGCCGCTTGGAGGCAACCTTACGCCGCTCCGCGATGCCGCGAAAGGCCTCGGCGTCACGCTTGCGCGGCACTTTGGCCACGACCACCCGGCGAGCCCCAACGGTTCTTTTCGGCCCGGGCCCGGCGCCTGGAATCAGTGCGATCCGGCCAGTGCCGACTTGAAGCGCTGTTCAAAGACCGCGGCGGTGGTGCGCGCATAGGTCGCGGTCAGGTGGGACTGGTCCATGTAGACCAGCACGTTTCCGATGACCGGGCGGCAGGTGCCATCGGGACAGAGCTGGTCGGTCATGTCCATGGTGGAGAAGTTCTCCCCCAGGGTTCCTCCGGCTGCCAGATCGTCCAGCGGATTGTTCGCGGCCATGAGCTCGGACACCGGGACGGTGCATTTCTCCGATTCCGCCCCGAACCTGTCCACGCATTCGGGGGCCGGGGTGGTGAAGCGCGGGGTGTCGCGCAGCGCCACCACCGGGATGCCGGCCTCGAGCAGCGGGCGGATTCCGGCCTCGTAGCCGGGCACGATCCGTTCCTGCTGCGCCGGGGAACGGCCTTCGGGGTCTTCGCCCAGGGCGGTGAAGGTGCCCAGGGTGAGCACCGCGTCGGGGTCGTGCTCCAGCACGTAGTTGCCTGCGGCCTCGTTGAACGCCCCGCATTCCTCACCGCGGGTATCCGAGGGGCCGCCGAAGCGGCACGACGGCTTGGTCAGCAGGATCCAGCGCCAGCCGTGCTTTTGCGCCATCACATCCACCGCGCCGCTCCAGTGCTGGGCGTGCGAGTCCCCCAGGACCACGATGGTCTTTTCCGCGTCTTCGCTACCGCCCTGCTGGCAGTATTCGACCTCGGGCGCCTCAGGCGCCCAGGTGCCGGTGCAGTCGGCCCCGAAGTTCGACCATTCCGCCTCAAGCTTGCTGGTCAGCGGGATCGTGACGGCCTCGGAGCTTGGCTCGTGTCCGAATCCGGGGTCCAGGATTGCTGCACCGGGGTTGTCGATCTCGGCCTGGGAGGCCGCACGCAGTTCCTCGGCGGCTACCCGGTGTTCCCAGCCGGACAGCGGCAGCAGCACCAGGGACAGCAGCACCGCGATGCCCAGGCCCGCGCGCCGGCGCTTGGCCGAGAGCCAATGCCAGGATCGCATCGGGGATTCGACGACGCGGGTGGTGGCCCAGGCCAGCAACAGGGAAATCATCATCAGGCCCAAACCCGTGGCGAAGGAGATCTCCGCGTTTCCCGTTTCGACGAGGAAGAAGATCATCACCGGCCAGTGCCACAGGTACAGCGCATAGGACACGTCCCCCAGCTTCACCAGCGGGCCCAGGGCCAGCACCCGCTGCACCCCGAAGCGGTTGTTCGGGGCCATGACGATGACGGCCGCGGCCAGGGTCGGCCACAGGGCCAGGTACCCGGGGAACTCGTGCTCCACCTGCAACAGCATGCCGCAGGCCAGGATCGCGGCCAGGCCCACCCATCCCAGCGGCACCGTCAGGGCCTTGGGCAGCCTTTGCAGCTGCGGAAGGTAGACGGCCAGCAAGGAACCGAGCGCGAACTCCCAGAGCCTGGCTCCGGTGTCGAAGTAGGCCCATTCCTGGGCGGTTGCGGTGATGCGGATCGAGTAGGCCAGGGAGATGATGAACACGGTGCCGAAGAGCAGGCCCATGGTGTTCCGGTAGCCCAGCGAGGGGAACCTGCCGGACAGGGCCTTGAACAGGACCAGGCCCGCGGCGAGCAGCAGCGGCCACAGGATGAAGACCTGGCCCTGGATGGACAGCGACCAGAAGTGCTGCAGCGGGCTGGCCGTGGCGTGGTCTGCGGCGTAGTAGTCCACCGAGTCCGCCGCAAGTTGCCAGTTCTGCCGGTAGAAGAGGCTGGCGGTGGTTTGCTCCATGATCGAGCTCCAGCGCGCCTTGGGCAGCAGCACGATACTGGCGGCGATGACGGACAGCAGGACCAGCACCGCGGCGGGAAGCAGCCGGCGAAAGACGCCCAGCCAGTAGGAAAGCAGCGCCAGGGGCCGCGAGGTCTCGACCTTGCGGATGAAGGCGCCGGCGAGGAAGAACGCGGAGAGCAGCAAAAAGACGTCCACGCCTCCGGAAACCCGGCCAAACCAGACGTGGTAGACCATTACCAGCACGACCGCCAGCGCCCGCAGGCCCTGGAGTTCGGGCCTGAAGCGTTCGGCGGGGTTCGTGACCGGTGCGTTGCTCCGCACTGCCGAAACCGGGGCAGGTGTGGGGATAGGCATCAGTACATCCTGTAAAAACTTGCGGAGTGTCCAGGCCCGGAACGTTGGGCATGGACATCCCACCCTAGCAAAGCTCGTTATGGTTTCGTTACCGAAGTGGTCTTGCCGGCACCCGGGGCCGGACGCCAAACGCCGCCGGCGTCCGGCCCTGCCGCCCGGTGTGGGCGCCAGTGCTGGATGCCGGCGGCGCGTGGACGCACTGCCGTGTGGGCGGTGTTAGTGCTTGTGGCCTGCGTGCGAGCCCGCATCCCCGGCCGGCTTTTCGGCGACCAGGGTTTCGGTGGTGAGCACCAGGGCCGCGATCGATGCCGCGTTGCGCAGCGCCGAGCGGGTGACCTTCACCGGGTCGATGACACCGGCGTCGATCAGGTTCTCGTACACGCCTGTCAGGGCGTTGAAGCCCTCGTTGGCCGGCGATTCGGAGACCTTGGCGGTGACGACGTAGCCGTCGAAGCCGGCGTTCTGCGCGATCCAGCGCAGCGGCTGCACCAGTGCACGGCGGGCAATGCCGACACCCGCAATGGCGTCGCCGGTCAGGGCGAGCACGTTCGGATCGGTGTCCAGCACGGCGAGTGCGTCAACCAATGCGGTGCCGCCGCCTGCAACGATTCCCTCTTCGAGGGCCGCGCGGGTGGAGGAGACCGCATCTTCGATGCGTGCCTTGCGTTCCTTCAACTCGACCTCGGTGGCTGCGCCGACCTTGATCACGCCGATGCCGCCCGAGAGCTTGGCGAGGCGCTCGGAGAGCTTCTCACGGTCCCACTCGGAATCGGTGCGGGTCAGTTCGGCCTTCAGCTGCGAAACGCGGTCGGCAACATCCTCGGCGGTGCCTGCACCGTCGACGATGGTGGTCGAATCCTTGGTGATGGTGATGCGGCGAGCCGATCCCAGCACCTCGAGGCCGACCTGGTCCAGCTGCAGCCCCAGGTCCGGGGAGACAACCTGTGCACCGGTGAGGATCGCAATGTCCTGCAGCATGGCCTTGCGGCGGTCGCCGAAGCCCGGGGCCTTGACGGCCACGGCGTTCAGGGTGCCACGGATCTTGTTCACCACGAGGGTGGAGAGGGCTTCGCCCTCGATGTCCTCGGCAACGATGAACAGCGGCTTGCCTGCAGCCAGCACCTTTTCCAGCAGCGGCAGGAACTCTGCAACCGTGGAGATCTTGCCGGAGTTGACCAGGATCAGCGCGTCTTCAAGGACTGCCTCCTGGCGTTCCGGGTCGGTGACGAACTGCGGGGACAGGTAGCCCTTGTCGAACTGCATGCCCTCGGTGACAACCAGCTCGGTGGCGGTCGTCGAGGACTCTTCGATGGTGATGACACCGTCGGTGCCCACGGTTTCGAAGGCCTGGGCCAGCAGCTCGCCGATTTCCTCGCTCTGCGCTGAAATGGCTGCCACGTTGGCGACCTGCTTGCCTTCGACCGGGACCGAGTTTTCGGCCAGGCGCGCGGCGACAGCCTCGACGGCTACCTCGATGCCGCGCTTGATTTCGCCCGGGGCGGCACCTGCGGCAACGTTGCGCAGGCCCTCCTTGACGAATGCCTGGGCGAGCACGGTGGCGGTGGTGGTGCCGTCGCCTGCCACGTCGTTGGTCTTGGTGGCTACTTCCTTGGCCAGCTGCGCGCCAAGGTTCTCGTAGGCATCTTCCAGCTCGATCTCACGAGCGATGGTCACGCCATCGTTGGTGATCGTCGGTGCGCCCCAGGCCTTTGCCAGCACCACGTTGCGGCCGCGCGGGCCGAGGGTCACCTTGACGGTGTTTGCGAGCTTGTCGATGCCCGCTTCGAGGGCGCGTCGCGCCTCTTCATTGAAAGCTAGCTGCTTTGCCATGTCTTGCTCCTTATAAGCTGCATAAAGCCCCGGCCAGGGGCCGGGGCTTTATCAGGAAAACTACTTTACGACGATGGCCAGGACGTCGCGTGCCGAGAGCACCAGGTACTCTGCACCGCCGACCTTGACTTCGGTTCCGCCGTACTTGGAGTAGATCACGACGTCGCCCTCGGCTACGTCTACCGGAACGCGGTTGCCGTTGTCATCGACACGGCCCGGTCCAACTGCTACGACCTTGCCTTCCTGCGGCTTTTCCTTGGCGGAATCAGGGATGACCAGACCGGAAGCAGTGGTGGTTTCTGCTTCGAGCGGCTGGACGACAATGCGGTCCTCGAGAGGCTTAATGGAGACGGACATCGTCTCTCCTTTGCGTGAGTTACCAATGGTTTACGGGCCGTTAGGGTGGTACCAACCGTCGTCGCGGTGCCAGCTGGTGAATTACCTCAGGCTTTCAGCACTTGCCGGGAACGACAAGCACCATGAATGACTCTAGGCAACCATTAGCACTCGGTCAAGGCGAGTGCTAATTGCGTCGTTTTTTAAGCGCTCGGCGCATCGGGAGCGGACGGCTTGGGAGACGCCGGGAAGAGGGCCTTCAGCCGGGCTTCGGCGGCTTCGGTGGCTCCGGCAGCTGCCTGCTGGTTGGCCTCGGTGACGGCGGCGAGCATCTCGGCCCGCTGGATCTTGATGCCGCGGGGGGCGTCGAATCCGATCTTGATCGAATCGCCCTTGACATCGAGAATCGTCACCACGATGTCCTCGCCAATCAGGACCTGTTCTCCGACCTTCCGAGTAAGTACCAGCACCGCACAATCATAGCCCAGCACCCGCCCGCATTTGCCGAACGACCTAGGTCTTTGGCCCCGTGGCCTCAAGCACAGGGAGCCCCAGCTCCCACACCGATTCCGGCGAAAGGGTCTCATCTGCATGCAGGGACACCACCGCGTAGAGCCGGTGGCCCGAGGCCACGTGCTTGACCCAGGCCGCGGTGTCTTCCACTTTCCGCCCGGCGTCGACCGCTGCCCAGAGCTGGTCTGCTTCCAGGACCTCGAGCAGACCCAATTGCGGCAGCAGCGCTTGTTGCGGATTGATGGCCACCGCCACGAGCAACGGAACGCCTTCGGCAACCGCGGCGGCGCGCGCCCGAAGGATGCCGCGCCTGTCGGCCAGCGGCCTGCGGGACAGGGAGTCCACGTCGAACTTCTGCGCCAGCTCCCCGGCATTGCGGCGCAAAGCGGTGCCGTCGTGGAGCTCCTCCGCGGCCATCCCGGCATCCCCCCACAACCCGACGACGACCACCAGGTCCCCGGGACCGGCCAGCGCCGAGGGAACGATGTGGTGGTCCCGTCCCGGTCGGAGTCCGGATGCAGTGGCCGCGGGGCCGGTGCCCGGAGCGAGGATTCCCCGGTGTGCGGCATTCGCGGTTTCGGTTGCCGCCGGCGGGCCCTGGGCGGCCCGGGCTCCCGAAGACGGTTCAAGGGCAAAGGACTGCCCGTCGAGCAGCCGGGCGAAGTCCGGGGCACCGGGAACCGCCGGCCGGGAGCCTGCCCGCGCCTGCCGCGGCGGTGCCGGGGCCAGCTGCAGCTCCGCGGCATCGGCCCGTTCCAGCAATCCGTCGATGCCCCCGCCGGTGCCCCGCGGCCCGGCGTCCGCGGCTTCCGGAGCCGGAGCCGGAGCCACGGATGGGCGGCCAACGGCGGGACTTCCGGCGAGCACCCGGAGGTCCCGCTCGTCGGTGGGCTCGTCCCCCGGATGGATGACCCGCCCGTCGGGGGCGTGATCGTCGGGCACCTCGATGATCGCCTCGTAGTGTTCCCTGGCCAGGAACCGGCCGAGGCCGCCGGTGGTGACCTTCTCCGCCGAGACGATGCGCGCGGACGGCCCGTGCTCGGCGACCGCCTGGGCGTGGATGGATTCGAGGCTCGGGCCCTCAAGCTGAAATCGCATCGGCACCGCGCACCACCCCCACGGTCTCGATGTCGGCGCCTCCCGCGGTGGCCTCCTGGTAGGAGAGCACCGGGATGGATCCGGGCGCGGTGCCCAGCAGGCGGCGCACCGCAGGGCGCAGTGCCGGGGCGCAGACCAGCACCGCGGAGTAGCCGCGGGTTTCCAAATCGGCGGCGATCTGCTTCACCGAGGCCAGCACCGCCTCGAGACGGGCGGCATCGAGCATGATCTGGCTTCCGGCCTCGGAGGGGCGCAATCCCTCGAGCATGCCCTGTTCCAGGACGGGGTCGACCATCACGACCCGCAGCAAGGTGCCTTCCAGGTAGCCGGCGGCGATGGCCGGACCCAGTGCGGTGCGGGCGGCCTCGATGAGGCCCTCCGGGTCGGTGCCGGCCTTGGCCCGCAGGGCCAGGGCCTCGTAGATGCGTCCCAGGTCGTTGATCGGCACCGATTCGGCCAGCAGGCCCTGAAGCACCCGCTGGACTTCGGCCAGCGACAGCATCGAGGGCACCAGTTCCTCCACGGCCGAGGGGTTGGCCTCGCGCACCGCATCGGTGAGCACGCGCACGTCCTCCCGGGTCAGCAGCCTCGCGGCCTGGTCCTTGACGATCGAGGACAGGTGGGTGACGATCACCGAGACCCGGTCGATGGTGGTGGCCCCGGCCATTTCGGCGTTGTGCCGCAGCTCGGCCGGGACCCACTTGCCCGCCAGCCCGAAGACCGGTTCCACGACCATGGCCCCGGGCAGCGAATCCAGGTGGTCGCCCAGGGCCAGGATCTTCCCGCGCGGCGCGGTGCCGCGCCCGGCCTCCACCCCGGCGATCCTGATCGCGTAGGTGGCCGGGGGCAGGTCGACCGAATCGCGGGTGCGCACCGGGGGCAGCACGATTCCCAGCTCCATGGCCACGCGGCGGCGCAGCGCGCGCACCCGGGCCAGCAGGTCGTCCCCTCCCCCGTTGACCACGTCCACCAGATCCGGGGCCAGCTGGATCTCCAGTGCGTGCACCTTCATCTTCTCGATCAAATCCTCGGTGGTCTCGGCCGGGACCACCGCTGCCTCGTTCTGCAGCGCCACCGCCGCCCGGGTCTCCTCCTTGGCCGCGTTGGCCTTGATGCGCTGGGCCGCGAAGATGAGCAGGGAGCCGATGAGCACGAAGGGCAGCTTCGGCATCCCCGGCACCAACGCCAGGGCGATGGCAGCGGACCCGGCGATCAGCAACGCGGTGCGCGACTGGGCCAGCTGCGCCGAGGCGGTGGAACCCATGTCGGAGGACGCATTGGAGCGGGTGACGATCATGCCGGTGGACACGGCCATCAGCAGCGCCGGGATCTGCGTGGCCAGGCCGTCGCCGATGGTCAGCAGCGCATAGGTGTTCAGCGCCTCGCCCACGCCCATGCCGCGCTGCACCATGCCGATGGCGATGCCGCCGACCAGGTTGATGATGATGATGATCAGTCCGGCGATGGCGTCGCCCTTGACGAACTTGGAGGCGCCGTCCATGGCCCCGTAGAAGTCGGCCTCCGCGGCGACCTCGGCACGGCGCTCGCGCGCCTGGGTGTCGGTGATCAGCCCGGCGTTCAAGTCCGCGTCGATGGCCATCTGCTTGCCCGGCATGGCATCGAGGGTGAAGCGCGCACCGACCTCGGCGACGCGTTCGGCGCCCTTGGTGACCACCACGAACTGGATGACCACCAGGATCAGGAAGATCACGCAGCCGATGATCAGCGAGCCGCCCACCGCGATGTTCCCGAACGCGGCAATGACCTCCCCGGCGTAGGCGTCCCCGAGCACCAGGCGCGTGGAGGCGACGTTCAGTCCCAGGCGCAGCAACGTGGCCACCAGCAGCAGCGAGGGGAAGACCGAGAAGTCCAGCGGCCGCTTGGCGAACATGGTGGTCAGCAGGATCACCAGGGCCAAAAGGATGGACACGGCGATCAGCACGTCCAGCAGGGATGCCGGGACCGGGACCACCAGCAGCATGATGATGCCCACCACGCCCAGCGGCACGGCGATCTTGGCCAGGGATGCGAATTTCATGCGGTCGTGCTCCTTGGGGCTCGGCGGTCGGCCGTCGGCTGGGTCTGGGGCTGGCTACATGGCATGGGAGGCCAGTGGTTCTTTGGGGGTTGGCGCGTCGGTGGCGCGTCTTGCGATTTTCTCATGGCGTGCCCGCCCGTCGTCCGGGGCTTGGCGGCACTGCGGTGGGCACGGTGTGGACGCCGTCGGGGCGCCCGCGGGCCTTGAGCGTCATGACAAAGGCCAGCACGCGGGCCACCTCGTTGTAGGTCCCGGCGGGGATCTCGTCCCCGATGCTGCACACCTCGTGCAGGCTCCGCGCCAGCGGCACGTCGCGGACCATGGGCACCCGCTTGGCCACTGCCTCCTCGCGGATGCGCGTGGCGATGTTCCCGGCGCCCTTGGCCACCAGCCTGGGTGCGGAGACCCCGGGCTCGTACTTCAGGGCCACGGCCACGTGGGTGGGGTTCACGATGACCACGTCGGCGTCGGCGATCGCCGCGATCATGCGGTTGCGGCTCATCGCCATCTGCCGGGACCTGCGCTGGGACTTGATCAGCGGGTCCCCGTCGGTGCGCTTGTTCTCGTCGGTGACTTCCTTGCGGGTCATCCGGGTGTGCTTGCGGTTCCGGCGCATGACCACCAGCACGTCGGCGGCGGCCAACACCAGCCCGGCGATGACCGAAGCCCGGATCAGCGAGGCCGCCCCGGAGCCGCCGGCGGCCAGCAGCGAGGCCAGCGGCAGGGAGCCGGACTGCAGCAGCAGCGGCATCAGCGAGGAGACCACGAACCAGAGCACGAAGCCGATGACGGCGACCTTGAGCAGGGCCTTGAGCCCCTGCCAGAGCGCCTGGAACCCGAAGACCCGTTTCATGCCCGAGAGCAGGTTCAGGTTGGCCGGGTCCAGCTTGAACTTCTTGAACCGGATTCCGCCCTGCAGCGCCGCGGTGGCGATCACGACGACGAGCACCACGGCGAAGAGGGGCAGCATGGTGCCGGAGAGCGACCCCAGGCCCTCGCCGAGGGCGGTGACGGCGGCCTGCGGGTCGGGATCGGCAATGACCAGGCGCACGGCCTGAAGCTGGCTGCGGCCGGCCGCCTCGGCCAATGTGAGCAGTCCCGGTATCATCACCGCCGCAGCGCCGATGCCCAGCCAGGCGGCCAGGTCCTGCGAGCGGGTCATCTTGCCCTTCTCGCGGTTCTCCTTCATGCGCTGCGCGGTGGCCTTTTCGCTGCGTTCCCCCGAATCCTGGCTCACTGGCCCGTCACCGCCCCCAGCAGTGACAGGGCGCTGCGCACCAGCGAGGAGACCAGCGCCGGCAGCACCACGAACACGGTTCCGACCAGCATCAGGGTCAGCATGATCTTCAGCGGGAAGCCCATGGCAAAGGCGTTCAGTGCCGGGGCGGCGCGGGTGAGCAGTCCCAGCCCGATGTCCGCGAGCACCAGCACCACCAGCAGCGGGCCGGCGATCTGCACCGCGGCCAGGAACATGGACCCCACCGCCGAGACCAGGGATTCGGAGAGCCCCGGCAGCCCGATGCCGCCGCCCAGCGGGATCGCGTCGAAGGAGCGGAACAGCCCGGCGAGCACCAGCTGGTAGCCGTCGGAGGAAACCAGCAGGGCCAGGGCGGCAAAGTGGAAGAAGCGGGTGAACTGGGCGCCGTTGACCATCGATTGGGGGTCGAAGCCCTGGGCCATGGCGAAGCCGCCGAAGAGGTCGATCAGGCCGCCGGCGGCCTGGATGGCGGCGAAGAGCAGCATGACCAGGAAACCCATGGCCGCCCCGGCCAGCAGTTCGGCGACGATTGCGGCCAGGAAGGGGCCCGTGTCCAGGGACTCGTAGCCTGCGGACATGCGCGGGGTGACGGCCAGGGCCAGCCCGATTCCGAGCATGCCCTTGATCCGCAGCGGGATGGCGTTGTGCGAGAACGGCGGGGCAATCACCAGGAAGGCGGTGACGCGGACGGCGGCCAGCATCATCACCTCCAGCGAGGCCAGTGGCAAGGTCGCCAGCACTGTTACGTGCCTCCCAGCAGGGCCGGGATCTTCTCGAAGAGCTCGTGGGTGAACAGCACCATTTCGGCGATCATCCAGTGCCCGCAGACCAGCAGCGCGATCGCGACCGCGGTGGCCTTGGGCACGAAGGAGAGGGTGATTTCCTGGATCTGGGTCATGGACTGGAACAGCGAAATCGCAAATCCCACCACCAGCGAGGTGATGAGCACCGGGGCGGCGAGCTTTGCCGCGACCAGCAGGCCGGAGAAGCCGATGTCCAGGACGGCGTTGGAGTCCATGTACCTAGCCACCCCCGACGTTGTAGGAGCCGATGAGCGCGGTGAGGATCAGCGCCCATCCGTCCACCAGCACAAAGAGCAGGATCTTGAACGGCAGGGAGATCATCACCGGCGGGAGCATCATCATGCCCATGGACATCAGGGCCGAGGCGACCACCAGGTCGATGACCAGGAAAGGCACGAAGATCACAAACCCGATGATGAACGCGGCACGCAGCTCGGAGATCATGAACGCCGGGATCAGCGTGGTCAGCGGGACGTCGGCCGGGGTCGCGGGGTTGGGCAGTTCCGCCGCGCGGGTCATCAGGGCGATGTCGGCCTCTCGGGTGTGGGCCAGCATGAAGTCCCGCAGCGGGCCCACCCCGACCTCGAGCGCCTGGGTCAGGTCGATGGAACCGTCCAGGTAGGGCTGCACACCGAGATCATTCATGGCGGTGAGCACCGGGGACATGATGAACAACGAGAGGAAGAGCGCCAGGCCGGCGAGCACCTGGTTCGGCGGGATGGTGGGCAGGGCCAGTGCGTTGCGCGTGAAGGCCAGGACCACGAAGATCTTGGTGAAGGAGCTCATCATCAGCAGCAGGGCCGGGGCTACAGAGAGCAGCGTGATGGCGATGAGGGTGACGATGGCCGAGCTGGGGGTGCCGTTGGGTCCGTTGATTTCCACGGAAAGCCCGCCGTTGTCCCCGGGGGCCGAAGGGTCGACGGGGGCGGCGAACGCTGCGGAGGGTGCCAGGAGGGCGAATGAGGCCAGCAGCACCAGCAGCAGCGCGAGCAGCCAGGGCGTCCGGGCGCGCAGGGACAGGGAACGGCCGGTGGTGCTCATGCGCCGCGACCGGTCCTCAGTGCGGCGACGGCACGGCGCCAGGTTTCCGGGGAGAGGATCGAGCCGGCCAGTGGGGATGCCGACGGACCCGGGCTCCCGGCGGCGGGTTCCCGTTCCGGGCCGTGGTTCGGGATGTCCTGGTGGTCGGCGGCCGGTGGCAGTGCGGGCTGCACGGCGGCGGGTGCCAGCAGGGACTCCAGCACAGCGGCGAAGGAACGCGGGGTCTCGGCCACGGGGTCCGGGATCTGGGAGGCGGCAGGTTCGGGGGCTTCGAAGGAGTCAAGGACGCTGATCGAGGCCTCTGCCACGCCCAGCAGGTAGCGCCGGCCCTGGACATCCAGCAGTACCACCGAGGACTTCGGACCCAGACCCTGGCGCTCAACGACGTTCAGTTGAGAGGCGCGCGGGGTCCCGAAGCGCGGGAGCAGCCGCTTGCGCAGGTAGAACAACAGGCCGAAGACCGCCGCCAGCGAGACGAGCACCCGCAGCAGCAAGAAGAAAGATTCCACGCCTAGGACAAGCCCTCGTTCACGTCGAGGATCTGGGTGATGCGCACCCCGTAGTCCTGGTCCATGACCACGACCTCGCCCAGTGCGATGAGCCGGCCGTTGAGCAGGATGTCCGCGGGGGCCCCGGCGGAGCGGTCAAGCTCCACCACGGCGCCGGGCTCCAGGCCCAGCACGTCGCGCACCGACATGCGGGTGCGCCCGATCTCCACGGTCAGGGCCATTTCCACGTTGTTGATCCGGCCCAGCTTGCTGGACATGTCCTGGCGCACCCCGGCATCCGGTGCCTGCGGGGCGGGAGCCGGGTCGTTTTCGCGGATGCGGATGGCAAAGAACCCGATCTTTTCCCCGGCACTGCGCAGCTCGAAGCACACGGTCTCGGAATCCCCCAGCAACGCATCCGGGCGCACCGCTGCCTCGGTGGACAGCACCCCGGCACCCAGCACACCGGTGGCCGCCTCGAGCGCGGGACGCAGCACGTCGGAAGCGGCGACCAGCGAACCGGGCCCTCCCGGGGCCCCGCCCAGCAGCGGTGCGGCGACCTGCAGCAACACGTCGGCGGAGTGCTGGCCCACGAAGCCGGCGGACACCAGTTCGCCGGGCCCGGCAAGCAACGAGGCGTCGCGGGCCCCGTGCTGCAGCACGGTTTCCACCGCGGAACCGGTGGGCAGCATTCCGGCCAGGGCCTCGGCCGCGGCGGTGTACAGCGCGGTCGAGTGCAGGACCGGGATGGCGGATGGTTCGGGAATCATGCGGGAGTCTCCTCGGTAGAAACGACGACGGCGGCGATCCGGCCGCTGCGGGTTCCGGCCGCGGCCGTGCCCAGGCGGCGCCCGCCGACGGACAGCTCGAAGGGCCGGTGGACCGGGTGCGGCAGCGGCAGCACATCTCCCACCGCCAGGTGCAGGATGGTGCCCGGCAGCACCTTGGCCGGGACCAGCGACATGGACAGGTCCACCGGCACCCCGGCGACGGCCTCGGCCAGCAGCCCCGGGGCGTCCTCGACCGCCGAGCGCGGGTTGGTTTCCCCCAGCTGCGGCAACAACATGTCCGCGGGCACCGCGACGGTGGCCAGGGCGCTGCGTTCGCCCACGCGCACGCGCAGGGATGCGGTGATGACGATCTCGGATTTCGTGGCGGCCTGCGCAAACTGGGAGTTGTGCCCGATGGTGGCCACCGACAACTGGTGCTGCAGCAGGGCACCGAGGGAATAGTGCAGGTCCTCGAGCGCCTCGTCCATCAGCCCGCGCACCAGGGTGGCCTCGATGCGGGTGAACTTGCGTTCGGGCACGTCGGTGGCGACGGGGCTGCCGAGCATGTGGGAGATCCAGTTCAGCGCGTCGGCGGCCGGGAACTGGATCACGGTGCGGGCCTCGTGGCCCGCGGCCTCGGCCAGCACCATGGTGGTGGCCGCCGGCAACCCGGCGACGTAGTCGTCGTAGGAGGCCATGGACACCGATTCCAGGGACACCTGTGACATCACGCGGATCTTCGCGGTCAGCTGGGTGCCCCACTGCCGGGCGAAGGTCTCAAAGGCCAGCTCGAGCACGCGCGCGTGCTCGCGGGCCAGGGTCGTGGGCCGGCGGAAGTCGTAGGGCACGGCAATGGCCGGGTCCTCGGGGTTCGGGGGCGGTCCACCCATACCGGGGTGTCCCGCAGGCAAGAGCGTCACTGGCACCACTATCGGCAGGATCGGGGCATGCGTTAGCCGGGGCGGCAACCTTTTCGCCCCGTCTCGGGCCGGATCGCCGGTTCAGGCACCCGCTAGGGCGTTTGCTGCAGCAGGTTGCGCACGGACTCGGGCTGGCTGGAGAGCACCACGATGTCCACGCGGCGGTTCAGCGACAGGTCCTTGGTGCCTTGCAGGGGCCGGGCGTCGCCGTAGCCGACCGAGGAGATCCTCGTCGGGTCCACTCCCCCGTCCTCGACCAGGGAGCGCAGCACCCCGGTGGCCCGCGAGGCCGAGAGCTCCCAGTTGGTGGGATAGGGATCGACCGGCCGGCGCACGTCGGCAAAGCCCTCGACCTCGAAGTAGCGTTTGGTGGGGGCGAGCACCGGGGCGATGGCGTCGATGATCTCCCGGGCGTTGTCGGTGAGCTTGGCACTGTTGGGCACGAAGAAGGTCTCGGCACTGACCAGCCGCACCGTCAGCCCGCGGTTGTCGATGGAGAATTCCGCCGCGCCCGCATGGCCCGAGTCCTTCAGGCGCCTCTGGATGCGTTCCTTGAGCTGCAGCAGGTCGCTTTGCTCCCCTTGGGCCAGGGCGAGCAGCGCTTCCTTGGTCTGCCCGTCGATCTTGGTGCTGGCCAGCAGCCCCTCGGTGCCCACCAGTTCCGGCGGGACCACGATTCCCTCGGCGGTGTCTGCCGTGATGCTTTGCTCCACGCCGAACCCGGTGGCCAGGGAGTTCTTCAGCGCCTCGAACTTGTCCTGGTCCACCGTGGACATGGCGTAGAGCACGATGAACAGGCACATCAGCACCGTGACCATGTCCATGTAGGAGGCCATCCAGCGCTCGTCCGGGCCCTCGTGCCCGGATTCGGCTCCCCCGCGACCCTTCCGGCCCCCGCGCCTGGACCTGCTCACGCGGCTTCCTTGAAGTCGTCGAGCATGGCCTTGGCGTCGGAACCCTTCTCTTGCGCCGGTTCCTTGCCCAACACGTGGGCAGGGACCATGGCCTGGAGCTTCTCCTCGAGCAGGATCGGCTGGCTGCCGCCCTGGATGGCGAGCACGCCCTCCATCACCAGGGTCATCGAGTCGATTTCCAGCTCGGAAAGCCGGCGCAGGCGGGAGCCGATGGGCAGCCAGATGAAGTTGGCCGAGACCAGGCCCCAGAGGGTCGCCACGAAGGCCGCGGCGATCATGTGGCCCAGTTCGTCGGGCTTGGAGAGGTTTTCGAGCACGTGGGTCAGCGAGACCACGGTGCCGATGATGCCCACGGTGGGTGCGTAGCCGCCCAGGGTGGAGAACCACTTGTGCGCGATCGCGTTGGTGCCCTCGCGCGTGGTGATCTCGTCCTCGAGGGTCTCGCGCAGCTCGTCCCCGTCCATGCCGTCGGCCAGGGACTGCAGCGCCCGGCCCAGGAAGGGGTCCTTGGCCTCGCGGGCCTCGGATTCCAGGGCCAGCAGCCCGTCCTTGCGGGCCACCTCGGCGAGTTCGACCAGCTTGCCGATGGTCGCACGTGCCGCCGGAAGCTTGCCGCGGAAGGCCGAGGGCAGCGCCTTGACGGCCAGGATCGTGTCCCCGATGGTTCCGCTGGCGATGCCCACGGCAATGGTCCCGAAAAACACGATGATCATGGGGGCCGGCAAAAGGATCGAGGAGACCGATGCGCCCTCCATGTACAACATGGTGAACATGGCGCCGAAGGCAAGCAGCAGGCCTATGAGTGTTGCGGGATCCAATGTGGCGTCCTCTTATCAGTGCGGCAGCGGCGGGTCGGACGGCACAAGTTGGCGGGCCAGCGAGATGACGCGGGCGCGGTGCCCGGCCACCAGGGAGATGACCTCTTCCATGGTTTCGCGCACCACGTACTTGGCACCGTTGACCATGACCACGACGGTGTCGGGGTTTTCCTGGATCCGTTCGATGAGGTCGGCATTGATCGCAAAGCGTGTGGCATTGAGCCTGGTGACTACGATCATGAATGCGCCCGTCCTTTCACAGGTGCACTCTCGGCAGGAAGGGCGTCTCCGTTAGCCAACGGCGCCGCCCTTCCACGTTCCCTGGCGAGCAGTGCCCGTTCACCCCGGGTTCTCGGGAAGCCTTCAACCGATGCCCCGTTGGTCGGCCGCGGCCAGTCGTCGGGGGCCATCCATTCGGCGTTGACGAATGGATGGTGCTGCCACCGTGGGCGATGTTCACGCCCGGAGCCCGTCCCAAGCGTGGCGTCCGCCGATCAGGGAGCCCCGGGCGCCGATGTCGCCTTGTCGCGGCTGCCGGTCCATGACGGCCAGGTCCTTGCCGGTCGTTTCGCCCACGGTGACCACTGTCGCGATGCACATCGCCAACAGTGCCATCGGGCAAACGCGAAGAAGTTGACCGACGCCGAGGTCTGGGCATAGGGGGTCGGTGCCGCAGAACGCGACAACCGCGAAGGCGTACGGGAACCCGATGCCGGCGGTCCGGCCCTCCGACGGGAACGGCCAGGAGAACCGTGCCGGCTTGATGGCCAGTGCTCCGGCCAGGCGGGCCGTCCTGGTCGAGACGCCCAAACAGCGGCACCATGGTGCGCGGTCGCCCGCGCTTTCCGGTTGGCGGCGGGGCCGGTTCGCAGGGGGCTGCATCGCGGCGCATCAGCGAGGCGGGCTCGGTGCGGAGCAGGTTGGCGAACCAGCCTACGAGTACGATCATCATCGCCGCCGCATGGTCGACGTGGTGATCTGCTCCTTCTTGCGATGGACGCGGACGTTGAAGGGGATGCGATCGGGCGCCAGCCCCGTGGCGGGTCCGCCTTCACCGTGATGGCAACCGGGAACAGGTCCTCGGGTGTAGACGATCCTGCGGATCGGGGAGCGGACCGCATCGCGGAAGGTCCCGAATCCCTCCACGGCAGGACCTTGATGGCGGAAAACCTGTCGTCGCAGGCCGGCAAAAGCGCGAAAGTCCACCATGAACCGGTTCCGGATTATTACGCTCGCGAACAACCATGCAGGTCAATCCGAGATTCGCTGTCCAGTTTCGACTAAAATCCTGTTCATGGAGGACGCCGGATACCCGGATCCGCCCACCGGATACCCGCTGTTTGCCCCAATGTTGAAGGAAGAAGCCCTCCATGCGCATTCGAATCCTCCCGCTCGTCCTGGCCCTGGCCCTCACGGTCGTGGTTCCTGCCCCGGCCCTGGGCGCCGGCCAGGCCCCCGGGCCCACATCTTCCCTAATGATCCGGGCCCAACCCGTCGCCACGGCCAAGAAGGTCCCGGCCCGGCCCCCGGTGCTGTACCAGGCCCTGAAAACCCAATCCATGCATTCCTCGGCGTCCACCGCATCCAAGAAGCTCGTCACGGCCAAGAAGGGCAGCCACCTGGTCCACCGGAAGTCCAAGGGCTCCTGGGTGCAGGTCGCCCACAAGGGCAAAACCGGTTGGCTGAAGCGGGCGTCGGTAAGGAAGCTTGCCCAACCGGTGTACGAGGCCAAGGCGAAGCTGTCCCTTCGGGCCAGGCCGGGAAGCGGCAAGACCGTCGCGACGCTGCCCATGGGCAAGAGCGGCCAAGCCACCGGGCGGACCTCGGGAAGTTACATCCAGCTGTACGTCGCCGGCAAAACCGGGTGGGCTTCCTCCTCGAAGCTCCAACGCCCGATGACCGCCAAGTACCAGACCGGCGGCGCCACGGCGTTCTACCCGAGTGCCACTTCAAAAAAGAGGTCGGCAACCATCCCGGCCGACTACACGATGGGCACCCGCACGGGCAGGAAGTCCGGCGGCCGGCTCGAGGCCGAATACAAGGGCAAGACCGGATGGGTGGCCGCCAACAAGGTCACCAAGGTGGCCCTGGGCCTCAAGCTGGGCAAACTGGGGTTCGGGCAATCCGCCGCCAAGAACATCGCCAAATGGTGCAAGGGCGTGCCGATCACCGCGGGCCGGAACCTCGGGGACTACGCAGAGGCCAGCGGCTGGAGCGGAAACATGAAGGAATCGATCACCCTGGGCACATCCGACTTCTTCGGGGGCGCCCTCGATCCCAACCATCCGCTGGCGATCGCCACCCAGTACCACGAATGCGCCCACATCCTGCAGTATCGGGCCTACGACTATGATTTCACCCGGATGGCCAAGGACATGAACAGGGTCTATGGCAAGCCGCGGACCGCTAGCGGAACCGAACACATGGCCGATTGCATGGCGGACGCCATGGGTGCCACGCGCACCGGATTCGATGCGGCCGGGGGCTACTTCTGGACCTCGGGGTACGGCGGAAAATGCACCTCGACACACCTGAAGAAGGCCAAGTTGATCATCGCCGGCAAGCGGGCCTAGGCAGGACGCCGGAGGGACCGCCGGCCGCTTCACAACCAGCTTTGAATATTTGACTCTTTGAGAGCCACCAATATTGCCGTTCAGAGCCACCCCGCCAAAATGCGAATATTCTCCTTCAGAGCCACCCGTAGCGCCCTTGGGAGCCATGAAATAAGCTCCTCCCACCATG
>NZ_QMKQ01000031.1 GCF_003287975.1 Arthrobacter sp. AQ5-05
TCGACACCACCGCGCGCACCGCGCTGGGCCACCCCATGGGACCGTTCGCGCTCATGGACATGGTCGGGCTCGACGTCATCGACTTCATCGGCCAGGCCACCTTTGCGGAGACCGGCGCGGCCGAGGACGCCCCCAACGGGCGCATCGCTGCCCTGGTGGCCGAGGGCAAGCTGGGCCGCAAGTCCGGTGCCGGGTTCTACGACTACAAGGGGTAGCCGGAAGTCGCTTTATCCGGGCGCGGGCGCTGCCGCGCGACGGGCGTCCGTGGTTGCTGACGGTGGCTCACCGGTTTCCCGGCCAGCTGAAACGGTCGGTGCGCCACTGCTTCGCGCCCGGAGCACGACGGCGTGCCCGGAGGGTCGCCTGGAACCAATCCACCAGCTTCGGTGCCGGCGTTGGCGTTGGTGCATTTGACCGTGGGTGTCTCGTGGCAGCCGGCGGTGAACTGCCCAAACAGGAAGTGCAACGAGGCCGTTGGGCAGGTGGGGAGCCACTGCGTTTGCACGGTGGGAACCAACTGCAACATGATGCGTGACACGGATCACAGCCACTGCTATGGTCGGAGCATGTCCAGGGCAGACACCTACAGATGGTCGTTATCCACCGGGAGCGTTTCTGATTGGGTGGCTGGCGGATCCGGATGGAGCGGGTTTGCCGTTCCGCTCATAAGAACTCAAGTGGGTGCCACAGCTGTGGACAACAAGACGGCCGGCTTGGAGTACAGAGGCGGCAGCCGAGCACGGCCAACGCCCGCGAACTTTTTGAGTGTTTTGTGAACCAACCACATTGATGATCTGAAAGTACCGGAGGACCTCATGGGTGGAACGATTGCATGGCCGAAAGGGCAGATTGCCCACGGAGCCTAAGCTGGCCTGCACGCAGCGAGCCAACTGACACGGATTTTGGCTCCCGACGCTGATACGCAGGCCGCTTTGTCGCGCGCCCATTATCAATCGTTCGTTCACAGCGCTTCCCACTTTGCGGGAAGTAGGAGGAAGCGGCATGACCGCCAAGACAACCCAAGACTCTCAGTGTTTGATTACCGTTAACGGAACGGTGCGGGATTTTACCGGGCCAACGCACACCAACGCCCTGGACTTCCTGCGCGGTGAAGGACTTACCTCTTGCAAGGAAGGCTGCGCCGAGGGTGAATGCGGGGCCTGTTCCATTCTGGTCGCCCGAGCGGACGGCGATGACACACGCTGGACCGCACTGAATGCCTGTCTTCTGCCGGCCGCAGCCCTCGACGGGCAGGAAGTGATTACAGCCGAGGGCCTGGGGGACCGCACCGACCTGCACCCGGTCCAGCAGCAGATGGTCGAGCGCGGTGGCTCCCAATGCGGGTACTGCACCCCTGGATTCGTCTGCAGCATGGCCGCCGAATATTATCGGCCGGAACGAGCTGCCCCCATCGGCACCCTGCCGGGCATCGAAGACGCAGGGGACCAACACTGCGGGCCAAATGGGTTCGACCTGCACGCGCTCTCCGGCAATCTGTGCCGGTGCACCGGATACCGGCCCATCCGCGATGCCGCCTTTGCATTGGGCACGCCGGCTGTGGACGATGCGCTGGCTGCCCGCCGCGACCGGCCGGCGCCGACCGTGGTGACCACCGACCTGTCTCGCGCCGATACCCCCACGGGCCAGCTCGGCCGCTACCGGAGGCCCGGAACCCTGGAGGAGGCACTGCAGATCCTGTCCGAGGAATCCGAGGTCCTGCCCCTCGCCGGTGGAACCGACTGGGGCGTGGAGGTCAACATCAAGGGAGCACGGGCCCGTTCACTGCTGGCCATCGACCGGCTGAGTGAACTGAGGCAACTGGATGTCACCGACACGCACATCGAGATCGGGGCGGCCTGCACGCTCAGTGAACTGGAACGTGGACTGCAAGGACGGATCCCGTTACTGGGCAAGCTCTTTGGCCAATTTGCTTCCCGGCTCATCCGCAACAGCGCGACCATCGGCGGGAACCTGGGCACGGGTTCACCCATCGGCGACACACCTCCGGCCTTGTTGGCCCTGGAAGCCGAGTTGGTGCTTGGCTCGGTGGCGCGCCAACGAGTGGTGCCATTGGCCGACTACTTCACCGGGTACCGGCAAACGGTCCGTCAGCCCGGAGAGCTGATCACCTCCATCCGCGTCCCGCTGCCCCTGTCCGAACTGACGTCCTTCCAGAAAATCGCCAAGCGCCGCTTTGACGACATCTCCAGCGTGGCCATCGGCTGTGCGCTCGCCGTCGAGGACGGCATCATCACCAAGGCGCGGATCGGCTTGGGCGGGGTGGCGGCCACCCCTTTGCGCGCGACCGCCACTGAAAAGATGCTCGAAGGCCGGGCATGGGACCTTGAAACCATCCGCGCCGCGGCGCGGGTGATGGGCGAGGAAGGAACCCCGATGGATGACCACCGGGCCAGCGCCGAATACCGGAGGGCAATGCTTGCCTCCTCGCTGGAGCGGTTCTTCGCCACCCAACTGCAAGAGACCAACCGGTTGAAGGGAGAAGGCAAATGAGCCTGCTGTCCCAACGTCCCGAGCGGCCCATTGTCGGGGAAGTCCATCCGCATGAATCCGCGGTGGAACATGTCACCGGAAGCGCCTTGTATACCGATGACCTGGACCAGCGGTTGGTCGGTGTGCTGCATGCCTACCCGGTGCAGTCCACGCAAGCGCACGCAAAAATCCTGAACCTTGGTATCGACGGGGCCTACCGGGTTCCCGGGGTGGTCCGGGTGATCACGGCAATGGACATCCCCGGGGTCAATGATCAAGGTGCCAAACGCGATGAACCCATGCTGCCGGTGGACGAGGTCATGTTCTACGGCCAGCCTGTGGTGTGGGTTCTCGGTGAGGACCTGGAAGCTGCCAAGGCCGGGGCCGCCGCCGTTGAAGTGGACTACGAACCGCTCGACTCGTTGATCACCCTGCAGGACGCGATCGCCGCGCAAAGCTTCCACGGAATCCAGCCGGTGATCGACAAGGGCGACAGCCAGACCGCATTCAGGGACGCCGCGCGGGTGTTTGAGGGGGAGTTCGAGTTCTCCGGGCAGGAACACTTCTACCTGGAGACCCAGAACTCGCTGGCCATGGTGGACGAAAGCGGCCAGTTGATGATCCATTCCTCCACCCAGCACCCCACCGAAACCCAGGACATCGTCTCCCACATACTGGGGATCCCCGTGCACCGGGTCACCGTCCAGGTGCTGCGCATGGGTGGCGCCTTTGGCGGCAAGGAAATGCAGTCGCACGGCTATGCCGCGGTGGCAGCCCTTGGGGCCTTGCTCACCGGGCGGCCGGTGCGGGTGCGGCTGGATCGGACCGTGGATATCACCATGACCGGCAAGCGCCACGGTTTCCACGCCAGCTGGAAAGCCGGTTTTGACGACGACGGCAAGATACTGGGCCTGGATGCGACGCTGACCGCTGATGGCGGGTGGAGCCTGGACCTGTCCGAGCCGGTGCTGACCCGGGCGCTGTGCCACATTGACAATGCCTACTGGATACCAAATATCCGGGTTCAAGGCCGGGTCGCCAAATGCCATAAGACCTCGCAAACGGCGTTCCGCGGCTTCGGGGGACCACAGGGCATGCTGGTCATGGAGGACATCCTGGGACGGGTGGCACCGCAACTGGGGATCAGCGCCAGGGAACTGCGGCGCCGGAATTTCTACGTCCAGGGGCAGGACACCCCGTACTACCAGCCGGTGCGCCATCCCGAACGGATGGAGGCAGCCTGGCAGCAGCTGCTGGACGGTGCGGAGATTGAACGCCGCGAAGCCGAGATTGCCCGGTTCAACGAGAGCCATGAGCATGCAAAGCGGGCCTTGGCCCTGACCCCGGTGAAATTCGGGATCTCCTTCAACCTCACGGCCTTCAACCAGGCCGGCGCCCTGGTGCTGGTCTACAAGGACGGTTCGGTGCTGGTGAACCACGGTGGCACCGAAATGGGGCAGGGGCTGCACACCAAGATGCTGCAGGTGGCTGCCACCACCCTCGGAGTCCCCCTCGATACCGTGCGGATCGCACCGACTCGTACCGACAAGGTCCCGAACACCTCGGCCACGGCGGCCAGTTCGAGCAGCGATCTGAACGGCGGGGCGGTCAAGGACGCCTGCGAGCAGATCCGTGACCGGCTCGCCCAGGTGGCGGCCGTCAAGCTTGGCGTTCCTGCCCACGAGATCCGGTTCAGCCGCGGTACGGTCTCCAGCCTCGGTGGACGCGAATCCATCGGCTGGAAGGAACTGGTCAACGCCGCGTACTTCCAGCGGGTCCAGCTGTCTGCCGCAGGTTTTTACCGGACCGAAGGACTGCACTGGGACCTGGGCATCATGAAGGGGGAGCCGTTCAAGTACTTCGCCTATGGTGCGGCGGCCAGCGAGGTGGAGGTCGGCCGTTTCGACGGTTCGTACACCCTGCGCCGGGTGGATGTGGTGCATGACGTGGGGGATTCGCTCTCCCCATTGGTTGACCTGGGACAGATCGAAGGCGGTTTTGTGCAGGGTGCGGGTTGGCTGACCCTGGAGGACCTGCGTTGGGACACCAGCGATCGGCCGACCAGGGGGCGGCTGGCGACACAGAGCGCCAGCACCTACAAGATCCCGAGCCTGTCGGAAATGCCCGAGGTCTTCAACGTCTCGCTTCTGGACAAGGCCCACGAAGAGGGTGCGGTCTACGGTTCCAAGGCCGTGGGCGAGCCTCCCCTGATGTTGTCCCTTTCGGTGCGCGAGGCATTGCGCCAAGCCATTGCAGGTTTTGCCGAGCCCGGAACCAGTGTGCAACTGGCGTCGCCGGCCACGCCCGAAGCGGTGTTCTGGGCGGTCCAGACGGCTCGCGAGCACAGCGAATTGAACAGCGGACGATCCTCATGACCTGGATCGATACGGTGATCTGGCTACGGGCACAGCGCGCCCCGGCGGTGTTGATCACCGTGGTTGGTGTGCGCGGACATGCACCGCGTGAAGCCGGAACCAAGATGGTTGCCACCATTGACGAGCTTTTTGAAACCATAGGTGGCGGCAACATGGAGATGACAGCGGTGGCACGGGCACGGCAGATGCTCACCGAGTCGCTGCACGTGCCCGAAACCATGACCTTGCGGCTGAATGACAAGGCTCCGGCGACCTATGGTCGACAATGCTGCGGAGGAGAAGTGACGATCTTGCTTGAACCGCTGGCCGTGCCCCGGGCGGTGGCGATCTTTGGCATTGGCAATGTGGGTCTTGAACTGGCCCGCATCCTTTCGCGGCAGGACATCGAACTGTATTTAAGCGATTCCCGAGAGGAAAACCTGCAGGGCCTGGACGCGCTTGAACCGGCGGTGGCGCGGATCCATCCGAAACTGGCCGTCATTGGCGAAGAAGTGCTCAGTCGGTTGCCCGGTGGAACACATGTGCTGATCATGACCCATGACCACGCCGAGGATTACCACCTCTGTGATGCTGCGTTGCGGCATCCGAATCTTGGCTCGATCGGCCTGATCGGGTCCAACGCCAAATGGCAGCGATTCCGCAAGAATCTTGCGGAAAGCGGACATGAAGCAACTGCGCTTGGAAGGATCGACTGCCCGATCGGGGACCCGGAGGTGGTGGGCAAGGACCCGGCCACCATTGCGGTCAGCGTGGCAGCCGACCTGCTCAAACGCATGAACAAGGTCAGCGCCGTCAAGGTCTGAGCTTCAGCCGTTCGGCCCGGTGGATGTGTGGGCAGTAGGCGGCGATGTCCCCTAATCCGCCTCGGGCTGTTCGCCGAGGCGGAAATGGCGCCCCGAGATGTTCCTGACCTCGATTTTCACCCAGGATTCCTTCGGGGTCGGGATCCATGGGGAGACGCCTGAGCTGCGCGCCTCCTCGATCTCCGCGCTGGTTTGCAGCTGGTGTGCGTGTCCGTGGACCACCACCGACCAGGCTTCGTCGGAGAGGATGCCGTCGGCCTCGAAGGCCACGGAATCGTGCACAGTCAGCGCCGCAAGCTTTTCGCCGGGAGCCGTGCGGATGTATATGGTCCTGCCCACCAGGCCGAAGTTCAGCGGGAAGATATCGACGGCGCCGCCCACCGCGGTGGCCAGGCGGCCGTGGGAGGTTTTCTCGAGCAGGCTCCAGGCCTGTTCTTCGGTCAGCGCCAGCACGGGTTCATCTGCATCATGGTCAAACATCATGTCTCCATAGTTCTACGAATTGTAGAAAAATGCCAGAGGTGGCGACGGCCAGGTGAACTTTCCGGCAACGCGGCCCAATTCATCCTTTCGATCCGCTCCATCTCCCCGGCTCATGAAAGACTGGGTTTCATGGTCAAGGAAACAGGAGCCGAACGCGCCCGGCACATCGCCGCACGCTTCGAGGACCGCGCCCTGGAACTGCGCGCAACACGGGCCCGCGAACGCGGCCTGGTGCCGACCGTCCTGCCCTACACCGGCTACGGGCTCTCGGACCCGGACAAGGGCTGGGTGCGCATCTTCGCCCGCCTGGTGCTGGCCAAGCCCGGCGCATTCGATGCCGGGCGCCACCGCGCCAAGGTCATCGCCGACGGGGTGCGCGGCTGGCGGAACTTCATCTCCCCGATCGTCCCGCACGGGCAGCTTGAGGTGCACATCAACGGCGAACGCTTTGCCGTGCAGGCCGACCGCGGGGGAGTGCTCGACGTCAAGGTCGCCGCCATACTGGCACCGGGCTGGCACGAGATCACCCTGCACACCGAGGGTTCCGCGGCCGTGGCCGCCCCGGTCATGATGGTCGACGCGGCCGCCGAATTCGGGTTGCTCTCCGACGTGGACGACACCATCGTGGTCACCGCGCTGCCGCGCCCGCTGCTGGCCGCCTGGAACTCCTTCGTCCTGTCCGAGCACGCCCGCCTGGCCACCCCGGGGATGCCGGTGATGATGGAGAAGCTGATGCGCGACAAGCCCGGCGCCCCCACCTTCTACCTGTCCACCGGGGCCTGGAACGTCGCCCAGACGCTGACCCGCTTCCTCTCGCGCAACCTCTACCCGCAGGGCCCGCTGCTGCTGACCGACTGGGGACCCACCGACAGGGGCTGGTTCCGTTCGGGCATGCAGCACAAGGCCGACCAGCTGCGCCGCCTGGCCAATGAGTTCCCGAACCTGAAGTGGCTGCTGATCGGGGACGACGGCCAGCACGACCCCTACCTCTACGCCGAGTTCGCCAGACGCTACCCCGATCACGTCGCGGCGATCGTGATCCGCCAGCTGACCCCCTCGGAGGCGGTGCTGGCAGGCGGGCGCAGCCAGGGGATCCTGAATTCCACCCCCGGGGTGCCGTGGGTGTACGAGTCCGACGGGGCACGCATCGCCGAAAAGCTTCAGGCGCTGGGCCTCATCAGCCCCGACGCCGAGCAGGGGCCGGGCAAGTGAACGAACCGACGCTCCGCGTCGAGGTCCCCATGCGCTGGGGAGACATGGACGCGTACGGCCACATCAACAACGTGAACCTGGTCCGGATGATGGAAGAGGCGCGCATCGCCGGCTTCGGCGTGCCCGGCGGCACCGGCAAACCCGGGATCGAGCCGATGGTCGACCTGTTTTCCGCAGTCCCGGAAAACACCCAGATCCTGGTGGTCGAGCACCGGGTGCGCTACGTCAAGCCGCTGGATTACCGCAACGTCCCGGCCCACGTGGATCTGTGGATCAGCGCCATCAAGGCCGCAAGCTTCGACATCTGCTACGAATTCCACGATCCGGTCGACGGCGGGGTGTGCGTGCGTGCCGCCACGACCCTGGCTTTCTTTTCCGTCGAGACCCAGCGGCTGCTGCGGCTGTCGGTGGAAAACAAGGAAGCAATGGCCCGCTACGGGGCGGATCCGATCTTCCGCTAGGAGCGCTGCAGCTCGGCCGTCAACGCGTCAAAGTCCCGGGCCAGGGCCTCGTCCCGCTCGAAGCTGCACGGTTCAAGCGGCTCGGTGCTGAAGGAGAAGTAGTCAAGCCCGGCGCTGCGCCGCGGGTCCGCCGGAAGCGCGAGCGCGTTGTTGTGGAAATTCACCCGGCCCAGCGAGCGGCCCTCGGGACGGGCCGGGGCGATGCGCAGCAGGTGCGCAATCACCGGAAGGTCGTGGGCGAAGACCTGGTGGTGCGCCCCGCCGGCAAAGACATGCAGCGTGAGCCCCTGGACGGGGGAAACCATGACCTCCACATCGGCCGGAGCCCACAGCGTGGGTCGGGCCATCAGGGACTTGACCGCCCGCGGATTGGTGCGGTGGCCGGGGTGGAAGGACGTACAGGATTCGGACGGGCGTGACTGGTTGCGCAAGGGACGGCGCCTTTCGTGTGCTCTTGTCCCCGGGGCGGTTGCCGCCAAGGACCGCTTCGTCATCCGAACCACCCGTGAAGCATGGGGTTGGTGTACGCGCCTGGTCGGAGCCTAAAGCTGGCGCGCATCTCGTGAAGCTGGTTTCATCGTACCAAAACGGGGCTGACGATTTAGGGTGAAGGTATGAGACTGATCTTGATCCGTCACGGGCAGACCGCCTCGAACGTGGCGCAGGCGTTGGACACCGCCGCCCCCGGGGCACCACTGGATGAGACCGGGATGGCGCAGGCGCAGGCGCTGGTGGAGCGGTTGGGCGCCGAGGGGCAGGATGTCGACGCGGTGTATTCCTCGACGTTGCTGCGCGCCAGGATGACCGCCGGTCCGCTGGCGCAAGCCCGCGGACTGCAAGTGGCCGAGCACGCCGGGCTCAGCGAAATCTCCGCCGGGGAACTGGAAATGCGCACCGACCGCGACGCCCAGCTGGCCTACCGCGACGTGTTCTTCCGCTGGCTCTCGGGCGACCTTGCGGCCCGGGTGCCCGGCGGCGAGGACGCCCGCACCGCACTGGATCGCTTCGACGCGGTCATCGAGGGGGCCAGGGGCGCCGGGACCGGGAAGCTGGTGGTGGTCAGCCACGCGGCCATGCTGGTGACCTGGCTTGCGTCCCGGAGCGCCAACTTCGACTCCGCGCTGCTTTCCCCCGTGCCGTTGGCCAACACCGGTGTGGTGACCCTGGAGAATGCGACAGGATCGAGCTGGAGGCTGCGCAGCTGGCAGGGCCAGCGCCTGGAGTAGCAGTCGCAGTTCCACACAAGAAGGGCTGCCGCCCGCACGGCCTTGAAAGGCCGTGCGGGCGGCAGCCCTGGTTCCGGGACGGTGTTGCTAGTCCTCGAAGGAAAGCTTCGGCGGAGTGGAGCGGAAGCCATTGGTTCGAACAGCCAGGAAGACCATGCCAGCGGCGAACCACATCAGGCCGACAACGAGGCTGGTTCCCGACAAGGACGTCCACAACCAAATGGTCAGCGCAAAACCCACCAATGGCATCAGCAGGTAGAGCAGAACGGCGCGGGCGCCGCGCGCCTTGGCATCCATGAAGAAGATCTTGATGACCGAAAGGTTCACCATGGAGAACGCGACCAGCGCCCCGAAGCTGACTACCGAGGCGGCCATCTCGAGACTCACAAAAAGGTAGGTCAACGACACTGCGGAGACCGCGAGGGTCGCGTAGACGGGTGTGGAGAAGCGGCGGTTGAGCATGCCCATGCGGCGTGGCAGCAGCCCGTCGCGCCCCATGGAATACAGGATGCGGGTAACGCTGGCCTGCGAGGCCATTGCCGAGCCAAAGGATCCTACGACATACACTGCCACGAAGATGGCGGTGAGCGCCGCACCGCCGACGCCTGCCATGAGCTCGACACCCGCGGCATCCGGGTCGGTGAAGGTGGTGTGGTCCGGATGGATCAGCGCCCCGGCCCAGCCGACGACGATGAAGATCAGCCCGCCGGCCAAGGTTGTGAGCACGATCGCGGCGGGGATCGACTTGCCGGGATTTTTCGCATCTTCCGACAGCGTTGAAATCGCATCGAATCCAAGGAAGGAAAGCGACAGGATGGCCGCACCGGAGAAGATCGGTCCCAGGCCATCGGCACCGAAGGAGAATGGTGCCAGCAGGTTTGGCGCATCGGTGTTGAGGATCTGGTTGAGCACCAGTGCAACGAAGATGCCGATCATGAGCACCGATGAAGCCACCACGGTTGCACTGAGTCGTCCGATGAACTTGATGCCAATGATATTCAAGCCGAGCACCAGCACAAGGGCCACCAGCGAGAAAGCCCACGCGGGAACCACGGGGAACTGGGTGTTCAGGTAGATCCCGATGAGCAGGAAATTGATCATCGGAATAAACAGGTAGTCAAGCATCAGCGTCCAGCCCGTAGCAAATCCCACGGTGCCGCCGAAGGCCTGCTGGGTGTAGGCGTAGGCGGATCCAGCCTGCGGAACCGCCCGTGACATGTGGGCATAGCTGAATGCCGTGAACAGCATGGCCACCAGTCCAACGACGTAGGCTGCGGGCAAATGCCCGTTGGTCACCCCAGTCACCACGCCGTAGGTGGTGAACACGGTGACTGGCGCCATATAGGTCAACCCGAAGAGCACCAGGAACGGGACGCCCATGACGCGTTTGAGTTGGGTGGGGCGTGAGTCCTGGATTCCCCTGGCTGCAGGGGCCGGAGCAATGGTCTTGGTCTTCATCGTGTTCCTTCCAATACCCGATCGGGTATTGCCAGATGGGTGGGTTTGCCGGCAAGCCAGGTGCCCAGGACCTTGAGCCCGGCCACTTCGTTGTCGGCGCTGGTGCGTGGATCGCTCGACATCCATACCAGGTCCGCGAGCTGTCCCGAAGCGAGGGTGCCTCGTTCATGCTCGGCAAAGGCTTGGTAGGCAACTTGGGTGCTGTAGGAATCCAGTGCATCAGTCACGTCGTACGGCGCCCCGGCCAGCGGTTTCCCGCATGGGTCTGCCACACCGGTGCGCGTCACTGCCGTGCCGATGCCCAGCAGCGGGTGGTGATGGGTGACGGGCCAGTCACTGCCAAAAGACACCCTGACGCCGGAAGCGGCGATCTCGCCGATCTGGAATTGCCGTGAAGCCCGTTCGTCTCCCAGCCGGGGAAAGGTCAATTCAGTCATCACGGGATCCTGCTGCGCCCACAGCGGCTCGAAGTTCGCGATGACGCCCAATTCCCTGAACCGCGGCAGGTCCCTGGGGGTGATGGTCTGAAGATGGGCCATGACCGGACGGCGGTCACGCGGCCCGTTGGCAGCAAGGACCGCTTCAATGGTGTCCAGCCCCTGGCGCACAGCGGCGTCCCCGATGGCATGGATGTGCAACTGGAAGCCCATTGCATCCACGGCAATTGCCGCGTCGATGAATGCTTGGTTCTCCCAATTGGGCAGGCCGCGGCTGCCGGGGCAGTCCGCGTAGGCATCGATCATGTGGGCCGTGTGTGATTCAACAATCCCATCCAGGAAGAATTTGATGGTGTGTGCGCTGAGCAGCTCTTCATCGGCGGCGAGCACCCTGTCCCTGGCTAAGGCAAAATCTGGCAGCTGCTGTTCCCAGCGCGTCGGATCTGCGCGGAAGGCGAGGTTCATGCGGGTGTGCAAGGCCCCCTGCCGCGCCGCAGCCAAGTAGGTGTCCAGTGATCCGGTTTCCACCCATGCGTCCTGCACCCAACTGACACCGGCCTCGGCGAAGGTTGCGGTTGCCCGGGAAAGAGCGGCGATCATCGTCTCCTGGCTGGGGTCGGGAACATGGACGGTGACCTGGTCGATGGCGCCGGGCTCGCACAATGTTCCCAGGGGGGTGCCATCTGCTCGACGAATGATCCGGCCAAGTTCGGGTTCCGGTGTATCTGCCGTGATTCCGGCAATCTCCAGGGCCATGGAATTGACCCACACTGTGTGGTAATCCCAGGCCCGTAGGAGCACCGGGCGGTCGGGAACCACCAAGTCGAGCCACCGGGCATCGAAGTGTCCGTTTTCGGCCAGCGTTGCGTCATAGCTGGCACCAACGATCCAACCGTCGCCGGGGTGCGCGTCCGCCCACTTCGCGATTGCGGCAAGGAGTTCGTCGAGGTTCGTGCATTGGCGGATCTGCGGACCGATGTCCTCGAGTCCGGCAAAGAGCGGGTGGGCATGACCATCGCCGAATGCGGGTCCCAGGTAACCTCCGTCCAAGTCGTGGAGTACATCGGCCGCCGGGACCAGGGCCTCGGCGGAGGATCCGACCGCGGTGATGATCCCGTCCGTGACCGCCACAGCAGTCATGTGCCCCGAGGGGGCACCGGCAATCGAACCCGAATGAAAGACTGTCAATGTCAAGGGGGCAACTCCCAACTATATTTAATAAGATTAAATAAACTTTGCCCACACTACCTGTGGGCGGAGTCACAGGCAAGGGGTTTTGGTGGATTTGTCGGAAATTCGTCGCGCTGGTCGGCCGCGCAAGTCGGTGCTCGACCGCGAAAAGATCCTTGGTGCTGCCCTCGAGCTGCTCAATTCCGTGGGTCCGGAGAGGTTCTCCATGGCTGCGCTCGCCGGCGAACTCGGTGTCAAGCCTCCTGCGCTCTACCACTATGTCAAGAACAAGCAGGCGCTATTGGTGGGGATGCGCGAGGTGGTCAGCGACAGTATCGACGTCAGCGGGTTTGGGGTTTTGCCCTGGAGGGAAGCTGTGGGGCGGTGGGCGCGCTCGTACCGGGACGCATTCGCTGCCCATCCGAACGCGATTGCGTTACTGGCCACCGAGCCGATCGCCGGGGCGGCCCGCACCCTGGCCATGTATGAATGCGTGGTGCAAGGCTTCTTGGCGGCTGGATGGGAGCCAGGCCGGGTCATGAGTGACATTGTGGCCCTGGAGTCGTTCATTCTGGGTTCAGCACTTGATATGGTGGCGCCCGATGACATGTTTGACCCCGGGGAGGATGCCCCCCAGACGCCGGGGCTTGTCGAGGTGCTGGCCGCCCAGGCCCCACTGGGTGGATCGCGTGCCGACAAGGCTTTTGGCGTGGGGCTGGACATCATGATTGACGGCTTGGCTCTGACCGGCGGGTCGGGTTCATGACGTTGGCATTGGCTAAGCAGGGGCTTGGTCGATTAGGCTAGGCTTATCTTCCCTAATCCAAAAAGGCGGTAATTGGTGACTATCCAGCGTTCGGTACGTCCGGTTCGGCCCCAGGTTGTCCTCGAGGTTTTAGCCAGCGAGCGACTGAGCCGGCACATGATGCGACTGACCTTTGGGGGGTCGGGATTCGTGAATTTCCAGGACAAGGCCGTCTCAGACCGCTATGTGAAGATACTATTCGCCAAACCCGAGCTCGGGCTGGTGCCCCCGTATGACCTCGATGCCCTGCGTGAACAACTGGCCCCTGAAGACTTCCCGGTCCGACGCACCTACACGCTGCGGCACGTGGACCTCGACGCCCAAACCGTGCAGATCGACTTCGTCATCCACGGCGACCAGGGCCTGGCCGGCCCGTGGGCGCAGAACGCAAAGATCGGTGACCAGATCTGCTTCGCCAGCCCCGGTGGGCTCTACACGCCGAACCCGGAATTCGACCGGCACCTGCTCATCGGCGACGAGACGGCGCTGCCGGCGATCTCCGCCGCGGTCGAGGACATGACCTCGGAGATGGTCGGCGACATCTATCTTGAGGTCTCCGGCCCCGAGGACGAGGTGCGCCTCGATGTGCCGGTAGGGATCACCGTGCACTGGCTGCACCGCGGCGGCTACTTCACCCCGGAAAACACCAAGCTCGAGGAAGCGGTGCGCAACGCCGAGTGGCACGAAGGCACCCTCCAGGTCTTTGCCCACGGCGAACGCGAAACCATGAAGTCGTTGCGGGCCTACCTCAATGGCGAGCGCGGCGTCGACAGGCGCGCAATGTCGCTGTCGGCCTACTGGGCATATGGCCGCGCCGAGGACGAATTCCAAGCCGAAAAGAAGTCACCCATCGGGCAGATCTTCCCCGAGCCGCTCAACGCCTGAGAATCTCGGAGGGCGCTTAAGCAGCTGGACCCCCTGGTCTACAGGTGCGGGGGGCACCTCCATCATGGCTGGCTGGCTCCGGAGCTGGCAACGCCAGCCGTTTCTCCGGGCGACTGGGATTAGGCCGGCGTGCTGCCCATCGTGTCCGACGCCCAGAGGTGGACCATGGCGTAGGACCTGTAGGGCGCCCACGAACTTGCCAGCGCCGCTGCTTCGCGTTCGGTGATCCTGTCCAGGGCTCGACGCGCGACCAGGTCCCCGGGAACGAAGGCGTCCGGATCGCTTCGGCCGCGCATCTGCAAGTAGTCCGCGGTCCACGGACCCACGCCGCGCAAGGCCAGCAGCTCTGAGCGATCCAATGGGATGCCGGGCGTTCCGGCGAAACCCTTGGCGGCGAACCCCTGGGCCATGAGGAACAGCGTGGCGGCCCGGGTCTTGGTCAAGCCGATGGTTTCGCGCAGGGTGTCAACGCCTGGGGCGACCACGGCCTCGGGCGTCGGGAAGATGCGCAGCCCGCCGGGACCCTCGCTTCCGTAGGCTGACAGGAATCGTCCGCCAAAGGTTCGGCCCGCTGCCAAAGTCACCTGTTGGCCCAGGACCGTGGTGGCGGCTGCCTCGAAGCCGTTGAGGTAGCCGACCAGCCTCAACCAGGGGCGGGCCGCAACCAAGGCGCCAAGCATGGGGTCATGGGAGAAGGACTCCTGCATGCCGGACAGGTCGGTGTCCAGGTCCAGCCATGCGCGGACGGCGGTTTCGAGCTGGTCGAGGTCGCTGGCTTCGGCCTCCGCGCTCGACAGCTGCACGCCGTCCGTGGCGAACGCCAACTCAACGGCCATCGGCCCGGAATCGACGGCGATCACCCGGGTGTGCCGAAGTTCGGCGGGCTCGTGGATGTCGAGCGTGGGGATCGAGTGGATACCCAGCGTGCGCATCATGTGACCGGGATCCAGCGGGCCATTGGACTTCAGGAAGCGCGAGCTCATGCCGGCCAGATGCCCGAGGTGCCGCGGCGGTGCGAACCAACCAAGTGGGTGTCCACGATTCCCAGCGCCTCCATGAGGGCGAACATGGTGGTGGGTCCCACGAAGGCGAAACCACGCTTCTTGAGCGCCTTGGACATGGCAAGGGACTCGGGGCTGCTGGTCGGGACTTCCCCGATGGTTGTGGGCACCGGGGTGGATTCGGGTCGGAAGGACCAGATGAATTCGGCCAGTCCGCCATCCTCGCGCAAGGAGATGGTGGCTTTCGCGTTCTTGATGGTCGCCAGGATCTTGGCGCGGTTGCGGATGATCCCGGCGTTGCCCAGAAGTTCCTCGATCTTCGCCTCGTCGAAGCCTTCGATGACCTCGGGGTCGAAGCCGGCGAAGGCCTCGCGGAAGTTTTCGCGCTTGCGCAGGATGGTTGCCCAGGAAAGCCCGGACTGGAACGCCTCCAGGCTAAGCCGTTCGAAGACCCCGTGCTCATCGCGCACGGGCATGCCCCACTCGGTGTCGTAATAGGTGCGCATCATCGGATCTGTCGCCGCCCATGCGGGGCGGGCAAGGCTGTTTTCGCCAATGATTATTCCGGTGCTCATGCTCCAATCCTGCCACGGCTTCATGTCCGTTTGTTTTATCGTCATGATTGGATATCATCGTAATATGACGATGATAGATCGGGTGGACCACGAGCGCCAGGAAGCCATCCAACACCATGCGGCGGCGGCAGCACTCTTCCATGGCCTGGCCGACCCCACGCGGCTGATGATCCTGGCCCACCTGCGCACCGGGGAACACAAGGTCAAGGAACTCACCGACCACCTGGGCCTGGCCCAAAGCACCGTCAGCGCCCACCTTTCCTGCCTGCGCGACTGCGGCCTGGTGACCTCGCGCGCCCAGGGGCGCGCCAGCATGTACTCACTGGCCAACCCGCGACTGCTGCTCGACCTGCTCGGCGACGCGAACCACTACATCGGCACCAGCGACGAGAACGAACTGGACACCCACGATTTCACCGAGGTCCACGGCCCGGCCCCGGCACAGGAAGGAGCCAACCGATGAGCCACGACCACGACCACGGCTTGGCAACGACCAACCGAAAGAAACTTGCCTGGGCCTTCGGCATCACCGCGACCATCCTCGTGGCCGAGGTCATTGGTGCGCTGTTGACCAACTCGCTGGCGTTGCTCGTCGACGCCGCGCACATGCTCACCGATTCCACCGGCCTGCTGCTGGCACTCACGGCGGCCACCTTGATCATGCGCAAGCCCACGGCCAAGAGAACCTGGGGATTCCGCCGCGCCGAAGTGCTCTCGGCAACACTCCAATCGACCCTGCTGCTCGGGGTGGGCATCTATGCCCTCGTCGACGGCATCCGCCGCCTCTTCCAGCCGGCGGAAATCGCCGGCAGCGGGCTCCTCGTTTTCGGCATCATCGGCCTGCTCGGCAACGTCGCCTCGATGATGGTGTTGGCCTCGGGCAGGGACGACAACCTGAACATGCGAGCGGCCTTCCTGGAGGTCGTCAACGACGCCCTTGGCTCCGTCGCCGTGATCATCTCCGCGATCGTCATCTCCACGACCGGCTGGATGCAGGCCGACTCGATTGCCGCCATGCTGATTGCCATCCTGATCATCCCGCGCGCTTTGAAGCTGCTGGGGGAGACCACGCACATCCTGCTGGAATCCACGCCCAAGGGACTTGACCTCGAAGACGTCCGGGCCCACCTGGTTGCGCACCCCCAGGTGCTGGCCGTCCACGACCTGCACGCCAGCCAGATCGCCTCGAACCTGCCGATCCTCTCCGCACACGTGGTGGTCGAGGACGCGGCGTTCCACACCGGGGCCGCGGCCACCCTGCTGGGCGAATTGCAGTCCTGCGTGGCCGAGCACTTCGAGGTGAGCATCGAGCACTCCACCTTCCAGATCGAGTCCTACAGCCACCAGACCCCGGAGCACGGGCGGCACGACTGAGCCGCCACGCAAGATGTGCAAGGCCTGGCCGATGACAAAACGGGCGGCGCTGTGGAGGCTCTGCGCCGTGGTTGCCGGGCTGTGCCTGGTGGTCGCCGGCACCATCGCAGGGATCTCGGCATGGTTGGCGAAGCACCCGCCGGCGCTCTGCCTGGCCGTGGGGGACTACATCTACATCGAGACCCTCACCGACGAGGAACTCGAAGGAATCATCACCGAACGCTTGATGGACATCGAGACGGTGCACGCGGTGCGGATCCTGGAACGCCGCCCCGACTGGAGCATGGACATCGAGGTCCGCATGGAAGACGCGGACCCGGAATCGGACCTGTATTGGGACGTCCAGCATGCATGCGACCGGGCAAGTTCGCTGTGGAACACGTTCCTGGACCCGGTGGACGTGGAATGCAAAGTGCTACCGCTGGCGCAGTGATTCCTGGGCGGCGGATTCGTCCGTGGTCCGCCTGTGCCTGACCGCGGAAACCAGTGTCCAGCCGATGAGCGCTGCGGCAAACCCTCCGGCGGTATTGGTGATGATGTCGGTGATGTCCGAGGCCCGGTTGTTGCGCAGCAACAGCTGCGTGGTCTCGACGCAGACGGAAAGGCCAAGCACCAGTGCGGTGGTCTTGGGCACCGCGAACCGGCGCCAGTAGAAGGCCAGCATGAGGCCCAGCGGCGCAAAGAGCCCGAGGTTCGCCACCATCTCCACGCCCAGATCGCGCTCCTGGTGTGCGAGGAACGGAACCCAGTTAAAGGTGCCGGTCGGGATCGAGGGATCCGGCTGCGGGGCCGCCGGCAAGACCGCCACGGCCAAGCCCAGCGCCCACACCGCGATGGCCGCCAGCAACACCCGGCGCACCGCCCGCTCGCGGCCGCGGGAAGCGAAATGCAGCAGCACCGCCAACAGGGCAGCGCTTGCGGCCAGGCCGATGACGACCAGCAGGGCAACGGTTGGAACCGCGAAGTAGAGCATAGACATAACAGCGTATCGGTGGACCCTGTGAAGGCGCTGTCTCATACCCGAGTATGAGCCAAGGGATGGAATAAAGGGTCCCTGCGGATGATCCAAAACCATCCATCGGCAGCATAACGTGGAACCATGACCATTACTGCACCACAAACCAGCACCGACTTTGCTGTCCATGCGACGAACCTGACCAAGATCTACGGCGAGGGCACCACCCGCGTCGAGGCCCTGCGCGGCTTCGACGTCTCCTTCGTCCGCGGCAAGTTCACCGCGATCATGGGCCCCTCGGGTTCGGGAAAATCCACGCTCATGCATTGCCTGGCCGGCCTCGACGACGCCAACGACGGGCAGATCTTCATTGGCGGGACAGACATCTCGAAGCTGAATGATGATGCATTGACCAAGATGCGCCGCGAAAAGGTCGGCTTCGTCTTCCAGTCCTTCAACCTTGTCCCCACGCTCACCGCCGAGGCCAACATCCTGCTGCCGTTGGCCTTGGCCGGCAAGAAGCACGACAAGGCCTGGTTGGAGACCATCGTCACCACCCTGGGGCTGGGCGACCGGCTGAACCACAAGCCGCACGAACTTTCCGGCGGCCAACAGCAGCGCGTGGCCGTGGCCCGCGCCCTGCTCACCCGCCCCGAGGTCGTGTTCGGAGATGAGCCGACCGGCAACCTGGACTCGCGCACCGGCGCCGAGGTGCTCTCGCTGCTCCGTTCCTCCACCCGCGAGATGGGCCAGACGATCATCATGGTCACCCACGACGCCGTGGCCGCCTCCTACGCCGATACCGTGCTCCTCATGAAGGACGGCGAGCTGGTCGGCCAGCTCGAGGACCCCACCGTCGAGACGGTCACCCAGGCTCTTTCCGGGTTGGGTGCATAAGTCTTGCTGCAACTCGCCCTAGCCAACCTCAAGACCTACTCGCGGCGCTTCATCGCCGTGACCCTGGCAGTCATGATCGGCACCGCCTTCCTGGCAGCCACCCTCATGGTCAACGCCTCGGCCACCGAAACCCTGAAAAACAGCATCGGTTCCTCCTACGCCAAAGCCGACCTGGTCATCGGGCAGGACTACATGGTGGACATGGCCGCGGGAGACGAGGACAAGCCCGAAACCCACGTCCTGGGCCCCAAGACCCTAAAGGCCATCGAATCCGTCGACGGCGTGGCGGCCGTCCACGGCTCCGCCAATATCGGAGTGAGCGTCAACGCCGGGGGCAGGGACTACTACGCCTCGGCCAACACCGCGGCAACCAACAAGAAGCTCAATTCCACGGTGCTTGAATCCGGGGCACTGCCCACCGGCAGCGAGCAAGTGGCGATCGATGCCACCTACGCCGGCGAATACAATATTTCCGTGGGGGATGTCCTCGAGATCGGCGCCACCACCGCCGAAGGCAAGGAAATCAGCCGCCAGGTCAAGGTCTCGGGCATCACCGCGGCATCCAGCGACCCGATGACCGGCTCGGCCATGAGCCTGACCATCGGCCAGTCCCTGCTCGATGCGCTCTCCGGCCCCGGGGAGGCCAGCTACGCCAACATCGTGGTGGCCGCCAAGGACGGGATCGACCTGCAGGGGCTCAAGGACCCGATCACCTCCGCCCTCGAGGGAACCGGACTGAAGTACTTCCAGGTCAACACCCCCGACGAACAGATCGTCAAGGACATTGCCGCGTTTTCCGGCGGCAACGACCAACTGACGATTGTGCTGCTGGTCTTCGCCCTGATCGCACTGGTGGTCACCGGGCTGGTGGTCATGAACACCTTCGCCGTGCTCATCGCCCAGCGCACCCGCGAGCTGGCGCTGATGCGCACCCTGGGCGCGCTGCGCAAGCAGATCCGCTCCTCGGTGCTCATCGAGGCCCTGCTGGTCGGCCTGCTGGCTTCGGCCGCCGGCGTGCTGCTGGCCACCGGCATCATGGCTGCCCTGATCAAGATCCTGGTTGCCACGGTGCCCGAGATGTCCATCGCGACCCTTGCCGTCAACGCGCAGGCCATCATAGTGCCCATCGTGGCCGGAACCGCGATCACCCTGGTGGCCGCGTGGATGCCTGCCCGCAAGGCCATGCGGGTGTCCCCGCTGGCGGCACTGCGCCCGGCCGACGACGCCGCCATGGGAAACAAGGCCGGCAAGATCCGCATCGTCTTCGGCGCGCTGCTCGTGGCGGCCGGCGCCGCGGCACTCGCCTACGGAGCCATCGAAGGAAACATCCTCATTGCCTTCGGCGGGGGAGTGCTTTCCTTCCCGGGAGTGCTGATGCTCGGCTCGCTCTTCCTGCCCAAGACCGTCTCGGCGATCGGCGCGCTGACCTCAGGCGGAACCGTGCCGGGCAAGCTGGCCAGCCTCAATGCGGTCCGCAACCCCGGGCGCACCACCGCGACAGCCACCGCGCTGCTGATCGGCGTGACGCTGGTGTCCATGATGATGGTCGGCGCGCAGACCGCCAAGGCCTCACTGGGCGACGCCCTGGGCAGCGAGTTCTTGGTGGATGTGGAGGTCAACGACTACTCCGGCACCACCTTCCCGGCCGAGTCCCTGGCCAAGGTCAAGGCCATGAACGGCGTCCAGGACCTGGCGGAACTCACCGCCGTGGGAAGCTCCAAGAGCGGCCAGGAACTCTTCGCCACCGACCCTGCGTCTCTCGAATCCGTGCTCAACAACGGCAGCCAGGTCCCGGCCGCCGGACAGGTCCTGGTCTCCTCCAACAACGAGGGCAAGACCATGGAGGCCACCGGCTTCGGCGGGAAGACCGGCAATCTGGAATTGCTCATCACCGAAAGCAACTCGTTGCAGCCGGTCGTGGGCTGGGAGACCGCGACCTCCATGCTGGGGGCGACCAAGGAATCGGTTGCCAAGGACCTGAACGCACGCACCGTGCTGTGGTTGAAGGTCGATGATTCGCTGGGCAACGCGGACCTGCGGACCCTGCAGACCGACATCGCCGACGAGCTGAACGTCGAGGAATACGCCGTGGGCGGCGGGGTCATGGAAAAGCAGATGTTCAACACCGTCATCGACATGCTGCTGATGATCGTCTCGGGCCTGCTGGCCGTCGCGGTGCTGATCGCCCTGATCGGCGTGGCCAACACGCTGAGCCTCTCGGTGCTGGAACGGACGCGGGAGAACTCGCTGCTGCGCGCCCTGGGCCTGACCCGCGGGCAGCTCAAGAAGATGCTGGCCACCGAGGCCGTGCTCATCGGCGGGGTTGCCGCACTGCTGGGCGTGCTGCTCGGATCGGCTTACGGTCTGCTCGGGGCCCAGTCGGTCATGGGTGCCTTCGGCGCCATGAGCGTGTCCATCCCGTGGCTGCAGCTGGCCGGGGTCATTGCGGTATCCGTCGTGGCGGCTCTTGCCGCCTCGATCGTCCCGGCCCGCCGGGCCGCGAAGCTGGCCCCGGTGCAGGGGTTGGCCAGCGAATAACGCCGGAGTGAACCAGTGTGGAAGGTCCTGCCCAACCCCGGGCAGGACCTTCCTGCTTTCCGGCCCCAGACCGGATCGTCCCTGCCTGCCAAGACCTGCCTGACACGGTGCCGGCGTCTTCGTGCTGGTCAACCATGATATGTTCGGCTTGTTCCCACGCCCGGGCCGTGCCCAAGCACCGCTGACGGGTGCTGTGCGGTACGTCCTCACAGATGATCAAATGGAGCAGCTGGAAGGCTGGGCATGGCACGGTTCTGGACACGCCTGATGGTGGTACTCACGTTGATACTGGGCGTGAACTACATCGGTTGGCGCTGGGCAGCCTCGCTGAACTGGGACGCCTGGTGGATCGCGGTCCCGCTGGTTGCTGCCGAAACCTACAGCCTGATAGACGTGCTCCTGTTCGGGATGACGGTATGGCGCTTGAAGGAACGGACCGGGGCGCCGCCGGCACGGCCGGACGCGACAGTGGATGTCTTCGTCACCACCTACAACGAGCCGCTGGAGATGGTCATGAACACCGCGCTGGCCGCAGCGCGCATCCGGCATCCGCACAGCACCTGGATCCTTGACGACGGGGACCGGCCGGAACTGCGGCGGCTGGCGGCCGATCACGGGCTCGGGTATGTCACCCGGGGCGAGGACTGGGCCAACAAGCCGCGGCACGCCAAAGCGGGAAACCTGAACAACGCGTTGATGGTCACCGAGGGCGAGTTCCTGTTGATCCTGGATGCCGACCAGGTCCCGGAACCCGACATCCTGGAAAAGACCCTGGGCTATTTCAACAACCGAAAGGTCGCGCTGGTCCAGACCCCGCAATACTTCACCAATGTCCCCGACGACGACCCGCTGGGCAGCCAGGCCCCGCTCTTCTACGGACCCATCCAACAGGGCAAGGACGGCTGGAATGCGGCCTACTTCTGCGGCTCCAATGCCGTGCTGCGCCGCGAGGCACTCATGGAACTCGGCCTGCTCGGCTACGTGCAGGAGACCGAAAAGAGCATTCGCCGGGCCCTGGCCGCTTCCAAGAAGGCAATCCGGCAGGCCCGGAAGGCCGCCGACGCCGACTCGCCCCTGGTCGGGGACATGCTGGACGAGGTTGAGGCTGCCATCGGCCAAGCCGACAGCCAGTTGGCGGCCGGGCAGTCGCTGAGCGAACTCACCTACGAGGTCCAACGAAAGGTGGACGCCGCGGTCCGCGCCCTGGTCCAGGCCGATGTGCGGGCGCTGCAGGCGGACCTGGAGGAAATCGCCGCCATGGACCTGGCAGCGGTGGGCGACACCGGGGTCAAGGTGATCACCGACGAAGCAGTTCAACGGCTCTCGGCACGGGAGTGGTCCCCGCTGGGCGCCATGGAATCGGTCCAGGCGGTCCTGGACGCCCTGTCGGTGGAGCGTGCCGGCGAGGCGCAGCCGCTCATGCCGCTGGCCACGATCTCCGTGACCGAGGACATGGCCACCGCCATGCGCATGCACGCCCGCGGCTGGCAGAGCGTCTACCACCATGAGATCCTCGCCTACGGATTGGCACCCGAAGACATCGGCACCATGATGACCCAGCGCCTGCGCTGGGCCCAGGGGACCATGCAGGTGCTGCTGCGGGAAAACCCGCTGACCCAGCGCGGCCTGAAGTGGGGCCAGCGGCTGATGTACTTCTCCACGATGTGGAGCTACCTGAGTGGATTCGCGGCCATCGTCTATTTCGCCGCACCCGTCATCTACCTGCTGCTGGGCATCCTTCCGGTGGCCAGCCTCAGCACCGATTTCTTCATCCGCTTCATTCCGTTCATGGTCGTGAACCAAGTGCTCTTTGCCGTTGCCGGGCACGGGATTCCCACATGGCGGGGCCAGCAATACAGCTTGGCGTTGTTCCCGACCTGGATCAAGGCCTGCACCACGGCGGCACGGAATGTCTGGTTCGGTCGTCCCCTCGGTTTCGCCGTCACCCCGAAGGACCGCCAGGAGGGCGGGCCGCGCTGGAGCCTGATCCGGCCGCAGATCACGGTTGCCGTTCTTCTGGTGGTTGCCGCAGTTGTCGGCAGCGTGCGCCTAGCCACGGGTTTGGCCGAACCGGTCGGTACGCTTGTCAACGTCGCCTGGGTCGTCTTTGACCTGCTGGTGCTCAGCGTCCTGTACAAGGCCGTACGGTACCGGGGCCATGCGCCCGGCGAAAATTAGCCCGATCCACCCAACGCGTCGCCGGATTCCCCGGCTGACCACAGAAAGGAACCTCGATGGAGTTTAGCCACAAGGCCAGTGGGTCTTACACGGAAGTTCTGGCTTCCGGAAGGTTGAACATGGTCTCGGCACCCAACCTCAGGGCGTACGTGGGCGAGGTGGTGGCCTCCGGCTCGAACCGCATCGTCGTGAACCTGGCGCAGACCACCTTCATGGATTCCTCCGGGCTCGGCGCGCTGATCGGATGCCTCAAGGCAGCCCGGCAGGCCGGCGGGGACCTGCGCATCGCGGCCGTTCAGCCACAGGTGAAGATGGTCCTGGAACTGACCAGCATGGACCGGGTGCTGACCTCGTACTCCTCGGCCGAGGAGGCCTTCGGCAATGAATGAGCCGATTGCCAGCCGGAGCTTCCGCGACCGGGCCATCCCGGAGTCCATCGAGGCCGTCCACATCCTGCTCGACAAGCTGTGGGCAGATGCACCCTTTGTTCCGGACGTGGACCGCATGACCTTCGCCACCGCGGTGATCGAGGCCGCCTCGAACATCGTCCAACATGCCCTGCCGGAATTCCCGACGCCGGTGGACCTGGGAGTGGAGATCAGCGTCAGGACCCACAGCCTGCGGGCGGAGATCAGCGCCTTCGGCGCCACCGATCCCCAGCTGGATACCGAGGCCAAGGGGATGCCCGGTCCGGAAGCCGAGTCGGGGCGCGGCCTGGCGCTGATCCGGGCCCTGGTCAGCACAGTCACCTTCGTCCGGCAGGACGGCACCAACACCTGGGTCCTGTCCCGGGACTCGTCGCCGCACCCATGAGGAAGTTAGATCCATGGCATTAGGCCCTTCACGCGTCCTGGTGGGGCTCGACGAGCTTTCGCCGTTGCGCAAGCAAATTCCCTTTGCCGCAATGTTCGTTGCCGCCGCGCTCATGGCATTGGTGCTCCCGACCGTGCCCATCAGCAACGCCGCATCCCTCATCGCCGGGCTGGCGGCGGTTGCCGTGGCTCTGGTGCTGGCGGTCATCTTCGGCCGCCCGGGTCTGTTGCGCTTCGCCATCATCGTGCCCGTGCTGGACTTCGTTGCCGCCGGCCTGCTGCGCCACGGCACCGGGGAGTCGCACTCCATTTTTGCCGCCATCCTGCTGCTGCCACTGCTCTGGTTCGCCGCCAGGGCCGGACGCCGCTACGTGATATACGCCGTCCTCGGATCCATCCTGTCGGTCTCGGTGCCGTTCATCCTCGGCGCCCAAAGGGAAAACAATCCCAATGAGCTGGCACGCGGCATCTTCAACGCCACGGTCTTCGCAATCAGTGCTGCCGTGGTCAACGAGCTGGCCGCACGGGCCCGCCTGCACTTGGGCACCGCCCGGGAGGAAGCCGCTGCGGCCGCGGAGGAGCTAAGCCGGGCCGCACAGATCCAGAAATTCCTGCTGCCCAAGAAAGCCGCGATCCTGCCCGGCTACGAAACCGCCGGGGCCTGCATCCCCTCCAAGGCCGTCGGAGGGGACTTCTTCGACTGGTATGCCATCGACGGAGGCCTGGGCTTCACCCTGGGCGATGTCATGGGCAAGGGCGCCGGGGCGGGAATGATCGCGGCCACCACGCGCGCCGTCATCCGCAGCGCCCGAAACAGCGACGACCCGGTGAAGGCACTGGCCTTGACATCGGACTGCCTGGCCACCGAGCTGAGCCAGGCGGCGGCGTTCGCCACGCTCTTCCATGCCAGGCTCCGCGCGAGCGACGGCAGGGTCCTGTTTTCCGACGCGGGCCACGGGCTGAGCCTGTTGATCCGCGGTAACGGGACATGGGAGCGATTGGCCTCGCACGAACTTCCGGTGGGACTGATGCCCGAGGCAACCTGGACGTCCCGGGAAATCTGGCTCGCCCCGGGCGACATGATCGTCAGCTTCAGCGACGGGGTGTTGGACCTCTACGACGGAACCCTGGCCGCCATCGCCGAGGTTGCGGAGCTGGCCCTGCACGCCGACTGCGCCCAGGGCATCGTGGACGCAGTCCACACGATGGCCTCCGGAAACAGCAATCCCGACGATGTCACGGTCTTGGCCGTGCGCCGATCCGAGCTGAACACCGCGGTTGCCCGGAACCCGGGCCTTGGAGACGGTCGCGTCCTGTCGTCGGTGTCGGAGAGCTAGGAAAACGGGTCAGCCAAGCGGTCATGCTCGAGGTCGAGCAGGACCTGCTTGGCCTCCAGCCCGCCGAGGTAACCGCCCAGGGAGCCGTCGCTGCGCAGCACCCGGTGGCAGGGAACCAGGATCGGCAGCGGGTTGGTGGCGCACGCGGTGCCCACGGCCCGCACCGCCGCCGGGCGACCTGTCAGCGCCGCCATCTGCTTGTAGCTGGCGGTGTGCCCGTAGCCGATGCTCGGCAGGGCCAGCTGGACCTCCAGGCGGTACCCGCGCGAAAGCCGGTGGTCGAGGGACAGCTCGAATCCCTGGCGGGAATGCGCGAAGTATTCATCGAGCTGGGCTGCCGCCGCATCCAGCGGTGCGGCACGGTGCAGCACCCGCACCCCGACCTTCTGCGCCAGGGTTCCGAGCACCGCGTCGAAGTCCTCGGCGGCGAAGGCGACGCGCACGATCCCGCGCTCGGTGGCGGCAAGCATCAGTTGGCCCACCGGGGAATCCACCAGCCGGTAGGAAACATCGATCAGCCCCTCGGCCGCGGCCCGCTCGGCCAGCCGCTGCCGCAGGACATCCATTTCGTGCATGGCAAGTTCGCTCATGATTCTTCCTCCGCTTCGTGGTGTTGGCTGCGCAGGGCCTTGATGCCGTCCGCGGCGGCCCGGCGCAGCGAGGCGGGATTGCCGCCCAGGTATGCCGGGATGTCCGCATAGGGGAACCCGAGCAGGTAGTGGTAGCCGATGACCTTGCGTTGCAGCTCACTCAGCGAGGCCAGCGACTCCAGCAGCTCCAGCTGTCCCGTGACCTCGGGCAGCACCACGGTTTCGGGGACCTCGTCCATGGGGATTGGGTGGTTGGCGCGCAGGATGTCGATGGCCTTGTGCCGGGCGATGGTGATGAGCCACGCCTCGATGTTGGCGCCGGCGGCCAGGGACGGGTAGGCGCGCAGGGCCGCCAGGAACGTTTCGCTCCAGGCGTCCTGCGCATCGGGTCCCGGGCCCAGCAGCGCGGTGCACATGCGCAGCACCGCGGTGCCGTGCCTGCGCACCACCAACTCGAAGGCGGGGTTCGCTGTCATCTCCACACCCTGTAAACGCGCCGGGGCACCATTGTGTGAGGTGCTATCGCAAAATGATGCTCGTGGCCACGGCCGGGGAGCGGCCCGAGGCCACGAACCCGGAGACATTGGATTCGGGGTGCTTGATGATGTCGCACACCGAACCCAGGTGCCGGGACAAGTCGATCTTGTCCTCCGGTGCGGCCAGCAGCAGCTGGAACCCGAATTCCTGCAGCGCGTTGATGCCCGCCGCGGCGTACTCGGAGTTCGCCTGGATGAAGGCCTCGTCGATCATCACGGTGCCGTAGGCGGTGAACCCGGCGGTGGCGAAACCCAGCTGGTAGGCCAGAGCCGCGCCCATGATGAAGGAAGTGAAACGCTGGCCCTCGCCGCCGGAGAGCGTGCCCGGCTCCAGGCCGGTTTCGACCTCGCCGTTGGGCTTGTGCTCGTTGCAGCTGATGGTCACGTGCTGGCGCACATCCAGCACGGTGTCGCGCCAGGCGGCGCGCGAGGAATCATCCAGCGCATCGACCAGGGCCTCGAGCGCCTTGTAGCTCTCGCTCAGGGTCCCGGCCCCGCGCGAGGAATACGCCCCTGCCAGGGCCTCCTTCAGCGCCTGGCGGAAGGCCCGCGCCTCGTCGGGGATCGTCGTGGCGACCTCGAGGGCCAGCCTGGAGCCGTGCTCGAAGGTGACATCGGCCAGGATCTGGTTCAGCGGCGAGATCCGCTCGGCAATCGACCGGCGTTCCTCCTCCAGCAACTGCAACAGGTCCGAGAAACGCTCGTAGGAGCGGTTGGAGAAGTACTCGCGGAACTCCTCCTCGTGCTGCGGCAATCCCTGCTCGATGATGCCCTGGTGCAGGGCGACGTAGTGCTCTGCCGCCTCCACCGAGGTTCCGAAGGAGACCGCGGCGGAATTGCCGAACTCGCGGGCAAAGGACCTGAAGGTGTCCTTCAACGCCGCTTCCAGCGTGTAGGCCTCGCGCTTGAGGTCTGCACCGGACTCGGACAGGGCCAGGGCCAGCGCGTTCAGCGCGGCCTCCAGCTCGGTGGTGGACACCGGGGCCCCCTCATCCAGGCGCTTGATGAGCGGGGCCAGCTGCTCGCTGGCGGCCAGCTTCTCGACGGCCCAGTCCTCGGTGGTGGCATCGCGCACCGACGCGGCGCGCAGCGCACCTTGGGCCCGCTCCAGCGCTGCCGACAGCGTGGTTGCCTCGGCGCGGGCCACGGCCAGGGTGCCGACGCATTCCTCGAGTTCTGCACGCGCCGCCTCCAGGGCCCGGCGCACATGCGAAAGGTCCCCGGACTGGGACAGCGCCTCGGCCATGCGTGCCTCGAGGTCCTGCAGGATGACCAGGGCGCCGGAGGCATCCAGGGATGCGAAGGACCTGTCGTCGCTGGCCAGGGAGCCCAGCAACGCCAGCTTGGCGGCCAGCTGGTCCTTGGCCGCGGAGCGGTCGTCGGCCACCGAGGCGGCGCGGGTGGTCTCGGCCTCCAGGGCCGCCAGCTTGGTCTCGAGTTCGGAGATCTTCTCCGCGTTGGTGAAGCCGAGCAGGTAGTCCGAGGCGGCCACCGGGCGGGTGTCGCGCTCGAAGGTCCCGGACCCGGTCTTGATGGTCCCGGCCAGCGAGATGGCCTTGTCGTGGATGTGCAGGCCGGCATCGGTCTCGACGCAGGCCAGCGGGTAGTCGGCGGCGATCTTGGCGCGCAGCCAGGTGCCGGCGGCCGAATGCTTGAAGTCGAGCTTCCCCACCAGGTCCCCGGGGCCGGAGACGACCTCGCGCGGGGTCTTGGAGATGTCCATCCAGCGGATCCGGCCCAGACCCGAGAGCGAGTCGATGGCCCGGGTGACCGACTTGATGTCCTCCCCGCGCACCAACAGCGTGGTCGCCAGGGACCTCAGCGCCTTTTCGGCGGACGGCCGCCACTGCCCGTGCGAGGGGGAGAGATCGATCAGTTCCCCGGCGAAGGGCAGGAAATCGATGTCCAGGTTGGTGGAAGCGGCGATGGCGCGGCGCGCGGCGATCGACCGGTCATCGATGTTCGAGCCGCGCTTGGCATAGGAATCGATCTGCAGCCGCAGCTTCTTGGCCCGGTCCTTGAGGTTCATGACCGTCGCCATGGCCTCGTACTCCATGGTGCGTGCGTCCTTGGCAATGGAGGCCAGGTTCTCGGCGCTGACCGCGGCCTGCCGGCGCATGGCCTGCAGCCCGGAGGCGGTGAAGGTGAAGTTCAGGCCCACGGCCTCGAAGTTCTCGCGCAGCGTGCGCAGCACTTCTTCGCGCTCGGCCAGGTGCCTGCGGGCGGCCTGGGCTTCGCGTTCCAGCAGCGCCAGCCCGGCGCCGCCTCCGGCCTCGTGCTGTTCGTTCAGCGAGGCAACCTTGGTTTCCAGGGTTGCCTTGCGGGCACCGCTTTCCTCGATCAACGCGGTGTTGGCCTCGACCGCGGCGCTGAGCATGGAATTCTCGCCCTGCAGGGCCCGGGTCGCCAATTGCGCGCCAAAGGCCGGAAGCTGCGTGGAGACCAGGGCACCGAGGGTGGACAGCTCGGCGGTCAGTTCGTCATGGCGCAGCTTCTGCTCCGGCACCGAGGCCAGGGCGTCGCGCTGGGCGCGGGCCTCCTCGAGCTGGCGGTGGATGCCGCGAAGGTGGGAGAAGTCCTCGATGGCCCCGGCGGCTGCCTTCATGGTGGCGGGTACTTCCAGCACCTCGTAGCGGAAGAACTGGTTCACGCCCTTGTCCAGGCCCTTGCCGTTCTGCAGGGTGCGCAGCAACGAGAACGCCTTGTCGTTGTCGATGCCCAGGCGGCGGCGGAACTTCTCGGCAAAGGCGCGGTGCACGTCGAAGGCCTCGAAGCCGGGCAGGGATTTCTGCAGCGAGGACGGGGTGAAGCGCCGGGCCCCGTGGTCTTCCAGGGCAGCGGTGTCCAGCGCCCGGTCGCCCATCACGTAGTGCTTGCCGACCTGGCCCTCCAGGCCGTTGGCCGGCAGGTCGAAGATCGCGCCGATGCACACCGAGGATCCCAGGCCGTCCTCGTAGACCAGGGCCAGGGCGCTCCAGGTGGCGCCGGGGCGCTGGTAGAGCGTGCCGGCCTCGGTCTTGAAGCGGCGTCCGCGCATGTAGGAGTAGGTGGTGCGGCGGTCCTTGCGGGTGGAGGCCTCGTGCGCGGATTCGTTCAGCCGCGGTGCGGCATGGAAGATGTGTCCGATGCCGTCAAAGAGCGTCGACTTGCCAACGCCCGGGTGCCCGGTGAGCAGGGTTCCGGCGCGATCCACATACAGGGTGTGCCGGCCGTGGAAGGTGCCCCAGTTGATGACCTGGATCTGGGTGAGCCGGTGCTGCCCGGGGTTCAGCGCGTCGGAGAGCGGGAGGGTCATTTCAATGCTCATAGCTCTTCTGTCTCCAACTCGAATTCTTCGGTGTCATCGGTGCCCACGCGTTCAATGGCCTTGATGTACTCGGGGATTTCCTCGATCGCCGCAAAGGGCAGGGCAAGGGCCAGGGCGCCGGAGACCTTGTACTCGTCGGCCAGCTCGGTGGGCAGGACGAGCTTGAGGTTCAGCAGCCGGGTGAGGGCCGCGTCGGTGTTCTCTTCCAGTTTCTTGTCATCGGTGTCCCCGGGGGCGCGGTGCTCCAGCAGGATCTCGCGTGCCGCCTCCCGGGTGATGACCGCGTCGGTGCCCGAGCCCGCGTGGCGCTCGAGCAGCAGGCGCAGCCGCAGCGCGAGCAGTGTTTCCTCGCGCTTCAGCGCGCGGCGCGGGGCGATTGCGGTGGTGTGTGCGGCCTCCAGGTCCACGGGGGCCAGCAGCGCGATCTTGCGGTTGGCGTCGACCTCGAGGACCAGGAAGATCTCGGCGACATAGGCCGAGATCTCGGCCCGCCGGTCCAACACCAGCTGCCAGAGTCGCGGCTCGGCGACCCCGTCCAGGTAGGGGCCGCGCAGCAGGCGCACCAAAAGCTGGCGCAGCGGCAGTTCGAAGGAACCGGTGTCGCCCGCAAAGAGGCGGCGTTCATCGACGGCACCGGAGGGAAGTGGGCTGCTCATGCGGGATCCTTCGTAAAGCTCATGGCCGGCACCATTGCGGTGCGTGTGGCGCCGTCGACCTGGGTGAAAGTGATTTCCTCGAGGGTGGCCTCGTCGATGCTTTCCCCGCCGTTGCGGGCAGCCTCGATGAGGTACCTGATGGTGTTCAGGTGCCGGTGTTCGTCCGACAGCCCGTTGTAGGTTTCGCGCAATCCCACCGAGCCGCCGGCCTTCGCCCGCGAGGTGAGGATCGCGTGGTTCAACGCCGGGACGTCGGGGCTCGGGGTGGAGGGGGTGCGGCGGATGTCGGCGATGGACAGCGGCGGCGGGGCGGCCAGCTTGGGCGGGGCGACGTGCTCGTCCGGGTCGTAGATGCCCAGCGCCGCAATGGAGGTGAAGCGCGGGGCGTAGAGCCGGATCGGGGCCACCGGCGTGCGCGAGTGCAGGACGCGCGAGGAAGCGACGGCGATTTCCGCGGCCCGCACGGCCTCGCGCAGGATCGCCGCCTCCTTGAACTCGGCCGATTGCACGTAGGCGTGCAGGGATTCGGAAAGCCGGCCGTAGGACTGGTGGACCTCGGAGGCCTGGCGGCGCAGCTCGCGGAGCATGTTGGCCAGGGTGTGGCGTTCCTGGGCGTCCAGGGCGTCGACGAAGTCGCGTTCCATGACCTCGTTGACGGCCTCGCGGAAGCGTGCCTGGGCCTCGGGGGAGTTCAGGAACTCGGTAAAGCCGCGGAAGGTCTCGCCCTGCGGGGTGCTGCGCAGCTGCTTGTCGCCCTCGAGGACGGCGCCGACCGCGACGCCCTTGACGGAGGAGGATTCCATGATTTCCCCGCGCAGCGCGTGGAGCATTTCCTGGACGCCGTCGCGCATGCGCTTGAAGTCTGCCGGCAGCCCGGAGGCCATGTCGAGCACCGAGCGGGTCGCGGCCAGCGCACCCTCGCGGGGCAGCACCGCCGGGGAGGTGCCGTCGCGCAGCGAGGCGATCTTCTCCTGGCGCTGGGCGATTTCCGCCTCCAGCGCGCGGATGCGTGCGGCCGGGTCGGGGTCGGTCTCGTGGGCCAGGGATTCGAGGGAGGTCAGCAGCGTGTTGAGCCGCGAGGAGTTCAGGTTGGTGCGGTCCCCGGAGAAGTCAGAGAGGAACTTCAGCACGCGTGCGGTCTGGGCGGTGGGTTCGTAGACGAAGTGCCCGTCGACCAATGGGCGGGCCAGGAACTGGTTTCGCACCCAGGCATCGGCATATTGGGCGGCGGTCATCGAGTCGTTGAAGGCCGGGTCCTCGGAGCGCACGACCTTGAGGAAGGATTCCAGGGACGCATGGAAGACCTCCAGCCCGACGCGGGGCTTGGCGCTGGTGAATTCGGCGCGCAGGAAGGCCACGGCCCAGGGTGCGGTGGAGAGCAATTTCCAGGCGGCGGACGACCTGAATTGTTGCGTCTGACTCCACAGCGGGCTCGCCTGGTGGGTAGGTCGCATCACGGTCCTTTTGCTGGGGATTGACCAAACAATCCTAGTCCATCGGCGCGCCCGTTTAAGGTTGCCCCCGATCTGGGTAGGGTCGTTTGAACCACACCGGTGACCTCGGGCGCGAGGGACCGTCCATCCCTGCGCCGGGACGAAAAGTGAGGGGCACGTCATGAAACCTCGGATACGCCTGGCCGCAGCCGCGGCCCCAATGACCGCCTCGGTGCTGGTCCTGGCGGGGTGCACCACCCCGCCGTACATGCCCCCGAGCCAATACGACCCCACTTCCGTAGGCTCGGCCCCGCAATCGATGGTTTCCCCCAGCGAACAAGCCGAGGGCCCATCCGAGGCCGAACGGATCGAGAAGGCCAAGACCCTGGCCGCCGGCTACGACTATGCGGCGGCGAAGAAGGTTCTGGCCGGCTTGGAGGGGGTCGAAGCCGAAACGGCATTGGCGGACATCAAGGCCGCCGCAGCCAAGACGGTGGTGTGGGAGGACAGCTCGAAGATCTCCCACCTTTTCGTCCACTCCCTGGTGGTTGACACCAAGCGGGCCTTCGACGGGGATTCCAAGGAGCAGGGCTACCTCGACTACATGGTCACCCTGGACGAATTCAAGAAGATCCTCGCGGAGCTCCACGCCCGCGGTTACGTCTTGGTGAATCCGGCGGACATCGCGTCCCTGGATGCCAACGGGAAGATGAGGTACCAGGACATCCACCTGCCCAAGGGCAAGAAACCGCTGGTGCTCTCCGAGGACGACGTCAGCTACTACGAATACATGGAGGATGACGGGTTCGCCTCGAAGCTGCTGATCGATGGCGACGGCAAGGTCACAAGCGAATACGTGGATGCGGCGGGCAAGAAGCACATCGGCGCCTACGACATGCCCCCGGTGGTTGACGAGTTCGTGGAAAAGCACCCGGACTTTTCCTACCGGGGTTCCAAGAGCATCCTCGCCTTGACCGGCTACAACGGCGTGCTGGGTTACCGCACCTCGAAGAGCGAGTACCCGGATTCGAAGACCCTGGACGCGGACATCGCCACGGCCACCGAGGTGGCGACCGCGCTGAAGAAGGACGGGTGGGTCTTTGCCTCGCACGCCTGGGGCCACATCAACATGACGACCAGCTCGATCAAGCGGATCAAGCACGACATGGTGCTGTGGGACAAGGAGGTGCGCCCCATCCTCGGGGACACCGACCAGTTTATCTATCCTTTCGGTGCCGACATCTCCGGGGTCCCGGCCTACAAGGGCACAAAGTACAACATGCTCAAGAAGGACGGGTTCGATTTCTTCTACGGCGTCGACGGAACCACGCCGGCGTGGATGCAGCCGGGGGATTCCTACCTGCGCCAGGCCCGCATCAATATCGATGGCCTGCAATTCGCCAAGGAGCAGCGCGGGGACCGGCCGGTGCTGAAGTGTTTCTTCGACGTCAAGGACGTCGTCGACCCCAAACGACCCAAATCCAAGTAGCCAACATTTCTAGGGGGCCGGCTCGAATTCCTCGCTGTCGATGGTCTTTTGCTGATGGGCGTTGTAGCGGTCCCCGGCGATCGTGGACTGGTTGATGATCGCCCCTGCCCCGGCGACCTCCGCCGGGGACAGTGACACCGACAGCGCCCCGAGGTTCTCGGCCAGGTGGTCGCCTCGCTTGGTGCCGGGAATGGCATGGACATGCTCGCCCTGCGCCAGCACCCAGGCCAGGGACAACGCGGCGGCGGTGGTGCCGAGCCGGTTGGCCAGCAGGACCAGCCGGTCCACCAGCTCGAGGTTGTGCGCATAGTTCTCCGCCTCAAAGCGCAGCATCCAGTGGCGCATGTCCCCGGCCGGCAGCGAGGCGGTCTCGCGCAGGCTGCCCGAGAGGTACCCCCGGTGCAACGGGGAGAAGGCAACAAACGCGGTGCCCAGCTCCTTGCAGGCCTGAAGGATCCCCAGCTCGGGATTCCGGGTGGCCAACGAGTATTCGTTTTGCACCGCGGCGATCGGATGCACCTGGTGCGCGGCGCGCAGCGTCGCTGCCGAGATCTCCGAGAGCCCGATGCCGCCGATCTTTCCCTGCACGACGGCCTCGGCCAGGGCGCCGACCGATTCCTGGACCGGGACCGCCGGGTCGAGCCGGTGCAGGTAGTAGAGGTCGATGTGCTCGGTCTGCAGTCGTTGCAGGGACGCATCCACGTGTGCCTGCAGGGTGTCGGGCCGCCCGTCGATCTTCCCGCGGCCCTCGACGAGGGACAACCCGCCCTTGGACGCCAGGAAGAAGTCGTCGCGGCGTTTCTTCAGGTGTTGCCCGATGAGGTTTTCACTGCGGTGCCCGCCATAGAGGGTTGCAGTGTCGAGGTGGTCGACCCCGGCATCCAGCACCTCGTGCAGCAGCCGACCGGCTTCGTCGTCTGTGGGGAAATTGGAGTAGCCATGGGTGATGTTCATGGCGCCGAAGCCCAGGGGGTTGACGTGTTTGCCGGCAAGTACGCGCGTTGTCATGACTTCATTTCTAGCACGTGGGCACGGGCCGACGGGGAACCCGCCGCCTCAGGGCGTCACGGAAACCGTGCTCCCGATGCCGGCCGCGACCGGATCCCGGCCGCCGGCACGGTCGTGTCCGGGCACCGGCACGAGATCGGTGCACGGCAACCGGAGATCCGCGAAGTCCCGGGCCGGGGAAATGCGGTGCAACTCGGCGGCCAGGGCCCTGCCGGCGAGGGGATTCGTGGTGAAGAAGCGGCTGTGCGGCGCGGAATCGGCAATCATCATGCCCCCAGCTTCCCCCGGGAAGATGGCGCAAAGGCGAAGGGGGCATGAATTCCGTGGGGCACCGCGGACCCGGACGGGCCGCCGGCGTCTAGGACCCCAGCGCCAGGAACGCCCCGAGCTGGGCGAAGGCGGCGGGGGTGCCGGGCAAGAAGTGCGTGAGCGCGGGGGAGCGCACGATCACGGCGCGCCATTGCCCGCGCGAGACCGCCACGTTGATCCGGTTGCGGTTCAGCAGGAAGTCGATGCCGCGGGCCGCATCGTCGGCCGAGGAACATGCCATGGACACGATCACCACCGGGGCCTCCTGGCCCTGGAACTTGTCCACGGTGCCGACCTTCACCTCCGCCAGCCCGGCGTTGTCGAGTTCGGTGCGCAGCAGGTTGACCTGGGCGTTGTAGGCGGCGACCACCAGCACGTCCTCGGCCAGCAGCGGCCGGGGCTCCTGGTCTTCGTCGCCGATCCAGGAAAGACCCATGTGGGCGCGCACCTGGTTGATGACCTCGTGCGCCTCCTCCACCGCCTGGGTGGTGTTGCCCCGGTGCTCCACGAAGACCGTGGAGACCCCTGCGGGCACGTGGGACAGCGAGCGCTTGGCTGCCGCGGGGGCAGAGTGCAGCTTGGAGGAGTAGCTCAGGGCCGAGACCTTGGCGCACAGCTCGGGGTGCATGCGCCACGAGTCGGCCAGGAAGTAGCCCAGTTCCCCGGGCAGCGTGGGGTGCCCGGCGCTGAGCCAGCCCAGCGCGGACTCGTCCACCGGCTGCGGGTGCGAACCCTGGGTGACCTGCGGCAGCTGCTGCGGGTCACCCAGCAGCAGCAGGCGGGTTGCCGCGCGGGAGACGGCCAGGGTGTTGGCCAGCGAATACTGTCCGGCCTCGTCGATGACCAGCAGATCCAGCGAGCCCTCCGGGACCCGTTTGCCGGTCATGGTCCAGGCGGTGCCGCCGATCAGCGCGCCTTCGTCCGAGTTCAGCAGTTCCTCCACCGCGTCGTCGGTGGTGCCGGCCCACGGGACCTCGGTCTTGTCCCCGGCCTTCAGCTTCTTGGCGACCTGCTCCGGGTGCACCCCGGCGCCGGTGATGGCCTTGGCCAGGACGTTGTCGATGACCGCGTGGGACTGGGCCACGACCCCGACCTTCCAGCCCTGCTTCACCAGGGCGGCAATGACATGGGAGGCCACGAAGGTCTTGCCGGTCCCGGGAGGTCCCTGCACCGCGAGGTAGGAATGGTCCAGGTCGTTCAGGGCCTCGACGATGGCACCGACGACGTTGCGTTGCCCGTTGACCAGCGCCGGGACCGGCGGGGCGGAAAGGGTCTTGAAGCGCGGGGCGGACTTGCGCAGGATGTCGATGCCCGGGTGCCTGGGCAGCGAGGGCAGGGCACCTCCGACGGTGCGCGCGAGCTCCGCCAGGGCCTCACGCAGCGAGGCGGTGTTGATCGGCTGGTCCGGGGTCAGCGCCACCGGCAGCGTGCCGAAGGGGGCAACCTTCTTGCTGGACTTCTCCGCAATCACGAAGCGGTCCTCGTTCTCCCGCACCACGGCATTGAACAGCCCGGCCCGCTGCGCGTTGCTGGGTTCCAGCTCCGGCGGCAGGGGAGTGGAGTACATGGCAAACCAGGAGCTGCCGACCTTGAAGTCCGAGCCCTCGGCCATGGTGCCGGACAGTTCGGTGAGGCGGGTTTCCACCTGCGCGCGGGCGGTTGCCTTGTGCCAGTCCTCCACGACCTGGGCGTCGTCGACCAGGAACACGTTGCGGGTGTCGGCCCACGCGTCAAAGGGTTGGTCCAGCCGGTCGAAGTGCTCCCACCAGAATTGCTTGGCCTCGCGCCGGTGGTAGCCGGTGGCGGCGGCGACCATGGCAATGGCCCGCTCGTCGTTGCTCAGGGCGCGGTCCGCCGGCAGAGATTCGAGGTATTCGCGCAGCGCGATTTCCTCCGCGCTGGGCTCCACGTCGTCGACACCGGGCAGGGCCGCCTCGTCGACCCATTGCGTGTGCGGTTCGTGCGGGACCAGGCCGCGCAGCCAGTCGCGCAGCCGCAACGTGGAGAGGCAGTCGTATTCGTTGTAGTCGCGGATGGATTCCAGGATCCGCGCGGCCGCTGCTTCATCCACCTCGAGCTGCTCGCAGTACCTGGCGTAGGCGACCACGGAGGCCCCGGCGTCCTTTACGTCCCCGCCGCGCAGGTGCTCGCCCATGTACAACGGCTCGAGCTTCTTGATGGAGTAGGAGCGTTCGGAGATCAGCAGGGAATGGCGGACCGTGTCGTAGAGGTCGACCAGCAGCCCTTCGCGCAGCCACGCATCGATGGTGTCTTCGGCAACCACGTGGCGCAGCGAGAGGTTCCGCAGTGCGCTCTTCTCGTAGGGCGCGTAGTGGTAGATCTTCATCTTCGGGAAGATGGCGCGGCGGGCCTCGACATAGGCGACGAAGTCGGTGAAGGCCTTGCGCTCGCCGGCCCGCGAGTGGGCCCAGAAGGGTTTGAAGACCGGCTCGCCGGTGTCGATCTCGATGACGCCGAAGAGGTATTCCAGTCCCCAGGATTCGTCGTAGGGATCCTGCCAGAGCGGGTCGCCCTCGAAGTCGAAGAAGATGTCCCCGGGATCGGCTTGCGGGAGCCGGGAAATGGTTTGGCTGGCGTTGATCTTGTAGGCGACTCCGCCGATGGTTCCGTCGGAAGCGCCGAGCCCGACCTGCATGCGGGCCTGTTCGGCGAGCTTGTGGTGCGGATCCCTGGCCTTGGTGTTGGCGGCGGCGAGCTCGTCGATGGTGCTGATGCCCGCCTCGAGGAGTTTCTTGCGCCGAGTGGAGCTCATGCCGGCCACCAGCAGCAGGTCGCGGTGGGCCGAGACCTGGGCGGCGCAATAGTCGCAGCGGCCGCAGGCCCCGATGCCGTCTTGGCCCCAGGTGACCGGGTCGCTTCCGGCGCGGTGGGTGGCGGTGAGGTCCTTGAAGCGGGCGCGGCGGTCCCTGAACACCGGCAGCAGTTCGTGCATCTGGTGCACCGAGTGGGTCTTGTCCCCGAGCACCAGGGTGGTCTGCCCGGCCACGGGGATCCCGGCGCTGATCAGCTGGTCGCCGTAGGCTGCCAGCTGCAGCAGGGCGGTGACGCGGGCGTGGCGGGCCAGCTTGGTGTCCCACACCGCGTAGGAGCCGTCGGACTCGCGGATGAGGAAGTCGGCAAAGCCCACGAATTCGCCGTCGAAGAAGGTCGCCTGGAAAACCACGTCGGCACCCTTGAGCAGCGCCTGGTGGGTTTCCTCGTGGGCCGCGACCAGGGAGGCGCGGTCACCGCGGACCCCGGCGGCGAGCATCTTTACGCCGCGCCCGGTGGCGGGGTCGTGGTCGCCGAATTGCGTCCGGAGTTCCTCGAGCACCTTGTGTTCGTGGGCGTCTCCGAGCACCGCGGTGCGTTCGAGCATCTCGTCGGGGCCGAAGTCGGCCTTGGCGCTTCGTCCCAGGCGTTCGTCGAGCTTGCTCAGGGAGGCGAACTCGCAGCCGGCCGCCGTCACGAGGTCGGAAGCGGAGTAGATCAAATCCTGATCGAGGAAAAACACGGGACGGTGCTCCTTTGGCGAAGTGGCGTAGCTTCGAAACTAGCACCTCGGTGCCTACAGATTGGTTTTGTTCAGGGGTAGTCGGACGTGCCCGCCGGAGTGGCGGGACGCGGCCTTCAGTCCGTGGCCAGCTGCCTGCGGATGAAGTCGGCCGTGGCTTCCGCGAGCCCGGCACCGTCCTCGGAAACGGTGCGTCCGGAGCGGGCAACCTTGAAGGAGTGGTCGCCGCCCTCGAACCAGAGAAGTTCGCTGTCCTGGTTGAGGTTGGAGAAAACGCGGGTCATGATTTCCCGGTTCGCGAACGGATCGCGGGTGCCTTCGAGAAAAAGCATCGGCACCGCCAACGGGTAGAGGTGTTCGTCGCGCAGCTTCTCTTCCTTTTTCGGGGCATGCAAGGGGTAGCCCAGGAAGACCAAAGACCGGGCATCCATGCCTTCGGCGACGGCGAGGGATGCCATGCGGCCGCCAAACGACTTGCCGGCGGCGAACACCGGAAGTTCCCCCGACAGGTTCGCGCAGACCCACTCGCGCACCAGTTTCCACACCTCGACCGCAACGGGTGCGCGGTCCGGGAATTTCTTGCCCGCGTCCATGTACGGAAAGTTGAACCGCAGCACCGAGACGCCTTTTTGGGCCACTGCCCGGGCGTAGCCGGAGAGGAAGTCGTGGTCCTTGCCGGCGCCGGAACCGTGGGCCAGGACCAGGAAGGCACGGGGGTTCTCGGCCGCGTCAAGCAACGCGCTGAGGGTTGAATCGCTCCACGGGATGTTCAGTTCCTGGCTCATGCCCTCTAGCCTCAATACCGTTTACTTAGTCTTCAAGTGTGTTAATCTTTTGGAATGGCACGAAGCGGATGGGTGAAGCCCGAAGGTCCAGAACGGTTGGGAGACCACGTCTCCCTGGGCGTACTCACGAAGGTGTTTA
>NZ_QMKQ01000032.1 GCF_003287975.1 Arthrobacter sp. AQ5-05
CCGAGGCATTCCTGGCCGTGCGTTCCTATGTGGGCACCGCTCTGAAGCAAGGCAAAAACGTGTTCGATGCCTTGGGTGAATTGTTCGCCGGGGATCCTTGGCTACCCGCCACCCCCTGACCAGTTACCCGCAAGGTCTGTTTGTGGCCAAAATCTCACCAATTTCACAACGGTGATACCTTTTAGATCACACTTCATGCCAAATAGGTTCTAGACAGGTATCGCAATGTCGCGAATACTAATTTCAATGCGAACGGCATCTTCCTCGTCTAACCGGACCTTGAGGCTCAGCGACGATGGCCACGGAAATGCACCAAACATGCTTGAGAGGACACCATGAAGCAACCATCCGTCATCGAAGAACGAGAAGCGAAACCCGAAGTGAAACTTGAAGCCAAGCTTGAAACGCCATCGGTCATCCACCAACGCAAAGCAAAGAAGCTATCCATTGCAGACATCCTGCTGAGCCCAGCTGCAAAGGCTGTCACGGGGCTGGCCTTGATGTTGGCCATCTGGGAGAGCGTCGTACGCATTTTTGACATGCCCCGGTACCTGCTCGTTGGCCCTCTTGAAGCGTTCGCCGAACTCGCCGAACGGCCAATGTTCTATCTGGAGCATAGTTGGATCACCATCCAGGAAGCGCTGGCTGGGTTCGCGTTGGGTGCTGCACTTGGAATAATTTGCGGTGCAATCCTCTTCTATATTCCTTTTGTCCGGCACTTTCTCTACCCAACGCTCATCGCGATCGATACCATCCCGAAAGTGGCCCTGGCGCCGCTCTTCATCGTGTGGTTTGGATTCGGCTTCGAATCGAAAGCATTTGTCTCGATGGCCATCGCGTTCTTCCCCCTCGTCATAAATACCTTTGACGGACTTTCCTCTGTGCCTTCGGAACTCAGAGAACTCGCAAAAATCAACAAGGCCAGCCGATTCATGCAAATGACCAAGATTGAGTTCATTTACGCCCTTCCCAACCTCTTTACTGGGATGAAGATTTCCATCTCTATGGCAGTCGGTGGCGCCGTCGTCGGAGAGTTCATTGCGGGGTCCTCCGGCTTGGGCCACGTGGTTCTTTTGGCCAATAGCCAAGTCAATCTGGCCTCAATGTTCGCTGCTTTCATGGTCCTCGCGAGCATTTCGCTACTTCTATTCCTGTTCATCGATCGTCTCGGAAAGAAGCTTCTTCCCTGGCGAGACGCAGGCAAATAGATCTCTTCCAGCTCGAAAATTCAGAACATGCTCGCAATCATTGCTACACCACGGAAAGGCCCATCATCGTGAAAATCAGCCAGAACTTCAGGAAAAACTTCGGCAAGGGAATCGTCACAGCGGCAGCACTAGGTTTGACACTCGGGATGGCGGGGTGCGGCTCGGGAGCAAACGGAGCAGACGGTCTACAGAAGGTAACCATGATGACGGATGTCGCTTTCCTGCCAAAGCATGCTCCGTTCTTTTCCGCGGCAAAGCAAGGATTCTTCAAGGATGAGGGAATCGATCTCGAAATCCTGCCCGGGTCAGGTTCCAATAACACCGTCGTTGCAGTAAATACCGGCAAGATTGATTTCGGTTGGGCCGACTTCGGTGTGACTGTCCTAAACCAAGGCAAGGGCGCAGAAGTCAAGCAGATCAATCTCGTTCAGGCAAAGGATGCCTACGCGACTGTGGCCCTTGCCGACAGCGGCATCAAGACTTGGGATGATTTGAAGGGCAAAACCGTCGCGACTGAAGGTGCCGGTGCCATGACGTCAATGTGGCCTCTGGCCCTGGAAAAGCTTGGGTTCGCGGAGTCCGACATCGAAGTGGTCCACGCCGCCGGGGAGGCAAAGATTCCCGGGCTTCTGGCTGGGCAATGGGACGCAAACCTGGCGCTCTTCGTCTCTGACGGCCCGGTCCTCGTGGGTTTGGACAAAGAACCAGTCATCCTGAAATGGGCAGACTTGGGCTTCGAGCTTTACGGCAACGGCATCATTGCCAGCGACAAGATGATCGCCAAGGACCCGGAACTGGTCAAGAAATTCAATCGCGCTATGTCCAAGGGATTCATGTGGGCCTGCCAGAACCAGGATCAGGCAGCCGCAGACATCATGGAAGAGGTCAACGGGCTGAAGGAAAGTGCCGTCAAGAACGCGCTCGATGGCCAATGCAGCCTGCTCTGGAACGATGAAAGCGAAAAGGCTGGCTTCGGAACCATGAGCGATGCAGGGGTTAAGAACGCGATCGATACCGCCGCAACCTACCTTGGCTTGGAAAACGCAGACGCTCTCTCACCCCAGGACGTTTACACAAACGAATTCATTGAGCCGATCGAGAAAGACACCAAGATCGAGCTCCCCTCCAAGCAGTCCTAGTCGTGCTCTTCGGCCGACAAGATACCCCCACTAGTCCCAACGATTCTCGAGAGGAATCATGATGAGCAGCAGTGCAGTCATTGAAGTCAAAGATGTGGGCATGACTTATAAAACACGAGATGGCCGTTCACATAAGGCGCTCGAAGGGTGCAATTTCGATGTTGCCCCAGGAGAATTTGTATCGGTCGTTGGCCAGTCGGGCAGCGGCAAGACCACGCTCCTTCGAATCATTTCAGGCCTGATCAACAATACGTCTGGTGAAGTATTGCTCAAGGGCAAGAATGTGGCCCAGGCACTGCGTGAACTTGCGATGGTGTTCCAGGCACCGGTCCTTCTTCCTTGGCGCAACAACTTGGACAATGTATTGCTTCCCATGGAGTTCCGAAAGGCTGTCACTCCGGAGGTCCGAGCATATGCCCAAGAGCTTCTGGACATTGCCGGGCTAGGCGACCAAGCGACGAAATTCTCCTATGAGCTCAGCGGCGGCATGCAGCAGCGCGTTGCCATCTGCCGAGCACTGGTTTCCCGCCCCGACATCCTCTTGATGGATGAGCCTTTTGGAGCCCTCGACGCGATGACTCGGGACACCATGAACTTCGAGCTCCAGCGCATCTGGCACGAGACCAAGCAGAGCGTTCTCTTTGTCACGCACAGCATTCCAGAAGCAATCTGGCTTGCCGACCGCGTCATCGTGGTCGGTGATCGCCCTGGCCGCATCGTGGCGGACATAAAGATTGATATTCCGCGACTTCGTGCCCGAGAACATCGGTACTCCAAGGAATTCACCGCTTACGAGCGCCAGATTGAAGCCCTCATTGGAACTCCGGGATCAATCAGCTAATTCCAGTACCGGCCTTCAGGCTATGTGCACCACCAGAAGAAACGAAAGGCACAAGAATGCGACTGATCAGCAATGTTGAAGCTATCCGGGCCACCTATGGACTCGATCCGGTGGCGCAGCTTCTATTCACCAATATCCGACTGGATTCCCGAAAAATGGTGACTCCGCTTCTCGCCGAGACGAAGTCGGGTCGGTTCCTGATGGCTCGCCAGCAGGAAATGGGAAACTTGCTTTCCTCCGGACTGAAGCAGGAAGACCTGAAGTTCTACGAGCCTTGGGTGACCATCGATGGGAGCATCACTGCAGGGGTTCCTGTACTCCCGAAGTTCGCCGACACCGTTGAGCATCTGGCACAAGGCGAATCGGTTGAGATTGACGACGGTATCCCGTGGGTGCACTACCAGGCGCTGCAGGACCGCGTCACGGTGACGTTCTCTGACACGCCCGTTCAGAAGGTGCGCGCGTACTCGGTCAACATCACGGATGTACTTGCGAAATTCACGTCGATTCGTGAATCCGGTGTCGCAGCTGCTCGGTCTCTCATTGAAAGGATTGATCACCTAAACGGCCTCGAATCCGATTTGGTATCAGATGTGGATACCAGGTTCTCGGGGCTCGAGACATTGGCCGCCGACATGAATGTCGACGGATTCCTGCTCGCTTCGCCACCCAACTTCTCGGAATCCACAGGGTACAGTGCGGACGAGGGCACCATGGCACTTTGGAACCGCGGATCCAACGCTGTCATTCTCATGGCCCCCTCCAACAAGACGGATGTGCCAGGCAATCCGCTTGGGCTCTTTGACTCTGCTGCACACGCGCTGGCCGAACTCCTGGACGGGCCAGCTCGACGCCTTGGCGTTGAGGAGCAGTGGATCAGCGCCCGCTTGGGCCTGGACATCGAAGGACAGGGACTGGAAACGGAGAATGCCTCGATCGCCCTCGGCCACTGGCGCGATATCCGTGACCACGAAGACCTTCCGTTCCAGGTGATAGCCGCACGAGCCAGCGTCACGTCCATCGAGATCGCCCTCGACTACGCCCAGGCACAAATCAGTTCCGGAAATGCACTGACCGAGAACGATGTTTACGCGACCTACCTCGACGCCATCCAAGAGTTCCGTACCAAGAACAATATCCCCTTCTGCATCGAGCCGTACTTCACGAACCTCCATTCGTCTTCTCGCATGCTTTTCCCCGGCCCGCCGACCGATTACCCGCTTGATGAAGAGACTCGGTGTATCCAGCTGGACGCCGGTGTCAAAATCACCGTCGATGGCATTGTCGTAGCGACCTCGGACATGGCGCGTTCTCTCCTTCTGACGCCGGAAGGCAAGGAAGCCTACGATCTGCTCACGCAGATCATGCGTGAGGACATTGTCGGCCAGCTCCGTCCAGGCGTGGTGTGCTCCGATGTGCATGCCCACACCATGACGGCACTAACCAGTAATAGGGTTCGGCTTGAAGAACTCGGACTCCTTTCCCCGGAAGTGGATTTCGTCAAGGAATACAAGAAACGCAACGTCGGGCACCTCATGGGCAAGCAGGAGTCCTTCGCAAATGAACTCCGCCCCGGCTACGACCACATCCTGCACGTCGGGTCATTGGGCGCGGCGGAGATCCCGTGGCGATTCAACGGCTATGCCATCGGCACCGAGGACATGTGGTATATCGCCGAAGACAAGACCTTCCTGCTGACTCTGTTGTAGGCGCTCGGGCCGCAATTCTTGTCGCTAGTTCAAGGGCGCTGCCGCTCCGTGGCTCCGAATGCATCTACCCTCCAAGGCAGGGATATTCGAAGGCACGGAACCTTCCTCATGCACCTAGCGAGTCTGCGTATCAAGCGAAGTTTTCGCTGAATTAGAAATGCTGCCTGCCCCTTTGTCCCAGCCGCCGTCCCGAAGCATCTACCCAGCGTTATTGGATGCCTCGGCCACCATCCTAGGATTCGCATATGTCGACAGGCTCGAAGGCAATGCCCGGACGCGGCCCAAACCGCATTTCCGGCAACGCCATCCTGGGCGTTGGTCCGATTAATTCGCATGTTGCACAGGTTCTCACGACCGATTACCGGGCGTTGAGTCTCCCCAACAGTTCAGAAGACCAGAACGCCTTCCTGGCAGAATTCGCCGCCTCGATTCGTGTGGCCGTTTGTTCGGGGCCCAGCGGCGTAGGCGCCGAGCTCATGGAGCGTCTGACCAGCCTGGAAGCGATAGTGAACTTCGGGGCTGGATACGACAGTACAGACGTCGCCCAGGCTGCCGAGCGCGGGATATCCATCAGCAACACCCCGGATGTGCTCACCGATTGTGTGGCCGACATTGCGCTTGGCCTCTATCTAGACCTGTTGCGTTCACTTAGTGCAGCAGACCGATTTGTTCGATCGGAGGCTTGGGCCTCGGGTCACCGCTTTCCACTTGCCACCCGTGCAAGTCGGAAACGCGTCGGCATCTTGGGGCTGGGCCGCATCGGGGCTGCAATCGCCCTGCGACTCGAAGCGTTTGGGTGCGAAATCCATTACCATAATCGGTCGCCTGTCCTCGATAGCCCATACAAATATCATGGATCGGCTGCTTCACTGGCCGAGGCAACCGACGTCCTGATCGTGGCCGCGTCCGCCAGCCCGGCTTCGGCCGGAATGGTTGACGCCCACGTACTGGAAAAGATCGGACCAAAGGGCTTTTTGATCAATGTTGGCCGCGGGAGCCTCGTCAATGAGCGAGCACTGGTGGCTGCCCTGGAAAACGGTCTCATTGCCGGTGCAGGATTGGACGTGTTTGCCAGCGAGCCGCATGTTCCCAAGGAACTCCTTGATATGGACAGAGTTGTCCTCCTCCCGCATCTGGGAAGCGCAACGCACGAGACACGCATCGATATGGCCGCGCTGACGCTGGCAAACCTCCGAAGCTACGTTGATCACGGCAAACTCCTCACCCCCATTTCGTGACCCCTCGCCCATGTGCAGCGGTCTATTTTGGTCATGGAGCACCGTTAGTTCTTCGGCATCGTGGTCTTCCGGAATTCCACGCAGAACACCGATACCTTTTCCTGCCGAAATATTTGCATCCTCGCCTCTAATCCGTTGGTGCCCCTGCTCCGCTCCTAAGCTTCTGGCAAGCGGCCTACCTAAACCGCAAAAATGTCGGGTTTGAGCCAGGAACGCAACCGAATTTCCGGTCGTCGCGCTGAATTTCCAGATCACGAATTGAATCCTTGGATTCCAAGCAGGCGGACAGTTTCGGGACAGTCAGCCAAAATCCGACGATACCTATTGAGCATCAAACAATACAAATATGGGCTTGGACAGGCATCATTCATGTCCATAGGCTGTTAGTAATGAACACCCTCAGAGCCACAAGCACCAATCTTGGCGTCATCCAATTATTAGGAGTACATCATGGCCACCTACACCCCCACCGAACTTGCCAGCAAGCTCAAGGATGGGTTGCTGTCATTCCCGGTCACAGCATTTGACAACAATCTGGAGGTCGACGAAGCCGCCTACCGGGATCACCTGGATTGGCAGTCGAGTTTCGGCGTTGCAGGCCTCTTTGCTGCTGGCGGAACCGGCGAGGGATTCACCCTCACCCCCGAAGAAGCCGCTCGAGTGGTCCGTATGGCGGTCGAGGAGGCCGGCTCACGGGTACCCGTGCTCGGCTCGGCCGGAGGTTCCACCAAGCAGGCCGTCCAGAACGCCCGTGATTCAGAGGAAGCAGGCGCCGAGGGGTTGCTGTTGCTTCCCCCATACCTGACCGAATGCGATCAGGAGGGCCTCTTCCAATTCGCTTCGGAGGTTTGCAGGGCCACCTCAACCGGTGTCATTGTCTATAACCGTGCAAACGCCATCTACTCGGCAGATACCGTGGCCCGTCTGGCCGACACCCACGAGAACTTCATTGGTTTCAAGGACGCCACGGGCGACATCGAGCACCTGACGAAGGTGTATTCCAAGAACGGCGACCGTCTCTTCTACCTCGGCGGCCTCCCAACCGCTGAAACTTTTGCCCTGCCGCTGCTGCAGCTGGGCATGAGCACATACTCCTCTGCCATGTACAACTTCGTACCGGAGTTCGCCTTGGACTTCTACAAGGACGTGCGCAATCAGGACCACGCAGCGGTCACCGAGAAGCTCAAGCGCTTCGTGCTCCCGTACTTGGATATCCGCGACAGGGTCCAGGGCTATGGTGTCTCCATCGTCAAGGGCGGTTTGAAGGCCATTGGTCGAAACGCCGGTTCGGTTCGACCACCGTTGCAGGATATGACCGAGACCGATCTGGCCGATCTGGGTGCACTCATCCAGAAGGCCGGTCTATTGCCCGTGGCGGCTAGCGTCTAGGCCTTATCTGGGTGCGTGGGTCAACCGTCGACTGCCACAGATTCCGGATGTAGCCAGCCTACAAATGGAATACCAGTCAAAGCCAAATTCTCGTTCTGGTTCATAGGATTCCAATGCGACTTCTTGGTACTGGCCCACGTGTCTGAAGGACGCACCAACACATCAACTGACTACCCCACGCGCGATTCAGGAGCAGCAATGTCCACGGATACCCAGCAACTCACCGGCCAGTCCATCCTGGCCGGGATCAACACCCCCGGCATTGGGGCCGAGATCCGGGGCTTCAACCCCGCCACCAACCAGGCCCTCGACCCGGCATACAGCCTGATCGATGCCTCGCAGTTGGAGCTGGCCACCGCCGCGGCCGAGGATGCCTTTGCCTCCTTCCGTTCCGTTGACCCGGAAACCCACGCACGGTTCCTTGAATCCATTGCCGAGAACATCGAGGCAGTGGGAACCGAGCTGGTGCAAAGGGCCATGGCGGAGACCGGGCTTCCCGAGGCACGGTTGGTCGGCGAGCGCGGGCGCACCTGCAACCAGCTGCGCATCTTCGCGCAGGTGGTTCGCCAGGGCGACCACCACGGAGTGCGGATCGATCCGGCATTGCCGGATCGCGCGCCGATGCCGCGGGTGGACATCCGCCAGCGCAAGATCCCGGTGGGCCCGGTCGCGGTGTTTGGTGCGTCCAACTTCCCCCTGGCATTCTCCACCGCCGGCGGGGACACGGCCTCGGCCCTGGCAGCCGGGTGCCCCGTGGTCTTCAAAGCCCACAATGCCCACCCGGGCACCAGCGAGATCGTGGGCCGGGCCATCACCGCGGCCATCTCGGATGCGAACCTGCACCCGGGCATCTTCTCCCTCGTCTACGGGCCGGGCGCCAGCATCGGCCAGGCGCTGGTCTCGGACCCGCGCATCAAGGCCGTGGGCTTCACCGGTTCCCGCGGTGGCGGCACCGCGCTGATGGCCACCGCCGCCGCACGCCCGGAGCCGATCCCGGTTTACGCCGAGATGAGCTCCATCAACCCGGTCATCTTCTTCGCCGGCGCGCTTTCCGACGATGCGGCCGGCCACGCCAAGGCCTACCTGGGTTCGGTTGTCGGCTCCAGCGGCCAGCTCTGCACGGCCCCCGGCCTGGTGTTCGTCCCGGCCGGCGAGAAAGGCGACGAGTTCGCCGCGGCCCTGCGCACCGAGGCCGCCACCACGGCCGGGCAGACCATGCTGACCCAGGGCATCTACAATTCCTGGGTCCAGGGCGTTCAAAACCTCGGCTCCCAGCCCGGCGTGGAGCTCCTGGCCCGGGGCAACAAGGGTGAAACCGAAAACGCACCGGCCCCGTCCATCTTCTCCACCGGGGTTGCGCAGTTGCTGGGCAACCCGGTGCTGCACGAGGAAATCTTCGGTGCCGCCTCCCTGGTCATCCGCTACACGGATGCCGCGGACCTGGCCACCGCCCTGTCCAAGCTCGAGGGCCAGCTCACCGCCACCTTGCAGCTGAAAGATTCCGACCACGAGGCCGTCGCCGCGGTGCTGCCCATCCTGGAGCGCAAGGCCGGGCGCATCCTGGTCAACGGTTGGCCCACCGGGGTCGAGGTCGGACACGCCATGGTCCACGGCGGGCCGTTCCCCGCAACCTCGGACACCCGCACCACCTCGGTCGGCACGCTGGCCATCGAGCGCTTCCTGCGCCCGGTCGCCTACCAGAACATCCCCGACTCCCTGCTGCCGGCACCGTTGCAGCAGTCCAACCCGTGGAAGCTGACCCGCCGCATCGACGGCACCCTGAAGAACGCCGGAGAACAGGCATGAGTGCAGCACAACCCACGATCGCCTCCATCGAGGTCGTCCCGGTTGCCGGGCACGACTCGATGCTGCTGAACCTCTCCGGGGCCCACGGGCCGTTCTTCACCCGCAACATCACCATCATCACCGACTCCGACGGGCGGACCGGCCTCGGCGAGGTACCGGGCGGGGAACCCATCCGCCGCACCATCGAGGAAGCCGCCGAACTGCTCGTCGGCGCCCCGGTGGCACGGTTCCGCACGCTGCTGCGTGCGGTTGCCACCAAGTTCGCGGACCGGGATTCCGGCGGGCGCGGGGCCCAGACCTTTGACCTGCGCACCACGGTGCACGCCGTCACCGCGATCGAGTCTGCCCTGCTGGATCTGCACGGCCAGTTCCTTGGCGTCCCGGTGGCGGAGTTGCTGGGCGAGGGCCAGCAGCGCGATGCGGTTCCGATGCTTGGCTACCTCTTCTATGTGGGCAACCCGGATGATACCGATCTTCCTTACCTGCGCGAGCCCAACGGCACCGACGACTGGGAGAAGGTGCGCCGCGAAGAGGCCATGACCCCCGAAGCCATTGTCAGGCTGGCCGAGGCGGCGCAGAAGCGCTACGGGTTCAAGGACTTCAAGCTCAAGGGCGGCGTGCAGGAAGGGGATGCGGAGGTCGATGCGGTCATCGCCCTGAAGGAACGCTTCCCCGAAGCCCGCATCACCCTGGATCCCAACGGCGGCTGGCTGCTGAAGGACGCCATCCGCCTGGGCAAGAGGATGCGGGGCGTCGTTGCCTACGCAGAGGACCCATGCGGCGCCGAGGGCAAGTTCTCCGGCCGCGAGGTGGTCGCAGAGTTCCGGCGGGCCACCGGCCTGGCGACCGCCACCAACATGATCGCCACCGACTGGCGCGAAATGTCCCACGCGGTGCGCACCAATGCCGTGGACATCCCGCTGGCCGACCCGCATTTTTGGACCATGGCCGGATCCGTGCGCGTGGCCCAGCTCTGCGACGAGTTCGGGCTGACGTGGGGTTCGCACTCGAACAACCACTTCGATATCTCATTGGCCATGTTCACGCAGGTCGGCGCCGCCGCACCGGGTGAGATCACGGCCCTGGACACGCATTGGATCTGGCAGGACGGCCAGGGATTGACCGAGGAACCGCTGCTGATCCGCAATGGCGAGATCAAGGTCCCGGAGCGTTCGGGCCTGGGCGTCACCCTGGACCGCACGCGCCTGGCCGAGGCCCACGAGCTCTACCTGGAGCACGGACTGGGCTCGCGCGACGACGCCGCCTCCATGCAGTACCTGATTCCGGGGTGGGAATTCGACGCCAAGTCCCCGGCGCTGGTGCGCTGAGACAGCTCTTGGGAACAATGCAATAAGGCAAGGGACGGTGGGGATGGTTCATTCGAACTCCCCCACCGTCCCTTGCCTTGCCTGGTGAACACCGGTTCACCACAACGATCACCCACGCCTATTCGGGAGGCCACGTGCAAGGAGTGCTCCAGGGGTTCTCGATCGTGCTGATCTTGATCGGCGTCGGCCTGGTCACCGCAAGGTTGTTGCCGCGCAAGCGCGAGTCCATTGCCACCGGGCTGACACCGCTGATCTATTACATAACCAATCCAGCGCTGATGTTCATGCTGCTCTCGGAGACCGATTTGCGGGCCGTCATCGGGGTGTACACCCCGATTGCACTGATCACCGCCGTCTTGACCGGCTCTCTGTACGCACTGGGCGCCAAGCTGTTCTTCAAGGTCCCGGCAACCCGGCTCCCCGGCGCTGCCATGTCCACCAGCTACGTCAACGCCGGGAACATCGGTGTGCCGCTGGCGCTCTACGCCGTGGGAAGCACCAACCCGGTGGTCTCGGTTCTCATCGCCCAGCTGCTGCTGATCGCCCCGGTCTACCTGTGCATCTTTGCCCTGGTCTCCAGGGCCAACGGCAACCAGGAAAACAAGACCCCGCTGGGCAAGACCATCCTCCGATCCATCGCCAACCCGGTCACCATCGCCACGTTCATTGGCGCCCTGTTCGCGGCCTTCGACCTGCACCTGCCCGAGGTCATCAACATCCCCATAGACATGCTGGGCCAGGCCTCCATTCCACTGCTGCTGATGGCCTTTGGCATGTCCCTTTTTGGCCAGCGTCCGCTGGCCGACAAGGCGTTGCGCGGCGAAGTCTTCCTGGCCACCTTCTTCAAGATGCTTTTCATGCCGATGGCGGCCTGGGCATTGGCCGCACTGGTGTTCAAGCTGGAAGGCACGGACCTGCTCGGGGTCGTGATCATGGCCGCCCTGCCCACGGCCCAGAACGTGCTGCTCTTCTCCCAGCAGTTCAGGCTCGAAACCACGGTGGTGCGCGAGGTCATCCTGTGCAGCACGCTGCTGGCCCTGCCGGTGACGCTGGTGATCACGCTATTCCTGGGCTGAGGCCGCAGGTTGCCTTGTCGTCGAGGGCGCCATCCCCGCGGCGCGCCCTTCACGTGAGTAGACCTTCCCCCGGCGGGAAGGTCGATGATGGTCCCATGAGTGATTCGATGTCCATTGGCGATTTCTCGCGGGCGACCAAATTGAGTGCCAAGACCCTGCGGTTCTACCACCAGGTCGGCCTGCTCCTTCCGGCGCGCGTGGAGCCTTCGAATGGCTACCGTTTCTACGAGGCCGAACAAATCTCCGACGCGCAGGTGATCCGGAGCTTCCGGGCGATGGACATGCCCGTTGGCTTGATTCGAGACATCCTCTCAACACCGAGTGGCCCGGGCCGGGATCAGCTGATCGAGGGGCACCTGGCGCGGATGGAGCTCAGGCTCGAAGCGACCCGCTCCGCGGTGGCTTCCCTTCGCAGCATGCTCGATCCCTCGACGATTCCGTTCGAAATCCGGCTGCGAAGCCTGCCGCCGATCAATGCGGTGGTCATCCGTGAAACCATCGATCTGTCCGAGCTCGGAAGTTGGTACACCCAGGCCATGGAAGAGCTGGAATTCCTGGTAGCCACGGCCAGCGTGCGCCCCACCGGACCACGTGGCGGCCTGTGGGACACCGAACTCTTTCTCAACGAGCGCGGAGGCGCCGCACTTTTTATTCCAACCCACTCGCTTGAGACGGCGCTGCCCGGTCGCGCCCGGGCGGAGCTGTTGCCCGCCGTCGACCTCGCCGTGGCCACGCATCGGGGAACGGACGACACGGTCCTCGAGGTCTATGGGGAGCTCGGACGCCATGTCGCCCGCCGCGGCATCAGCGCCGAAGGCCCCATCCGCGAGACGTACCTCCACGGGCTGGCGGGCGGTTCGCAGGAAACCGTCACCGAGATTGGCTGGCCCATCCGCAGCGACCGGTAGCCGCTGGCGAATCCGTGTTGACTCTCCCCCCGGGGGAAGGACGAAGGTAAGGGCATGACAATCAAAGACCTTTTCCCCTCGGCGGCAACGTACTTCGACCTCATGGAAGGAACCGACAGGGCCCACGTCCTCACGGTATTCACCCCCGACGCCGTGGTCATCGACGACGACCACAGCTATGTGGGGCACCAGGAGATCCTCGCCTGGCTGAGTGGACCCGCCAGCGAATTCATCGTCACCTCGACGTGGCTCTCTGGCTGCCGGGGCGGCGACACCGCGATTGCCAACATCCGCTTGGCAGGCAACTTCCCGGGCAGCCCCGTGGACCTGCGCCATGAGTTCAGGCAGAACAACAACGGGTTGATCAGCTCGTTGAAGATCACTGCCTGAGTTCAGCGCGTTTCGGCCGGGGCTTCTGGAGAGCCAGGTTCCCCGGATTCCGAGGTGAGCGATTCCAGGTAGATCTTGCGGAGCATCTCCGCGGCGGGGTTGGTGGAGGATTCGTCCCAGGCCAGGTACATGTCCGAATGGTTCAAGTTGGACAGCCCGTTGGGCCCGGTGATCTCCTCGAAGACCACACCGCGCGGGGTGAATTCCATGGCCGTTGCCGGCACCAGCGTGACACCGAGTCCGGCGGCCACCAAAGCCAAAAGCGCCGGGATCTGGCTGGCAATCTGGGCAATGTTCGGGCGGGCACCGACCGAGTCGAAGAGCCGCCGGACCAGATCGTAGAAATACCGTGCTTCGCCCGTCGAATACATCATCAGCGGCAGGCCCACCAATTCCTTGATGAGAACCCCCTTGCCGGTAGCCAGATCGTGGCCCTCCGGCAACGCCACCACCAACCGGTCCTTCTTGATCAATTGGGTATGCACGCCGGGCCGGGTGACTATGGGGCGCAGGATGCCCATGTCGATCGCGCCCTTGCTCAAGGCATCCAACTGCTCGACGGACACGGCCTCGCGCAACACCAGCGTGACATGCGGTAGGTGCTTGGAGGCCTGCCCCAGCAGATCCGGCAGCACCGCTTGCCCGGCCACCGCGGTGTAGCCGATCACCACTGTCCCGGCATCCCCGGTGGCCACCCGGGAAACCTCAAGGCTGGTCTTGGCACTCAGGTCCAGGATGCGCCTGGCGTTGGGCAGCAGCACCCGGCCGGCGGCGGTGAGTTCCACGCGCCGGGAGTTGCGGATGAACAGCTGTGCCTGGAGTTCGCGCTCAAGGAGCTGGATCTGTCGGCTCAACGGGGGCTGCGTCATGTTCAGCCGGTCCGCGGCCGCACCGAAGTGCAGTTCCTCGGCCACCGCCACAAATGATTCGAGTTGGATCAACGAAAACATCGATTCACTCCTTGAATGATTGGTTGCCAATTTTGGCTTGGACATGCATCGATGCACTCTCCTAGGGTGAGTCTAACCACCCCATTGATACGGAGCCCCAACATGTCGGAATCTGACGCAGACCGCTCGCTCTCCACCCTTTCATCACGCGCAACAGAGACCAATCGGGCCATCATCACCGAGGTCACCGTGACTCCTGTGGCGTTCGCCGATCCCCCGCTGCTGAACTCCGTGGGCGTGCACGAACCCTTCGCGCTGCGCGCCATCGTGGTCATCCGCACCGAGGACGGCACCTACGGGTTGGGGGAAACCTACGGGGACGAGGCACACGTGGCCAGGCTGGACCGGGCCGGATCCCTGCTGGTGGGTGCGGACGCCTTCAACATCAACCAGGTGTCGGCGTTGGTTTCGGAATCACTGCGCGAGGACTCTGGCATCGGCGGGCACGGCACCGGGGGCATGGTCACCACCACCTCCCTGGATGACCGGGTGCTCTCGGCGTTCGACGTGGCCTGCCTGGACATCCAGGGCAAGACCCTGGGCGTGCCGGTCAGCACGCTGCTGGGCGGAGCGGTGCGGGACGAGGTCGCGTTCAGCGGCTACCTCTTCTACAAGTGGGCAGAGCACCCGGGCCAGGAACCCGACGCCTGGGGCGAGGCACTGGACCCGGCCGGAATCGTGGCCCAGGCCCGCAAGATGGTGGACGAGTACGGCTTCACCGCGCTCAAGCTCAAGGGCGGGGTCTTCGAGCCGGAAATCGAGGCGGCCACCATCGAGGCCCTCCGCGAGGCGTTCCCCGGGATGCCGCTGCGCATCGATCCCAACGGGGTGTGGACCGTCGAGACCGCCATCAAGATCGGGCGCAGGCTGGAGCCGGTGCTGGAATACTTCGAGGACCCCTGCCTGTCGATCGCCGACAACGCCGCGGTGCGCAAGGAAATCGGTCTCCCCATAGCGACCAACATGTGCGTGGTCTCGTTCAACGACGTCCCGCCGGCCATCGCCGCCGGCGCAGTGGATGTTGTCCTCTCGGACCACCACTTCTGGGGAGGTCTGCGGCGCTCGCAAGCCTTGGCGGGCATTGCCGAGACCTTCGGGCTGGGCCTGTCCATGCATTCGAATTCTCACCTGGGAATCAGCTTCGCCGCGATGATCCAGCTGGCCGCAGCCACCAAGAACATCGACTACGCCTGCGACACCCACTGGCCCTGGAAACCGGCAGGCGATGACGTCATCGTCCCGGGTGCCCTGAAAATCAGGGACGGCTCGGTCAAGGTTTCCACCATGCCGGGGCTGGGCATTGAACTCGACGAAGAGGCGCTGGCCCGGATGCACCAGCAGTACCTGGATTGCGGACTGACCAAGCGCGACGACACCGGATACATGCAAAGCATCCGCCCGGACTTCCAGCTCACCACCCCGCGCTGGTGAACGGCATGCGCATCGTTGTCTCCGACCCCATCATCTCCAGGTTCGCGGACCTGCTGCAGGAAAACGCCCCGGGCAACGACTGGGAATTCGTGGCCGGCCGACCCGCGAAAGAGCAGTCCGCCGCCATTGCCCGCGCCGAGGTGCTGGTGTGTGCAAGGCTAAGCGCCGCGGACGCGGCTGCCTGCCCCGCGGGACTGGTCCACATCACCGGCTCCGGTGCCGACCGGGTTGCCGTCGCGGACCTCCCGGAAGGAACACTGTTGCTGCGAACCGCACACCACGAGCGTTCGATCGCCGAACACATCCTGATGGTCGTGCTGGCGCACCAGCGCCGGCTGCTCGATGTGAGCGCGGAAATGAGATCGGGTACGTGGCGGTCGGTGGCGACCGAGTTGGAGACGCCGCCGCATCGCACGCTGGATGAACTGACCATCGGGTTCGTGGGGCTCGGCGGAATCGGCTCCGAAGCGGTGCTCCTGTGTACTGGCTTGGGCATGAAGGCGGTTGCGGTGCGCCGCAACCCCGAGGCCGGATCGGCCCGGGACGCGGGCCTCAAATGGGTCAAACCCATGGAGGACCTGCCCGAGCTGCTGGCAGCAAGCGATGTGGTGGTGCTATGCCTGCCGCTCACCGATGAGACCCGGGGTCTGATGGGAGCCAGGCAATTGGCGCAAATGCGCGGCGACGCGATGCTGGTCAATGTCTCCCGTGGAGCCATCGTTGACGAGGATGCCCTGTACGCAGCGCTTCGGGACGGAAGCATCGGCGGTGCGGCCCTGGATGTCTGGTGGGATGCACCGGTCGGCACTGCGGCATCGGAATCGGTGTCGCGTTTCGCCGCCCTCCCGCAGGTCATCGCGACCCCGCACCATTCGGGGCATGCCACCCGGACTTTCGTGCGGCGGGCCATGGAAATCTCCGACAACATCAATGCCTTCGCAGCGGGTCGGGCACCAAACAACACGCTCGACCGCGCCCAGGTTCGCTGACCCATCGAACCGCATTCGGCCGGCCAGGAAGACGCTTGGAATCCCGGGATCTGGGCCAGTTTCCGCGGAATCAGCTCTCAGGCTGAAGAGTGCAGGCCACCGATGGCGCGCCTCCCCGGGGCATATGGCCTGTTGCGCCATGTCAATGCCTCCGGGAAGGTCGATATGGCTGACAATTGCCACTCGGTGGTTTACGCTCACCACGTAGCCAAACCATGCGAAGGGATTTTCCATGGACCATGACCGTGAAACACCGCGTCCCGCACACCTGCCGCCACCAAGCGTCGCAAAGGCCACCGTCGATGCCTTGGGAAAACTGTCCGAGGCCCTCGAAGTCGTGGAGGAGGCCCGCGGCAACCTCTACCGTTTCCACCGCCTCACCGGCAGGGCCGATCTGGCCCTGGGCGAGGCCGTGGACCTGCTCAGGGAAGCCGGCCATGGGCAGATCGCCGAGACGCTGCGGAACGAACTGGTCGGACGCAACGTCCTGGAAGGCCGGTGGACCTTCCAGATCGTGGAGGAATACGACGACGGGTACTACGCCGAGTTCAAGTCCCTCGAGCAGGCGATCCGCGAACAGCTCGCCGACGGCCGCCGCCACCTCTTCGAGGCGCGGATGAAGGAAGAACGCCGCAGCCACGGGCGACGCCATCATGAGGCGGTCCCCCCGGAAGATCCGCTGTGACCAGGGTGGCTGCGGGCACAGTTCCCACCAGGCCTCCGGCCCGCGCCTACGAGCCGGTCTTCGTTCCGCACCCCGGAGATGTCCTGCGGCTGCTGACTGCGCTGTCCATCCCCGCGGCATGGATCGTCTCCGGCCCGCTTTCGTCCCTGGTGATGGCGTTGGCTGCGGGAGGGACGTGGGTGCTGCGCTACTACGCGCGGAGCCGAAGCGAGGACCTCGCGGGCCAGGCGGTGTTGTTCCTGGGCGGGGCCTTCAGTGTCTTGGGCACCTACCGGACGATCGCTTGGCTGGATGTGGTGGTCCATGTGTCAATGCTGGCGGTCCTGACCACGATGCTTGGGAACATGCTCGTCCACCACGGCATGTTGCCCGCTGCCGGCACCCGGCGCCAAGACTGTGGACTCCTGCTGTCCGTTACCGCTTTGGGCGTCCTGTTCGCGGTGTTGTGGGAGATCGGAGAATGGGCCGGGCACAGTTTCATCACCCCGGAGGTCGGCGTCGGCTACGCGGACACGATCGGGGACCTGGCCGCCGGGCTCCTCGGCTCGCTGCTGGCGGCCGTGTGGTTCCATCGCGCCGCCGGGCCCGGGTCGCGGCCATGAGCACGATCAGCATCGTGGTCCCGGTGCTCAACGATGCCGAGCACCTCAAGGTGCTCCTTGGGCTGCTGGCCGGACAGTCCAGGATCCCGGATGAAGTCATCGTGGTGGACAACGGGTCGAACGACGATTCGGTGCACCAGGCCCGGGCCGCCGGTGCACGGGTCATCCACCAACCGATGCCCGGGATCATGGCGGCCGCCGCTGCGGGCTACGATGCGGCGATCGGCGATCTCATCCTCCGGTGCGACGCCGACACCCGGCCTCCGATGGACTGGGTGGCGCGGGTCGAGGGGCACTTCGGTAGCCACGACGACCTCGATGCGCTCACCGGGCCCGGGCGCTTCTACGACATGCCCGCAGGCCTCGGTGCGCTGGCCTCGTGCTTCTATGCCTCGGCATACTTCCTGGGCATCGGCTCGGCCCTCGCCCGGGTTCCGCTTTGGGGTTCAAACATGGCCTTCCGCCGGGAACTGTGGCCACAGGTACGTCACCAGCTGGACCTGCGGGTCACGGATATCCATGACGATGTCCAGTTCACCTGCAAACTCGATCCCGGAGCCGTCATCCGGTTCGACCTGAAGTTGCGGGTGGGGGCCGCCGGACGGATCTTCGCCCGCAAGGACGGCTTCCGCAATTCCGTTGCAGTCGCCTTGCAGACCCTGAAGCTCAACGGGGCCGCGGCCGGTGTGCGCCGACGCTGGCAGCAGAGGTTGGGGTTGGCGCGCCCGGAGCACTGAGAGCCGCGCGATCGACTGCCGCGCTGCCCGGGCCTCGCCACCGTGGCTGGGATGTATGGCGACCGCTTGCCCCCGAAGCCTGCGGGCCGCTGCGTATCGGCCGTGGCGGAATGTCCCCGCCCTGGCCGAGGAGGACATTGTCCGTCTCGGCTTCGACGTCAACCAATCTCCCCAGAGAACGGTTTTTCACCAAGACGGCCAAAGCCGTCGATGGACCGCGGTCGGGCTCCCCCAATACGCCGCTCCTCCCCGGACCTGCTAAACAACGCCGTCGGCTGGGGCTCGCATGACTGGGGTGCCAATTCCTTTGCACCCAGGCCCTCGGATAGCATCGAGGGCTCCCGCGGGGCCGTCGGGACCGCTGTCAGGCCTTCTTGGATGCGCAACATGCCCACCCTCCTGAACGCACCCCCTTGAACCGCCCCGAGACCTGCATTTCCTGCCAGCCGGTGGTGTTCAGTAAGACGGACCGCCAACGGCGGCGGGAATGCCGGCTTCCCGGCCCACAACACGTACGAGTACGCCGCGTTCATCGAGCGCGTCCGGGACTTCACCCTCCAGGTGCACATCGACGACCCCGGCCCAACCGGCAGACCGAGATGAAACGACTGTTCCCTATTCGTCGGCATCTGGTTGCGGCCGGCTACCGGCAACCCACGTCCATTCGGCATCCCAGCACGAGGGCATGGGAGCACGACAGGATTCTCGGCCACCGGTATCGGGCAATAAGCTCAATGGCACATTCCCGCCAGGCTCAGATCAAGAATCGTCGCTCGATGGGGGTCAGCTCGGGCAGAGACCACGGGCCAAGTGGCCTACGCCGCTGCCGGGACACTGGTGGCGTGTTCGAGCATTGCCTCGTCCCGGAGCCCGGGCACACAGGACCATGGACAAGCCGCCAACGCGACGCTGGGCGATTTCGGCGGTTCACGCTTCCCGTGGGGCGAGGAAAAAGTCTTCGCCCCTCTTCCATGGAAAACCCACTTCACACATTTTGCAGGGAAAAGTGAACGGTCTCGATTCCAGGACTCCGCAAGGACTCCGGCTGCGGTCCAGGTCGGGGAAGAGACCCCGACGGACGAGGCGGCGGCGACGTCCCTTCCGGGCAAGCGCCACGGAAGGGAGGCAGACCGCTACACGCTCGAATCCCGTTCGATGAGTCCGGTACGTGGATTGAACTGGGGCTTCTGGAAAGAAAGCTCTCCCCCGTTGCGTCCCCCGAACGGCCGTCCATGGTCGGCGTACTCTTCACGGAAGAACACAAGCCTCCAGTCGCCCAGCTCCATCCTGGCACCGCTGCGCAAGGTATATTCACTCCCTGGCTTCAAGCCGGCACTCCCACCCACTGCGCCCACGGCAACCAGGACGTATTCGTCAAGTTCATTGTGGACGATTCTCGCGTGCACCGGCTCGAGGCCCGGAAGCTCAAGTCCAACACCCGGCGCACTTCCAATCTCCGTCACCTCATCGATGACATTCAGGACCTTGGGCGCCTTGCCATCCCACGATTCGCTGTCCTTGACGAAAATGATCCTCGGCCTGCCCCCACCGCGCGCATAGTGGGTCGTTGTGGGTGGTCGGCGATAGCGCTTGCGGAAGGTCGGAAGAAGCGGAAAGAAAGTCCCAGGGATTCTCAGCGGTTCGATGGCGCCAGGGCCCCGTCCGCGTCCCATCAGCCCCTTGGACGCCTCGAGTTTACCCATTCTGACGGCCTTCGATTTGCTTCCAAGGAGGCCGGTCAGATTTGGCTTGACATTGCCGAGGCTGGCGATCGTTCCCTGCGGCCCGTCAATGACCATCGTTATGCCGGCATTCTTGAGCTTTACCGCAAAGTCGTTCAACGCGGTCGGGTCGATGGACCTTGGTGAGGGGAAAACCGACAGCGAGTCGGCCGTGATCGTTATGACCTTGCCGTCCGCCTTGACCGTTCCACTGATACCCGCGGGATCGGTGCCTTCGGTGCTTGGCATCTTCACGGAGAATGCCAGATCGATGTCGAAACGCATGGCCCGACCCTGTCTACTGGCGGTACGGGTCGGAACCCGCGGCTGCATCGTCACTGGTCGTGACACGCAACGTCCCGTCGAATTTCCAGGTCGCACGCGGTGCGTCTGGTCCGATATCTCGCGGCACCTCGATGGTCATGTCAATCAACGTGTAGTTGACCGCCGCGCCACGACCCGTTAGATATGACCACAGTTGTTGGCCCAGATCAGACCAGTCACCTATTTCCAGGTTTTCCTGGGTCGAACGCGTCTCGGAATCAAAGCTTTCCACTTTAACCACTCTCCATTAGCTCCGCAAACGATCGCAGGGACAAGAGAATTTAGCTAGCCTCTCTAGCGATCTGTGACTCAGGCTACAGTCACCGCTGCCCCAGGTAAACACTCGGTGGCCACTCAATGTGGGAATTGGTTACAAGAGGCGCATGCCTTATGCGGGCCGCTCGCGAACCCGGCGACCGCAGGGCAAGAGACTTCGGCGTGCCGGCGTCATGGAACAGGGGGACCAGTTCCGACGGGCCGGGCCCGTCAGGGGCTTTGCGGGTGAATACGAGGTTATCAATTGCCACAGGGCGCGGTGCTCGGCTGTCTTTGCGCGGCGACGAGTGGACCCTGCTCGCGCCCGCCTGCCCCCAGAGGTCGAGGAGTGTGGGCTCCGCAACCCCGGCAACGACCATCGGGCACGGTTCAGAGTTCCGAGCGGAAATCCCCGGCGCCGCCCAGGACCGACAACGCCGAGCTTCTTCATCGCTTCGGCGCACCGGGCCCCGCGAAGGTGCACCCCGCCACGGCGTTTCCGCGGCGAAACGCCTTTCGTGGGTCCCCTCGCTACCGACCGTTACCCCGTCCCTGATGCGACACCCGGCCTCCCTCGGCCCTGCCATTCCGCCAGGGCCGGGGCAATGCTGCACTCGCAAGACCCCGGTGCGGTGGCCGGCCACGTCCATTCTGCGGTAACGCGGACAGAGAACGTGCATCAGCATGGGATCGGTCCTCGAGGCGCACATCCTTACGCCAGTCTCAACGCTGACGCCGAAGTGCGTGACGCACCTCTGGACGGAAACCATGATCGTTCAGCTGCTCCTTGTTCCAGCAACTCCGCGCCGATACCGTACCGACATCCAGTATCAACCGCTTCTCGCATGCCCTGTCGCTGCGCAGGCCAGGTGGTGAATCAACGTTTTCGGACAGGATGTCCTCGGTGGATGGACACCCCTGGCAGCCCGGGCGGCGCCTGCCACCGCAGGATATTGGACATGAGGTCGATAGCCAACGGGATAGTGGTCGATTCGGCACGCTGCTGCTTCACGGCAGAAGGCTGCTCTTCTCGCCTTCTCATCCCCATTTGGTTTCACCACTACCTTGAGCAGAACGCCGAAAGCAGTCAACAGAACGCCCGGATCTGACGCGGATATGCTCCGGATCGATTTGCCCGTCGTGGGTCCCGTCCGCTGGCTCGTGCACTTGGGGGACGAACACCGGCCGGTTTGTCGTCCGTCGGATCCGCGAACGAAACCTCCGTGGGGAACTCGTTTTGGGCCCCCTAGATGACATACGGCCGCGCCGGAGTACCGTGATGACATGACCGCTCAGCAGCCCTACCAAATTGTGCGAACCTACGATGATTTTGAAGTACGCCGCTATCCTGCACATCTCCTTGCAGAGGTCACCGTCGAGGGAACCTTCGAGCAGGCCGGCAACCGCGCTTTTCGATACCTTTTCTCCTATATCGGCGGAGAAAACCAAGCAAGCCAGAAAGTGGCCATGACCGCTCCCGTGGTGCAAGACACCGCTGCGCAAAAGATCTCGATGACCGCCCCGGTCCTGCAGCAATCAGGTGCAGCTCAAGGGCATGGGGACGGGGACGGGGCCCCAAAGTTCCGGGTGGCCTTTGTCCTTCCGGAAGGTTTCACGATCGAGAACGCGCCTCGACCCAGCAATCCCAGGGTGCACCTGGCCACAGTCCCGGAGAGCCTTGCCGCGGTTATTCGGTTCAGCGGGCGCTGGAACGCTGGAAACTACCAGCGACACCTTCAAACACTGCGAATTGCCTTGAAAGAGTCCGGACTTGTGCCGATTGGGCCGCCGCGTTTTGCAAGATTTGATCCCCCGTTCAAGCCATGGTTTCTGCGCCACAATGAGATAGTGCTCGATCTGAAGGACCACGACGGCAACGCCAGCGGCACGGCATAGACCCCGCGGCTTCCAATTCTTCTCCAATCAAAAAGATACGTGGTCTCCGTTGTTATTGGTGCGAAGGCCGGATCACTTGGCCTGGCCATTGATCGCCGCCTGCCGCAGATGCTGGGACGGCACGGATTGTTGATCAACATCCGACCAATGCGTCTCTCGAGGGCGAACAGGATCGCACCACTCGCTGCTTCATCCAACATGCCTTCGCCTTTCATCGGGTAGTCACCCCGCGGTGGACCGGCGCCGAAGGTGCACGGAGACCATGTTCGCCCATCGACAGATCGGTCTGCCCAACGCGGAACCTTGCGGTCCGGGATCAGGGACGGTTTCCCATGTGAGGACCCGTCGGCCCACGGATGGAATTCGTATCTATTTGGAGACTTTTCCCGTCAGGCTGGCAAGCTGCCGCAGGAAGGTCGGCCGGGCCAGAATCGACGCCGTCGCCATCACGGCCACCGATACGGCAAAGATCCCAAAGCCCACCCAGCCCGCGTCATCCCGGGAAGCGAACATGTGGTTCAGGTTCCGCAACGCTCCGGTGCTCAGCACCAACGCTACGTGCATGGTCGCAAAGGCAGTGAAGAAGAGCAGAACCGGGAAATGGGCCTTCCGCGCCGCTTCCATCGGATAGATCCGCTCCAGCGCCGGATGGCCTTTCGGCCATGCCGGGCTCATCCGCACCCCCGTGATTACCGCGAGCGGAGAGGCAATGAATACGATCGCGAAGTAGGCCAGCACCTGCAGCGCGTTGTAGTTGATCCACCCGTTCTCCAACGGCCAGTCCAGCGACGCATATTGCAGCGCGGGGCTGACCGCGTTGGGGAAGATGTCCCAACCGGTGGGAACGATGCGCATCCACCCGCCGGAGATGAACAGCAACACCATGAAGACCGCGCCATTGAGCAGCCACAACACATCCAGGCTCAGGTGGAACCAGAGCTCCAGGCTGATCTTCACCGGCTCGGACTTGGTCTTGAAGATCCCGGTGCTCTTCCGGGTCCAATAGGCCTTGGGTCGAGCCGTGGCGCGGACCAGCCACCCCGACCGAATGATCAACACGAGAAAGAAGGCGTTGAGGAAGTGCTGCCACCCAAGCCACACGGACAATCCCACCGGGGCACCGGCAGGATGCTCGCTGTGCCCCGGGTAGCGCAGCACGAAGTCCTGCACGGGGCCCAGGGTACGGGCCCATTTGGCCAGGAACACGAAAAGTGCCATCACCAGCACGGCTAGGACCATCCACTTGGCCAACCGCACCCATTTGTTTGCGCCGCCCGGGGCGTTGGTCCCCGGCTTCGACCTGGCCAGCAACGACATCGTCCGGGCCTTTCCTATGCGCCAGCGGTGATGCTGCTGCGTTCCGCGATGGCGTCCTTGAGCTGCGGCACGATGGTGAACAGGTCCCCGACGATGCCAAAGTCGGCGATGTCGAAGATCGGGGCGTCGGCATCCTTGTTGATCGCCACGATCCGCTTGGCCGTCTGCATGCCGGCCAGGTGCTGGATGGCACCGGAGATGCCCACCGCGACGTACAGCTCGGGAGAAACGCTGACCCCGGTCTGCCCGACCTGGTGGCTGTGCGGGACGTATCCTGAGTCCACCGCCGCGCGGGAGGCTCCCAGGCCCGCACCCAGCGCATCGGCCAGGTCCTCCACCAGGGCGAAGTTGTCCTTGGAGGCCAGTCCGCGACCGCCGGAAACCACGATCCTTGCGGCAAGCAGTTCCGGGCGAGCGGACCCGGTGGCAATCGCCGTGCGCGATTCGACCACGGCGGATGCGGTGGTGGATACGTCCAAGGCCACGAGGTTGACCACGGGATCCAGCACGGCATCGAGCGGTTCGGCGCCGGTGGATCCCACGGTGACCAAAGCCGTGCCGGCACCGATCGATGACTCCGTGAGGTAGTTTCCGCCGAAGACCGAGTGTGAGGCAACGATGTATCCCTCGCGCGTGGAAAGTTCGAGCGCTTCAAGGACCACGGGGTTCTTGGTGCGCATCGACAAGCGGCCGACGACCTCACGGGCGGGCGCACTGTTCGAGGCCAGGACGGCGACCGGAGCGTATCTTTCCATGGCCGCGGCCAGCGCCGCCACGGAACATGCTTCCACGTGGGAATCGGCCTCGGCGGTCTCGGCGATGAACACCTCGCCCGCTCCCATGGTTGCCAGATCGGCCACCAGGGGTCGGCTGTTGCCGGGGAGCGCTGCGACCACGGCCACCGGGGTTCCCAGGTTCGCGGCCAGCGCCAGCAGGTGGGCAGCGTTCGGGCGCGGGGAGCCGTTTTCCGCCAGTTCGATGTTTACCAGGATGTGGGTCATGTCGAATCTTCCTTAGATCAGGTTCTCGGCGACGAGGTAGGCGGCCAGTTGCGAGGCGGCCTGCCCGTCATCAACGATTTTGGTTCCTGCGGTGCGGGCGGGTCGACGGGAGGAGCTCAGCACCAGGTTTCCCTTGCCCGCATCGTGGGCGGCGAGTCCCAGGTCGCTGGCTGAGCGCAGGGCCACCGGCTTGCGCTTGGCCCCCAGAATGCCCTTGAACTTCGGGAACCTCGCTTCCCCGCTGGCCTCGGTGACCGAGACCACCGCCGGGGTGGTTGCCCGCAGCGTCGTCGTGCCCCGGCCATCCGAGCGCCGGCCGCGCACGGTGCCCCCGGCAACGTCCAGGGAGTCCAGTGGGCCCAGAAACGGCAGTCCGAGCGCCTCGGCGATCATCGCCGGCACCACGCCTCCGCGTCCGTCGGTGGATTCGTTGCCGGCGATGACCAAATCGCATCCGGCATCCTGCAGTGCCGCAGCCAGCGCCTTGGCGGTGTCCAACGCGTCGGACCCGGCGAGCGACTCGTCGCTGACGTGGATCGCCGAATCAGCGCCCATTGACAGGGCCTTGCGCAGCGCCTCGGCCGCGGCGGCCGGACCCATGGTGACGGCCACGATCTCCACGGATTTGTCGGCGTCCTTGTGCTTCAAGGCCGCCTCGAGGGCGCGTTCGGTGATCTCGTCGGCGATCCGGTCGCTGGCCGTCCGGTCCGCCCAGCCGTTGGAGTCCAGATGGCGGTCGTTCTCGGTGCAGGGCACCTGCTTGATCAGCACTGCAATCTTCATGGTTGGCTCGTTCCTTGGTTGTTGAAGGTGTCGATGGGGTGGCAATCCACCCCGGGTTTCCGGTCCGCGCGGCTAGGGCGCGCCGGTCTCCGGGATGATCCGCGGCGGCAGCCACAACCCCCGTGCCCGGGCCACCACGGATCCACCGGCACGGATTTCTCCGAGGACCCAAATCTTGCGCCCGTCAACGTGCTCCACCCGGGCCGAGATTTCCAGCTCCTCAAAGAGCGGCACCGCATGGTCGTAGTCAACGGTCAAGGATCTGGTGAAGATCAATGTCCCGATCGTTCCGGCCGCGTAGCCCATGATGTGGTCCAACAGCGCGGCCACAAATCCGCCGTGGACCCGGCCGGGAGGGCCCTGGTAGGCCAAGCCGAGCGTCGTGGTGGTGCACGCGGTATTGTCGTCGGCCACCCTGAGCTTCACCGGCGGTGCGATGGGGTTCAAGACGCCGGAAATCGGTGAACGGTCCCGGTAGCTGTCCTTGCGCGGTCCGCGGCGATCGGCCATCGGGTCTCCGGCCATGGCCTCCACCGGCTGGATATGTTCAGCGAGCAGTTCCAGCACCGATTCCAGCCGCCGGGCCAGTTCCGGCGCGACGGGTGTGTCCTCCGGAAGCCTGACCATGGCATCGAGCAGCTTCCGGGCGTGCCCGGCCGCCGCGACCAGGGACCGGCGGTTGTGTTCGGTGTCCGCCTGGTCCGCCGTTGCCGACGGCCACGCCACCGGCCTAGTTGTCATTGCCCAGGATCAGCGCGCTGGTCGGGACCCCGGTGCCGGCGGTGACCAGCACGTTGCGGGCATTGGGCACCTGGTTGACGGCGGTGCCGCGGATCTGCCGCACGCCCTCGGCGATGCCGTTCATGCCGTGGATGTAGGCCTCGCCCAGCTGCCCGCCATTGGTGTTGATCGGCAGGCGTCCGCCCAGTTCGATCGCCCCGTTCTTGATGAAGTCCTTCGCTTCTCCCGGGGCGCAGAAGCCGAATTCCTCCAGCTGCGCCAGCACGAACGGGGTGAAGTGGTCGTAGAGCACCGCGGTGTCGATGTCCGCGGGTCGCAGCCCGGTGTCGTTCCACAGCTGGCGGGCCACGTTGCCCATTTCCGGCAATGCCCGGTCGCCGTCCTTGCGGTAGTAGCTCACCATGGTGTGCTGGTCGTAGGCAGCCCCCTGGGCGGCGGCCTTGATGGACACCGCCTGACCGGGCAGGTCCTTGGCGCGTTCCGGGGTGGTGATGACGAAGGCCTGGCCACCGTCGGATTCCTGGCAGCAGTCCAGCAGATGCAGCGGATCGGCGATCCACCGCGAGGCCTGGTGGTCCTCCAGGGTGATCGGCTTGCCGTAGAACCAGGCCTTGGGGTTGGTGGCAGCGTGCTTGCGGTCGGCCACGGCGATGCGGCCGAAGTCCTCGGATGTGGCACCGGTCAGGTGCATGTAGCGCTGGGCGAACATGCCCACCCAGGAGGCCGGGGTCATCAGGCCGAAGGGCAGTGTCCAGGCGTAGGCGGCGGCGCGGGCGTCCGGGGCCATGCCCGCGGTGCTCATGGCCGCCCCGAAACGGGCGCCGGAGCGTTCGTTGAAGGCGCGGTAGCAGACCACGGTCTTGGCCACGCCGGTGGCCACGGCCATCGCCGCGTGCAGGATGGTGCCGGCGGCGGCGCCTCCCCCGTAGTCCACGTGGCTGAAGAAGTTCAGCTCCTTGCAACCCAGGCCGCGGGCGACCTCGATGGCGGGGTTGGTGTCCATGGAATAGGTCACCATGCCGTCCACGTCGTGCGGGTTGACCCCGGCGTCGCGGCAGGCGGCCAGCGAGGCCTCCTGGGCCAGCTGCAGCTCGGAGCGGCCGGAGTTCTTGGAGAACTCGGTGGCGCCGATGCCCACGATGACTGCCTTGTTCAGCAGGTTGCTCATGCCGATTCCCCTTTCGATGGGATCACGATGTCTACGGTGCCGGTGACGTGCGGGCCCAGGGAATTGGTGCCGATGACCTTGACGGTGAGGTTCTGGCCCTGGACGGATTCGACGGTGCCGGTGAAGACCATTTCGTCGCCCGGGAAGTTGGTGGCGCCCAGGCGGATGTTGATCCGGCCCACGCGGGCGGCCGGGCCCGCCCATTGCCCCACGTAGCGGTTGACCAGGGCATTGGTGGTCAGGATGTTCATGAAAACGTTCTTGGTTCCCGCGGCCTCGGCCACGTCCTTGTCGTGGTGGACCTTTTGGAAGTCCCGGGTGGCAATCGCCCCTGTGACGATCAGCGTGGCTGTGATCGGGATCCGCAGCTCGGGCAGCTGATCCCCCGCGGCGATCGTCTCCGGGCCGGTGGGGGCGATGGCGGATGTATCGGTGCTCATGAGTGGCCTCCTTCCGGGCGTGCCACGGGCAGCACCAGGTCCGCGTCCATGCGTTCGACGGTGATGGACACCGCCATGCCGATCACCACGTCCTCGCGCTCAACGTCTTCGAGGTTCATGACCACGCGCGGGCCCTCCTCAAGCTCCACGACGGCCACGATGTAGCCCGGCTCGAACGGCGGGACGATGGGGTGGTAGAGCACCACATAGCTGTGCACGATGCCGCGCCCGCCCATGGTCTTCGGTGCCCAGTGGACGGAATGGCACTCCGGGCACATCGGAACCGGCGGGTGGCGCAGCTCGTTGCAGTCGCTGCACTGCTGGATGGCCAGCTCGCCCCGCTCGGTGAGGGCCTCGAAGAAGAAGGCGTTGTCCAGGTTGATCGCCGGGCGCGGGCGCAGGGCCTCGCTCTTGGCCGGGGCGTTGTCCTCGGCCAGTGTCGCTGACAGGGTCTCGGTCATTAGGAGTTCCTCTTTTCCGGGTTGTACCAAAGGGTGCGGAAGCGCATGGTGCCCACGCGTTCCCCGGCCTGGTCGGTGTAGGTGGTCAGGGTGGTGATGAAGTAGCCCTCGCCCAGGCCCGTCTGCTTGGGTCCCACGAAGGTCTCCACCTTCTCGGTGGCCGTGAGCAGGTCCCCGGGCACCAGGTAGCGGTCGTATTCCTGGTCGCAGTTCACCGCCACGACCTTCGGGTACCCGGACTCGGCCAGGATCCCGTAGGCGTGGTCCACGTCGGATTCGATCACCGGGTCCGAGGGGTTGATCATGTTCCAGACCTGCAGGGCCGAGGGTGGGGCGACCACGTCCGGGTGGCCGGCCGCCCGGGCGGCCGCGGGGTCCAGGTGGATCGGGTTTTTCTCCCCCATGGCCTCGCACAGGTGGTGGATCATCGGCCGGTTGACCGCATCGCGGGCCACGGAGACCCTTTCGCGTCCGGCGGCGATGATCTCGCCGATCCTTGCGCTTGGATCGTTGCTCATACTGTCTCCTTGATGGGGGTTTCCGCGGGCCGCAGCGGCAAGAGATGCGCCCGGCCGTTCTCCTGGAACATTGCCTCCAGGGTTTGCACGGCGCGTTCATCGAGTTTCTCGAAGTGCAGGGCGCGGCCCGGGCGGTGGTAGACGTTCTCGTTCACCAGCCACGCGTCCCTGCGCAGCCGCGGCTTGTTGATCTTCTGTGTGGCCGTCACCGGCACGTCCTTGACCACGCTGAGGAACCGGGGGGCCCACTTGGTGCCCAGATCCGGTTGCGCCTCGAGGAAGGCGGTGAAGGCGGCCGGATCGAAACTCCCGGGATCGGGGACCTGCAAGGTGGCCATGACCTGGTCTCCGGTTCTGGCGTCGGGGACCGGGTAGACCGCCGCCAGCAGGGCACCCGGGTAGCGCGAGAGCACGCGTTCCACGGGTGCGGCGGAGAAGTTTTCACTGTCCACGCGCAACCTGTCGGAGGTGCGGCCGGCGAAGTAGAAGAACCCTTCCGCGTCGCGGTAACCCAAATCGCCGGTCAGGAACGCGTTGCCGCGGATGCGCTCGGCGACCGCCTCGGGGTTCTTGTAGTACCCCTCGAAAAGGGGAGCCCCGCTGAGGTTCGCCAGTTCCCCGATCGCTTCCCCGGCGTTGAGGATGCGCCCCGAGTCGTCCAGGACGGCAGGCGGGCACTCTTCCATCGTTTCGGGGTTCACCACCGCAGCATCCATGCCCTCGGGTGGCAGGCCGAGGGAACCCTGGGGGGTTTCCGGGGTGCGGCGCAAGGTCAGCCCGCCCTCGCTGGCGCCGTAGTTTTCGGTGGGCCAGATGCCGAAGCGGCGGTGGAACTCGGCCAGGTCCAGGTCCGAGGCCTCGGTGCCGAAGCAGGACTCCAGGTTGGTCCGGTTTTCCTGGTTTTTCTCGGGCTGGGCCAGGATGTAGGACAGCGAGCGTCCCACGTAGTTGAAGTAGGTGACCTTGTAGCGCATCAAATCCGGCACAAAGCCGGACGCCGAGAACTTGCGGGCCAACGCGAAGGCGCCGCCGGTGTACAGCGGGTTGGCCCAGCAGGCGAAGATGCCGTTGCCGTGGAACAGCGGCATCGAGTTGTAGCTGACATCGTTGCCGCCCAGGCCCATGTGGCGGAATTCCGCGGTGCGGTAGAGCCGCCCGGTCGTGCAGATCACCGCCTTCGGGTCTCCCGTGGACCCCGAGGTGAACAGCAGCAGCAGTGCGGTGGCCGGATCCCCGGCGGCGGCGATGTCCGGGCGCGGGGCGTTGCGGTGCCTGTCGAGCTGCGCGGCGTACTGCGGGGTTTCGATGCGCAGGATCTTGCGTTCCTCGACCCCGGGTTCCACGCCGCTGAACAGGGATTCCAGTTCCCCGCTGGTGACCAGGATCTCGCAATCGGTGTACGTGATGTCGCGGACCAGTTCCTCGCCGCGGCGTGTCAGGTTGATCCCCACCACGGTCGCGCCGGCATAGGCGGCACCCCCGATGGCGAAGATGTATTCCGGGTCGTTCTCCAGCATCACGCCCACGTGGAACGGCTTGCCTTCCTCGTGCAGCGAGAGCATCAGGTGGGCCCGGACCCTGCATTCGGCCACCACCTCGGCCCAGGTCCAGATGCGGCCCTCGAAAAGCAGCCCGGGGCGATCGTCCTCGGCCCTGCGGTCCAGCAGGTCCCTGGTGGTGTGGTCTTTTGTCGTTTCGACGTCCGTGTTCATGACTGGTCCTTAAGGGCGAGGGTGGTTTCCCGGGATTCGGATTCCTGTGCGTGCGGGGCCCGTGTCGGTGGAATGAAGTAGACAACGACAATGGTCAGCACGCAGGTGGCGATGAGCACGCCCACGACGAGGAAGAACCCGGAGAGCGAGACGTACGTTTTCTCGCCCGCGAGAACGGGAGAGAATGCGAGCATCAGGCCCACGACCGAGGCGGCAACCGCTTGGAAGGCGGTGCGGGTCACCGCGTTGACCCCGGTGGCGGTGCTGGTCTGCTCGGGAAGGACGCACTCGACGATGACCGTCGGCATGCCGGAGTAGAGGAACCCGGTGCCGAAGATGACCACCACCAAACCGGAGATCACCACGGGGAGCTGGCCCGGGGCGAGGCAGACGATGAGCAGGCCCACGATGGTCAGCAGCGAGCCGATCATCAGCCCGATGCGGGCACCGAAGCGTGCGGAGATCCTTCCGATCAGCGGCGAGATGCAGAAGGCCGCGGCGGCGGTGATGAATCCCAGCAGGCCCGTCATGGTGGCGCTGAGTCCCAGTCCGATGGGCAGATCCAGCACGCTGCCATCCGCCATCACCACGCTGCCGGGATTGCGGTAGATCGTGACGGACAGGATGTTCATGGTCCCGATCGGCCCGACGGCGATCAGCGCGGTGGCCAGCATGCCCAGGGCGAACTTGCGCTGCCCGAACATCCGCACGTTGATCATCGGCTCCTCGGTGCGCAATTCCCAGGCGACCCACAACACCAGGCCGGCCAGGCCACCGAGCAAAAATGCGAGCACCCAGAAGTCGCTCCAGCCGCGGCTCTTGCTCAGCGTCAGCCCGTAAAGAGCTGCGGCAATGGCCGCTCCGAAGACCAGGCCGCCGAAGTAGTCGACCTTGCCGGAGCGGGCCAATGTTTGCCGTGGCTCGCGGGCAATGCCGAAGTGCACCAGGGCCGCGGCAAGGGTTGCGAAGACCGCCGCGGTCCAGAAGATGTAGTGCCAGCTGGCGTAGTCCAGGAACAGGCCTCCGCCGAGCATGCCGCCGGCACCGGCGATAAGCGCCGAGGTGCTGACGACGGCGATGCCCATGCTGATCTTGGCCGCCGGGAAGGTGGCACGGACCATGCCGATGGCCAGGGGCAGCACCGCCCCGGAGACACCCTGCACCGCACGTCCGGCAACCAGCACGCCGAAACTCGGGGCCAGGGCGCTGATGACCGAGCCGATGGCGGAGAGCAGCAGGATGGCGACCAGGACCTTGCGCCGGCCGAACTGGTCGCCCAGCCGGCCGACGAATCCGGTGGCCAGCGCGGCGACCAGCGAGTACGCGGTGATCACCCACACGAGCTTGGACAGATCGGTGGTGAAGAAGTCTCCCGGCGTGTAGAGCAGCTGGACCGCCATGGAGGTCTCGAACGCGGCAACCACCTCGGCGATCACCAGGATGGTGAGAACGGTGCCGACGCTGCGGCCGGCCAGCGGCGAAGGGCCGGCGGACAGCGGGGCGGTCATGATCCCTCCAGCGGGAGAATCACGTTGGCCAGTTCCTCGGCAACCTGTCCGGCGGAGCCCCACAGCACGTCCAGTTCGCGGACCCAGATAAAGAAGCGGTGGATGTGGTTGTCCAGGTCCGCGCCCATGCCGCCGTGCAGATGCTGGGTTGCGTGGACCACGCGGAAGCCGCCCTCGCGGGCGCACCAGGAAGCGGTGAACGCGGCGAGTTCCCCCTCCCCGTCGTTGTCCAGCTGCCAGGCGGCATCGATGGCGGTCAGCCAGGTGACCTCGGAATCGATGTGTGCATCGGCGGCGCGCATGGCCACGCCCTGGTTGGTGGAAATCGGCCGACCGAACTGCCGGCGTTCGGAGGTGTAGGCGGCGGTGCGGCGGACCGCTTCGGCACAGGCGCCGGCCGTGAGGGCGGCTGCCGCGGTGAGCAGGCGCGGGCGGATCCAGGCGGCGACCTCCCCGGCGGGGCGGTCCGCGCCGAGCAGGTCTTCGCGCGCCACGGCGACGTTGGCCAATGCCAGCGCCGCATGTTGTTGCTTGGAAAGTCCCGTGAACGGGTCCAGGACGATTCCGGCGCGGTCGGCCTCCACCAGGGCAACCATGTCACCGGCGTCGGTGTGGAACTGGAGCATCAGGTGGGTTGAGCTCGGCACCAGGTAGCCGAAGTCGATGGTTCCGTCCAGCACCCAGCCGTCCCCGGCCCGCACGGCGTTGATGCGCCGGCGCACCTCGGGCAACACGAGTCCCACCCGCGCGGTCCCGGCACCGATGCTATCCAGTACTCCGCGTCCACCGCCAAATTCGGCCAGCGCCAACGCGGCCACGGCAGTGGTCGTGAAAGGGATGCGGCCCAGGTGGCGGCCTTGCTCGCGGGCGACCAGGGCCAGACCCACCATGCCCAGGCCTGGTTCGTCCGGGCCCGCGGGAAGCAGGGCCTCGAGCAGGCCCGCCTCGGCGATTTGCCCCCAGAGGACGGGATCGAAGGCTTCCCCGGTCTTCTCCGAGGCCACCTGCCGTTCGTCTCCGCTGAGATGCGAGAAGATTTGGGCCGCGAGGTCCGCGACCGCCTGCTCGTCCTCCCCCAGGGTGAATTCCATGTTGGGGGCCTGCAGGGTCTGTTGAATACCGGGAGTGCTCATCGTGCCTTCCTTGCCATTCCGAGGGTGGTCCAGGCGACAATCTCGCGCTGGACTTCGGCAACGCCGCCGCCGAAGGTGTTGATCTGGGCGCCCAGGTTCATCAGGGCCAGGCGCCCGGTGTCGAAGCGCCAGGGCCCGTCGGTGATGCGCGAGGCACCGGTGCCGACGACCTCCAGCAAGGAGCGGTAGACATCGACAACGGTCTCGGTGGCGAAGACCTTGGCCGCGGAGGCTGACCCCGGATCGAGATCGCCGCGGGCGGTGGTTTCCACAAGCTTCCAGTTCATCAGGCGCATGGCGCGCAGCCGTGCGGTCGAGGTGGCCATCAGCTGGCGCACCCACGGTTCGGCGCGCAACGGCGTGCCGGCGGCGGTTCTCTGTTCACCGACCCATGCGTGGACATCCTCGAGCAGCCCCTCGCAGATGCCGCTGAAGGCGGCCAGGCCGACCCGTTCGTGGTTCAACTGGGTGGTGATCAATTGCCAGCCTTCGTTCTCCTTGCCGACCACGTTGCCGACGGGCACACGAATGTCGTCGTAGTACGTGGCGGTGGTGCTGAACCCGCCGACCGTGTGGATCGGGGTGGCGGAGAACCCCGGTGCCGAGGTCGGGACCAGGATCAGTGAAATGCCCTGGTGCTTGGGTGCATCCGGGTCGGTGCGTGCGGCCAGCCAGATCCAGTCGGCACCGTCGCCGCCGGAGGTGAAGACCTTGCTGCCGTTGATGACGTACTCGTCTCCGTCGCGCACCGCACGGGTCGTCAGGGACGCGAGGTCGGTGCCGGCCTCGGATTCGGTGTAGCCAATCGAGAAGATGCATTCGCCGGCCAGGATCCGTGGAAGAAAGTAGTCCTTCTGCTCCTGGGTTCCGTGGCTCATGATGGTGGGGCCCACGGTGGTCATGGTGATCATCGGGATCGGTGCGTCGGCTCGGTAGGCCTCGTCATAGAACACGAACTGTGCGTCGGGACCGAGGCCCTGGCCTCCGTATTCCACGGGCCAACCGATGCCGAGCCAGCCGTCGCGGCCCATCCGGGCCTGGGTCGCGGCGAGGACCGGGCCTCCGGCCTCTCCCTCTTCACGCAACCCGGCCCGCACTTCATCGGTCAGGAGATTGGCGAAGTAGGAACGAAGCTCCTCGCGGAGATTCTCGATCTCCGGGGAAGAACGTAGGTGCATTACGTTGCCTTTCGTCGTTGAACAGGCGTTGGCCGTCGGCGACGGCTAGGTGTGACCGAGATTACTTGCCGGTCGGCAAGTAAGCAAGGTCTTGATTCGGGTCCGCATTTAAGCAAGGGGTGGCGGCGATTGCACGGCACAACGGTGTCCCCTCGACGACGGGGGCCCAAGATGGACTTCTCGTCCGCAGAAAAATGAGAAATTATTTCCAATAAAAAATGGTTCGGATTTTTTAGCGATTTATACGCGTGGTAAGCGGCTGCACGCAGGTTTGAATTCACGGTGGCATGCACTGCCGACAGAAACGGGCCGGGAGGAAAGGGCACCCGACTGGCATCCGTCACATACCGATGGATGCCGAAAATAGAGGCTGGGCGACAGCGAATCCATGAATCCAAGAGTTGGGTGCGGTGATTCAAATGAAGATATTTATTTTATAGATACCGCAAATTTTCCGTTCCATAAACGTATGCCCATTACACACGAATACATGGAGAAATGGTCGCCCTGAAGTTTCCAGTTGACCGGTGGTTGAGACCGTCATTCAGCGAAGGCAGGGACCAGCAGCGCTGAGACGAAGCGTCCATGGTCGGTGGAGGGGTTCGCATATGGGCAAAATAACGCCCAAGAAGTCCGGGTGATACCGCGGCCCAACACGGCGCACGGCATGGCTTGGCACATGACCGCGGCACTCAAGGCAGAGCAGCGCGGCCCTGGATGCCGAACACCACGGGCATCCTCCCGCAGCGAGACACACTTGCAGAGGGCGATCTCCCACGGTCGTGGAGTTACGCTTCTAGGGACTCGCGGACGAAACCGTAGACAATCTCGCGCCGACGCTCAGGGGTCATGCCCTGGACCACGGAACGATCTTTTTCAAACACGATCTCGCGGTGCATGACGTCCATGAGGAGTATTGCCCGCACCTGCTCTTCATCACTCATGCCGGGGAGCATAGCCAGCTCGATGGTGCGTTTCCGGTGCCACTGGATTCTTGTCAAGATTTCCTCGGGCATCCATGCCTGGTTTGCGCCAATTGACAGAACCGCGACCGCCCGGGCGTTGGACAGCAGCAGCTCCGAGTATGCGAACAGGAATTTCCACCGCTCGTCGGCGTTGGGAAATCGCTCCGGGGTGTCCGCCAAGAGTGTGTCAACCTCATCCAGTAGCGGATCGAGTATTCCACTGAGGATGTCGGCTTTGCTCTTGAAATGGTAGTAGAGCGCAGCTTTCGTGAACTCGAGCCTTGAGGCAATCAAACTCAGCGGCGTACCGGGGTAACCGTGCTCCACGAAGAGGTCCGCCGCAATGTCCAGGATCTTTTCCCGCGTCGATAGGTTTCCGCTGGTCCGCTTTCTCTTCACGTTGCCATATCCTATGCCCTAGAGGTTGTTCCCGATCATAACTGGTGGCACAGGGAACCAGCGAAACACGCAGGTGCCGGCGTCCAATTGTCCTGGCCCATGAATCGGCCGCCGGATGCGGGTTCCCGGGCGGCAAGGGAGGAAGTTACCGCCTGCAATGAGCGTGCCGAACCGGGGCCATGCCGCCCGCAACGTTGCGACCCCGGGCTTTGGTTGCTTGCAGCGTCACTAGGCACACGTATCGCTCCCTGGAAACAAGAACGGTCCCGTCTCGCAAGACGCCCAAGCACCTTGCGAGACGAGACCAATCGCGACGGCAGCACTCCGGAGCCGGCTGTTTCATTCTTGGCGGTTGGATTACCGGATGAACCGCCGCTGTTCTAGAAATCGCGAGAATCGCCGGAGGACCGACGGGTTTGGAAAACCTCGTCATATTCCATGACAGTCAACGCGGCAATCTGAACGGCTTCAATCAGCGCCGTGCTTGCCGGGCGGACAACCATGCGCTGGCCGGCGCTCTCTTCGTCAACGATTCGCACATAACCGTCGAGGTAGGGCAGTACGTCAACCGCGTCGACACCCGAATCCCCAAATCCGTTGCAGACAATCCCCATCAATGAGGATGCGTCCACTTCTCGCAGGGCAGAGGACCAGAGGAACGCAGCGACGGCTTCAAGCGCCGCACGTGGGGACTCAGTCCTTTCGGTGCCATCCAGGGCTTCCCGAACCAGGACCGCCCTGGGGTCAAGCAACTGGCGAATGATCCCGGGTCGATAGAACTCGTTGGATGGGCCTATAAGGCTCCCGAACCGTGCGGCCAGCAAGTGAGATTGAGAGAAATTCTCCGGATCGAGCAGGTCAGGCAACATTGGAATCTCCTTCTTATCTTGTCGAAATACTGATCACGCATCGGAACATCGGCCACCGCTTCTTGGCTCCGCCTCCGCCAAGGATTCCGGGAGAGAGGCACAAACCCAACGTTTGGACGTGCGTGGACCGAAAAGCGTACTTTGGGAATAACGGCTTCCGTCATCAATGGCGCAACCACGGCACATTCACAGGCAACGAGTTGCTTGCACGTGCACTCGGCCGCTGTTGAGACGACGGAATTCTTCCAGATTTCCTTTACGAATTCCTTGATCTAGTCAGCCTGAACGAGGGATCCGGCAATACATGTGAGCGGGATTTCACCTGGTGTCCTGCTTTCGCCGGCGCCACACCGCATAATCCCATGGACGGATAACACCACCGCCGGTTTCCTAATATTCGCCATCACCATCTCCTCACTGTCACCAGAACCTGAACTGCGAAGGGACACTCCGTCATACTGTCGGAGCAACGAACCAGCTGGCCGGGCAAGCCCGACCTTTTCTGTACATGGATACTACACAAGAGAATGAAAGGTACGCAGAAAAGAACCCGCATTCCTGCCTCAGCGAAATATCGACCAGCTGACACCAGCTTTCGCCGAAATTTGCCCGAGCGGTGCACCGGTGGCCTTCTTAGCAGGCAGTGCCGTGGCAGGATTTGTCACGCCCATGAGGCTGGGTCGTGGTTGGTCACGAAACGATGGGTCGGCGCTTTTGGCCGGATCGTCGTTCCCGCACCTGGGGGCGACGGGTGAGCGGAAAGTCGGCACGCCAATCGATCGAACTGCCCTGTACAGGCCCGTTCCGGCAGAGCCTGGCGCTGGGCGCGCAAGCCCTTCTGTGGCAACGCAATACCCATTGGTCGAGGCGCGGCAACGATCCCGGAGGGCGACGATCATGGTTGTAGTAGGCGGTGGCTGCGTCCGTCCTGGGCTTCGCTGAAGGGATCATCATTCGGTTCGTCCCTGGCCGCGACGGAGGCGGCCGCCTCGGTCTGGGCGAGGCGCTCGGCATGGCGGATAATCCGCTCCTGCACCCGTCCGTCAGAGTGATGCACAAGTCGTGAAACAGCTTTTCGCTCACGTAGCCCGGTCCGTAAGCCCATTGCGGCCGCATCCGGCGCTAGGGCGGTGTGCGTGGTGACGGGCTCCAGGCAGCCGACCACTCGGCGGGAGAAAACACCCGGCAAAAACGCTGCATAGATGAGCCGGAAACAATTTGATGTACTTCGCATATGCGCCCCACAGGTGGTTCGATACCGGCGCGGTGGACTGCCTGTTGGCCAGGCTTCCCCCAGGGGCCCTGGCACGGCGCATCAACCGACCGACGGCGCGCACCGCGCCACGGCGGATGTCCTCCGGGATGCCCAGCAACGAGCCGAACCAATGCAGGCCCTTCCATCCTCAGGTTTCTCTTGGGCACCTGTCACGGGGCGGAATGCTCGCCGACGCAGCGCGCCTGGAGACATCTCAGGTCCTTCCAAGATCGTCGTCACTTCGCGGGGTCAGCTTAATCCATCAATCCCGGGACGATCCACTGCCTGTTCCCCCTTCGACCTGCCGTGCGATGGGGTCTCGTGCCTGTGGCAGGTCGCGGTCCCGGTGGCGGAGCTTGATGATCGCCGCAGCGACTTGCGGTGCCCCTCCCCTGTGAACGACGTGGGGTTGGCCTGGGACCTCCACGAACCGGGCATCCGGCGCGGTTCCGGCCAGGTGCACGCACCAGGTGCGCCGTGAGACGGGGTCCTTGCCGCCTCGAATCACGAGCACCGGTCGGGCAACCAGGGGGAGGCGTTCGTGGAGTCGGTACCGGAGCATTAACGACAATTCGGTGAGATATGGCTCTAATATTTCAAAATCGGTCATCCCCGCACCTCAGATTTTGTAATCAAACACCCGCGAACGAACATGCGCTTCAAACGAGGTCACCGTAGATTCAAAATCGTTACGCTGCACGTTACTGATCGCGTTCTTCGCATCATTCCAGACATGCTCGATCGGATTATGATCCGGCGCATAGGGCGGAAAA
>NZ_QMKQ01000033.1 GCF_003287975.1 Arthrobacter sp. AQ5-05
GCCCCGAACGGCCGGTCAAAACCGTTGCCGCCAGCGGTCAATGGCATTGCCGCCCATGGTCAGCGAGACTGCCGCCAGTGGTCACTTTCGGTTGCCGCCAGTGGGCAGTTTCAAACTGCCGTTGACAGCCGGTCCATTCCCACACGCCGCCAGGCCAGTAGCCTGCTCACCGACCCGGCACTACAAATTTTCAAGGGATCCGGCATGCATTGCGTTTATAACCAATCAACGGCACTCTGTGCGCGTGACAACGACGGTCCGTCGTTGGGCGAGTGTCGACGCGGGTGCTCGAATATCGCCAGGACCGATGAGGACATCGAAGACCTCACAGTGTTCGTCGCCGACCTGACGGCCGATGTTCTCGCACCGCCGATACGCTACCAACGCGGACAACAAGTCGCTGAAGCCGTCACCAGATCGATTCAGCAACACGAGAGGAGTCGCACCGATGACTGAAAACACCAACGAGGTCCGCGCTGCACTCCAGCGGGCCGCCGACGACCTCATCGAGGGGCGTGTGCCCGGGCCGCTGACCGGGGTTCGCCTCGTTGAAGTGGCGGGCGTCAAGCGTCACCGCCTAACCCACGACAATCCCGACGTCAACGCCAGCTTTCAGGAACGGGCCCGTGCACTCAATCGAACCAAGCCTGAAGTCGATCTGCTTCGGGCGCGGCTGGCAAAGGAATCCGAACGCAATCATCGCCTCAGCACGGAAGTCAAGGAGCTAGGCCAGCGCGTCAAAAACTACGCGACAGCTCTTCTCACAGTCGTGGACGAGCGGGACAAGCTCCGGGAAGTTTTGAACGAGCTGCAAGGTGTCGTGAAGCTACCCAAACGATGAGGATTCCTCCGACCACCTCCATTCTGACGCATACAATCCGGGCGCATCATCGTCTGCAATCGTCCTCCCACAATTGCTTCACTCATTAATGACGCACTTCTGCTCCGCGATATTGATCGTCCCGTATGAGGAACGTGATCCGGGCTTCGGCGAATAGCGTCGGCTGTTCGACCACGGAAAGGTGTCCACCTGCAGACATGACAGTGAAGCGTTCGACGGTGAGGTGGTGATCGCTTTTCATGCCCCTTGGTTCATGGTCCTCGAGTGGAGTTTAGGCACGGGCACCGTTTGCCCTTGGACCGATCAGGGTTGCCGCCGTGCCGGTTATCTCACAGGGTGCGTGGGCCGCTATTGCCGTCGTCAACTGCGGCGGGAAGCGGCGCAGAGGAAGTATTTTCCACCTTCGGCTTGGTCCTCCACGGTCGCTGGCTATGGAACTCCAGGAGCTGGGCACCCAGACCAAAGAACACCATCGCAAACCACACCACGATATTGAGCCACGGGATGTGCAAGGCGATGATCAGGATCAGGCCACCGATGAACGATTTCAGTACAGGAGGCTGATTACCGCGGAGCAACAGCCGCCCAATATAGAAGGCTCCATAGACGAACGTCGCGAGCGTGAGCGCAATCCAGACAAGAAGGCCAGTGAGTGCCAGGGGTGCGCCGATGATCGTTACCAGGAGGACCAGCAGTGCAACGGGAACGGCGAGGGCTGCCAGGAACCCGACCAGCAGCGCCTTCCAAGGTGAGGGTATGAGGTGATTGGTTACTCTCGAGAGCCAACGAGGGAAGAGAAGGCCAGCGAATAGGGTCACGAGGCTCAGTGCGACCAGAGCGTAGAGCAAACCCAGGGACCAGGAGACGAATGAAGCGCCAGGTGAGGGGTCCTGGCTTGTTTTTTGCGGCGGAGCGACGCGCTCCACGGCACCGTCGACCGATCCCTGCGCGATTTGCGCTTCGGTGTCGCTGTAGTAGGTGGCGTTTCCGCCGACAGTTCCGTCGATGCTGAGCCGATCGACGCTGGCCATCAGATCCCTTCCGACGTTGCCGGAGATCTTGAGGTCGCCGGCGGCCCCAACCAGGTCATTGCCGAGCTTTCCGGTTTTGGTGACGTTGATGCTGCCGGCGAAGATTGTTGCGCTGCGTGAGACGTCGCCGCTGATCGTGACGTTCTGCCCGGCGAGGCGTACGTTGCCGTCCACGGTGCCTGTGATGGTGATCGTCTGCGCCGCTGCGATCACGTCTCCGGTGATGTTGCCGCTGATGGTGACGGACTGCCCAGAGGCATATACGTCCCCGTCGACAGTATCCGAGACGTCGATGGATAGATCGCTGTAGAAGTGGGGGCCTTCGCTATCGTTCGTTGCCGATGGGGTAGGCGCCGGAGCGGCGACAGTGGCGGTGGAGCCTGCGAACAAGACCAGGAAGCCGATCAGCAGGACGGCCCCGATAGACCGGTAGATGCGTGAGAATACGTTCATTTTGGTATCCTTCCAAGCCTGGATGACACGTCTGCGAGGTGCCGGCCGGACGAACGCCACGCGATGGAAATGTGTATGCCAGTAGGACCGACCCGGCTTCAGCCTATCCGGAGGTATTGACACAAGGCTACGGGTGGCTGTGTTCTTTTTGCCCGCCAAGTGCGGCACGTTGCTCGGACGGGTGACTGCCCTAGGTTGAGGGCCTTCGTTGGTGGAAGTGATTCATGGCAGATCCGTCGGTGTGGGTGGCTGAGGGATTAGCCGGTGTCCCAAGAGGGTCGACAGCCGGTGCCGCTGGGCTCGAAACCGAGGTTCTAGGCTTTGTGCTGAAGACGTTCCGGAGAGGAACCTTGACCGGACGTTCCACCCTTTCGTGGAGAATGTCTTGGCCATCCGTTGGAACTGTACGGCTCGTTTCAGATGAACGAGAATCGAATCAAGCGATACGACTCAACATGATCCGGTGGAGTCGTTGGGCATTTCAGCATCTCAAGTACCAATTCCAGCTATGCGAATGCAAATAGGTGGCTACAGGGAATGAATCGCTAATGCCATGCTTCAGAGGTACAGTGAAGACACTTTGAGCAAGGTTTTCAGTCATGAAGGGAGAGCTCGTGAGCGATAGCCCGCGCACCCTAGATACCTCCCGACGCTCGCTACGTGAGCGCTGGCGGATGTCCGTTTATCTAGCCCGCTTCGACTGGCACCTCGAAGGATTCCTGCAAATCAAGGAACGTAAGACTGCTATCAGTTCACTGCGCAAAGAACTCCTTGCAGACCCGCGAGACATCGGTGTTAAGCTCCATGCCCTTGGCCCGCCCGCTGCCCTCGCAGCGCGTAGGGCTAGAGAAGGGACGCTTCGTCCCTTGTGGTCCATCGGGATCATCGCTGCCGGCGTGGTCCTCTTTGTTTACTGGGGCCTCTTGTTGTCCTTTGCCGCCGGCATGCTTGCTGCGGTCAAGAACAGTGGGATTGCCGAGGCACACGCAACGTACTTGTTCGTCGATGTCTCGGCGTCCTCAAGCGCAGATGGGATCAGCATCGGATGGACCAGCCAAGGGGCGTGGCTCATCGTCTCGGCAGTCATCATTATTGGCGCCTTCCTCGTGGGAGCAAGACTCTGGCGACTCGCCAGCTCCATGCCACGCAAGGGCACTAGCGCATAGACAATGAGGGAGAAAAATGACACAGGATTCGAACAGCATGGATAGCCGCAGCCGGAAAGTGTTTGGGAAGTGGGGTGCCGGATTCGCCGTTGGACTCGCAGTCGGAACCATGTTGGGGATCGCGACGGGCAACATCGGTGTCGGTATAGCGCTCGGTGGTGGGATCGGTGTGGCGATGGCCGAGGCCTTCGCAGAAGATGACAAGCGCCGAAGGAAGCGTAGTACTGCCCTCAAGGACTTAGGCGGTTAACGGGTACGTTCCCCTGGGCTCCCCGGCATCGTGCTAATTAGTCTGTTGGTCGTGCTCATCATCTACCTACACGCCGTCGGCCGATCGCGTCCTGCGGCGTGCGTCCCGTTGCGTCGAGTAGGCTGCCTGCGAATTGAGAGTTCCGGCGATAACCGGAACCACGGCTTTTTGTTTATCCATTTACAGGATCGTGGACACTCCCAGACAAACCACGTGAGCTTTCATTGCCCTCCCACGTTGCCTGTCCTGCAAATGCGTATCCCTGGAAATCCTGGAGACCATGCCGTGTCCGGGGAGATGACCGGGACTGGCTTTGGTGGCAGTTCGCCGGCTTGACCTCTCAGCCCGAACGCGAATTCCATCATTGATCGGGACACCCAACCCGCCGGCTCCATCTCCAACAATGCCCTGTGTCAAAGGACGACACTGAAGATTAAAAACCACAGCACATGATTTTCGGTAAAGACCAACAATAGGCTTCATCTATCGCGAAGCGCATACCCCAGGGGTATGGTCGGTTCATGACCAATGCGGAAGAAAAAAAGCAAGCAAGCCGCCGAAGCTTAATGGAATCTCTGCCCGGCATTGGGCTCACGGTGGGCGCAGGGTTCGGGCTTGTCTTTGCCGGCGCTCCAGGTCTGGCCGTAGGCGCGGGGCTGGGCCTAGTGGCGGGATCGATCGTGTGGATGTGGTACCGGGAGTCATGACTGTGGCGAGGGATGTTTTTTGTGTTTCATCCGTCGGGTTTGGAACTCGTGCGCACCGGTTCCAAGAATGATCCATATGGTCACTGCCCTGCCACTGAGGCTCCTTTTCATCGGAATTTAGGTGAGTTTTCCCAGAAAACCCGACAATGACGCCATGAAAAGGAAAGCTGGGTCCGGATCTGACCGGATACTGAAGTTAGTTTCCCTTGCCCGATGGGCAGATATGTAATTTTCAGAAGTCGCCTGCACTAAATGTCAGAAGTCTTCTGCTCTGCGATTGCGTGTCCGGTAGGGGAACACTCTGCGGAACGTGAGGCGCGCAACTGCCCAGTGATGCTTGGACTATGAGCAAGCACTGACTAGGGCACTGCTGTAGTGATTCGCTGTTTGCTATCCGACTTTCGCCATTGCGTTACCGGATGTTCCCCCGACGGTGAGGGAGTTGCTCGCAGAACTGTTCCTAGCGGCATTGGCCGTCGCGCTGTTGACCGCGCTGCGATCGTGGAGGCAAGTCGGTTTCCGTGCACTTCCCGTCGCCTGGGTCGCAATCGTCAATATCTCCCGAATGCGCTTCGAGGAATTCGTCCTCTTCCTGGCCCTAGCCTGCATCATAGGTTTCGTTGAAGAGGTCTTCTTCCGCGGCCTGATCTTGCAGGCGCTCGCTCCGATGGGACTCTGGAGGGCCGCCATTCTCTCATCCATCGTGTTCGCGCGATGCACCTGCTGAACCTCCTGTACGGGGTGGACCTCATCGCAACCTTGCTTCAAGTGGCCTATGCCACGGCAATGGGGTTCGGGTTCGCGGTAGTGACCCTGCGGACAGGTGTTCTGTGGCCGCTGATCGTGATCCACGCGCTGATCGACCTCGCAGGTTTCGTCACTTCCGAGGAAACGGTCACGACGAGCGTGAGATCCACGGACATCGTGATCTATCTGGTTTACATCGTTGTCTTTACGGCCTACGGAGTCTTCATGATGCGATCAATCACCCGGCGGTCGGCGCAGCGCCCGCTTAATGCACAACCCGCTCAGGCAACCGATGATCCCATCAGCGGCCACACGAGTCGCGTGTCAGGGACCGCTGACGAACCGACCCCGTCTTCCTGTTGACGGCTATCGCGAGTCAAGAGGCACGAAAACGAGCACCTTGTTCCCGTCATCCTGGACCAACGCATCGGAGGGTTGCCGCGACACCACGTACACCTCGACGAGGTCTCCCGCGGATCCTGCGAAATTCAGGGCCAGCAAGATGTAAGTGGTCAACAGAAAATCCTGCGGGAGGGTGAGCAAGGCCGCGAGCAGCACGAGTCCCCAGATGACGGCGGGCGCGATGGCGATAATCACGGCGCTGCGCCGGGTCAGATAGGCCCGGCTTCCCGTCGTCAGAAAAGGGAACCGCAGTGCGTAGGACGGCTTCACCTTGGTTAATGCCTGCAACACGACCCCATGGGTCGCTTCGTGTGCCGCCATGTAGATGAGGCAAGCGGCCAGGGTCACCGGAATAGTGAGAATGGGGCTCCAGCTGCTCCGCAGAGGAAGACCAAGTAGGAGCGCAACTCCCACGGCAACGAGAACAACCACCCCGAAAATAATCTGGACAGCGACAGTGAACTTCTTGTCCTTGAGATCGACCGTCCGATACTCACGGTACGCGTCGGGAAGCACAGCGGGGTCTCGTGGCCAGCTCTGATAGCCCATATCGTCTCCTCATCGGTGCCCTCAGCGGGTTCAAGGCTAGTCAGTGCCCGACCGATCCTCGTTTGCGGATGCGGGCGCTCCTCCGAGCAGGGCAAGAACGAGGGTCAGTTCGAACACGCCGAGCCGAAGTAGACGCTTTGCAGCCAAGAGTATCCGATGGATGGCAAGCTCGATGAAGTTCCAGAGCATTCCGAAACCCAATCGGGCCACGTAGGCTGTTGGCATGCGGTCATCAACAGGGTGGCTCCCCGCGGTCGATGAAGCGAACCTGGTGCTTGACCATGTTGGTCAGGTCAATGTGTTCCTCATCGCCGGCCTCGTGGCGCCGGGCGGCTTCGTCAGGTTCGGGGCGGTCCTGACTTAGCTGCTCTCCGCGCAGGCCTTCAGGATCGTATTGCGGCGATTCCATCGTTGCACCGCGTCCCAGTCGCGCTCGATCGCCGGCATCGCTGGGGCGAAACGGTCCCTGACCTCAACCACCACATCCGGATCGTTGACCCCGTCGACGGAGTCCGCGGGCTGGAGCGACTCTGCGGGCACTCATGACCGAACCTATATCCCTGTACCGCCCTCCCTGGGAGCTCCTCGTCGTGCCGGGGGCGAGTGCAGGGCGGGTAGGGATCGTGCTGCGCATCCACCACGCGATCGCCGATGGAATGGCCGCCGTCGCAATCGTGCAGCAGCTATTCGAACGGGCCGAGGCGGATTCCCCTCCTGCACTCCCCCTGGCCGAAGCGTTGGTGCCTGCCGTCTCGGTCCACCGCGAGGCGCATCCGCTGCGCGCCCTCGGGAGAATAAGCTTCGGCCTACGTCGCATCCTCATGACCGTCACCAGCAGAGGGGTCGGGGCCACGATGCTGCTGGGTGACCGGGGCACGCGTCGGGGGGGGTCGCCTTCGCAGATGTGGATCTCGGCGCGCTTGAGACTCGAATGCGGCCGATCGGGGCAACGGTAAATGATGCCCTCCTCGCGTCCGCTGCCGCCGGGTATGTGGCAGCACTGTCGGCCGCCGGGGAGCGACTCCCGGCCGAGTTGCCCGTCTCTATCCCAGTTGCCCTCCGGCGGCGCGGTACTTCGGGCAACCAGGTCGGTGTAATGCTCGTGCGGCTCCCCCTCGGCGTGCCGGAGCCCGACACCCGTCTTCGCCTCATTGCGTCGCGGACCCGGATGGAGAAGGAACGCGCACGTGAGCAGGGCACGCTTGAGTTCATGCGCGGCCCCCGGGGAGCATGGACTTCATGGCCCATCAACAACGTGTCGTGGCGGGCTTCATCACCAATGTGCCCGGCCCGTCGGACATGCTCAGTCTCGCGGGGGCACCGATTGTAGCGATCTGGCCGGTTGGGGTGCTCGCTGGCAACGTTCGGTTGGGTGTCGCGGCGGTGTCCTACGCCGGCAGGCTTCATTGCAGCATCCATTTTGACGAAGCGACCGTACCAGGTACCGCGTTTGCCCACGCGATGCGTGAAGAGCTGACCCGATTGGCAGGCAACCCGCTGTAGAGCAGTTGAGTGAGCTAGTCTTCTGGGACCTGGTCATCGTGGGGATGTACGACGTGACCGGACCAACTAAGGAGATAAAAGTGAAGAAGCTGCGGGATGTGAGTCCCATCTGGCATGCCGTCGTCTGGATCGTGGCGTATGTGCTTCTTGTCAACCTCGGCGACTGGGGGTCGGAGCTGATCGGCGGACCGAACACGGCGACCGCACCCCTACTGGTCGTCCTCTCGATCGTGCTCCTCCTCTACGTGAAGAGAAACGGCTGGTCGCGGTACTACGGCCTCCGTCCACTCCGCAGAGATCAGTTCGGCGGCACACTGTTGTACCTCCCGCTGGTTGTCATCGCCGTACTGCAGTACACCAAGGGCTTCAGGGACGACCTCGATCTGACGGCCGTGCTGCTGATCATCATCCTGATGGTGTGCGTTGGATTCATCGAGGAATTGGTGTTTAGAGGGTTCCTGTTCCGGGGAATCCTCAGCAAGAGCACTCTCACTCGCGCAGTCGTGATCTCTGGGTTGACCTTCGGCATTGGTCACATTGTCAACCTGGCGCGCGGCTACACCGGAGTTGAGCAGATCGTCCAGATCGGAATGGCAGTCGTTCTCGGTGTGGTGCTAGCTCTCCTCTTCGCCATTACCGGGACGATCCTGCCCCTCATCGTGTTTCATGCACTTCTCAACATTAGTGGCAACGTTACGGTCACGAGCGTGGAGTCCGAGTGGCTGGTGCTCGCCGCGACCATCGTTATTAGCGCGGGTTACGCCGTCTACCTGGTCATGGTGCTTCGAAAGCGAGGGCTGCACCCCGATTTCCTCGACTCGACCTCACCTGCGGTGAGTCGATGAACCGTAACTTGTGATGGCTCGTCGGATGGTTGGACCCGAGCAACGAGCATCCGTGCCATTGAGTCCACAGAATCGTTGCCACAAGGAAAACCGCAGATGTCGTTCCTCTGCAACTGATAGGGCCATACCGCAGGACCCTGGCCGTGTCGGCTATCGGAACAGACCTTCGGCGCGGGTTCGTGCTGCCTGGCTTTGCTCACGACCACTGGCCATGCGAATTGCCTCTACGGTGGCACGGTGAGGAAATTTTGGCGGATCGCCGGGGTTGTAGTGCTCGCGGTCGTAGCCTTGGTGGCTGTCTCCACGGTGAGCAACCTGGTTTTGGGTGCGGTCGAGAGGGCAAACATCGACCCGTATGGCGAAATAGCCAATATCCCTGGCGGCATGGTCAACGTGTCGGTAACGGGAGAGGGCGAGCAGACCGTGGTGCTGCTTGCCGGTTACGGCACTGCGTCACCGGTGCTGGATTTCAAACCCCTGGTCACTGAGCTAGAGGACGCCTACAAGGTTATCGTTATCGAACGGTTCGGCTATGGCTTCAGCGACCTGGATGCCACGACGCGGACCGTGGAGAACATTTCCACCGAGCTGCATGACACGCTCTCGAAGCTGGGTGTGAATGATTCTTACGTCCTGGTGGCTCACTCCTTGGCGGGAATCTACAGCCTCGACTATGTCAATCGCTTCCCCGGTGAGGTCTCAGCCCTTGTCACCATCGACGGGACCGTTCCAGAGGACTTCGCCGTTGCGCCGACGATCGGCGCGGGGCAACGGCTCCTTTCGGTGACCGGCTGGGCGCGGTGGATGATCGCACTCAACCCGGCAATCACCGCGCCGTCAGCCCCGGTCGGTGTTTATTCCGAGCGAGAGATCGAGCAGATCCGGTTGATGACCATCTGGAACTATGCCAACCCGGCTATTATCGACGAGAACAACAGGTCCGCAGAGAACTTCGATGCGGTGGCGGGGATGAGCTACCCAGCCGAGCTGCCGGTGCTGGCGTTCCTGTCACAACAGCTCATCGACACCAACGGGCAATGGCTTCCCGCGCACGAGCAGCAACTGGAGCCCCTCGATCGTTCGGAACTCGTCGTGCTCGACGGCGGTCACTACCTGCACTGGACGCACTCCGAAGAGATGGCCGAATCGCTAAACCGATTCATCCGCTAGCATGGCACTGAGTCGCCAATGAGTTGTCATGTTTCGCGAAGCCAGCAGCCGTAAGGCGGCCTCATCCCAAGGACGGGTAATGATGATCGGCAGCCCAACCGAGCGCCCCGGTAGCCACCAGGGTTCGCGCCCTCTGCCGAAGGCGTCGAGGAGGGCTCTGCTCGCTGCAGGAGCTGGCCTAGGCACGGCGGGACTGCTCGCTTTGGTGGGGCCCATGCCGGTGGGCCAGGCGTCTGGCCGCAGTGGAGACGCTGCCCTGTTGGCGCGGGCGGAGCCTCACCTGCGCGGGCTCAATCGGGTTGCCCTCGCTTACCTCGACGACGACACCACCAGGTACGCGGGCATCGGCGCCGACGAGCGGACGCTGTTTGGGATCGGTTCGGTGTCCAAGACTTTCTGCGGTGCGGTGCTGATGGACATGGTCATGAAGGAGGAGGTAACGCTCGATACGACGGTTGACGACTTGACCGATGCGGGCCAATCGGAGCTGGCCGGCGTGACGTTGCAGGAGCTCGCCTCGCACACTTCGGGCCTGCCCGACTTCACGAGAACCCAGACCAGCAGCCGCAACGCATGGTTCGGTCTGCTCCACGCGGACGGCGCGCGCCAGGACACAACGGACACGGTGGCAGACATCCTTGGTCAGGGACTGAAGGACCGAGGGCGATACTCCTACTCCACGGCCGGCGTTGCCCTGCTCGCGCATTTGCTGGCAGGCCGGGCTGGAACGACCTACAAGGAACTTCTTAACGAGCGGATACTCGAGCCGCTGGACCTGACAGGTACATCCCTTCCCGTCTCCCGGGCCGGCTTACCCCTCGGATGGGAGAAGGGACTGCTCGGCGGACGCCCCGCCGAGCCGTGGACCCTGAACGGACTAGCACCCGGCGGCGGCATGTGGTCCACCTGCGCAGACCTCGCAGCCTGGATGCGCCTGACCCGTGACGGACGCCAGCCTGGAGCGGCCGGGCTGCAACCGGTGGCACCAGCACCGATCCTGCCCTGGATGCCCGACGCAAAGATCGCCATCACCTGGGTCCTCGCCAAGACGCCCGCAGGAGAAGACCTCATCTTCCACAACGGACTCACCGGGTCCCACCACTCTTATGTCGGCTACTGTCCCCGGACCGGGCGCGGACTGGCGTACCTGGTCAACTCCGTGCCCACCGGGGAACAGCTGCTGATGCTCCAAGGCGACCTCGTCAAGACCCTCCTCGACGAAGGGGCCTGGATATGAGTGACACCCTCGTTTTGGTCGTCACCGGCCTGATCGCCCTCGGAGTCCCCCTGTGGACGGCATGGGGCATGTGGCGCAGCATACGGCATACACCCACCCGCCAAGGTGCCTTGGCGAACGTACTCGGCAGCGTTGCCGGGACCGCACTGCTGGGCGTGGTGCTTCCAGCCGTTCTGCTGGGCGCCCTGGACCCCTTCCCCATCTGGCTCGCCTATGCAGCCCTCACCGTAGCGGCCGCCACCGTACTGGCGTGGCACTGGCCAGCACTGCGATCAGGCAAGTGGAGCCAGCCCAGTCTTGTGAATGCCACCTGCCTGTTGCTCGTGGTGTTCGCGACGGCCGGCTTCGCAGTGACGTGAACGCACACCTTTAGCGACGGTCGACGGTCGTTGGTTGACCGGTGGACTGTTGTAGGGCCACCCCACACTAAAGAAAAAGACGAGGCACCAGATGACTGAGGTCCGCCCGCGGTCGATTTTTCGCAGCAACATCGTTCGTGCGATGAAGGTGACCGCCGCCTCAAGGTCCGCGTGGTTCTTCGCCGCGGTGTGGCTCGCCTCCGTCCTGGTGCTCATCGTCGGAGGGCACAGCGTCCCGGTGGCGGGCATAGCGGTCGGCCTTGTCCTGCTCCTGCTCAGCCTGCTCGTCACGGGAGCCACCAAGCCGGCACCAGCCGTGATCGCCGTGGCCGGCCAGGCCCGCCGCCGCGTGTGGGTGCAGCTCGGGCTGGCGGGTGTTTTCATCGTCCTCACCGGGTGGAACAACCTTGCTTTCCACAACGTCGTCGCAGGCAGCGCGGACATCCCGTTGTGGACCCCGCTGGTCGAAGGGCTTCAACGAGCGGGCGAACAGTGGTTCGGTGAGGGCCTCGGGACCTTCGTGTCCAACCCGGTCACCTACGTGCTCATTCCGTTAGTCGTGCTGCTGCTGGCTGGAGCGCGCCTGCCAACGCTGGGCTTCGCCAGGGGCCACCGGGTGGGGCGGGCGCTGTTGATCTGCTGCGCCATACCGCTTGTCTGGTTCGCCTACACCCTCATCAGCGGCCAACAGACGATCGTCAGGCTGCTGGGCTCCTTCGCATCCGACTTCATGCAGAACGGCTTCCTTGAGGAGTTCCTGTTCCGGGGCCTCCTGCAGACGCGTCTGCGACTGCTGGTAGGGCCGGGTTGGGCGGTGGCTCTTCAGGCTCTCGTGTTCGGCGTCTGGCACCTCGGGTCCGGCTTTACCAGCACCGGTCATGCCGGACTGTTGCCGGCCATCGCCATTACCATCGTCCAGCAATCGCTCCTGGGGCTCTCATTGGGGATCCTCTTTGAACGCACACGCAATTTACTCGTCCCGTCCGTCGTGCATATCGCCGTCAACAGCATGTGATGAGGCGTCAGTGCCTGAACGTCCGGGGCTCAGCAACGCGCCCTGAACAACGGGGTCGCAACGGCCATCATCAACGCCTCCGCAAAAATAGTTCGCGTACCATCGCCGCCGTGGCCCAATTCGAACGTGAACTGAGCTTCGACCGGACTTTCGTTGGCCTCGCCTTAACCCGTGCCCAGGTAAGGGAAAGCGGAATGCCGAACAAAATGACCCCGCCAAAGTCCGCTTCGTTCAAGTAGCCACGGAACAACCCGGCACGAAGGCCGTGACAGTATCGGCGCGCCAGTTGGCGGCGGAAGTTGTGATAATAGTGTCCGGGCCCGAAGTGTTAGGATCGCAGACAGCCTTGAGGCGACGGCCCGGGGGAGCGTAACGAGGAAGCGGGACTGGCATGCGGGCGGATGTCCTGACAAAAGTTGTGTTGCGAGCCCTGATCGTTGTCGCTGGTTTCAACGCCCTTTCGGCGGTAGGTGGAGCGGTTGCCATGTTTCTCACCGATGGCCTTGGGATGCCACATTCATTCCTGGACAACAGTCCGTTCGCGTCCTTCTTTTGGCCCGCATTTCTGCTGCTCGTCGTCATTGGGGGTACCCAGACGCTCGCGACCATGCTGCTGCTGGGGCGACGGGTGTCGGCTCTCCTGTGGACTGCCGTCGCCGGATTCTCGATGATCATCTGGATTCTTGTCGAAACCATCATGATCCGGGGCTTCAGCTGGTTGCAGGGGATCTACTTCACAACCGGGGTGGTGGAGCTCATACTTGTCCTGGCCCTCCTCGGTATCGTGCCTTGGCTGCCCCGTATCAAGCTGGGCACTAGGGAGAACCGGTAGAGCACGTTACTGTTTGGGTGTGAAGCCGCCCGGCATTCCGGGGAAACCTCGGTGGCCTGGACTGAGCAGAAACGCGAAGGAGCGTGTCAGATGGAGTGTGTAAGTGACCTAGTCACCATCTGATTTAGAGGACAATTGTGACCGTGATTGAAAACAATGAATTGGCAGTGAAGGTGGACGCCTCGGCGGCGGCGGAGCGGATGGCCGCGGTGGGGAACATGGAAGCGTTGAAGGCCTCGGGTGCCTTTGACGAGTTGATGGGGCAGATCGACCGGGGCGAGATCGAACTCGATGGCAAGGACGGCTTCATCCAGCATCTGATCCGTGCCGGGCTGGAACGCGGACTGAAGACCGAGTTGACCGAGCACCTGGGCTACGAGAAGCACGAGTTTGCCGGCCGCGCCGTGGCGAACTCCCGCAACGGCTCCTACCCCAAGACGGTGTCCACCAGTGCCGGGGACATCGATCTGGCGGTGCCACGGGACCGCGCCGGGTCCTTCGTTCCGCGGCTGGTGCCCAAGGGCTCACGGCATACCGGGCAGCTGGCGGACATGATCGTGAGTCTCTACGCCGGGGGCATGACGGTTCGGGATATCGAACACCACCTGGCCTCCACGATCGGCACCGAACTCTCGCGCGAGACGATCTCGAAGATCACCGATGAGATCCTTGACGAGGTCATCGCCTGGCAGAACCGCCCGTTGGATCCGATCTACCCGATCATGTATCTGGATGCGATCGTGATCAAGGTCCGTGACGGCGCGCATGTGAAGAACAAGGCCGCGCATATCGCCGTGGGCGTGGATATGGAAGGGATCAAGCACGTGCTGGGGATCTGGATCGCCCAGGCCGAGGGAGCGAAGTTCTGGGCCCAGGTCTGCTCCGAGATGGCCAACCGCGGGGTGAAGGACGTGTTGATCGTCTGCTGCGACGGGCTCACCGGTTTCCCCGAGGCCATCGAGGCGACGTGGCCCTACGCGACGGTGCAGACGTGCGTGGTGCACCTGATCCGTTCCTCCATGCGTTTCGTTTCCTATGCGGACCGCAAGAGCGTCGCCGCTCAGCTGCGCCTCATCTACACGGCACCGAACGAGGAAGCCGCCAGCGCGGCTCTGAAGGGGTTCAGCGACGGCGAGTGGGGCACCAAGTATCCGGCGGCGGTGAAGACGTGGCAGAGCGCGTGGGAGCGGTTCACGCCTTTCCTCGCGTTTCCTCCGGCTCTGAGAAAGGTCATTTATACGACCAACGCCATTGAGTCGTTGAATTTTCAGCTGCGCAAGGTCACCAAAAACCGTGGCCATTTTCCCAACGACCAGGCGGCGGTGAAGTTGCTCTGGTTGGCGATCTGCAACATCGAGGACAAACGCGCCGCCGAGCGGGCCAAGGTCCGCAACGGCACCCGGGCCACCGGCGGGCGTCTGCTGGAAGGCGCCAAGACCACCGGCTGGAACCAGGCCCTGCAATACCTGAGCCTGACCTACCCCGAACGCCTGGAAGCCTACTTGGACTAGAGCCCAATTTTCACTTTAAGGGCCCAAATAATTAGAGTAAGAAACGCTATCTGACTAGGTCACTTACACAGACAACTTGACAGGCCCACGCGAAGGAAGACGCCATGAAGCATCGGCCCGCAGAACAGACCCCCGCCCCGTCACCGACACCGACACCGACACCGAATGATGCGGAAATACCTCATGCCATCAGGAGGCTTCCCCCGCTATGGTTTTGGCTATCCGTCGGCGCAGCAGTGTTGGCGGTGGCGGGAAGCATTACCGGCCTGCTCGTGCCCGCACGCATCTATGGCAAGGAAACAGCGACGCTCTTCGACGCTGGCATCGCGCAGGATCTCGTGAACCTTTTCCTGGTTGCGCCGCTGACCGTGGTCCTCGCCGTGCTCGCCGTCCGAGGCTCGTCGAAAGCCCAGTTATGCCTGCTCGGGCTCCTCGTCTTCACCGCCTACAACTACGCAATTTACACGTTCTCAATCCACTTCGGTCCGCTCTTTCTGCTCTGGGTGGCCGTCCTGGGACTGGCGGTCTTTGCCTCGGCAGGCACCGTGGCCACACTGAACACCACGGAATTGAAAGCCATGTTCGCTCGCACTCCTGTGCGGTTGCCTGGGTGGTTCCTGATGGTCACAGCTGTGCTATTCGCCCTTCTATGGCTCAGCGAAATCGTCCCCGATTTGTTGGCAGGCCGACCATCAACGTCGGCTGCCTCCTGGAACATTCCCACGAGTCCGGTGCACGTCCTGGATCTTGCGGTCCTCCTTCCCGGAGTCTTCGCCACCGGGCTGGCTCTGCTGCGACGCGACTGGCTGGGCTATGCAACCGCAGCAGGGGCCTTGATTTTTCTGGGCCTTACCTCTTTGCCGATACTCCTCACACCGTTTGTGGCGCAGGCACACGGTCGTGAACCGGTCTGGACGATCATGGCGCCGATGGGCATCATCATTCTGGCGGTATTGGTGATCCTGTGGCTATGGCTTCGTCCCGGGAGAATGAATCCGTCTGCTGTGTCGGATGATTTCTCGTGAGTTCCAGCGGGCGCGGACCACAAAGCCAGGCCGCGTGGGAACAGCGTCTGAAGGGGGAGGCTTCGCACCTTGATATGTTCGCCAGCGAGGAGATCGCGGAGTTACCTGAACCGGTCCGGCTCCACCTTGGCGCGGCAATCCGGCCAGGAACCCCTCTGACACCAGCGGTACGGCTGAGGATGCGTGGAAGCATCAAGCTGGGCAGGTGGCTGCCGTTTCGGTCAACGCAGTTGCTCGACCCACACAAGGGGTTTATTTGGTCTGCACGGGTGGCCGGGATCATCGTTGGCTCGGATCATTACCTCGACGGTGCTGGAGGCATGGACTGGAGACTGGCCGGGGTGTTCAGCATCGCTCATGCAGCCGGACCGGATGCGTCCCGCAGCGCCGCGGGACGAGGAGGCGCGGAGGCCATCTGGGTGCCGACGGCGCTGCTGCCCCGGTTTGGAACCACGTGGTCGGCAACTGACGGGACGCATATTTCCGTCCGTCATGTGCTCGGAAATACGCCCGTGGAGGTTAGGTACGTAATCGGGATGGATGGACGTATCCGGACTCTGGTATTTGACCGCTGGGGCGATCCGGATGCCACCGGAACGTTTGGGTGGCATCCATTCGGCGGCGAAATTACCGCCTACCGCACCTTTGGCGGACTGACGGTCCCTAGTTCCGGCCGGCTTGGCTGGGGATTCGGTACCGAGCGGTGGCCGGACAGTGAATTCTTTCGGTTCCAGATCACCGACCTGCAACCGCTCCTACAACAGGAGCCCGGTCGACTGAACCAAGCGGAGCAGGACTCGCAACCGCAGACATAAGCAGTTGGCCGAGTTTGATGAAGGTTGGGCCGAGTTCCTCCAATGCCAGTCGCAGCCGCATGGGGTTAGCGGCCACCTCGGCGGCTGTCGTGGACGGCCACGGCAACCGCCGTCCCAGTCCCACGGTGCTGGCCAAGAACCCCAACCTCCTGCGTTCCACATCTCATCAGCACCAGAGCATCGTCAACCCGATGACGCTCGTCAGGGGCGAGAAGCGTCCTGCCAGGGGTGACAGACCCATTGCTCCGCCAAGTCTATATAGGGAGCCGCTGCCATCGCTCGGCGCCATCCTCTGCCGTTCCGTTAGCCGGTCCGCTAACGGACTAATCGAATATTGACATGCACCTTTGTAATCACCGAAGTTTTAGTGTCCCGTATGACACGCCCGAGAAAAAGCTCGCGGACCTCATACGGCACACGATCTGAAGCCGAGAAAGACATGGCCTCGCAGAAAGGAACAATCTCGGTTCGAGCCTGTGGATTGAATCAATCCCGTCTCTCCCACGGTGTCCATTTCGTTTCCATCCAGAACCGCAGTAGGACAACGGCATCGAATGGTTTTCGATAATCAGCCATTTCGTGGCCGCCTGCTCAAAGAGTGCCTGGAGAGGGCGGGTCTGGGTGAGCGTTGCCGATCAAAGCTCGACCGCCAGCCCGCCAGGCCAAGGTGCTCGGGCCAGCTTGTCAAAGATATCCGCTCTGGAATGACTACCAGGTCGTCATCGGTGCGAGCTGTTCTCCGGAGATCCACTCGGGCAATAGGTCTTCCAGCAACAGCTTTTCAGGTACAGAAAGTAGACCTCGACCCAGGCCGAGTGCCGGCCCAGAAGCTGCATAACCCTCGCCGAGAGGTCCCCGTAGAGCTCGTAGTTGCTCGACTTGGCAACCAAGCCGGAAGTGGCCGTGGGCGCGAGTTTGAACCACGGGGCACCCATCTCCACGCCCAGCGCCTTGGCCTCGTCCGACCGGGCGACGGCGCAGCCATCGTTGTTGGACAGCACGATCACTGGCCGGCCGATCAGCGTCGGGTCAAAGGCCCGCTCGCAGCTGACGTAGAAGCTGTTCACATCCACATGGGCGATGTACTCCTCCGCGGGCGGAAATCTCCCGTTTAACGGAATAGCACCACTTACAGTCGATGGATGCATGTTTCCGCCACTGCCCACACGCTCAGGGCGTCCCACTCCCCCACGACGATATCCGGGTACTCCGGATTTTCGGCCTGGAGCACCACGCCTTGCTCGGTGAGCCGAAGGCGCTTGACGGTCATTTCCCCGTCAAGGACCGCCACCACGATGGAACCATCCACGGGTTTTCGTGCCCGGTTGACGATGAGCTCGTCCCCGTCGGAAATTCCTGCCCCCTGCATGGAATCACCGCAGACGCGCACAATGAAGGTGCTCGTCTTGTCGTGGATCAGGTAGTCGGAGAGGTTGATTTCGCCGGAGAAATAGTCCTGTGCCGGTGACGGGTACCCGGCTGGAATTGAGGTTCCGGCAACCAGGAGAGGGATCGGTGGGCCTTCCACGCCTAGGGAACTTATATTCTGAATACTCATAATTTTTACCTTATTTTTAGAACATATCTACCATCCTTAGGATACGTCCGTACCCAACGATTTGGTCCGCCCGGGTCTGGGGGAACTTCTTGGACCACTCCTGGCAAGAACCTAGCGTCTCCAAATCCCTCGAGCATTCCGCGGGAAGCCCCCAACGGGCCAGGCTACAACCCTCAAGCCGAGGGCTAAACGGGCAATGACAGTTCCATTACTACCCAGTCCCCTACTCGACGCCCCGAACGGCCCTAGTCCGCCCCCACCATGGCAGGAGTCGGAGCTGACACTATCCAAGAAATCACGCCGGGGCGCGTCTGAGGGAAGTAGGTGGCACAACTTGCCTTACAATAAATACAAGCATTACAAGCATTAATTGTTTTACTTGTAATACACGCATGGTGCACACGGTTGAGCACGACGCCCCGAGGCGCAAGAGGCAACCCGCAAGAACAAGCGCGCCAATCAGATCGAAAATCATAATCGGTGCGGCACGGGGGCCCGCGGCCGTCTCAAGACCAGTCTTTTCTCGGATGCTACCGCGCCGCTATCCGCACCCAGATTCTCCCCATGGCTAGCCGCGAGGCAACCATACTCCGATGCGCGGCGGTCCGGTGAGGTGCAAGCTTTCTTCACCCCTCCTACCGGAGTATGCTCCACGCCCGGTGTCATCCACGCGTTCTCCGCATGGGTCTGGTTACGTCAATAGCAAGGTTATTTTGGTCGGAGCAAGGCTCTTTATCGTGCATTTCTATGGGACTACCGGCAGACACCAATGCCCCAGAATCCCACGGAAGTACACTTCGGACCTGGCTGCAACTCTCAAGTCGAGGGCTAAACGTGCAATCCTGTTCCGTTGCTGTCCAGGCCCCGCATCGTCTAGGTCGCTGAATCCTCGAGCGACACTCACCTTAAAAAGTATTGCCAGTAATACAAGTATTACTTGTCTTACTGGCAATACTTTCCTTACAAGGCTTGTAAGGAAAGTGAAGCAATGAACCAAACGCACACGCCCGACGGGCTTTCTGCCGCTTACTTAGGATTTCATTTTTGGAACGGACGCCCAGATCGAAACGCTCCAGATAGAGGTCCAATACGTTCACCGTTATTGAACTCGTCAGCTAGTCCAGCAAGTTTTTCTTCTATCGCCGCTGAGATGAGGCTAGCAAGAGAACGATAACCTGATTGGTGTGCTTGAGACATCAACACTGCCGCACGAGCTCGATCAATAAGCTCAACATCGGCGCTAAAAGTCACCGGCTTCTTTGTAGTAACTTTTTCGACCGGGGGAGTCGTCTCCTTACCGGCAGATTCTTGCGTTGTTCCCGTAAAGATTTCTTCTCGTTTGACTTCTAGTTGTGGCCGGACTGTCGCTGCACCTGGTCGCTTGCGTTCGGGCCTACTCACTTGGTCACCTCAATCTTGGTAAGGAACGAAACTGCCAGTTCATCAAACATTTCAGTCATTCTTTTTCCAGCTACAGTCTTGTATTCCGAAACCGATGCCCCAGCAGCGGCTGCTTCTTTGATAACGGCCCTCTCGGGGATCACCGGTTCCAGGATTTCACTTTCGCCAACCAACTCACGGAGACCATCCATCTGGAATACGTGTTCGTTGAGGTTCTTGTGAAGGTTGACGATCACACCGGCAAATCTAAGGGCTGGGTTTGCGATGTCTTCGGCGTGTTCTTCCACAAACGATCTAAAGCGCGTCATTCCTTCAACCGAATCAAATTCCGGCTGGGTGACGCACACTGCCGCGTCAGATGCAGCCAGTGCCATTTGCGTTAGGTGGCCCAGCGAGGGGGGAGTGTCAATGAGAACTATGTCGTACGTATCAGTCCAGCCCGCCAGCGCTTTGCGCAACCTCCGAACGGCTCCGACTGTCGCGGCTTCGCTAATCCTGTTCTCCAAGTCGACTCGCGCGGGTAGCAAATCGACACCAATACCGCTATCAAGCAAATCGGCTTCTACGAGGGCGCCAGCCCCATTGCCTTCATGGGCGTCACGAAGTGCATCACCGATGGTGGGTGAAGGATTTTCATAGTTGTCTTCCCACCCTAGCTGCCGGCTTGCGTTTCCTTGGGGGTCCAAGTCAACAACCAGCACGGAACGGTTAGCCCTGGCAAGTGATGCAGCAAGCTGTACCAGAATCCCGGTCTTGCCGACCCCGCCCTTATTATTGCCAATCGTGATTATCACGGAGAACCTTTCGTAGTACTTGCATTAAGTGTATTGCTTGTTACACAAGTAATACAAGCATTGCTTGTGTTAGTGATGAGCTGTGGGTCGTGGAAAGGCAGTGCTTTCGGCGGGAAGCCATCTACAAACCCGACAGTGAGGACCATCGGTACAGTGGTTGGCGGTATGCGTGTGGATATGGTCCTCGCTGTCGGATTCGATCAAGCAAACGCACAGCAGCAATGCAGCTCTTATGGAGACTATTCACCATTCAATGTCTGTCGAGGCATCCAGCGGCTTCCTTTCGGATATTTCCCGTACGGCTGTTAGTTGGCCGGCTTGTTTGACGTTCTGGGGGAAGTGGAGCTGGGTGCGTTGTTCGAGCTCGTCCATGGTGATTTGGTAGACCCGGAACTCGTCCAGGGCCAAAAGTGCCCGCAGATGGTCAAGGTCCTGGGTCAGCAAGAACGCCCGAGCTTTCAGTGTGCCTTGGTTTTGGTAGGCCAGTAGTTTCCAGTATTCGGAGGGTAGGGCGACGCCACGGTATATGCGGTCGTCGGGGTGGAGGACCGGGCCGCCAAAGACGCTGGCTCGCAGGTCTTGGACTGCGACGTCTTCGTAGAGGGCGTTTTCGAGGCGGCCCCAGATTCCGTTTTGTTTGCTTTGGTTGAAGTCGTCCATTTGTGGGGTGATGTTGGTGTAGTAGAAGGAGTCTTGGTTGGCTTGTTGGGCTTCGGGGAGGGGTCCCCAGGTGAGGTCGGCGCGTCGGGCGATGTGGCCGCGGTCCAGCCGGTTGCCGCTGTACAGTTCGTTGCCGATTTGGGAGTCGGAGGCGAGTCGTGGGTCTTTGGTGAAGGTGAGGTTAGTGCGGCTGAGTAGTTTGATGGTGGCTCCGTCGATGTTCCAGGCGACCCAGCGGGCGAAGCGCCGGGTTTTGCTCAGGGACAGGGAGAAATGCGTGTAGGGGATGACCTCGGTTTCTTCCCAGAGGACTGCATCGTCTTGGATGCTGGGGTCCAAGGTGGGGACTTCGATGCGGGAACCTAGAAAATCCGGGTCGTACCCAGTGCGGGGGGCTTTTGGGATGGATTTGTGTGTATCGGTGGTCATCCTGGTCGCCGCTTTCCTCGATAGCAAGTGTGCACCGCATCTAATGCTGATGCCCTTACGGTAGGCCCTGCCACTGGGTTTTCGTAGTGTCGATGTTCTTCTTTGCTGTCGATTTCGCACGTGATGTTTCTGCCCGGGAGCCTGGCTTGCCACGTCGCGAGCCACGGTGAGGCCATCGTGAAAACTATCTTCAGGGTAAGCCGAGCCTTCGTGCTCGAGCCTTGGATCCCGTGGACTGGTTGTCATGGCTGAAAAAACCCAGCGTCCCCTGCGGGTGGGCCGGGTCGGTGGGTCTTGGGCCATGGGGAACTGTGCCGAAGGGTCCACTGCTTTTACGGTCGTTACGGCGCGCGGCAAAACCGTAGCGTCGGATATTCCATTTTTCACTAACCACCCTATTTCTGCCGGTTTTGTCGTAGGGCTCTGATTTGGGCGAGGGCGACGATTTTGGCGGGGGAGTCTTGGCCAATGCGGGTGGCGCGTTCTGCTCGTTCTTGGAGTAGTCGTGCGGTGTTGCGGGCGGCTTGGGCGCGGCGTTCGAGTGCTTCGGCGTTGGTGCGTTGGTCGCGGGAGCGTAGGGGTTCTCCGGTGTGGGTGCGCCACGCCGCTAGGCGTGTGCGCATCCATCCTCGGAGGCGTGGTGCGTAGTCGCTGGTGGGGATTCCTGAGTAGGGCCAGGGGGTTCCGTTGGGTTGGAAGTCTAGTGCGTGGTGTAGGTCTGCGACGGTCCAGCCGGCTAGGAGGAAATCGCGAATGGTGGAGGCGACGTCTTTGGTGCTCATGGGGCGTAAGAGGAAGATTCGGCGACGTAGCTCCGAGGCTGCGGCAAGACGCTGCTTTTTCGATGCTGTCGTTTTGTGGGTGGGCCAGTTCAGTTCTGGACGATAGGGGGTTTGGTGGGCAGATGCGGCGTAGCCGCCTGATGTGTTTTCAGCCGGCGTAGCCGGTCCGTCAAGGTTTGTTTCTCGTGCGCGTGTATGGGTTTCTTTTAAGTTCTTAAGGTGAGAACCGCCTAAGGCGGGAGGGGTGCCAAATTCATCCACACTGTCGGAGCTGGTTGGTGTGATGAGGGTGAGGGGTGAGGGGGTGCACAGGACGTAGACGGCGGCTTCGTTGGTTTGTTTTCCGTCGGGGCCTTTGGTGGCGTAGGGGGCGCTGCGGCCGCTGGCTACGACGCCGAGTAGTCCCCAGTTTTGGAGGGTTTTGAGGGCTCGTGCGATGGTTCTGCGGCTGACGCCTACGATTTCGGCGAGGTAGTCCCAGCCGGGGCGGGTGGTCATGGTTTCGTAGTCTGCGCGTTGGATGAGGGTGCGCAGGACGTTGTGGAGTGTGCGCTGCGCGGAGGCGTAGCGGCGGGCGTATTGGGGGTGTTCGAGGAGGGCGCGTAGGACGTGGGTGCCGTGTGCGGCTCGTGTGGCGCCTGGGGGTACGGCTCGTAGGACGGTGTTGCGGTCCGATTCTTTGTGCCGAGAGACACGACGCGTGCGGCGCGTGAGGGTTGTTGGTTCTTGGGCAAGACTGTGTAAAATAGCAGACACAAGGCTCCTGTAAAAGGGTGTGTTTGTGGGAGCTATTCACTCGTGACCCGCCAAGATCTGAGAGTGGATAGCTAGATAACTTGAGTGAAGGCCCGTCTAGTACGGGCCTTCTTCAATTTAAGAAACGTGCTTGATTGGCAGCGCTCCTTGACCTGAGAGTTTGTCTAAATCAATGGTGGACAACTTTTCGTTGATCATTTCTGCGATGAACTGGCTAGCGGAAATTCCCATTGCGTCGGTAACGGCAAAGAGCTTTTCAGCATCCGGCATAGGCACGCGGGTAGTAAACACGTGTCGGTCGCCTTTGGAAGGGCGGCCCCCAACGGCACGTTTCTGAATCATCATGACTGAAACTTACCCTTTCTGAAACGCCCAGGGCAAGACTGGCCGGGGCGTGTCGCGAGATGCCTACAATAGTCATCCAATCCGTAAGGCGGACTGCCTGATTCGAGAAGTATCGTACTTTCGCAGTGCCATCCAGGCCGAGACAAGGCCCGCGATAACCAAGAGGGCCGTGATTCCGCTGAGGATCTGGCCAAAGTCATACAGTCCGTCGATGGCCAGGCCGGCAACCATGAGCACGGCCCGAACGATTGCCAAACCGAACCCGGCAGCTAAGAGGGCCGAGGCTACTTGCCTGAGCCTCTGTGGGGGGGTGCGTGCATCCCTGAGCAGCGGGCCGATGAGCAAGGCGCCCAGGTAGCCGATATAGGCCACGATCACGGTGTTGTAGGCCAACACCAGCGGGTCATCGATATAGGCGCCCAGGCCCGGTGAAGCCTCCGGGGTGTCGGTGAAGGCGAACAGGATCAAGGCGAGCACGAAGGTCAGAACCAGGATGGTCTTGCCGGAAATCCCTGCCGTGAGTCGCAGGACGCGGGGGTTTCGCAGGGCACTCGCGATTTCACAGACGAGGATGTTGATGGCCAGAAGCAGAGCGAGTTTTGCGAACAGGTCAGTAAAATTCGTGCGCAGAAACAAGCCGTCCACGAATGCATAGACCGCTGGGAGCATCAGGCCGAAGGCAACGGCGGCACAAAGACCGCTGAGGAAGATCGATTGGTTGAGGCTGTGGGACAACCCCGGTATTCGTGTCAGCGTCAGTACTGCGCTTACGAGGACAACTACAAAAAACAGTATTTCCATTACCCTAGGGTCTCCAAAAAATTGACTGCGGCATTTTCTGCATCGATCTTCCTCTTTGTCTGGCGCCTGAGAGACTCCAAACGGTCCGAGACCAGATCGATTAGTTCTACGTCCCCAAGTTCGGCTAGAGCATTTTCGCGCCCATACAACGGCCAGTCTGCTTCCTGGTCCGTGACCATGCCGGCAACGACCAATCCGTTGGCGCTGGATACCCCGGCAAACCGTGAAGCCAGTATGGCCAGTGCCGGATCGAGCCGGTTTTCAGCCAGCTGTGTCGATAGGTTACTCGGCGCAATGCCGCCGTGTTCGGAAATGTGCTGCCGGATGCCACCCGGGTCAATTGCATCCAGCCAGTTCCGCACCGAATCATCAAAGGGGATCGGTGCCATCGGAACCCCTCCCAGGCTTAGGGCAAAGTCCGATCGGATACGCGACATCAGGTGCACGAGCGCATCAACATACGAGACCTGGCTTAGCAGCTCGGCATCCGTGACAGGTTTCCGTTCCTGCCCCAGGGCGGCATAGGGCTCAAAGGCACCCAGCACATCCAGGGGATTCAGGTGTGCAGCTCGGGCGGCCGCGATCACCGTGGACACGGCAATACGCCCCCTGATTCGCTGGTTGTGCAGGGTGGTCCGTTTCATGCCAAGCAATTTGCTTAGCTGGGAGGCTCCATCGGGCAGGCCTGCGGTGGCAAGCCATTCGTTGAAGGAACGGGCTGAGATAGACACGGGCGGTCCTTAATCGAGTGTGGTGTTCCTTCCCATTGTCGCTCATCGGGCATAACCAAGTGTGTCACAATAAAATAAATACTAACAAGATGTTAGGGTTGGGTCACAAGGGGGGCCTCGGTCGCTCCCTTGCCGATGGATGACCGGAGGCTATTCGCCATGCAAGTACTTGAGCAGCAGCTTCGCAGCGATCGACAGTTGCGCCCGATTGATTCGATAAAGAACGCGAACGCCTTGCCGCTCCTCCGTGGCGTCGGAGTCAACTACGCCATGGCTTTCGAGCATCACAAGGTGCCTGGCGACCGTGCGGTAGTTCGCCGACAGCGCCCTGCCCACATCCCCAGAGGTAACCCCTTCTTCGCGCATCGACAGGTGACGAAGAATCTCTGCACGCAACGGCGTCATGCCAAAAAGTTCGATCACCTCAGATGCCTCTTGTGAAGGCTCGGGTTTGGCTTGAACGTATTTGGGCATTCCCCAATTCTGCCAAAAATTCACGACGCTCCATCCACTGTATTATTAAATGATACAGTGACCCTAGTTCTCAAGACCACGCAGACCTCGGAGAAACCTCATGGAAAACTCGAAAGTTGCCGGAACCGCAGCCGCTGTCCTTGCGCTTTTCATGGTCCCCGTAGTGGTTTTGATGCTTTTGCTCATGGGCGGCAATACTGCCGCTTCTGCCGATAACGGAAGCTGCGGGGAAGAAGCCGAGGCACCCGTCGCCGAACAGGCAGGAAACACATCGGTTGCGGGCTTCTCCGGGGTTCAGCTCAAGAATGCAGCGCAGATCATGACTGCCGCCTCCGACCTCAAATTGCCTCTGGCAGCCCAAATCCTGGGCGTACAGACCGCAATCGGGGAATCAACCCTCAAGGTCATCGACTTCGGCGACTCAGCTGGCCCGGACTCACGCGGACTCTTCCAACAGCGCGACAACGGCGCATGGGGATCCTACGAGGACCGGATGGACCCACACACCAGCGCGAGCAACTTTTTCAAGGTCCTTCAGAAAGTCGAGGGCTGGCAGGATCTGGAGCCAACCCAGGCGATTCACCGGGTCCAACGCAATGCGGACCCCAACCACTACACCCAGTTCCGTTCCCCGGCCGTTCAAATCGTCAAGGCCCTCTCGGTCGGCGCGCTGGGCGAGGACCTGGATGAAAAGTTTCAGGACATCACCCCCAACGGCGACTGCCCCGATACCTCACCTGACGCAAAACGAATAGGAGACCTGGGATCAGGGGAATGGTCCAGTCCACTCCCTGGCTTTACCGCCATGACCAGCCCGTTTGGGCCACGTAAGTGCCCTGCAGGGGCATCGTGCAATTCCAGCGTTCTGGATCACAAGGGCATTGACCTTTCCAAGAAGGGAGGGGCCTCGGTGCTGGCTCCCACGGATATGAAGATCACCGTGGCCGAGCAGGGACAGGGCTGGAAATCCGCCTACGGCACCTACATCATCGCCAAGCAGATTGAAAAGCCCGGTCTGGTCTTCGAGTTCCACCACATGGTCCACGGCAGCTTGAAAGTGAAAGCCGGGGACACCGTGGCCGCTGGAACCCCCTTGGGAATCGAGGGAACCACCGGCAACTCCACGGGCGTTCACCTGCATTTCCAGATTGCCCCTCCCGGCACCCCGGCCAATGCACCGACCTACCGCACCGTGGTTGATCCTGCACCGATCCTGAAGTCCAAGGGAGTCTTTTCATGAACCACACCCAGACGTCACGACCGTTGAATCTCTGGCAGATGGCCGCACTGGGCGCGTGCGCCCTGTCGTTGTCAGGGTGCGGCCTTTTCACCGGACCAGCCAACGAGCCAGCACCACCAACGCCAATCCTTTCCGCTCCCGCTTCAAGCACGGCGGCCATGGTGGAGGCACCGAAGGATGTGGCCATCAAGGTCCTGGACCTTTTCGCCCGGCCCGATACCCCGGAGAGGCGGTGGTTCATCGACTTGCTGCCGTACCTGACCGAGGAATACGCCGAGGAAGCCCAATACATTGATCCGGCACGCGTGCCCTTGACCAAGGTCAACGCGAATCCCACCACCAGTCAAGACGAACACATGCCCCAAATGGTCATCGTGCGATTCAGCACCAATGACGGTCCCTGGCAAGTGGTCTTGGTCCAAGACCACGACGGGCAACCCTGGCTGGTTCAGGCCATTGAACCAGACAAGCCAGCTCCCGCCTTCACCCCCTAACGATCCGCCCCGACGACTAAAGAGGTATTCCCATGGCCATTGACCAGTCCCTGATCCAGAGCACCCCGGTCATCAGCGCGATCATCAACGCCGATAACACCGGCGTCCTGTCCGTTGATGGAACCGAAGAACAATTCACCGCCGAAGACTCGAACATGTTGCGCGCGCAATTGATGTCCCGGGTCTTCGAGGTTGCCCTGGATCATGGGCGCCCGGTACGGGTGAGCACAATGGATGAAAGCGGCTTGACCGGGCTGCGGGTATCACCCGACCGACAGGTTGAAGCCGAAGACACCGAAGAACACCAAACCCAGAAAACCCAAGCCACCAAGCCAGCTGAGACTGGGCACAAGGCAGTGCAGAACAACTCCTCAACCAAGACCAACGCACCTGCCGACGCGGCATCCAAGGCAGGAACCGAAACGCCGGCACCCCGGAAAGAGACGCCAGCAACACAGGCCCTACTGGAACCTGAAGTAGGTCCGCCCGTGGGTGTGGTGGAGGAGTCCCAGCCACCGGCTACCATCACCCGGCGGACCCTGCGGGACGCCGAATCGTTTCTCTCCCCCCACGGGGCGGCACGACCCGCTACCCAAGGAATCCGCGGATGGCTCTCCAACCTGGGCATCAACGTTCCTGCCTCGGAGAAGGAACTAATCGAACGAGCCGACATTGAACAGGTCTCCAAGCACTGGGCCGGCACCCGCACCATCATGGTGGCCAACCGCAAGGGCGGGGCGAACAAGACACCCACGGTGAAGAACTTGGCCGCGATCTTTGCCCTGCACGGAGGGGGAGGTGTGCTGGCCTATGACGGAAATCCCGAGGTCGGCACACTGGGCTGGCGCACCGAAAAAGGGGATCACCACTCCACGGTGTTGGACGTGCTGGAGAACAGTGAGCGGTTGCTCTCGGCCTCTGCAGTGTCCGGGGACATGGCCGGGTATGTTCACCACCAGAGCGCAGACCGATTCGACGTGCTGCGCTCCGATGACAGCTTGGTCGGCACGCACGTGATGACCGGGAAAGATGTGGATACCATTCACGCGGTCGCGGCAAAGTACTACCGCCTGCTGGTCATGGACTCGGGCAACGTGGACCGGGGATCGGATTGGGCACGGATGATCGCCCACACCAACCAGCTCGTGGTTCCCACCACCACGATGGAGGACCGCGCCGAGGCAGCCCTGCTGACTCTCAAGGCGCTGCATGAGCGTGATGAGCATGCTGCACGCCTGGCCGAGAACGCGGTGGTCATCATCTCCCAGTGGCAACCAGGAGAAAAGGCTGTAGCCGAGCGGATTTCCGAGGGGTTCCGGCCCTTCGTGCGCGAGGTTTTCACGGTTCCGTTTGATCCGGCGTTGAAGTCCGGCCGCATCGTCCACAGCGCCTTGTCTCCGGCCTCGCGCCGGGCATGGCTGCGGGCGACTGCCGCGGTGGCACAAGGGCTGTGAGCACCGTGGAACAGCACCTGGAAACCAGCCAGGACACCAATCCGTGGCTGGAGGCAGCACGCTCCATCCCAGCCCCGCCGGTTCCCGAGGCCAAACGATCAGCTCCCGAATCCCCGCTACTGGACGACACGGTGCAGGACAACCCTCTACAAGATGCTCCCGCTGTGGAAGTGCAAGCCGAACAGCCTCGTGCCGTCTTGGTCGCTGCCCATGGTGGCGCCGGGACCACCACGTGGTCCCACATCCTTGGGGCTGCGGATGGCGGCAACATCGAACACTGGGCATCCGAGCGCTGGGTCTCTGAACGCGCACCAGGTGATATTCCTGCGGTGTTGGTCTTGCGGGCCAGCGTCGAGGGGATCAATACCGCCAAAAGTCTCTTGGCCCGATACGGGGTCGATGCTTTTGCCGCCGCCTTGGTTATCCCTGCTGCACCGGGGAAGCTTCCTCGCAGGATCGCCTCCGAACTCCGGATCCTGGGCGGGGCCATCAGCCTCATCCATGCCCCTTGGATTCCGGCCCTGCTGCTCGAGCGCGCGGCCCATGCTGCACCGACTGATCTTCCCCCCAAGGAACTGACCAAACTCACCATGATGCTCGCCAATCAGGGCATCGGCACCCAAGGAGAAACGCTATGAACACGCTCAATCTGCTCGCTGGCCGCACCATCAACATCTTGGCTGAACCTAAGCCCCTGCCCGCCGAAGTCACCGATGCCATCGACACCGTCAAGCTCTGGGTCCAGGGCATCGGCGGTGGCGTGGCCGTCATCGGATTGCTGATCCTGGCGATCAGCTTGTTCTTTGCCAATCGGCATGGACAGGGCCAGGAGTTCATGGGCAAGGTCGGCTGGTGGATTGCCGGGGCCGTGCTCTTCGGTCTCGCTGGCGTGATTGCCCCGATCTTCCTCGGATTCTAGAAAGGCACGGTACCGACATGTCGGATATGAAGAACGAGCGGGTGGCTAACTCGCAATGGAAAAAAGCTACGTTGTGGGCATCGGCTATCGTGTTGGTTCTCATTCTCGGCATGGCCTTACTTGTCATTTTCACCGGTCCCAAGAAGGAGCCGGCCCCTGTAGCCGGCTCCCCGGCACCCTCCACCGGTGCGGCCACCACACCCCCGGCAGAAGAGGGCTGCAATGTGCCGGTGGGGGATACTTCTTCGACTCCGAAGATGCCTGATGATCTGCGTTGGGAAGCGAAGGATGGGTGGACGTGGCCGGTCTCGGACACCTACGGACCCACCCAACGTGAAGGTGAATTCGGGGTCTGCTATACACGCACCGCGATGGGTGCGGCACTGATGATGGTCAACGCAAACACCGCAATGAACACCGTGGGCTTCAAAGAAGCCGTCAAGCAATACATCTTGGATTCACCAGGCAGGGACGTACTTCTGGCCAAACCAGACGAAAGCAACGAACCTATTTCATACTCGGGTTTCATCGTCGATTCTTTTACCCCGGATAACGCCCAAGTAACACTCGTTTTCTCAACACCTGATACCTCGACAGGGTTCACTGGTCTACCTTTGTCCTTCCGTTGGGTTGATGGGGACTGGAAGCAAGTATTGCTGGATGACGGGTCCATGTTCCGTGGGCAAGCCATTGAACCTCAGCGTGGAGACTTCGTGGAATGGACTGGTACCAATGGCTGAGTGCAATGGTGGCTGGGCTAAGTGCAAGCTCCAGGAGGCTGCGCAAGATGCCTTGGTTCAAATGGCTGAAGCAATGGTGGGTGGCTGGGATTCGATGATGAAGGAATTCCTGACCTCTTGGCTGAATGTCGGCCTGCTCGTGGACTTGGAGGCAGGGTCCATCCAGTGGCTGACCGCCCAGCTGCAAGTGATCAGTATTTTCCTCACCGTTCTGGGCATCATGTTCGCCGCCATCTGGACGATGATCCACTACCGGGGGGATAAGGCAATCAAGCTGGCCCAAACCATGGCCAAGGTCCTCGTCGTCACCACACTCGGTGCCGCAGCGGTGCAGGTCATCATTGCCGGTGGAGATGCCTTCTCCACCTGGATTCTGGACAGTGCCGGAATCACCACCGACGCCCGACAAATCCCCCTGACGATTGCGGCGGCAAATCCGGCCATCGCGATCTTGGGCGGCATTTTCGGTGTCATCGCCACCATCATCCAATGGGGCATCATGCTCGTTCGCTCCGCACTGCTCCCGCTGCTGGTCGGCGTGTGGCCGGTCGCGGCCGCAGCGTCGATGATCGGTGGGGCTGACCAAGCGTTCTCGAAGATCACCAACTGGATTATCGCCTTTGCCCTGTATAAGCCGGTGGCCGCAATCATCTATGCCTATGCATGGAAAACGAAGTCCGGGGATGAAGGACTCGGCGGCATCATCAACGGGCTGGTGCTCATTGCTCTGGCCGTGGTTGCTTTGCCAGCGATGATGCGACTGCTCGCTCCAAGTACGTCCGCGTTGGGTGGCGCCAGTGGCGGGGGCATGGCCCTGGCCGGTGGTGCCGCCTTGGTTGGTGCCGGTGTTGCCGCTGGTGCTGCGGTGCTTTCCGGTGGCGGCACTGCCGCTGCCGGTACTGCCGGTGGTGCGGCCAAGATGGCTGGCGGTGCAGGTGCCGCCGGTTCATCTGGCACCGCTACCAGTTCAGCTGGTACTGCGGCTGGTTCGTCGGGAACCGCTGATGGCGCTGGCGCGTCCGGAGCGGGTGGAGGCGATGAGCCCACTGGCGGAGGTAGTGGCGGAGGCGGAACTGGTGGCTCGGATTCAGACTCTGATGCTGCCGGTGGTTCTTCCGATGCAGCATCCGAGGCGGTCGGCGGGGATGCCGACGGTGGGGATAGTTCGGCGGGTGGAACTGCCGGGGAAGCCATGGGAGCCGAAGGTGCTGAGACAAATTCCGGTCAAGATTCTGCCCCGGGGGCGGGTGCAGCGTCAGGTGCTGCAGGCGGGGATACCGCTGGCGGACCCATCGCTCCTGCCGGTTCCACAGGTAATGCAGATAGTCCGATGGCGGCCGATACCTCGGCATCAGGGACCAGCGAACCCACGAGTACGGACAGTGGTACTGCAGGGTCCGCTGCCGGGACCAACTCTCCAACCGGGGCACCGGAAGCCTCTGCCCCGGTTGCCGGTTCTAAGAACACTTCACCCAAGGCCAAACAAGCAGGACATGCCGCAGCCGCCTCGATGACACAAGCAGTGGCCGATGGGGCCAAGGACGCTGATGGAAAGGACGTGATTGGCGAATGAGTAACAACGTCGCACCGGAGAAGGTAGCGCAAGACAAGTTCGGGAACTGGCTCAAGCCAACTGCCCCGGGGCTTTTTGGGCTGAGTCTCGGTGCCTTGGCCGTCTCGGGCACCGGAGTGGTTCTGGTGCTGCTGGCCTTGGTCCAGGAAGCGTGGATGCTGGCGCTGGCGGTCCTGCTGATCACGTTTGTGGTGGTGTTCTTTGGCCTGGTGCGCTTTGGTGGCACCACGATCCTGGGCAAGGTCACCGACCGGCTCTCGTTGGCCGGTCGGAACCAACGCGGTGAATCGTTCTATGTCACCGGGCCCTTATCGACGTTGCCTCGGGAAGCTGCTCAGCGGTTGCCCGGTGCCCTGGTGAACGTGGATACCCTCTCCGGGCTTGATGGGCTGAACCGTGACTACACCTTGCTGCACCACAAGTCCGTGGGGAAGATTGCTGCCGTGTTCGGTTGCACCCCGGACGGGGCAGCCATGCAGGAACAAGCCGTGCTGAACAACCAGGTCGCCCACTACGGTTCCTGGATTTCCTCGTTGAGTGTGGATGCAGGTCTTTGTGGGGCCACCGTCGTGGTGGACTCTGCTTCCGAGTCCTCCGCCGGCACCTGCCAAGCCGTGCGTGAAGATGTGGCTCCCAACGCCCCGGTCTTCGCCAAAAGGGTTTTGGATGAAGCGGTGGGCACCTTGCCTGCCCGCTCCTCGGTCCTGAACGTGTATTCCACCCTGGTGTGGGATGCCAAGGCGCTCGGGGCCACCGAGAAGGACATTTCCCCGGCGGTGGCCGAGGTCGCCTCGAGGCTTCCCCAACAGTCCCAGATGCTCTCCCGCGCCGGGGCGGGGGCGCCCAGGCCCCTGGTCGAATCCGAGCTGGCCGAGATCGCGCATCTGGCCTACCAGCCGGCACGGGACCAGGAACTGGCCCTGGACGCATTGATGGGCTTGGGTGCGAATCGTTCCTGGGACCAGGCCGGCCCGGAGTTCTTCGATGATTCCCGCGGCCGGGTCGTCTTCCACGACGGGGTGGCCTCGATGACGTTGATGATGACCATTCCGCCCGAATCCCACATCACCGCCAGGTCCTTTGATGCGCTCTTCGGGCCCAATGCGAAATTCCTGCGCAAGCGGGTGGCGATCATGTATCGTCCGGTGGATCCCGGGACGGCAGCCAAGACGGTGAACCGGTTGGTGCGCAACGCGGATTGGAAGATCAGTACCCGCAAGGGCCGTGCGACCTCGTTCGATACCAAGAACAAGGCAGTGGCCGAGAAGACCGAACTGGAACTGGCCCAAGGCGCGCGCCTGTCGATGTTCTCCCTGATGGTCACCGTGACCTTTGAGGCGAACCAGGAGGCGTACCGCGATGCGCTGAACCAGATCAAGTCCCTGATGGGTCAGTTATTGATGCCCTACCGCTTTGTGGAGCACGCCGGCTCTGCCGCGTTCCACACCACGCTGCCGTTCGGGGTGCTTCCGTGGACGTACAACACCACCCCGCTGTGGCTTGAAGGAGTCCTGTCATGAAACCGGTACAGCACATGCGCACCTCCCGGGGCTTGGCCGGGTTTGGTGGTGGCCGGTGGGGCAAGGTGCCCCAGCCTCCGCAGTGGTATTCGACCTCGGCACAGTTGCCGGGGGTCTACCCCTTCGCCGCGGGCACCTCGAGGCCGAACATCGGGGCTCCCTTGGGCCGGGACATGCATGTGGGAACCGCAGTGTGTGGGGATCCGCAGACCTGGTACCGCTCGGGCCTGATTTCCTCGGCCTCGATGATGCTCTTTGGCCTCAATGGCAACGGCAAGTCCTCCCTGGGAGGGCGGTTCATGTATTCGATGGCCGCCCGCGGCATCACCCCGGCGGTGTTCGACCCCATCAAGAATGAACACGGGGATGCCGTGGCGGCCATGGGCGGCAACGTGATCCGCGTCGGCCCGGACAGCACCGACAAGATCAACCTCCTCGACCTTGGTGCCCTCGGGGATGCCGCCAAAAAAATTGGCGGCGTCCTGGGAGCGGAGATGCACCGCCAGGCCGTCGGCAAGGCCGTCGATGCGGTGTCCCTGGTGGTCCAGATCAGCCGCGGGACGCCCTTGTCGGACAGTGAGGACGCCGCCCTGGCCGAACTGATCCGCTCGGTCATCAGTCGCAATGACCACCCGTGGATGGGGGATCTGCTGACCGCGTTCAAGAATCCACCACCGGAAGTGCTCTCGGCCACCGTGTGCCAAAACGCAACGCAGTTCACCGACGAGTACCGGGCACTGCATTTGTCCTTGCGGGCGGTGATGTCCGGGCAAATGGGGTCCCTGGTCGGTGGGCGTGAAAGCGTGCGACTGGAAGTCGGGAACCCCGGCGGATTCTGCTTCGACACCTCCTCGATCCCGGAGTCCAACACCAAGCTGCTTTCGGCGGCGATGTTGGCGACCTGGAGCATCGGGTTTTCCTCCATCGACGCCCACTACGAGCTCTCCCGCCATGACCCCACCATCGCCTGGGGCGGGTACTTCGCGATGCAAGATGAGTTTTGGTATCCGATGCGAGCGTGTGAGGGGATCATCGACCGCGTGGACCGCATTGGTCGCACCAACCGCGGCAAAGGCGTCTGCGAACTGAAAATCACGCACTCACCCAAGGACTTCCTGTCCCTGCCCAATGCGAAGGACCGGGCCACGGCCAAGGGCTTCACCGAACGTTCCGGCGTGCTGGGCATCATGGCTCTCTCCCGTGAAGACCTCCACGATCTGAGCGAGGTTCAGCCGTTGAACGAACGGGAAATAGATACCGTGGCTGGCTTCAATGCCCCTCCGTCGTGGAAGCAGGAACGGTCCGCCGATGGGCGTCCGGTGCCACCTCCGGGGGCGGGAAAGTTCATGTTGAAGATTCCCGGCCGGATCGGCATTGCCGTGCAGATGACCCTGACGGAAACCGAACGCCAAAAGCACATCACCGACGAACGCAGCGTGAGTCATAACCACTTGGGAAACAGCCAACTGATGAGCAACCAAACCAGGGGAAGGACGGTGGGCTAAATGAGTGCACCAAATCGCAAGGGAACTTCCGGGATGACCGGCCAGGCTGTGCTGCCGTTCGTCCTGGTCGGCATCATCGTCCTGGTCCTCGGTGGTGGTTGGGTATCCCTCCAGCTCGGTTCACGCCTCGCCGGGAACCCTGCACCACCAACCGGGCTATCGGCCTTGTTGGAAGGCTTGCTGAGGGGCACCGTGAGCTGGCCGGTACAAGCCACCGTGATGGCCATCGTTCTGGTGGTCGTGTTGATAGCCCTCGGCGTCGTGATTGGCCTGCTGCTCAGTCGTCGCGGACTAGGTGGGAAGAAGCCACGAGTGGACAAGGCTGCACACCATATGGGCAAGGGCAAGGACATTGCCGCCTACACCCACAAAGGGGCCACCAAGACAGCACAACGTCTCGGGGTCCAAGGCTCACCCGGTGTGTTTGTGGGCAACGTGGTGGCCACAAGCCAACCGTTCTACCAGTCCTGGGAAGACTTGTCCCTGGATATCTGGGGGCCTCGCGTGGGTAAGTCAGCCTCCCGAGTGATCCCGGCAATCCTTGATGCCCCCGGCGTCGTGGTGTCGACCTCGAACAAGCGCGATGTCGTGGATGCCACCCGTGGTGTTCGCTCGGCCAAGGGCCCGGTGTGGATCTTCGATCCGCAGAAGATCGCCCAGGAAGAACCCACCTGGTGGTGGAACCCGCTCTCTTATGTCACCGATGAGGAGAAGGCCGCGAAGCTCACCCATCATTTTGCGGTGGCCTCCCGAACCCCCGGCGCGAAGTCCGATGCGTACTTCGATCCCAAGGCCGAAGACCTCATCGCTTCCTTGTTCTTGGCCGCTGCGTTGGGCAAGCTGCCGATCACCGAGGCGTACCTGTGGATCACCAGCCAGTCCTGTAAGAAGGCCATCGACCTGCTCCACGGGCATGACTACGAGCTGCAAGCCGCTGGCCTGGCCTCGACCATGAACCTGGCCGACAAGCAGAAGGACGGCATTTTCGGCACTGCCGAGAAGATGGTCCAGTGCCTGAAATCCAAGAACACCCTGCGGTGGATTGTCCCGACTCGAGGAGGTTCGGTGCTCGGTGACAGGCGCCCACAGTTCGACCCCAAGGCCTTTGCCGCATCCACCGAAACCCTCTATGTCCTGTCCATGGAAGGCGTGGGAACAGCCGCACCGCTGACCACCGCATTGACGGTCGCCGTGGCCGAAGCCTTGGAAGAACGCGGGGCACGGATGGGGGGCCGGCTGGAAGTCCCGGCTGTTTTTGCCCTCGATGAATTGGCGAACGTGGTCCGGTGGGCGGCACTGCCTGACCTGTTCAGCCACTACGGTTCCCGCGGAATCATCGTCATGGCAATCCTGCAGTCTTGGTCCCAGGGCGTGGAGCTGTGGGGTGAGCCGGGGATGCGTAAAATCTGGTCCGCCGCCAACGTGGTGGTCTATGGGGGCGGGGTGAAGGAAGATGCTTTCCTGCGCACCCTCTCGGACCTGATTGGCGATTATTCCTACAGCAACGTTTCCCAGTCCCATGGACGCGGCGGGGCCAGCAGTTCGCATCAGGAGGGCAAGGAACGTATCTTGGACGTTTCGGACCTGACGGAGATGGAACGTGGCCGTGCCGTGGTCTTTGCTTCCGGTGCCCGCGCCACATTGGTCAAGACCCGCCCGTGGTGGAATACCCCGCATAAGGATGCCGTCAATGAATCCATAGCCCGGTACGCGCCAAAGGCCGTGCCGGTCATGGCATCTGCATCCCCGGCAGCAGAGAATCCTTGGATCACTGCAGCAAGGGAAACAGGCAATGGATAACGACATGTTCTCCGAGTCCACCATCACGGTCAGTGGTTCTGTTTCGGATACGGAAAAAGCAGAGAAACAGCTTGCTGACGCACAGCAGGCACTAGAAAGTGTTGAAGAAGAAGTGCGTGCGGCACGGGAAAAGACCGGGGAGGAACTTTCATCCTGGCTCAAGGCAGCAGCTACCGACTCTTTGGCGCAGGCAGAGCGTAAGAGGACTCGTGCCGTGCAGGAAGTAGCCCAGGCTACTCAGGAAATGGCCCAGGTTCAAGCTAGGGAGAACTCACCCGGTCCTTCAGTGGAATCGGACTCCGGTGCTGCTTCCGAAGGACAGGAACCCGGTCTTGTCTACGCGACCTCGGAGGATTTCCTGGTTGATCAGCTTTTGCCGATGTATATCAGGATCATTGATTCCAGGAATGGAACTTGGTGCCGAAAGTGGTACCTGCATGCCGAAGCTTTGAGCCGCGTAGATGCACTGTGGAGGGCGTGGGAGCATTTTCGTCTCGACGGGAAGACGGGCATGAGTGTGTGGTGGCGTGATCACGCCGATCCTCACATGGCGGTGCTGCTGAACCAGAAAGGTCCGTTTCATCAATGCGACCTGGAAACACACAAGGACCCTGAACCCCTACCCTGCGATACGGCTCCACCGGGGTGGTTCCCCAAGGAAGGGGATATCCCGTTCCCTTAGTTCTGCATCCTGTTACGGATAATCTCAACACAGAATGAGAACTGTGATTACTTGTTAGTGCCGGTGGCCGGCCGGCATCACGCAGGATGCACTATAAAGGTTCACCGTCAGGGTCTTTCTAGAAAATTCTTCTTAGAAAATGCGCCAATAGGCCCTGATCGTTAGGGCTTTCGCCTGGGTCTTGCGTCCCAGCGTTGGGTGTACCAGGCTTCGCGGATCAGGCGCCGCAGGACGATGATGCTGTTGGCGAAGCTGATCATC
>NZ_QMKQ01000034.1 GCF_003287975.1 Arthrobacter sp. AQ5-05
ATTCTTGATGCCTGGTGCCTGACCGGTCAAAATCGTGTTAATTGCCGGGAAGTGTCACCACCAAAACACGCTGAAGTGTCACCGATGTGTTGAGGCAGAACTGTCACCGATGTCTTGCGACATAACACGGCCAAGTGAAACCTCTCCCCGGGATGCTTAATGCATCAGCCACCAGGTAAGAGGGGACGATAAGCCTTGAGCGCACAACTAGAACAAGAACAACATCGCACCGGCACGCCGAGCGCGCACGCCAGTCTCGAGATGGGCCCGGGCCGCTGGGTACACAATTGGGATGCGGAAAGCCCGGCATTCTGGGAGGGCATCGGCAGGAGAACTGCCCGCACCAATCTCTACTGGTCGATCTTCGCCGAATTCCTGGGCTTCGTGGTGTGGCAGCTCTTTGCCGTCGTCGCCGTCTACCTGCCGGCAGCGGGATTCGAGTTGGACAACAGCCAGCTTTTCTGGCTGATCTCGATGCCCAGCCTGGTCGGTGCCACGCTGCGGATCCCCTACACCTTCATGGTGGCACGCTTCGGCGGACGCAACTGGACCATCGTCTCGGCGCTGTTGCTGCTGATTCCCGCAGGCGGTCTGGCCGTGGCGGTCTCAAACCCCGCAACCCCCTTCTGGGTGCTGCTGACCTTGGCGGGCCTTGCGGGCTTCGGCGGCGGCAACTTCGCCTCCTCGATGGCCAACATCACCTACTTCTTCCCCGCCTCGCAGAAGGGCTGGGCGCTGGGCCTGAACGCCGCCGGGGGCAATCTGGGTGCGGCCGTGGCCCAGCTGCTGGTGCCCATCGCCATCACGGTCTTCGCCGCGGGTTCCCTGCAGCTGCCGCTGGCCGGACTGGTCTGGATCCCGTTGATCCTGCTGGCAGCCTGGGGCGCCAAGCGCAACATGCACAACCTGTCCAACGCCCGATCGGATGTCCGCGGTGCCCTGGCCTGCCCGAAGAAACCGCACCTGTGGATCATCGCGGCCCTGTACATCGGCACCTTCGGTTCCTTCATCGGATTCTCCGCGGTCTTCCCCAAGCTCATCCGCGACACTTTCCCCGACTTTTCCTCCTTCTCGCTGGGCACCGCGGCACTCTCGCTGGCGTTCCTCGGCCCGCTGGTCGGTTCCCTCGCCCGGCCCGCCGGCGGCAAGCTCGCCGACAGGCACGGCGGGGCGCGCATCACCCTGGGCGCCCTGGGAGTCATGGCCCTGGTGACCCTGGCCGTGGTCATGATCCTTCCGGCGGCAAATTTCTGGGTCTTCCTGGCCCTGTTCCTGGTGCTCTTTGCCGCCAGCGGCATCGGCAACGGCTCGACCTACCGGATGATCCCCATCGTCTTCGCGCTGCGCGCCGGGAACGGCACCGGCAACGTCTCGGCGGCGCGCAAGGGCGCCGCGGCGCTCGGGCTGATCTCCGCCATCGGCGCCTACGGCGGATTCCTGATCCCGCAGGCGCTGGGGCTCTCCCTGTCCGAATCCGGCTCCTACACCGCGGCCTTTGTCCTCTTCGTGGCCCTGTATGCGGCACTGATGTTCCTGGTCTGGTTCTGCTACATCCGCCGCGGAACCGGCTTTGCCGGGCGGAGCATCTAAATGACATCCTCCGCCGTTGACACCAGAACCACGCCCACGCACTGCCCCTACTGCGCCCTGCAATGCGGCATCAGCCTGGACCCCGGCCCGGGTGCCGAAGCGCGCGAGCCGGTGCTGCTGGCCGGCCGCGACTTCGAGACCAACGGCGGCGCACTGTGCCGCAAGGGATACAGCGCGGCCAACCTGCTCAACCACCCCGAACGCCTCGGTTCCCCGCTGCGCCGCACCGCCGACGGCGGCTTCGCACCGGTCGGCTGGGACGAGGCCCTTGAGTTGCTGGCGCAGCGCGCGGCATCGATTCGCAGGGAACACGGAGCCGACGCGGTTGCGGTCTTCGGCGCCGGAGGACTGACCAACGAGAAGGCCTACCAGCTCGGGAAGTTCGCCCGCCTGGCCCTGGGCACCTCGCGCATCGACTACAACGGACGCTTCTGCATGTCCTCGGCGGCCGCGGCGGGAAACCGGGCCTTCGGCCTGGACCGCGGCCTGCCCTTCCCGTTGGCGGATCTGGATTCCGCCTCGATGATCCTGATGCTGGGTTCCAACGTCGCCGAGACCATGCCGCCGTTTGTCCGCCACCTGGAGCACGCCCGGGCCTGCGGCGGGCTCATCGTGGTCGACCCGCGCCGCTCCCCTACCGCGGAACTGTGCGCCGACGGGTCCGGCTGGCACCTGCAGCCCACCCCCGGCACCGACCTCCAGCTGCTGCTGGGACTGGCCCACGTGCTGCTGGCCGAGAACATGGTTGACGATCACTACCTGGCGAAGCGCACCTACGGACTGGCGGGACTGCGCGCCTCGGTGGGCGCGTGGTGGCCCGAACGCGTCGCGGCAACCACCGGTGTGCCTGCGGCCGAGATCCGGCGCACCGCCCGAGCCCTGGGCGCTGCAGCTTCCGCCGCGAAGACCGGTGGCGGGGGCGTGTTCATCCTGACCGGGCGCGGGGTCGAACAGCACACCAACGGCACCGACACCACCACCGCAGCCATCAACATCGCCCTGCTGCTCGGGTTGCCCGGAACCCCCGGCGGGGGTTTCGGCACCATCACCGGGCAGGGCAACGGCCAGGGAGGGCGCGAGCACGGGCAAAAAGCCGACCAGCTGCCCGGCTACCGCAAGATCACCGATCCCGCCCACCGCAAGCATGTGGCCGGGGTGTGGGGCGTGGACCCCGCGACGATTCCCGGCCCCGGCATCCCGGCCACCGAACTGCTGCACACCCTGGGCACCGCGTCCGGGGCCCGCATGCTGCTGGTGCACGGCTCCAACCCCGTGCTCTCCTCCCCCGATGCCGCCCAGGTCCTGGCCGGGATCCGCCGCCTGGACTTCCTGGTGGTCTGCGACTTCTTCCTTTCCGAGACCGCGGCCGAGGCGGATCTGGTCCTTCCGGTGCTGCAGTGGGCCGAGGAGGAAGGCACGATGACCAACCTGGAGGGGCGGGTGCTGCGCCGGCGGGCGGCCCTGCGCGCGCCGGAGGGGGCGCGCGGCGAATTGTGGATCATGGCCGAGCTCGCCAAGCGGCTGGAATCCCCCGGCACGTTTTCGGCCGACGCCCGCGAGGTGTTCGAGGAGCTGCGCCTGGCCTCCGCCGGAGGACTTGCAGACTACTCGGGTGTCGACTGGGACGACCTCGACGCGGGGGCCGCGGTGTACTGGCCCTGCTCCACCGACCACGCCGTGTCGCGCATTCCGGGACAGCGCTCGGGCACCCCGAGGCTCTTCCTGGACGGCTTCGCGCACCCCGATGCCCGCGCGCGGCTCGTCCCGGTGTACGCTGGCGCCTCCGGCGAGGAACTGCACTCCGAGGGACAGCTGGCGTTGGTCACCGGGCGACTGCTGGAGCACTACCAAACCGGGACGCAAACCCGCCGGGTCGCCGAGCTTGCGGCTGCGGCCCCCGAGGCGCGCCTGGAAATCCACCCCGCCACCGCACGCTCCCGCGGCATCGCCGAGGGCCAACGCGTCGCGGTGCGCAACAGGCGCGGGGAAGTCGTTGCCCGGGCGGCCTTGAGCACCTCGGCGCGCCTTGACACCGTGTTCCTGCCCTTCCACTTTGCCGGGAACCAGAACGCCAATCTGCTCACCGCCGCCCGCGTGGACCCGATCAGCGCCATGCCCGGATTCAAGAACGCTTCGGTGTCCCTGCACCCCCTGGGAGAAGCATCATGAGCCAGATGTTCCGCGAACGTATTGTGGTGATCGGCTTCGGCCCTGTCGCCGCCGCGCTGATCGAGGGCCTGCTTCCGGGGCTTGCCGCGGGACTGTTCGCGTTGGATGTCGTTTCCGCCGAGGAGCACGCGGCCTACAACCGGGTGCTGCTGGCCGAGGTGGCAGCCGGCGCGACTCCCGCCGGGCACCTGGGGATGATCGACCCGCTGCGCCTGGCCGCGGCGGGCGTCGGGCTGCACCTGGGGGAATCGGCCACGCGTGTGGACCGCTCGCGGCGGCTGGTCTTCCTGGACTCGGGCAGGACCTTGGCCTACGACAGGCTGGTGTTCGCCACCGGCGCCCGCCCGGTGGTCCCGACGCTGAACGGGCTGGACTTCGCCCCGCACGCCGAGGCCAACCTGCCCGCCGGCGTCATGGCGCTGCGCACCCTCGAGGACGCAGCGGCACTGAGCCGGGTGCTCGTTTCCGGGGGCAGGGTCTTGGTGCTTGGCGGCGGCATCCTGGGCATCGAGGCTGCCCTGGCCATGGCCGAGGCCGGGCACCGGCCGGTGCTGGTGCACCACGGCCCCGTGCCGCTGGGCCGCGCCGTGGACCCCGATGGCGGGATGCTGTTGGCCCGCTGCCTGCGCGCCTCCGGCGTCGAGGTCGTGTCCGGGGTCAGGGCCACCGCCGTGCGGCGGGATTCAGCCGGGTTCACCGCGCTGGCGACCGAGGACCATGGGGAGATCGCCGGCGACGCGCTGTTGCTCTCCTGCGGGGTTCGCGCACGCACCGAACTGGCCGCCGGCTGCGGGCTGAAGGTGGGAAGCGGCATCCAAACCAACGAGCACCTGGTGGCCGACACCGAGAACCGGGTCTTCGCCCTGGGAGACTGCGCCGAGGTTGCCGGTGCGGCACCGGCCGGCCTGCTGGCGCCGGGCTGGGCGCAGGCCGGCTGGCTGGCCGATTTCCTGCTGAAGCACCGGGCACCTGCACCCGACGCGCCGAGCCGCCCGCTGGATCCCGGCACCGAGGCACCGGCCCAGGGGGCCTCGAACGTGTTGATGCTCAAGGGCCAGGGCATGGAGCTGGTGGTTGCCGGGAACGTAATGGCCGGCCCGTGGGACGGGGGCCGGGCCCGGGTGAGCGTGTTTGCCGATCCGCAGGCGGGCCAATACCTGAAGCTGGTCACCGAGGATGAGGTCCTGACAGGGTTCCTGGCGATCGGGTTGCCGCGCGCCGGAGCCGAATTGGTGCTGGCCTTCGAGCGGGGCAGCACACTGCCCCAGGACCGATCCACGCTGTTGCGGCTCGATGACCCGGGCATTCCCGGGTCGCTGGCCGCGGCACGTGCCGATGACCAATTGTGCCGCTGCACCGGTGCCACCCATGGCCAGGTGGCCCGGGCAGTCGAGGAAGGCTGCGACACGGTTGCCGAGGTGGGGACTGCCTGCCGGGCGGGCACCGGATGCGGCGGGTGCCGCGGGAAGATCGAGGCGATGTTGCGGGTTTCCGTCCCGGCCTAGCGTCCTTGCCCCATTTCTCTCCCGTGCCATCGCTGCTGCCCAACGGGTAACCGGCTCCGTCCATTGGCGCCGGCGCCTCGCGCCCCAAGCAACGGGCGCCGACGTCAATGAATCCCCCAAGCGGGAAACCGTTGCGGCGGTTCCCTAAGCTAGCTTCCCTGACCGATGTCCTGGGTGATCCAGAACTCCGCACCGGTGGGATCCGTCAGCGCGGCGTTGCGCCCAAAGGGCGTATCCTCCGCGGGCTGGATGAGCGCCCCGCCCAGGGCCAGGGTCTTTTCGATCACGGCATCGGCATTGTCGACCGCGAAGTACACGTGCCAGCTGGCCGGGGCTCCCTCGGGCAGGAACGAACTGGCGTCCATGATGCCGGCCTTCGCGTTGTCGCTTTCCCCGAGGGTGGTGTACCGAAATTCGTCGGTGTCGCCCACCACCGCGGTTTCCCAGCCGAAGACATCCTGGTAGAACTTCACGGCCGGGGCGAAGTCCCGGGTGAAGAGCTCGTGCCAGGCCGGCGCCCCGTTTTCGGCAGCCAGCTGGTACCCGGTGTGCCCGCCGAATTCCCAGATCCCGATGGCCGCCCCCGAGGCATCCCCGAACATCGCCATCTTGCCCTGTTCGGGAACCTCCATGGGCGGCAGGTAGACCTGTCCGCCATGCTCGGCCGCGGCCTTCGCCGCCGCGTCGATGTCGTCAACGCGCAGGTAGGTCGTCCAGGTATCCGGGGAGCCGGAGGTCCCGTCGTTCTTCATGATCCCGGCGACCATCGCCTCGTCCTTGGACGCGGTGACATAGCCGCCGTATTTCTGCTGGTCCCCGGTCTCGTAGGTCCAACCAAAGAGCGCGTTGTAGAACTCCTTGGACTTCTCCGGATTCGATGTCAGCAGATCGATCCAGCAGGGGGATCCGACGGTCAGATCGGGCTTGGGCATCTTGGCTCCAACCAATCAATAAGGTACGTGAAAGTGGATTCACGGGCGATTCTATGCCGGTGCACCCGCCACATCAATGGTTTCCGCCGGATACCCACCGGTAACTCATGGATTCGTGGCCGCGCCCCCGGTTCCTGCTCCCGTTGCCCTCGCGCGGGCACCAAGTCACAAAGTTACGTCATGACGTACATTGATCTACGCCATGACGTAACATGGGATATCCGTTCTTTTCCACCAGCTCGACACCCCGCACCGCTTAGGACCTCAATGACGAATCCTCAACGCCTCCGTGCCGCGACAGCCCCCTGGCGCCGCCGCCTCGCGGCGACCCTCGCCGCGATCGCACTCACCGCGACACTTGCCGGCTGCGGCTCCCCCGGCACCGCACCGGCCCAGGGCGCTTCCGACCGCCCGGTCGTGCTGACCACCTTCACCGTGCTGGCCGACATCGCCCAAAACGTCGCCGGTGACAAGCTCGAGGTCCAGTCCATCACCAAGGTCGGGGCCGAGATCCACGGCTACGAACCCACCCCGCAGGACATCGCCAAGGCCTCCAAGGCTCAGCTGATCCTGGACAACGGGCTGAACCTCGAGGCCTGGTTCGGGAAGTTCGTCGCCGAGCTCGACGTGCCCCACGTGGTGCTCAGCGACGGGATCGAGGTCATGGACATCACCGAGGACGCCAACGCCGGCAAGCCCAACCCGCACGCCTGGATGAGCCCGGTGAACGTGCAGCACTACGTGGCCAACATCCGCGACGCCTTCATCGAGCTGGATCCCGAAAACCGCGAGCACTACACCGCCAACGCCGGCGCCTACACCGCGCAGCTGGCGGCCCTGCAGGAAAACCTGCTCGACGGGCTCTCCGGGCTAAAGGAAAACGAGCGGGCGCTGGTGACCTGCGAGGGGGCCTTCTCCTACCTGGCCCGCGACGCCGGGCTGAAGGAAAAATACATCTGGGCGGTGAACGCCGAACAGCAGGCCACCCCGCGGCAGATCGTCTCGGTCATCGAGTTTGTCAAGGAGAACCACGTGCCGGCGGTCTTCTGCGAATCCACGGTCTCCGACGGCCCGATGCAGCAGGTGGTCCAGGCTACCGGTGCGGCCTACGGCGGCACGCTGTTCGTCGACTCGCTCTCCGAGGCCGACGGCCCGGTCCCCACCTACCTGGACATGATCCGGCACGACTCCGACGTGATCCTTGGGGCGCTGGCCGGGGGCACCAAGTGAGCACCCCGGCAGTGGACGCGGCCGGCCTGACCGTGCGCTACGGCGAGGTCCTGGCCCTGGACGGGGCCAGCCTGCAGCTGCACCCCTCGCGCATCTGCGGGCTGGTGGGCATGAACGGGTCCGGCAAGTCGACGCTGTTCAAGGCCATCATGGGGCTGGTCAAGCCCGAGGCCGGCACCGTGCGCATCAACGGCGGCACCCCCGCCCAGGCCCGGAAATCCGCGGCCATCGGGTACGTGCCGCAGTCCGAGGACGTCGACTGGTCCTTCCCGGTCTCGGTGCACGACGTGGTGATGATGGGCCGCTACGGGCACATGGGATTCACCCGCCGGCCCGCCAGGGCCGACAAGCTCGCCGTCGCCGAGGCCCTGGAACGCGTGGAGCTGACCGGGTACGCGCACCGGCAGATCGGGCAGCTCTCCGGCGGGCAGAAGAAGCGCGCCTTCGTGGCCCGCGGCATCGCCCAGGGAGCGTCGGTGCTGCTGCTCGATGAGCCCTTCGCCGGGGTGGACAAGAGGTCCGAGGCCACCATCACCCGGCTGCTGCGCGAACAGGCCGCGGCCGGTGCCGCGATCCTGGTCTCCACCCACGACCTGCACGCCCTGCCCGCGCTGGCCGACGAGGCGGTGCTCTTGATGCAGAAGGTGCTGATGCACGGGGACCCGCACACCGTGCTGCGCCCTCAAAACCTTGCCCTGGCCTTCGGCCTGGACGTACTGGGACGGAACGACGACTCATGAACCTGCTGGACATCATCATCGAACCCCTGGGCTACGGCTTCATGGCCAACGCACTGGCCACCGCGGTGACCGCCGCGGCGGTCTGCGCGGTGCTCTCCTGCTGGCTGGTGCTCATCGGCTGGTCGCTGATGGGAGACGCGGTCTCCCACGCGGTGCTCCCGGGCGTCGTGCTGGCCTACATGTTCTCGGTGCCCTTCGCCATCGGCGCGCTGCTCTTCGGATTCCTGGCCGTGGGCCTGATCGGCGCGGTGCGCGACACCAGCCGGATCAAGGAGGACGCTGCCATCGGCATCGTCTTTTCCACGCTCTTCGCCCTGGGGCTGGTGCTGATCTCCGTGACCCCCTCGGAGACCGACCTGGGCCACATCATCTTCGGGAACCTGCTGGGTGTCTCGAAGGCCGAGGTTCTGCAGATCCTCATCCTCGGGGCGCTGGCCCTCGCGGCGCTGCTGCTCTGGCGCCGGGACTTCACGCTCTACGCCTTCGATGCGACCCATGCGCACGCGATCGGGTTGAATCCGCGGCTGCTGGGCGCCGCGCTGCTGGGCCTGCTCGCGCTGACCAGTGTGGTGGCGCTGCAGGCGGTGGGCGTGATCCTGGTGGTGGCGATGCTGATCATCCCCGGGGCCACCGCGCATCTGCTCACCGATCGCTTCGGGCGGATGCTGCTGATCGCCCCGGCCATTTCGGTCGCCTGCTCGGTCATCGGGCTGTATGCAAGCTACTACCTGGACACCGCCTCGGGCGGCATGATCGTGCTGGTCCAGGGCGCGGTGTTCGCACTCGTGTACCTCTTTGCTCCCGCGCAGGGGCTGCTGGGGCGCAGGATCTTCGCCGCGGCGCGCCGCCGCCGCACCCTCGAAATGGACGCCCGGGCGCCGGAAGGTGCAGGAATCGGGCGCTAGCTCCGCGAGACGTGCAGTGCGTCGGCGGCCTGGCGGCCCAGCGTGATGGTGGCGGTGCCGTCGGCGACCAGTAGCTGCACCGCGTCCGAGAAGGGTGCGGCCGCGGTGATGACCAGGCCCACCCCCGGCACGACGCCCTGCGCGCTGAGGTACTGCAGCAGTTCCGGGTCCTCGTCGTTGATGCGCTCCACCACGACCCGGCCCCCGGGCTCCACGGTGCTCAGCAGCACCGCGTCGGGCACCGTGAGCACCCCGTCGACGCTCGGGATCGGATCCCCGTGCGGGTCGCGGGACGGGTGGCCCAGGAACGCATCGAGGCGTTCGACCATGAAGTCGCTCATGGCGTGTTCCAGGTTCTCGGCCTCGTCGTGGACCTGGTCCCAGTCGTAGCCCAGGTGCTCGACCAGGAAGGTCTCCAGCAGTCGGTGTCTGCGGACCATGTCCAGTGCGTACTTTCGGCCCAGCTCGGTCAATGCCACCGCCCCGTAGCGGGCGTGGCTGACCAGTCCCTGGGTGGTCAGCTTGCGCACCGCGTCGGAAACCGAGGAAACCCGCAGACCCGATTTCTGGGCGATGTCCGTTGCGGTGACCGGGTCGTCGGACCATTCCGACAGGCCCCAGATGACCTTGAGGTAGTTCTGCGTGCTGATGGAAAGTTCCGAAACCGACATGTGTACGAGTCTACAGAGGACACCCGCACGGCGTTCTGCCGCACGGGTGTGACCTCGCTTGGATCCAGCCCTGCTCGCGGGCCAGGTGGGCCGCGGCGATGCGGTTCGCCTCCCCGGTCTTGCCGATGGCGCTGGAGAGGTGGTTGCGCACCGTGCCGGCACCCAGGTGCAGGGAACCGGCGATCTGCGCCACCGGGGCACCGGACTGCGCACGGGCAAGCACCTCGCGCTCGCGCCCGGTCAACGGGTTGGCCCCGTTCATCAGCGAGGTCGCGGCCAGGGCGGGGTCCACCACCCGGCCCCCGGTGTGCACCCGGCGCACCGCCGTTGCCAGCTCGGAGGTCGGGGTGTCCTTGACCAGGAACCCGCTGGCCCCGGCCTCGAACGCGGCCCGCAGGTACCCCGGCCGGTAAAAGGTCGTCACCATCAAGACCTTGCACCCGGGCACGGCCTCCCGCAGCTTCCGGGCCGCTTCGAGCCCGTCGGTGCCCGGCATCTGGATATCCAGCAGCGCCGCGTCCACCCGGTGCTCGAGGGCGAGGGCCGCCACCTCGGCTCCGTCCCCGGCCTGGGCGACGGCCTCGATGTCGGGTTCCAGGTCCAGCAGCGCGGCCAGCGTCCCGCGCACCAGTGCCTGGTCGTCGGCCAGCAGCACCCTGATGGGTGCGGGCGCTTCGGCAAGTTGTTCGCTCATTCCCAGCTCACCGCGACCCTGGTGCCGCCGCATGCGGAGTCCCCGATCTCAAGATGCGCGCCGGCCAGCCGGGCGCGCTCGCGCATCCCGCGCATCCCGTGTCCCTCGCGGCTTCCGGCCAGCGAGTCCCCGTCGTCCTCGACGCCGAGCAACCCGGGGGCGATGCGGATCCAGCAGGTGGTGGCATGGGCATGGCGCAGCACGTTGGTGGCTGCCTCGCGCAGGATCCAGGAAAGCACCGTGCAGTGCGCCGGTTCGACCTCCTGCGCGTTGCCGATGAGCACCGTCTTGATCCGTGCATCGGCCAGCGCGGTGCGCACGGAGGCAAGTTCCCGGGCCAGGGTGCTGCGGCGCTGCCCGTCCAGGGTGGCGCGGATCGAGTCCAGCGCCTCGGCGTTCCTGTCTCTTTGCCCTTGCCGGCAGAAGGCGCAAAGAGCATGAAATCGCCATGACAGCTGCCATGGCCAACAGCACCCGCGAACAACCGCGGGAGGCCGCCCCCACGTGGCATTCCCGGCGGTGCCGGATCTCCAGGCCCATGGGCGGCACGTCACATTCCACAAATGTGTGGCACCTCACCGCGGGCACAAAACTGCTTTTAGCGTGCGCTGAGCGGCCCTTGCGGAGCGCCGAATGGCTCGATGCATGCGGCGGAGCCGATCGCATTGGGCGCCGACACAACGGGCAGGGCCGTGATCGGAGATCTGCACATGGATCTGGATCACGTCATTCAGACATACTGCACCGTTGAAGGCACGAAGGAGTGACCACTTATGACTACAGATTTCAAGCCCCAGGCAGGGCCGGCGAACACGCTGGCCAAGACGCTGGGCAACCGCGACGCCCTCGCCCTGGGCTTCGGCGCCATGATCGGCTTCGGCTGGGTGGTGCTCACCGGCGGCTGGCTCTCCAGCGCCGGGACCATGGGAGCGATCCTCGCCATGCTCACCGGCGGCGTCATCATGGCCATCGTCGGACTGACCTACGCCGAGTTGACCTCGTCGATGCCGAAGGCGGGAGGCGAGCACAACTTCATCCTGCGTGCCTTGGGCCCGCGTCCGTCGTTCATTGGTTCCTGGGCCATCACCGGCGGCTACGTCACCATCGTGGCGTTCGAGGCCGTGGCGCTCCCGCGCACCATCGAATACATCGTTCCCGGGCTGAGCCGGATCCCGCTGTGGACCATCGCCGGGTACGAGGTCCACCTTACCTGGGCGCTGGTCGGCGTGGTCGCCGGCGCACTGATCACGTTGATCAATATCCTGGGCGTGAAGCAGGCCGGCATCGTGCAGACCTTTACCGTGCTCTTCCTGCTGCTGATCGGAGCGTTGCTCCTCTTCGGTTCCGTCACCGGCGGCAGCTCCGAGAACATGTTCCCGATGTTCAACAACGGGGTCAGCGGCTACTTCGCGGTGCTGATGGTGGTGCCGTTCCTCTTCATCGGCTTCGACGTCATCCCGCAGTCGGCCGAGGAGGTCAACATCCCGGCACGCCAGGTCGGCAAGCTCGTGGTCGTTGCGGTTGTCCTGGCCACCATTTGGTACATCATGGTCGTGCTGACCACCGCCTCGGCCATGCCGGCCAGCGAGCTGGTCAAGACCGACATCGCAACCGCTGATGCCATGGGCGCACTGTTCGGCTCCGACATCATGGCCAAGATCCTGATCGCCGGCGGCATCGCCGGCATCCTGACCTCGTGGAACTCTTTGCTGCTTGGCGCCTCGCGCCTGGTCTTCTCCCTGGCCCGTTCCGGCATGCTGCCGGCTTGGTTCGGCGCCCTGCACCCGAAGTTCCGCACCCCGCACAACGCGCTGTTGTTCATCGGCGGCATTTCGATGCTTGCACCGTTCTTCGGCGTCGAAATGCTCGGCTGGCTGGTTGACGGCGGTGCACCGAGCATCATCATCGCCTACTTCCTGGTGGCCGTGACGTTCCTGGTGCTGCGCAAGCGCGAACCGCAGATGGATCGTCCGCTGCGCGTGGGCGGCAAGGGCAGGGGCGGCATCGCGATCGGCATCGCCGCCACCGTGCTGACCCTGGCACTGTTCTCCCTGTACATGCCGGGCATGCCCGCCTCGCTGTCGTGGCAGCCGTGGCTGATCTTCTTCGTCTGGTGGGGCATGGGAGCGGTGTTCTTCTTCAAGGTTCCCGGCGGCATCAAGGCCGGCATCGACGCCGAGGAGCAGGTCCTGGAGATCGTCAACGCCCGCAAGGCCAAGAAGTAACACCCGGACATCGCACAAATCGCGGGCGGGCACCGGTTATCCGGTGCCCGCCCGCGGCTTGTGCGCCTCGGCGGGGAACCGTTGCCAGGCACCGGGAACCGCGGGCCGGCGTCCGGTGCATATGCCACCTCGGGCACGCACCCTTTGCCCGTCCCCGTCCCCGGGTGCCGCACCACTGCGGGTATTCCCGGCGGAGGATTTCCCGCGTCGCCGACGATGCGTGCCGCGGCATCGGCACCCACCTCGTCCACGGCACGGGCCTGTTGTAATGTGTTGGGAGGTCCCACCTCCACCCGTATCGAACCGATTGCGAGCCGTCGTGTCCAAGAAGAAGAAATCCCCCGCCGCCAAGACCAGGCAGGGACACCCCGGCCGCGCCGCGGCGACAGCGAACATCGTCAGCATCGACGAGTTCCGTGCCCGCAGCACCGGTGACGATGTGACGGCGGGGTTCATGAAGTGGGTGCGCGCCAACACCGAGCTGCTGCAGCTGGGAGATCCGTTGCCGGTGCTGCGCACCTTCCTGGAAAGCCACGCCGAATCCGCGCAGGCTCCGCTGGCCACGCACCTGGAACCCCTGGCCACGCAGGTGGCCCTGGGCAAGTACGTCCGCCAAAACCCGGAGGCGGACTTCGGCTTCGCCCTGCACACCGTGGCTGCCTACCTGCTCTACCTTGACGACTCGGATCTGTGGAGCGGCAGCGACGAGCTGTTCGAGGACGTGCAGGCGGAACTGCTCGAGGCCCTGGGAGAGGATCTCGACGACGAGTTCGACGACCGCGAATTCGAGGTCCCGGCGCTTTCGCGCGCGCAGTCCCGCGACGCCCTGCTCGCCCTGCCGTTGGCCGGGCACCTGCAGGCGTTCTTCGCCTGGTTCGGAGACAAGCGCGACGTCACCTCCACCGGCCTGCTCACCCGCAAGGACATCGAGGGCGCCGCGGCCGCGCTCGGCGTGGCCGCCCGGGGAGTGGGCAAACTCCCGGCGGAGGCTTCCAACGAACCCGGCGCACCGTACCTGGCAACAAGTTCGCAGCAGGTCCCGCTGCTTGACCTGTATTGGGAGGCACTGGTGCGCATCGGCATCATTGAGCTGGGGTCCACCCGCGCCACCATGAACCGGCCGTTGGACTCCCTCACCGGCGAGGCCCGCGAAGACATGCTGATGCACCTGGTCCGGGACATGGCCTTGAGCCTCTACATGCAGCTCATCTCCACTGCCGCCACCACGGGGTTCGACGACGAAGACCCCGGGGACGGGGATGCCGACCTATTCGACAACATGCTCACCACGATCCTGCTCGATGCGGGAACCGAGGAGGGGATCGAGTCCGGGCAGCTTGCCGAGGCCTTTGCGACGTTTGAACGCGCCGGGTTGGACGAGGGACTGTTGACCGGGCTCGCGGTGGACCTGATGCTTGCCGAGGGCCTGCTCGAGCGCGACACCCACCTGCGGGTTCCTTCCGTACTCAAGAAGCTCGTGGCGTTCGCCGTGGCCGAGCCCGCGGGCCTCGAGGTCCTCTACGAGGACCCCGAGGACGAAGACCTGGCCTACCTGGGCGCCAAAGACTAGATCCACCGCGCCAAGACGGGCGGGAGGGGCGCGCGTCTGCGCACCCCTCCCGCCCGTCTGCGTTTGTTGTTCCCCCGGGCCCGTGGCTACTTGCTGCCCGTTGACCCACCCGAGGCACCGATGGCCCAGATACGCGGCAGCGCCCGTCCGTGCACCGAGTGCGCCCCGATGACCCGGGCCTTGAACACCCAGGGGTTGTGGTTCCCGGCGGTCCGGGCGTTGCGCCAGTGGCGATCCAGGTTCTTGGAAACGCTGGTCGCCGAGGCCGCCAGCGCATCGAAGGCGTGCGAGATCCCGTTGACCACCAGCGGGGTCAGCACCACCTGGGCCTGCGCGGTGGCCAGCTCCGCCGCGTCATTGGCGGCTTCCTCGGCTGCCAGCTCGATGTCCCCGGCGCGCCAAGCCAGGGCCGCGTCGTAGGCGCCCTGCAGCGCGCGGGCCGCGGAGTCGACGGTGGCCGCCGCGGCAAACGCGACGGCCGAGACCTCGCCGATGACCTGCAGCAGCTGCGGGTCCTCGTTGGCCGCCGCGGCGGCCCCGTGGCTGAAGGTCCGCGAGCGGGCGGCCAATTCGGCGGCGAAGTCGCGTTCGGCTGCAGCCGCGCTGCCGGCCAGCACCGCCAGCAGCACGCCCTGGTAGAACGCGGTCTGGTACTTGAAGCGGGTGTCGAAGTCGATCACGTGCTCGGCCGCCACCGCCGCGCCGGTGAACGTCGCGGTGCCCGTGCCGGTGGTGCGCTGCCCGAAGCCGTCCCAGTCATCGCCCAGTTCCACACCATCCTGGTCGGCCTTGACCACGGCGATGACCCGCTGCCCGGTGTCCGTGCGTTCGGCGTAGGTGTCGATCCAGTCGGCGAAGATGCTGCCGGTGGAGTAGTACTTCCGGCCGTTCACCGCGAAGCCGCCCTTCCCGTCAGGCACCACCTTGGTGTTGACCTCGCCCAGGGCGACGGTGCCGATCTCGGTCCAGGAGTTGCCGACCAGCTCGCCGGAGACGAAGCGCTCCAGCCATTCATCGCGCCCCGGGCCAACGGGTGCGACAAGCCGGTCCTCGACGAAGGCGAAATGCCCGCGCAGTGCCTGGGCAATGTTGGGGTCGGCGGCGGCCAGTTCGGTCAGCAGCGCGAAGAGCTCGGGCAGCGTGGCACCTGACCCGCCGTGGGACTCGGGTACGCGCAACGCACCGAAACCCAAAGCGGCCAGGTCCTTGATCTGTTCACGGGCCAGGGTGCGGGTGGCGTCCCGTTCCGAGGCGCCGGCGGCGATGTCGGCAAAGAGCGGTGCGAAGCGTTCGCGCAGCCGCTGCAGTCGTGGAGGGTTCAGGGTCGTGGTTCCCATATCGGGTGCTCCTTATCGTGGTTCGGTTGCAGGTGCGCGGTTTAGGTGTACAGCGAGAGCGGGGCGTTGGTTCCGTGCAGGAAGTATTCCCCGACCTCGATCTTCTTGTAGTCCACCGGGTCATGCAGCGAGTGCGTGCGCACATTGCGCCAGAACAAATCCAGTCCCACGTCGTTCCTGGTCGAGCTGGCTCCGGTGACCTCGTAAATGCGGTTGGCCACCTCCAGGGCCACCTCGGTGGCGACGACCTTGAGCTCGGCAATGGCCACGGCAATATCCCCTCTCTGTGCCGCATCGAGGGCGCCGGCGCGGCCCACCTCGGTGTCGAAGCGGCGGTTGAGCTTCTCGGCCAGGGCTCCCACGGCGGCGGTGCGTGACTTCAGCTCCCCGATGGTGCGCTGGAAGATCGGGTCCTGGGCGTAGCTGCCGGCCGCGGAAAGGAACCAGGAGTTCTTGCGCTCCAGCAAGATCCTGCGCCCGGCCGCCAATGCACCCTCGGCGATGCCGAGGTAGAAGTTCCCGAAGGCCAGCTGCAGCCCCGGAGTCAGCAGCGTGACGATGGGATCGGGCGTGATTTCGCCCAGCACGTCCTCGGGCACCACCAACACGTCGTGGTACTTCACCGAGCCCGAGGCCGAAAGCCGCTGGCCCAGGTGGTCCCAGTCCCCGAGCAGTTCCAGGCCCTCGCGGGTGCGTTCGAGCACGAAGGCGATGACCTTGCCGTCCTTTTCCCCGCCGGTCACCGCTGCATTGACGACGATCACGTCCCCCACGGAAGAACCGGTGGAGAAGCGCTTGAGCCCGTTGAGCCGATAGCCCCCGTCCACCGCGGTCAGGGAAAGGTCCGGGTCCACGGGGTTCACCGAGTCTCCCCAGAGCCAGCCTTCGGCGGCGCTGCGGGCGAACCAGCCTCCCTGGGCCGCGGGATCGGCGTAGAACGCGATGCTGGACTGGTTGGCGTAGTGGTAGGCCAGCAGCTGGGCGATCGAACCGTCGGCCGCGGCAATGATGCGCACCGCGGCGAAAGCCGATTCCCAGTGTCCGCCTGCCCCGCCGAATTCGGCCGGGACCAGCAGGTTCAGCAGCCCCGAATCCCGCAGCAGGGCAACCTCGCTGAACGGGTCCTGGTTCGCGGCGTCCCGGGACAAAGCGTCAACGGCGAGGGCCTGGGCAACCGTGCGGGCGACGGATGCCCAGTGTTCAAGTTCGTTCTCGCCGGCGTTCCCGTTCCAAGGGGTGCGGGGAAGAGCGTCGGTGTCAATGGCGGTGGTGCTCATGCGGGTGGGCTCCTTCGAAGGTTCGCGTCGAATCAATGACTTGACTCTAGGAACCGGGAAGGGGGGGTGCACACCCGGCTCGTCACCGGCCGAAGCACGTTGTCATGCAGCGTCACCGCCGCCGCCGGAATGCCGCCGCGGGTGCCACGGGAAGTCACCGGGCGTCATCGAGCGGACATGCGGGGACACGGAACGTCACGGACTTTGCGCGGGGCTCGCCGGTGACGCGGCGGGATTCGGGATGGGTCGGGAAGCCGGCTAGGCGTTGGGGCCGGGCGCGACCGCGGTGACCAGGTCCTGGAGCTCGGGAACCCGGGCGGCATTTTCCAGTGCTTCCCGGAGCACCGCGTCGTGGGTCGGGTGGGCCTGGGCGAGCAGTTGCTCCCCGGCTTCGGTGAGTTCGGTGTAGATCCCACGCCGGTCATCCATGCACAGGATGCGGGTCAGCAGTGCGCGGTCCTCGAGCCGGGTCACCAAGCGGGTGGTGGCACTGGAAGACAGCGCTGCGGCGCGGGCGAGCTGGGCCATGCGCATGTGCCACCCGTCCTGCCGGCTCAGGGCATCGAGCCCCGTGAACTCAACGACCGACAGGCCGTGCTTGGCCTGCAGGGCACGCTCCAGCTCACCTTCGATGAGGTTGTGCAGCGCGGCGAGCGTGCGCCAGCCCTGCGCACGGACCTGCACGGCGTCGTCCTTGATCCCCATGGGTGATACTCCTCTTGTTTTCCAACCCTTCAAGGGTAGCACCTTGCGCCGATAAAACGCGTGTGCAATCATTGTGTCCGCAAGTAGTTGCAGACGCAACAACTTGTGCAACGACATCCTCAGCACCACTCTTCCACCCACCACGCACCGAAGGTTCACCATGCCCATAGCTCTCTACGCCCTTGCCCTGGGCGGTTTTGGAATCGGTCTGACCGAATTCGTCATCATGGGCCTGCTTCCCGAGGTTGCCGCGGATTTCGGGGTCACCGAAACCGTCGCCGGCTACCTCATCTCCGGCTACGCCCTCGCCGTGGCCATCGGCGCCATCATCCTCACCGCGCTGCTCAGCCGGCTGGACCGCAAGAAATCCCTGCTGCTCCTGATGCTGCTGTTCATCGTCGGAAACCTGCTCAGTGCCACCGGACCGAGCTACGAGCTGGTGATGGTCGGACGGATCATTGCAGCACTGTGCCACGGCGCCTTCTTCGGCATCGGCTCGGTCCTCGCCGCCGACCTGGTGGCGCCCAACAAGCGCGCCGGGGCCATCGCCTTCATGTTTGCCGGACTGACCATCGCCAACGTGCTCGGCGTCCCCTTCGGCACGCTGCTGGGCCAAGCCACCGGCTGGCGCTCAACCTTCTGGGCCATCACCGCCATCGGCATCATTGCCTTCATCGGCATCATGGTCCTGGTCCCGGGCAACCTGGCACGCGCCCCACACACCGGAGTCCTCGCCGAGTTCGGCATCTTCCGCAGCCCCCAGGTCTGGCTGTCGATGTTCGTGACCATCCTGGGCTATGGCGGCATGTTCGGCGCCTTCACCTACATCGCCTTCACGCTCACCGGTGTCAGCGGATTTGCCGCCTCCTCCGTTCCCTGGCTGCTGGTGCTCTTCGGCGTCGGCCTGTTCGTGGGCAACATCCTCGGGGGCCGCGCCGCGGACCGCAACCTGGCCGCGACGCTGATCACGGTGCTCGCTGCCCTGGTCATCGTCCTGGTCGCCTTCGCCTTGACTGCCGGCAACCAGATGGCCACCATCGTGGCCCTGCTGCTCATGGGCGGCATCGGTTTCGCCACGGTCCCGGGTTTGCAGATGCGCATCATGAACCACGCGGCCCACGCACCCACCCTTGTCTCGGGCGCAAACATCGCCGCGTTCAACGTGGGCAACGCGCTCGGCGCCTGGGTCGGCGGCCTGACCATCGCCGCGGGCCTTGGCTACACCTCCCCGCTGTGGGCCGGCGCGGGGATCACCGTTGCCGGATTGGCGGTCATGCTCATCGCCACCCGCATGCCCGGCGGCGAACATGCCAAGACCAGGGTTTCCGAACGCGATTTCGCAAGCGTCGGCTGACCCCCTCCATTCTTCTTTCATCGCACAACCCAAGGACCACCACCATGAACTCCGCAACAAACACCATCCCGGGCATCACCCTCAATGACGGAAGCCGCATGCCGCAGCTGGGCTACGGAGTCTTCCAGGTTCCCGACGAACAGACCACCACAGCGGTGTCCACGGCGCTGGAAGCCGGGTACCGCAGCATCGACACCGCCGCCATCTACGGCAACGAGTCGGGGGTGGGCAGGGCGCTGGCCGCATCGGGACTGCCGCGCGAAGAACTCTTTGTCACCACCAAGCTCTGGCTGGCCGACCTGGGCAGGAATTCGACCCGTGACGGGCTGGCAGCAAGCCTGGACAAGCTGGGCCTGGACCACGTGGACCTGTACCTGATCCATTGGCCGGGCACCGACACCGAGAAGTACCTCGAATCCTGGCAGGTGCTGGAGGAACTGCGCGCCGAGGGGCTGACGCGGTCCATCGGAGTCTCCAACTTCCTGCCTCAACAGCTTGAGCGCGTCATCGGGCTCGGCGGCACGGTGCCGGCTGTCAACCAGGTGGAGCTGCACCCGTTCCTGCAGAACCGCGAGACCGCCGCGGTGAACCGCGCCCACGGCATCGCGACCGAGGCCTGGAGCCCGCTGGCCCAGGGCGCCGTGCTCGATGACCCGGCGGTGCTGGCCGCCGCGCACGCCCACGGGGTGGGCGCGGCCCAGGTCATCCTGCGCTGGCATCTGCAGCAGGGCAACGTGGTGATCCCGAAGTCGGTCACGGCCTCGCGCATGGCCTCGAACCTGGACCTGTTCGGCTTCGAGCTGGACACCGTCCAGCTCGCGGCGCTCGACGCGCTGGATCGCGACGGCCGCACCGGCCCGTTCCCGGGAACGTTCAACGGCTAAGTCCGCGCCCCACCACCACCTCATGAAGCGGCCGGGGTCCGCACTGCCCTCGAACCCGAAAGAGGCGATGCTGGAAACATGGAACCACTCTTGTTGGTGATCCCCGGATGCCCGAATTCCGGATCTGCCAAGGAACTCTTTGACACCGCGCTCGAGCTCGAGGGCATCCGGGCTCCGGCCACGGTGCGCGAAATCCGCACCGAGCACGAGGCCCACCTGCACGGATTCCACGGTTCGCCGAGCTTCAGCGTCGACGGCACCGACCTCTTTGGGTCCGCCTCTGAACCGGCCGTGTCGTGCCGTGTCTACCGAACCCCTGACCGGTTCGCGGGCCAGCCGACACTCGAGAACCTGCGGGGTGCCATCCGGGCATCGCTGCGGGCACCCGGGCCCACGGCCTAGCCCGGCCGCGGGGCACCGCCATGGATCAGGACCGGGCAGCCATCCTCGCCGGATACCGGCGCGCCGAGCAGCAGTTGCGGGCCAGGCTGGAACTTGCGGCCCCGGCCGAGTTGGAACGCCCCGGCACCGGCACCCGGTGGACCAACGAAGAGCTGCTTTTCCACATGGTCTTCGGCTACATGGTCGTACGTGCCCTGCTGCCGCTGGTCCGCGTCGTCGGCCGCCTGCCCCGTCCCTGGGGCAGGGCGTTTGCCGCTGCCCTGGATTCCGCCACCGTCCCCTTCGACCTCGTTGACTACTGGGGGTCCAGGGCCGCGGCACTTTTTACAACCGGCGCCGCATGGGCCGGAAGATGCATGGGACACTCGCGGCCCTGGGGCGGCGGCTCGAACGCTAAACCCCTGCCTCCCTGGCCGTTTCCATGCCGTTTCCGATCCGCCGGGCCCCGTTCTTCACCCGCGGCATGACCTTGCTCGAGGTGTACTCCTATCCCACGCTGCACTTCGACTTCCACGCCGCGCATCCGGATTTGCCTCCGCTGCCGCCAGCTGCTCCCGCCTGACCCGCCGCGGCTTCGGCATTCCCGGCGCACACGCGAAAGCCACCCGCATTCACGTTGGGACGCGCGAATGCGGGTGGCTTTGCTTCCAGGATCGTCCCGGGACGGCGGTGGAGCTATGCGTCGACGAGTTCCTTCTTGTCGTCGTCCGTGTCCCTGGTGCCCGGCGCCTGCGTGTCCGGGTTCTTCCCGGTCCAGGCGTGGCCCTGTTCGTTGTCCAGGTGCGTGGTCTTCTTGTTCTTCAGCGCGAAGATGTAGACCAGCAGCGAGATTCCGATGGCCACGGTGACGTAGGTGAAGAACAGATCCACGCGGTCGGCCTTCTGCAGCGCGGCGCCGATCAGCGGGACGGTTCCGCCGAAGAGCGAGTTGGCGATCGCGTAGCCCAGGCCCACGCCGAGGGCACGGATGGAGGCCGGGAACAGCTCGGCCTTCACCAGGGCATTGATCGAGGTGTAGCCACCGACAATGACCAGCCCGCCCATCATCAGCAGGAAGGCATAGACCGGGTTCTGGGTTCCGGCCAGCATCGACAGCAGCGGCCAGGTGAAGAGCACCCCGGTGATGCCGAACCAGAGCAGCAGCGGCTTGCGGCCGATCTTGTCCGAGATCATGCCGTAAACGGGCTGCAGCAGCATGAAGATGAACAGCGCCCAGAAGTTGATCAGCGAGGTCTGCGTCTTGGGGATGCCGGAGGTGTCATTCATGAACTTCAGGATGAAGTTGGTGTACGTGTAGAAGGCGACGGTGCCGCCCAGGGTGATGCCGATGCAGACCAGCAGCGGCTTCCAGTACTGGGTGAACAGCAGCTTCATCGTGCCCGGGCGTGCCTCGCCCGCGGCGAGTGGCTTGTTGGCCGCGGCAACCTGCTCCGCGGAAACCGTTTCCTCCATGGTGCGTCGCAGCCACAGGACCACCAGGGCGGCCACGCCGCCGATGGCAAACGGGATGCGCCAGCCCCACGCGGTGAGCGTCTCGTGGCTCATGGTGTTCTGCAGGATGACCAGCACCAGCAGGGCCAGCATCTGGCCGCCGATCAGGGTCACGTACTGGAAGGAGGAGAAGAACCCGCGGCGCTTGGAGGTCGCGGCCTCGGACATGTAGGTGGCGCTGGTGCCGTACTCCCCGCCCACCGAGAAGCCCTGCAACAGGCGCACGAAGACCAGCAGGACCATGGCCCACATGCCGATGGCTTCCTGGGTCGGCAGGATCGCGATGGCGAACGAGCCGGCGCTCATCATGGTCACCGACAAGGTCAGCGCGGCCTTGCGGCCGTGGCGGTCGGCGTAGCGGCCGAAGAACCAGGCGCCCACCGGGCGCATCAGGAACGAGGTGGCGAAGACGGCCATGGCCTCCAGGCCGGCCTGCAGCTCGTTGGTCGAGTTGAAGAAGTGCGACTGGAAGTACGCGGCGAACACCGTGTAGACGTAGAGGTCGAACCACTCCACGAGGTTTCCGGCCGAGCCCTTGAGGATGTTGCTCACGGCCTTGCGGGTCGCGGCCGCCTCAATCGGGTCCTTGACGCGAGCGCCGCGGCGCGGCGCCTTCTTCGTGTTGTCCAGGGCGGCTTGGCCCATGGGTGTTCCTCCTCTTGCGTTGGCGGCCCCCACAATGCATCGAGGGCCTCAACCAAGGTAGTCGCGCCACGGGCGACAGCCAACGCGAAAGCCAATTCCTAACGCTTCCTTAGGACTCTCCGGCGGGTCCCGGGATGGTCGCCAGCGGCCGGGAATCCGATGACGGCACGGCGGGAACCGCGAAGAAATGGTAATCTCCAAGACGGGCGCGCCACGCACATGACGGGCCCTCAGCACAACTTTTTTACGCCACAATCCACAAAGCCAAGGGAACCGGTCCATGGACGTACTCATCGTTGAGGATGACGACTCCATGGCCGCGGCGCTCACCGCGGCGGTGTCTTCCACCGGGCACGGTGCCGCGCGGGTGGCCCGCGGAACCGACGCGCTGCTGCGGCACCGCGACTTCGACGTGATCCTGCTGGATCTGGGGCTGCCGGACATGGACGGGCTCGAGGTGCTGCGCAAGCTGCGCCAGGTCACCGACGTCCCCATCCTGATCCTCACCGCCCGCGACGACGAACGCTCCGTGGTCCTCGGGCTGCGCTCGGGCGCCGACGACTACCTGATCAAGCCGGTCAAGCTCGTGGAACTGCTCGCCCGCATCGAGGCCGTTACCCGGCGTGCGATGCCCGCTTCCGGACGAAAGGACTCCCTGATCCGTCTCGGGGAACTGGCACTGGATACGGACCGGCGCGTGGTTCAGGTCAAGGGCGCGGAACTCGCGCTGACGCCTACCGAGTTCGATCTGCTGGCCCTGCTGGCGAAGAACGCCGGGTCGGTGGTGACCCGCGAACAGATCCTGGACACGCTGTGGGGAGACGCGTTCCTGGCCTCCTCGCGCTCGCTGGATGTGCACCTGACCGGGCTGCGCTCCAAGCTGGCGCTGCCCGGCTTCATCGTCAACGTCCGCGGCGTCGGGTACCGGATCGAAGCCGACCCGCAGTGAAGCTTCGTGTCCTGGGCGTGCTCAGCGTGCTGGCGCTGCTTCTGGTGCTGATCGTCTCCAACGTGATCCTCTCATCCGCGGGCCGCGAACTGACCTCCGCGTTGCAGATCAACCGTGCCGCCTCGCTGAACCGGATCGCCCAGGTCGCCTTCGATGCGGCGACCGATTCCGACACCACGGTGCTGCAGCGGGACATGGACACCTACTCCGGGCTCTACGACGAAGGACTGGTGGTGCGCCTGCAATCCGGCACGCTGGTCTCCGGCGGACTGGACCCCGAACGGCCCGATGTGCGCGACGCGCTGGCCCGGGCCTCGCTGAACCTCTCCGACACCGCACTGGACCCCGTCACTCCGCTTGGCTCCGGCACCGAGGTGATCTCCCGGTCCTTCGGGTCCGCCAGCCAGGTGCTGGGCGAGGCGGTGATGGAGGTGAACCTCGACGCGGCGCGGGCCAAGCTGCGCACCCGCTGGCTGGCCACCGGCGTTGCCGCCATCGCGCTGGCGACGTTGCTGTTGCTGCTTGCCGGACGGGTCACCGGCTGGGTGCTGCGTCCGGTGCAGCGCCTGGGAGCGGCGGTGCGCGAGCTCAAGGACACCGGGCGGACTTCCCGGCTCCCGGAGGCCGGGCCGCCGGAGCTGCGCGAGCTCTCCCGTTCCTTCACCGCCATGGCCGCAACGCTCGGTGAGGTCATCGAGTCCCAGCGCCAGCTCATCGCCGACACCTCCCACCACCTGCGCAACCCCGTCGGGGCGCTGCGCCTGCGCGTGGATTTGTTGTTGCTCAAGCTCAAGAACAAGGACGAGCGGGAAGCCGGGGCCGGGGTGCTGGCCGAGCTCGAGCGCGTCGAGGAGATCCTGGACTCGGTGCTGCGGCTCGCGGTGGCCGAGCACCGCGTGATCGAGGATTCGGCCGGCACGGCGCCCGGCGAGTTGGAGGCCCTGGTCCCCTCCGGGGTCAACGCCCTCGTGGTCCTGGCCGAGGAGGTCGACCGCGCCCGCCCCGCCGCGTCGAAGGCCGGCAACACCATCACCCTGGCCCCGGAACAGGACCCGGGCATCGAGATCGACTGCAACCGCATCGAGCTGGCCCAGATGCTCGGCGAACTGCTGAACAACGCCATCAAGTACGCCCCCGGCGCCGAGATCACCGCCGAGGTGCTCCAGGTGGGCTCGCGGATCATCGTGGAGATCGCCGACAACGGGCCGGGGCTGGCGCCGGCGCAGCTCGCCGCGGCCACCACCCGCTTCTGGCGCGCCCCGGAGCACGCCTCGATCCGCGGCACCGGGATGGGCATGACCATTGTGGACAAGCTTGCGACAGCCAACGGCGGCCACCTGGTCTTGGGCAGCAACAAGCCGCACGGGTTGCGCGCCCGAATCGTGTTCGATGCCGTTCTCCCCGGCCAAGGACAGCAGGACAGCCGATGAGCACCCATCCGCGCTTCTACGCCCCGCTGTCGCGGCGCACGCTGCTGCGCGCCGCGTTGGCCACCGGGGTCGCAGGCGTCCTGCCCCCGGCACTGGCTTCCTGCACCACCGGTCCGCACGCGGGCCCCATTGTGGTGGCCGGCGGGGAACCCGGTGGCTTCTACCTGGAATTCGCCACGCTGCTGGCCGATTCCCTGCAACGGCACCGGGTCTCCGAGTCCGCCACGGTGCTGTCCACCGGTGGCAGCCTCGACAACGTGCGCACGCTGCTGCGCGGCGAGGCCACGCTCGCGGTGGCCCTTGCAGATGCCGCGTCGCTGGAGGGCGGGCCGCAGAGCCGGAACCCCGGGCGCATCGCGGCGCTGGGCAAGGTGTATGAGAACTACGTCCACGCGGTGGTGCGCACGGACAGCGGCATCTCCACTCTGGCCGACCTGGCGGGGCGCACCGTGGCCGTGGGCCGGCCTGGCTCGGGCACCTCGCTGATCACCCCGCGGCTCTTCGAGGTCGCCGGGCTCGTCTCGGCCCCGGCCTCAAGCACCAAGTCCTCCGCGGCCACCACGGTGCGCAGCCTGGGACTCAACGACGGGATCGCTGCACTGTCCGCGGGCACCGTCGATGCCCTGTTCTGGTCCGGCGGGGTGCCCACCGCGGCCATCGCGAAGGCGCACGCCGAAACAGGCTTCGCGTTGCTGGATCTCTCCGCGCTGCTGCCGGGGCTGCGCCAAAGGTACGGGGCCTTCTACGACAAGGTACTGGTCCCGGCCGGAAGCTACGCGGGCATGGAGGCGGTGTGGACCGTCGGGGTCGCCAACCTGCTGCTGTGCCGCACAGACCTGGATGCCGCCACCGCCAAGGCCACTGTCAACCTGCTGGTGGGGCACGCCGACGAGCTGATCCCGCGCTCCAGCGTCGGGGTGCAGTTCCTCAGCGCCGATTCGCTGATCAACACCGCGGACATCCCGCTGCACCCGGCCGCCGCGGAAGCGTACCGGGCGCTGCACGGGTAACACCGACGGCCACCGACCTTCTCGTCGGGAAAGCTATATCGCTCGGTGCAGGCCTGCCCCGTCGGGACAAACGTGCACCGAGCGATGACCCTGGCCAGGCGGCGAGGAAGACGGAAGGGGCGAAAGCCCGGCTCCCGTCGAACCGCAGGCCAACGACGGCGGCATTGAACCCCGGGCGGAGAACTCCCAGCCGAACGGCGCGCTGGCCAACACCGGTGCCACCGTGGGAGTGATCGCCGGTGCCGGCGCACTGCTGGCTGCGGCCGGCGGGTTCCTGCTCTGGCGTCGCCACCGCGCAACGGCGGACAGCGCCGAGTAGGCGCACTCCACCAGCGCCAATGGTCCCGCGTCCCCACCACCGGTGGGAGCCGCGGGACGATTGCTTGTGACGGGTGGGCCTCCTGATCAATCGATGAGCGTTGCCGTGTGGATGACGCCAGGGGAAGGAGCGACCGGCCAATGGCACCGCGCAACAGCTTGGCCTCGGCCAGGACCACCCCCGCTGCGATGCACGGACCGCGCTTTGGAGCACTTCCTAGGTGTGGGACGGGTCCGGCTTCGGGCTCGCGTCCGCACTGTCTTCGACGGGCTCCGATCCGCCTTCCTTGGCCTCCCGGATCCGTGGATCCTTGGGTACTTCGCCATGCGGCGGGCGGTCATAGAACTTCTTATATCGTTCGTCCTCGTGGTGGTTGTTGCCCATGGAGTGCCTCCCGGAAAGGTTCTGTTACCTCCACGGTTGCACCGGCATCGCTTCTTGGCAACAGGTTGTTCGCGGGGCCAGCCATGGGGTCACCGGGTGTAGACGATTTCCACTCGCCGGTTTGCCGCAAAGATCGAGGGCTCCTTCGGGTCCTCGCGAACCGCCGGCACGGTGGAGGCCAGTCCCTTGACCTTCAGCGTCAAGTCCTTGCGCTCCACCTACAGGAGAGCTGCAACCGCACTGGCCCGGTCGGTGGACAGCCTCTTGTTGCCCCCTTCGGGATCTTGTTCGCGAGCGCACCCAGCCGAGCTCCGGCGGCGGAGGGGAGCTTGGAGCCGTCTGGCGTGAACAAGATGTCGGTGGACAGGCTGATCGTTGTTTCCCCCGCTTTCGTGGCCACCAGTTCGACCGCCTTGACCAAACGGTCGGCGGCCCAGACGCGGATGCTGCCCCGGCCCCAGGAGCGCACTGACCTGTCCAGTTGCACCCTGGTCGGCTCGGGCAGTTCCCGGGGGCTGTCGTAGGACGCCTGGGCCGGGAGACCTTGCAGGCCCAGTGACGCCGCAAGGAGCGCGGCGATCGCGGCACGCGTGAAAGTGCCGCTCATCGTCCCACCGGCACGTCGGGGAATTGGGCCATCGCGTCGAGCCCGCGCAAGCCAATAGCTTCGTTGTCGTTTTCCGGCGCTGCGTAGCCCCCCACCAAATGACCGGTTCGTGGTTCGTCGTCTCGGTGTGCACCCGGTCCGTCGCCCAGGTGTAAACGGACCCGGTTGGCAGCGAATATTCCTTGAGGTTTTCCCTGTCGGCCACCCTCGGATTGAACGTCACGTTTCCGGTCATGTCGTAAACGGAAATGGCCTCGGAATCGCTGACCGAGGCGAAGTCCGAAGTGAACACCAGCTTCAGGACCATCGTCTTTCCCTCGACCACCAGGGACTGGACGCCGAAGGTCGCCTTGTCGTCCTGGGAGCCTGGAATCTTGTACTCCTGCTTGGCAATCACCGCCCCGGTAGCGACCGACACGACGCGATCCGGCGCGCCTTCGCCCACAGCGGCGGCCTCAACCGGCGAATTGGCGACCGCGGAGGCAGGCGCCTGCTTCTGCGCGCTTCATCCGGCCAGCAATGCGGTGGCCACCACGCCGGCGAAAATCAGGGAAGGGACAGCTCTCATGACTTTCCAGGTGATGTATCGGCGAGACCTCGGTTCCCGCCATGGGCTCGGGGATCAACCATCAATTGTTTCGGATTCCCATGTCAAAGACTATTTAGGACATCCCGGGTCCAGTCCCTGGACCGTCAGCCCGCGGGGATCGCCTGGTTTGGGCATTGCGAGGTGAGGGTTCGTTTGATCCCTTCCTGCTCGGACTTGGTCATCCACAATCCGTGTTTGGCCTTCACCGCGGTCTGGAGTGCCACGTAGGAACAGCGAAACGACTTGTTCGGCGGCAACCACGTGGCCGCATCGGAATCGCCCTTGGAGGCATTCGACGGACCATCAACCGCCAAGAGGTTTAGCGGATCGTTGGCAAAGGCCACCCGCTGCTCTTCGGTCATCTTTTGCGCACCCTTTTGCCAGGCATCGGACAGCGCTACGACGTGGTCGATCTGGACCTTGGTGCTGGTCCCCTGGCCGCGCACGAAATCGATGTGCTTTCCGGTAAACGGGTCTGCGAGCACTCCGCTGGTGATGACGCAGCCGTTGGTTCCCGGCTTCGCCTCTATCCCTGTCAGGTCACGACGCAGCATGTCGTTGCGGGCATCGCAGCCATTGCGGTCCGGATCCTTCCAACCGCTGCCGAACAAGCTTCGCTCGTAACCTGTCTTCGGTGCCCTGCCCTTGACCTGGATGCCCGCAAGTTGGTGCAGCGTCGTGCCGGTCTTGGCTTGGCTGGAGTTTTCGTTGCCGGAAGATGAGGGCGGTGCCGCAGAAGTGGGTGTAGATTCCTGCGACGGCTCGGCCGGAACCTGGGCCTCTTCGGCTGACGGTTCGGGCTCGGGTATGGCAACGGTTGCTGTTGCCTCCGGTGTGGGTTCCTCCGACCAAACCACCAAGGGCTCCGCGGTTGGAGCCTCCGACCAGATGACCGGCGCAGCAACAGCCGTGGTCTCGACGCCAGTTCCCGTGCAAGATACCAACACCAAGCCGAGAGCCAAGATCATCCCCGAAAGAAAGACGGCAGATCCGGTCCTGTTGCTGGGTTTCGGATTCCTCTTGGTCGTGGAACCAGCCGGTGTCGACGTTTCGTTGTTACTCACACGCGACGCCGTCGCCGTCGCGGTCCAGTTTGCGGCTGTATCCCGGTTCACCCCTATGGATCGGGGCAGCTCCGGCGTTCCTCACCGCGGTGCAGTTCTTGTAATAGGCACTGGCGGGACTCTTCCGAACCTCAGCCTCGGCAATCTTCTTCTTGCGGGCCCTTTCTGCGGCCAGGGCGGCCTTGGCGTCGGCTGCCTTCTTGGCCTTTGCGGCTGCCGCAGCTTTCGCCTTCTTGGCGTCGGCGGCTTCCTTGGTCTTCGCCGCTGCCGCAGCTTCCGCCGCCTTGGCCTGCTCGGCTTCCTTCGCCTTGGCTGCCGCTGCCTCCTCCAGCTTCTTGTTGGCTTCGGCTTCGAGGGCCACCGCACGGTCGGCCTCGACACGATCATGGCCCTCTTGGTCGACCCAGACAAGGGCGCCGGTTGAATCCTCGTCGCAATAATTGTTGTCATTGCCCTGGGTCATGACCTGGTAGTCGAATTCGCAGGACTTGCCGATGAAGCTCGCGAGGTCCGCCTGGAACGTCTCGGCCACCGCAGGTTCCTCGAGCAACGCCTCCGGGCCTGCAGTGCCCTCGGTGCCGCTCAATGCACCGCCTGCCATCGTCAGGACCAGTGCCGCACCGGCGACCCCGGCCCCGAACTTTCGATTCGGGATCCTTGCCCATTTGATGCCGTTGGCCAAGAAAGCCACGATCCCAAGGACCAGGGCAATGAATCCGGCAAGCATCATCAACCCCGGCAGCGCCCCGGCGATGCCCAACAGGATCAGGACCGCAACGGCAATCCCCAACCAAATCCAACGCACGTTCTTCCGCCGTTTCAACGGCAGCGATTCATTATTCCAGCTCACGATTTCCCCAAAGCTTCAACTATTCCAACCAATAGCCAAACCATAGCCACTAATGAATGGAAGGTCACTTCTTACTTCGTGTTGCTGGCCTCCGATTCACCCAAACGTCGGGTGACAGCAATGAATGCGATGGGCGCGCACCGATTGTGACCCCTTGACGTAATCTGCCGAAGGCCGGAAAGCGCAAGATACGCTCCGCGGCCTTCGGTTGAGTTGCCCGGCATCGTCAGCGGACCACGCGATCGAATCCGGCGCTGCCGGTACCGGTCCACCGATACAGCTCCAGGGTTGCGGCTTCCTGCTTGTGCCCGCTGGAATGGTCGTCGAAGTCGCGCGCTACGTAGAAGTAGCCGTGTCCGACCGGCTCGATGCCGACATCCGACTTGAACTCCCAGCCAAAGATGCCGGTGGATTCATCGGGAATCCCGGCCTGGACCAACGAAAGCAGAAGCCCGCTCTCATTGCCAGACTGCCCGTTGATCGCCCCCTCGGTCGGAGTTTCGGTGCCGTCCACGACATACAGGGTGCGGTTTGGGTAGCCGGGCTTCGAACCGCGGTAGACCCCGAGATACCAGTTCTTGCCGGCCTCGTCGTAGGCGAGGTTCTGGACACCGAAGTTGGTGTTTCCGGTGTGCACGAAGAACTTTCCATCCACCTCGGCCGGTCCCGAGGAGTGCGGATCCTGCTGGGTCAGCGGTCGTTCGAACTTGCCCCAGCGGGAGACGTCGTACTGCAGAATGACCTGGTGGTTGTTGTCCTCGCGCTGGTTGTTCCGGTAGATCCCGTAGGCGACCATCAATTGTTGCTTGCCGTTGGCGGCGCCGAAGGCCGGTCCGAAGGAAACCCCGTCGATGCCGCTGGAACAATAGCGGTGGTCGGCGGTGTTGGCGGTGTCTCCATCAAAGATCCCGTTGCCGTCCAGGTCCGCGGTGAAGTCCTTGACGACTTCCTCCAGATAGACGGCGGTGACGATGCCCGAATTCTCCGCGTCCATGCCGATCTCGGTGATCTTCTCGACGTCGAAGATTGCCATGTAGAAGGACTCGGCGGCCTTGTATTCGAGCGAACCGTAGACGCGGCCGTCCTGGGTGTTGAAGTCCAGGTCGCCCAGATGGCCGGTGAAGCCCTCGACAGTTCCCACGATGTTGCCATCCAGGTCGGTCTTCACAAGCATGTTGGTGAACGAGTGGTAGACGAAACCGCCCTTTTCATCGATGGCGATGCCCTGGATGTGCCCGGCGTCCCAGGATCCGGAGTCGATGGTCGTCGGGTACCGGTCGATGGCTTTTTCCGGTGCCGCATGTACGGGCGGTCCTTGTGGATCGGGGGTGCCGGTGGCCAGTGCCGTGCTCGGAGCAACGAGCCCGGCGAGCAGGCCAAGAGCCAGGCAGAGTGCGGCGGTCGTGCGCATGGGCTTTTGCGGCATGTCGTGGATGTCCTTCGGTTCGTTGGGCAGGCGCGGCCAGGGCGCCCCAACACCCACGTGTTCTCCACCTTGTCGCACCAGACCCAACGCTTCCCCGGCGTGACGTTAACCGGTGGCGAACTTCAAGTGTCCGTCCCGAAGTGGTTCAGCCCACGCCCGGGGATTCCGTTTCCACCCCGGCCCAGCGCAGCACCCGCAACGCGCGCAAGGTGTTCCAGCGGCTCGGCTCCCCCTCGGGCGCATCGACATCGAGGTAGACATCCCCTGGCCAGGTGACCCCGGCCGCCCAGGGCCCGTCCGCACCGCGACGGGAGGCCAGCGACTCGATGGCGGGTTCCAGCCGCGCGTCGAAGGTTCCGCCCGCATCCCGGAAATAGTCCAGGGCGCGCAGCACGTCGTAGAACCAGTACGGCGGGAAGGAAAAGTTCAGGTAGCGCCCGTTGGCAACATCCCCGGTGGAAAGCCTGCGGAAGAGCGAACGGGCCAGCAGGTATTCCTCGCCGCGGGAGCGGGCCTCGGCGAGCACCGCCGGCACCTCGCCCACCGCGCGTTCGTGTTCGAGCAGTCCTTCCAGCACACAGAGCGTGGTATCGAAGGAGGAGACGGTGGAGGACTCTGGGGCCTCGCAATTCCAGCCGCCGTCGGGGAGCTGCTCGGCCAGCAGCCGGGCGGTGATGCGCTCGGGCCCCTCGCCGGTTTTCCCGAAGTAGGCGCCTTGGGAGAGCACGCCGCCGTTGATGCAGGGTTCGACCTCGCCGTGGAAGTAGGGCAGGTTGTCCCAGTATTTCCACTTCACCGATTCGTGGACGCGATCCACCGCGGCTTGCACGCCCGGGTCTGCGGGGTCGGCACCAAGCCGGCGCAGCAGCGCGAGCGACCAAAACACGGAGCGGCGGTCCTGGTCCCCGCCGTATTCGTCGTTGTTCCAGTAGCCTCGCGCATCCTGCAGCGCCAGCACCCGTGCTCCATGCCCCTCGAGAGCGACGCGGGCCCGTTCCCGGTCCACCTCCGCGCCGGGCCTGTCCAACAGGTCGCGCATGACCTGCCAGCGGAGGGATGGATCGGAGTCGAGCAACCAGGTCGCGATGTCCATTCCCCCATTCTTGCGTGCCTGCGGCACCGGCACCAGTGTCAGGAGAGCACGTCCTTGCTGGCGAACCTGCCGTAGGCCAGGGCCCCGAAGACCAGCAGGTACCCGCCCTGCAGCAGAGCGTTCTGCCCGAATTCGGTCCAGCGGATCGGGTCGCGCAACAGGTCGGCGAAGCCGAGCCAATGGTGGGTGAACAACCACGGATGCAGCCAGTCAAGCTGCGGCAGCTGGCCCAGGATCTGCGCGGCCACGGCAAGCACCGCGATCGCGGCCATGGCACCGACCGGCACATCGGTCAGCGTGGAGATGAACAGGCCCACGGCGGTCAAGCCGATCAACGACACCGCCACGTACAGCGCGATCAACCCCACGCGCAGCAGGGCCGCCGGCGCGGAAATGGTGGTTCCGGACAGCAGCGTCACAGGCCCCACGGGAAAGAGCAAGGATCCGATGCCCAGCCCGCACACCGCGACCATGACGGTGGCCGAGAGGCAGAAGAGCACCGCGACGGTGAACTTGACCAGCAGCAGGCGCGGGCGCGAGACCGGGGCGGTGAGCAGGTAGCGCAGCGTGCCGCTCCCGGCTTCCCCGGCGATGGTGTCCCCGGCAACCACGGCCACGGTCAGCGGCAGGAAGAGCGGGATGCACACCAGCAGCCCGGTGATCGCGACGAACAATCCGTTTCCGGCAACCCTGTCCAGGAACGCCGGTCCGCGGCCGGTGGGAGGACCCGAGGTCAGGCGCACCGCGACGGCGATGAGTACCGGCACCGCACCCAGTGCCAGCAGCATCGCCCAGGTGCGGCGGCGCCGGTACAGCAGGATGACTTCGTTGGCCAGCAATCCCCTACTGGACAAGGTCGAATCCCTCCCCGGTCAGCGCCACGAAGCGTTCCTCCAAGCTCGCCGGCTGGACCGTGAATCCGCGCACGCGCACCCCGGCCGCCACGAGCCCCTCGACCAGGCGCTCGGGTTCCGGGGTCTCCGGGCCCAGGACCGCACCCACGATCCCGTCCTCCCCGCCGGGCAGCGGTTCGATGTGCGGGTCCAGGCCCAGCCGGGACAGCACCGCCATGGCCACGGACGTGTCCGGCGTCGCCACCTTCACCCCGCGCCGGCCTTGGGCCCGCAACTGCTCCAGGGTTCCCTGGGCCACCAGGTTCCCCGCGCTCATCACCGCCACGTGGCTGCACATCTGCTCGATCTCGGAGAGCAGGTGGCTGGAGACGAAAACCGTGGTCCCTTCCTCGGCAAGCGCGCTGATCAGGTGCCTGACCTCGCGGGTCCCCTGCGGGTCCAGGCCGTTGGTCGGTTCGTCTAGCACCAGCAGTTCACGTTCGCGCAGCAGCGCGTTGGCAATCCCGAGGCGCTGCTTCATCCCCAGCGAGTAGGCGTGCACCGGAACTCTCGCGGACTTGCCCAGCCCGACCTTCTCGAGTGCCGCATCCACGCGGCGGGTCCTGGTGGAGCGGTCGGTGGTGGAATCGGCGGAATCGAGGCGGGTCAGGTTGGCCCGTCCGCTGAGGAAAAGGTGGAAGGCCGGGCCCTCGACCAGGGCACCCACCTTCGGCAGCACCTCGCCGGCGGCTGCGGGCATGGGTTGGGAGAGCACGGACATGGTTCCGCTGCTGGGGGTCGCAAGGCCCAGCAGCATACGGATGGTGGTGGTCTTGCCGGATCCGTTGGGTCCCAGGAACCCGAAGACGGAGCCGCGCGGCACGGCCAAATCGAGGTTGTTGACCGCGCGGCGTTTCCCGAAACTCTTGCCCAAGCCAGTGGTGTGGATGGCGAGGTCGCCGGTGTCCGACACCCCGGTCACTGGCCTTTGGCCGCGGCCTGCAGCCGGGCCAGCGAGACCGGGCCGATGACCATGCGCCCGTCTTGGGTGAGCAGGACGTTGAACAGCGAGGTGTGCAGCAACCTGCCGCCCTCCACCGGGGTTGCCAGCTGGTTCAGCATGGCGTTGCCGGACAGCTCCTTGGGGACTTCCTTGGCCGGGACCACGACCACGGTGTCCCATCCGGTGCCCTTGATGGAGCCTGGGAGCTGCATCGCTTGCTTCTTGCCGGGCTTGGTTGCATCGAGGCGGTGGCCCAGTTGCTTGCCCGGCTTGGCGTTGCCGGGTTTGTGGCCCAACTTGTTGCCGCGATTGGCGGCGTCGGGATTGTGGCCGGGATTGTGCTTAAGTGCCTGCGGCGGGACCTTGTGTTCGTTCACCTTGGCCCCCGCTGGAGGTGTGAACTCAAAGAGGTTGGCCGCTGGCGTGCCCGGGGTGAAGCTCGTGAACCCCACGGATACTGCGGGGTTCGTTTGGCCCACGGCGTCCACCACGACCTGCAGTGGCGCCCCGGTGGCCGCGTCGACCCCGATGCTCACCTTAGCAACCAGGGAGTCGTCGCTGTGCGGAACCAATTCGAGGGTGTAGGCATCGCGGTTGGCAATCCGGGGCCCTTCGGCCACTCTCATGTCGGTGCTTGGCCCCATGGCTGCCAGGAGCTTATCCGCCACGGCTCCTGGCGTCGGCGGCATCGTCGCATGCTTCAACGCGGCCTTGTTGGGGAACCCGGGAACCACGAGGTGCTCCGCAGTGTTGTTTGCGGAGTCGTAATGCCACAGCGAAGAACCGTTGCGGATGAAATTCTGTTCATCCATGCCGTCGAGCACCTGGATTCGTGCCTTGTCGGGTCCATCGATGTAGACCTGGGCCTCATGTGTGCCGGAGAGTGCTGCGAGCACGTCCAGCAGGTTGGCTTCGTCAGGAGCCGTTGTTGAATCGGGCGCGGCAGAAGCCCCGGGGCCCGGGGTCGTCATCGTGCCGTTGCTTCCCAGGTCCGGCAGCTGGGGCATCCCGAGGTCAAGGGTTGTGCTCGTGCTTCCGGAGAAGTCGGTGACCTTGGAACCGGCGATCATCTGCAGGACCTGTTGCGGCGTCTTGGGCTCGAGCTGCACCTGCGCGTCGGCAGAGATCGAGGCGCCGATGGCGAAGGCCGCAATGACTGCGGGCGCCAGCACGGCAGGTATCCATTTCTTGAGCACAGCGGGTTTCATGATCTTCGATCCGATTCAGGCGGCGTGGTATCTCCACGGTACGCCGGAGCCGGGGGCTTGGCGATGGCCTATGGCCTGCCATGACCTGCCAACACGCTGTGTCCTTGCCCGGAGACGGGCGGATCATTTCGTTGCCGGACCCGCCCGCCCGTGGACTTGCCTAGGCGGCGAGCAACGCGTCGATCTGTCCCATGGCCAGGCCCATGCCTTCTTCCATGCCCATCTTGACCATTTCTTCGAGCTGCTCCGCGCTCTCGAACGAGGAAACCGTGCTCATCCGGGTGGTCCCGCCGTTTTGCTCCAGGGTCACTACGCAGAGGGTGCTGCCGAGGAATCCGCTGGGTTCCCCGTCGTCCCCGGCGAATCCGTCCTCGAATTCAAAGCCCCTGGGTCCATCCAGCGCGATGATCTTCCACCAGCCACGCGCTTTTTCCCCGTCGGGTCCGGTCATGTACTACCGGGATTCCCCGCCGGCGACCATTTCGTGGCGCACGAACGTTGCCGGCCAGGTGGGAGGGCCCCACCAGCGTTCGAGTTGGCGCGGGTCTGCCCAGATTTGCCAGACCCGATCGATGTCGGCGGGAAATTCCGCGACGAATGTCAGGGTGAGGTTTTCCGTGTCCTTGTGGGTGCGGATGACACTCATGGTTCCGTTCCTTCCAGTTGGTTGGAGAGTATCTCCCCAATGCGGTTTGCCCGCTCGCGCCAGATGTCTTCGTAGGCTTCCAGCAGCCGCGCTGCACGGCGCAGTGATTCGGGATTGGCTTGCACGATTTGCTCCCGACCGCGTCGTTGCTTGGCAATCAGCGAGGCTCGTTCGAGCACGGCCACGTGCTTTTGCACGGCCGCAAAGCTCATCGCATAGCGCTTCGCCAGTTCGGAGACCGACTGTTCCCGGAGCATTGCTTGCTTGATGATGTCGCGCCGGGTTGCATCCGCCATGGCTTGGAAGATGCGGTCGATCTCGGATTCACTCAGTTCATGTACAACCATTTGGTTGTAGATTACTCCGCCCGGATACCCCATGCAATGGGTCGGGCCGCATTTTTTCGAGTTCCCCGCCGGACATCCCTGCCCAAGCCGCACCACCGGATAAACCCCGAAATCAGCTTGCGGCGACCCCAAGTCCAGGGTGCTGCGTTTCCAAATTTCTGGCTCTACTGACTCTTCCGTGGGTCATCCCCGTCCCGGGAGTACCGGTTTCCGGCCTCCGAGGCTGAGCATCGCCAGGCCGATGAGGGCTTCGGGTGCTTTGAATCCGAAGGCCACCCGGGTGATGA
>NZ_QMKQ01000035.1 GCF_003287975.1 Arthrobacter sp. AQ5-05
TGAAAATGATCAACGGCATTCCCTACGTCGTCGCCCGGGCGGGCCAGCCGCGCGGGGACCCGGAACGGAACCTCTACTGGCATCCCGAGCTGCGCACCGCCGGATACACCCCGCCGATGTTCACCGAATAACCGTCAGTCCGCGTTCCCGGTTGGGGTCGATGTCGTGGATATCGAATCGAGCAGGTTTTCCGGTGCTCCCGGGCAAGACGGCGGATCTCGAGCAGTGGCCGGCGTTCCTGAACCAGAACATGGACGCGGTCGTGCAGACCCTCCAGGGGGAGAACCTGCTCGTGGTGACGATCCTCCACGGGCACCTCGACGGCGAGGACTTCCTGTGCCGGTTCGGGATCCAGTTCGAAGGCGGAATCGACGTGCGCGACTCGCAACACCCGGTGGATGCCAAGCCCCTGGATCGCCGTCGCGAATGCCTCGACGATTCCCACGCGCACGTTGCCCCAGGCCCCGCACCAGCATGCTCCCGGAGGCCGTCCGCACGCACTTTGGGTGCGGGCTCCGCCCGCAAGCGGAAGGGCACCGGGGCGCCGGCGGGCCGCACTGTGACGGGGCCCCGCGTAGCGTGCGTCACTCCCGGCCGGTTGAAGATGCAAGCGGGCTCTCCGGGCGGCTAAGCTTAGGCGCGTGACCAACACTCCCAGCACCCCAGAGCAACAGCCGGTTCTGGTCGTCGATTACGGGGCCCAGTACGCACAGCTGATTGCTCGGCGTGTACGCGAAGCCAACGTGTATTCGGAGATCGTCCCGCATACCTTCACCACCGAACAGATTCTCGCCAAGAACCCGGCGGCAATCATCCTCTCCGGAGGTCCCTCGAGCGTTTACGCCGACGGTGCCCCGAGTGTCGGTGCCGACCTTTTTGAGGCAGGTGTCCCGGTTCTGGGCATCTGCTACGGCTTCCAGGCCATGGCCAACGCGCTGGGCGGAACCGTCGCCGAGACGGGCCTGCGCGAATATGGCGCCACCGATGCCACGGCGTCCGGGGCCGCCCGCTCCATCCTGGCCGGCATGCCGGAAAGCCAGAACGTCTGGATGAGCCACGGCGACTCCGTCTCGAAGGCCCCCGAGGGCTTCGAGGTGCTGGCCACCACCGCCGGCGCACCGGTTGCCGCGTTCGCCAACGAGGCCAAGCGCCTCTACGGCGTGCAGTGGCACCCCGAGGTCAAGCACTCGGACCACGGCCAGCAGGTCCTGGAGAACTTCCTGTACAACGGCGCGGGCCTGAGCCCCTCCTGGACCGCAGCGAACATCCTGGACGAGCAGGTCGACAAGATCCGCGAGCAGGTCGGTACCGGCCGTGCCATCTGCGGCCTGTCCGGCGGCGTTGACTCCGCCGTGGCCGCCGCCCTGGTGCAGCGCGCCATCGGCGACCAGCTCACCTGCGTGTTCGTCAACCACGGGCTGCTGCGCGAGGGCGAAGCCGAACAGGTCGAAACCGACTTCGTCGCGGCCACCGGCGCCAAGCTCTACATCGCCGACGAGCGCGAGCGCTTCCTGACCGCGCTGGACGGGGTCACCGACCCGGAAACCAAGCGCAAGATCATCGGCCGCGAGTTCATCCGTGCCTTCGAGGCCGCGGAAACCGCGATCCTCGCCGAGGCGGCCGACTCCGGCCAGCCGGTGAAGTTCCTGGTCCAGGGCACCTTGTACCCGGACGTCGTGGAATCCGGCGGCGGCGAGGGCGCCAGCAACATCAAGAGCCACCACAACGTCGGTGGCCTGCCCGAGGATCTGGACTTCGAGCTGGTGGAGCCGCTTCGTGCGCTCTTCAAGGACGAGGTCCGTGCCGTGGGCAAGCAGCTTGGCCTGCCGGCCGAGATCGTCATGCGCCAGCCGTTCCCCGGCCCGGGCCTGGGCATCCGCATCATCGGTGCGGTCAACGAGGAACGCCTGGAACTGCTGCGCAAGGCCGACGCCATCGCGCGCGCCGAGCTGACCGCCGCCGGACTGGACGAGGAAGTCTGGCAGATGCCGGTCGTCCTGCTGGCCGACGTGCGCTCCGTGGGCGTGCAAGGCGACCACCGCACCTACGGCCACCCGATCGTGCTGCGCCCGGTGTCCAGCGAGGACGCGATGACCGCAGACTGGTCGCGCCTGCCCTACGACCTGCTGGCGAAGATCTCGAACCGGATCACCAACGAGGTCGACGGGGTGAACCGCGTGGTGCTGGACGTGACGTCCAAGCCGCCGGGAACCATCGAATGGGAGTAGGCCCGAGGCCGTAAGCGCCGACGGGAAAGTTCAGGGGGAGGCCTACACAAGGTCTTCCCCTGAACTGTATGCGCAGGGCGCCCCGGCGTCTTGCGCGGCAACGGGGCCGGTGTGAACGTGTTTCGGTTCGGCACCGGGGCCCCGATTTGCACTAGGTTGGTTAGGGCTGACTGTATCCGTGCGGCAATGCGCCACGCGGCTGCGGTCGCATTCGCAGCAGAGGTGAAGGGACGGTATGGTGACAGAGCACCAGCAACACACAGATGAATTGGTCTCCACGTGGGTTGACTCCCTGGGCCCCGGGGTGGGGACCGACACGCTGCTGCGTTTCGCGCCCTCGGTGTCCAACAGCATCGACATCACCCACGCGCACCCCTCGGGGCTGGCCCAGTTCCTGGCCGGACGGCGTACCCGGCTCTCCACGCTGCTGCGCGACTCTGACCAATACGACTCGGCCCGCCGCACCGCCGACGCGCTGCGCTCCAAGATCCGAGAGCTCTGGGACGAGCGCGGCATCGACGTCGGATACCTCTCCGCCGGCCAAGCCAACTGGCGCGCCGTGCACGAGGGCCGCAGCGAACAATTCAACGCCCCGATCATGCTCGGGCGCATCGTGCTCTCGGTGCGCGAGGACCAGGACGACTTCGAGATCCAGCTGATGGGCCGGGCCGAGTTCTCGCCTGCCCTGCTGCGCTACTTCAAGCGCCAGCACCAGGTGGACATCGACGTGGAGGGAATCAACGCCGCTGCCTACTCCATCGCCCGCTTCGACCCGACCCGCGCCATGGACGCGCTGCGTTCCCAGGTTGCCGACGTCTCCGGCATGGTCATCGCCCACCGCCTGCTGATTTCCACCTTCGCCGACCTGGCCGATCCGGCCGACCCCGGCACCATCAACGTGCAGCACCCCGTGCTGGCCCGGCTCTTCGACGCGGAAATCAACCGCACCCGCGATCCCGCGCACGGCCCCGGCCCGGCGGCACCCGGCACCAGGGCCGGCCAGCCGGCCACCCGCCCCCGCCGCACCAGCGACCAGCGGGACCCGGCCGACGAGCTCCTGCTGCTGGATGCCGACGAATCCCAGCAGGCGGCTCTCGACCTCATCGAGGCCGGCGAATCGGTGGCCATCAGCGCACCGGCCGGCAGCGGGCAGACCCAGACGGCGCTCAACGCAGCAGCGGTGCTCGCCGCGGCGGGCAAGCGCGTGCTGGTGGTGGCCGAGCGCCGCTCCAGCGCGGAGGAATTCGTGTCCCGCTTCGCCGAGCTGGACTTGGCCGGCACCGCGCTGCTGCTGAGCCCGGAGGACGACCCCGACGCGCTGCGCAACCTGCTGACCCGGGCGATCCTGCGCAACGAGCGCGCCACCGAACCGTCGCTGGGCAAGCTGCACGCCGCCCTGCGCGACCACCGCCACGCCCTGCTGGAGCACGTGCACTCGCTGCACTCGACCCGCGCCCGCTGGGGCTGCTCCCCGTACCGGGCGATGCAGGAACTGGCCCGGCTCACCTCGCTGTCCCCGGCCCCGGCCACCACGGTGCGCCTGAAGCGCTCGGTGCTCGACTCGATCACGGACCGCAGCTCCACCGCCGCCAAGCTCACGCGCGCCGCCGAGCTCGGCGCGTTCGTGCGCGCCTCGGCCTCCAGCCCCTGGTACGGGGCCCGCCTGCGCAACAAGCGCGACACCGACACCGCACTTGACCTGGTCACCGGCCTGCAGCGGGACCTGCCGATCCTGCGCGACCACATGCTCAAGGTCGCCGCGCACTCCGAGATCCGCCTGGCCGACTCCTACAACAAGTGGGGCGAGCAGCTGGACCTGCTGGTTGCGGTGCGCGGCTCGCTGGACAAGTTCGAGTCCGACATCTTCGACAAGTCCGTCGAGGACCTGATCTCCGCCACCGCCTCCTCGTCCTGGCGCCGGGAACGCGGCATCGAGATGAGCTCGATGACCCGCTCGCGGCTGCGCAAGGTCGCCAAGGACTATGTGCGCCCCGGCGTGCACGTCTCGGACCTGCAGTCCGCGCTCGAGGCCGTGCAGGAACAGCACCTGGCCTGGCACCACCACGCCACCTCGCAGCGCCACCCGATGGTCCCTGCCGGGTTGCTGGACGTCAACGCCGGCTACCAGGACGCCGGTGCGCGCCTGGACAAGCTGGCCACGCTGCTGCCCGCAGCGGCCGGTGCCAATCTGCGCGACGAATCCATCAGCACGCTGCTGGAGCGCATGGGCAAGCTGCTCGAGCACCAGGGCGAGCTGGCCCAATTGCCAGAACGCACCCTGATCACCGAACAGTTGGCCGAACACGGCCTGGGCGAGCTGATGGACGACTTCCGGGCACGCAGCGTCACACCCGACGCCGTGCCCGCTGAACTGGATTTGGCCTGGTGGCAGTCCGCGCTCGAGGCCATGATCTCCGGCGACGACTTCCTGGCGATGAACGACGGGGAGAAGCTGCGCCGGCTCGAGGCCGAATACCGCCTGGCCGACTCCGCCCACGTGGCCTCCGGGGCCTCGCGACTGCGCTGGGCGCTGACCAAGAACTGGAAGGCGGCGCTGGCCGACCACCGGGCGGCCTCCCGCGAGCTGCGCGCCATGCTCAAGGACGGGGAGCCGGCGGTCGCCGACCTCACCGCCCTGGGCGATGCGCTGCTGAACTCGCTGTGCCCCGTGTGGGTCGGCTCCCCGCTGCTGATCCCCGCCACGGTCCCGGCCGGGATGGAATTCGACGCGGTGATCCTGCTCGATGCCGACTCGCTGTCGCTGCGTTCGGTGCTCGGCTCGATCTCCCGCTCCAAGCAGGTCATCGCGTTCGGCGACACCATGATGGGCGCCCCGAACCCGTTCGAGGTCTCGGTGGACCCCACCGCGCATGCGCGCATCGAACCGGCCCCGATCTCCGCGATGGAATCCCTGCAGGCCGTGCTGCCGCTGTGCCGGCTGGCCACGGCCTACCGGGGGATCGACGAGGGGCTGACCGAATCGCTCTCGCACGACTTCTACGAGGGCTCGCTCTCCCGGCTGCCCGCCGCCCGCTCACTGGGTGCCGGCACCCCGGCGCTGAAGGCCGAGTACGTGCTGGACGGCACCGGGTCCCTCGGCGCCGACGGGGAATCCGTGGAGACCACCGTCGCCGAGGTCCAGCGTGTCGTGGATCTGGTCTTCACCCACCTCGCGCGGCGCGGCGAGCAGACCCTGGCCGTGGTCGCCGGCAACCGGCGGCACGCCTCCGCGATCGCCGAGGGCATCCGCGTGCAGCTGCCCAACCACCCGTGGGCGACGAAGTACTTCCGCACCGCGGCCGAGCGCTTCCTGGTCACCAGCGTCGACAGGCTGGCCGGGTTGCAGCGCGACTCGATCATCCTGTCGCTGGGCTACGGACGGACCACCCACGGCAAGGCCGTGCACGACTTCGGCTCCCTCTCGGTGGCCGGCGGCGACGAGTTGTTCGTCAACGCCGTGACCCGGGCGCGGGAGTCGATGGTGCTGGTCTCGGCGCTGCGCCCGCAGGACATGGACCTGTCGCGGATGCGCTTCGGCGCCTACCGCTTCCTGGAGCTTTTCGGCCGGGTGCTCGGTGGGGACTCGGGCATGTCCGCCACCGCGACCCCGCTGCAGGACCCGCTGGTCACCGACCTGATGTCGCGTTTGTCGGACCGCGGGGCCATCGTCACCCAGCACTACCGTGGCGTGCTGGACATCGCCGCGCATGCGCTGGATGTCACCGGCAACGGCACCGCGGTGCCGCTGGCAGTGGTGTACGACGGCACCCAGGGCTACCGGGAGCTTTCGGTGCGCGAGCGCAGCCGCCTGCGCCCGCAGCTCTTCGAGGCCCTGGGCTGGCGCTACGTGCCGCTGTGGACCATCGACGTGTTCTCCGACCCCGACCGGGTCGCCAACATGCTGGCCGGCTTCCTGGGCCTGGACGGCGACATCGAGGGCGCCGGCACCAAGGGTGGCGCCGGCGAAGGCGCGGCCAACGCCTCGGCCGCCGGGAGCTCCGGCTCCGCAACCCCGAATGCCGCTGGCTCCGGCCCGCGCACCTCGGATTTGGCCGATGCCTAGCCATGCCCGCTGAGGAACAGGTGCCGCGGCACAAGAAGCCGCGGCGCTTCACCGCCCCTCCCCAACAGGTCAGCGAGTCGACGCTGGTCGGGGTCTTTGAAATGCCCCACGCTTCCGGCCGCCCCGCGGCCAACGCCCCGGGGAACCCGGAATCACGCACCGGGCCAACCACCGACGGCGCGCCCGACGGCGCGCCCGGTGGCGTGCCCGACGGGCAGCCCCAGGCGGCATCCGGCACCCGGACACCCAAGCCGGCGCGGAAGACCCGCCCGCCGAAAACCGGCCCGGTCCTGGAGCAGCGCGCCACGGAAGACGATCCGCGGCGCTGGGGAGATGCAGACGACGATCTCGGCGACTGGATGAAGGCGCAGCGCCCTCCGCACTGGGACTGACCCGCCCGCCTACGGGTTGACCAGGACCACCGAGACCCTGCCGCGCTGCGCCGCGGTGGAAAGCTGCTCGGCACTGCCCGGGCCGGCGCCCACAACGATCAGCCCGCCCTGGCCCGATCCCGCGGCCACGGACCACGGGGCCTGCCCATCCGGCTGGGTCTGCGCCCCGGTCCACAGGATCGGCACGGCCCGCGCGAGCACCCGGGACTCCAGCTTTGTCTCGAACCCGTTGCCCTCGGTGAGCACCACATCGACCAGCTGTCCCGCCCGCACCAGGGAAGCGGTCTGCTCGTCGTCCAGCCGCAGCGGCACAGCCACCGACCCGGGATCCAGTCCGGCCAGCAGCCCGGGCCCGATGACCATGGTGGGCAGCACCGGGGTGCCGGCCGGCACGGGAATCGCCAGCCGCGACCCGGCCGCCGGGGGTTCCCGGTCATGGCTGCCCGCGGGCACCAGGGAGCGCGCCACCGGCTGGCGGCGCAGATCCCCTTCACGCAGCGCGGTGCCAACCGGCAGGTCGTGCGCGGCGACCAGCACCTCGATGCGTTCCTCGGTGTCGGGTGCCAGCACCGCCAGGGACACGGCCGCCGACAGCATCAGCAGCGCCGCGGCAAGATGCCTGCGGTACTTGGCGAACAGCTCCGTACCGGTGCGGCGGGGCACACGGGAGGCAGCGGACGGGCGGGCCATGGCGGAGCGGCGAAAAAGGGACATGCCTTAAGCAACTCATGGGCCCCACCCAAACGGATGGAGCCCATGGCGAAGCGGTGATACCGGCGGCCGGGGCGCTGTCCCTGTGCGAGGAAGTGCGCCGCGGCCCGCCGGGGGAGTGGCTTAGGCGGAAGTCGACGCGGGAACCGGTGCGGCAGCGGGAGCCGGTGCGGGCGCGGCGGCCTTGGTGCCGGCGGCGGCCGGGGTGCTGGAGCTGGTGGTCGAGCGCGAGTCGTTGCGGTAGAAGCCCGAGCCCTTGAAGACCACGCCGACGCTGTTGAACTTCTTGCGCAGCGCGCCCTGGCATTCGGGGCAAATGGTCAGTGCCTCGTCGGTGAACGACTGGACGACCTCCAGGCCGTGGCCACAGTCCTTGCAGGCGTAAACATAGGTAGGCATATCGATCCTTTCGCACGGGCTTTGTGTGCGTGGCGCGGGCCGCCGGGGCAGCAAGGCGGCACGGCACGGCACCCGGGCAAGCGACTGTTGATGGGGGAGTGCGGGCGCCCGAGGGCGTCCACTTACACCAATTCTAACGCACCCGCCCGCCGCTACCGGGTGAGGTTGCGCACCCCGGAGGGCAGCACGACCGCTTCGACCCGCTGGTCGAAGGGCTCGACGGGGATCTGCCCGGTCGCAACGAACTCGTGCTCGAACAGGATGCTCACCAGCTTCGGGCGGTTGCCGGGCCCGGGAAGCGAGGAGATGAAGCGGTCGTAGTAGCCGCCGCCCTGCCCCAGCCTCTCACCGTCGGTGTCAACGGCCTGCGCGGGCACCAGGACCACATCGACCTGCGCCATCAGCTCGGGGCCGAAGCGTTCACCGACGGGTTCGTCGATGGGGCCGACCGAGCTGCGGGCCATCTCGACACCGGGGTGCCAGCGCGTCCAGGACAGCCGACGTTCCGGTTCGCAGATCGGCACGTAGATCGTGTACCCGGCCGCATGGAGCCGGGCCAGCAGCCCCTCGGTGGGCGGCTCGGCGCCGTAGGACAGGAAGCAGGTCACGATCCGGCGCGGTGCATTGGCCTCAAGCCACGGCACCAGGTGCTCGGCGAGCAGCGCCATTTCGGCTGCGCGCGCCACCGCTCCCATGGCCCGGCGTCGGGCACGAAACCGGTTCCTCACCTCGTCTTTGGAATTCATCTGTGTCACGATCCACAGTCTAGCCCCGCCAGCGCGGGCCACCACGGCCACCACGGCCGCAGAATCCGCGTCGGGATCGGAGGCGGTTGCCGGCCCCGGCCCCCGGCCCCGGTCCGCGGACCGCGCCGCTGCGGGCCCCGGCAGTGCAATCGCGGGGCCCGCGGATCGCTAGGATTGTGGACATGTCCGAATTTGAACGCCATTGGCCGGTCACGGTGCAGGGCCCGCGCCTGGTGTTGCGCCCGATGCGCCGCCGCGACAAGGCCGAATGGATGCATTTGCGCCGCACCAACGAGAAGTGGCTGACCCCCTGGGACGCGACCCTGCCCGAGGGCACCGGATACCCGGCGGACTTCGGGGCGATGGTCTCCACGCAGAACCGTTCCGCGCGCCTGGGCCAGTGCCTGCCCTGGGTCATCACGCTTCCGTCGCTGCATTCCAAGCACGCCCCGATCGTCGGACAGCTGACCGTTTCCTCGATCATGTGGGGAGCGGCGCGCAGCGGATCCATCGGCTATTGGGTCGATGTGCGCCACGCCGGGGAGGGCATCGCGCCGGAGGCCGTGGCGATGGCGGTGGACCACTGCTTCAAGGCGATGGGCCTGCACCGGATCGAGGTCAACATCCGCCCCGAGAACGGCCCGAGCCTGCGCGTGGTTCAGAAGCTGGGCTTCCGCGACGAGGGGCTGCGCAAGGACTTCCTGCACATCAACGGAAACTGGGCAGACCACCGCAGTTTCGCGCTGACCGGGCCCGAGGTCCCGGACGGGATGCTCAATCGGTGGCTGGGCATGACGAAATAGCGACACAAGCACCCCAAACACCCCGAAATACCGGATTTGTCCAGAGTATTGCCAGACACACCGGGTCGAATGCGGCATCACACGCGCATGCATGCTTAATGTGGTTGACGTGGACGTTTCACATTGGCAACAAAAGCCCGCGGCAACTTGCGCACGCAGGGCCGAGGCACCGCCAACGAACCGCCACGACGGAGTAAACCGGCCATAACGACACTGGCCGGGCGGATCCGCCAAAAGAAGTCAGTCGCCAGCCGACGAAGGAGCAACATGGCACCGGTAGCATCCCACGCTTCAGCCGCGTCACAGTCGGCTGCGCAGGCGCCCTTGCGGATTTTCTACGACCGCCTGGCCGTTGCCCTGCTCGGATGCATCGCAGTCCCCACCCTGCTCATCGGCGGGGTGCTCGCCCTGGTCTCGGTGGTCTCCGGCTGGGTTCCGCTGATCGCCCTGCTCGTGGGCCTGGCCAGCTTCTCCACGCTGCGCGGCCTGGCCGTGCGCGACCGGCGCAAGAAGCTGCTGGCACGCCTGGATGCCACGCGCACCCGTGCCATGGACGCCGGCCGCACGCCGGCGGCCGAACCGGTGAAGAAGACCGCCGAGGTCTTTGACGCCCAGCCGAACTCCAACAGGCGTCCCCCGCGGCTGACCGTCCAGGAACTGCGCGCCGAGGCCCTGCGCATCGCCCACAAGGGCGCGGCCGTCCAGCGACCCGAGGGCTGGGAGCCCACCGAGGTCCCGCTGCCGCAGTACGTCGTGGCCAACACCGCCAAGCGCCAGGCCCCGGCCCCGCTGGAAGCGGCCGAGGCACCCAAGGCGTCGTCCAACGCGACGCTGCGCGCCCAGGAGGCCGCCGCACGGCTGGCCGAGGCCACGGGCGCCACCAGCACCGCGGATTCCTCGATTGCCACGCTTCCCGTGGTCCCGGCAACCCCCGTGGTTCCGGAGGCCGAGGATGCCCCCGCCGCACCCGCGCCGTCGGCCGGATCCGCGCCCTCGACCGCGCCGAAGCCCTCCGCCGAACCGTCCGCGGCCACGGCGCCCCGAACCCCGCGCACCGAGAAGGCCGCCGACCGCATGAACCTTGACGACGTCATGCAGCGTCGCCGCGCCTGACCGGATCCACCGGGCGACGCGATGACTGCCGGCGAACCCGGCCCCGCGCACACGGGGGCAGACGCGGCACGGAATTCCGTTGCCGCAGGCAGTGCGGATGCCGCGCGGATCATCGATGCCGACGCCCGGGAATTTGCCGCCCTGCCCGCCGCCATCCCCGAGCTGGTGCGCCGGCTGGGCGGCCGCGTGCACACCGGAACCTGGGACTACGAGGCCAACCGGCTGCGCATCCAGCACCGGCCCGGCGCCGGGATCAGCGCGATGTACCGCATGCCCGCGGGCACCGGGTTCAACGAACTGGGCGTGAGCACCGAGGCGATCCGGGTGCCCGGCGTCGCTGCCACCCGCGTCTTTGCCACCAACGACGCCCCCGGGGTCGTCGTCAGCGGCTGGATCCACCCCCACGACCCCAAGCTCCCGGCCCTGGCCCTGGCCGCGGACCGGGCATTCGTGCAGGAAACCTGGGGCGATGCGGAATTGCTCACCAGGCTCAAGACCATCGCGTACCGGCCGCTGCGCCGCGCGGTGCTGCGGGCCACCTTCACCACGCGCGGCCCGCTGCGCATCGCGCGGACGATCTACCTGAAGGTGGGCCGGCCCCAGTCGATCGAGGCCCTGAACCGCCGCCACCAGCTGCTGGCCGGAACGCCGGTTCCGGTGCCACCGGTGCTTGAACCCGCAATCGCCGGCATCCTGGCCCTGGAGGCCGGGAACGGGGAGTCGCTCTCTGCGGCCATCCGGCCCCGTTCCGGAGCGGACCTGGATCCCCGTGACTTCACTACCCTGCTCGACGCCCTGCCCGGGTCTGTCATGGCGCTGAAACCCAGGGACGCCTGGAGCGATTCGACCCGGCGCTACCAGCAGGCAGCGACCCTCGCCCTGCCGCATCGCGCCGGGCGGATCGAGGAGCTCACCGGGAGGATCGAGGCGCATCTTGCCGCCTCCGACCGCGGCGACAAGGTGCCTGCCCACGGGGACTTCTATGACGCGAACATCCTGTTGGACGGAGGGAAGATCACCGCGCTGCTGGACCTTGACTCGCTGGGGCCCGGGTACCGGGTCGATGACCTCGCCTGCCTGCTCGGACACCTGGCAATCCTGCCCACACTGGGGGAGAAGAACGACGGCGCCGCCGGTGCCCTGGAGCGTTTTGCCGCGGTCTTCGAACGCGGCGTGGACCCGCGCGCCCTGTGGGCGCGGTCCGCCGCGGTCGCGCTGACATTGATCGCCGGGTCCCGCGGCCTGGGCGGGGAACGCTGGCTGCAGGTGGCCGAGGCCCGGCTGCGGGTCGTCGAGGCGCTGGTGCGCCGCGCCGACTCCTGCGCCTAGCCGGCGCGGATCAGCCGGTGCCTGGCCGATGCATTCCTGCCCGGTACATCCGGGCCTAGTGGGTTCCGGCCTGGTGCGCGGCCGGAGCCTGGCCGGGTTCCTTCGGCATCGGTCCGCCCTGTCCCTTGTGGTGGCCGAAGACCAACGTGGTCTCGGTGTGCCCCACGGACTCGTCGGTGGCCAGGTAGTCCAGCACCCAGTCGCGCAAGGCCTCGGTGGAGCTCACCGCGATGTGCAAGAGGTAGTCGGTGACCCCGGACGTGTGGAACATCGAGAGCACCTCCGGCAGCTGCGGCATCTTCTGCGTGAACTTGTCGATCAGCACGCGGTCGTGCACCCGCAGCCGCACCGAGATCAGCGCCTGCACGCTGCGCCCGACCGCCGGCAGGCTGACCTCTGCGTGGTACCCGGTGAGCACCCCGCGTTCGACCAGTGCACGGGTGCGCAGCAGCGCCGTCGAGGGTGCGATCCCGGTCCGCTGCGCCAGCAACGCATTGCTTATGCGCGCATCATTGACCAATTCCTGAATAATCCGACGGTCAACGGCGTCAAGATCAACGGGTTGTTGCGGAAAAGTTGAAGGTGCCATGCTGATATTCCATCACAGTTGTCCGTGCTTCGGGAGATTTGGACCCGGGGATTCGGTCGGCGACACCCTAAAATGGAACAATGACTACCCCTGAACCCCAGGTCCACCGCGGCTTTGACACCCGGCTTGCCGCCTACGCCGTGGTGGTCCGCGATGGTTCCATCCTGCTGGCGCTGTGGGACATGCGCGGCCGCGACCCTCGATTCGTGCCGCGCTGGACGCTGCCCGGCGGAGGCGTGGAGCTCGGCGAGGCCATCGCCGCCGGCGCCATCCGCGAGGTCGAGGAGGAAACCGGGTACCGGGTGCGCATCGATGGCCTGCTTTCGGTGGACTCCGGGGTGATCCCCGCGCACAAGCGCTACAGCGGCACCGAACACCCCATGCAAACCGTCGCGGTGCTCTACTGCGCCACCGTCACCGCAGGAGAATTGCGCCACGAGGCCGACGGCACCACCAGCCAGGCCGCCTGGTTCCCCTTGGCGGAGGTCGCCTCGCTGAACCGCGTCGAGCGCGTGGACGCGGCCATCGCGTTGTACCGGGAAAACCTGCACAAGGAAAGCACCAGATGATTCGCACGACCGGGCCCCTGGGCCTGCTGGGCATCGGCGCACTGCTGCTGTCCCTGGCCGCCTGCACCTCGGGCACCGAGGTGACCACCTCGCAGGCCGCCACGACGCGCGAGCTGGTGCTGGTCCAGGGCCCCGACGCCACCTCCCAGGCACTGGGCCACGCCTACCGGGACATGCTGGCCGACGCCGGCATCAATGCACGGCTGGCCGACCCGGCCACGGACCCGGTCGAGGAGGTCCTGGCCGGACGGGCCGACTTCACTGCGGCGGGATCCGGCCTGCTGCTCACCGCCCTGGGCAAGCTGCCCGGCGCGCACGGCCCGGATGCCTCGGCATCGGGGACCTCCTCCGACGCCACCGGGCAATCCTCCGCCTCCGAGGGCGCCGGCTCCGGCACCGAATCCAAGTCCGGGGAGGCCGCGGTCGACCCCGGGGACCTGGACGCCGCACAAACCAAGCGCGAGCTGCACGCCCTGGCACTGGGCGGCTTCGCCGTGCTGGAATCGGCCGACGCCGAACGCACCGGCACCCTGGTGCTCACCGCAGCCACCAGCGCCGGGGACCAGCTGGTGAACACCTCGGAGCTCGCACCGCTGTGCCCGCAGCTGGAGTTCGGCATCGCCGGAAGCGCCAAGGCGGAACTCACCGCCCAGCTGGCGGCCAAGCTCGCCTGCCACCCCGAGGCAGTCATCGAGCTGAGCGACGCGCAGGCCCGCGGTGTGCTGCCGGTGATCAGCGACGAGGTCCAGATCCAGGCCACCACCCTGGAGAACGCCGGGATCCAGGACAACGCGCTGGTGGTGCTCCAGGGTGCCGAGAAGCTCTTCGCCCCCGCATCCATCACGCCGCTGATCACCACCGACGGGGTGGGGCAGGATGCGGTCAAGGCCATCAACAAGCTCAGCTTCGCGCTGAAGCAGGAAGACCTGCTGAACCTCAACCGCATGGTCACCGGCCGCGACGCGCTGGAACCGGGCATGGCCGCCGCCGACTGGCTCACCGACAAGGCACTGGTCACCGGCCAAAGATGACGCCGCGGCTTCACACTCGCCGCGGAACGCGAGTTGGCTTGCTCACAGTGCAGGCGCGCCCCCGGCCCCCAATGAGAAAGTAGTCCCATGGCAGAATTCAAGCAGTCCACGAAACTCCACAATGTGCTCTACGACATTCGCGGGCCGCTGCTGGAACACGCCCAGCGCATGGAGGCCGAGGGTCAGCGCATCCTCAAGCTGAACATCGGCAACCCCGCGCCCTTCGGCTTCGAGGCCCCGGACGCGATCCTCGTGGACATGATGCGCAACCTGCCCAATGCGCAGGGCTACTCGGACTCCCGCGGCATCTTCTCCGCGCGCACCGCCGTCTCGCAGTACTACCAGACCCGCGGCATCCAGACCATCGGCGTCGACGACGTCTACCTGGGCAACGGCGTCTCCGAGCTGATCACCCTGTCGCTGAATGCGCTGCTGAACAACGGCGACGAGGTGCTGATCCCGGCCCCGGACTACCCGCTGTGGACCGCCTCGGTCTCGCTGGCCGGCGGCACCCCGGTGCACTACCTCAACGTCGAGGAAGAGGGCTGGCTGCCGGACCTCGAGGACATGGAAGCCAAGATCACCTCCCGCACCAAGGGCATCGTGGTCATCAACCCCAACAACCCCACCGGCGCGGTGTACCCCGCCGAAACCCTCGAGGGCATCCTCGAGCTGGCCCGCAGGCACAAGCTGATCGTGTTCTCCGATGAGATCTACGAGAAGATCCTCTACGACGACGCGGTGCACATCAACACCGCGGCATTGGCCGACGACGTGCTGGTGCTGACCTTCTCCGGGCTGTCCAAGGCCTACCGGGTCTGCGGCTTCCGCTCCGGCTGGATGGCCATCTCCGGGCCCAAGCACCTGGCCCAGGACTACATCGAGGGCATCAACCTGCTGACCAACATGCGCCTGTGCGCCAACGTGCCGGGCCAGCACGCGATCCAGACCGCGTTGGGCGGCTACCAGTCGATCAACGACCTGATCCTGCCCGGCGGGCGGCTGAAGGAACAGCGCGACACCGCCTTCACGCTGCTCAACGAGATCCCGGGCGTCTCGGTGCAGCAGGCCAAGGGCGCGATGTACCTGTTCCCGAAGCTGGACCGGGAGATCTACCCGATCCACGACGACGAGCACTTCGCCCTGGAACTGCTCAAGCGGCAGAAGATGCTCATCACCCAGGGCACCGCGTTCAACTGGGTCGCCCCGGACCACTTCCGGCTGGTCACCCTGCCGGCGGTGCGCGACCTGCAGGACGCGATCGGGCGCATCGCCGAGTTCCTGGCGGAGCTTCGCGAGGGCAAGCTCAGCGTCTAGCAGCTGCCGGCCTTCGGAGGGGCGCGCCCTGTGCCACCATCGGGGTGTTGGGCGCAAAACGCGCACGGGGGTGTCGTACGCTGAAAATCAACCTGCCCCGACCCCCCCACGAAAGCGGTACGCATGTCGAAGCACACCAAGGACGCAGCCGGCCCTGTTCCCTTCAACCACCCCGCGCGCCAGGTGTTCGCCGCCTCTCCCGACGTGGTGCTGGCCGACATCGACCCGGAATCGACCCCGGGGTACGCGGGGGACAAGGCCTCCGGAACCGCGGACCTGGAGGCAATCGGCGAAGTGCTCAGCGAGCTGCAGGAGAAGTTCTTTGCCGCATCGCGCGCCGGGGCCCCGCACAGCATCCTGCTGGTGCTCCAGGGCATGGACACCTCGGGCAAGGGCGGCATCGTGCGCCACGTCATCGGTTCTGTGGATCCGCAGGGCGTCGTGCACCACGCCTTCAAGGCGCCCACCGGGCAGGAGCGGTCCCACGACTTCCTGTGGCGCATCGAACGCGAGCTGCCCGGTGCCGGGATGATCGGGGTCTTCGACCGCTCGCACTACGAGGACGTGCTGATCCACAAGGTCAGGGCCCTGTCCCCGGAGGCGGAGATCGAGCGGCGCTACGGCGCCATCAACGACTTCGAGGCCAACCTGGCCGCGGTGCACACCACCGTCATCAAGGTGATGCTGCACCTCTCGAAGGACGAGCAGCGCGAGCGCCTGGCCGAACGCCTCGAGCGGGCGGACAAGCACTGGAAGTTCAACCCCGGGGACATCGACGAGCGCGAGCTCTGGGACGACTACCAGCAGGCGTACCAGGTCGCGATCCGGCGCACGCACACCGAGGCGGCCCCGTGGTTCATCGTGCCGGCCAACAAGAAGTGGTACGCCCGCCTGGCCATCGCCTCGCTGCTGCGCGAGGCCCTGGAGGCCATCGACCCGCAGTGGCCGGCCGCGGACTTCGACGTTGCCGAGCAAAAGCGCCGGCTGGCCGCTTCCTAGCACCGCCCGTTTCCGGGCACGGGTGGCATCCCGGTGCCGGCACCGGATCTCCTCCGGCCCGGTGCCGGATCAGGACGCGGGAGCCGAAGGCCCGTTGGGCTCGCGGGCGGCATCCAGGCGCGCGGTGGCGCCCTGCAGCCAGGCCTCGCAGCGGGCGGCCAGCGCCTCGCCGCGCTCCCAGAGCCCCAGGGACTGCTCCAGCGTTGCGGCCCCGGCCTCGAGCTGGGCGACCACGGCCACCAGCTCCTCCCGGGCCTGCTCGTAGCTCAGCGTGGCGATGTCGGTGTTTGCTGCTTCGGTGTTCACGGCGTTCTTCCTTCTTCCGGGGATTGGCTGTTGGTGACGGTTGCGGCCAGGCGTCCGCGGGCCAGGCGCACCTGGATCCCGATGCCCGCCGGTGCATCCTCGGCGGAGCGGACGATGCCGCCGTCCTCGAGCTGCACCACCGCGTAGCCGCGGTCCAGGGTCTGCTGCGGGGAAAGCGCGCGCACCTGGGCGCGCAGGTGCCCGATGGAGTCGTGGCCGCGCGCCAGCGCCGCACGCATCGCCAGGGTGCTGCGTTGGCCCAGGCGCACCACATCGTCGCGGCGCCCCTCGACGATGGTCCACGGGTTGGCCAGCACCGGGCGGGCCCGCAGCGAGGCGATGCGCTGGGTCTCGCGCTCCACGTTCCCCCGCACGGCCCGATCCAGCCGGTTCCGCGCCTGCGCCAGGTTGGCCAGCTCCTCGGCGAGGTCCGGCACCACGCGCTTGGCGGCATCGGTGGGGGTGGAGGCGCGCACGTCGGCCACGTCGTCGAGGATCGGGCGGTCGGCCTCGTGCCCGATGGCGGAGATGACCGGGGTGGTGCAGGCTGCGACGGCGCGCACCAGGTCCTCGGAGCTGAACGGGAGCAGGTCCTCCAGTGCGCCGCCGCCGCGGGCGATGATGATCACATCGACGTCCGGGTTCGCATCGAGCTCGCGCAGCGCGGCGGTGACTTCGGCGACGGCGTTGACGCCCTGCACCGCGGTGTTGCGGATGTCGAAGGCGACCGCCGGCCAGCGCAGCGAGGCGTTGCGGACCACGTCCTTTTCCGCGTCCGAGTCCCGGCCGGTGATCAGCCCGATCCTGTTCGGCAGCAGCGGCAGCGGCAGCTTGCGTGCCGGGTCGAAGAGGCCCTCGTCGAACAAGGCCCGGCGCAGCCGCTCCAGGCGGGCCAGCAGGTCGCCCAGGCCCACCGGGCGCAGGTCGAAGGCGTTCAGGGAGAGCCGGCCGGTCTTGGCGTAGAAGCTGGGCTTGACCCGCGCCACCACCCGGGAACCGACCTCGGGGGCCGTGTCCAGCGAGCGCATCACCGAGGCCCACACCGTCACCGAGAACGAGTAGTCGACATCCACGTCACGCAGCGTGAGGTAGGCGTGCCCGTTGCGGATGTTGGCCTCCAGCAGCTGGCCCTCCACCCAGGACTCGGGGGAGTTCTCGATGTGCGCCTTGAGCTTCTCGCTGAGCACGCGCAGCGGCCAGGGGTTCTCCGGCGAGGTGGCCGCGGCGGTGCGCGGCAGCGAACCGTCTTGCTTCTGTGCTTGCTCCACGTGTGCTGGGCCTTCCTTGCTGCCGGGTCTGCATGGGCGGGTTGCCGGGCTGCCGGGATTTGCGGCGGCACCGGCTTTCGAAACCACGCCAACACCATTCAAGCAGTAACGTGGGACAAAACGCAGACGGCGGGGCAACACCGCCCCGCCCGGGGCCGACCACCAGGAGCGCCACAGCCATGCGAACCACCACCCGCAACATCACCGCGATCGCACTGATGGTCCTTGCCGTGCTGCTGGGATCCGGGGCAATGCTTGGCTCCGCCGCAGCCCGCCTGGCGGACAGGCCCGACCCCCTGCAGGGTATCCTTGGCCCGCTGGCCTCGGACCCCGAGCTGCGCCGGGTGCTGCCCGTCACGCTCGGCACCGAACTCGCGGCCCGCATCACCGCGGAAACGGCCGTCCCGCAGATCCTGGCCGGGCCGCTGGAAAACGCGATCGCCACCGCCAGCGGCGCCCTGCTCGAGGACCCGACCTTCCGGCCCGCGTGGGACGCGACCATCGAGTCGACCCGCGCCGACTTCACCGCACGGCTGCAGGCGGCGAAGGACCCCGGTGCGGGAAGCCACGTGGCAACCGAACAGGTCACCGTGCACCTGGACATCGCCCCGTTGCTGGGCTCCGGCTACAGAACCTTGCACGCGTCCCTGCAGGGCTCCGCCCTCGGTGCCGTGCTGCCCGAGGCGATCCCCGCCGCGCCGGTGGTCCTTGACACCGGGTGGCCGCGGGCGGACCAGCTGCCCACCGCAACCCTGAACAACTGGCTGTCGCTGGCACGCGGTTGGGCCTGGATGCTCGGCGGGGCGGTGCTGGCGGCGGCGTCCGGGATGCTGCTTGCCACCCGAAGCGGACGCCCCTGGGCACTGCTCGCCGGCGGGGCCGCGGCCCTGCTGCTGGGCACGGCCACCCGCCTATGGGTCGGGTCCCTGGGCTCCTCCGGCGCCGAGGACGGGACAGCCGGCCTGCAGTCCGTGGTCACAGACAGGCTCATGGCCGGGGTGGCGGGGGAGTTCGGTGCGGCCACCACGATCCTTTTCATCGGCGGCATCGTCGTCGTGCTCGGCGGCGCCGGATGGGCGTGGCCGGCTTCGCGCACTGCGAACGCCGGTCCGCGCGGCTAGGCCGGTGGCGGAAAGCCGCCCGCGGATTTTGTGTGCCATCGTAGACTTGGTTCCATGGCTACCAGTTCCACCGTTCAGGTCTCCCTTCCGATGCCCACCATCCCGCGCTCCCGTCGCTCCCCGGCAGAAATCGCCGCCGCGGCGCCCGTGAGCGGGGAACGCCACGTCCTGCTGGCCGCCCCGCGCGGCTACTGCGCAGGCGTCGACCGGGCCGTCATCGCGGTGGAAAAGGCGTTGGAGCACTACGGCGCTCCGGTGTACGTCCGCAAGCAGATCGTCCACAACCTCCACGTGGTCTCCACCCTCGAGGCACGCGGGGCGGTCTTCGTGGAGGAAAACGAGGAAGTCCCCGAGGGCGCCCTGGTCGTGTTCTCCGCCCACGGCGTCTCCCCGGCCGTCGTGCAGTCCGCCGCGGACCGCGGCCTGCGCACCATCGATGCCACCTGCCCGCTGGTGACCAAGGTCCACAAGGAAGCGGTGCGCTTCGCCAAGGAGGACTACGAGATCCTGCTGATCGGGCACGAAGGCCACGAAGAGGTCGAAGGCACCTACGGCGAGGCTCCGGACCACACGCAGATCGTGAACAACCCCGACGAGGCCGACACCATCGAGGTCACCAACCCCGACAAGCTCATCTGGCTCTCGCAGACCACCCTGTCGGTGGACGAGACCATGGAAACGGTCCGCCGCCTGCGCGCCCGCTTCCCGAAGCTGCAGGATCCGCCCAGCGACGACATCTGCTACGCGACCACCAACCGCCAGGATGCAATCAAGGCCATCGCCCCGAAGAGCGACCTGGTCATCGTGGTGGGTTCCTCGAACTCCTCGAACTCCGTGCGCCTGGTCGAGGTCGCACTGGAATACGGCGCGAAGGCCGCCTACCGCGTGGACTACGCCTCGGAGGTCGACGAGACCTGGTTCGAGGGCGTGGCCACCGTCGGGGTGACCTCCGGCGCCTCGGTGCCCGAGGTCCTGGTCCGCGACGTGCTCGCGCTGCTGGCCGACTACGGCTACGGCAGCGTCGAGGAAGTCACCACGGCGCAGGAAGACATCCTCTTCTCGCTGCCCAAGGAGATCCGCGCCAAGCTCAAGGAAGCCGGCGACGACTCCCGCGGACCCGGCGGACGCATCACCAAGTCAGACATCAGCAGCTAGGCACTTCCCGCGGGACCGGGCGGCTGCGGCGGCCCGGTCCCGTACTGCGGCGCACCCCGGCGGTGCCGAGCGAGGCACGTGGCGTGGAGCCCCACCACCGGGTGGGGCACCACGCCACGCCCGCTTAAGCGCTTGCCTGGCCCTTCTTGGCCTCGCGCCGCGTCAAGGGCAGCACCGGGCCATCGACGCGACCGTCGCCAGACCCGTCATCGGCACCATCGCCGGCCCCGTCGGCAAACACGTCGCCCGTCGCGTCCCTGGCCACATCCCCGGCCGGGTCCCGCCGGCCGCCGGTGTCCAGGTGCTCCAGGAACTCCCCGGCACCGAGCGCGCGCGGGGTCGCCTCGATGACCGGCAGCCCATGCAACTCGGCGGCCGGATCGTGTTCCGCACCAAGTCCCGGATCCAGGTCCCGGATGCGCCGGGCACTGGGCAGCACCCGTGATTCCAGGGTCCCGACGAACGCGTTGTATCTCTCCACGCTGCCCCGCAGCGAGGACCCCAGCTTGGCCACGTGCCCGCCCATGGTCCCGAGCCGCTCGTAGAGTTCGCGCGAGCGCACAAAGAGCTCGCGCGCGTTCTCGGTCAGCAGCTCCTGCCGCCAGGCGAACGCCAGTCCCTTGAGCATCGCCAGCAGCGTGGCGGGGGAGGCCAGTGCGACGTTCTTCCCGAAGGCGTGATCCAGCAGGGCCGGGTCCGCGGCCAGCGCATCGGCCAGGAACGACTCGGCCGGAAGGAAGCACACCACCAGCTCCGGGCTGCCCGCAACCGCATTCCAGTAGGACTTGGCGGCCAGCGCATCGACGTGCAGGCGCAGCGCCTTGGCGTGCTCCTTCATCAATTCCGCGGCCCGTGCCCGGGAGGGCGCATCGATGGATGCCGAAAGCTGCTGCGCCTTCAGGTAGGCCGCCAGCGGCACCTTCGCGTCCAACACGATCAGCTTGTTCCCGGGCAGCTTCACCACCATGTCCGGGCGCAGCCCCTCGGCGGTGCGCAGCTGCTCGGAAAAATCCACGTGCGCCAGCATGCCGGCGGCCTCCACGACGCGGCGCAATTGCGCCTCGCCCCAGGTGCCGCGGACGGCGTTGTTCCCCAGCGCGGCGGCCAGCGAGCCGGTGGTGCGCAACAGCTCGGCATCGTTGGCCGCGGCATGCACCAGCTGCTCGCTCAGCTGCCCGAACTGTTCGACGCGGTCCCGTTCCAGCACCGAGACCTGCGCCCTGACCTGGCGCAGCTGCTCTGCCACCGGTGCCAGGGCATGGAGCACGGACTGGTCCTCGCTGCCGCGCAGACGTTCCTCGGCGACACGGTCGCGCAATTCCACCACCTGCGCCTGCGCTCCGGCCAGCAGTTGCGCGGTCCGGGCCAGTTCGTCGCGTGCAGAGGCGGCGGCGGAAAGCGCCGCTGTACGTGGTTCCCGGTTCACGTGCCACCACGCCGCGACCCCCAAGACGAACCCAACAACCAGCGAGCAAAGGGCCGCCACCCAGACCAAAGCATCCATGGGCAAATCATCCCAGCAAGCACCGACGGTTTTTCCCCGGTAGACTCTATTCCCGTGGCTCTTACAATCGGAATCGTCGGACTGCCCAATGTCGGCAAGTCAACAATGTTCAATGCTCTTACCCGCGCGCAGGTTCTCGCGGCCAACTACCCGTTCGCGACCATCGAACCCAATGTGGGTGTCGTGCCGTTGCCCGATGCGCGCCTGAAGGTGCTCGCCGGAATCTTCGGTTCCGAGCGTATCCTGCCGGCAACCGTGTCCTTCGTGGACATCGCCGGCATCGTCAAGGGCGCCTCCGAGGGTGAAGGCCTGGGCAACAAGTTCCTGGCCAACATCCGCGAAGCCGAGGCCATCTGCCAGGTGACGCGCGTCTTCTCGGACCCCGACGTGATCCACGTCGACGGCAAGGTCGACCCGGCCTCGGACATCGAGACCATCGCCACCGAGCTGATCCTCGCGGACCTGCAGACCATCGAAAACCAGCTGCCGCGCCTGGACAAGGAGCTGCGGGCCAAGAAGATCGATGCGTCATACATCGAGACGATCAAGGCCGCGCAGAAGGTGCTGGAAAAGGGCGAGACGCTCTACGCAGCAGGCAAGGCAGCAGGCATCGACATCAACGAGCTGGCGCCGCTTCAGCTGATGACCACCAAGCCGTTCATCTACGTATTCAACACCGACGAAGAAGGCCTGGCCAACACCGAGATGCAGGCGGAACTTTCCGCCCTCGTCGCCCCGGCCGAAGCCATCTTCCTTGATGCCCAGTTCGAGTCCGAACTCTCCGAGCTGAGCGAAGAAGACGCAGCTGAGATGCTTGAGGACGCCGGCTACACCGAGTCGGGCCTGGACAAGCTGGCTCGCGTCGGCTTCTACACCCTGGGCCTGCAGACCTACCTGACGGCAGGCCCGAAGGAAACCCGCGCCTGGACCATCCCCAAGGGCGCCACCGCCCCGCAGGCCGCCGGCGTCATCCACACCGACTTCCAGCGCGGCTTCATCAAGGCCGAGGTCTTCGGGTTCGAGGAATTGGTTGAGGCCGGTTCGGTTTCCGCTGCCAAGGCCGCCGGCAAGGCGCGCATCGAAGGCAAGGAATACATCATGAAGGACGGCGACGTGGTGGAGTTCCGCTTCAATGTTTAGTTCTTGACGCATAGGCAAATGCCTCGACTTCTTTCAAAGAAGCCGAGGCATTTGCTTTTCTAGGACAACACGTTGAATGGATCGACGGACCAGGGTAGCGAGCCTTGTGGGTAACGCAGTGTCCAAGTGAATGCGCAATGGCGCGTTTCCTTCATGTGAAGAGAATCAAGTGCGGATGATCCTGAACTCGTCTGCTACCAGGCAGGGGCGCGATCCGATTCCTCTGATCCATCCGGGGAAGAACTGTTGGAAGATTTGCTCCCCCGGTTTCCCGGTTCAGCTCGCTCTTGCGCGGACTAAAGACAGAAGATGACGTGCTCGCAGTGATATTGCTGGCCCAACTACTTAGGATGGTGAGCTCAAGGACCAGCCGAGTCCGCCGTCTCAAATATAGGAGTCTTCAGCCATGAGTTTCTCTGTCTATCTTTCCGGCGAGATCCACACCGACTGGCGTGAAGAGATCCAGCGCGGTGCAGAAGCTGCCGGTCTGGACATAGTCTTTACCGCGCCGGTGACTGACCACCCCGCGAGCGACGCCGCCGGCGATCATCTGGGTGAGACTTCTAGCCAGTTCTGGCGTGATCACCAATCCTCCAAGGTCAATGCGATTCGCACACGCACCCTGATCGAAAAGAGTGATTTCGTGGTGGTGCGATTCGGGGACAAGTACAAGCAGTGGAATGCAGCCTTCGATGCCGGCTACTGCGCCGCCTTGGGTAAACCCTATGTGACTCTTCACGATGAGGGCCTTGTCCATCCGCTCAAGGAAGTGGACGCCCAAGCCCAGGCTTGGTGTAAGACCACCGACCAGGTAGTAGGGATATTGCGTTACGTTCTCAAAGCGTGAGTATTCCGAATTCAGCCGTCGCAGGCAAGCTTGATTGCCGGCGACAGCCAAAATTCGGTTGAAGTAGCTGCGGTTCTCGGAGTTCTACGTGCGCTGAGGTGAAGGCTAGGGGTTCGTACCAACTGCGATCACCACCCGGGAGTGGTCCGGCATCCAGAGACCATGGTGAACAATGTTGCGGCGATAGCGACAACTGTCCGGTACAGCTCTGGAGGGACGCGACTTCCGTCGGACGCGAGGAATAAGTCCTGCCGAGTGGTGGCGTGCAGATCTACGCGTCGTCGAGACCACGGAGGAGTGCGGGAAATGCAGGCGATGCGTCAGCGTATTCGCCTGATCTTATCCAGTGGCTCCCTCAAAACGGGAGAAATATTTCGGAGGATTGCTGGCCGCGAAACACGATCGAGTTTCGCCCTACAGGCAACTGCTGGCGTGATTGGCACCGAACTCCGTTTGCCGGAAGCCAACCTCTGGAAGAAACAAGGCACCTGCTTACCTTGATGGGGGGCCCGCTCTGCGGGCGCGTCCTCTTAGGAAACCCCACAACGCGATACCGACGGCGAAGCCAGCAAACGTATTTCCCTTAGAACAGCGGCCAGGGCACCGCCGGCATCTCACCGCTCGGAGCCGGAAACCGCCCTGCCAAGCGCAACCGGGCGCAGCGCGCGGCGAGCGCTGTGATTTCTTCGGCGCTGAGCAAGCGCGCCAGGTTTCGGCCCAGCTCACCATGCAGTCCTTCGCTGACACGATCTATGCCGTCTTCTTCATCGGCGGTCAGGGTGTCTCCACGCCATCCCCACAGCACCGTGCGCAGCTTGTGGTCACGGTGAAAGGTGAGCCCGTGGTCCACGCCGTGCCGGTGTCCGTCAGCCATGGCAAGGATGTGGTCGCCTTTGCGGTCGGCGTTGTTGACGATGACGTCGAACACCGCCATGCGCCTGAGCGCCGGCGAGTCTTCGTGGACGAGGGCGACCATCCGTCCGTTCTCATCCCGTCCCTGGAGAACGTGTTTCCAGCCCGTCTCCGGCACGTGGTCCGCCGCGATCAGGTTCACCGCGTCTTGGGCGGGATCCTGCTCCTGCCAGAGCTGCACCATTCCTTCGCCCATCGGACCATCGCGCAGCCAGGTGTGGGGCACGACGCCCCAGCCGGAGGCCTGCGAGACCAGGTAGGCGGCCACCTCCCGGTGGGCCAGCGTTCCCTGGGGAAAGTCCCACAGGGGACTTTCCCCGGCTATCGGCTTATAGACGACCACCATGTCGCCGATGCTGCCAAGAAATGTGGCGTTTGAAGCCGTCGTGATACGGCCGGTGAGGCTCAGCTCGGCGGCCATTAGGTCAGGCGTTGGCATCAGACCTCGGGAGGGGTGCAGATGTGTCCGTCGGCGTCCATGGGATAACCGCACAGCGGGCACGTCGGACGCCCGGCACCCACGATCTCGCGGCTGCGCATGGCGAATGCGCGGGCGGTGCCGACCGGCATTCGAACGCGCAGCATTTCGGGCTCGTGAGCCGCGTCCTCATGAAGCGATTCGTCGTGGTCATCACCATCGATATCGGTGATGGGGTGGGCTTCAATGACGATCTGGGCGGTGGTTGGGTCCCACCCCAAGCTCATGGCCCCGGTGCGAAACTGCTCCTGGACGGCCTCGAGCGGCTCATTGTCGACAAGTTCAATGGGAGTACCCGTGGGAATGCTGAAGGGGTTGCCCTTGACAGCGATGAGCTGGTCGAGAATTTCGTCGATCTTCTCCGCGAGCAGGGCCGATTGCTGCTTCTCCATGGCAATACTCACGACTTGCTTCCCTGCGCGCACCTGCAGGTAGAACGTGCGCGCCCCCGGGAGGCCAACGGTGCCAATGACGACCCGATCAGGCCAGGAAAACTCGTGAACACGTGTAGGCATGTCAGTATTCTAGGCCCATGAGCTTCATGGCGCCTTTTGACCCGCACCGCCGCCCACCGGCGCATCGCCGGAGTGGATGCCGTTCGACAACCACGACAGATCGCCTGCATCGGTGTTGGTCGCGTAGACGCTTGGCCGACTAGCGCCGTAGCGCACGATCGATATGGAGGCGGGGCCCACGTTGATGCGCTGGAACAGGTCAAGGTGCATGCCGAGCGCGTCGGCGAGGATTGACTTGATGATGTCACCGTGACTCACTGCCGCCCACACGGCCCCTGGCCCGTGCTCGGATTCGAATGCTGCATCGTGGCGTCGAATTGCTGCCACTGAACGAGCCTGCATCGCGGCCAGGGATTCACCACCCGGAAAGACAGCGGCGGAAGGGTGCGACTGGACAACCGGCCACAAATCCTCGGTCGTGAGATCACTGAGCAGGCGGCCCTGCCACTGGCCGTAATCGCACTCGGTGAGATCGAGGTCAACCGGAGCGTACGGCATGCCCGTCTGGCGATCCAGGATGAACTGGGCGGTCTGCTGACAACGCTCAAGAGGGCTCGACACCACCCCGACCAAAGGCACGGGCGCGAGCCGGTCGCCGGCCATGGCCGCCTGGTCCCGCCCGATCTGGTCCAGGCTGACGCCGGCTGCCCGACCGGCCAGCAGTCCAGTGGCATTTGCTGTGGAGCGGCCGTGCCGCACGAGAATAACTGTCGCCATCCACCCAGCCTAATCACCCGCCGTCGACGAACCCAGCCCAGAAGCCGATTGCCACCAACCCGATGGCCAAACAGAGCCAACCGTTTCAGGTGCAGCCCCGTGCTCTCGTCCCGCGTTCGCGCGTCCTGCGCCCAGGTATCTCGTGACCACGGGATCCGAGTCGAGCTCCGTCTCATGCCCAAGATGCTCGTCCGACAGGGAATGAACATGCTGATTGGTCTGTGGCGAAGCTTGGACCTTGAAGGCAGCCCAGCCAGCTAACTCGGCTCCTGCAAAACGCTCCTCGGATCACCATCGGAGGGGCGTTTTCCTATATCCCGACCTTGAGCCTGGGATGCCCAGGGATGTCGCGGTTGGACAAGTGGGCCCATCGAGATCACTTCGCTCGATGAAATTGAGGATCCAGCTGGAGCGGTCGAGCTTCTGGTTGTGATTGCACCATCCATTCGCTGCAGCTTGCCGCAATTGGTCCGGAATTCCGGTTCAACATGCAAATGGCCATGAGAGGGGAAACACCGACTCGCGGACCGCTGCGGAAGACCACATCAACCTTTGCCTCCCGGTAACGATCTGAAATGGTCCTGGCCACGTGACCTCCAAAACGATTGCGGTTGGAAATCACGTGACGCTCGAAGAGCCGATCGGCGGAGCCAAGGACCTTTTCGACAAGTTCGACGGACGGGTCATTCATGGCGTTCATGGCACCGACGACCCCCGTGACCGTGGACCGGGCCATGTTCAGCATGTGGGGCCAGGGTATCGGGGCGGAGATCATGGGCCGCCTCAAGTTCGGTCCGCAGTCCGGCGAATGGCCGGACGACGGCTGGGAAGGATGGTGGGGAGACGAACCGCCCTTCCTCACTCCGGTGTTCATCCTGACCCGCTATCCCCGCAAGACACTCGCGTTCGCGAACGGCACCAGCTTCCACTTTGTGGATGCGTCGCCAGAGCAGGCGCTTAGCCTGGCGCATGATGCTGCCGGCGGGTTGGATGTTCGGATCGGCGGCGGGCCCTCGACCGTGCGTGAATTCCTCCGGGCCGATCTCATCGATTTCCTTCACATCGTGATCGTTCCGATCGTGCTCGGCTCCGGAGTTCGGATCTGGGATCACCTTGCCGGCTTGGAAGACCGGTTCAGCGTGGAGTCCATCAGCAGATCCGGTGGACTGACGCATCAGCTGTGGAACAGGAATGGCCGCGTGTGAAGGCCCCGATCGTGACCAAGAGGGTGACATGTACCGGAAAACGGTGGAGTTCGGTTTCAACCTCTAGTCTTCTTGGCGTCCTGCATGCTCCGATGGAACGCTCTGCCGCACATGGCAGGGCGTTCCATTGTTGCCTGTGCTCCAAGACCTGGCCCGGAGATGTCGGGATGCGCCGTGGCTTGTTCCCGGTGGTCGATTGCGGCCAGCATGTGTGCTGGATACGTCAACACAGTCCGCCCCGGCTGCCTGCTGTTCAAGCTCCCGCCTCGGCATGTGGCAATCCGCTTGCGCCCGATCGGACCGCTGTTCGGGGCCTGCCGATTTCACGTTGGGGCATCGCCTGCGCCATTTGACGTACCTGCGTCGCCGCTGTGAGGATCGGGGGATGAAGAAGCGGATCCGCGCGGCGGCTGGATGAGCCTTTACTCCTTCCACCTCGCACACATGCCTCTGCCCAGCGCAATCGGTGGGCTCCTGCGGCCGCCCAAGGCCCCTGGCCTGCGCCACATCGAAGTGCTGGCCGGGATGCAGCTGGGAGCGGCCGTGATCTCGCCGCACCGGATGCAATTGCGCCGCATGGCGGTGTTCGCGCAATGGGAGGACGAGGCAGCCCTCGTTGACTTTCTTGCCCAGCACCCGTTCGGCCGGACACTGAATGAGGGCTGGCACGCCAGGCTCGAGTTCGTGCGCCGTTGGGGTGAAGTGCGAGAGCTGGCTCCGTTGCCGGATGCGGCAGGCCGCCTGGAAATGGATGATCCGGTGGTTGCCGTGACACTGGCCCGCATGCGCCTGCCCGAGCTGCCACGGTTTATCCGTTGGGGCCGCCCCGTCGAGCGCCAGATTCGCGACCATTCCGAAGCGACACTCGCGATGGCTGCCATTCGATTGCCGCGGACCGTTTCGACGTTTTCGATCTGGACCAGCACCCGGGCGATGACGGGGATGGTTTTTGGCCGCGATGATGGCGGGACCGCCCTCCGCCATGCCGAAGCGATGACTGAACGCGAGCGCCGGGATTTCCACCGTGAATTTACGACGCTGCGCTTCAAGCCGCTGTCCGAGCACGGCTCCTGGGAAGGCCGAGCCAACTACGTTCCGTGGCCCGAGTAGATCCAGCCGCCCCCGGTTCGCCTGCACCAGCGGCGGAATCCGAAGATGACTGATCGTTCCCGGGCCCAGGCAGCGGTTCCGAGCAAGCAGCAGTTGATTTCTGCACGTTCAGCGGGAAGATGGAGGCGGTTGCGGGTTTCCCGCAGCCGCCCTTGTCCGTCGGTTCGGACCACTCCTGGCCGCCCCGGCATCGTGGCCGTGGACGAAATATTCCCGGTATGACGGCGCATAGCACCCCTTGGCGCAAATTTTTTCGCGTGAGATAAGGCACGTTTTACACCAGATTTCCCATTGGGACTAGAATGGTTAATTGGGTCAGTCGTGGCCCCGATCCCCGAGACCCAAAATTCTCTAGAAGAAGTGAGCCTTTTCGCATGTCAGATACCACCACCATTCGTCGTGAAGACCTGCGCAACGTTGCCATCGTTGCCCACGTCGACCACGGCAAGACCACCATGGTCAACGCAATGCTCCAGCAGACCGGTGCATTCGACAGCCACGGTGAAACCGAAGACCGCGTGATGGACTCTGGCGAGCTGGAACGCGAAAAGGGCATCACCATCCTGGCCAAGAACACCACCGTGTTCTACAACGGCCCGGCTGCCAACGGCCACAACATGACCATGAACATCATCGACACCCCGGGCCACGCCGACTTCGGTGGCGAGGTCGAGCGCGGCCTGTCCATGGTCGACGGCGTCGTGCTGCTCGTGGATGCCTCTGAAGGTCCGTTGCCGCAGACCCGCTTCGTGCTGCGCAAGGCGCTTGTCGCCGACCTGCCGGTCATCATCGTGGTCAACAAGACCGACCGCCCCGACGCCCGCATCGACGGCGTTATCTCCGACTCCATGGACCTGCTCCTGGGCCTGGCCTCGGACCTGGCCGATGAGGCGCCGGACCTGGACCTGGACAAGATCCTGAACGTCCCGATCGTCTTCGCCTCGGGCAAGGCCGGCTACGCCTCGGTCAACCAGCCCGCAGACGGCACCCTGCCGGACAACGAGGACCTCGAGCCGCTGTTCGAGACCATCATCAAGCACGTCCCGGCCCCGTCGTACACCGAAGGCGAAGTCCTTCAGGCACACGTCACCAACCTTGACGCCTCCCCGTTCCTGGGTCGCTTGGCCCTGCTGCGTATCTTCAACGGCACCCTGCGCAAGGGCCAGCAGGTTGCCTGGGCCCGCCAGAACGGCGAGCTCAAGACCGTAAAGATCACCGAACTGCTGGCCACCAAGGGCCTGACCCGCGTTCCGGCCGAGTCCGCTGGACCGGGCGAGATCGTTGCAGTTGCAGGTATCGAAGACATCATGATCGGCGAGACCCTCACCGACATCGACAACCCGAAGCCGCTTCCGCTGATCACCGTTGACCCGCCGGCCATCTCGATGACCATTGGTATCAACACCTCGCCGCTGGCCGGCAAGGTCAAGGGCGCCAAGGTCACCGCACGCCAGGTCAAGGATCGTCTGGATCGCGAATTGATCGGTAACGTTTCGCTGAACATCCTGCCGACCGAGCGTCCGGATGCCTGGGAAGTTCAGGGTCGTGGCGAATTGGCCTTGGCCATCCTCGTTGAGCAGATGCGTCGCGAAGGCTTCGAACTGACCGTCGGCAAGCCGCAGGTTGTTACCAAGCAGATCGACGGCAAGCTGCACGAGCCGATGGAGCACATGACCATCGACGTACCCGAGGAATACCTCGGTGCCGTGACCCAGCTGATGGCAGCCCGCAAGGGCCGCATGACCAATATGGCCAACCACGGTACCGGCTGGTGCCGCATGGAATTCATGGTTCCGGCACGTGGCCTGATCGGCTTCCGCACCCGCTTCCTCACCGACACCCGCGGTGCAGGCATTGCCGCTTCGTTGGCCGAGGGCTACGAGCCATGGGCCGGTCCGATCGAATACCGAACCAACGGTTCGATCGTGGCCGACCGCTCCGGCGTCGTCACCCCGTTCGCAATGATCAAGCTCCAGGAGCGCATGTCCTTCTTCGTGGCACCGACCTCCGAGGTGTACGAGGGCATGATCGTCGGCGAGAACTCACGCGCCGACGACATGGACGTGAACATCACCAGGGAAAAGCAGCTCACCAACATGCGTGCAGCTTCCTCGGACACCTTCGAGAACATGACCCCGCCGCGCAACCTGACCCTCGAGGAGTCACTCGAATTCGCCCGTGAGGACGAATGCGTTGAGGTTACCCCGGAGGCGATCCGTATCCGCAAGCTCATCCTGAACGCCGGCGACCGCGCCAAGTCCCACCGTGCCCGGGCCAAGGCCTAACAAGGCCCAAGGCGCCGGCGCCTCGGCAATCGGCAGCGTCCTGGTCGCCTTGGCGGCCGGGGCGCTGGCCGCGGTGGTCGGCACGGTCCTGCATGCCTCGCTGGGCTATGTCGGCGATGTCCCGGTGCCGTGGGGTGCCGCCCTGGCCTTGCTCCTGACCGGGACCCTGACCTACTGGGTCGGCCTGGTTCGGGGAAAGCTGTGGGTCAGCGCACTGACCGGGCTGGCGACGTATGTGTTTGTCGCGTTGATCTCAACCGACCAGCACAACCAGATGATCGTCTCGACCCAGTTCTTCAAGATGTTGCCCGGCCCGGCATTGGCCGGCGGCATCTGGGTTTACGGCATCATCGTCCCGGTCGTTGTGGCGATCCTGCTGGTCTCCAAGCAGTTGCGCCTTCTGGCACGATCCAGGCGCTGAATCGTCGGCTGGCCCGAACAACGCAGGAACCGGACATTGAATAAACAGCTTGGCCCCCGCAAGGACTCTTGCGGGGGCCAAGCTGTTTTGTTTATGGGACGGCTACGCCGACTTCAGGTCCAGGTGGTGGGCCAGGAAGAGCGAGGTTGCCACCCCGTCGGGCGCGGCGTCGCGCATGGCGTAGTCCTCGATGACCGCGTGGATGCGCGCCATCATTTCCTTCTGCGTTCCTTCGCTGAGCTTCAGCCCAACCCGCATGACCTGGATCTCCTGCGGGGCCAGGCCATCGATTTCCTGCAGGAACGTGTCCACCAGCAGGGGTGCTGCATCGGGCAGCTTGGTGCCCCAAGAGAGCTTGGTGCTGCGGTATGGCACTTCCTTGGCCCCGCGGTTTCCCCGGCGGGTTTCCTCGGCCGCGAGGAACCCGTTGGAGAGCAGCGTGCGCACATGGTGGAGCGATGTTGCCGGATTGATCTCCAGCAGGTCCGCTATTTCCTTGTTGGTACGAGATTCGTGCAAGCAAAGTCGCAAAATGCGTAGACGGAGCGGGGAGCTCAACGCCCGTGCACGGGCCTGTACCTCTTCATCTGTGGCCATGGAATCAGCATACGGGAAAATCCGCCACTGATTGAATCATTCAAATCACATGTCCGGGGACTCCCGGTTCGCCGAGTTGGAGGGCCTGTGTGCAGTTTGCCGGCTCAGTTGCCGGGTGCGGCGCGCTTGTGCACCGGGGGCGGAGGAACCCGCTTGGCATGGGTGATGGCCGCCCGGCTGACCTGCACCTCCCCGGTACGGGTCTGCACCGTCACGGAGTGCTCGTCGATCGTCAGCAGGTATCCCAGCGCGTCGCTCATCCGTTCGCCGGCCTGCCCCTGCTCATCGGGGGAGAGGCGATAGCGAAGGACCACGCGGGTGCCGGGGTCCAGGGAATCCAAGAAGTCCGTGCTCATGAACCAATCCTAGGTCCTGGGTCGCGGCACCAGCAGGTGACGCATTTCGTAAGATTTCCGGTGCGACGGGTTCCCGCGGGTTCTGGATGCGACGCGGGACGTAAGAATTCGCCGGGAGGGGAGCCGCTGCGGCCCGGACTGTGACGTAGAACGTAAGAATTCTCGGGCGGGGGAGCTGCTGCGGCATTCGGGGCAGGTCGGGACTAAGCTTGAGTCATGCATGTCTAGCAGCATGCAAATCACCGAACATTTCCGTAGTGAAGGAAGGCCCCGGGTACCGTGACCTACATCATCGCCCAGCCGTGCGTCGACGTCAAAGACAAGGCGTGCATCGAGGAATGCCCCGTGGATTGCATCTACGAAGGCGAACGCTCGCTGTACATCCACCCCGACGAATGCGTTGACTGCGGCGCCTGCGAACCGGTGTGCCCGGTCGAAGCCATCTACTACGAGGATGACGTCCCGGACCAGTGGGCGGAGTACTACAAGGCAAACGTCGAGTTCTTCGACGAGGTCGGTTCCCCCGGCGGAGCCGCGAAGCTCGGCAACATGGGCATCGACCACCCGATCATTTCCGCGCTTCCGCCGCAGGCCCAAGGCTGATCCGCGACACCATGCTGACGCTCCCTGACTACCCGTGGAACGCCCTTGCCCCCTATCTGGCACGTGCCGCCGAGCATGAAGGAGGGGCGGTGAACCTGTCCATCGGCACGCCGGTGGATCCCACCCCCGAGATCATCATGCGTGCCCTGCGCGAGGGCGCGAACGCCCCGGGATATCCCACCACCCACGGCACGCCCGCGGTGCGTGAAGCCATCGTGAACTGGTTCGCGCGCCGGCGCGACGTGCACGGCCTGTCGAGCGACGATGTCATGCCGACGGTCGGCTCCAAGGAGCTGGTGGCCTGGCTGCCGCTGCTGCTGGGCCTGGGCGCCGGCGACCTGGTGGTCCGTCCGCGCGTCGCGTACCCCACCTACGACATCGGCGCGCAACTGGCCGGTGCGGACTCGATCGCCGCCGACTCGCTGGCTTCGCTCTCCGATACGGACCGTGCACGGGTCAAGCTGGTCTGGGTCAACTCGCCCGGCAACCCCACGGGCATCATCCGCGGGGCCGAGGACCTCAAGGCACTGGTCGATGACGCGCGTTCGCTGGGTGCCGTGGTGGCATCCGACGAATGCTATGCGGAGCTCGGTTGGGGCGAACACGAGGCAGGGGTGCCCAGCATCCTTCACGAGTCGGTCAGCGGCTTGGACCACAGCGATCTCCTGGCGGTGTACTCGCTGTCCAAGCAGTCGAACCTTGCCGGATACCGTGCAGCCTTCGTGGCGGGGGCGCCGAACCTGATGCCCGCACTGATCAACAACCGCAAGCATGCCGGGATGATCGTTCCGGCCCCGGTGCAGTCCGCCATGGTTGCCGCCCTGAACGACGACGAACACGTCAAGGCCCAAAAGAACATATACCGGGCACGTCGCGAGGCGCTGGTTCCGGCGCTCAACGCCTTCGGGCTGCGGATCGAGGATTCGGTGGGCGGACTGTACCTGTGGTGCACCGCCGACGAGGACTGCTGGAAGACCATTGGCCGGCTCGCCGAGCTGGGCATCGTCGCGGGCCCGGGGGCCTTCTACGGAACGGCCGGAGAGGGGTTTGTGCGCATTGCGCTGACAGAGAGCGACGAGCGGATTGCCAGCGCCGTCGAGCGGCTTAATGCGGCATCCCGATAGACAAACGTGACCAACGATTGGTGTCAAGAGCCTACTAAAAGGTAGCGTGACAGTGATTACTGACCATCGGACTCATCTGCATTCCGGTTAGGAGAGACAATGACGGAAAACAATTCTGCTCAGCTCAGCTTTGGCGGCAACAGCATCGAACTACCTGTTGTGCCCGCGGTAGAAGGCAACAACGGCTTTAACATCGCGCCGCTCTTGAAGGCGACAGGTGGCGTGACGTACGACCCCGGCTTCATGAACACCGCTGCGACCAAGTCCGCTATCACTTTCATCGACGGCGACGCGGGCATCCTGCGCTACCGCGGATACCCCATCGAGCAGCTGGCCGAGAAGTCCAGCTTCCTCGAGACCAGCTACCTGCTGATCTACGGCAACCTTCCCTCGGCCACCGAGCTGGAGGCCTTCGACCAGAAGATCCGCCGCCACACGCTGCTGCACGAGGAGCTCAAGGGCTTCTTCGGCGGCTTCCCCCGCGACGCGCACCCGATGCCGGTGCTTTCCTCGGCCGTGACGGCCCTGTCGACCTGGTACCAGGACTCGCTGGATCCGTTCGACGAGGAGCAGGTCGAACTCTCGACCATCCGCCTGCTGGCCAAGATGCCGGTGCTTGCCGCCTACGCCCACAAGAAGTCCATCGGCCAGGCCTTGCTGTACCCGGACAACTCGATGAACCTGGTCGAGAACTTCATGCGTTTGAGCTTCGGCCTTGCCGCCGAGCCGTACGAAATGGATCCGGTCATCGTCAAGGCCCTGGACCAGCTGCTGATCCTGCACGCCGACCACGAGCAGAACTGCTCCACCTCCACGGTGCGCCTGGTGGGTTCGTCCAACGCCAACATGTTTGCCTCGGTCTCCGCGGGCATCAACGCGCTTTCCGGCCCCGCCCACGGCGGCGCCAACGAAGCGGTGCTGAAGATGCTGCGCGAGATCCAGTCCGAGGGCCTGAAGCCCGCGGACTTCATGGAGAAGGTCAAGAACAAGGAAGACGGCGTCCGCCTCATGGGCTTCGGGCACCGCGTCTACAAGAACTACGACCCGCGCGCCAAGATCATCAAGTCGA
>NZ_QMKQ01000036.1 GCF_003287975.1 Arthrobacter sp. AQ5-05
GCGCCTCCACGGCGAAATCGGATACATCCCACCCGTGGAAGCAGAAACCAATTACTACTCAAACCTGCCCGCCATCAAAACGATGGAACGGGTCTAATAAACCCTCCACCAAACCCGGGGCTTGACAATCCCCACCTATTTCTTCCGCAGCACCTTCGAACTCGGCCAAGGCGCCGCGGCGGAGGTCGGCGACATCATTGGCGACGTCATCCACGACGACGCCTTGGCAGTCTGGATCAACGGCACAAAGGTTGCCGGATTCCTTGACGATCGTGCCACCGGCACCAAGAATCAGGAGTATGCCGGCACCAGCAACGGCGACCCGGTGGCCAATACCTTCCACGCCGATCCCGAGCTTTTGGTGGATGGCACCAACACCGTGGCCATTGCCCTCTACCAGGACCGCGAGACCAGCTCGGACATCTACCTCGATGTCCCCTCGATCCGCCTGGCCAAGGTCGGCGAAACCGTTGCCGCACCACCCACGCGCGTCATCCTGACACCCACCACCACGCCAGAAACCTCCCAGTCCTTCTCCTGGCTCGCCGGAGACGCCTCGCAGGCCAGCGGCCAGCTGCAGATCCGTCTGGCCGCAGGTGGCCAAACCCGCAGCGTGGATGCATACCTGGCCGGCACGGTGAACAACAACCCGAAGCCGCACTACTCGGCCACGGTCGAGGGCTTGTCCCCCGCGACCGCCTACAGCTACCGGGTGGGGCTTGAGGGAAGCTGGAGCGAATGGCACGAATTCTCCACCGCCGACCCCAAGTCCAAGGACTTCCAGTTCATCTACTACGGGGATGCACAGATCGGCCTGGATTCAACCTGGCCAGAGGTCGTGCGCCAGGCCGAGGCCAAGGCACCGAACTCCATCGGCTCTGTCCACGCCGGCGACCTGATCGACACCGGCAGCAACGAGACCCAGTGGCTCAATTGGTTCTCCGGCATGGCCAAGTCCGCGGCAACCACCAACGTCATGGCCGCCCCCGGAAACCACGAATACTCCGGCGACAAGAAGCTTGCCGCATGGAAGGCCAACTTCGAATACCCCCACAACAACCCGGACACCGAGACCATCGGCGCCATGGCGGAGCTCGCCGAAGGCGACACCGACGTGGCACGCCAGTATGCCGCCTACTTTGCCCACTGGGCCGAGTTCGCTGCCGAGACCGTGTACTTCACCGACTACCAGGACACTCGCTTCATCACCATCAATGCCACCCGCGACACCGCGTTCCTGACCCCGGACAACCTTCCTGCCTGCGCCGGCACCGAGTGCCCCTCCACCAAGGTCGCCCGCCTCTGGACCGAATTCCAGGGCGCCTGGCTTGATCACGTGCTGGAAACCAGCGAATCCAAGTGGAACGTCGTCACCTTCCACCAGCCGGTCTTCTCCACCTCGGCGGGGCGCAACGAGCCGATCCTGCGCGAGGTCTGGGTCCCGGTCTTCGAAAAGCACAACATCGATCTGGTCCTCATGGGCCACGACCACACCTACGCCCGCGGCTACGTCAATGCCAATGCAACAGACACCGAGGGACTGACCACCGGACCGGTCTACACCGTGGCCAACTCCGGGGCCAAGCACTACAACCTGGAAACGGACGGGAAAAACGTCTGGACCAACAACGGCGCCACCCAGGTGCTGCGCGGTGCCGGCGTGACCACCTACCAGGTCATCGACGTCTCCAAGGACAAGATGGTCTACCGCTCCTACATTGCCGAGAAAACCTCCAAGGCCACCACCGACCTGCCGGTCGGCGCTCTCTACGACGAGTTCACCATCACCAAGACCGACAAGGGCTCCAAGTGGGTCACCGAGGCAGGCATGGAGCCTCCCGCCACCCACGCATGCCTGGAGAACCGCTCCGAGAATGCCGGAACCAACAACGGGAAGGGCGCCGAGAAGCGCAACCCGAACGGCGACTCCACCAGCGGCAACAATGCAAACCGCCCGCTGTGTGCCATCGGGGGCAAGTAGAACCCGCTTGATCCGACTCGCTGGCCAGCAACTCCCCCATACTCGTGGGAGCCATCGGACCGGCGAACGCCTTCCGCAATAACCACGTAGCAGCTTAAGCCAAGGATCGCCCGACCTCACGGTCGGGCGATCCTTGGCTTGTGGGCAATAATCCGCTTCAGATAAGCCCGAGCTCTGCGAAAGCCGAGGCGATCCCGTCGCGGCTGGGCGGCGGCGCGGTGCGGTCGGCCAGGGCCAGCAGACCGGGATGCGAGCCCTCGATGGCAACGCCGATCCCCGCATAGGCAATCATTTCCAGGTCGTTCTCCCCATCACCAAATGCAATGGTGTCCCCCTGGCTGATGCCCAGGCGTTCAATGGCCACGGCGACGCCGTCGGCCTTGCTGATGCCCCGCCGGAACAACTCCCCCGTATGGCGGCCTTCGTCGGCAATGGAGTTCTCGACGACGGCGACATCCTCGCCGATCTCGGCCGCAATGCTTCCCACCGGAAGCGGTGCCTCGAACACGGAGATCTTGGCGAAGGACGGCGACGCGGGGACCGGCGACAGGGAACCCACGATTGCCGAGGAGCCAGCAGCCCGGCCGTCGGGGCGTTGGTTGAAGTGCGCCTCGACGATTTCCCGCAACCGTTCTTCCGCGGCACGGGGAACGTGGAGTGAATCCGGGGATTCCAGGACGTAGACCGCGTCGTGGGCGTCGAGGGCCGCAAGTGTCCGTGCCGCCATCTCGTCCGGGAACCGGCGGTCCATGAGCACCTCGCCGGCCACCTCAACGTAGGCGCCGGCACTGGCCACCAGTCCGTCGAATCCGGCCTCCAGGATGTGTGCCGGAAGCATGGAAAGGGGACGCCCGGTGCAGAGCAGGATCTTGTGCCCATCCGCGCGTGCCGTGCGGACCGCTTGCGTGTGGGCTTCCGGGACCACCCCGTAATCGGCATAGGTGCCGTCGACATCGAGGAAGACGGCGTGAATGGTCTTGGCGGGAGTTTGGGACATGGCGTGCATATCCACAGACTCTACCGGCCTCCGGCGCACGTGTCTCAACCCTCTCGCCCCCGGTCGCTTGCCCGCTTTTCGGCTTGGCAGCGCGGGCTGCGGCGTTACCTGCCGCGGCGTTACCGGCCGCGACGCGGCATCACCTACATGGACAAGACATCGGCCCCGTTCTTCGAGCTGAGGCACCGGGCATAGAACTCGATGCGCTCGCGGACCATGCACCGGGCGCTGAATTGCGTCTCGGTGGCCGCGCGGCAATCCGCGCGCCGCAGCTCCAGGCACCGGGCCAGGGCCCCGGCCAGTGCCCTGGGGTGTCGCGGATGAAGCCGGTGGCCCCGTCCTCCACGATCTCCGGCGCCGCGCCGCGCGGGGTGCTGATTACCGGGGTGCCGGTGGCCATGGCCTCGATCATCACCATCCCGAAGGGCTCGGACCATTGGATCGGTTTCAGCAGCGCGATCGCGCCGCCCAGCAGCGTGTACTTATCCTGGGGCCCCACCCCGCCCACGCACTCGATGTCCCCGCCCAGCTCGGGGCCGACCACGTCACGGAAGTACTCCAGCTCCTCGGCGTTTTGCATCTTGGCCGCGATCCGCAGCGGGACCCCGGCCCGGCGCGCGACCCGGATCGCCGTGAGCACGCCCTTGTCCGGGTGCATCCGCCCCAGGAAGCAGGCACAGCCTCCGTCCCCGGCTCCCACGGTTGCCTAGTCTTCGAAGTGCGTGCCCACGGGTCGGCTGGTGGTGGAGGCGACGACCGCCTCGGCCACGTGGCGCAGCTTGATGTTCCTGGAGCTGGAGGCCCATTTCAGGATCTCGACCGCACGTTCCTGGCTGCACTTGTTCTGGCCCATGATGATGCCCACCGCGAGGTCGATGGTGGTGCGGGATTCCAGCGCCAGCCGCAGGTTTTCCTCGTTGTCTCGGTGCCGGGCCATCCGCACGGCCAGGTTCAGCAGGGCCGAGGCCTGGAGGGCGTATTGCTCCACTTGTTCAACGATGCGCTCATCGAAGGCGTTGGTTTCCATGGAATAGAGATTGATTGCGGCCGTGTCCTCGGATTCCAGGGTGAACGGCACCGCGAACATTGAACGGACCCCCGTGGCCTTGATCGTCTCGACGTATTCGGGCCAGCGGACCTCCCGCTCGATTTCGGGGATGCGTATGGTCCGGTTCAGGCTGCATGCATTCAGGCAAGGACCTTCGCCAAAGTCGTACTGGATCTCGTCAAGTTCCTGGGCCAGCGCGCTGTTGCTGGCAACGGTTCCGGCACGCTTGTGCCGGCGCAGGGTGATGCCGCAAAGGGCCGGTCCTTGGCCGTTGTCCAGCGCGTTCGCGCTCAAATGCGTCAAGGCATTGAGAAACGACTCGAGATCATGCGTTTCAGCCAAGAGGTCCCGAATGAATTCATTGACCGCGGTCATTTCCGTACTTCTAACTCTCGGCGTTGCCCTTCGCCCGGAACCGGGACCCCTGGTCGCGGGGAAACCGTGTGCCTGGAACGACGGCCAACGCTTGGACCCCAAGCGGGAGGAACAACAGAATTGCCATTTCACCATCTATCCCAAGGCTACTTCCCTTTCGCCGGTTGGCAAGGGGGGCTCCGGCGGAACCCGGGCAACAGGCTCGCGAAACGGGCCTCCGGGCCGCCGCGCAGCGGCCCGTGTCCCCGCGCTCGGGGAGCGCGACTGCCCCCGGGTCGCGGATTCGGCACTGCTCGATGCGAAAGACGCGACACCGGCGAGGGCATGGGAAGGCCCTGGGAACTCGACTGGATCGACCAGCTGCCGGCCCACGTGGCCAACCGCACCGGAAGGGCGGTCTTCGACGTGGACCTGCACACCATCGGGAGCGTGAGCGTGGAGGGGTGCCGGGAGTGGCGTTGCTCGGTGGACAAGCTGCCGGACGGCGAATTCATCGGCCTGCACTTCGTGCGGAAGGAAAGCGGCTGGGCCACCGCGCCGCCGCTTCCGGAAATGTCCTGGCGCAGCGCGGACTCCTCGGAGAAGAACTTCAAGCACATCCCGCTGAACCACCCCGAGCCCTGAGCACCGCATGGATCCGCGCTGGCGGGAAGCGTGCGCGGGCCCCGTACGCGCAAAGCAGTTTGCCCCGACCGGCTTCGGCGAATTCTAGGAGTCGTTGCAACACCTGGTGGCTAGGCTGCCAACAGTAGTCCACGCAGGCGCTCGGTTGGGGTATCCCAGCCGAGCGTTTTGCGTGGGCGTCCGTTGAGCAGCCTGCTGACCCGTTCGAGTTCCTCGGGGCCGTGGGCGCCGAGGTCGGTGCCCTTGGGGAAGTACTGGCGCAGCAGCCCGTTTGTGTTCTCGTTGGATCCGCGCTGCCAGGGGCTGGCCGGGTCGCAGAAATAGACGTCCATGTCGGTGGCGATGCTGAAGGCCTTGTGCGTGGCCATCTCGGCGCCCTGGTCCCAGGTCAGGGACCCCCGGAGCAGCCCGGGCAGCCCGCCCATGGTCTTGATCAGCCCGTCGCGGACGGTGGCGGCGGTGTGGTCGCCCTCGAGGTGCACGAGCATCACGTAGCGGGTGGTCCGCTCGACCAGGGTCGCGATCGCGGACTGGTTCAGCGTCCCGGCGATGTAGGGTCGGGCCGGAGCGCGACACCGGGATTGCTCCCGGCTCGTTTCTCCGACCCGCCCTCCGCACCGGACGTGCGACTCTCATCGCATCCGGCGCTCCACGGATAGCCACTCAGGCCATGCTGGCCGCCCACGGCGTCGGGATATTGTGCGCCCGCCACCGATACCGGGTGACCGGTACCGTCGCGGTGTCGAACATCGTGATTCCCTCGGCCTGCGGCTGGTTTCCGGGCCTTCCTGTCAGAAAGCGCCGGAACAGTTCCCGCCATGTAATGCCGGGGTGTCGTTTGCGGATCCATTGGGTCACCCGATGCCAAATAAACGCATCAAGGTAGCCGAAGGTCGCCTTGGATACCCCATGGCGGAAATAGTTGCACCAGCCACGCACGACCGCGTTCAGGCGGCCGAGCAGGACGTCCAACGAAGGATGCTTCGCTCGACGTGTCAGTGCCCGCACCTTCCCGAGAATCGTCAACAAGGACTTCTTCGACGGGTAGGTGTAGACACTCATCTTTTGGGTTCCGTTCTTCAGTCTTCGCTGGATGTGAAAACCAAGAAAGTCGAACCCCTCATCAACATGGCATACCCGGGACTTGGGCACGGAGATCTTCAACCCCAACGGGGCAATGACCTCCGCAACCTCATCCCAGAGGGCCTCCGCATGGGCTTGGGTGCCAAGGACCATGATCACAAAATCATCCGCGTAGCGGATGATTCGGTACGTGGCCCCGCCCCGTTTCCGGTGGGCTTCCCTGCGATACGGGGTGCCATGGGCATCCCATTTGTCGCAGAAATGCTTGTCCAAGACCGTCAAGGCGATATTGGCCAGAAGCGGGGAAATGATCCCTCCCTGCGGGGTCCCGGTGTTGGATTTTCGGATCTTCCCCTCGGCGGACATGATGCCCGCCTTGAGGAACTTCCCGATCAGGCTCAGCACGCGCTTGTCCGTGACGCGCTTACGCACCTCGGCGATGACCGCCGAGTGCTTAAGCTCGTCAAAACACGCCTCAATATCTGCCTCGAACACCCAGTGGTAATTGCGGGTGGCCATGGCATGAATTTCGGCTATCGCATCCTGCGCCCGACGCTTCGGACGGAAACCGTAACTGACCGGTTTGAAGTCCGCCTCGAAGATCGGTTCCAACACCAACGCCAGAGATGCCTGAACCACCCGGTCCCTTGCAGTGGGGATGCCAAGGCGGCGGAGTTTCGTGCTGTTCGGCTTGGGAATCAAACGTTCCCTCACCGGCAACGGGACAAAGGCCCGAGACTTCAGTAGCTCCCTGACCTCCTCCAGAAACTCCACGCTTTCGGCACCAACACCGATCAGGGCCGGAATGCGCCGGTCAACACCGGCAGTTCGGGCACCCTTGTTTCCCTTGACCCGGCCCCACGCAACGGTGAGGAAATCCCGGTCATGGACGAGGTTGAACACATCGTCAAAAAGACGGTCAGGATCGCTGACCGCCCAATGGTGCAGTTTCGTCTGCATCGCACGTACCCGCAGGCTCGCCTCATCGAAGTCGAGCCATCGCGGTTCACCGGTATTCACCAATGCCTCCGTTCCTTGCAGTAGCTACTGCGTCATATCCGCTGGGGCCCTTCGCCATGTACGAGGCTTTCCCCCGTTCGGACTACTACGGCCCCTCCGCCCCATCGTGCGCCGATCGGCGGACAACACGCCCACCCGAAACCATGGCCCTGGATGGGCCCACGATCACGGGAGATGCACGATGGTTCCCACGTTCACTGTTTACCGATTGGCTGGTTAGGTGCCCAGCTATGCCCCTGCGATATCGCCACGGCTACGCCGCAGGCCTTCACCGTGGCCTCGAATGCCAACGATCTTAACCGGCATCCGAGTTCCCACCCCGTAATGAGGGGGTGGTGCGCATCGCAGGCCAGCCCATATCCACCGAATTTGAGCTGGCGGGAGACTTGAGAAGCTTTTAGCACTGGTTCCTCTCGTACACCTTCCTGCCTTGCTTGCCGGACCCGACCCATTCGGTAGTGCTGGTCCGTCCCGGCGTTGTCGGGGCTGCTTTCCGCCCTTCCCGGTGTTTCCTCGGGTTAGACTGCCCCCAGCTTCGTCATGCTGCTGCGACAGCACAACGGCGAAGGTCTTCCACCTCCGCTCGGTAAAACAGCGCCTCGTGGCGCACCAAATCCCCTTCCCAATGCCCCGGGACTGCGCGGTCTTCGACCTCGGCGGGGCGCTCGGAAATGTTGACCATCTCATCGCGGAACCGGCTGGTGCGCTTTTCCGGGTCCGTGTGCGGCTTGCGGCGGGCGCGGCCGGTGCGCAGCGCCGCTGCAACCTCGCGCCTGAGGCCGCCGCGGGCCTGCAGGTAGAGCGCTTGGTAGATCGTTTCGTGGCACACGTGGAACTCCAGCCTGTCGGGGAGCAGTTTCCTGAGCCGGTTGCTGATTTGCTCCGGTGACCAGCCTAGGAGCAGCTTCGCCCCCACGTATTTCCGCAAGGTTCCCTCGCAGGCGAGCCTGCTGGTCTTGGGCCGTGGCCGGCGGCCGGCCGCGGCGCGGTGCGCGGCGTACGGCTGGTAGCCGTTCGGGCCGGTGTTGCGGGCGATCTCCCGGCTCACCGTCGAGACCGGCCGGCCCAGTGCCCTGGCGATGGCCCGCATCGAGGAGCCGGCCGCCAGCAGGTCGCGGATCTGCTCGCGTTCGGGCAGGGAGAGATAGCGGTCGCTGATTGGCTTCTCCAGCGCGGCAAGCCCCGGGAACGGGGTTGCGAAGGCCGAGCCGTCGACGGAATTGTAGGTAGTCACCCCTTGTTTGTAGTCGATGACCCGACCATCCGCGTAATAACGTCGGCTGCCGACCTTGCGGTTGCCGTTGTCCCAGTCCTCTGCCGTGCGTTCATGAACCCCCGCTAAGGCGGCAGCCTCCCGGCGAGACAGTCCGCTGCCGCGCAGCCTGAGGAATTCCTCCCGCTTCCCTGCATGCGGCCCAATCGTCGCTATGCCGGCCTTGTACGCCCATTGGAAACACGTTCCCACGGGCATGCCGACCTCGCGAGCCGCCACCGAAACGCTCCCCACCCGATCCAGGGCGGTGAAGAATCCGTCCTTTTGGTCCTGGGTGTATTTGGTCTTCTTCTTGCCCTTGCTGCCACTGGCCGGGGACGTGGATTCCGGGGTGAGTTCGCGGGCCCACTGGTAGCACTTGCTCAGGCTGAACCCGAGCTCTGTGGCCGCCGCGGATATGTTCCCGGTCCGGTCCAGGACCACCAGGAATCGCTCGCGATCCTCGGAGGAGTACTTCCGGGGACCTGAATGATTCTGGTCGGTTGGTGATTTCTTCGTTAAAGGCGACACGGTCGTTGCAACTCCCAAGGATCTGGGTGTTGCAACGACCGCTAGAATCTGCCCTTCTGGGCCGATCGGGGCAAACTGTCATCAACTACCTATAGGCAGTCGCTCGCTTTGGCGTGAACCTTAGCGTGCGACCGAGCCTTCGGTGTAGTCGTCGCTGGTCTTCCAAGAGAAGAGCTTGCGCAGTTCGCGGCCGGTCTCCTCGATCGGGTGCTCCTCGCCCTTCTTGCGCAGTGCCATGAACTCCGGCGCGCCGGCATCCTGGTCCTCGATGAAGCGCTTGGCGAAGTTGCCGTTCTGGATGTCGGCGAGAACTGCCTTCATGTTCTCCTTGACGTCCGGGGTGATCACGCGCGGGCCCGAGACGTAGTCGCCGTACTCTGCGGTGTCCGAGACGCTCCAGCGCTGCTTGGCGATGCCGCCCTCCCACATCAGGTCCACGATGAGCTTGAGCTCGTGCAGCACCTCGAAGTAGGCGATCTCCGGCTTGTAGCCGGCTTCGGTCAGGGTCTCGAAGCCGTACTGGATCAGCTGCGAGGCGCCGCCGCAGAGGACTGCCTGCTCGCCGAAGAGGTCGGTTTCGGTCTCTTCGGTGAAGGTGGTCTCGATGACGCCGGCGCGGGTGCCGCCGATGGCCTTGGCGTAGGACAGGGCCAGGGTCTTGGCGCCGCCGGTGAAGTCCTGCTCCACTGCGATCAAATCCGGGATGCCGCGGCCGGCTTCGAATTCGCGGCGCACGGTGTGGCCCGGTGCCTTCGGGGCGACCAGGGCAACGTCGACGTTGGCCGGCGGGGTGATGTAGCCGTAGCGGATGTTGAAGCCGTGGCCGAAGAACAGGGCGTCGCCCGGCTGCAGGTTGGCTTCGATGTCGTCCTTGTAGACGTGGCGCTGGACCTGGTCCGGGGTCAGGATCATGATCAGGTCGGCTTCGGCAACGGCCTCGGCGACGGAAAGGACGCGCAGGCCCTCGGCCTCGGCCTTGGCGATCGACTTGGAGCCGGCCTTCAGGCCGACGCGCACGTCCACGCCGGAGTCGCGCAGGTTCAGTGCGTGGGCGTGGCCCTGGGAGCCGTAGCCGATGATGGCGACGGTGCGGCCCTGGATGATCGAGAGGTCAACATCGTCGTCGTAGTACATGTCAGTCACTGTGGTGTCTCCTTGGTATCAGTGTAAAGATTTTATGCGTATCAGGCAGAGACGGAGCGCAGGGCGCGGTCCGACATCGATTTGGAGCCGCGTCCAACGGCAAGGGTGCCCGCCTGGACGATCTCGCGGATGCCGAAGGGCTCCAGCACCGCCAGCAGCGCGTGGATCTTCTCGGCGTTGCCGGTGGCCTCGATGATGAGCGAGTCGGTTGACACGTCCACCACGGAGGCACGGAAGAGGTCTGCAGCCTGGGTGACCTGCAGGCGGGTGGCCGCATCGGCGCGCACCTTGACCAGGATATGGTCACGCTGCACCGAAGCCTCGGGCATCAATTCAACGATCTTGATGACGTTGATGAGTTTGTTCAGCTGCTTGGTGACCTGCTCGAGCAGGTCGCCCTCGGCGTCGACGACCACGGTGATCCGGGAAATCCCGCTGATCTCCGTGGGGCCAACGGCCAGCGAGTGGATGTTGAAGGCGCGGCGGGCAAAAAGGCTTGCCACGCGCGTCAGCACGCCCGGGACGTCTTCGACGAGTACGGAAAGAGTGTGTCGTGCCATGGGATTTCTAGTCCTCTTCTTCCCACTCGGGCGTCATGCCGCGAGCAATCTGGATCAGGTCGTTGCTCACGCCGGTGGGGACCATCGGCCAGACCATCGAGTCGCGGGATACCACGAAGTCGATGACGACCGGGCGGTCGTTGATGGCCAGGGCCTGCTGAATCGTCGCGTCGATGTCCTCGTCGCGTTCGCAACGCAGGCCAACACAACCATAGGCGTCGGCGAGCTTCACGAAGTCCGGGACGCGCGCGGTGCCTGCCCCGGTGTTCAGGTCGGTGTTGGAGTAGCGCGAGTTGTAGAACAGGGTCTGCCACTGGCGGACCATGCCCAGCGAGGAGTTGTTGATGATCGCGACCTTGATCGGGATGTTGTTGATCACGCAGGTGGCCAGTTCCTGGTTGGTCATCTGGAAGCAGCCGTCGCCGTCAATGGCCCAGACCACGCGGTCGGGGTTGCCGACCTTCGCGCCCATGGCCGCCGGGACCGAGTAGCCCATGGTGCCCAGTCCGCCGGAGTTCAGCCAGGAGGCGGGACGCTCGTACTTGATGAACTGCGCGGCCCACATCTGGTGCTGGCCCACGCCCGCGACGTACACGGCCTCGGGGCCGGTGAGCTCGCCGATCCGCTGGATCACGTGCTGCGGGGCGGAGAGCCCGTCCTGGGTCGGGGTGAAGCCGATCGGGTAGGTCTCGCGCAGCCGTCCGATGGTGTTCCACCAGGCCGACAGGTCCGGGGCGCCGCCCTCGGTGAAGCGGGTGCGGCAGGCCTCGGTGAGCTCCGGGATGATTTCCTTGACCGAACCGACGATCGGGATGTCCGCGGTGCGGTTCTTGGAGATCTCCGCCGGGTCGATGTCCGCGTGGATGACCTTGGCGTTGGGCGCGAAGGTGTGCAGCACGCCGGTGACCCGGTCATCGAAGCGGGCACCGAGGGTGATCAGCAGGTCCGACTGCTGCAGCGCGGTGACCGCGGAGACCGCGCCGTGCATGCCGGGCATGCCCACGTGCAGCTCGTGGGAGTCCGGGAACGCGCCGCGGGCCTGCAGGGTGGTGACCACCGGGGCGCCGACCAGCTCGGCGAATTCCTTCAGCTCGGCCGCGGCGTGCGCCTTGATGACGCCGCCGCCGACGTAGAAGACCGGGCGGGAGGAGGCTGCGATCAGCTTGGCGGCCTCGCGGACCTGCTTGTTGTGCCCGCGCACCACGGTCTTGTAGCCGGGCAAATCGATCTTCGGCGGCCAGGAGAACATCATCTTGGACTGCTGGGCGTCCTTGGTGATGTCCACCAGCACCGGGCCGGGACGGCCCGTGGCGGCGATGTGGAATGCCGAGGCAAGGATCCGCGGGATGTCCTCGGCCTTGGTGACCAGGAAGGAGTGCTTGGTGATGGGCATGGTGATGCCCACGATGTCGGCCTCCTGGAAGGCGTCCGAGCCGATGAAGGCGCTGTGCACCTGGCCGGTGATGGCAACCATGGGGACCGAGTCCATGTGCGCGTCGGCAATGGAGGTGACCAGGTTGGTGGCTCCGGGTCCGGAGGTGGCGATGCAGACGCCGACCTCGCCGGTGACCATGGCGTAGCCCTGGGCCGCGTGGCCCGAGCCCTGTTCGTGGCGGACCAGGATGTGGTTGATCTTGGTCGAATCCATGAGCGAGTCGTAGGTGGGCATGATGGCCCCGCCCGGCAACCCGAAGACGTCCTTGACGCCCAATTCTTCCAGTGAGCGCACAATGGCTTGTGAGCCAAGCATCTCGGTGGGAGCGATGATGTTGTTCGGGCCCTGGACCAGGCTCGACGCTTCCACGACGGAAGAGACAGTGGCATCCTTGCTACGGTTGGCGGGTTTGGCCGGCAGCCCGGGGCTGGCGGTGGTTCCGTTACTCATGGGGATATATCCTTCTCTATCTCTTCTAACCCTGCACATAAAAAAACCCCAAAGGCACCTTGCGGCGAATGGGGTTTGCGCGTCACCGAAGCCCTCCAGGTTGTGGAGGGACTCAAGCTCAGCGCTTGATAACTAGTAGTACGGTGCGGTTGTGCATGCATCCAGTTTGGTCGCCGCCGCATCCGGAGTCAAACACCAACACCCACAATCTCACTATTTGAGACTGTTGTCCGATGGGTGGACGCCTTGGCGGCTTCCACCCATCGCTCCAAGGCCTATTGCCTAGCCACAGTATGCTCCGGTCGAAGCGGACTTGACCAGCTTGGCGTACTTGGCCAGCACGCCGGTGGTGAACTTGGCCGGCAACGGCTCCCAGCCCACCTTGCGGGCCTCGAGCTCCTCCGGCTCGACCAAGAGGTCGAAGGAGCGGGCGGCGATGTCCACGCGGATCTTGTCGCCGTCCTTGACGAAGGCGATCGGGCCGCCGTCGACGGCCTCGGGGGCCACGTGGCCGATGCACAGGCCGGTGGTGCCTCCGGAGAAGCGCCCGTCGGTCAGCAGCAGCACGTCCTTGCCCAGGCCCGCGCCCTTGATGGCGCCGGTGATGGCAAGCATCTCCCGCATGCCCGGTCCGCCCTTGGGGCCCTCGTAGCGGATGACCACCACGTCCCCTGCCTTGATGGCGCCGGCATCCAGCGCGGCCAGCGCGCCCTGCTCGCGGTCGAAGACCCGTGCGGTGCCCTCGAAGACGTCGGCGTCGAAGCCGGCGGACTTCACGACGGCGCCCTCGGGTGCCATCGTGCCGTGCAGCACGGTGATGCCGCCGGTCTTGTGGATCGGGTTGTCCAGTGCGCGCAGGATCTTGCCGTCGACATCCGGCGGGTTGATCTCCGCGAGGTTCTCGGCAACGGTCTTGCCGGTGACGGTCAGGCAGTCCCCGTGCAGCAGGCCGGCATCCAGCAGGGCCTTCATGATCACCGGCACGCCGCCGATCTTGTCCACGTCGGTCATGACGTAGCGGCCGAAGGGCTTCAGGTCCCCCAGGTGCGGGATCTTGTCGCCGATGCGGTTGAAGTCCGCAAGGGTCAAGTCGACCTCGGCCTCGCGGGCGATGGCCAGCAGGTGGAGCACGGCGTTGGTGGAACCGCCGAAGGCCATGGTCACGGCAATGGCGTTCTCGAAGGCCTTCTTGGTCATGATGTCGCGGGCCGTGATGCCCAGGCGCAGCAGGTTGACCACTGCCTCGCCGGAGGCGCGGGCGAACATGTCGCGGCGGCGGTCGGCCGAGGGCGGGGCTGCGGAGCCCGGAAGACTCATGCCCAAGGCCTCGCCGATGCAGGCCATGGTGTTGGCGGTGTACATGCCGCCGCAGGCGCCCTCGCCGGGGCAGATCGCCTTTTCGATGCGGGTCAGGTCCTCGAGGCTCATCTTGCCGGCGGCGCATGCCCCCACGGCTTCGAAGGCGTCAATCAGGGTGACTTCCTTTTCGGACCCGTCCTCCAACTTGACCCAGCCGGGCATGATCGAACCGGCGTACAGGAACACCGAGGCCAAATCCAGGCGGGCAGCTGCCATCAGCATGCCGGGCAGCGACTTGTCGCAGCCGGCCAGCAGCACGGAGCCGTCAATGCGCTCGGCCTGCATGACGACCTCGACCGAGTCGGCAATGACCTCGCGGGAGACCAGCGAGAAGTGCATGCCCTCGTGGCCCATCGAGATGCCGTCGGAGACGGAGATGGTGCCGAACTGCATGGGGAACCCGCCACCTGCGTGGACGCCTTCCTTGGCGCCGGCGGCCAGTCGGTTCAGCGAAAGGTTGCACGGGGTGATTTCATTCCACGAGCTCGCCACTCCGATCTGGGGCTTGGCGAAGTCGTCATCGCCCATGCCCACGGCGCGGAACATCCCGCGCGCCGGGGCGGCGTGGATGCCGTCCGTGACCACTCGGCTGCGAGGTTTAATATCTGGGGCAGTGTCCTGGCTCATGCCCTTGATTCTAGGGCTGGCAGGCACCGACACCGAACCCGTGACGGCAACCCGACATATTTGGCCCCGCGGATACAAGACATATGTTCGAAACATCCCATTGGCTAGAGTGGGTGGCATGGAGACACTCAACGTTGAATCCAGTGACGATATCCTCAAGCAGCTTTTGCACGAGGCCTTCGATGCTCAAATCCCCAACTTCGGCAGCTACAACCTGGTGGCAGCCGCGGGCACGTCCGGCTCCGCGGGACTCAAGGTGATCGGCTTCCGCCGGGAACCTGCCGAACTCATCTTGTGCCCGCTGAACCCCAGGACCCTGTGCCCTTCCGAGCGCGCGGTGTCGGTGAACAACACCAATGTCTCGCACGTGGCCTTGGTGCGCGACGGAGGCTACGAGGTGGGCACCAGCACCGGACGCGTCTATCGCTTCAACGTCCCGGCCCTGCTGTCGCTGAACATCCCGGGGGCCGAGGGCCCGGCGGCCTGCGGCCTGCTGGCCCAGCACGACGATGCGGCCGACTTCGCGGACTTCATGGACGGTTTCATGGACCGCCTTGACCCCGCGGTCGAAGCACCGCAGTAGTTTCGAACATCCAACAAGCCCTTGATTGATGCCTTGGCCTCCGCGATTGCGGGAGCCAGGGCATTTGTTTTCACTGCCGCTGCCCGCGTCGCGATCCTTCGCGGGGAACCTGCGCCGGCAATTCCAGCCCCCCGGCTCCCCCGCGGGCGCCATCCTCGATCGCGCCAGATGCATTCCCTAGAAAAGGCGTCGCCGGCAAGTTCCCACGCAGAGCTCGCCAACGGGCAACGGACGCTGTGCATCGGTGCGCCCTTGTCTCACCCACCCGGGAAGCATAGGTTTGTTCCATAGATCTTTGTTCCCACCAGGTATTGCCCCACCCGATCGCGGCGGCAAAACCGCAAGAGAAACGGGGAAGAACATGGGTAACGAATCATTGCAGCCGGAGGCCACCAACGGGCCCGCACCATCGCCCGCCCCCGCGGCACCGGTCGGCGGAACACGAGCAGCCGTCATTTGGACGTCCACGGTGGTCGCGGTCGCGGTCTTGATTCTTCTGGTCATTTTCATGGTGCAGAACCAAGATCAAGTCGCCGTCTATTTCCTGGGGTTCCAGGGACAGCTGGCACTTGGCGTGGCCATGCTCATTGCCGCTGTCGGCGGCGCCGTCGTGGTGTCGATCGCCGGTGCGGTGCGCATCATCCAGCTGCGGGCCCGCGCCCACACCGCCAACAAGGCCCGAGCCAAAAACGGTCCATAGACCTTGGACCGACGACCTGTTCCCGAGAAGCAAAAGATCACGCCACAAGGAAAGGATCTGACGTGTCTGACCTCGAAAAGCAAATGAAATCCATCCAGGACCACCTGGCGCTCTGGGCGCGAAAGGCGAAGAAGGATTACCCGGAACAGCTGGAGCATTCGGTGCGCAGCGCCGTGGACCGGCTGGATCCAGCCGCGCTGGCCCACGCTTCGGAGGAGGTGATTGCCACCGTGACGGGCAACCGAAAAACGGCCCGCCGCGCACGCAAGGCGATCGAGAAGTCTCTGGTCAACGCCAAGCGCAAGGCCGGAACCCGGCATCGGGGCAAGGGCAGGGCCCTGACATGCCTGGCCATCCTCGCCGCCGTCGGCGTTCTTGTCGCGGTGGCAGTACGAAGGGCATCGCACGGAAGCGAGCCGGTGGCCTACCGCGGGTCGAAGCCGGCACCCGGGAATGATGCCACTGCGGATTCCGACGAAAAACACTAGAAGCAATCCGGAGGACCGCCGCCAAAGTCGATGGCCTTGGCAGCGGTCGTCGGTGCGCTTGGCAGTTGCCGCTTCTGGCCCGCTCCGCACGCCGCCACCCAGTCCGGGAACGAACCATGCGGCGCGTAGGTTACCGCACGGTATAACCGTCTTGGCTTGGACATGCCGCAATTGACTTTGGCTTCTCGTTTAGTTGATAGCTATCGAATAACGACCGTCATTGTGCACCACAAGGGCAACACAAACAAGCCAAGATAACGATTAACTAAAAAGCTGGCCATTGGAATGTTTATGCCTGTAGTCTCGCAACAAGCATCGCCACCATGATGCTGAAACTGCACCTTCATCCGAACGGAGAAAAGTCATGGGTTTCATTGGTTGGATCATCCTGGGCCTCATTGCCGGCGCCATCGCCAAGGCCATCAAGCCGGGCGAGCAGGGTGGCGGCTGGATTGCCACGTTGATTCTGGGCGTGGTCGGGGCCGTCCTGGGCGGCTGGATCGGGTCGGCGATCTTCGATGTGGGGATCAGTAGCTTCTGGTCGCTGTCCACTTGGCTCCTGGCCATCGGCGGCGCACTGATCGTCCTGGTTATTTGGGGCTTCCTCACGCGCAAGAAGGCCTAAACCCAGGCAAAGCTGGCGGTGGGTGCCTCGGTTTTCAACCGGGGCACCCACCGCCATTTGTCTTCTAACTGCCGAGCGGCGGGTTGCGATCTTGCCCCGCAGCACGGCTCGCAGTTCAGCCCCGCGGTCGCTCCACGAGGTTTTCGCCAAGCTCACCCTGGGCCCACGCGACCATCTGCCGTTTGAGCAACGCGGTCATCCGCGGCAGGAAGGCCTCGGTGTTCCCGCCGTTGTGCGGAACGATCAGCGCATTGGGCAACTGCCAGATCGGGTGGTCGGCCGGAAGCGGCTCGGGGTCAAAGACATCCGACGCGCAGCGCAGCCGTCCGGTCTTGAGCTCGGCAACCAGCGCATCGGTGTCCACGACCGGGCCACGGGCGACATTCACGATGACCGCATCATCGGGCAGTGCGGCCAGCAGCTCGGCGTCGACCAGGTGGTGGGTGCCGGCATTGTGCGGGACGATCAGGATCAGCACCTCGATGTCCTTGGCGTGATCCAGCAGGTTGTCGACCGCGAGGATTTCCCCGTGCTCATCGGTGCGGGCGCGCGTGCCGAAGCGGCTCAGCTCGACCTCGAAGGGATCAAGCCGCTTGCGGATCTCCTCGCCGATTCCCCCGACGCCCACGATGGCGACCTTGCGGTCGGCCAGGCCGGGCCAGCGGGTCGGGTTCCAGTGGCTGGCCGCCTGGTCGCGGACCGACTCCCCGAGGCCGCGCAACGAGGCGATGGCAAGGCCCACGGCCAGCTCGGCCGTCGAGGCCGCGTGCACGCCGGCCGCGGTGGCCACGGAAACGCCGGGACCGGCCAGGTCGTGCACGCCGTCATATCCGGTGGTCTGCGTCTGGACCAGCTTCAGGTTCCTGGCCCGCCTGATTCCCTGCAGCATCGAGAAGTTCGCCATGTATGGAAACACCGCAACGTCGATCTCGTCCAGCTCCACACCCACCGGATCCCCTTCGATGTCCCAGATGCCGGCCACGAGGCCTTCGGGCAACGGGCCAACGGCCTCGAGCAGTTGGGTGCTGGGAAAGGTCACAACGCGAATCGGCTTCATGCCCCCAGCGTAGGTCGCCGTAATGGGCCGACCCAAGGACGAAACGCTGCATGGACATAAATGCGTGCGCATATGACGCGGCACCGCCGCCGGCATCCGGAACCTTGCAACGACCCAACTCAAGACGATATTTGTGACGTCAATCGCAAACCATCGTTTCGGTTTGCATTCGGCCGGCAAGCTGGTAGAGTTTCATGTCGTTGCAGAGCGCGGGAGCCACGAACTCCCAGCGAAACAACAGCCGCACCTCTAGCTCAATTGGCAGAGCAATTGACTCTTAATCAATGGGTTTCGGGTTCAAGTCCCGAGGGGTGCACAGTCAAGAAGGCCCGGTTTGCCAAAGCGAACCGGGCCTTCTGCTTTCCCCGGAACCCGCACGAGGCATCCGCGGCACGCTCGTTGAACGCGTCCGCCGGACCGACCGAGTGAGAAATTGGTCCAGAATTCAGTGGACCGGCGAGAAACCAGTCGCGGAACCTCGGCTGTTTGGGACGATGCCCCGAATGACGCTTCGAGAACGGTCCTGCGACAGGGCCCCAGCGAAGGTCAAGTAGTCCGACGGCCAGGCAGCGCCACTGGTATTGACGGTCGGCCATTCCACCCGGCATGTAAACCTAGGTGATTCTGCTGCTGCGTTCGAACGGGGTCACCGAACTGGTTGATGTGTGGCCATTTCCGCGCCTGTGGAAGTCCCCGCGATGGAACCAGCCGGCGGCTCGAGAGGCTCGGCCCGGCCGGCACGGATTCCCTCAGCGGTGGATGGCTGGTCAGGGCCTTCGGTGGCCAGTCCGTTTGCTTGGCCCGCCGGTTCGCTCGCTTCCGGGCGCTCGGAACCCGTGGGCCTCGCCAACAACCCGGTGCCGGCAATCTTGCGCGGTGAAGCGGTCCCGTGGCGCTGCTGCCGGCGAATGCCCACCGGCTCCCTGGTTGCCGCTGAGGTCTACGTCCCGGTCACCAGCTCGCCCACCTCGATCCGATGGCGGAACCGACGACCCTCGCCAAGATGCACGACGGGACGATCAGCCATCCCGCATCCGACGAAGGAAGTGAATGGATCTGGCGGAGGAACTCCGCGCAATGTATCAATCCCTGCGGATGCCATGACAGGCTGCGGCAGGATTGGAAGGTTGACGGGCCTGGGTGCGCACGCTGGTCCGGTCGCCTTGTTGCACGGCTCGACGACGGCGTGCCGTGGCGGCGGGTCTTGCCTTCCGATGGAACTCCGGCAACGTGCGACGACTGAGGCGCGGGAGTTGCCCGGGGCCAAAGGCAATCCGTTGCGTGCGGATCGCATCGACACTGAGAAGATTCGCGTCGATGAAACTCCCGGGGATAATTAGCCGCAGGAGCGAAGCGGTTCCGACGGCGCTTCCGATCCTGCGGCAGGACTGCAAGCGGTTCGGGATTCGGCCTCTCGCGTTGGTGCATACCGCGTTTCCACGGTTGCGGCCTCGACATCAATCCCGAACCCGTTGCAACGCCCCTGCTCCCGGCACCGTATCGAAGCCATCCGTGCAGGCCGCTGCAGATCCCCAAACCCGCAACGGCCCACAGCCCCCTCAACTTCACCTTCGCGCTTCATGCTGGTGGCCTCCCACCAGCGTGCGGCGGCAACCCTGCGCGTCCCCAAGGATGCAGGGCCGATGATAGAACGCCTCACACGGAGGGCTCGCGCCCTGCTGGTGGCCTCGGCCGTCGAGCGGCCTCGTCCAGGGTTTCCCCTTGAGGACCTGCCGGTGATAATTGCTGTCTGTTGCCCGGACGGAGCCCGAGAGCTGCTCTGGTGCATCCGGCTCGACTCGGGCTCCAGGACACCGTTCCGGGCCTCTACAGCACCATTTGGCTACGGCATCTTGCCGGCAAGGATTCTCTTGGCGGCGGTCCCGCGATTCCCGGAGCAGTTTTTGGTGTAGCCGGCGTTTCGGATGTCCCCACCCATGGTCTTGGCCATGCAGTCAGCCACCTGCTCTGAGCCGCCGCCATTGTTCCGGCCGTATATCTTGTTCAGCCGGGCCTCCATTTTGTCCATGCCGTTTTCCCCGTGCAGCTTGACCGCGAGTTTGTATGTCCGGATGTGGGCGCATTCGTGCAGGGCCACGAATTTCATGCCGCCGCCCTTGGAATAGTTCGGGGACATTTCAATGCGGTAGGACGGGTACCAAGCGGTGCTGGTGTAGTTGAGCTGTCCCCCGAACCTCTTCGGCGCGTAGACCACGACTTGGTTCGGGCAGTAACGCTTCATGTAGTCATGGGCGGTCTTGATGTACCCCTTGTAGTGTTTCGGGTTCATGTGCTTGATCTTCGTGGACGGGCTGGTCCAGGGCTTTTCATAGGCAGTCTCGGATACCCGAACCCGGTACTTGACGGAGACGGTTGCAGCTTCCTTCGGGGTCGTGAATCGGCCGGTGGCATCGCCGTACTTGCCCTTTTTCAGGGTCACCTTCTGCACGTTCTTCCACTTGCCGCCGCGGTATTGCTGGAGGTAGGCGGTCCTTGCGGAGAGGACGTAGCTGAGTTGCACCGAATCCGAACGCCGATCGCCGGAGGCAATGTTCCCCTCGGCATCCTGGAACAGGTTCCCCCATCCACCCAGGTAGCCCTTCGTGGTCTTCCTCGTGTATTTCGCGGTCGTTGCCTTGGATGTTGCCTGGATTTTTCCGGCTCGAGTGACTATCGCGCGCAGGGCAACGGTTCCTTCCTTCGGAAGGGTGAAGCTGGCGCTGGCGGAGTATCCCTCGGTGGCAATCTTGCGCGTCCATACCTGCTTCCAGGTCTTGCCCTTCAGAGCCTGGACGGACAGAACGCCGCCCTTGGGCAGATCGCCTTGAATTTTCAACGTCTTCTTGGGGTTGTGCTGCTGCCCGCTGGCATGAATGCTGACGAAGGGTTTCGATGGCCCCTTTCCGGCGACGGCGCGGTACCCCACCGCGGACGAGTAGGCGGTTCCCTGGCCGGGCTTGGCGCCTTCGGCCCGAAGTTCAATGTTCGCGGCCTTGGCTAGCTTGAAGGGGATGCGCAGCGTGTAGTTGCTGGCAGTGGCGGGCTTCGACGCCTTCCACAACGTCACGTCCTTGCCGGCGATTTGCATAAGCTTGACGGTCAATCCGCGCCCGTCGGACACCTTGACGAAAGCCACGTTGATCTTCTTGTCGGGGATGACGAGCTGGAGTTTAGGTTTGGTTGGTGCATGATAGGCGAGCTTCAGGATCGGCGATGTGTGTTTCACGCTAGTGCCGGACAGGATGACGGCTCGGAAAGAATGGGTCCCGTTGCCGGTGAGTTTGTAGTCCAGTTCCACGGATTCCGCGAAGTGGTCGCCGAACCTCTCCCCGGATCCAACCTTTGTCCAGGTCTTGCCGACGAGCCGCTGAAGGACCGGGGCCTGCCCCAGCAGGCCCGACCCAACCACGGTGAAGCTGGCTTGGTTCTCCCACATCTGGCGGGGAGCTGACGAGAGCTTCAGGGTTGGCATCGGAATCGAAGAGAGGACGACGACGGTGTTGGAAACCGTCGCGACCTTGCTACCTGAAAGAGCCACCACACGGTAGGAGAACTTTCCTGGAGCGGTCACATCGTGGCTCAATTCGTCTTGGGCATCAAAGGGGTCGTCGAATGCTCCGGATGTCGCCACCGTTTTCCATGCCGTGCCCTGGAGCACCTGAAGGCTGACGCTCTTCCCCGCCAGTCCTCGACCCTGGACATTAAAGCTTGCAAAAGTGTCCCACTGGGTCGGCTGCTGCACCGTCAATTTGAGGCTGGGCATCGGGATCGACGAGGTGACCGTCACGATGTTTGAGACCGACTTGGCAGTTGTGCCCTGAAAGGCAACTGCGCGGTAAGAGAACTTTCCTGAAGAAGTCAGCTCGTCCTCGAGGTCGATTTCCTCGTCAAAGTGGCCGTAGAACTGTTCACTCGTGCCGACGGTCGCCCACGTGGACCCGCGCAGCACCTGAAGCCGAACCTGATGTCCTTCCAACCCGTTGCCGAGCACGTTGAACGAAACAAATGTTGCGCCGAGGCCCGGAGCAGTGGCGGTCAGCTTCAAATGTGGCGTAGGAATCGGCGATGCGACAGTGATTGCCCTTGAGACAGTCGTCCCGGAGCTGAGGGCCGCCCGGAAGGTCTTGGAGCCGGAATCGGTGAATACATGATCGAACACGATTTCTTCACCATCGAAATCCACCGTCCAATCAGAACTCTGAACCGTTTTCCACGTTGCGCCCGACTGCATCTGCAGGATGATCTTCTTGCCGATTACCCCTTTTGCCGTGGCCGTCATTTGCACCCAGCTGTCGCCGGGCGAAGCCGACTGGGCACTCAGGCTCAACGCCCCCGTCACGGCGGCGGCAGGTCCGCCGGCGGCAAGAACCCCTGCCAAAGCGACGATCATCGCCATCAATATTGCGGTCATTTTTCTCAAGATGATTCCCCCAAGAGGCCGTGGCCCCGAACTGTGCCTGCGAGTCGGTTGGCCCGCACGAGCGCTCTCCCTATGCCGGCCGTCACGAACATTACTACAATTCGTGACAGTTTCACCGACTGACTAGTAGCGAGTTATTCACGGACAATGATGAAGGCCAGAAAAGTGGTGATGGGTGCAAGATTCCGGGGCCCGGGCGAAACATGCGGCCTCGGACCATGCCTGGAAGGCGACTCGTTCGGGCTGCTCAGTCACGAAAGAGGCCCGAATCGCAAACTGTGCTCACCATCACAAAACCCTTTTCGTCCCCGAAGGAACAAAAGCATCATGTTTCGCACCTGGAAAGGTGCTGAATTCCGCATGAAATCACGGTATTCAGCATGCCGCGCGCCCATGGAATCACGGATTTTATTTCCACACCACTTTCTGGTTATGATTATCTGCGTCGCAAGGACGGGCTCCGCATGGGGCGCTGACCGAAGCGACTAAGCACCTCTAGCTCAATTGGCAGAGCAATTGACTCTTAATCAATGGGTTTCGGGTTCAAGTCCCGAGGGGTGCACGGTGAGAAAGACCCGATCTGTTCCGACAGGTCGGGCCTTTCGTTTTCCCGCTGACGTCGCCCGAACCGCTGGAGCCCGCTGATAGGCCTCGGTCATGGACGAAGAGCTGGCATCCTTCCTTCGCGGTTTTTCCAGGCTCACGACCCTGGCCTCCGAGATCATCGGCCGCACCCCGCTGTTGCCGACCGTCGCAGCGCACCTCGGCACGGAACCCGGACGGCTGCCCGTGGTGGTCGAACCCTTTCCCGCCCACCGGCTCGCCGACGCCTCCGGGATCCTGGATGGCCTGGCTGGGGCCGACCCCGGCGCAAGGATCCACGGCCTGGCCGGCCAGCAGCGCCACCACCTGGATCTCTCGGACCTCGTGGCCGGCAACGGCATGCATGCCGGGTGGCTCGGTGAACCGGACGATGAAACCGTTTCGGTCGGCCCGGCCGAGGAACGCCGAATAGTCCCCTTCGGCTTCTTCCCCTTCACCCGCGCCGGCAATCCCCTGGTGGTGCTGATGCGGCCAGTCAATCCCCAGTACGGGCGCCTACTCGCCACCATGGAAGTGCTTGGCACCAGCCCGGATGCCGTGGATGGGTTCATCAGGGATTTCAAGACGAGCCTGCGCGAAAACAGCATTCTCCGCGGCCGCGTCATTTCCTTCACCGCCAACGACTACTCCTCCTCCGCCGCGGGGATCACCTTCCACCGCCGCGCAAACGTGGCGGCCGGCGACGTGGTGCTGCCACCGGGGACGCTTGAGCGGATCGAGGCACAGGTCTTGGGCGTCGGTGAGCACCGCGAAAAGCTCCTGGCGCACGGAGCCCACCTGAAGCGCGGTGTGCTGCTCTACGGCCCTCCGGGCACCGGCAAGACACACACGGTGCGCTACCTGGCCTCGGCCGCGGCCGGGCACACCGTCATCCTGCTTTCGGGAAACACCCTTGCCTTCGTCAGCGAGGCCGCGCGCATGGCGCGCGCGCCACAGCCGACGATCGTGGTACTCGAGGACTGCGACCTCGTTGCCGAGGACAGGAGCTTTGGCCATGGGCCCCAGCCTCTGCTCTTCGAGGTGCTCGATGCCATGGACGTCTTGGACACCGATGCGGATGTGGCGTTACTGCTCACCACCAACCGCGTGGAACTGCTCGAGGAGGCCCTGGTGCAGCGGCCGGGACGCGTCGACCTTGCCGTCGCACTGCCGCGTCCCGACACGGCGGCCCGGCGCGCGCTGCTGGAGCTCTACGGGCGCCGGCTCAACCCCTCTGCGCGGACCATTGGGTCCATCGCCAAGCAGATCGACGGGACCACCGCCTCATTTGCCAGGGAGCTGACCCGGCGGGCCATCCTGCTTGCGGCCCTGGTCGGCGAGGAGCCGGGAGATGCACATTTGTCGGCGGCGGCCACCGAGCACGTCGGATGCCGCGTCGCTGACCCGCAGCCTGCCGGGAGGCGCCGGGGAGAACGTCTCGAACCAGGAAGGGGAATCGGCCCACGGGCACTTCGGCTTCGAGCCCGGGATCGCCCCGGAAGTGCCCGGATCCATGGGCTGGTCATGAAACCCTTGAATCTCCAAGCGCCTCGGCAGAACCGCAGTCGCCCGTCGGCCTAGTCCGTCACCGGCCGTCGTTGCGGATGGCCGCACGCGTCCGTGCGGAGCGCGAGCCCACCCGATTGGTCGAGCCGGTGCGATGGATGCGGGAGAGCTGGTCCTCGTGTGTCCCGGCGGCACCCGATGCCGCGAACGCCACGCGCTGGGCAACGAGCGCCTTGGGCAGGGCGAAGCCCGCGGACGAAGCGGAAGATTTGTTCTTGGACATGAAACCGGCCCTCACTTCAATGATTGATGTCTCTCAATCACTAATGTTAGGGCCTTGATCCCCAAACACCAACGATTGGCCTACCGCCGCCGCCGGAGCCCCTGGACCCTGCCTTACTGCCACGGACCTGAACCACCGGCATGCTGCCGGCAGTCAGCCACGGGCTTGCCGCTCCCCATTCGAGATAGGCTCATTGGTAGAACCCGTCGCCACCCCAAGACCCTAGGGAGCACCCACACCGATGAGTGAGAACACCACCGCCGAAGCCGTCCGCCTGTCCGTCGGAGACACCGCACCGGACTTCACCCTGACCGATGCCCGCGGCCAGGAGCTCGCCCTGTCCTCGCTGCGCGGGAAGAAGACCATCGTGTACTTCTACCCGGCCGCCTCCACCCCAGGCTGCACCAAGCAGGCCTGCGACTTCCGCGACTCGCTGGAATCCCTGGCGTCCGCCGGCTACCAGGTCGTGGGCATCTCCCCCGACGCCCCGGCCAAGCTGGCCAGGTTCACCGAGAAGGAGGAACTGACCTTCCCGCTGCTGGCCGACGAGGACCACGCCGTGGCCGCGGCCTACGGGGCCTGGGGCGAGAAGAAGAACTACGGCCGCACCTACGAGGGCCTGATCCGCTCAACGATCGTGGTTGACGAGAACGGAATCGTTCAGGCGGCGCAGTACAACGTGCGTGCCACCGGGCACGTTGCGAAATTGCGTCGTGATTTGGGTATTGACCCCAAATAAAGTTCCGCCCTCAGCCCAAAAGCGATAAATCGGGCCGAAAATCTCCGCTAGACTGATTCCTGCCGAACTTCGAAAGCGGTTCGCTGCCTTGCGAGCGTGGCGGAATTGGTAGACGCGCTGGATTTAGGTTCCAGTGTCTTCGGACGTGGGGGTTCAAGTCCCCCCGCTCGCACTCCCGAGCCGCATGCATCCCCCCTGGGGACCAGCGGCATCGCGCAGGGCCCCCGGATGATTTCGGGGGCCCTGCTCGTTAACAACCGGCAGCGGCCAGCCACGATCGTGGAGCCCAAAACACTGACGAGGAGTCTTTGGTGCCAAGCCAGCCGCACAGCCTTCAACCACCGAGCGCCACCCGCCGTGCCTTCCTCGCCGGGGGCCTGGGGCTCGGCGCCCTGGCCCTGGCCGGTTGCGTCCCGAAGGAAACCCCGGCACCCCCGAGCCCCACCGCCAGCACCGAACCGGTCATCCGCACCTTCCACTTCGGCTCCGCCGCCGACCCGCTGACCCTTGACCCGGGAATCTCCGGGGACAACGAGACGTTCCGCGTCACCCGCCAGGTCTACGAGGGGCTCATCGGGGTCGACCGCGAGACCGGCACCCCGATCCCGCTGCTGGCCACCGACTGGATCGTGAGCCCGGACCGGCTCCAATTCACCTTCATCCTGCGCCGCGGGGTCAAGTTCCACGACGGAACCGACTTCGACGCGGCGGCAGTGGTCACCAATTTCGAGCACTGGGTGGCCCTGCCCGCCGACGTGCGCGCCAACTCCGACCAGGGCTTCACCCAGGTGTTTCGACCCAACGACCAGCTCCCGGTGCTGCCCAAGACCATCCCCGAACCCAAACCGACCCTCGATGCCAACGGCGACGAAATCGTCGACCCGCAGCAGGTTGCCCACCACGCCGCGCAGCTCCAACTGCTCGAATCGCTGCGCAAGCAACTCAAGGACGACCCCTTCGTGGGCGCCAACACCGGCGGGACCGCCAGCTACTTCGGATCCATCAAGGCCGCCGACACCCACACCGTGGTGCTCACGCTGCGCAAGCCCATCACCGGCCTCATCGAGGCGCTCTCGTTGCCGGGCCTGGCCATTGCCTCGCCCAAGGCGCTGGCCGCAGCACCGGAGTCGGGGCGGACCGATTCGGCGATTTCCGCGCACCCGGTGGGCACCGGGCCCTACAAATTCTTGTCCTGGAAGGACGGGGCCATCACGCTGCGTTCCTTCCCCGGCTACTGGGACGCGGACGCCGTCGCGGCCAACACCACCTCCCCCACGCTGGTGATCTTCCAGGAGATCCGCACCCCGTCCGCGCGCCTGGGCGCACTGGGCCGGAAGAAAATCGACGGCTTCGACATGGTTACGGTGACGGGCCTGCGCGAGCTGGTGCGCGAGGGCAAGCTGATCGTGCAGCGCGACCCGTACTCGGTCACCTACCTGGGCATGAACCGGACCAACGAGTGGCTGGCCAAGGACGAGTTCCGCCGCGCGATCGCCCACGGCATCGACCGGAACAGGATCATCGAGCAGTTCTTCATCTCCGGCACCAAGGAGGCCCGCGGCTTTTTGCCGGCCTCGCTGGGCATCAAGACCTCCGACACCTACTACGGGCCCGACGCCAAGCGCGCCAAGGAGCTGCTCGAATCCTGCGACTACGACGGCACCCCCATCCCGTTCCTGTATCCGCTGAACATTTCCCGGGCCTACCTGCCGCTGCCCGAGCTCATCTACGCCGAAATCTCCCGGCAGCTGGCACTGGTGGGCATCAAGATCCGGCCCGTGCCCATTGACTGGACCGACGGCTACGTGTCCAAGGTCCGCTCGGGGAACATGCCGGGGCTGCACCTGCTGGGCTTCAACGGCGGCTACCGGGACCCGGACGATTTCATGGGCGCGCTGTTTTCCTCGAACAACCGGCAATTCGACTACGATTCCCCCATCCTCACCGCCCAGGTGCTGCTGGCCCGATCCATGCCCGCCGGCGAGGCACGCGTGGCCGCCTACGAGGATCTGTCCAACACCCTGGCCCGGGATTTGCCGGCGCTGCCGCTGGCCTTCCCGATCTCCGCGCTGGCATTCAATGACACGGTGAAGAACTACCCCTCGTCCCCGGTGCTGGACGAAGTCTTCTCGGATGTGAAACTCAACACTTAATACCATTGGTGTCAAGCCGCCAATTTCCTGGAGACCCCCGCATCAAGCTAGCCTTGCGTAGAGTCTAGAAGAACTTTCAATGGAGAACCCCTCGTGCCTTCTGAATCCACCAGCCAATCATTCGACGTCGTCCTCATCGGCGCCGGTGTCATGAGCGCAACGCTCGGAACCCTGATCAAGCAGCTGGAGCCGGGGTGGAGCATTGGACTTTTCGAGAACCTGGACCAGGCCGGCCTCGAGTCCTCCTCACCATGGAACAACGCCGGCACCGGCCACTCGGCCCTGTGCGAGCTTAACTACACCGCCGCGGGCCCCGACGGCACCGTCGACCCGGCCAAGGCCATCGGCATCAACGAGCAGTTCCAGGTCACGCGCCAGTTCTTCTCGCACCTGGTGAAAAACAAGCAGGTCGGCGATCCGTCCACCTTCATCAACGCGCTGCCGCACATGAGCTTCGTCATCGGCGAGGACAACGCCAGGTACCTCAAGACCCGCTACGAGGCCCTGAAGCCGAACACGCTGTTCAACGAGATCGAACACACCGAGGACCTGGACACCATCAAGTCCTGGACCCCGCTGGTGGCCAACGGCCGCGACGGGTCCCAGCGCGTGGCAGCCTCCCGCGTCGCCTCCGGCACCGACGTGGACTTCGGTTCGCTCACCCGCCAGATGACCGACGACCTCGCCGCCAACGGCGCCGAGGTCAACTACGGCCACCGCGTCAAGGGCATCAAGCGCGACGGCGCCGGATGGACCGTCACGGTCCGCGACAACGCCACCAAGGCCAAGCGCACAGTCAAGGCCAAGTTCGTGTTCGTGGGTGCCGGCGGCGGCGCCCTGGGCCTGCTGCAGAAGGCAGGCATCGACGAAATCAAGGGCTTCGGCGGCTTCCCGGTATCCGGGCAGTTCCTGCGTTGCACCGACGATGCCATCATCGACCAGCACCACGCCAAGGTCTACGGCCAGGCCTCGGTCGGCGCCCCGCCGATGAGCGTGCCGCACCTGGACACCCGCTTCGTCGACGGCAAGCGTTCGCTGATGTTCGGCCCCTACGCCGGATTCTCCACCAACTTCCTCAAGACTTCCTCGCTGCTGGACCTGCCGCTCTCCATCCGCGCGCACAACATCCTTCCGATGCTGGCCGTGGGCAAGGACAACCTGGACCTGACCATGTACCTGATCAAGGAAGTGCTCAAGTCCCGAACCAAGAAGGACGACGCGCTGCGCGAGTACCTTCCCGAGGCCGTGGGTGAGAACTGGGAATTGATCACCGCTGGACAGCGCGTCCAGGTCATCAAGAAGGACGCCAAGAAGGGCGGGGTGCTGCAGTTCGGCACCGAGGTCATCACCTCCGAGGACGGCACCATCTCCGGCCTGCTCGGCGCATCCCCGGGTGCCTCGACCGCGACCCCGATCATGATCGGGTTGCTGGGCCGCTGCTTCCCGAAGCAGTTCTCCGGCTGGGAGTCCAAGCTCAAGGAGATCATCCCGTCCTACGGCGTGAAGCTCAATGAGAATCCTTCCCTCTACGCAGAGGTGCGCGCCGAGACCGACAAGGTCCTCAAACTCGCCTGATTCACTGCTCCGGCTTTGCTGCCAAGGCCCGGTCCCCGATCACGGGGGCCGGGCCTTGGCCGTATCTCGGGACTCCGGACCTTGAAAGGCCGCGCGCGCGGTGCTTTGCTTGAGGTGGATGCCCGGGAGAACGTGCCTGCCATGATCTTGCTTGCCTTGATCGGTTGCGGCTTGTTGACCTGCACCAGCTGGTGCAGGCGGCCGCGCCCGGGAGGCCCATCCGGTGAGGACACCGCAATGCTTGGCCACGGCTACCTGAATGCGCTGAAGAAGGCGAAGAGCACCGTCTACGGGCCGGCGCGGGAGAAGGTCGGCACGCTGGGGAACATCTTCATGGACGTGCGCACCGGCGACGCCGACTTCGTCAGCATCCATCTGGGGCTCTTCGGCTCCGAGGAGGCCTTGGTCTCGCTCGAGGGCGCGGTGTTCACCGACGGCCACCTGCAGGTCCGTTTCCCCAAGGACGTCATCAAGCACGCCCCGAACATCGACCCGGCCGCCGAGCTCAACGATGCGGCCAAGGACATGCTCGAGAAGTACTACGCGGCCATGGATCCGGGCTCCGGCGGGTAGACCTTGGCCTCCGCGGGTCCGCGGCAGATTTCGGTCCGCGACCCGGGAAGGATCGACACCGGCCACGGAAACACCACGGCACGCACCCTTCCGCATAGTCAGTACCGTCCCGCGCGGCAACGAGTTGGAATTTTGGCTACAACCGCAACCCGGTTCCGAGAATCGTTCCCGGGCCGCCCAATACGGTCTTGATCTGCGTCGTTGGCGGTGTTTTGCTAGCAACATGGACGGACAGGCGGTAGCGGTATTTCCACCGTTTTCCACGATGCGCCCCAAGGAACGGCGGCAGATCGCGGTTTCCCGCAGCGCGGCACCGCATGGTTCCGCAACCGGCATGTGGTCGGTTCGACCCCGCGCGGGGCTGCACGGCGAGCCGGGAATCGCTTGCGTAAACAGCAGGGAAAGGAAACGCCATGTTGCAACATGACGACCTCAGGCCCCTGATCGAAACCAAGACCGACGTGTTTGGCTCGGACGGGGAAAAGATTGGAACTCTCGGCCAGGTCTACCTGGACGACGGCACCGACCTGGCGCATTTTGCCACAGTCAACACCGGGCTCTTCGGATCCCGGAAGAATATTGTGCCGCTCACTGAAGCAGAGATTTCCCACGGCCAGCTCTATGTGAAATTTCCCAGGCACTTCGTCAAGGAAGCACCGCACATCGATGCGCTCGGACGCCTCTCACCCGAAGACGAGGACCGGCTCTACGCATACTATTCACAGGCCGGTCTCGGCCGAGGCCATGACCGGGAACCGGAGTCCGCCAGCCATCCCCCGGACCGCCAGGGGACGGGAGCGCTCCACCGCAACCCGACAAATCCGGGTGGGACGGCGCAGGGCCGGCACCGCACAACACCCGATGGAGCCCAGACCCCCGCCCCGGGCGGCGTGGACCGTCCGGAGCCCTGAGGCCCGGCCCACCACGCCATCGTCCGAAGTCGATCCGAAAAGAGGTCATTCGATGGAAACCACAGCATCAGGATCCGGCACCGCCAACGAGCGCGCGCGAGAGAGGTTCTCCCGCGAAAGCGGAGAGTTCGGCGGGGTCAAGGTCGGCAGCGCCTTCTTCGGCTGGGTCGTCGCAATGGGGATGAGCGTGCTGCTCACGGCCCTGATCACGGCCTTCGGTGCCGGGGTCGGGTTGGCCACGCACACGGACCTGGGCTCGGCGGCGGAGCAGATCACCCGGAATCCGGGCGTTGCCGCATGGATCTCCGCCGCCGTCCTGGTTCTCGTGCTGTTTGCCGCCTACTTCTGCGGCGGCTACGTCGCCGGCCGCATGGCCCGCTTCAACGGCGTCCGCCAGGGCGTGGCCGTGTGGATCTGGGCGATCATCGTCGCAATCGTCGTGGCCGTCCTCTCGCTCTTTGCCGGCAACGCCTTCGACGCATGGAACCAGCTCAACGGCAGCCCGATGGTTCCCTTCCAATGGAACATGGGCCCGATCGGGTGGATCGTGCTGGCCATCGCGGTGGCGGTTCCCCTGCTGGCCGCCATCCTCGGCGGGCAATCGGGCATGCACTACCACCGCCGCATCGACAAGGGCAGCCAGGCCCTCTAGCGCAGGTCGCCGGGGTGCCGGGAAGCCACGGACAAGGAGGGAACAGCGGGCGCCGAAGCATTCACCGGCGGGAACATGTCCCGGGCCCGCCCCCGGGCGCCTTCCCACACCAACCACAGCCATCATGTTGCCCCACAGCGGGAGGAGCACCCCCATGGGACTCGGGGACAAGATCAGCAACAAGGCCAAGGAGACCGTCGGCAAGTTCAAGGAAAAGACCGGCGACGCGATCCATAATCAAAGCCTGCGCACCGAGGGCCTGAAAGACCGGGCGGCGGCCGCGGCCAAAGAGGCCGGCGAACAGCTCAAGGAGAAGGTCAGGCACAGCAACCGCAAGTAGCCGCCGCAAAAGGGACCACGGGTGCCAACCCTCCAACGGGTCGGACCCCGTGGTCCCGACCGCAGGTCGAGCCTCGATCGACCCGTGTTGCCATTTGCGAGGCAGGTCAGCCGGCGCCGATATGCCCGTCGTGCCCGGAGGTGCCTATCTTCCGGAACCTGCTCTCAGGAATTGCGCAGGGACTCGATCAGCTGGTCTTTCCTCTGCTTCGAATATCCGCGCAATCCGATTTCCCTGGCGCGTGCCTTGAGGTCAGGCACGGTCCAGTCCTCGTAGTCGCCGGCCTTTCCACCGCGCTTCCCCACGGCCGAGCGACCTTCCTTGGCCGCCGCATTGGCGATCCGCGCGGACTTCTGCTTGGAATTTCCTTCATCGCGCAGCTTCTCGTACAGCTCGTCGTCCTTGATCTGTGGGGTCTTGTCCTTGGGCAAGCTGTGCTCCCTTCCCGATGGGTTGGTGCGGGCCGGTGTCCCGCTGGTTCAAGGGCGATCCACCGATCCCGGGGCGTCGCCGAGGGGCGTTTCCCCTGTCCGTGGTTGCCACGCTACTGCCCGCGCCACGACTCTCCAACCACCCGGCCGCGGGGAGGCGCAAGACGGCGGTCAACCGATGGCCCAGGCACGGCGATGTCCCAGCCGGGGTGCAGGTGCCGAGGCCGAAGGCAGGAACCGGCCGGCAGCAAGATGCGCGGGGCCGGATGACACCGGGGGAATCCACCGCGATGCCGCACATCCTCGGCCTGCATCGCGGCCTTCCGGTGATGCGCGCTCAAAGCTCGGACAGCGGGGTGTCCAGCATCCAGGCCAACGAGGACCCGTCCACCACGCCGCGGCGCATGCCGAACAGGTGGGCACCGAACAGGTCGGCCGGAATCCGCGGGGCCCGGTACGCCCTGGCCCGGTGGTGGCTCAGGCACTCGGGATCCTGCCAGACCAGCAACTGCAGGGTCCCCTCGTCGGCATGCACCAGCGCCGGGCCGCGGCCGATGCCCAGCACGTCGAGACGGTGCGCCAGCGCCTTGGCCGAGACCCCGGACTCCCACAGGAACCCGGCAAGCCCGCGCGGGGTCTGCCGGTTCCAGTCGATCGACCGCACCCTCGCGGCGGGCAACAACAGCGACAGGGCGAAGTCGCGGGCCCAGCCGTCCTCGGCCTGCGTTCGGATGCCGATGTCTTCATGGCGTCCGCCCAGCAGCGCGCCCAATTCGCGGGCGAGCACCAGGTTGGCCTGGTACCAGGCACCGGTGCCGCGCACCATGATGTAGGTGACGTCGCGGCTCCGCATGGCCCGGGCGTCGAACGCCGGCCCCTCGGCCGCCACGAACACCCCGATCCCGTAGGCCCGCTCGATGGCCGCGGGCAGGTCGTGCACGAAGTCCTGGCCCAGGGCCGCATTCAGCAACGTCGCGACCGCTGCCGCTCCCTCCTCGGGGCCCAGGCCGGGCTCAAGCTGCGGCACCGTCCCGGTGGACAGCCCCACCTCCCGATACGCCCCGGCGGGGAAGGCCACGGTTTCCGCCACGGAATCGTGCTTCCAGCCCTCGCCCTGCCCGACCCGGCCATTGGGCCCTTCGGGGCGCGGATCCCCGGTGACCAGCCAGCTCAGCGACACCTCGAGCACCTTGGACAGCTTCGCCAGCTCGGTGGCGCTGAAGTTCCGCTGCCCGCTCAGTGAACGGCTGAGCGCATCGCGGCCCATGCCGATTGCACGGGCCATCTTCGCCTGCGTCAGGCCGTCGTTGTGCGATTGCATGGCGTCCTGGACGCGCAAGCGGATTCCTTCCACCAGTCCCCACGCTCCTCACGCATTCATCCTTCGGCCCGCCGGCCTCGGTCCTGGGACGGCGGGAGTGCCGTTGCGGCACTAGGGACAGCATTCACCACCGACCGGCGGCGTGTAAAGGAAGCCCACCGGGCTTCCGTCCGTTGGCACCCCGCCGGTCCCCTGCGCTCGGGGACGGAATCCGGGCCGCGTTTTCGGTGCCGCGGGTACTTGACGCCCGGGGCGCGGAGCGAGACGGTGGCAGGGAGGGAATCCACCCGACAACGGCAGTCGGCCCACGCGGGCGGGAACGAGAGGAAGCACGATGGATATGTTCCCCGGAGCTCCGGGGCAGGAACCCGAACTGCCCGATTCGACCCCGCTGGATCCGGACCTGCCCGGGATCGACGGGCTGGACGGCATCGAGTCCATCTGGGGAAGCGGCTACGCGGTCACCGTGCACACACCAGGTTCCGCCGCTGTCGGGGGCGCCGCCGCGCTGTCCATCGAGATCCGCTCGGTCGCCGGAATCAACGAACCGCTCACCCTGTGCATCGATCTGGGCTATCTGGATGCCTGGGGCACGATCTCGGTTTCCCCGGCCGCAGAAGCCGAGTCCAGCGACGGCATGTACAAGATCCTGGATTTCCCGGCGCCCCATGCCCCGGAATTCCGCATCGACATCTCCGGCACCGTCCCGGGCGGCGATGCCCTGCCGGGAACCGGGGACCTGAACGTGTACGTGGGCGGAATCCATGTTGCCTCCATCGACCTGCGCACCGGCCGGGCCATGTAGCCCTGCTTCTTCAAGGAAGGCTGTATCGATTTTCCCAACACCCTTCCGGTGTCCCAAGAAAATCCGTCCCGGAAACCGTCCTTCCACTCCCCTCTGACCTGTACCTTCGGTAACGTCACCACCAGCACATCTAGCAGGGAGTGTCAAGCCCCGGGTTTGGTGGAGGGTTTATTAGACCCGTTCCATCGTTTTGATGGCGGGCAGGTTTGAGTAGTAATTGGTTTCTGCTTCCACGGGTGGGATGTATCCGATTTCGCCGTGGAGGCGC
>NZ_QMKQ01000037.1 GCF_003287975.1 Arthrobacter sp. AQ5-05
TCCTGGCTAAACGTTTTCTTGGTCGAAAACATGTTTAACAGGAGTCGTGCCTGCTTTCTTGATTAATGACGTCGGTTGTCCGCTTAATGACGCTGAGGTGCGGATTGTTGGTGCTGTGAGGGAAGCCCATTGGCGCATTTTCTTAGTCGATAACCACCTGTCATATATCTATGCCACGGCACGCGATCGTCCCTGGGAAGACACTCGCAGGGGCAACTGCTCGAGGCACCTCCGCGTCGATCAAATCCCAACCGCACGAATACAGACCACTTGAATAACGGTCGCTACCAGTAAGCCGTCCCAGTAAGAGCGGATCTTAATGCCCGCCGCTTCGGTTCAACCTTCCGTTGACTCCGTGGGGGAAGAACCCGCCGGACCTGGCCGATTCGGGGGTCAGGTAGGCGATGTTCAGGACTTGCTTGGGGGTCCGACTGAAGGCCAGGGCGTTGGCGTCGGCGGGCACGAGGTTGGCTACCCGCGTTGTTCCTATGCCCTGGTCACGGTCCGTGGTGCCGTCGAGGCTGTCGCGGGCGTCCGAGATGGCCTGGGCGGGCGCCTGAAGACCCCGGGCATACATGGTGGTTCTGATGATGCCCGCATGGTAAGCCTCCACGGCAAGGATGCCGGCTGCCGCCTCCAGGTAGGTCTTGTTGTCGATGAACGGTGCAGCTCCCTTGTATGCGGTGACGCCGACGTCCTCAAAAATGAACGCCCCGAGCAGAAAGCTGGTTTCATCCTTGAACGGGTTGAAGCTCTGGCCTGCGGTAATGAGTCCGGCGGCGCGAGCGGCTGCGGTGAAGCTTGCCTCAAGGTCGATCGGCGGACGGGCCACAGCGGCTTTGCCCAAGGCGCTGCGCAGGAAACGGACATGGGCCTTTTCATCCGCCGCGATCTCCACCGCGTACTTCTGGATCAGGCTACCGGCGGTGAACGGGACCTTGCTTCCACCGGTTACTCCACCCTTCTTTCCCCTGCCGTCCGTGAGGTTTTCGGGCAGGCCCGAACCGGTGACCGCACGCAGATAGAATTCGGCCTCGAGGTACTCCAGGTTTAGCGCGAAGTTCAGGATTGCCGAGTCACTGGGTCCTTCCTCATGATCATCCTCGTGATCGCCCTCATCGGAATGGGCGGCCGCGGACGTGGCAGAGAACAGGGTTCCGGTGCCAATGATGCCTGCTGCTGCGGCGGCGCTCAACAGCCTTCGGCGGTCAAGGCCGTTCTCAGCGCTGCGGGCCATTGCCGTGGTGATGAATTTCTGCTCGAACACGTTGTTCTCCTGCCATTCAGATGGAATGGCGGGGCAGGACTTATTCCTCTAGCGCTCCCCCAGCACCGCGGAACCCTCGCCACGGCCGAATCGACCGCAATAACTGTCAGAGTACCCGGGTGTTCACGGCAAGGAAAGAGCGCGGTCCTACGGCTTTGTCCAGACCTTTACCGATGGTTCAGTCATCCACTGAACCGAGGCAACAACAGGATCTTGCACCAGTCGCTCCGCAAGGTTTGGTGCAAGACAGATGTCCCTCGATGGGGAAACCCACGAATACGTGCGGAAACGAGAGCCTGGCGGTTCGACCACCAAGGACATCCGTCGGTGCATCACACGCTCTCTCGCCCGACGGGTTTACCGCATTGTCACCCCACCACGCGGGGCCTTGAACAACCCTTGAATTCCAGGGAAGGTTCACCGAATCACCGAATGACGGAGGGCATAGGGCGATATCCGTCGAACGCCGCTTTCACACCACCCCCGATGGAGTGGCAATCAATATCCCAGTGCCTGGGTGTCGCTAACTGTCGTGGGCACCGGTAGTGGCGGGCCGGGCATGCCCTGCAGCCGCGTGGGATTACCGGGTGGAGGTCAGCGTGGCGTAAACCACGATGTTGTCATCATGACGGCCTGTGCTTTTATTGAAGGTCCCGCCGCAGGTGATCAGGCGAAGCTGGGCATCCTCGGTGTTTCCGTAGGTGTCGATGCTGGAGAAGTCCTGCTTCGGGGCTTGCACGATGCGCGTCACGGTGAATACTGCCTCTATGCCGTCGGCACGGGTGACGAAGATCTGATCCTTCTTCCGCAAAGCGCCGAGCTTGAAGAAGACGGCCGGGCCCTCTTGGTCCAGCGCGGTGACGTGGCCCAGGATCACGGCTGGTCCTTTTTCGCCCGGGGTGGGGCCCCTGTCGAACCAGCCCGCTGGCGCATCGGGGTCCAGGGGTGGAACGCCGATGGATCCATCGGCCTGGAGCCCCACGTTCATCAGCTTGGTATCGACGTCGATGGACGGGATGGTCAGCTTGGTTGGCTGCGATCTCTTGAGCAACATATCCGGAGGCGTTGGACGAGGCGTGCTGGGAGTTTCCTTCGTCTTAGCGGATTGCCCTGTGGTGGGTGAAGCTGCCTGGCTGGAAGGCAGCGCAGGTTCCGTCGGGCCAGTTGCCGCGACAGCCTCGGTGACCGGTGGTGAGGGGGGAGGTGCCTCCCCCCTCACACCGGCTCCAACCAACACCGTACCGATGAGGCCCACCGCCACGATGGCCGCGAGCGCAACGGAGCCACTGGCGGTTTTCTTCTTCCGAACGTGTCTCATCGGTAGCGATCTTTCCTGGTGGTGGCTGTGGCTTCTCTAGTTCTGCTCGCCTTGGCGGCGGCGAACCATGTAGACCCCGGCGCCCGCGGCGACCAGGACGAGGCCACCGCCCAGGGCGATCATTCCGTTGTCCATGCCGGCGGTATTGCCACCACCGGTTTCAGGGTTTCCGATGGGCATGTCCATCTGCGACGCGGTCAGGGTTCCGCACAGGGCCGGCGAGGTTGCTGCCAAGGGCAGCTTGGGATCCAAGTCCGACTTTTCTTTCGCTGCCTTCTTGCTCAACTTTGCCGGGTCCAGTCCATGTACGACTACGGTGCCGTTTCCGGCCTTGAGGGCCTTGATGGTCTTGGCGTTCATCGTGAAGGTGCGTTCGTAGGTGAAGCTGTCTCCCATGCCGGCAACCGTCAGGTCCAGTGCGGCCTTGTCGCTGGTGTCCCCCTTGGTGGAGAGCGTGGTGCCGATCATGCCGTAGGACGGCATTCCCTCGGTGGTGCTGATGACCCCGTCACCGCTCTTATCTGCCTTCATGGTCGGGCAGGTGCCCTGGGATCCGGTAGTGATGTGTATGTGCTGGACGTGCGGGTAGGGCTTGCCGTCGAAGGTCTTGGCCAACCCGCTGACCTTTTCGGTGACGGTTGCCTGGTCGCCGCTGATGCTGATCATCACCGTGCCGCTCGCGCCACTTCCGTTTAGTGCCTTGAGCTCTGTTTGGTACGAATGGGTGTTCGTTTCGGCCGATGCCCCTGCTGCGGCGGCGGCGATCATTCCCAGCGCCATGGCCGGAACGGCAATTAGGTGTAGCTTCCTCATGAAAGTGCTTCCCTTCGTCATGGAGCCGTCCCCGCTGGGCGACCCATAGCTCACGACCCTACATTGTGCCTCAGCTCACATCTACGCTTTGTGCACCTCGCACTCAAAATGGCGGCCTCTATGGGTCTGAAGTGGACGCAAATCCTCAGACGTATTTTTGGGTATCCCGCGTGCGGGCCTGAGACTTCCGGGATCCTGATGGGTGCTCTGATGGGTGCTCTCCAGGCTACTGGTAGCACCGGAAAATCCTGTGCCAGGGTCATTCTGCGCAGGCAACTACTGTCACGCGGCTTGCCGATGGAAGCTAGCCGGGGTCGGTTCGGTGAGGGATCGGCGTGCACGCTCCCCTGCTCCGGGCGTTCCGTTATGGTCAGCTACTCGGTGGCGCTCGGCCCGCACCACCAACTCTCGGGCGTTAGCCCTCCGTCGTATGACATGGTCGGTGTTCCATGCATCATGCCCTCTGCGAATTTCACGAACCTACGTGCCTGACGGACCACCACGCCCACGGGATCAGGGCCCCGTCGGTACACGGTGCCGGGATCGCTCGGGCACCGCGGGGCACTGAGCGGACCCGCAGGAAAGCGACGCACCACAGCCGGGAGTTTCATCTTTCGCTAGGTGGTCGTGGGGTGCGGTCTCGGAACCGCTGTGTGCCGTTCGGCGATCAGGTACTCCTGAACGGCCTGGGCGGGCACCCGGTAGGACCTCCCGAAGCGCACCGCCACCAGTTCCCCCTCATGCACCAGCCGGTAGACGGTCATCTTTGACACGCGCATCGCCAGGGCGACCTCGGTCACCGTCAAGTAGTGGGCATCCTCGAAACTTTTCAAGTCAACCATGTCATCCCCAATCAATTTGTCCGTCATCCCCACACGGAACACCTGATGCCCCACGCGCACCTTCAACCCCTGGTGCAACGTTGACCCCATGGTAAACACAAATCTTCGTGTGCACCATGGGTCATGCCTCCAAAGTTCGGGCAGCCCAATGGCCTCCAGCGATACACGATCCGCCGGGTCACCATCGGTGTTCCGTTGATTGCGCACCGGCCCGCACGGGGGTTCAGGGAGCCTCGTGGACGCCGCCGACCAGATACTTCCCGCCGGGAGCATTCTGGTGCAGCTCGACATACCAAGCACCGGAGTTGGTCTTGACGTCGGCCGTGAGTATTTGCAGGTGGGAGGTATCGCCTTCCAACTCAGGACAGGAAAGGATCGCATCGAACGGGACTCGTGCCGGGTCGATCTATTCGGCGTCGATGGTGTATTCGTTCTCCAGATAGGGGTGCAGCTCGGCGTGCCAGCGCTGTTCGGGTTCATCGGGACGAGCAAACAGGGTCATGACCTTCCCATCGACTCCTTCCGGGCTTTCGACCACCGGGGCCATGACCTCCATGGTCGGGGAATCCAGCGGCGCGTACCCGGGGCGACTTCTCAATATTCGGGGCTTGGCCCGTTTTACCACCCAGCTCCTTGGTATTGGCCGTCGAACGGAAAAACCACTCGCCTAAACCAGTTCATCAAGATTCATCCTTCTGAAAAATGCAGAGAGGGAGCTGTGGATACCAGGAAAAGCTGATATTCACAGCTCCCTGGGCGCTTCACCCTTTAGCGTGATGGACCGCTCTGGCTCCGCTCACGTCCCACACCGGCTCCTGCCGATGCCTTGCGTGCCTTGGGTGCCTTCTTGGGCGCTTCAACAGCTGCCTTGGGTGGCGTTGCCTGCCCTCTGGCGGCAGCTACTCTGCCCTTGATCTGGGCGTCAGTTCCAGTGCCCTGCAATGACGCCTCAAAGGCCTCATAGTGTTCCTGGGACCCATAGGCCGGGGTGCTGGGATTCTCGGCTTTCCCAGCTGGTGCGGAGGTCTGCGTGTTGGGGTCTTGGAGAACCTTCTCCTGGATTTCCTGGCCCAGGGGTGTAATCCGGGCAAAAAGTTCCTTCTCCGCGTTTTCATACCGTGCTTCAAGGCCGGTATTTCCCTTGTCCACGAAACCTCCCGCTGCCAGGGTCTTGGCCTCATGCCAGTCACGAGCCGTGGCAACAAACGCTGCGTCCGCGAACATTGCATCGTCAGCCCCTGAATAGTTCTGGCCAATCTCCTGGCGAAGATCATCAAGGCTTGGCCCGTTGATTCCATCCTGCTCAATCAGGTGCATACGCTCGGCCACAGCCCGGTCAGCATCGGGTGCAGCTTCCGTTCCAACAGCTTCTTTGGAGGCTTCGAGCGCAGTCACCATCTCAGCATTGGCGAGGTACCCCGGTGGAACACTGTGGCGTTCCAACTCGTCTTTCAGCTCTGCGGCGTAGCGGTTGATTTGCTCTGCCTGGGCCGCTTCCACAAGGGCCATGGCCTCGGCGTGTTCCTTGGCTTCCTTCATGGTCACCTCTGCGCGTTGCGCCATGGCGAGGTAGTCCTTCAGGTACACCGAATCATCCTGTAGATCTGCGGTGTCGATTCCGTACCGGTTTTTCAGTTCGCTGCTGATCTTCTCCGATGCCGCCAGTGCTGCCGGGTCGTAGTCCTTCCACGCCTCAGCAAGCACGTATGCCTGGGTGATCTGTTCGGGTTGGGCCGTTTCCCACCAGTCATCGCGCATCACAGGAACGATGGCAGATTGCATCACAGCTCGGTCTGAGGCAAGAGTGCGCTGTGACTCGATAGCGGCCTGCTCGGACTGCTGGGCCGCGTTGCGCAGGTATTGCTGTCGGGCGCGGACTACTTGCTCTGCAAGTTGTGAGCCGGCGGCCAGGGACTGGCGCAGCATGCCTTCGATAACGTCTTCAACGTGTTCTTCACTCATGGGACTCACGTGCTCCTTCGTAGGTGCGCCAAGGTGTTGGCTTTTTAGCGTTCGTAATCCTGCCCAGGCCCGGGCTGAGCGGACGGATGGGTAGGTCTGGGTTGGTAGGTACGTGCCGGTTCCGTCGTGGACGGAACGACGCTTCCTGGTCGCACAGGGGGTGGGGCACTCCTGCGCAACAGTTTGAACGACGTCGGCAATTCACTCTCAGGAACGGCCCGGTTCCCTGCTGATACAGACACCTGAACAGCAGGTGGCTTATCCGGCTCAGGCATCGAGGTGATGAACGGACCCAAGTCACCGGTCAGCACCCGGCGCAGGTTCTTGGCTTCACGCAACCGCTTCGATTCCTGGTGCATGTCATAGATCGCACGCGAGGTGCGCATCAGCTGCAAAAGCAGGGCCGATTGTGCAGCGGTCTTACTCTTAGAACCCGCTGCCAAAAGCAACATCGTGGAACTTGCCAGGGAGGGCAACGGCACCGGCTTGGTGTGCTTGCGGTAGTCGCGCAGCTGCGCAGTCTTCGCCAACTCGGCAGCCGTGGCAGCCAAAGGGCCGGCCGTGGTTTCGAGCTGTGTTGACCATGCAGCAAAGACACCAGAAGTTTCCCGGGCGACCTTCGCCCAGGACGCGTGATCGTCCACCGGCAACGACGCAAGCCGGTCGGCCATTTCCTTGGCATTTGCGGTGTGAATGGCCCACTGTTGAGCCTCGGTGTACTCAGACTTAATCGGGCCTCGTTGTGGCTTCACCTGGGGACGGTTACGGGCAGCTGCGTTCCATTCGGCAACGGCGTCAAGGGAACCTTGGGCCGTGTCAGGCCACTTGGTGCGCATCTGTCCCAGGCCAAGGTCACGAGCGATCTTTCCGCCACCGAACCACACCGGGCGTTCATCCTTGGGAGGTCGCTCGGCAACGGAGTAACCGACCACCACATCGGTGGTGTTCTTCGCGTATCGGGGGCGCATCAGCAACCCCATATCCCGGCCTTGGCGGACGAACTCCGCCTCGGTCGAGACAGCGGTCGATGCGGCACGCACTTTGCGCTCCAGTGAGGTCCGGTGCATCTCGCGTCCCTGACGGATCGCGGTCTGCTTTTCAGCAGGGTCATACCCACGTGAAGCATGCACCGTGGACAACTCTTCCAGACCGTACTTCTTCTCCAAACCACGGCACGTGTCCTGCGCCCGCGACCGGTCATTGTGCACCGACGCCTTGGTGCCATCTTCACGCACCAGAGACACCGCTAGGTGGATGTGATGGTTGCCCTTGGAGCTGGTGCCGTGGTCGATGGCGACCCATCGGCACGGTGCCTTGCCGCTGGCTTCGGAGAATCCCATCTGGTCGATGAAGTCATTGGCAATGTCGCCCCATTCCTGGTCGGTAACGTGACGTTCCCCGGCACTCAAAGACAACGAGCAATGCCACACATCGGCTTTGATCAGTTGAGGCTTTCCGTCCGGTCCAACAGGTGCACCCTTGCGATCATCGCGGCGCATGATTTCGACACCATAGTTCTTGTGCGGCTGATCCAAATATGCGGCAATCTTGCTCGCATCATCTTGGTCAAGAATGCCGTCATCGAACCACGCCATGACTGCGGCACTGCCAGCAACAAGGTGTGGATCGCTGTGAACGTTGGCGGTCTTATCAACGTCAGTAGAAACCAAGTAATACAGCAGACCTTGCATCCGGCTGCCACGGGTAACGTTCGGGATCACCAGTTGATCCTGTCCACCGTGTCACTGATACGGAAAGCCAGCTTCTTCATGTAAGCCAACGTTTCCTTGGCTTCGGCGGGGAACTCATCGCCAGAGTTTGCGTGACGGGCCAACTGGTTCACGTTGTTAGAAACGCGAGCCAAAAGCGTGTGAATAGCGAACAGTTCTGCCAAGCCTTGCTTGCGCTCAGTGGGGGTCTGCGGTGCACCAGCACTGAGCGCTGACTCGACCAGCAAGCGCGGGATGGTCACGCCCTGTTGTTCGGCTAACTGCAACAGCTGGGCTTCCTCTTCGGGTGAGACTTTCACCTTGTGAAAGTGCTGCCGTCCACCCTCGACGTTGGCACGCCGACGACGAGAAAACAGCCGACCTGCGGGAGTCTGCTCACTCATCATTTGCCTTTCACTTAGCCCAGCGCAGCGACCCAGAAACTTCGGGGACCACACTACAAGTGTGCCGGACAACCAGCGCAGCGTCCAGTCCGACAAGCCGCTTAGGGAACCTAAGTGTATAGCTTGCTGCGCTCGTCTTCTGTTTCGTCGCGTCTGGCCGTTTGGCACGGGGCTGGGTTAAGCTGTTGCCATGGACACCATCGAAAGCACACAGCAGCAGGCACGCGAATTACTGAACTCGCGCATCGCCTCAGTCACCGATCTGGTCAAGGCACGACAGCTCGTCACCGAGCTGGAAGCCAAACTGGTCGAAGCAAAGAAGGAAGATAAGAAGGCATATGTGCGTGCCACCAAGGACGGCTGGAGCGCCGATGAACTCAAGAAGCTCGGTCTTGACCAGGGCGCTACGGTGCGTCGTAAAACGGCAGCAAAAAAGACGACTGATAATCAGTCGGCTCCTGCCTCCGAAGCATAGTGTCCTTGGCAAGAAGGTAAGTTCTTTGCTTGGTGTTGGTGGTGTTTCCCCGCGACCACATGGGCACGGCAAAAGATATTTCCTTCGGTCTTTTCCCGCACACATGTGGACGCCGGGACCCAACAGACCGCCTGCACACAACGCCCAGCTCCCCTGGTCCCCGAAAGGTCACCCTTGAGTGGCCGGGCGATGTGCACAGCCTCCCCTAGCCGTTGCTCACCAAGAACAACTCACAGACATCTTTAGCGATCAACACCGTCACGCTGAGGACTGCTAATTTCCGTGCGTGGTTGCGCAGGCGTAGCCTCCACAGCCGGTGTCGTAGACCGCGTGCCGACAGGCACAGGAGAGTTGGCGCGCTGAATCTTCTGCATGGCTTTTAGCTCTGCATCGAACGTCGGCTGTGGGTTCTCCTCCCCACGCATCTCACGCCCAATCCGCTCCACATCCCACCGCGCCTGATGCAACGCATCCGCGTGCTTAAACGGTTGCTTCAAGGCCGATGCCGCATCGCGGAATTCCTGCCGCGTTTCCTCGATGCCCTGCTCCAGTTTCTTCACGGCCTGGGGCAAGCGGGTGATCTGGTTTTCCATCCGTTGGATCAGTCCCACGTTAGGGTTCTTCGCGGTCTCTCGACCGACCTCCACATACACGCCAGGGGCTTGGTCAATGGTGAAGCGAACCGGGGATGAATCGATATCCCCAAGGATGCCCATTCCCTCCACCACGCGCACGTTGTGCCCGGCAATGGTGCCAGCGATCCCTGCATCACGCTCGGCGTGCATAGGGGGCCTGTTCGACAGGTTTTCCTTCACCCACGTTCCCAACGCTTCGGCGGCTTCGGTGCGCTTGTCGTGGCGTGTGCCGTTGATCGTCATGGCGAACGATTCCCCGCCGACTTCACCAGTGGTTCGGGCTGCGGCCTCTTGGAGCTTGGGCAGGTTGTTGACTTGCACACGGCCCTTGGTTTCTGCTCCGTCCTTGCGGTGCAGCAATGAGGCTTGGTTGCGGTTCCAGGCACGGCTGAGACGTTCCAGGCGTGAGAGTTCCTGGTCGGCTTTGGACTTCTCCAAGATCAACGGGTTGCCACTGGAGATGGCCTTGACCTCGGCAAAGGACAGGGTATTTTCCCCAACGTCTTCAATCTCCCGCACGTCGAGTTTGCCGCGCATGATCTGGTCAATGAACCTGGACTTGCGCTCCAAGGTTTGCCACATGAACGTATCGAACGATCCCTTGGTGACGACCTGGGAAATATCGACCTCGGGGTTCTGGTTTCCCTGCCGGATGATGCGCCCATGGCGTTGGGAAACATCTGCCGGTCGCCACGGTGCATCCATGTCCACCAGGTGCACGGCACGGTCCTGGATGTTCGTTCCCACCCCCATCTTTTGGGTGGACCCAATCAGCACGGCAACGTCGCCGCTGCGGCAGGCAGCAAAGAGCCGGCCCTTTTCGGCATCGTTTTTTGCCTCGTGCATGAAGCGCACTTTCTCCGCTGGAACACCACGGGTCGCCAGGTCATCCCGGAGCTGGTCATAGACGTTCCAGTCCTTCGACGGTGTACCCAAATCACAGAACACAATTTGCAGCGCCCCGGGTGTCGGGTGTTCCTCCTTGGTGGCCGGGTCAATGAAGGTTTGGTTTTTCGTCTTCTCATAGACCCCTGCGATCAGGTCGGCTGCCGCACCGGTCTTGGTGGAGGTTTCAAGCATCTCCAGTGTTGGATCCACCAGGCGCATATCCAAGGCTGCCTTGCGTCCGTCGCTGGAGATTTTGAGCATGTTGTCCTCGCGCGGGTCCACCTGCCGCGCTTGCACAGCCTCGGCACGCTCCCCAATGTCGGCAATGTATTCCGACAGCTCGGCACTGGGTTCCACAGTGACCATTCGTGGCAGACGCTTCCCATCCTCACGGGCCGCGATATCGGGCACTGGGAGTTGGAGGTCTTCTGCGGTTTTCACATCAGCGAAGGTGTGGAACATCTTCAACAGTTCGGGCACGTTTTGGAACTTGGCGAAGCGTTCCTTGAGTTTGAAGTTATCTCCCCCGGCTACGGACATTTCCATCTCGGAAACCACTTCACCGAACGTTGCCGCCCAGGTGTCAAAGTCGTTGATCCCGGCCTTCTCCAACAGGTCCGGGCGCAGGTAGCGCTGCATGACATACATTTCGGTGACACTGTTGGCGATCGGTGTTGCCGTGGCCCCGGTAATAACTCGATCCCCGTGGGTATCGCGCAGGTATTCGACCTTGGAGTGCAGGTCCGCTGCGCGCTTGGACCCGTCAATGGCAGCGTCACTGATATTCGAGGGGGTGTCCAGGTTCTTGAAGTCGTGCAGCTCATCCACGATCAGGTAGTCTATGCCGGTCTGCTCGAACGTGATCCCCGGGTCCACGGGTCGGTCAAGCTTGGCCTTCATCTTTTCTTCTTGGGCCTGTATCTGGGATTCCATTTTCTTCACCGTCATAGACGGTTGGCCTTGTTCGCTGGCACGAGCGCTGGCTGCGGCCAGTTCCTGGCGTTTGCGTGCAATTTCCCTCTCGCTATATGCATTCTCGGCCTCCGGTGAAAGTTTGATGCGCTCAAAGGCGGTGCGGGTCATGATGACTGCATCCCAGTCATTCGCCGCCGTGCGCGCCACAAACTCCCGTCGCTTATCCCCTTGCAGGTCTGCCGAGGACGCGGCAAGAATCTGCGCCTGCGGATAGATTTGCAACCACTCACGCGCGAACTGATCCAACATATGGTTCGGCACCACAACCGCTGGCTTATTCGTCATCCCCAGACGGCGTAGCTCCATGGCCCCCATGACCATCTCTGCGGTCTTCCCAGCCCCCACTTCGTGAAACAAACCCACCGAGGGTTCGGAAATCATCCGTGCCACCGCTGCGCGCTGGTGTGGACGCGGGTTGAAGCTCTTCACTAACCCGGGCAGGGTCAGGCGTTGACCTTCCAGCGTGTAATCCCGCAACACCAGGGAATTGAAACGGCGGTTGTATTCATCGGTCAATGCGACCGTGCGTGCCGGGTCTTCCCACACCCATTCACTGAACCGTTCCTTAATCATCTGTGCTTTTTCCTGCGCAGCAGTGGTCTCGGTGGGATTCACGATGCGGCGATTACCGTTTTCGTCATCGGGGTCCGGGTCGGTGACCTGCACCCGACGCTGCTCCAGCAGGTTCTTGAAAATATCCCCTGCCGCCATCCGGTTGGTTCCCCAGTCATTACGGGCTTGGAAGGTGTGTTTGCTGGCTTTCACATCCCAGTTCGCACCGCTGGCCCGATCCACATGGGCATTGCGGTCCTTGATCAGCTCGCGCAAGAACTGCGCGTGGATATCCGGGGAAATCCACACCGAGCCGACCTTGGCCTCAATTTCATCAGCTCCCAAGGCCCGGGGCAGTACCTCCTGCAGGTCAGTGACGTTGCGCTGATACATCGGATCATCACTCAACGCTTCGGTCGCAGCGTCGAGCTTTTCGCGGATATCCCCACTGAGGTATTCGGCTCGCGTTTCCATGACACCAGGTTCCCCGGGAATGTCATAGACCAAATCCCCCAAAGCCTCGCGCGCCTGTCCTGGCTCGGTGCCGAGCAACGAAGCAATGTAGTCCAGGTCCACTTCTCCCACGGTGTCCAAGGTGACGACCAGAGCCTCGGCGGGAGTATCGACCCCGCGTATGGGCTTGCGCGGCTGGACCTGGCGTTCCTTCAAAAGTGCGGCCGGGGCTGCGCTTTGGGTTCCTTCATCGAAGTATTCAAGGGCTGGCACCAAGGGCCCGTAGGGGTCTTTGCGCAGCGTGGCCATGACACGGGGCTGGGTGCGGGACATGATGTCCTGCCCGTTCTCATCCGTGCGTCCGGTGCGTCGTTCACCGAACCGGTTAATCGGTCCGTGCTTTGCCGTGTATTTCTCGTACCTTGCCGCGAGGTCAGTGCGTGCGGTGACTAGTTCATCTGTGTCCTCCACGTTGGAAGCTTCCAAACTCAAGACCGTTCGTGCACCATCGCGCAAGCCGAGCAGGGATCGAAGTTCGGCTTGCTGGCTGGCCGGAACGTTCAACGTCTCTGCGACCCTGTTGGTGGACACCTGGGTGAACGTTCCGTCCTCGAGGGCGGTAATGTGCCCGACCTGTTCACTGACTGGCGCCTGGGGCAGTCGTGCGGCTGCTTGCACCTCTACCGTTCGTTGGTCTTCAGCCATCCCCCGGCCTGCAGCCACGGCAGTGGCCGCAAGCTCTTGCAACTGCTCATGCAGCTGCGCCGGAACTGCCTGCAGGTCATCGGCACGCACATTCACCGTGGCATTGCCATACATGCCGTTGCCTACCTCAATCGTTCCCAGTACCTTCTCGGGGTTCTGGGTGAAGTAGTCATTGATCCGCGCATCAGCCCCGGATCCGGTGGCTACCGGGTGGGAATCCAACCATGCGGCGTTACCTGGTTCTTCTCCTGGCAGACGGCGACGGAAGACCAGAACATCGGTCAGTGCGTCCGTGCCGGCTGCCCTGCGGTGCGCTCCGTTGGGCAGGCGTACTGCACCTAAAAGGTCCGCGTTCTCGTAGATTTCTCGTCGCGCTGCGGGGTTCTGCGCATCAAGGGTGAAGGCCGAGGAAATCACCCCGATCACACCACCCGGGCGGGTGAGGTCCAGGGATTTGATGATGAAGTGGTTGTGCATCGAGTGTCGACCCTGGTTATGGGAGGGGTCGTGCAAGATGTTCCGGCCAAAGGGCACGTTGCCTACGGCGGCGTCGAAGCGCCCGGACCCGAACTGCGAGTCAGCGAAGGACTCGGTGAGGATGGTGGTCTCGGGATACAGAGCTTGGGAGATGCCTGCGGTGATCGGGTCCAGCTCCACCCCGGTCATGGTGGTGCCCTCGGGTGCCAAACCAATGAAAGTACCTGCACCGGAGCCTGGCTCCAGGACGTTGCCGCCCTCGAAGCCGAGGGCTTGCAGGGTCTGCCAGATTTCGGTGGCCAGCGCCGGGTCGGTGTAGTGGGCATTGATGACCGTGCGGTTAGCGGCACGGTATTCGGCCTCGGTGAGTAGTTCGCGCAACTCCGCGCGGTCCTCCGCGTAAGCGGGGCGGGTTTCGTCAAAGACCTCGGCCACGCCGGTGGCTCCCCAGCTTCCCCACCTCGCCAGGGTTTCTTTCTCTGCCGTGGTGGCTTCTCGCTGCTCTTCTTGAAGTTCGCGCAAGGTGCGCAAGGCTTCAAGGTTGGCGCGGAACCGCGCTCTGGCACCTGAGGGGGCCAAGGTGTCCTGAGTGGTGGGGATGAACCGTGACGGTGGGCTTAGGGGTTCAGTCCCCGCTCCATTTCCTCCCGGTTCAGGTCTTCCATCCCTGCCTGCATGATTCGGTTCATTTCCTTGCGGAAATCCAAGTGGATCGCGGTCGAGTCCTCTTCCTCGTTCTCGTCTTGTTCCTCCTCCAAGTCCTCCGGCTGTGGGGTCAGCATCTCGGACCTCACGATTTCCTCGGCCTGCATCTTCGCTCCCGTCAGCCTCCCGACCTTCTCCAGGTAGGTCTCCCCCGGCGTATCGTGTCCAGCGATCTGCACCTGCAGACTGTCCACGCTGTTCTCCGCCTCGATCCCCAGATTCGTGAACCACATCTCCGGGTCCACTATCGACTCGTACTGGCTCGGGGCCAGGGTCTTCCACGCGTTCTGTGCGAACTTGCCGTATGTGTTCATCACGAACCTCCTCGGGTTCTGAAAAGAGAAAATCATCCAGGGACACCTGGCCTTGAATCTGTGTTTTACGTGCTCTGGCCATGGGTCGGCTCCCGGGATGAAGTAGCTGGCTTTTTACCAGCGTATCCATCCCCGGCCAACCCATCTTGGCGAAGTGCCCGAATAATGGTGGAACGGCTCACCTTGAACTTCTCCGCAATCCGGTCAAGCGACCACTTCTCGTTCTCCCTGAGCCTGCGTGCCTCGCGCACATCGTGGGGCTGCAAGCTTGGGGGTCGCCCGCCCTTGCCGGTGGCCACCGCGAGTCCTGCCATGGTGCGTTCGCGGATCAGTTCGCGCTCCATCTCAGCTACTGAGGCGATGATTCCGAATATCATCCGGCCTTGCATGGTGGTGGTGTCGATGCCTTCGGTCAAGGAACGAAAGGCAACTCCACGATCTTTGAGGGTGCCCAGCAGTTCCACCAGTCCGCGCACGGTGCGGCCCAAACGGTCCAGCTTGGTGACCACCAGAGTGTTGCCCGGTTGCAGGGCACGGAGGCAGGCACCCAACTCCGGGCGCGTCATGGTCGCCCCGAATTTCCCCTGGTCCGCGTACACGTCATAGCAGCCTGCTGCAACGAGTTGCTGGCGCTGGCTCTCCACGTTCTGATCCTTGGTGCTCACCCGGGCGTACCCGAGTGCGACACCCTTGGGGACTATGCATGGTTCTTCCACGCCGTCCAGTCTTTCTGGCCGTTCCATGCAGATCCCCCTCAATGGGTTGATTGGGTCAAAAACGTTTCAAAGTTTCGAGTTAATCATACATGTTTCGTACTTGGTTTGTGAAACACTTTTTGGTGTTATTTTTCAGGAGTCTCGTGCACTAAATGTCAGAAGTCCTCTGCACTGCGATGGCGTGTCCGGTAACGGAACGACTACTGGGTCACTCATCTGTGGCACATCCAGATCGGAAGAGTGCCTTGCGCGTTCGACTAACGAGGGAATGGCATCCAACTCGTCAAATATTGGAAATCTTCCCTGACGTGAGTTCAATATTGGACGTTGCGAAGAAGTCCTTTGGGTCAGTTCAACATGAAAATCGTCGGATAGGATCGGGATACTACGGTGGAACTCCATCGTCTTAAGCAAGAGGAGCATTTGTCGTGGGTGGATTGCAGGGATGGCACATAGTCATGCTGTTGGTGGTTGCCGCCGCAATAGTGGTCGTCGTGCTGGTTGTGAAAGCCGCGACTAAGCCGAACCAGCGCGTCAATACCGCAGTCGGACCAGGCGGACAGCAGTTGCCCCCTACGCAGGTTGGTTATGCGCTGGATGGCCAGCCCCTCTATCAGCAGCCTGCCCAGCCCGGGACAAACATCTTCGCGATTTTAGCCCTAGTACTCGGGTTGTTCACCGGGATCCTAGGGATTGTATTCGGGCACATTGCTCGGAGTCAGATCAAGCAAACCGGTCAGGCTGGTGACGGCCTCGCGCTGGCCGGTCTGATCATTGGTTATATCTGGCTCGGGTTCTTTGTTCTGGGAATCATGGGAGCTTTCGCGTTGCGCTAAAGTCGCGTTCACTTGATCTCCCATCAAGGAACCCTCTGCGGGCAGGTACATGTTCGACGGCTCAAAACGGTATGGCGCAATCGACTTAAGTCTCGAGCTCGAAGTAGCCCATCTGAAGATCATGTTCGACCTGAGTCCGAAGGTTCGCGATCACGTGCAGGAGGTCGTTGAAGTGATAGACGACAGCTTGCAGCGCTGATTCGATACTCACGTTCCCTATACGCGCTAGACGCTCGTCGTCTTCGTGTAGAGCAATCCCGTAGATGTAATCCATCGCGATCAAATCGCTGCCAAGCAAAATTCCAGGACCTAATCCGTTGTCCATTTCCAGGCGGCCCGAGTGAAATATCGGTCCTGAAGCGCCAATCCGCGAACCACTAACTACTTGAGCGACATGCTGCTTCAAGAAGCGTCTAGCCTTTGCTTGCTCAGGCGTGACGAGGCTTTGAAGCGCCGTGACAATCCCTGGCAGATAGCAGTCCTCGCCCGAAGTGAAGAACACACGGCATTCAACGAGTGTAGAGTCCACCTGCCGCTTATCGAGTTGATGGTCCTCGAACCCGTTGATGCGCCAGGTATCGTCGTCGAGTCGCTTCCAAATAACTTCTAGAATCGGGATGCGACCGCTCGCGTCCCTCAGATTGATAATTGGCTCACCCAATCCAGGCCTAGAGCGTTTGAGGAATTTTGAGAGTTTGCGGCGGGCGTTTTTTTGAACGCTCGGTGGGGTTGTGGACATAGTTGGAGCCTATCCTTCGCCCTCTGCCGGATAGCAACAGGAATTTTCTTTCGGTGCCCGCCCGTAAGCCGATCCCCCACCGCGACACCTGGGCCCCAAAATTCCGATAGTTAAATACGTTGACATTCCGCACCACTCAGGTTCGCAGATACCCCGCCCGAAATAAAGCCCGGTGAGGGTAACCCAAACGCTACACTCGAGACATGTCACCGCATTTGGTCGGGTACGCCCGTGTCTCCACTAGCCAACAAGATCTTTCATCTCAACAAGCAGGACTCGAGGCACTCGGCGTCCCTGAAGATCTGGTCTACGTGGACCACGGGCTCACGGGACGGAACCGCGAACGCCCCGGACTTCAACAAGCCCTCGCCGCATGCCGGGCGGGCGACACCCTCGTGGTCACTAAACTCGACCGTCTCGCCCGCTCGCTGCCCGACGCCCGCGACATCGTCGAAGACCTCACCAAACGCAAGATCAAGCTCAGCCTCGGCGGAAACGTCCACGACCCCACCGACCCCGTCGGCAGGCTGCTCTTCAATGTCTTGGCGATGGTCGCCGAATTCGAATCCGACCTCATCCGCGCCCGCACCCGAGAAGGCATGCAAATCGCCAAGGCCAAGGGCCGGCTCCGCGGCAAACAACCCAAGCTCTCCCCCGCCCAGGAAAAACACCTCGTTGCCCTGCACCACGGCGGCAAACATACCAGCGCCGAAATCGCCGAGCTCTTCGGGGTCGCACGCAGCACGGTGTATCGCATTGTGCAGCGAACCATTTCTACATAGCTATTTGGGCACTTCCCCGGATAAATGTCCCGACAGGCCATCCACCGACACAGATGCAACGCTTCGATGCGGCTCATGCATAGTCTGTAGTGTGAGCATCTTGAATCCGCAGGTCATCTATACGCACATCCAGGACATGTTCACATCTGGAATCACCACTGTCGTAGGTTCCGGCCTGTCGTGTGCGTATGGCCTCCCCGGGATGGGCGCTCTCGCTGATGGCTTGGTGGTTTCTGTGCCGCCGCTTATTCTCAAGGCTGGGCATAGCGAGGAAAATTGGTTGGTAGTTGAAGAACAACTAAACCGTGGAGTCGGCCTCGAAGCGGCTTTGGATAGTCTTCCGAGTGATGACCCCATCATCTCACTGGTCGTTGCATCAACGGCGCAAATAATCTTGGATGCTGAATCAACGGCCATGAGTACAATGCTCGCATCAAATGAACCCTGCATGCTCGGGAAGTTGCTGATATACGTCACCAAGGCAAACATTGCGGCCGATGTAATCACCACAAATTACGATCGAATCATTGAGCTTGCGTGCGCGTTGGCCGGCATAACGGTAGATACGGGATTCAGCGGCAATTCCATCGGACGCTATGACGAGGTATCCAGTCGATCACAGCTCCAAGTGGTCAAACGACCGGGAGGGCGCAAACCGGTGGTTGCTTTGAAATCTCACGTTCGATTATCCAAACCCCACGGCAGCCTCGATTGGTACGACTATTTTGGTCACCCCGTTCGATCCGAGATTCCGTTGCAGAGTCGAAGGCTCATGATCACGCCCGGTCTGAGCAAATATAGGTCTGGCTACGACAGGCCATTCGATTCCCAGAAAAGCCGCGCGACCAAAGCCATTGATGATGCTTCATCGCTTCTTTTTGTTGGCTATGGGTTCAACGACGATCACCTGCAAACACACCTTGATCCGCAGTTCAATATGAACACGAAAACCACGGTCTTAGCTCGGACATTAACTAACTCGGCGCTGGCCTACGTTGCACGGTTTCCGGCGATTCTCGCACTGGACAAGTGGCCAGATGATCCATCATCAACACGAGCACAAATGCACGGCCAAACCTTGAAGGTCGAGGGGTTAAAACTTTGGGACCTCGCCGAAATGATACCGGAGGTATTATCCGCATGACTAGCCAACAAACAGCTACGGACCAATCCGCGGGTCTGATATTCGATCCGGCATCTCCGCTAGGAACGGCCTTCCGCATCGACACTTCCAGTGTTTGGGCAGAGGCAACGGATCCCGAAAAGATCACTCGAGTGAGCATCGGGACTCTCATTGCGATGGAGGGCCAGCTTCCTTCCGAATACCTAGTGGGGATGCTCGACAGGGTCACCCGAGATTCGGAACTAGCGGACATGTTCGAGGACGGTGAGACAGAAGAGCCGGTCCCACTGACTCGTGTCGATAGGGACCTCTTCAGGGTCGTCTTGCTCGGTACATACAGGACGGTGGACGGGCAACGAAAGAATACGTTCAAGCGAGGAGCCGACTCCTATCCACGCATTGACGCCAAATGCTGGTCAATCGTGGGCAGCAACCTTCAAACCCTGATGAGCCTTCTCTCCAGCGAAGTCGACGAGGAAAAACGGCTCTATCTAGGATCCTTTGTTGCCGATGCTAGTGCGAAGGCCGTTGCCGACGGTGATCGCCTGTTCCAGAGACATGCCGCACTAGTGGGTAGCACCGGGTCGGGAAAGAGCTGGGCTGTCGCGCTCATATTGGAGCGAGCAGCTGCACTCCAATACCCGAATTTGGTCGTGTTGGATATGCACGGGGAATATTCCCCTCTGGCCCAACCCTCAGAATCAGGGAAATCGCTGGCGCGCGGCTGGCGAGTCGCGGGACCCAGTGATCTCTCCGAAAACGGGGGGGTGCTATTTCTTCCATACTGGATGCTCAACCAGGAAGAGCTTCTGGCCCTCCTCCTGGACCGCAGTGAAGACAACGCCCCGAACCAAGCAGCTCGATTCACTGAACATATACGGTCCCTCAAGCGCAAGACGTTGGAATTAGCCGAAAAGGCACAGGCACTAGACAACTTCACCGTCGACAGCCCTATCCCATTTTCATTGAGCGAACTCGTAGATTTGCTTGAATTTGATGACACCGAGATGGTGCCGGGGTCAACAGCGAGGCCAGTGGGCGGACCGTTCAAAGGAAAACTCACGCGATTCATTTCCCGCCTCAAGACGAAGATGAAGGATAGACGGTACTCCTTCATGTTCCAAGCTCCAGACACTACATCCCACTACGAGTGGCTGCATGGCCTGGCCAAAGACATGCTGGGCACCACCCGAGGAATAAAGGTCGTCGATTTCAGCGAGGTTCCCTCAGATGCTTTGCCCGTTGTAGTCGGGGTATTCGCGCGGGTTCTGTACGATATTCAGTTCTGGTCCGCACCCGAGCAAAGGACCCCGTTCACGGTGGTATGCGATGAGGCGCATCTGTACCTGCCTTCGGATAACGTCACGGCGCGCGACCAACGCGCTCTGGACTCATTCGAAAGAATCGCGAAAGAAGGTCGCAAGTACGGGGTCTCTCTCCTCATCGTCAGCCAGCGCCCCTCCGACGTAAGTAAGACCGTGCTTTCGCAATGCAACAACTTCATCGTGCTCCGGCTGACGAATGATCAAGACCGTAGAGTCATTGAACGAGTGATGCCTGACAATCTGACCGGCCTGACAGCCTCGCTCCCCCTTTTGGACGTGGGAGAAGCGATCGTGATCGGCGATTCCATCGTACTTCCCACAAGAATCAGGCTGGACCCGCCCATGATCAAGCCCGACAGCGCTACCCGGAAATTTTGGAGCGAATGGAACTCAAGACCTTCAGAACCCGAGACGCTTTCCAGTGCGGTGGAGTCCATGAGACGACAATCAAGAGTTTAATAGACTCTAGGTATCAGTGCATTGAACCATCCCGAGACGTTTCGTATTCATAATTTTCCTCTGTCGAGTTCTGGCATATTCCACCCAGACATAGAATGAGCAATGAATTCAAAGCCATCGGTCTCGCTTTATCGCCTGGTCCAATCCGAGATCTGCGCGGCTAATTAACTTGGCAATACACCCTGTCCATACTCTTGGACCGCGTCCCTATACTTACCGCCCGAATGTGACGTGGCACTTAGCCCGGTTTATAGCTAAGTATGGTCACTTCCACGATATATTCGGGAAATGACGGCAGAAGAAACCCAAGAACTGGGGCGCGAAGGTGTCGCGATCATCAAACGCTGGCTCGAAGCAACGACCTTCATCGAGCTACCTTTCGATGCCTATCATCACAAGTTGGATTGCACGCTTCCACATTTAAGCGGTAAAAAAATCTTTGACCTACAGGGACATTTTCTCACGGGAAGAAAAGAACCAGTGATCGTCGAGAGTAAGCGATACACCACCCCTGGGGGCCAGTACAAGGAGTTCCTGCACTTCTTAGCAATCGCATATAGCTCAACGATCAGTGAGAAAGAACGCCTGGGGGGTTATAGAAAACGTCACTTTATTTGGGTCACATTCCATCCATTTAATCTCGAGAACTGGACCGCGCTGGAAACCCGCGACCAAATGGTCAAGGCTCTGGAGAATCATCCGGAATATCTTAAGGACCGTGTCATAGACGAGGATCTCGTGCGAGACGTGGCGTCTCGCATTATGGTTCTTGTTTTTAATCCCAAGCAAGAGAATCTCAGTCTCAGTCGAGATGAGTTGAAGATGGTCCGTGTGCACCTCGATCGGAAGGCGGAGTCGCTGTGAGCGATTTTCTTGATGCGCTGGCGGCGGCACGAGAGGAATTCCGCCAGGACGAATACATACACCGGGTCAAAAAGCTGGTGCAGGCGAAGATCTACGAATTGGACGAAGGAGCAATCGTAGAAGACACTCAGTACTTCAACCACAGCGCGATCCCAGACTTCATTGTGAGTTGGCGAGGAGACAAATCGACACGGGATCTCTATCTCCGGGGCAGCTACGCATCTATTCTTGCTGCGGACGAGTTGACGCAGACTTCATCCGATAGTCCAGTCTTCATGTCTCTGGATGAAACGAAGGATTTTTCACAGGAGATGCCGCCAATCTCTCCTCAAATGATCAGGGACGAACCCAAGAAGGCCAGTCAAACACTCCTTACCGACGTCAGCGCGATGGGCGAAATGCTTGAGCCCGAAGCCCGCAACGTGACACCCTTGACTCGTCTAGTTCAGTCCAGCTTCTTTCGCGGCGGACGAGGTCTTATTGATGAAGCCCGTGTGGAATCACTAATTCAGGCCCAAGATCAGGCTGAACCAGCAAACCTCACAGAGATCGTTAGGGAAAGCTTCACCGAACCGGCCGCGGTCAGGATGGAACGCACGGCTGCCATCGTTGCCTTAGCGTTGAACGAAGACTCTGCGGCGTCTCACCCTATACTGGAAAGCTTGACTGGTCGCCTTTCGGACATTGAATTGCAAGAGCTTCTTCCTTGGCTCCTTCACCAAGAAAAACCGATCGGGAGTAGGAGCTTTTGGCGTCGTTTCGGCGAAATGACTTCCTTTTCGGAGATTGAGCGGATTGCTCCAGCCCTAGAAGGGTTGGATATCAGTCCGCTCATGGTTGCGAATGCGGAAAGTTGGCAGGCCCAACGCTCATATCTGGGGGTATCTTCCAGGATCGCAGCTGCCGATGATGATGACACTGTCACTAGGAATGGATGGCGATTTCGTTCGGGCGTGTTAGGGGTCGATGCTGGAATCCATCGAGTCAACTTCAGTTCTGACGGTCGCACACTTAGGGGCAGAGATGACGGTGCTTTCCCTGCCTGGAACGATCTAGAAAAAAATCTCTCTTCTTTCCAGCTCGCTTCAGTGAATCTTAAGGGCATTACCCGCTCGGTTCGTATCGAAGCGGAGAAGAGCGACGATATTCGTCAGGACGTTGAAAACGTGGCCCAATCGCTCGATGATACGTACTCGGTCTCTGACTTGGTGCTGCGCTTCTCACCTCGTGAAAGCAAGGAGGGTTTCGCGGCCGTCTCCGTCAAATTCGGAAAGGGTCTTGCCGTTGCCGGCCAGGGAGCAACAATTGCAGATCTGGCTCGATCTTCATTGAGCATTCTCGCTTATAGGAGCCCTCTGTCATTGAAAAACCAAGATGCAGTATTGGGTGACGCTGAGGCCCAAGGATTCTTTGAGGTAGACGCACCAAAACTGGACGACCACCTTAACGATGGCAGAGAGACACACGATGTTGTGCAGCTGACTGTTGAGGCAGAAGCATCAGCCAACGAGCAGGAAATCTGAACTGGACCGTGAATCATACCGACTACAGCGTGTATTAGCCGTCGACAACTTAATTCAAAAGTCGACCCCGGCCTCTACGAGCCCCGAAAGAGTGCTGGCCATTGCCGTCGTGAGTGATTCGCGATATGAGCACACCGTGGCTCCCCCGTTTTGTCATTAGGAACCGCCCAGTATCATGGAGCTTCTCCCCTGACAGAGTGTGAAAGCGCGATCTAGGAGGCCTTGGAGCACGTCAGTTCAAACTGACCCGGAAACTATCCCGCCGTTTTGAAAGCGACGGGATCCCACAGGGTGTTTCAGGGTTTCCACCGGTATTGGCACATATACGTCCACTGATTCCTTTTGCCCGAGGCATGTCCTGTTAGCCCCTTAGACCCCTAAGTAGACGTACAGCAAAGCTAAATTAGAGTCCTAAATGGACGGTTTCACATTCATTTGCGGTGTCAGGTTAGGGCATACCCCAAACAGGCACCGGTGGGCTGGCGCGCTATTTCTCGCGAAGGTACCCAAACCCCCGATCCTATGGGGAAGCACTCACGGGCGGCTGAGGGACACCCGAGGAGGCAAAGGGCGGGTTCTTTGATAGTGCCGACTCCGATTCCTGCCATGGTGGCGCGCAACTGGTGAGCGAGGCCAACCTTGGCAAGAACGGAAAGGGGCGGGCCGGTGATGAATACGGATTCATCACCAGCCCGCCTATAGGGGGTTGTTTTACTTTACTATGGTGGCCGTCTCAAGCTGTCCTACGGCCCGGTACTGCAGGTACTACCGGTGTTGCTGGTACTGCTGTGGTCGTCTCAAGCTGTCTGACGACCACGCCCTCCGGGTACTGCTCTACTGATTTACTGCTGGTACTGCCGGTTTGCTGCGACCGTCTCAAGCTGTCCGACGGCCGGGTACTGCTGATACTGCGGGTACTGCTTTGCTGCCGGGGTTACTGGTCCTGTACTGCTGCGGCCGTCTCAAGCTGTCCGACGACCACGCCCTCCGGCTACTGCTGTACTGCTTTACTGCTGGTGCTTCTGTACTGCCGGGGTTGCTGGTCCTGTACTGCTGCGGCCGTCTCAAGCTGTCCGACGACCACGCCCTCCGGCTACTGCTGTACTGCTTTACTGCTGGTGCTTCTGTACTGCCGGGGTTGCTGGTCCTGTACTGCTGCGGCCGTCTCAAGCTGTCCGACGACCACGCCCTCCGGCTACTGCTGTACTGCTTTACTGCTGGTGCTTCTGTACTGCCGGGGTTGCTGGTCCTGTACTGCTGCGGCCGTCTCAAGCTGTCCGACGACCACGCCCTCCGGCTACTGCATTACTGCTGTGGTCGTCTCAAGCTGTCGAGGACCACGCCCTTTGGGTACTGCTGCTACTGCTGGTACTTCTCTACTGCGGTGGCCGTCTCAAGCTGTCCGACGGCCGGGTACTGCTGTGCGGGTTTCCCCCCAAAGGGAGCAACTGCAGCTCCCTCAAACTGAGGGGTAATTCGTTCTTCTTCCCCGCATGCCAAGAAATATAGTAGTGCTTCGAGAGAAAATCAAATCCCCAGGTTTCCGGGGTTTTTGGAGGGGTTGGGCACCAAGCCAGGCAAGATCCCTGGCTTACGGCATGCCCACTCGGGATGCCCCGGGGTGGCCTGGCTGTAGCGGTGTCCGGTGCCGATCACCTGGGCGCCCTTGCCCACGAACTCTTGCCCACGGGAAACGGCCGCTTGGGCTCCCGGCCGGTTCTCCAGGAACCGGGTGGCACGATTGCCCAGATTGGATGCCCCTATGACTACCTGCTCACCGGCGCTCCTCATCATTCGAGACAGGGGTCGGGCCTTGATCGTTGGATGCCCTGCCAGAGAGCGAGCTCGTGTCCCGATGGTTCAGTCATAACGTGAACGTAGGGACTCAGACCTGACCACAAGGAAGCCAAGTCAGGCAGGAGTCCATCCGGTGCGATAGAAAAAACCGTGGAATAGTCATAAAAAATGATAATTATCGATCCCGATGTTAGCGTTTAGAGAAACTCTGCATTCAAATCTTGGGGAAGACCTTATATGCGTTTCATCAGCTGGACCATGGCAACACTCCTGATCACTTCGCTCTCCTTCGGCACCGTGCCAGCTACGGCCTCCCCGTCGTCCATGACTGCCGTCTCCTCGCTGGCACCTGCGGGAATCCCCGTCGCGAAGAAGACCCTACAGACGAGGATCACGGCCCAGCCACGGAGCACAACGGTCTACGTGGCAGACCGTCCGAAGTTCACCGCCAGGGCGACTGGATCATCCCTCAGGTACCAGTGGCAGTCCAAGCGCCCGGGCAGCAAATGGAAAAACGTCGCCGGAGCAGCAGCGCGCAAGGCGACCTACACAGCACCCGCGGCGAAGTCATCCCAGTCGAAGACAAAGTACCGAGTCGTGGTGACCGGGAAGCGCAGCAAGGTAACCTCATCAACCGCCACCCTGACGGTGAAGAAATGGCTCAAACCAAGAATCTCCAAGCTGTCAACGACCACGATCGGACGCTTGGAAAAGAGCACCATCACGTTGACGGGCACCAACCTTCACCGGATTAAGGTCGGAGACTTCGCGGGCGCATACTCAGCAAAAATCGTTTCCTCCAGTAGCACCAGCGCGAAGCTCGTGATTAACGGTGGCGGATCCGGATTCCTCTCCCTGCGCATTGAAAACCCCGCAGGCTCCCAAATGCTGCAGTTCAGGCAACATTGGCGCATGGCCCCGTCCGTCCGGAACCATGAAAGGGAAAAGGCAAACCGGCTGGATGCCACTTTCAAACCTTGGCCAGCGGCAGTAAACGCGACTGCCACCAAGCAACTCAAGATCATTCGCTCCACCGTATGGGAAAGCGAGATGGACGATGCAATGCGCCTCCTGGGATTCTCAGGGAAATATGCGTCGGCTTACCGGCTCTGGAAAGAAAAAGACCAACTCGCCAAAAACCTCATCGCCAACCAACACCGCTGGTGGAATGGCGCCCAGTGGAAAGACGCCTATGACCAGGCAACAAGCGCCCGCGACTACTACGCGGACGAAATGGCCTTCCAACTGAGACTAATCAGGATCTACACCTAACGGTTCAACGATGCTCCCGGCTTCTTGGAAAACCCTGGGGACCGAAGACGACGGCATGGATACAATCCCTTCCCGGTACTTTGGTACGCCAACGAACACATCTCCTCGCGGCTCCCCGAAGGATCCGGGAATCCTGTCAGGGACACTTGGTGCACGGCGGCACCGGGGTCAGTCCCTGCCCAGGCTGAGGTACCTGTAGACCGTGGCGCGGCTGGCACCCAGGATCTTGCCGATGTCGGCGGGCTTGATCCCCTGGGCCTTCAGCTCCCGGGCACGCTTGACCTTCCCGTGCTCCGCTGTGATTTCCCGTCGGCCCGCCGGCCGGCCATTGGCGGCGGCAGCCGCCATCCCGGCGCGGGTGCGTTCGGCCAGCTGGTCGCGCTCGAGCTGGGCAAAGGCCGACATCACCGTCAGCATGGCCGTGCCCATGGGACCGGTGGTCGAAATGCCCTCGGTGAGCGACCGGAAATGGATGTCGCGGGATTCCAGGTCGTCGATGAGTGCCAGGAGGTTGCGGGTGTTGCGTCCCAGCCTGTCCAACTTCCACACCACCACTTCGTCCTGGCCTGGGCGCAAGTGGTCGAGCATCTTGTCCAGCTCCGGCCGGCTGGCGCGGGTTCCGCTGACTCCGTGGTCGGTGAAGACCCGCTCGCACCCGGCTTGCTTTAGGGCGTCCAGTTGCAGCTGGGCGTTCTGGTCCACCGTGCTGACGCGTGCATATCCGATACTGGCCACTTCCGGCTCCCAGGTCTCGTTAAAGGTTAAATTCCATCGTTACTTGGAAAGTATACGCGAGACACATTGTTGAGAATCCGAGTCCTTTGAAAATTCAACGGTTCAGGGGGCCCGAAAACGCCGCACCCGAGAAAGCCTGAAGTCTCATCAAACGATCCTTTCTTGCGACGAGGACACTCAAGAAAAAACTTCTTCTCCGACTTCCGCACTGAAGGGCCGAGTTCAGTGGAAACTGGCCCTGGCACGCTCCAATCACGATGTGTGAAAAGTCAGCGAGAATTGGGAACATGACATTTGATCCAAGTGAGCTCCCCAAGGAAGACCGCGAACTGATCCTTGCTCAGGTTGAAGTCGTCTCCGCGGCTTGGAAATTTCTTAAGCCCTTCTACGGCGGAAATCCCGCTTTAGCGTGGGAAGTCATGCACCCCATCCTGCGCCTCTGTCTGGCTCAGGGGTGGACGGAGGCAAACCGAGGAAGTTTGCGAGACGCTGGCTATAACCCAGAAAAGACCGCAGAAGACTTGGCCGAAATTTCCCCTGGGAAGCATGCCCTCTGGGACGACTTTTCCAGAGTAATACTCCGCGACTTCCGCAATGTGTATCCCCTCGATTTAAGCTCTGCAGCCATTGGTGCTTCCCCCAGACCCATAGCAATGGATACCGAGCTTTTGTATGTTCATCCAGACAGCCCCAAAGGCGGCCTATGACACCCAGATGAGGCAAGAGCCGTGTACCCCTTGGTAATGCGGCTAATGGATAAGCGCTGGACCGTCCTCAACTGGGCCTCCGAGGCTATACCCGCGCCCGGACATCCTCCAATCCTCTCTGACTAGTTATCGTGTCGGTTATACCAAGTCTCATGTTGACGAGAAACGCCGAGTAGGATTTCAGTGTTGTAGTACAAATATCATTACAAATTGGGGATCAAGTGGGATCACAGCTGGGAACATCTAGGGCAGTTCTATTTAGGTTTGGAATAGCTTGCGCTCTAGCCATCGTCCCCTTGACATTCTTCCTAATTAGACATGCCACTGGCTCTATTGTTTTAGAGGAGTCAGCTCTGGTCCTTATTGCTTGGTTGACGCTGTTTCTATTTCCAGTCACGGTAACGGCTTTCCGCTTCTTCGGGAGGACAAGAAACCATTCAACGTCTAGATTTCTGCTGTGGCCGGCACTCAGGCATCAAGTAATTCCAAAGGCTTGGTGGTGGATCCCCCTATCTATCGGGGCCCTGTTTCTCACCCCTTTCGGAGCCACAACTGGGCTGGACTTGTGGCAAGGCCTATCTGTCGCTGGAGTTCTATTCATGTGCTCTTGGATTGAAGCTATCCCCTTGTACCCTGTTCCAGCTGTCGGAAGCACCACCGCTTGCATAGCTTGTGGGCGGAGCTGATGCCACCTCGCCCGCATTGGTGGCATGTCTTGCAGTCATCCAAGAATGAAGCCCGCCTCGCGGTCGACCTCTACAACCGTTCCGGGAACGAACGGCAGCTGGAGGCCTTCATTGTCCACATGGGCATGGCTTGGCTAAAAATCCTTCAAGCGCACGCCGAAAAGAACGGAGGGGACCCATACTTCAGAAATATACGCGGGCACCGCATCCGGCATGAAGACGGTGGATGGAAATTCAAGCCTCTCCATACGCTGATGAACGAATATTTTTTGGATACAGACCCCCGCAAAGCCAATATTGATTTCTTCATCGGCCTGCGTAATATCATCGAACACCGCTATGAGAAAAACACCGCTGCCCTAGTCGCCGGACGAACACAGGCGTACCTATTGAACTATGAAAAATCGCTCATGGAATGGTTTGGCCAAGAAGAAGCAATGGGATCCGAACTGCGTTTCCCACTGTTCATATCATCCATTACAGAGGATGCAGCGGAAGCAGTTAAAGCAGTGCGCGCCCAGGTTCCGAAGGGAATATTGGAATGGGTGCAGGACTATGACGCTGGCCTCGAACCGGTGATTTCAAATGATCAACAGTTCGATTTCCGTATCTACCTCATCCCTTACACGGGACCGAGAACTGAGGCCGACGCCGTCATGACCTTCGTCAAACCCGAGGAACTCACCGATGACCAGCGAGCGGTGATGGATCAGGTTCAGACGATCATCCGGGAAAAGAAAGTCCCGGTTGCCGATCTGGGATCCCTACGCGCCGGCCAAGTCGTTGAGGAAGTGGCGCGAGACCTGACGAACCCATTCACCATGCATCACCACACGCAAGCTTGGAAGTACTTCAAGGTCAGGCCACCGACGAACGCCGATAACAAACACAACACCAAGTCCGATTTCTGCCGCTACAACGCGGCGTTCGAGCAATACGTCTACACAAAAGCATGGGTTAGTTATCTAGTTCGCAAACTCAGCGATCAGAGCATTTACGATGCTGTACTGGCATTCCGCGACTCGTAACCACACTCCCCAAAATGGTCGATACTGCTGCCCTAGGGCACCGCGCACTCCGTCGTGCGCAGGGTAAGCAAGACCATGAGGCGAAACTATGGCTCCCTACCTCGGAGTGATCCCCCGTTGGAAGACTCGTCGCTCGGCTGTGCAGTCAACTCATGGCATTCCGAGAGTCATATTTTGAGAATGTCACCTTGGCGCCTCCAGCCCTCAGATGGGTCATCCCCACCGATAGGATCATTGGAGGCTATTCGACAGCAAAGATCATTAAATCTAAGGAATCATCTGCATGAGCAAACCCAAGGGCCGCCTTGAATTAACATGGATGGGCAAAGACCAAGCCCTTATTTCCTCGGAGGATGGTAAATACAGTTACGACTGGGTTGATCCCACGGATCCTCGCGCCAGCGAGGTAAAGCCGATCAGGATCACTAGCACCTACGGCGAAAACCCAGGTGACAACTTATTGATCACTGGAGACTCTGGCGATGCTTTACGCTCGCTTGTGGCAGTCCCAGAGTGGGCAGACAAGTATCGGGGCAAGGTTCAAATGGTCTATGCCGACCCTCCCTACAACACATCCCAAGCATTCGATCACTATGCCGATGCTCTGGAACATTCCGTGTGGCTAACGATGATGAGGGACAGGCTCACCCTCCTTAAGACCCTGATGTCTGATGAAGGCACCATTTGGGTACATATCGATGACGCGGAGATGCCTTACGCTCGCGTTTTGCTGGACGAGATATTTGGCCGTCAGAACCACATCGGACAAATCGTCTTGGAGATGAACCCTAAGGGAAGGCAGCTAAGTAAGTTTTTTGCCCGTTCCCACGAATATCTGCTCGTTTACTGCAAGAGAGCAGAAAAGGTGCAGCTCCGTACGGGTCTAGCCGAAGATGTTTCGTTGCACGACTACCCCGAAAGGGATCACGAAGGTACGCCTTACCGCCTGATTCGTTTCCGCAATACAAACAAGCGATTTACACCTGCAAATCGTCCTAACCTGGCATACCCGGTCTATGCCAATCCCACGACTGGAGAGGTGCGCCTCAACCCCTTCGATGGGGCAACAGAAGTCCGCCCAATATTCGGCGACGGTAGCCCTGCAGTTTGGCGATGGGGCAAACCAAAAGCAGAGGAACAGATCAGCGAACTCCATGCTCGCATCGTCAATGGACGTGAAGGAATCAGAACTGATGTGTTCCAGATCGACAAGCTCCACATGGATAAAACAAAGAAGCTTCGTACGATTTGGAATGGCGAAGCAGTTGGTCATATTGACGTTGCAAAAAGTGAGATACGCACACTGTTTCCAGACTCCGGGCAAGGGTTCGATACACCGAAACCAGAGAAATTGCTGGCACGGATTATTGCGCTTTCTACGGATGAGGGTGACATCGTCCTTGATTGTTTCTCCGGTTCTGGAACCACTATCGCAACTGCGCATAAGCTCCGGCGCCGATGGGTAGGAGTTGAGCTCCTTGAATCCACCGTGCGGACGTTCATAGAACCTAGAGTCAAAAAGATTGTGGACAACCATGACCTAGGTGGCGTTACCGAAGCATCTTCATGGACAGGTGGTGGGGGTTATTCGACGGCTGTCATGTCACCGTCTATGTATGAGGTGTTGGACGGCGAAATCTACTTGTCTGAAAATGCCACTAATGAGACCTTCGCCACCGCAATTGCGGGACAGCTCGGGTACAGGCTGACCGTTGGTGCTCCCGTTTTCTGTGGGATCAAGGGACGCTCAAAATTGGCTGTGATCGACGGCGTAGCAGATGAGAATGTCATCCGGGCCGTCCTTCAAAATCTTGGCGACGGGTACAAGGCACTCGTTGTTGCTAAGGGGGTTCTCCCAGAAGCGGCTCAGCTGCTCCGGGATCTCTCCTCGGGATCACGCATCCGCCTCGTCCCTGAAGATCTCTTTGCGAAAGGAACTGTGAAATAGCGTGCCTGCACCTACTATCACTACTGACTCCGCCCTTTTGGCCGACATTACAGCCCGCTTTGATCTGCGCAAACCAAATGCGAACGCAGTGGGCGCCATCGTGGATCATCTCGCGAATGCTGAAGGATTTACTGAGTCTGTGGCTGACGTTGCCACAGGCGTGGGGAAGACATATTTGATGGCTGCTCTGGTTGAGTATCTTGCGTCGCAGGGTGTCCGCAATGTCCTCATCGTTTCCCCAGGGTCCACGATCCAGTCCAAGACCATCAGCAACTTCACCCCGGGGCACCCGAAATATGTGCCCGGTGCCGAGTATGAGCCCTTCATCGTCACGCCAGAAAACTTCCGCACCGGCGAGACAGGAACTGTGCTGACGGATTCACGCCGTGTAAAGCTATTCGTGTTCAATGTCCAGCAGCTTATTGCACCTACGCAGAAGGCCTCACGCAAAGTACGGGAAGCTGATGAGAATCTAGGAGACTCTCTCTACGAACATTTGCGCGGCGCTGAAGATCTTGTGATTCTCTCCGACGAGCATCATATCTATTCGGAGAAAGCCAAGGCGTTTTCCTCCGCTATCCGGGATCTGAACCCGATGGCACTTGTCGGTGTCACCGCCACCCCTGCCGAATCTGACATCTCCAAGGTGATCTTCCAGTATTCCCTTGGCGATGCGATAGCCGATGAGTTCGTGAAGGTACCGGTCATTGTTTACCGCAAGGATGGGCACTCTGACGAACGAACTCAGCTGGCTGACGCCTGTCATCTCCTGCGGAGCAAAGAAGTGGCGTATTCCCAATACCGACAACACAACCCTGAGAAGCCAGCTACTAAGCCATGCCTGTTTGTGGTGTGCAAGACCATCAATCATGCCCAAGATGTCGCAGCGTTGCTGACACAGCCGGGGATGATCGGCGAAACTGGCACCGTATTAGAAATAAATGCGACGTCAAGCGACGAAGCGCTGCAGGCTCTCGCGGATGTGGAACGCGAAGATTCCCCGATCCGCGCCATCGTCAGCGTTGACATGCTTAAAGAAGGCTGGGACGTAAAGCGGATCGCCGTTATCGTCGCGCTCCGTCGGCTGGCCTCTGAATGTCTCACCGAGCAGATCCTTGGACGAGGGCTGCGTCTACCTTTCGGCGCCCGAACGGGAGTACCATCTGTCGACCAAGTAGATATCGTAGCCCACGATTCCTACCAAAAACTCTTGGCCCAGAAGGATGTGTTGCTACAACGAGTCGACCATTCTGATCCACCGCTGCCGAAAAACTCAGAGGCAGAATTGCCCAGTGCTACCTCTGAAACGCAATCGGGAGCATCGTTACCGCGAGGGCATTATGATAATCACCCGACGTTGGGATTCGACACCGCACTCGACAGAGACGGTGAGAGTGATGTTGAGGAGCCTCAGGACAATGAGGGGTTCCCCGTGAGCAAGGGCCTCAAAGTCGTTGAAATGGATGATGCCGTCAAGGAAATCGAGCGACCACCCTATGTCAACCGTACTGAAGGTTCGCCCCAAATTGTTTTCCCAATGATGCGAGCCAAACTCGTTCCTCTCACCTTTTCGATGTCTCAGGTCACCAGCCCAAATGCCAAGCTTGCTGGGGTTCAGTTTCTCAAGGAAGTTCCTTCCTTCCTTTATAGAGATGCCTTAAATGCCAGTCGATCTATGACTGGGCAGGTCGAGATCAAGCGGACTCCGGAACAGGGACACGAGGCATTTCAGCAAACAACGCCCATAGAGCTTGTTCGGCACGAACTACGACAAGCTCTCACGGCCCTCCCTGAAGTTCAGAAAGAGGCGCGGGAAAGGAACGCCATCAAACGGGTCGTGGATGCCTTCCTCGAGGGTGCCGGCGTCACCGCAGACGATAGTGAGGCGATGTGGGGCGAAGGACGTAAAACCCAAGCGGTCGAGGGGTTGCGTGCACTCGTGCGGAAAGAGTTGAACAACCGCAAGCAGCAACTCACTTTTGAACTCGATCAGAGGATTCTTCCGACAGAGCCAGTACCCAACGTCGAGGCGAGTAACGCCTACAACAGCGAATTTAAGAAGTTCGCAGCGTTCACCGGATGGTCTCGTTCAATCTTGCCTTCGGCAACTTTTGACGCAAAAAGTACAGAGTGGGTTCTGGCTCACATGCTTGACCGGGATCCTAATATCAAGTGGTGGCTCAGGCTATCGAGCACGGGGCCGGCGTACATTCCAATGGAGAACGGCACATCGTACTTCCCTGATTTCATTGCTATCGATGACGAAGATAATCACTGGCTCATCGAGGGCAAAAGTGACAAAGAAGCGGGATCCCCGGACGTGGTTGCCAAGCGAAATGCCGCTGAGGATTGGGCACGGCTAGTTCGTGACGATGGGCAATTTGCCACTTGGCGATACGTGTTTGCCACGGAGTCCCACCTGAAATCGGCGGGGTCCTGGCAAGCGCTCATATATGCATCAGCCCCAGAAATGTAGAAGGCAGGCATCCTATGTTCCTGCCTTTTTAGGATTACCTGCCATCTGGAAGCTTGCAAACACAATGAAACTGTGGCCTGCACCCCTAGAAGGGGAGTTCCAAATTAGAACTACCCTCTAGGGGCTGCAAACGGCAGAGGCTGCTGATTGATGCAGAATGCGTTCCGGGGCATCAGCCGTTGAACGAGCATTCCGAGTGCGGTCAGCCCTTGGGTAGTCCGGGCAATGGCCAGAGTAGGGCGTTAAGTTCTTTCCATAGGTCGTCTGCACTTCGGGGCAGGGTTCCGTAAGGAATGCCATCTGCCCCGAAGGCGGCTGCTTGAAGGAACTGGACGACGTTTTGGGTTTCCTCCGCAGGGCATCGCAACGGAGTCCCCATTTCGAAGGCAACCAAACCCACATACAAAGTGACCAGCCGCGACCGGGGAAAAAGCCTAAGCGTCAAGGTCACTGGATCCAGGCCCGGCTACACAACCAAGACGGTCTCCCGCACAGTTCGATAAGCAATTACGAGGCGCGGCAGATGCAGCGACCGCACCCCTGTTTCGCCGATAACAGCACATACGTAGTCGGCTTGTGACTGGCTGCCGATCCATGCCCACCCCGATCTGTCCTGTCTCAGTATTGTTGGCAAAAATCTCAATATACTTGGCAAGATACGGATTTCATGGTTTGTCTCAGTTAAGATGGCAACATGGGTGCTTTGAGATCGCTGCCGATGAACGGGACCGATTCC
>NZ_QMKQ01000038.1 GCF_003287975.1 Arthrobacter sp. AQ5-05
TAGGGAACTGCGTCGCCCAACCCAAATACGGAATTGCCAACTTCATTGAGACGAAAATGACCAGATCTGTCTCACTAAACATGGCAAAACCCCACGTCAGCGTTGCCAACAATACTGAGACCGGACAGTGTCAGGTCTCTTGTTGTCCTGTCATTACAGGTGAGGCAATCTCACTACACCCGAAGCATTAGGTGTTTCCATCTCACTACACCCGAAGCATCTGCTGGTCCCGTTTCACTACACCCGAGGCATTTGGGTGTTTCTCATTGCACTGGGTGCCATGGGACGGGCGTTGTTGGCGCCCGACATGGAAGCCGGGCCAAAGCATCCAGCGGGTTCCCTGATCTTCAGGGAGCAATTCTCCTCTGCCACGACCAGCGACCTTCTGGCGCACTGCTGGGCGACCGCCTTTGAGAACTCGCCACCGATTCGCCGTGTTGCGGCCTACGAAGGTCAACGGAACTTCGCCGGCCTCTGGTGGTGCGCCTCCACCCGGGAGCTCGTTGGCTTTGAATCCTGGCTGGAACGCGACCACCTGATATGCCTGGATTTCGATGCCACCGTCGTGGCGATTGCATCCCAGCCGTTCAGGATCAAGCTTCCGGACCCACTCCCCCAGGCGTGGCATGCTCCGGACTATTTTTGTTCGCCAGGCCGATGGCAGCGGCCTCGTGATCGATGTCCGGCCGGAGGCAAGGATCAAGCCCGAAGGCCGGCTCGTTTTTGATGCCACCGCGGAGCTCTGCGCGACGGTGGGGTGGGACTACCGCCGCCTGGGAGACTTGCCCGGCGTGGCGCGTGCCCACCGCCATTGGGTCGCCGGCTACCGGCACCCACGGTGCCGCAACCAGGAAACGGCCCGCGCGGCATTGAAGCACCTGGTAGCTGAGGGGCCTTGCTCGATCAGGAGCCTGTCCTGCTTCTTGGGTGCTCCGGTGCTTGTGCTTCCCACGATTTTCCACCTGATGTGGTGCCAAGAAATCGTTGCTGACTTGGATTCCCACCGGTTGCACCTGGACAGCCGGGTTTGGGCAGGCGGGACGCCATGAAGCCAACACCCGGGGCATTGGGCATTGGCCAGGACATCGAACTGCATGGCATCCGCTTCCAGGTGAATGCCTTCGACGGTGGCGCGGTGGTTCTCTCGGCTGCAGGTTCGGCGCCGGCAATGATCAAGATCGGCGCGCTTTACGCCGATCCAAGTTTGAAGATCCTTGACCAGCCAAAGGTCCGCCGACGGTGCACCGGATCATCGCCGCTCTTTGATTCCCTGCCGCCCGCCGTCCAGGATCGTGCCCGGTGGCTCGAAGGGCACATCACCGAGGCGCTGGATGGCGTTGCCCTTACCGAGGACGCCGAACGCCCGCCACGTAGCGAATATAGCATCACCGTGCACTCGCTGAGGCAGCGGGAAAAGAGCAAATGTGCCGAGCTGAAGCTGTTGAGTGAGGAGATCGGCTTGAGCACCTTCCAGCGGCTACGCAACGCCTACGAACGCGAAGGCATCATCGGGCTTACGGATCAACGCATGGTCAGGGGAACGCCCTTGCGCGGGCAAACAGATCCACGGGTCGTCGAGGCCCTCCAAACGGTGCTGGAACGAAACGTCCACGAATCCTCCGGGACGTTGGACCGCCTCATCCACCAGGTTCGCCATCAACTGGAGGAAGAACATGGGGTTGGCGCGTGCCCATTCCGTCCCGGACCACCTTTCATCGCCTGGTGAAGAAGCTTGCCCAGGGCAGGCATGCCACCGGGTCGGCCCGAACCAGAAGAACCCTTGCCCAGCAACCAGTGGCCCCCTTAGGCAGCGTTTATCCCGTGCGTCCCGGGGAATTGATGCAGATCGACTCGACTCCCCTGGATGTTGCCATCGAACTTGACGATGGGATCATCGGGCGGGTCGAGCTGACGGCCTTGGTGGATGTTGCCACCCGCACCATCTGCGCAGCCGTCATCCAGCCCACGACCAAGGCCGTTGATGCGTCCTTGCTTCTGGCCAAGTGTTTGACCCCGGAAATGATGCGTCCGGGCTGGCCGGAAGCGATCTCGATGGCCGCCTCGGCCCTTCCCTATCGTTCGATGCGGAGCATCGACGAGCGGCTTGAAGGCGCGGCCGACAAGCCCGTGATCACGCCCGAAACCAGTGTCTGGGACCACGGCAAGGCCTATCTTTCGAACACCTTCAAGGCATCGTGCCGTTCCCCGGGGATCAGCATTCAACCCGCGCACCTCGACACCCCGGCGGATTTTTCCGAGGATTCTGTTATCCCGAATTATGGATAAACGTGAAAAGCCCTCGGTCAAGATTGCTCTCCGGAACGCTGGCCGCCATCGGCCTGAGTGCGAAGCCCGGCGGCCACCCCGGCGAGTTCAGCATCGGGGCCGATATCTCCACGGCAGTCGACGCACTGGCAACCGTGGACCTCGAAGGGCCTGTCTGGACCTTGTCGGTGGGTCGGAAAATCGTCGCCACCGGTGCCGGAGCTTCTGCCATTCGGCTGGCCGGAACCCCGGGACCCGGCCTGGTCGCTTTGATCATGGAGGCACCGAACGGCCGGCCCTTGGCTGCCTGACCACCCCATGAACGAGGAGTCGGTGTTCCGGCAGCCTTCCCGCGAAGGGTTCCGAACCCCGTCATGTCTATTGCCAGCTCATCCCAAGAATCCTCTGTGAGGGTGAACTGGTTGGGTCGGCCATGGCTGCCCGCAATATCTCCGGTGAGGCTTGCGGGCCCGTGCCGTAAGCGAGAGGCACGAGTGCCAGCTGCGCTTTGCCGCTGGCGACGAGGTCCCCAAGCATGAATATAGACCGGACCTTTCATCCCCCTCCCCGGAATCAATCCACCGCCGACGCGGTGTGGGGTAACCAGAAAGCTCGGTTCCAGGCGCAGCCGTTCACCTGCTTTTCACCGCGGTGTTCCTGAAGTTGCGCCCGGTGGCAACCTTCAGCGCTCATGGTTGAGGCGTGAAGGTTGCCATAATTGCTGAATCGTTCCTTCCCGAGATGAACGGGGTTACCCATTCGCTGCTGAAAATCTTGCAGCATTTGGATGCGCGCGGGGACCAGGTCTTGGTCATCGCCCCATCGACGCTGGAGAACGCGCCTCCTACGGTAGAAGGCGCAGCTATCAGGCGGCTGCCAGCCGTTCCCCTCGCCGGTTACCGGAACATCCGGGTTGCCATTGGCGGGGTGGCGCGGGTGAAGTCCCTGTTGGCTGAATTCAAGCCCGACGTCGTCCACCTGGCCTCCCCATTTGTTCTGGGCTGGCGTGCCGTCCGGGCTGCAGCGTCCCTGGACATTCCCTCCGTTGCCGTCTACCAAACCGACGTTCCCGGATATGCGGCCCGATATGGCATGCCATTCCTGGAAAATTGGGCCTGGCAGCGTGTGAAGCAGATCCACTGTGCAGCGACGAAAACACTCGTTCCCTCGAGCGATTCACTGCAAAAACTTCAGGGCCACGGCATCCCCAGGGTGGAGTTGTGGCGCCGAGGCGTGGATACCGAACGCTTCCACCCTGACAAACGAAGCGCAGCGTTCCGTGACGCGGTGGCGCCACAAGGACAAAAGATCATCGGCTATGTGGGGCGTCTCGCCCTCGAAAAGCGGGTGGAGGATCTGGCTTCCTTGGCCGGGATCCCCGACACCCGGCTGGTTGTCGTAGGCGATGGGCCGCAGCGGGAGGTGCTCGAGTCACTTCTTCCTAAGGCCTACTTCACGGGCTTCCTGGCCGGTGACGAGCTGGCCGCCGCCATGGCATCCTTTGACCTGTTCGTGCATCCGGGAGAACTCGAGACCTTCTGCCAAACCATCCAGGAAGCCATGGCCTCAGGAGTTCCTGTCGTTGCCACCGGCCGCGGCGGCCCCGTGGATCTGGTGGATTCCTCCCGCACCGGCTGGCTCTACGCACCGGGCAATCTGGCCCAGTTGCGTGATTACGCCATTGATCTCATCGGTGACGATGCCAAACGTGCGGCCTTTGCAGCCGCAGCTTTCCAGCAAGTCCAGGGCCGCAGCTGGCACGTTGTTTGCGAGCAGCTGATGAACCTCTACACCGCGGCCATTGCCGAGCATCCGCGGCTTCGGCTTGCCCTGTGAAGAAGCAAAAGAGAGTTTCGGGTACCGGCGCAGGCTTCCCTGTCTCCGGGCATGCGCTCACGGTGGCGCAAATGGGTCGTGGGAACGTTGGCATCGGCACGGCTGCAGCCCGGACCGCACAGAGGACCCAAGGCACGGTTCCCTTCCTTCCCGCTGGCATGGCCAACCAGTTCGAGGATGGGCATGCCAGCGGACGCTTCGCCGACGCCAACTCCCCGGCGGTGGAGGCCCAAGCCGGGGAATATTTCCTGTGCGCCGGGAAGCCACGGACCACGGCGGCCAACGATACGGAATTGCAGTTCCTGGCGTCTTCGATTGAGGCTCCGTTGCCGCAACCGAAGGCACCAGCGTCACAGTCAGCCGGTTAGTTTCACATGCTTGATCATGAACCGGGCCGCTACGTTGCCCTGGGAGATTCCTTCACGGAGGGAGTCGGGGATATCAGCAAGCGGCGTCCCAACGGCGTCCGGGGCTGGGCCGACAGGGTCGCCGAGGGCCTCGCGAGAGATTCCCCGGGCTGGGAATATGCGAACCTGGCCATCCGCAGCAAGCGGCTTCGGCACATCATCGCGGAACAGCTGGACCCGGCCATCGCCATGGAACCAACGCTCATCACGCTTTACGCCGGCGGCAATGATGTCATGGACCTTGGGACGAAGATCGCCGACATCCTGGCCGCTTATGAGTTCCTGGTCTGGCGGCTGGCACAGACGGGTGCAACACTGGTGCTCTTCACCGGTTACGACGTGGAGGTTTCGCCCATCTTGGGGCCCTTGCGCCGCAAGAACCATGCCTACAACGACGGGGTCCGGCTCATCGCAGCAAAGTACGGTGCCGTCCTGGTGGATTACGCAACCTTTGACTCCTATGCAAATACCCGCATGTGGGGTCCCGATCGGCTGCATATGTCCAAGGCCGGGCACAAGTACCTGGCAGCGAGGGTCCTGGATGTCCTAGGGGTGCCACACGGCATCAAGCACCAGGATAAGCGGAAGGCACCGCGCAGCGTGCGGCAACGCGCACGGGCACACCATGCCTGGGTCACCGAGTGGGTACTACCCATGTTCGGACGCAAACTCCGGGGCACCACGCTGGGCGACGCCCTGAGCCCGCGTTGGCCCCAACCTGTGCGGGTGCCGCCAAAGAAGGGGCTGAAGAAACTGACCCGATAAGGCGGTGCCGGGACGGCAAACCCTTGCCGCTGGTGCCGTTCCTGCGCCCCGATCCAGTGGTGCCGGGCTTTCTTGACAGGGTCCTGCCCGTCGCGGCTCGGTAGCGATCCAGTAAAGTTCCGCGCGGCGACGCCCAGTCCCGGGGAAGGCCACCTTCTCCCGGGCTGTGAAATCCTACGCCGAGCGAAGTGTTCCCATAATGAAGATATCCTCGTACTTTCCGCGAACCCAGGCGTGCTGGCGCTGACGACCCTCGACCACGAATCCCGCCTTCTCATACGCACGGAGCGCGCCAAGGTTGGACTCGATCACCTGCAGGTGGACTCGACGCAGGTTGCAGCGCACGAAGGAAAACTCAACGATTTGAGAGATGGCTGCGCTCCCGATGTCTTGTCCGCGAGCTTCGGGAACCAATGCGATACCGACTTCCGTGTGGCGGGCGAGCTCGTCGAAAGTCGAAAAGCGAAACACTGCCGACGGCGGCGCCGTCCACATCGATCACGAAACGCACGTTCTTGCCTGAATCATCAGCATCGCCCTGCGCCAGCCGCTTCTTGAAGGCTTCCCTGGTCAGCGGCGCAGGCGAAGCATCGCGGCTCGCGGTCTGGACATCCTCAGGATCCTAGCAATCAACGCCCGCGGCCCGACCGCAATGGGCCCAAATGCCCCCGACACGGCCCAATAGCCACCGTTTGGGTAGTGACCGTGGTCGCCAAGTTCTTTGAAGCTCTCCTGACACGCAACATTCCTGATCCCCTCCGTACGGTGCAGGGTGGAGCCGCTGGTGTCGGAGCCGCCATGATCTCAGCCGTTGACGCCATCGGTGTTGGACCACGATGCTTTAGGGACGCCGACACCAATGCCTCCATGGAAATCCGATCCGTGTGCACGGAAGTGCCCCCTCCGCAGGCCTCCACCGTGTCGATCCCTCCTTGGAAGGTGCCGGCGGAAGCCCCACCTTCCAATCAGGGCCATTCACTGGTACGAAACAAACCACGGCTTCGGCTCGATGTCGAAGGTCTTTTTCGGGGTGAACGTCGGCGAGTCCTCGTCGATGAAGTTCTTCCACCCCATCCTGATGCCGTCCGGCAGGTCGCGGCGCAAGCTCTTCCACGTGGCCATCTTCATCCCCGGTGTCCCGTTGCCGTCTGCGTGCACGACGAGCGCCAGTTCGGGGTGCGATGTGTCCAGGGTGGAGCGGTCGCGGATCATGCTCTGCGTGAACTGGTGCAGGATGACGATCTTCTGCGGCAGTTTGTGCCTGCGCGTCAGCTCGGCCAACCAATCGTTGGCGCGGTTGAGCTCGGCGGCATCCACGGAACCGATTTGGGCCAGGTGCCGCTGGCCGGGCTTGAGCCTCCACTCGGGGTCATAGGCGATGCCGACGTTGGGGTAGGTCAGCAATCGTTCGTAGTGCCTGGCCTGGGTCAGGAAATCGTTGAGGCCCGGTTGCAGGTCGAGCACCACGTACACCCCTGCCTTCTGCGCCGCCTTCACCCAGGGCTCGAGTCGCTCCACGGGAACGTAGCTGGAGTACTTGCCGTCCTTGCCGGCGGACGCCGAGGCGACGGTCGCAATGATTTCGAAGGCAGGCTGGACCTTTTCCTTGCTGTGGGGCTGGTACTCCGCCGCGTACTTCTGGGCCCGCTTGATCGCCCCGGCGATGTCCTGTTCGCCGAGCAATCCCAGGGAAGCCGTCCCCGGCGTCCCGTACAGTGCGACCATGCGTCGGTCCGGGAACACGATCTGCCCGCCGCCCGGGAGCTGCTTTCCTGCGGCAGCCGTTGCCGCCAGGGCCGAGAAATCCCTGCTTTTCGCGAACCCGTTGCCGATCGCATGCAGGTCCGACTCCGCGTGGTTCTGGAAGAATTCTTGGTTCTTCGCAGCCCGCGGGTCACCCGACTCCATGGTGTGGAGGTCCGCACCGGCCGCCTGGGCCGTGGCAAGTGCGGGACCTGCCGCATCCCCCGCCTTCTCCCCCGCGCGCACGACGACGGCGAAGCCGGACTCGGTGGCGCCTTCGGCTGGTTTGATTTCAGGCAAGTCGGCATCAGGTGCCGACCCATCGACGATTTCCAGACCGCCCGCCAACGAAGCGGACAGGGATCCGTAGGCAATGAGGGTGCGCGCACCCAAACGTTCCACCTCGGAGGCGAAGGCCTGCTGCGCAGAAGAAGTTTCCTCCAGCGCGTCCTCGGGTGCGACGAGCAGCGGGACACCCAGTTCGCGGGCTCGAGCGGCGGCGGCTTCCTGCGCGCCGTCTTTGCCCAGCACGACGACGGCGGGTGCCTTTTCGAAGAACGCCTGGCTGGATTTCAGGGCCATGTCCCCGGTGTCTCCGCCGATCCGGCCGAAGCCAGGTACGGGGTCGGCCAACACCACGATGTCTTGGGTTTTCTGCGATTGTGAGCCGAAGGGTCCTGCGTCGTCCCCCGGCCCCGCTGTCGTGCACCCGGCCACTACGAGAACGAGAACCAGCCCGCAACTGGCTGCACGCGGATAGTTCTTGGACCGCTTCACCAATTCACCAATTCGTTTCTCCCGCATCGATCATCAGCCATGGATTTTCACCTGCACCGTTCTATCATGGCTTGCTGACCGGAAAGCTGCCCTGACCCGTGGTGCGCCCCCGAACACGGCAACCCCTGTTCGTGGTTGTTCACCATGCACGAGCCTAGCAACAACACGCCGGTGGTGCCCGAGTGTCCCGCATCGGCTCCGTCAGCGTGACGGCCACCGAAGAGCCGGCTCGTTGGTCAACATGCAGCGGGGAGATCCCGGTGTCCGTGAACCGCCCTGCACCTTGCGCGCCCCGGAATGCATGCCCGGCGGCCATGATCCCTCGTGTCGGATCATGAGCTCTCGCGGGCCAGGGGCCGAGGTCCTATCCTGAAGCATGGGTGCATTTGTTCTCGTGGCCTTCGTGGTCCCCGTACCGGCAGGCCTGGTCTTCCCCCGTACCAGCTGGCCGCTGCACATCACCTTGGTGCGTTTCGACACCCGGGAAACCGCCGACGTCGTACGCGCCAGGCTTGATGTCGCGCTGCCGGTATTGCTGGGCTTTGGCGTGCGGATCGGCTCGGATGCACAGTTCGGCCGCAACGCGTCGGTGCCGGTCTCCCTGGTGGAGCCGGAGTCGGCCCTGCAGCGTCTGCATCTCGCCGCACTGGAGGCCTTGGGGCCGCAGGTGCACCTGCCCGGCGCACAGCACAACGGTCCGGATTACCGCCCGCACGTCACCCATGCCGATACGCGCCTGCGGCCCGGGGACAAGATCCGGATCCGGCAGGCGGCGCTGGTGGAGATGCGCCCGGACAACGACCCGCGGCTGCGCCGGGTCCTGGCCGTCTGGGAATCGGCATAGGGCGCAATCCACCGCAGAAGACCGCCATCCCGGCCGCACCCCACGGAGCCGGCCATGGGAGCGCCCTACCCAGGTTGGACACCACGTGGGCCGTTCCTCGAAACGGCAAATGGACACGGCCGGGGCGCAATGCGTCGAAGCGATCCCGGATTCGGCCGGATTCGACGCTTCGGCCGAATCCGGGGTGGGATCACGGCAACGAGTTCCTCGCAATGCAGAGGGCCCGACCCACCGGTTCCCGCACCTTCCGTGGATCAGCTTCGACGGGGACGGGCATTGCTGGCCAACGGCGAAGACTGCCCGGGGCATTGCCACGACCGCGGAGGCTCGTCCTGGCTGGCGCATCGCCGTGCACCAACAAATGGTCTTACCCGGGCCCGCAAGATGCAGCGGCACTCCCCCCGCCTGCCGGCTGCCACGTTGCGCCGCCCGCTCGGTTGAAAGGGCCTCCTTCGCCGATGTATCACGAAGTTGGGGCCTGGTTTTGAGGTTTTGGCGGCGCTGGCCAGTACAGCACCGAATCACTGGCCTTGCCGGGGATGGGGCGCATCACGGGGTTGGCCGGCCCGTATGGACCGAAAGCCCGCAGCGCCGCGGCGTCCAAGTGTTACCGCGGCCATTGTGGCTTTCCCCAGGGCGAAACTATAGTAAAGACCACCATCTGAACACCGTTCAATTGGACGGTGTTCAAGTGGGCCCCGTCCAGGATTGAAACCCAGAAAGATCCTTCCCATGACCAAGCACAGTCTCCTCTCAAATCTCCCGGCCAAGCGGCGTCTTGATGCCACCAGCCTCGCGCGGGTCGCCATCTTTGCGGCGATTGTCGCCGTGATGGGCATGCCGGGCGGCTTTGCTGTCGCGGGCGGCGTCTCCATCACCCTCCAGACCCTCGGCGTGATGATCGCCGGAGCCGTTCTCGGGCCGCGGCTTGGCGCCCTCTCGATGACGGTGCTGATGGCACTTGTCGCGATCGGCCTGCCCCTGCTGGCAGGCGGCCGCGGCGGCATCGGAGTGTTCTTCGGGCCATCGGCGGGCTACCTCGTCGGCTGGATTCTCGGCGCCTTCGTCATCGGCCTGGTCGTGCACGCCGGGGGGCGCAAGCCGGTGCTGTGGCGGACCCTCGTCGGCATGCTGCTCGGCGGCATCCTGGTGATCTACGCCGTGGGGGTCCCCGTGCAGAGCATGGTGACGCGCCTCCCGCTGGGCGAGACGGCTGTACTGAGCCTGGCGTTCATTCCCGGCGACCTGATCAAGGCGGTGACCGCGGCGCTCATCGTGATGACGCTGGTCCGGGCCTACCCCCGCGCCTTCAACCGCGTGTGGGCCACGAAGAAGACCCCGGTGCTGGAGCCGGCCAAGTGATCATCCCGGTCGACGGCGGGGCTCCGGGCCTGCTCGAGCACCTGGGGCAGATCCGCGAAGCGGGAAACGTCCCGCTGGTCACTGATCCCAGGTGGACGCCGGCGCACCGGAACGCCATGGCCGCGGCCGCCGCGAAGGCAGAGCTCCCCGAGGGAACCGCCTGGGCGACGCTCACCTCCGGCAGCAGCGGTGCGCCGCGGATCGTGTTGCGCAGCGCGGAATCATGGGCAGCCTCGTTCGCTGCCGTCAGCGGATTCCTGGGCGCCGGGAGCGGGCAGAACGTGGCGCTTCCGGCGCCGCCGTCCTCCTCGCTCACCCTGTTTTCGCTCGCCCACGCGCTCTCGGGCGGTCCGCGCCCGTTGCTGCGCCCCACCGCGGAAGCCGATGCCTTGCACGGCACCCCCCAGGCGCTTCGGGCCGTGCTCGACGCCGGCGCGCCGCCGCGGCTGCGCACGGCGCTGGTCGGCGGTTCCCACCTCGACCCGGCACTCCGCGGGCGTGCCGAAGCGGCGGGCATCCGCGTGGGCGCCTACTACGGTGCGGCCGAGCTCTCGTTCGTGGCCTGCGACGAGGGCGACGGGCTGCGCGCCTTCCCCGGGGTCGAGCTTCAAATCCGCGATGGCGAGTTGTGGGTGCGCTCGCCCTTCATCGCCTCAGGGTACGCGGGTGCGCCCGGACCGCTGCGCCGGGACGGGCAGTGGGCCACGGTCGGTGACCGCGCGGAACTTCTCGACGGCCGATTGCGCCTGTTGGGACGTGCCGACGACGCGATCCTCAGCGCCTCGGCCACGATCGTGCCGGAGGAAGTGGAAGCGGTGCTGCGCTCGATCCCGGGCGTCCGCGACGCGCTCGTGTTCGGGCTGCCGCGCGGTCCCGTCGGCGCCCTGGTCTCGGCGTTGCTGGAACTGGATGGCGACGCACCGGTTGATCTCAGGGAGCTTGCCGCCGCCAGGCTGGGAACGGCGCACCGACCGCGGCACTGGTTCACCGGCCGGATCCCACGGACCGTCTCGGGCAAGCCCGCACGCGCCGAAGCCCTGCGCTTGGTCCTCGCCGGGGAGGTGCAGTCCCTTGCAGGCTGAGAACGATCCAGTGGTCATCGCAGCCCGGCGCAGCCCGATCGGCACCCGCGGCCGCGCCCTGGCGCGCCTGCGCGTCGAGGAGCTGGCGGCGCCGGTGATCCGGGCGGCCCTGAAAGACGCCGAAGCCGTGACCGGCGCGCCGGTCACGGTGGCCGATGTGGTCCTCGGCAACTGCATGGGACCGGGCGGGAACCCCGGCCGCATCGCCGCGCTGGCGGCCGGGCTGGGCCACGGGGTTCCCGGCGCCACCGTCGATCGGCAATGCGGCAGCGGGCTGGCTGCCGTGCTCGATGCCGCGGCTGCGATCCGTGCCGGGGACAGGCGGATGCGTGTGGCAGGAGGTGTGGAAAGCGCCTCGACGGCTCCGGTGCGCTCGGTGGACGGCGTGGCCTACGACCGGGCTCCGTTCGCCCCGGCGGGCTTCAGCGACCCGGGCATGCTCCAGGCGGCCGAGGACCTTGCCGCGCGCGACGGCATCTCCCGCGCCAGGCAGGACGCCCATGCCGCACGCAGCCACGCCCGCGCCCGGGCGGCCCGGGATGCCGGCCGCTTCGACGCCGAGCTGGTGCCGTTGGCCGGGCTCCGGCACGACGATGCGATCGGCGGCGCCGAGCGCCTGCTCCCCCGGTTGCCCGCGCTCTTCCCCTCGGGCACGCTCACCGCCGGCACGTCCACGAGGATCGGGGACGGCGCGGCCGCCCTGGTGCTCGCGCCGGCCGGACTTGCGCCGGGCCTCGCGATCCGTGCGTCGGCCGTGGTCGGCTGCGATCCGGCACTTCCGGGCATCGGTGCCGCCGGTGCCATCCAGGCGGCCCTGGAATCGGCCGGATTGGACCTTGCCGACATCGATGCGCTGGAAATCGTGGAGGCATTCGCCGCCCAAAGCCTGGCGGTGCTCGAGAGGATCGGGCTCGCGGAGGACGACCCTCGGTTGACCGCCGACGGCGGCGCGCTGGCGCTTGGCCACCCGTGGGGTGCCAGCGGTGCGGTCGCGGTGGTGCGGCTCTTCAGTCGCCTCGTGCGCGCCGGGGCCCCCGCCGGGACCCGTGGCATTGCCGCGGCGTCGATCGGCGGCGGCATGGGGATCGCCGCGGTGCTGGAGGTGGTCCGATGAGCATCAGCGGAATCCACCTCAAGAACGTCGGGGTGCGCCTCGGAGACACGGACGTCCTGCAGGATGTCACCCTGGACCTCGAGGCGCGCACCGTGGCCGTCATCGGGGAGAACGGTTCGGGCAAATCCACGTTCGCCCGGTTGATCGGCGGCCTGCTCCCCCGGACCTCCGGCGAGTTGGCCATCCTGGGGCTCGACCCGGCCCGCCGGGCCGCCGAGCTGCGCCGCCGCATCGCCATCGTCTTCAGCAACCCTGACGCGCAGATCATCATGCCGACCGTTGCCGAGGACGTCGCCTTTTCGCTGCGCGCGGACCGGCTCCGTCCAGCCGAGCTCGAGGAACGGGTGTCCGCGGCGATGGAGCGGTTCGGCCTCACCGAACTGGCCGAGCGCCCGTCCCACGACCTCTCCGGCGGGCAGAAACAGATGCTCGCGCTGTGCGGCGCTTTCGTGCGCAACCCGGAACTGGTCATCGCGGACGAACCGACCGCCTATCTGGACGCGCGCAACGCCAGGCGCGTCGCCGACCACCTCTTCGAGGACACCGGACACCGCCTGGTGCTCGTCACCCACGATCTCGCGCTGGCCGCGCGCTGCGAGCAGGCGGTGCTTTTCGCCGGCGGTTCCCTGGTGGCCAGCGGCGAACCGGATGGGATCATTGCCAGGTACGAGGCGGTGCTGGCATGCTGACGCTCTACAAGCCGGGCTCCGGCTGGCTGCATCGCATGCCCGCCGGCCCGAAGCTGCTGCTGGTCCTGTCGGTGGTGCTCGGAGTGTCGCTGCTGCCATCGCACTGGTTTTCGGCCGGCCTCGCCGCGGCGGTGGGCATCCTGGGCTACGCGGTTGCCGGCCTCGGCCCCGGGCTGCACGGGATCAAGGAACTGGGCCGCCAGGTGTTCGCCATCCGCTGGGTCATCGTGATCACCGTCGTGAGCCAGCTGATCTTCATGGGCCCGGAGCCCGCTGTCGCCAATGCCGCCAGGGTCACGGCAGCGATCGTGCTCGCCGCACTGCTCGCCCTCACCACGCGGGTGACGGCGTTGCTTGACGCCATCGAGGCCGGGCTGCGCCCCCTGGAACGGCTGGGCCTGGACCCGCAGCGGATCGCTTTGCTGCTCACGGTGACCATCAGCACCATCCCGGTGCTTGGCCGCAGGGCGTCCGAGGTGCGCGATGCGCAGTGGGCGCGCGGGGCACGGAACAACCCGCGCACCTTCGTCGTCCCGTTCCTCATCGTGGCCCTCAAGCACGCGGACGAACTTGGGGACGCGCTCACCGCCCGGGGCGTGCGATGAGCCCGGAGGGGCCCAACGTCCTGGGTCCGGTCGTCGATGGCCAGACGCGCTGCGTCCACTACCGAAGCCCGCTGGACGTGATTGCGATCAAGTTCGCGTGCTGCGGCGAGTTCTACCCGTGCCATCTCTGCCACGCCCAGGCAGCCGACCACGTCGCGAGGCGGTGGCCGCTGGATTCCCGCGACGAGCCGGCCGTGCTCTGCGGGGTCTGCGGGCACCTGCTGGCGATCACCGAGTACCTCGGCACCGACTCGTGCCCGGTTTGCGCCGCGTCGTTCAACCCGGGATGCAAGCTGCACAGCGAGCTGTACTTCCAGGGCTGATACCCCGAGAAATCGCCGAAATCCCTAGGCCGGATCCAGCAGGATTCCGGTGGTGGAGCAGGTTCCCCCGGGTGCCAAATCCCTGCGATTGGGGCTTCCTGCATCGATTGACCACGCCGCACGGCTGGCCCGCTACGTTGGTTTCCAATGGCGGAAGGAAAATCGATGCCAGGCATCGTGAACTATCTTGGGAGCGGCTCCCCCGACCCGGATGCCACCGCGGCCTTCTACGGCTCGCTCTTCGACTGGAGCATTGGTGGGCCCTCGCCGCTCGGCCACCGAATGGTGGAGCAGGACAAGGGTGGCCTGTGGGACACCAACGCGATGGGCGGGAACTCCCGGGCAATTTTCTACGTTCAGGTCGACGACGTGAAAGCGGCAATCGCCAGGGCCGAGTCACTTGGCGCGAGCGTCGCCGTCCCGTTCGTTGACAACGGAACCATTGAGTTCGCCCATCTGCTCGACCCGCAGGGCAACCGCTTCGGCGTGTGGCGGCCGAGGCAACCGGCCTGGGCCGATCGACGCGACTGCGCCGTCCTGCACCTCCGGCGACGGGTGGAAGGTGCCGACCGCTAAAAACCCCAGGCATGGCCGGCCATCCAGGTTTCGGTGGCCCGGCGCGGCTGCGGCCCCCCTGCGCGGAACGGCTGAAGCACCATGCAGGGTTCCAATTGTTCTGATTCCGGTTAGAGTTCAAGCAGGCGCCGAATGACAGGGGGGCATGGTTCATGGCAGCCGAACATTTTTGCAGCACCTGTGGTCGCGAGGTCAGTGACCACGATCGGCACATCCGCTTTGCGCTTCCCGATCCGGTCCTTAATACCGCCGAACAGCACCACGCCCCGGGGTCTTGGCTGAGCCATGGCGAACCGAACACCTCGGTCATGATGCAGATCCAGGGAATCGGTGCGTTCGTCAGGGCGCTGCTGCCGGTCTCACTCAGCGAAGGACACCGGCTCACCTTCGGCGTGTGGGTGGCCATCAACTCCGCGGAATTCTTGGAGACCTTTTCGACCTGGTGGGCACCTGAATACGCGGACCTGCACCTTGAGGGGTACCTGGCCAATGCCGTCGGCCCGTGGGGACTTCTGGGGGCGCCGGTTGTCCTGGAAGTCAAGGACATTGAACATACCCCCTATTGCGTGGACAGCGAGCAGATGGATCTCGCAGAGGTCCTGCACAAGGAATGGCCGCACGAAATCCTTGACGGGCTCCCCGCATCGGCCGCTCCACGGGCCGGCAACCCTTGGCCCGGCTAGGTATTTGCGCCGAGAATTACCGTGGCCAAGAGCGCCCGGCGCGCCGCCGATCGCGATGCTTTCCCTCCCTGCCCCCTCAGCTGCCCGGCCTCCGTGGCCAGGTCCCCGGAGGCCGGGCGGGCGTTGCCCTGTCCTGTCGACAGGCCGCCGGAAAACACCACCTTGGGCAGCGGATTCCCGATTGCGGCCCACTCGCGCCTGGCGGGATCAAGCGACGGATCCTTCTCTGCGCCATCCGAGCACAACACCGTCCGGTACAACCGTCGTCCGAACAGGTGGATGCCAACCACTCGAACCTCGTCGGTGACGAAGCGAAAGATTTCGTCGGCGGGCGCCGTCCGGTCGAAACGGCCGTCCGGCCCGACGATGCAGCCGTCAAGCGAACCGCCCATCGAATGGGCCACCTCGCGAACCAGAGTCCCACCGGTGGTGGTTCCACGGTGCCCCCGCGCGATGCCGGCGGGTAGGGACAATCAGGGAATCCGCTTCACGCTGAGCCGATGCCCCGCAGATATCCGGCCGGGCGCAGTCAGCAGCGCTCCCTATCTCCTCGCCGTGAACTCGACGCGGATTCGTCCAAGCTCGGCGCGCGGGAGCACCGCGGTCACCACCGCTCCTCCCTCCAGCTCGGCGCCAATGCCATAGACGAATGGATCCGTGTCGATCTCCGCGGCGAGGACCTCGACTCCATCGACCAGGACCTTGACCCTGCTGTTCACCAAACGGACGGTTACCTCGGGTGCCGGATAGTCCCATGGGTTGCCGCCAAGTCCGCGTTCCTGCCGGTACTGGTTCATGAGGATGTGGTTGACGTGCTCCACCAGCACGCTGCCGACCGACGAGAGGTCGGAGGAGTCGCGGTTCCAGGTGGTTCGCACGGCCTCCCGGAGCTGCGGATATCGCATGCGCTCCACGTACTCCAGCAGCCACGCGGGACGGGGCCATGGCGGGACGTGCTCGCTGGCCATGCGCGTCTGTTCGTCGAGGTCCGCGAGGTTGACCGGGTCCGAGCGGTCATCCGGGTTCCGCCAGAGCACGTAGTTGAGACTCGCCGTCATGTCGCTGTACCCGCGATCGTCCAGGCCGGATGCCAGGCCGACCCAATCCGGGTCCTCCAACGAAAGTTGGGGCACGAGCCCCATCACCGGAACGGGCATGAGTTTGAGTTGTTCCGCCTGCTCGATACGAGGGTCGGGTGCGTCTTCGGGAAGGATGCCATCCATTCTCATACTCCGATTATGGGCCCCGGGCGTGCCCTTGGTGCGAAGTACACAAAACGGTATCCGGCGCCCTCCGGCCGGTTGGCGGTTCGCCGAATTGCGCCGGCACCATTCCGGAGGCGCAATTCGGGTGTTGCCCGGCGTTCAGTCTGGGTCTTGTGCGGAACCGCTCTCCCCCCCGGATGCCCGGGTTCTTCTCCGGAGAGCGCTAGACCGGCGATTTTGCACTCGAGGTCCTTGGATCGCTGGATTCCCAGCCAGCCGGAGAAAGCGCAGCCACCTGCATGAAGAGCACGTCCACACCTCGACGAACGTCGGCCTTTCCGCTGATCGCGTTGGTGGTCATCTCCTCGCTGGCCATCATCGGCGACGAGGCCGCCTCCATGTCCATGGTGCTGACCGCGGTGGACCAGGGGCAACCCTGGATGGTCACCTGGTTCTCCCTGTCCCTGGCCATCCCCGCGATGCTCCTGGCTCCCTTTGGCGGGGCCATCGTGGACCGCTACGACCCCCGCAGGATTTGGGTGGCCTGTCTGGCATTCCAAGGCCTCTGCATCGGAGCCGCCTCGCTGCAGGACGATTTCTGGGCTCGTCTCGCGCTGCTGGCGGCTTCGAATGTCATCAACATCCTCTCCGGCAGCGCCGCGTTCGCGTTGCTGCCCGCATTGAGTGGTCCCGTCCGCATCGAGCGGGTGAATTCCCTGATGGCCATCGGATCGTCCTTGGCCTACATGCTCGGGATGGCCCTCTCGGCCTGGTTGTTCGACATCGTCGGTGCTTCCCCCATGCTCGGAGTCAATGCCGGGACCACCTCGATGCTCGCCGCCACGGCCCTGGCCCTTGTGCTTCGAGTCGAGCGGCCGGAAACCACCGATGCCGCCTCCTGGAGCCTGTGGGGTGGCGTGCGCAGCGGCTGGCAGGCGATCCGTTCGGCCCCGGTCGTTGCCGCCACCATGCCACTGCTGATTCTCATCATGGTTGGCACCTCCATCGAGGTCGTGGCAGGTGTGTTCTGGCTCCGGCAGATCTCCGGCACCGACACACGTTATGGCCTGGTCCTGTCCTGCTGGGCGATCGGCTCGATCATCGGCGCCTACCTCGCCGGCACCAAACGCCTGTCACCTCGAACCATGCTCCTGATCGTGGGCGGCGGGCTGTGCATGGCAGTGGCAATACTGGCCGAAGGCCTGGTGCCGATTGCAATCATCATCGGCGGGGCCTTGTCGTCGGCGGGCTGGGAAACGACACGCACAACGTCGGCGTCCGAAACCTCATCTTCCAGCAAATCCCCGGGGCGCATATCGGCAGTGCCTGGGCCTACTACCGGATGCTTGCGAGCACCTCGGTGGCGATCGGATACGTCGTCGGCACCCCGCGGACGCCGAGCGATGCCCGGGGAATGGTGATCGTCGCCGGCATCTGCGCACTGGTCGGCGTCCTGATGGCCATCGTCGCCTTGCGACTGCTCAAACGCCGCGGAATATCCGCCGCGGCGCCGGATCATCCCGAGCCCGCCCCGCGGGACGACACCACGGAGACAAGGACACGCCAAGGGAGCACCCGCGAGCCGGCGTCAGTGGATCCTTTCGGTCAGGGACACGATGATCCCCTCGGGTCCCCGCACATAGGCCATGCGCCAGTAATCCTCGTACTCGCCGACGCCGCCGACCAGTCCGTATCCCTGCGCTGCCAGCCGGTCGACCAGCGCCATGAGGTCATCGACCTCGAAGCACACGTTGCGCAGCCCCAACTCGTTGGGCATCGCGGTCGGGGACCCCGGCACGTGGTCGGGCCGGACGAAGCGCGCCAACTCCAGCCGAGCGCCGTCGGGCGACTGCAGCATGACGATCTCCGTGCGGGAATCGGGAATGCCGCACACCGTGTCCAGGAATTCCCCCTCGACGAACGTGCGGCCCTCGACCTCGAGACCGAGATCGACGAAGAACTTCGTTGCGGTGTCGAGGTCGGCGACGGTGATGCCGACGTGGTCGAAACGTTGTATCCGTGCCATGGGTTGAATCCTCCGGTGTTCGTCGCGTCGAAGCACTGTGGGTCATCATGTTATGCATCGGCGCGGCCCGCCGTCCACGGTTGTGGAGGCCTTGGTTTCCACGTCAGGAGTATGCGAAGCCCTCGGTTGGCGGGGTCACCGTGAGTCGTGCGGCATCGAGACCGCAGTACTCGGCACCAGGAGCATCTTCGCCCGGCGTCGCACCACCATGATGGCAGCCAGCCGATTGACGCCGAAGGACAACAGGATCAAGCCGGTGGCGTCGGCAAGATTTGCACCAAGCGCTCTCGCCAGGGCGAAGTTGCCCACGCGGATCGCGACGAACGCAGCCCACGGAACGAGCCCGATGCCCGTCAGGCGGTACTGCAGCCGCTCCGAGAGTGTGCGGAACCGGGTGACGTGGCCCATGGCGGTTCCGGTGACGGCGGCAAGCCCCAGCTCGGCGACGACCAGCCAGTCCCCCGCGACCCACCGGAACCCGCCCCACAGTTCGATCGCCAGGTAGGCGAGCCCGGCGGCAACCACCACGACCGGCATGCGCAGCATCCGCTTGAGCTCCCCGGAGCGCCAGATGAATTGCCTGGCGGTCAGCCACGCGATTGCGCCCCAGTTCCAGTTCATGTCCACCAAACTCCATCACTTGTGATGTTTTTTAAAACGTATCACAAGTGATTGAATGTGTATATGCGAGCAGCAGACCTACATCGATTGGCCCGAGCGGTGCGAGAAATCGCCCTGCTTTCCACCGAGAACACCGGCGAAGACCGGGTCAATGCCGGCGAGCTGGCAGTCCTCGAAGACATCGCCCGGAACCCGGGTGCCACCATTGGCGAGATCACCCGCCGGACCGGCCTTGCCCAGAGCCTTGTCTCACGGATCACGCGCGCGAAGGCAGAAGCCGGCGTCGTCGTCACCGCGGTGGACGACCTGGACCGACGCAAGATCCGCGTCGACCTCGACCCAGCGGCCCGCTCGCAGATCATCGACCGGGCCGGCAACACCATCACCGCTGCCCTTCGGGCGCAGACCCCATCGCTCGCACCGGCCGAGCGGAGCGCGCTCGAGCACCACCTGGCGGAGGCCGAGCGCCTGTTGCGCATCAACGCCGAACGGTCGAAACCATAGGTGCAGGCGCTTCACTCAGCGTCCGGTCCCGCCGGGGCCCCGGTGCCGGACGGCGTTGGGCGAGATCTCCGGATTCGGTTCCTGCGCCCCGGTCGGCGGCGTCGGTTCCGCCCCTCCCCGGGGCAAGGCGGACGGCACGTCGGCACCGGCGGATGCCTCGCCGAGAACATCGGCGTACGCGTACTTGCCCCCGCGCAACGCCGAGGCCACGGCCGCCACCAGGCAGGCCACGATGGCAAACCCGAACGCCACGGCCAGCCCGTCGGAAAACGGTCCGGAAATCAAGGCCGGGAAGAATCCCCGGCCCGTCAGATAGGCCGAGTCCGCCGGCGGGAGCTGCGCCAGCGCCGATGGCCCCAAGAGTGATTGGACCGGGTTGTATCCCAGCAGGGAGGCAAACAGCACCGAGACCGGCGGCAGGCCGGCAACCCGGTTCGCATCGGCAATGCCGACCCCGTGGGCGGTCAGCCCCGAGGCCAGGGTGCTCGGCAGGGCGCGCGCCAAGCCGGTGATCATCAACGAGAAGAAGATCCCGATGGACAGCACCATGGCCGAGTTCTGGAAGGTGGTGCTCATGCCCGCACCGACGCCGCGGCGGTTGGCGGGCAGGCTGTTCATGATTCCCGCGCGGTTCGGGGCGGCGAACAATCCCATGCCGATGCCGTTGAGCAGCAACGCCAGGGCAAAGGTCCAGTATCTGAAGTTCACCGGCAGCACCAACAGCCAACCAAAGCTCAGCGCGGCCACCATCATCCCGCCGGTGGCCAGCAGCCTGGCCCCGCGTTTGTCCGAGATCGCCCCGGACACCGGGCCGGCCACCAGGAAGCCCGCGGTCAGCGGCAGCATGTAGATCCCTGCCCAGAGCGGGGTCTCGGCGAATCCGTAGCCGTGGCGCGGAAGCCAGATGCCCGGGAGCCAGATGATCAGGATGAACATCAACCCGCCGCGCCCGATGGCAGAGAGCAGGCTCGCCAGGTTCCCGGCGGTGAACGCCCGAATCCGGAACAACGAGAGTTCAAACATGGGCTCGGCGACACGGTGTTCCACGACGATGAACACCACGAGCAGCAACGTGCCGCCAAGCAGCGCCCCCAGCACCCACGGATTCTCCCAGCCCATGGTGTGCCCGGCATAGGGCTGGATTCCGTCGGTGATCCCGACCAGCACGGCGACCAGCCCCGCCGCGAAGCTGACATTCCCCCACCAGTCGAGCCGGGCAGGTTCGCGGATTCCGTTGTCATGCAGCTTCAGGTAGGCTCGGACCGTTCCGAAGATGCCCACCGGAACCGACACCAGGAACACCAGGCGCCAATCGATCGGGCCCAGCAAGCCGCCGATGACCAGCCCCAGGAACGATCCGGCGATGCCGGCGACCTGGTTGAGCCCCAGGGCAAGGCCCCGCTGGTCCACGGGGAAGGCGTCGGTGATGATGGCGTTTGAGTTGGCGAAGAGCAGCGCCCCGCCCACGCCCTGCAGCACCCTCATGATGATCATCCAGTTCACGGCCGCCACTCCGTGCATCCAGGTCACCGCGAGCAGGATGGAGAACACCGTGAAGATGGCGAATCCCGCGTTGTACATCCGGACCCGGCCGTACGTGTCCCCCAGCCGGCCGAAGCTGACCACCAGCACCGCGGTGACCACCATGTACCCCATGATCAGCCACAACAGCAGGCTCGTGTTCCCAGGCTGGAGCGGATCGATGCCGACCCCGCGGAAGATGTCGGGCAGCGCGATCAGCAGGATCGACGCGTTGATCGAGGCCATGAGCACGCCCAGGGTGGTGTTCGACAGGACGATCCACTTGTAGCGTGGATTCTCGACGTTCTGGGTACGCCGGTTCGATGTGCGTTCGCCCGCTCGAACCTTGTCCTGAAACACTCTTGACGGCCCCTCTTCCAGATGACGGGGCAGGGGCGACCGGGCTCCGCTGTCACCATCCAACGCTAGTCCCGCCACCTGGAGATGAACCCAAGAATCACCTGTGCGATCCGCAACCGCTGCCCGGCCCGTGGGAGCGGGCGTCTGCGGACCGGCGTCCCGGTCCTCACCGGTGCACGCGGAAGCGCAGGTCAACGACGTCCGGACCGGAGGACAGGCCGATGCGCTCGAGCCGGAGCAGTGTTCCGCCCCGGTGTTCAAACATGCGCACGCCGTCGCCCGGCGGCACCGGCAACACGTGAACCAGGAGCTCGTCAGTGAGGCCCATGTCCATGCACCGTGCGGCGGTCTTTGCGCCGAACACCACGACGTCCTTCTCACCCGCCGCGAAGGATGCCAGCTCGAGGGCTGCGGCAAGCCCTTCCCGGACAAAGGTGAATCCGGCTGCTGCCGATTGCGGGTCTTCCCGGGTCGGGACGAACATCGGGCCGCCGAAGGCGCCACCATGTGGCCGCCCGGCTTCCGTGTGCGCCAGGGAATACGTGCGGCCTCCGATGTCCAACGCACCGATGCCCTGCACGATGTCATGTGCGGACGCCTCGGGCAGGGCATACCCGGCCATCCACCCCATGTCATCGCCGGGCCCGGCAATGAAACCATCCAGCGACATCGAAACATGCCACAGCACCTTGGCCATCGCTGCCGCTGCCTTTCCTGCCCCGCCAAATCTTTCCCGGATGGGGGGATCCCCCGCCGGATACCCGCAACGCAACCCTTCGGTCGCCCGCGGACAAGACCCCGGGCCGGCCTCGGCATCCGCTGCCCCTTGCCATGTCCGCCGCCGTCATCCAAGGTGGGGCAGGGGGACAAAGCGGCGGCAGCAAACGGGTCCCCGTCCATGAGCGGGAAGCAGGAATCATGTGTCGACTGTTTGGAATGCATGCCGGGATGGACCGGGCCAAGGCCACCTTTTGGCTGCTCCAGGCGCCCAACAGCCTGTCCCTGCAAAGCCATTACGAACCGGACGGCACCGGCATCGGCACCTTCGACGCCCGGGCGAGGGCCATGGTCAACAAGCAGCCGCTCACGGCCTGGCAGGACCGGGAATTCGCGGCCGAGGCCCGGCACCTGGAAAGCACGACGTTCCTGGCACATGTGCGCTACGCCAGCACCGGCGGACACACCCGGGTGAACACCCACCCGTTCGACCAGGACAACCGGCTCTTCGCCCACAACGGGGTGCTGGGCGGCCTGGCCATGCTCGAGGAGCGGCTCGACTCGCTCGGGACCCGGGAGCTGGTCCTGGGGCAAACCGACAGCGAACGGATGTTCGCATTGGTCACCGCGGAAATCAGGCTTGCCGACGGAGACATCGCGGTCGGCATCAGCGCTGCCGTGAACTGGATTGCGCAGAACCTGCCCGTCTACAGCTTGAACTTCATCCTCACCACCGCCACGGACCTGTGGGCCCTGCGCTATCCCGAGACCCACGAGCTCTACATCCTGGAGCGGCCGCCGGGTCCCGTGGCCGATGCCGAACCACTGGTCGCCCACAGCCACAGGATCCGCGCCCACAGCCAGGAACTGGCCACGCGGCGCGTCGTGATCGTGGCCACCGAAAAGATGACGGCACATCCGGATTGGCGGCCCATGGAACCGGGCGAATTGCTTCACGTCAACCAAGACCTGGCAATTGGCTCGCACCTTGCCTTCGGGCAACCCCCGCGCCGGATGATCAAGCTTGAACAGCTCGGCGCCGCGGCGGCCGCATCGCAACATCCCCGGGTGCCCGCATGAGCCGCGTGCCGAAAGCCGGAGACGCGCTGTCGCGGGACGTGCCCTGGGTCGTGCCGTGGGTCGTGCACGAAGGCCTGTTGCGGGCAATCCCCCGCGACGGGTTCCCATGCGGCCAGCCAGGTGGACGCCTTGTGGGTATCAGATGCGCGCTCGGCATCACCCAAGGAGGCGCTTCCCCATGCGACGGATCTCAATTCCACCTAATGCCACGCTCGACGGGGTCATCGGCAACCCGCAGGATTGGCCCGCCATGGAAGGCCCCGGCGGCGGGAGTGCCGGGTTCCAGCAAGAATTGATCGACCAATGCGATGCGGTCCTGTTTGGCAAGGACACCCATCTCAGCTTTGCCGGGGTTTGGCAGGGACGGTCGGGGGATCCGTTCACCGACCGCCTCAACGCCATGCGAAAACATGGGGCCTCCACGTCCCTGCCCCGGGCGAGTTGGGAGAACAGCGGCATCATCCGAGATTTTGTCCCCGGCGCCGTTGCCGCGCTCAAGGCCGAACCCGGGCAGGACATCCCCACCTACGGTTTCGGGCGTCTGGCCCGCACGCTGATGGACGACGGGTTCCTGGATGGGATCCGGTTGTGGATCCACCCGTTCTTCATCGGCCCCGGCTCCCAGCTCCTGCACGACCATGCACCGGCATCGCGGCGCCGGCTGAAGGATCCCCGGGCGATGGCCAACGGGAGCGTCATCCATTCCTACGGCGTCGAGCCCCGGGGGTAAGGAGCCGAGCCTGGCTCACTTCTTTGCTGGCGGTGTTCCGCTCCCCCGTGCCCGCTCCGGGCACCGCATGAGATCGTGTTTTGGCCCGCGCCACGGAGCCGAGTGACGAACCACCTGTTTTACCAGCGGTAGAATCGATGCATGACCTCTCGTAAGACCTGGATCGCGTATTTCGCGGTCGACGTGGTCCTCGTCCTGATCTTCGCCTTGAGCGGACGGGGTTCCCACCAGCAATCATTGACCGTCCTCGGAGTGCTGCAGACCGCCGCCCCGTTCCTGCTGGCATTGGCGGCGCTGACGTTGCTCTCGCGCCCCTGGATCAACCATTCGCGGATCTGGCCCACCGGCGTGCTGGTCTGGCTCGGCACCGTTGCCCTGGGCCTGGCGCTGCGTGTGCTGTTCGGCGCCACGGCCGCCGTGCCGTTCATCATCGTGGCAACGATTGTGCTCGGGGTGTTCCTGCTGGGCCGCCGTGTCGTCACCTCGCTCGTTGCGCGCCGCCGCGTGCGCAACCTCGCGTCCTGAACTAGGCTCAACGCAAGTTCGGGGAACCACCACCCATAACCATCTGGAGGTACCAACGTGGTCACTGCATTCGTCATGATCCAAACCGCTTCTGACAGCATCCCCGAGTGCGCCGAAAAGATTTCGGACATCGACGGCATTTCCGAGGTCTATTCGGTCGCCGGCGACTGGGACCTGATCGCCATCGCGCGGGTCCGCCACCACGAGGACCTGGCCGAGGTCATTGCCAACAAGCTGTCCAAGGTGCCCGGAATCACCGGCACCCAGACGCATATCGCGTTCCGCGCATATTCCAGCCACGATCTGGATGCGGCGTTCTCGCTCGGTCTCGAGTAGCCCCGAGGCGTCCACACGACGCAGCAACAACCAGGCGGGTGTCTCGCGGTCCCTCAACGGGGTCGCGAGACACCCGCCGTTGCGTTGACCACCAACCTTTGTGGCCGCGTGAAAGCCGTCCGGAGGGAACGGGGCCGGGCCGTTTGTGCGGTGTGGGCAACGGGCACAGAAACGATCTCCAAAATACTTCCGCGATGGCCCTTATGTTACGTGGGTTTCGCTTCGGACGCCCTGTCGAGGCCCCTTCTCGATCCATCGGGCCTTCTGCCGGGGCACGATCCGAAGGCGCTCCGCGGGGCCGCCAGCGTCCGCAAAACGGATCCCCGGGCCCGTGGGGGCCAAAGTGCCCCGGGGCCGCAGAAACAGCCCTGGCGCCCCTGCCGTCCCATGGGGATAGCCGGGGCGCCGGTACGCGTGCACGGGTACACGCAGGAAATTGAGCCTAGGCAGTCGCCTGGATCCACTTGTCCAGGACCTGGCGGGCGGAGCCTGAGTCGATCGACTCCGCCGCCCGGAGAACCGCCCGCTCAAGGCGCTCGGGCAAGGAGCCCGATCCGTCCGGGTCGAAGGCGACCAACCCGGCAGCGGCATTGAGCAGCACCGCGTCGCGCACCGGGCCCCGGGCCCCGTCGAGCACATCGCGCACCACCTGGGCGTTGTACTGGGCGTCGCCGCCGCGCAGGTCCTCGATCGTGACCCGCGGCATGCCGATGGCCTGCGCATCGAACCTCGTTTCCACGACGTTCCCGTCGCGGATCTCCCAGACCCGGTTCTCGGCCGTGGTGGTCAACTCGTCCAAACCGTCCTCACCGCGGAACACCAGGGCGCGCACGCCGCGGGCAGCCAGGACCCCGGCCATCAGTGGCGCCATGCGCAAGTCTGAGCAGCCGATGGCCGAAGCAGTCGGCTCGGAGGGGTTGGTCAACGGACCCATGAAGTTGAACGCGGTGGGCACGCCCAGCTCACGCCGCGGCACGGCGGCATTGCGCATCGAGGGATGGAAAAGATTGGCGAAGCAAAACGTGATGTTGGCCGCGTCCAGCACGTCGTGGAGGCGTTCGATCGGGACGTCCAGCCTCACGCCCAGCGCTTCCAGGACGTCGGCCGAACCCGACGAGGACGAGGACGCCCGGTTGCCGTGCTTGACGATCCGGGCGCCGGCGCCGGCGCAGACCATCGATGCCATGGTGGAGATGTTCACGGTGTTCTGTCGGTCACCTCCGGTGCCGACGATGTCCAGACATTCGCCCTCGACCGCCAGGGGCCTGGCGTTGGCGATCATCGCCTCGACCAGACCGGTGAGTTCGTCAACGGTTTCGCCCTTGGAGCGGAGCGCGACGAGGAAACCGGCTACTTGCGTATCGGTGGCATTGCCCGTCATCACCTCGCCCATGGCCCAATACGCTTGGTCCCGGTCCAGGTCGCCGCCGGCGATCAGGATTGAGAGAATTGTTGGCCATGTGGGGAACTTTTGCTTCGTTCGAATCGTTGACACGCCACAAGGTTATCTACGAATCGTAGAAAGTCTGAAATGTTAATCCCGCGTGTTTCCGCGGCTGTAGGCGTGAAGCGGTGAAATTTCCCGCCACGCGGGGCCCAATGCATTGGTGTCAGAGGGACTTTTATAGACATAATGGCTCTGTGACAACTGCGACTCATGCCCTAAATGCCCCGGCGCAAGCTGCGCCGAACCGTCCCAACATGGTGTCGGTAGGAACTGTCGTCTGGCTTGCCAGCGAGCTGATGTTCTTTGCCGCGCTTTTCGCCATGTACTTCACACTCCGTGCTGCATCGCCGGAGATGTGGGCGACCGAAACCGAGAAACTCAACGTTCCGTTCGCACTCGTTAACACGATCATCCTGGTCTCGAGCTCATTCTCCTGCCAGTTGGGTGTCTTCCGTGCCGAGGATCTTAAGCCTCGCCGCACCGGCGGACTGTTCAACTTGAAGGAATGGGGAATGGTGGAATGGTTCGTCCTGACCGTCATCCTCGGTGCCATCTTCGTTTCCGTGCAGGCCTACGAGTACACCGAACTGGTTGCTCACGGCATTGCCATGAACTCCAACGCCTACGGCTCCGTCTTCTACATGACCACCGGCTTCCACGGCTTGCACGTGGCTGGCGGCCTCATTGCCTTCATGATGATCATCGGACGTGCGCTCATTGCACGTAAGTTCGGTCACTACGAGGCAACCGGTGCGATCGTTGTGTCTTACTACTGGCACTTCGTCGACGTCGTGTGGATCGCACTGTTCGCGATCATCTACTTCCTGAAGTAGCGCAACCCACATCGTTGCCTACCAATGGCAACTCCCCGTTCTAAGAAATAAGTGAGGAACCAGCAAGTGAAGGCTCTTTCGCAAAGGCGCCGCCATCCACTCGCCGCCGTCGCACTGCTGTTGATGGGATTGCTCATCACTGGAGGCCTGTACATGGCCGCCGGCAGCGTCAACGAGGCCAAGGCGGCAACAGGATACAGCGCAAGTGACATCGAGGAAGGCAACAAGCTCTTCATCGCAAACTGCGCTACCTGCCACGGTTTGAATGCTGAAGGATCGGCTGACGGTCCTTCGCTGATTGGCGTTGGCGCCGCTGCAGTCGACTTCCAGGTCGGTACCGGCCGTATGCCGATGCAGATGCAGGGGCCGCAGGCTCAGGCCAAGCCGGTACAGTTCGATGACGCCCAGATCTCCCAGCTCTCCGCATTCGTGGCCAGCCTGGGCGCCGGACCGGCTATCCCGTCCGAAGACATGCTCGATACGTCCCATGGCAACTCCGCCGCGGGCGGTACGGTATTCCGCGTGAACTGCGCAATGTGTCACAACGCCGCCGCCGCTGGCGGCGCTCTAACGCGCGGCAAGTTTGCCCCGGCCCTGGCCGGCGTATCGGAAAAGCACATCTACGAGGCCATGATCACCGGTCCGCAGAACATGCCCGTCTTCAACGACTCGAACATCACCCCCGACGAGAAGCGTGATGTCATCACCTTCCTGAAGGAAAATGAATCCCAGGTTTCGCCGGGCGGAGCCAAGCTTGGCTCCCTTGGTCCGGTCGCTGAAGGTCTCTTCATCTGGACCGCTGGTTTGGGCATCATCATTGCCTTCACCATCTGGCTCACTTCGCGTCCTTCATAGGCCGCTGGCGGCTAGCGCTGCCACCATCACTACGTACTAATGAATCTTGAGAAAAGGATGAGAGACAACATGGGCGACCATAGTCACGGCAGTCCGGACGACTCGGGCACCGTTGCTAAGGCTGGCACGGGAACCCTGGATAAATTCCAGGACCCCGGCCTTCCGCCGCATCGGAAGCGCTTGGCAGATACCGACCCGCATGCAGAGAAGCGAGCAGAGCGTCAGGTAGCGCTGCTGTTCATCATCTCCATCATCGGAACACTGTCGTTCTTTATTGCTTACTTCGTTCTCGGACGTCCGGAAAACATCTCGGAAATCCGTGTTCAGAACGCGATGCTCGGCCTTGGCACCACATTTGCCATGCTCGGCATCGGTATCGGCATCGTTCACTGGGCCAAGACCCTGATGCCGGACCACGAAATCTCGGAGATGCGCCACGAGATCACCTCAGAGGCTGATCGCAAGGACGCCGAGGAAATCATCAACCAGGTGATCGAAGAGACCGGCATCAAGCGCCGTCCGCTCATTCGCAACACCCTCATTGGTGCCATTGCCTTGGCCCCGATCCCGGCCATCTTCATGTTCCGCGACCTCGACCGCACTGGCAAGAACGCCGGCGAAATGGTTGAGCAGCTGCGCCACACCATGTGGGACAAGGACGTTCGCCTCACCCGCGATCCCTCCGGAACCCCCATCAAGGCCTCGGACGTGCAGATCGGTTCGGTCTTCCACGTCATTCCCGAAGGCCTGGACGAGGCAGAAGACGTACTCAACGAAAAGGCCAAGGCCGTTGTTCTGTTGATGCGCCTGGATCCCGACAAGATGCACATCTCCGCAGGCCGCGAGGACTGGCACTACCAAGGCATCGTTGCCTACTCGAAGATCTGCACGCACGTCGGTTGCCCCGTTGCACTGTACGAGCAGCAGACGCACCACCTGCTGTGCCCGTGCCACCAGTCAACCTTCGACCTCACGCAGGAATGCAAGGTCATCTTCGGCCCGGCCGGACGCGCATTGCCACAGCTGCCAATCAAGGTTGACGCCAACGGCTTCCTGGTCGCCCAGAGCGACTTCCATGAGCCTGTTGGACCGAGCTACTGGGAGCGTGGCTAATCCATGAGCACCACTACTAACTACACTCCGAAGACCTCGACCGGAAGGATCGCCCACTTCGTCGACCAGCGTGTCGGCGGTTCGGGAATCGTCAAGGAATTCGGTCGCAAGATCTTCCCTGACCACTGGTCATTCATGTTCGGTGAGGTGGCGCTGTACACCTTCGTACTGCTGCTGATCTCGGGAACGTTCCTGACGTTCTTCTTCGACCCGTCGATGGCACACGTCATCTACAACGGTTCGTACAACCCGCTCCGGGGCATTGGCATGTCCGCCGCCTACTCCTCGACGTTGGACATCTCCTTCGACGTGCGTGGCGGCCTGTTCATGCGCCAGGTCCACCACTGGTCCGCGATCCTCTTCGTTGCGGCCGTGTCGGTCCACATGCTCCGCGTGTTCTTCACCGGTGCATTCCGCAAGCCCCGCGAACTGAACTGGGTTGTCGGCGGCGTGCTGCTGATCCTGGCAATGGCTGCGGGCTTCACCGGCTACTCGCTCCCCGATGACCTGCTCTCCGGCAACGGTCTGCGCATCATCGACGGCGTCGTGAAGTCCATCCCACTGGTCGGCACCTACATTTCCCTGTTCCTCTTTGGTGGGGAATTCCCGGGTACGCTGATTATTCCGCGCCTGTACTCGCTGCACATCATGATCGTTCCGGCGATCATCTTGCTGATGGTGGGAATCCACCTGTTCATGGTGGTCGTGCACAAGCACACCCAGTACCCCGGCCCGGGCCGCACCAACGACAATGTCGTTGGCTTCCCGGTCGGCCCCGTTTACGCAGCGAAGGCCGGCGGCTTCTTCTTCATCGTCTACGGCATCGTCGCGGCGATCTCCGGATTGCTGACGATCAACCCGGTCTGGAACTACGGGCCCTACGACCCGTCACCGGTTTCGGCCGGTACCCAGCCGGACTGGTACATCGGATTCGTCGATGGCGCCTTGCGCCTGATGCCCGGCGTACTGGGGAACTTCTCCTTCGAGTGGAACATCCCGTTCCCTTGGGGAGTCAACACGTTGAGCCTCAACGTCCTGATTCCGGCGCTTATCCCGGCCGGCATCATGTTCACGATCATGTTCGCATGGCCGTGGATCGAAAGCTGGGTCACCAAGGACAAGCGCGAACACCACCTGCTGGACCGCCCGCGCAACGCCCCGTTCCGTACGGGCATGGGTGTTGCCGGTGTCGTTTCATACTGCGTGATGTGGGCAGCTGCCTCCTCCGACTTGATCGCCACGCACTTCCACGTGTCGTTGAACGACGTCACCTACTGGCTGCGCGTGCTGTTCATCCTCGGCCCGATCCTCGGCTTCGTCGTTGCCCGCCGCATCGCACTGTCGCTGCAGCGCAAGGACCGCGAGATCGTCCTGCACGGTCGCGAGACCGGCGTCATCGAGATGTCCCCGGAAGGCACCTTCTCGGAGCGCCACGCGGACCTGGATGTGTACAAGCTTCACCAGCTGGTGAACTACGAAGACCGCAAGGTCATCCCCGCACAGCCGAACGCCGCCGGCCACATCAGCCGCAGCGAGAAGCGCCGCGGCGCCCTGTCGAAGTTCTTCTTCGAGGATCGCGTTGCCCCGGTGACGCCGTCCGAGTTGGCGGCACTGAAGGCAGAGCACGGGCACGGTCCGGCAGAAATCGAAGGTTCCTCCACGGAGTCCATCGAGAAGTAGCACCTGCCAGGATTCATTCCTGACCGCTGGGGTCCACCAATTGGTGGGCCCCAGCGTTGTTTAAGGCGCTCCCCCCAACTTTTGCTTGCCCGTTCAGGACGGATGCGTGCACATACACGGAGGGGCCCGCTCCCCCGCTTCGGGCCTGGTGTCGTTGGAGGCATCGGGATTCCCCCGGGGCGCATCGGGTCACCTGCGGCATCCACGGTGACAAGAGTGGGTGTGGGGCAACGTCCACGCCCCGCCCGGCGGTGGTCGCGGCCGGCCCCCGGGCCCGGACACTGCAGCCGCCGCCCGGGGCACCGGTACGAAATGGAAGAACGACCATGGAACAGGCAAGCCTCCGGTACATCGTTCACGACGTCGATGCCGCGATCGGCTTCTACGTCGGTGATCTTGGATTCGCCACCGTGATGCACCCGGCTCCGGGTTTCGCGATCCTTGAGCGCGGTGCCTTGAGGCTGCTGCTCAGCGCTCCCGGTTCCCGCGGGCCCGACGGGACTCCCGGTGGTGGTGGCCACGCCATGGCCGACGGGACGTTGCCCTCCCCCGGCGGCTGGAACCGGATCTCGTTGGAGGTCGGGAACGGGGTGTCAACGGCAGTTTGAAACTGCCCACTGGCGGCAACCGAAAGTGACCACTGGCGGCAGTCTCGCTGACCATGGGCGGCAATGCCATTGACCGCTGGCGGCAACGGTTTTGACCGGCCGTTCGGGGC
>NZ_QMKQ01000039.1 GCF_003287975.1 Arthrobacter sp. AQ5-05
TTGATGCGTTCGAGCATGGCCATTTTTTCGTGTTGGTCGCGGGCGCTGCCGCCGGTGTCCAGGTTGGCGACGCCGTCCAGGAACGCGCGCAGGTAGGCCAGGTCCTCGGCGTGGCTCCGTCCGGGTAGCGGCGGGAGGGCGGGAGCCGGGGGCTGCGGGGCTGCCGGTGCATCGTTTTCGTCTGGAGGTTCGTCTTCCGAATCCTCTTTATGGTATTCATCGAACATATCTTCATTCTACGCCGCCGGGCCGGCAAAATGAAGGCCCGGGTTGCGATCAATCAGGCATAAAGATCCATGTCATAGGTCTATTTTGGTTATCCACAGAATTGCGCAGGGGGCTTGACGGACGGGCCCGGAATGGGCGTCCAGGCCGCGGAAATTGCTGCTTCGCGGCCCCTGCGCGAGACCGCGAGATAGTGGTTGAATGCCTTCCATCTGCAGGCCGGATCGAGTGCGATTCGGCCGTCGGGACGCAGCGCACGGCAAATCGACCGGAGAAGACGCAGACTCATATGCAGAAGCTCTGAATGGAGCCGAAAGAAGTATTTCCCTCTTCCTAATAACCGTCATAGATTGAAGGCATGGAAAGTCGCTGTGACAGCAGTCACCGGACCATGTGACCGGCGTCCAGCGCAACAACACCCCTCCAGCAGGAGATAGAAGGAGCAACTCGTGAGCACCGAAACCACCGCCAGCGCAGCAGCATCAGGCAATGCAGCCACCGACCGTTTTCGCGAATCAGGCAAGACCTCTTCCCTCGCGGTTGACGTCGAGCGCGTCAACCTGCTGGCCAGCAAGCTGATCAAGGCCGCCAACGACATCATCCTCGAAGAGCGCGTCAGCTACGACGAGTTCAACGCCCTGAAGGCCTGGCTGATCAAGGTCGGTTCCGACGGTGAATGGCCGCTGTTCCTCGATGTCTGGCTGGAGCACTCCGTTGAGGACGTCGCCACCGACCACCGCGAGGGCAACAAGGGCTCCATCGAGGGCCCGTACTACGTGCCCGAGGCTCCGGAGCAGAAGTCCCCGGCCACCATCCAGATGCGCGACGATGAAAAGGGCACTTCGCTGCTCTTCCAGGGCCAGGTCCGAAGCACCGACGGCAGCGCGCTGTCCAATGCGAAGATCGAGCTGTGGCACGCCGACGAGGAGGGCTTCTACTCGCAGTTCGCCCCGAACATCCCGCAGTGGAACCTGCGTGGCACCTTCATTGCCGATGCGGAAGGCAACTTCCAGATCAACACCATGCAGCCGGCTCCGTACCAGATCCCGACCGACGGCGCCTGCGGCCAGCTGATCGCCGCCGCCGGCTGGCACGCCTGGCGTCCGGCCCACCTTCACCTGAAGGTCTCGGCCCCGGGCCACGAGCTGCTCACCGCCCAGCTGTACTTCCCGGGCGACGAGCACAACGACGACGACATCGCGACCGCGGTAAAGCCGGAGCTGCTGCTGGACATCCAGCCGGCCACCGATGGTACCGGCGTGCAAACCACCTACGACTTCGTGCTTGATCCCGTAGCCAAGTAGGTCCTCACCTCCCTCGTCACGGCGGGGCTCTTCGGAACCGTTTCCGGGGGACCCCGCCGTTGTCGTACCCCTTCACTTCTGGGGAGCCGCGAGCGGTGCCGCCACCGGGCGCCACGACATCACCAAGACCACGGTCGCAACCCGGCAACAACATGCGAAAGAGAACCACCAATGACCCAGGAAACCACGTTGAACTCGGTGGATGCGAGTGTGTTGCGCAGCGCGTTTGGCCGGTTCACCACCGGCGTCACCGTGGTCACCACGAAGGGCACCGACGGCATGCCCTACGGCGCCATGGTGACGGCGTTCGCCGCAGTGTCGGTGGACCCGCCACTGGCCCAGATCACGCTGACCCGCAGCTCGAAGACAGCCAAGCACCTCGACGGGTCCTCGTTCGCCATCAACATCCTTTCGGCTGACCAGCTTGAGGTTGCCAGGCACTTCGCCGGCCAGACGATGGGCCGGGAACCGGAATGGGTCCTGAACGGAAACGTCCCGGTGCTGGTGGGCAACGCCGCGACCCTGGAATGCCGGGCCTGGAACCACTACGACGGCGGCGACCACATCATCGTGGTCGGGGAAGTGCGGTCGCTGTCACTGGGCGAGGCTGAGCCGCTGCTCTTCCGCGAGGGCGCCTTCCACCGCATCGGTGAACGCCTCGAGGGCGGAGAAGGTGAAAGCTGGTTCGCCGGCGCCAAGGCCGTCCAGCCGTTTGCGCCCCAACGCCCTTGAACCGCGCCGTCCGGCGGCGCTGAACGATCACCAAATCCAACCATCCATGCACTGCTTGGCCACAAAGGAGCACACCATGTTTGTCCCTACCCGGCGTAAGGCCGCAGGAGAAAACCGCCCCGCGAATATTCTGCGGAGCAGCACCGACACAGTCCAAGGCCTGAACCACTGGGCCTGGACCGGGTGGATGCCCGAAGCCGAGCGCGACCTCTCGCAGCCCGGAATGCAAGCCACCGAACACCGCGTCTCAATGCTTGCCGCCTAGACTTCCGTCCCGAGCTTCACGGACGACCCAGAGGCCCAAGACGGCAATGGAGCTGTCTTGGGCCTTTGCCATGTTTGCCATAGGTCCAGGGAGCACGTCGGCTCAACCGAGCGAACCAAGAAACTCCGACGCGTCTGCCGCCACGCGCTCAGGACATTCCCACAGGACCAGGTGCCCGGCGTCCGGGTAGATCTTCAGCACCGAGCCGGCGATGCGCGACGCCAGCATCCGCTCGTCATCCAACGGCAGCAGGTGGTCGTGCCCGCCCCACAGGAGCAACGTGGGTGCAGCGATGGTCCCCGATTCGGTGGGCGGCACGGCCTCGCACAATCCGTCCAGGATGGCGCGCCACACGTGTGCCGGCATCCTGGTTCCGTCATCCACGCGGTCGTCCATGAACCAGGCGGGCACCTCGTGCAGCAGCGGAAACCAGGCCAACGATTCGCGGACCCACGCCGCACCGACCGGATCCGTGAGCGCCTCGACCTTCTGTGCGAAGGCCGGCCGCGCCCGCAGGCTCAGGGGAGCGCCGACCAGCACCAGGGCCGCGACCCGCTCCGGGTGGTCCACGGCCAGCGCCTGGGCAACATATCCGCCGCTCGAGGAACCCAGGACGAAGGCCCGGCGGACGTCGAGCGCATCGAGGATCGCGGCCACATCCGCGGCCTGTTCCGTCAGCGAATATCCACGCTCCGGCTTGTCGGCATCGCCCTGGCCGCGCAGGTCCGGCGCATGGATCCTGAAGCCGGCCATGAGGGGCACCAGGCGGTCGAAGCTCTCGAAGGACTCGCCCCACGCATGCAGCAACAGCAGCGGTGGCGCATCCGCATCCCCGGCGGTGAAGCAGGGCACCTCGATGCCCGTGGAGAGCTTGAGTTTCCTGATCGCGGATCCCATGCTTTCACGTTACGCCGGTGCTCCCGCCCCTGCCCATGCCTAGACGTCGGACTCCCGGTACCGCGCGGCGAGCTCGGTGCGGGAGGTCACCCCGAGCTTCGCATAGATCCTGGTCAAGTGGTACTGGACCGTCTTGGCGCCGATGAACAGCTCCTCGGCGGCCTTCTTGTTGCTGGCCCCGGCACAGACCAGCGAAGCCACCGCCTTTTCCTGGGAGGTGAGCGTCGACCAGTCCGCGGCGTCGCGGCGCGGGACGCTGATGCCGGTGGCCTGCAGCTCCCGGTTGCACCGCTGGATGTAGATGGTGGCGCCGAGCTGGGTGTAGCCGGCCAACGCCCGGGTGAGCGGTCCGACGGCGTCCCCGCGTTTGCCCGCCCGGCGCAGGGCCTGCCCGTAGGCATACTCGACCTGTGCCCGCAACACCGGCAGGGCAGTTCCCTGCAGCTTGGCCAGCGCCTCGTCGAAGGCGGCCCGCGCTCCGTTGATGTCTCCGCGCGCACCGAGGATCTGTCCGCGCACCACCAGGGCGCGCGCCGTGGTCGAGCGGTGGTTGCGTGCCCGGGCCAGCGCTTCGTACGGTTCCAACAACGTTGCCGCCTCGTCGAGGCGGTCCTTGCGCACCAGTGCATCGAGGTAGAGGTCTTGCCAGGGCCAGAAACCCGGTTCGTCGATACCGCCCGAACGGTCAAACGCCAACAACGGCTCGAGGGCCAGAATGACCTCGTCGTGGTCGGCCCGGGCGCGGGCGGCCGAGGCACGCGCCATGCGGTACGGGACCTGCATCACTTCGTAGCTTCCGGTGCGTGCCCAGGCCTTGGCCAGGTGGGCCTGGGCCTCGTCCTGCTCCCCGCGCATGGAGTGGATCAGTACCGCGGTGTGGTGAAGCAACGGGCGCACCAACTCTATTCCGGAGCGCTCCTGCAGGAGAACGGCTGCACGCACCGTCTCCAGCGCCTGGTCCCAGTCGCCGGAGGCGAACTCGGCCCGGGCCAGCCAAGCCCTGGCCCACAGTGCAATGCGGTGGGAGCCTTCGCTGTAATCGGTCGAGCTGGAGCTGGAAAGTTCGTGGCGGGCCAGTTCGACCTGGTCCCCGGCGACATGCAGCCATCCCAGCGACATCTCGGCGCGCTGGCGCTGGGCACCCGAAGGAAGACTGGACAGAAGCGCTGTCAGCATCTCCTCACCCCTCGGGGCTTGGCCGATCATGCCCAAGCCCAGTCCCTGGATGACCGAGGCCTCCACGGCCAACGTGCTTTCCGGGCTGGCCAGCTCAAGGGTCTTTTCCGCCCACCCCACCAAGCCGGGGCCGTCAATCCGGCAGAGCGCGTCAAGGACCCGGCGTTGGGCCACCGTGGCCATGATCTCGGTCAACCCCGAGTGAGCGGCGCCTATCCAGGCACTGGCCAGCCACAAGTCCGCGGTGTTTGCCAGGCCCTGGAGGATCGCGATGTAGCCCGAAAGCAGGTCGCGCGCCGGGCTGGCGGCCAGGTTGGCCAGCTCGTCCGAGCAGGCCAGCGCGCCGGGCAAATCGCCGGCGGCCACCGTGGCGTCCACGGCACGCAGGAAGAGCGGGTCGCGGTGGGTGCTGTCGGTCGCCAGCCCCGCCGCCCGGTGCAGGGCCACGGCGGCCGAGGCCCACTGCCCCTTTTTCGCCTGCTTTCGGGCGTAGAGCTCCAATTGGTGCGACAGCGCCGGATCCGTGAGCAACGTGGCATCGGCCCGGTGGGCCAGGGCGATTCCTTCGCTCTCGCTCGTTTCGGCAGCGGCCGAATGCAGGGCCAGGCGGCGCGAAAGCGGGATCAGGTGGTAAACGGCGACCTGCGCGATCAGTCCCGGGAACACCAGGGAGAGGTTTCCGCCGGTTCCGGCCACGGCCACCAGCCCTGAGGCCACGCATTCTTCCACCAGCGGGAGCGGGCCCGCGGTTTGGGCCAGGCGAACGACGGCGTCCAGCCGGGCGCCGTGTTCCAGCACCGAGGCGGCCTCGATGAGGGATCTGGCAGCAGGCGAGAGCCCGTCCAGCCGCGCGGCCGTGTCGGCGACCAGCGCACGGGGCACGGGGAACCGGTGGCCGGGTTGGTTCCAGGTTTCCTCGGGATTCTCCCTGACCAGGTCCAGGGCCGTGTGCATGTTTCCGGCGGTGTAGGCGGCCAGCTGGTCGGCCGCGGCCGCGGAAAGCTCGACGCCGAGCCGGGCCACGGAGATTTCCCTCAGGATGGCGCCGCTCGGGGGGTCCAGCTCGATCGTGGTGCTGCCCGGCGCCTCGATGAGTTCGCGGGACCCGGGCGGGAGGAAGACTGCCTCCTCCTGGCGCAGGGTCAGAATCACCAGCACCCGTTCATTGCGCAGCCGCCGCCAGGCGACCAGCATGGCGGCGAGGGATTCGGCGTCCGCCCACTGCAGGTTTTCCACCAGGACGATGCCGGTGCGCTTGCCGACGGCCTGGAGGAAAGCGAGCAGGGCCTCGGGCAACGGATCGGGACTCGCGGTGCCGGAGGCACCCAGCATTTCCTGTAGGGCAGATCCTGCCAGTTCCTTCTCCCAGCGGGCCCCTCCAGAGGTCCAGGAGGCAAGATGCTTGTTGTTTTCCATGAAGCGCCGCACCATGGTGGTCTTCCCGCACCCGGACGGGCCGCGCACGATCAGCAGTTGCGCGGCACACCCCTCGGAGGCTTGCAGCAAGCGAGCCATCAAGGCCAGTGACCGTTGTTGATCCATGGTTCCGCATCTACCAATCTTTCAATGTACACAGGCGGGGCTGCGTGGGCAGCTTTGTCCACGCAGCCCCCATATGTTGCCGGTGTTCCACCCGACCCATGGCTGTTACTTCGAGAGCTCGACCCGTGCCGCGGAGCTCGCCGGCAGCTGCGTCTCGGAGTTGCGCAGCGGAACGCAGGCGGTGACCAATGCACCAACGATAGCAACCGCGGAGAAGACGTAGAAGGCAACGTGGTTTTCCACGCCCGCGGCCATGAGCAGACCGCCGATCAACGGACCGAAGATGCCGCCCAGGCGTCCGAACCCGGCGCACCATGCCACACCGGCACCGCCGGCGGCGGAGTTGTAGTAGTTGGAGACGAACCCGTAGATCAGCACCTGCGTGCCGATGGTTCCCACACCTGCAACCGCCACCAAGGCCAGCAGGAGGCCGAAGGGAAGCTGCAGGGTCAGCACCACCATGGCCAGCGCGGCGAGGAAGAACGTTGTGGAAACCACGCGCTTGGCACCGATGCGGTCGGCGCCCACGGATGCGATCAACCCTCCAAAGACGGCGCCGGCATTGAGCACCAGCAGGAAGGCCAGCGAGTACGACTTGCCATAGCCGAACTGGGACATGATCTGCGGCAGCCAGGTGTTCAGCCCGTAGGTCAGCAGCAGGCCGGCAAAGCTCATCAGGCCCAGCAGCAAGGTGGGCAGCGCGTACTTGCGCGAGGCCAAGGCGCGGAAACCGATCTTGGTTTCCCCGGGTGCGGACACCGGCACGTCAACGGTTGCGGCGGGTTCGGGTTCGGCGATCGGGACGCCGGTGCGGATCGAGACCCGCTGCGCTTCCTCGGTGCGGCCGCGGGCCATGAGCCATTCGGGGGATTCTGGAAGCTTGGCCAATGCCATGGGCAGCAGGAAGAGCAGGGGAGTGGCCCCGATGAGGAAGAGCCCGCGCCAGCCGACGTGGTCAAGGAGAACAATGGCCAGCCGGGACGCCAGGACGCCGCCAACCGGGACGCCCGAATAGACGATGGCGTTGTAGTAGTTGCGCTTGCCCTTGGGGGCGAACTCGGCCACGACCGCGCCGGCGGTGGCCACCAACGCGCCGACGCCGAGCCCGGTGGCGAAACGCAGTGCGCCGAACGCGAAGACGTTCGGGGCCAGGGCGGTCAGGCCCATGAACACGGAGAACCAGATGATGCCGGTGATCATGATCTTCCTCCGGCCCAGGTAGTCCCCGACCGCGCCGGTAGTCAGGGCGCCGACCATGACACCGAACAAGGCCCAGCTGCCCAGCACCCCAGCGGTGGCGGGACCGATTTCCCCGAGCTGGGTGGGATCGTTCAGCAGGGTGGAGACGATGGTTCCGTAGACAACCAGGTCGTATCCGTCGAAGATCAGGGCGATGGCGGCGATTGCCACCACCCAGCGGACGGTGCCTTCTTGCCTTGCGAGGGTGCTTGGTTCCGGTGATTTCACGTTGTGCTCCATTTGTCTCCTGGGCCCGGCGCGCACGGCATTGTGCGGGTGTCAGGGCACGAACAAGTGCCTCAGGGGATTCCCTGGGGTGTGGAAGCCGTGGCCCGGGGAACCCGGACGGCGGGCCGTGGAATTGCTGGGGTGGAAACTCGGTGCGGGTGGATAGCGGTCGCAGGCGGCGGCTTTGCCGCCGCCTGCGACCCGGTCGGGGGTGTGGTAACGGGCTCTAGCCCAAATCCCCGCCTGCCACCGCCAGGGTGCTGCCGGTGATGTAGGAAGCCTCGTCGGAGGCCAGGAACGCGATGGGACCGGCCTGCTCGTCAAGGGTTCCGTAGCGCTTCAACAGGGTCGAATCGACGGTCTGGTCTACGATCTGCTGGTACCAGGCCTGCTCCTGCTCGCCCTCGGGGGAGGGACCGCGCTTCACGAGGCGTTCGGGCGCTTCGGTGCCGCCCGGCGCGGTGGCCACCACGCGGATCCCGTGGGCCGCCCCCTCCATGGCCAGGGCCGAGGTGATGGCCTTGACCCCGCCCTTGGCCCCGGCGTACGGGACGCGGTTGACGCCGCGGGTGGCGACCGAGGAGACGTTCACGATGGTGCCGGACCCGGCCTTGATCATTGCCGGGAACGCGGCGCGGCACATCCACAGGGTGGGGAAGAGCGAACGCTGGATTTCCTTCTGGATTTCCTCGGGCGTGTAGTGCTCGTATGGCTTGGCCCAGATGGTCCCGCCGACGTTGTTGATGAGCACATCGATCCGGCCGTATTCGTTCACCGCGGCAGTGACTGCGGAAATCGCGCCCTCGAAGGCCTCCAGGTCGGCGGTCACGCTCAGCGCGTGCACTCCGTGGGCCCGCAGGCCCTCGGCGACGTCGTGGACCAGCGGGGAGCGGTCCACCAGGACCAGCTCCCCGCCCTCGGCGGCGATCCGCCGGGCCACGGCCCAGCCGATGCCCTGGGCGGCGCCGGTGATGAGCACGACCTTGGAGGCAAAGCGTCCGGCGTGGAAGGACCCGGGCAGTGAAGCCGTGGCGGCCTGGTTCACCGCCGCATTGTCGGCGCTCATTTGCCCGGGGTGCGCGACGCTGCGGCCATGGTGGCCTTGGCGTGCTCGTTGTGGGCGATGATGGCCGTGCGGGCGGCGGGCAGGTCCTGGTTTTCGAAGGCGGCAACGATGGACAGGTGGTCGGCGTCGACGGCGCCGTCGATCCAGTGCTCCTTGCGCAGCACCTTGGCCATGGTCGCGGGGACCTCCAGGCGCTGGTAGGCCTGGAGCAGGTGTTCGTTGCCGACGCAGGTGAACAGGAACTCGTGGAAGGCGCCGTTGGTGATGGTGAATTCCTCGGAGCTGACGAACTTCTCGCCGTCCAGGGTCTTGCCGGCCAGTTGGGCCAGCACCTTGAACTCGACAAGCTGCTCGGGCGTCAGCTTGCCCATGGTCAGTTCGACGATGCCCAGTTCCAGAGCCATGCGCGCGTCGAATTGCGCCTGAAACGTTGCGTGCTCTTCGCCGATCTCGTAGGCGGGCAGGGCTGCCGGGGCCTCTGCGGAAGCAGCTTCCGCCGGAGCCGGAGCTGTTGAAGGTGCCGGTGCTGCTGCGGCGTCGGGGACGACGGCAAGGGCGAACTTCTCGAAGTAGAAGTTCTGCGGCTTGATGCCTTCGGCCTCCAGGTGGCGGCGCACGCCCTCGACCATCGGCGGGGGACCGCAGAGGTAGATGTCGACGTCGCCCTCGACCAGGTGGTGCGGCTCGAAGTGGTTGGTGACGTAGCCCTTCTTTTCCGCGCTGCTGGCAGGATCGCCCACCACGGTGTCGAAAGTGAATCCGTCGATGCGCGCCTTGTAGTCCTCGAGCACGTCGATCTCGACCAGGTCGGTGTCGGTGTTCACGCCGTAGATCAGGTGGACGGGGTGGGAGTTTTGCATGCCGGAGAGCTTTTCCAGGATGGCCAGCAGCGGCGCCAGACCGGTGCCGCCGGCCAACAGCAGCAAGGTGCGCTTGGGGTCGCGCAGGAAGAAGCTGCCCATCGGGCCGGTGAAGTTGAGCTGGTCCCCGACCTGCGCCACATCGCGCATGTAGGTGGACATCAGCCCGCCGTCGGTGATGCGGATCAGGAACGAGAGGGTGGAAACCTCCGGACCGGAGCTGAAGGAGTAGGAGCGGGTCTGGCCGCCGGAGCCGGGAACCTCGATGTTCACGTATTGGCCGGGCAGGAAGTTCAGGTCGTCGCGGTTCTCGATCTCGAGGCTGAAGGCGTAGGTGCTCTCGGAGATGCGGCGGATCTCGGTCAGCGTCGAGGCATAGGTGGTCGCCGCGGTCTTGGCGACGTCCGAGGTGGTGGGGATCTGCAGCACGAGGTCGGACTCGGGGACCATCTGGCAGGGCAGGCAGAAGCCCTTCCCGGCCTCGTCGTCGGTCAGCGCCTCCTCGATGTAGTCTCCGGCGTCGAACGTGCCGGACTCGCAGAAGGCCTTGCAGGTGCCGCACGCGCCGTCACGGCAATCGAGCGGGATGTTGATCCGTGCCTTGTAGGAGGCATCGGCGACGGTTTCGCGGGGTCCGACCTTGATGAACCGGGTAATTCCGTCCTCGAAGGCGAGGGCAACCTGATAGGTCATGAGGGGAGCTCTTTTCAAAATAGTGCAGGGGGGTACAACGGCTGGTACAGGCAGGGGCGGGGCGGGGGGCTTCACTGCCCCCGCACGCCTGCCGGTTTGCCCACCGGGGCGCGGGGAATCAGATGTGGTAGATGTCCACGACGTGGTGGATGTAGTCGTTCTTCAGCACGACCTTCTTGGCCATGATGACCGGCTGGGTGCCGGAGTAATCGATGGTGTAGAAAGATGCGCCGAAGTAGGTGTCGACGTTCTGGTAGCGGTAGTACAGGGTGAACCAGTTGAACCGGATATCGACCCTGTCGCCGTCCACCGAGACGATCTCGACGTTGGAGATGTTGTGCCCGGTGCGCGGCTCCGGAAGGCTCGTGGCCGAGGAGCGGTCGGTCTTGATGCGGAAGACACGGTCTTCCAACCCGCCGCGGTTCGCGTAGAAGATCAGCGAGATCTCGCGCTGCGGGTCCTCGGTGAGCTTGTCGTCGTCGGCCCAGGCCGGCATCCAGAAGGTGGCCTCGGGATGGTAGCAGTCGATCCAGCGGTCGAAGTCGCGGTCGTCCAGGAATCGGGCCTCGCGGTAGAGGAACTGCTTGATGTCCTCGAGCGAGATCGGCCCGGAGCTGGTCTGGACCTCGGTGACGATGGCGTCAGTGGTTGCAGTCAATGTCATGCCCCTTTTCGGTGGTTCCGTTGGTGGTGTTTGCCGCCTCGGCGGCGACGGCCTCGCGCATGGCGGAAAGCCAGTAGCCGTGCTGGATCGGATAGAGGCCCTCGTCCTCGGTGCGGGCGCCGGAGGAAATCGGCTCCAGGCCGATCTTCTTGGCGTTCTCGTCGGCACCGGTGATCTGGTGTGCTTGGCCGCGGGAGAGGTCGTTCCACTTGGCCGCGGTGGCCATGTAGGTTTTCTGGCAGGAACGGAATTCCTCCAGGTCATCCGGGGTGGCCATGCCGGAGGCGTTGAAGAAGTCCTCGTACTGGCGGATGCGGTTGGCGCGGGCCTCGTCGGATTCGCCGACCGGGGCGATGCAGTAGATGGTGACCTCGGTCTTGTCGACGGCGACCGGGCGGAAGACGCGGATCTGCGAGGAGAACTGGTCCATCAGGTACACGTTCGGGTACAGGCAGAGGTTGCGGGAAACACCGATCATCCAGTCGGCCTTGGCCTCGCCGTGGGCGGCAACCAGTTCGTCGCGCTTCTCGGCCAGCGGGCGGTTGGCCGGGTCCAGCCATTCGGTCCACAACAGCAGGTGGCCGTTGTCGAAGGAGTAGTAGCCGCCTTCCTGCTTGTCCCAGCCGCCGGCATCCATGGTCTTGGTGTCGTTGGTGGATTCGCCGGCGCTGCGGCGGGCCTGGGTGGCGGCGTAGTTCCAGTGGGTGGCCGAGACATGGTAGCCGTCGGCACCGTTTTCCGCCTGGAGCTTCCAGTTGCCGTCGTAGGTGTAGGTGGAGGAGCCGCGCAGGACCTCGAGTCCGTCCGGGGACTGGTCCACGATCATGTCCATGATCTTGGTGGATTCGCCGAGGTGCTCGGTCAGCGGCTTGACGTCCGCGTTCAGCGAGCCGAAGAGGAAGCCGCGGTAGGACTCGAAGCGGGCGACCTTGGTCAGGTCGTGCGAGCCGTCCTTGTTGAAGCCCTCCGGGTAGCCGGCGCCGCGGGAGTCCTTGACCTTGAGCAGCTTGCCGGAGTTGTTGAAGGTCCAGCCGTGGAAGGGGCAGGTGAACGTGGTGCGGTTGTCCGTCTTGCGGCGGCAGAGCATGGCCCCGCGGTGGCTGCACGCGTTGATGAGGGCGTTGAGCACGCCTTCCTTGTTGCGCGAGATCACGATCGGCTGGCGGCCGATATTGGTGGTGAAATAATCGCCGATGTTGGGGATCTGGGATTCGTGGGCCAGGTAGATCCAGTTGCCCTCCCAGATGTGCTTCATCTCCAGTTCGAAGATCTCTTCGTCGGTGAAGATGTTCCGGTTGGCGCGGAAGACGCCGGTCTCCGGGCTGTCGACGAGTGCGTCGTCGAGCAGTGTCGAGACTGCATTGAGAGTTTCAGTCATGGGGTGCTCCATCCTTCGTAGGGGCGCTGGCGCCCGGGTCCACCGCTGGGGGTGGCGAAACCATGATCTACACCATGCCAGTACGTGCGCGACCTCACACTGGGCATATGCCTAGGCTTGGCCAAGGGTGCTGCCCATTGGGTGTTTTCCCCTATCAATCAGACTCTTTTGGATATTTGTCGGCCCGCTGTGAGCGACGTAACGTGGGGGCCCAAGGCGGTTTGCGTCCCGGCGTCGGCCATGGCGCCGAGGCCGGCCGGCCGGCTCCCACAACCTGAAAGGCGGCCAACACCGTGCCCGAGAACCATCAAGGTGGAGCCGCGGCCCGCGGCCGAAACGTCCGCCGCCCGGGGCTCTGGGGGGATGCCTCGATCAGTGCGATCTGCGCCGGATTCATCGCCGTGGCGGTTTCCTACGCCGGTCCGATGCTGGTCATCATCCAGGCCGCCGAGCGGGCGGGCCTCGATACGGCGCAGACCACGTCCTGGGTCTGGGCGGTGTCTGTGGGCAGCGGCATCGTGGGCCTGGTGCTGAGCTTTTTCACTCGCCAGCCCGTCGTGGTGGCGTGGTCGGTTCCGGGCTCGGCGCTGTTGCTGACGGTGCTGGGGGACTACGAATTCTCCGAGGCCGTCGGGGCCTACCTGGTGGCCGGGCTGCTGGGCCTGGTGCTCAGTTTGAGTGGGTTGTTCGGCAAATTGTTGGCCGTGGTTCCGCGGCCGATCCTTGCAGCCGTCCTGGCCGGGGTGCTGCTGCCGTTCGTCCTGAACGTCACCCATGCGGTGCTTGCCTCTCCGCTGGTTGCCGGTGGATTGGTGGCGGCATATTTTGCCGGGCGGCGCCTGTTTCCCAAGTACGCGGTGCCCGGCGCCCTGGTTGTTGGCGTGTTGCTGTCGGTGGCGGCCGGCCAGGCGCAGGCCCCGGAGTTGTCGCTGGCGCTGGCCAGTCCGCTTTTCACCGTGCCCACCTTTTCCATCCAGGCCATCATGGGCATTTCCATCCCATTGCTGATCGTGACCATGGCCGGACAGAACGGCCCGGGGCTGGTCATGATGCGCACCAGCGGCTACAAGCCCAACGATCGGCTGCTGCTGACCGGCACCTGTCTGGCCAGTGTGCTCTTTGCGCCGTTCGGGTCCCACGCCATCAACCTCGCAGCCATCACCGCGGGAATCTGCTGCGGGCGCGAGGCCCACGAGGACCCGGCCAAGCGCTATGTCGCCGGGGTCGCCGGTGGCCTGTTCTTCATTGGCTTCGGGTTGTTCAGCGCCACGATCCTTGACCTCCTTGCCGCGGTGCCGGGCGAGCTGATCACTGCCATGGCCGGGGTGGCGCTCTTGGGTGCCCTGCAGGGCTCGATGCTGGACATGCTCGATGCGGGCCCGCACGGACCGGCGGCCATCGAGGCCGCCGTCGTCACCCTGATCGTCACGGCCTCGGGCATCGCGCCGTTCGGCGTCGTGGCCCCGTTTTGGGGAGTGTTGGCAGGTGCTGGGGTGTATCTGGTGCTGACGGCCCTGCGGAATCCGCGCGGCCGGAAAAGTTCGGTGGGGCACGTTCGGGAGCGGCAGGTCCCCGTCCCCGGGCCTCGAGGCTGAGTCGCCGGGCCCGGAACCCCGGGAAGGGAGCCGGGCAGGTTCAGCTGGATTCCGCGTGGTGCGCGGGGTCGGAGGCCAGGTCGTGACGACGCTTGTGGCGCCGGTATTCGTGCCAGGTCAGCACCGTGACCGCGACGTCGAAGATGGTCAGCGCCCACAGTCCGCCGGTGGGTGCCACGACAAGTTCGTATCCCTGGAAAGCGATGAAGGCCAGCAGCATGGCAATCATCCAGGGGTAGGCCCAGAATTGCTTGCGCAGCAGGGCAGTGACCAGCAGGATCTTCACCGCGCCGTGGATCAGCAGGTAGACGGCGGCGAACGTGATCCCCTGGTCGGTCAGCCCGCTGGCTACGTGGAGCAGGTGCGTGGCGATGAAATCCGTGGGGTCCTCGGAGAGCTCCTCGCGGGTCAGCAGCAGCACAAGGTTGTTTAGCGTCCCGGGACTGGCGAAAAGCAGCAGCAGGCCGCCGATGACTTCTGCCAGGCCGTCAAGACCCTTGCCGATGACGCCGATCCAAAACAGGCGTCCCCACCAGTCAAGATTTCTCACGGGCGCTTCTCCTGGATTCCAGGCAACGGGCCGGGGGATGTGGGGGCCAACCCCGCGAGTTTTTCGACCAGCAGCAACCCGGCCCCCGAGCCCGTCCAATGCCTCTCCAATGACTGCCTCCCGGAGGTGCGAACCACCAAGCGAAGCACCAGGGCCACAATCAAGACGTCGTCGGCATATCCGATCACCGGGATGAAATCCGGCACCAGGTCGATCGGGGATGCGAGGTAGGCGAGCAGGAGCAGCAAGGCCAGGCGGGGACGCAGCGGCAATTTCCTGTCCGACACGAGCCTGCCCAGGAAACGGAGCATCTCGGGCAGCAGCCGCAGGACATCGCCCAGCCCGATGGTGCCGGGGTTCTTGCGCGCGTAAAGCCACAAGGACACCAGCGCCACAGCATAGACCAGCAGCAGGCCGCCGCCGATGGCCAGCAGGGGCTCAAGCCAGGGCATCCCCGACTCAACCCCGCCCTAAATCCGTGGTTCCCGGTTCATCCGGGGAGCCGTCGTTGTGCAGTCGTGCATAGACCATGTCGGCATACTCCTCGAGGCGTGCGACGCAGCCCCTGAGGTGTTCCTCGGCCGCGGTGGCCTCGGCCAGTTCAAGCACGTCGCGGCTCTTCAGGTCGCGGTGCCACCGCCGCAGCCGTTCCAGGCTCTGTTCTTCCTCCTCCAGCTCGGCCAAGGTGAACTTTTCGATGCGGATCTCCTTGGCGATCTCGACCTCGAACTTGCCGCAGTCGGCGGAGAATTCCTTCCACTCTTCACGCCGCAGGGAACGGAAGGCATTGGCCACGGATTCTTGCCCGGGTGCACCGGCGGCTGCCGTGGAGAGCACGATGACATCGCCCAATCCCTTGGCTGCCAGGTCCTGGACCTTGGCGAGGGCACCTTGGAAATGCGGGGTGTCGGGCACGGTCCACACCCCCTGGGATACGGGGGCTGCGCCGATGCGACGCAGCTCGCGCCATACGGCAACGCGGTGCCGCGAAGCGGCCCCGGTCAACCGAACGATCAATACCAGCCATGTCATGCTGCAAGGTTAGATGGTTACAGCAAAAAATGTAACAAGTTATACAAAGATGGTTGGTTCTCACGGGCAAGGCACAGCCCGGGGGCCGCGCCGGACGTGGTTTGGCAGGGGGCAAGGCCTGCCAGCCCCAATCAATATGTGCAACTATCTGCGTATGAATGCAGATAACAGGTCTTGTTCGCTGGACACCGACAGCCAGAACGTCGAACTGGCAGTGGAAGTGTTCCGCATGCTCGCGGACGCGACCCGGGTCCGGATCATCCTGGCATTGAGGTCCGGGGAGATGGCGGTCGGCGCGCTGGCCGAGCTGCTGGGCAAGTCCCCGGCCTCGGTTTCCCAGCACCTGGCCAAGATGCGCCTGGCCCGCATGGTCTCGACCAGGCAGGACGGGACCAAGGTGCTTTACCGCCTGGAAAACGAGCATGCGCGCCAATTGGTCGTCGACGCCATCCACCAGGCCGAACACGCCTTGGGAGGCACACCCACCCACCATTCCCGAGGGCAACAGTGAACGCGGCACACGGCCACGATCACGGGCCCGGAGGGCATCACAACCACCCGCACGAACACGAACACGAGCATGGCCACCAGCATCGCTCCGGATTCAGCGGGTGGTTGTCCGAACTGTTCGTCCCGCACACCCACGACCCCGCCGATTCCATCGACGACGCCCTGGAATCCAACGTCCAAGGGATCCGTGCGCTGAAGATCAGCCTGGCCATCTTGCTGGGGACCACCGTCCTGCAATTCACCGTGGTGGGTTTCAGCGGATCGGTGGCACTGCTGGCCGACACCATCCACAACTTCTCCGACGCGCTCACCGCCGTGCCCCTGTGGATCGCCTTCATCCTCGGGCGCCGGGCGGCCACCCGGCGCTACACCTTTGGCTACGGGAGGGCCGAGGACCTGGCCGGACTGTTCATCGTGGTCGTGGTGGCCCTGTCCGCGGTCCTCGCGGCCTGGCAATCGATCGACCGGCTGATCCACCCGCAACCACTGGCGCACCTGGGCTGGGTGCTGGCCGCCGGCGTCGTGGGGTTCATCGGCAACGAGGCCGTGGCCATGTACCGGATCAAGATCGGGCGGAGGATCGGCTCCGCCGCCCTGGTTGCCGACGGGATACACGCCCGCACCGACGGGTTCACCTCCCTGGCCGTCGTGTTGGGCGCCGGCGGTGCGATGCTGGGCTTCCCGCTGGCCGACCCCATCGTGGGCCTGCTCATTTGCGCGGCCATCATCGTCCTGCTGATCGGCACCATCCGCAGCATCGGGCGCAGACTCATGGACGGCATCGAGCCCGACCTGCTGGCCAAGGCAGAGGAAGCCTTCGCGTCCGTTCCCGGAATCGTGGAAACACCGCGGCTCCAGTTGCGCTGGGTCGGCCACCGGCTGCACTGCACGGCCGTGGTCCTGGTCCGGGACGCCGCGCTCTCCGAGGTCGAGGCCACGCTCGGGGAGGCCAGGGCGGCGGTGTCCCGGGCATTGCCCAAGCTCGATGACCTGCTGATCCAGACCGGGACACGGCGCCTGGATGCCTTGGGGGAGGGGGTGGATTCCGGCCTGGTCCGGGAGTCGGGGAGCTGAGCCCCGACGCTGAACCCGACCCGGGGCCGGGCCGGGTTCAGCGTCTCGGAGCCAGCCCGGGGGAGGCTGCGAGCAGCGTGCGCGTGTACGGGTGCGCCGGAGCGGTGAACACCGACTCGGTGGCACCCGATTCCACGACTGCCCCGCCCTGCATCACCAACACCTCGTCGCTCATGTGCCGGATCACCGACAGGTCGTGGGAGATGAACAGGTAGGACAGCCCGAGCCGCCGCTGCAGGTCATCGAGCAAATCCAGCACCTGCGCCTGGATGGAGACATCCAACGCGGAGACCGGCTCGTCGCAAATCAGCACCCGCGGGTTCGGGGCCAGTGCCCGGGCAATGGCCAGGCGCTGGCGTTGCCCGCCCGAGAGCGTTGCCGGGTTCCGCCCGGCCAGTTCCGCCGCCAGGCCCACCAGCGCGAGCAGCTCGTGGATCCGTGCCAAGTGCTTGCGCGGGTTGCGGGTGGCCCCGAAGCTCAGCGCGTCGGCCAGCAGGGAGCCGGCGGACAGGCGCGGGTCAAAGGAGGACAGCGGGTCCTGGTAGATGGCACCGAGCGCGGAGCGGCGGGTGCGCCGGGCGGCCTCGGGCACCTGGCTCCAGGGCTCGCCAAAGAGTTCCACTGTGCCGGCGTCCGGGGCCAGCAGCCCCAGGGCCATGCGGGCCGTGGTGGTCTTGCCCGACCCCGATTCGCCCACCACCCCCAGGGTTCGGCCGGCGTGCAGCTCGAAGCCCACGTCCTTCACGGCCGCGAAGTCGGGGCCCCCGGGGACCGTGAAGCTCTTGGACAGCGCGCGGGCGCGGAGCACAGGCCGGCAGCCGGCCTGTGCTTGGCTTCCTTGCGGCGGGTCAGGCCGCGGTGTGGAAGCCGTCGAGGAAGCGGGGGAGAGCGGTGCGAAGCGGGGCTTGCCGGCGGGAACCGCTGCCAGCAGCGCGCGCGTGTACGGGTGTTGCGGGTCGCCCAGGATCCGTTCCGCGGGCCCGGATTCGACAATCCGCCCGCCCTGCATCACCGCGATCGAATCGGCGACCTTGGCCACCGCGGCCAGGTCGTGGCTGATCAGCAGCATGCCTGATCCGGCGGCGCGCAGCTCGCCGAGCAGGTCCATGACCTGCGCGGCAATCGTCGCATCCAGCGCCGTGGTCGGTTCGTCGGCAATGACCAAGGCCGGGTCCAGCGCGATGGCGGAGGCAATCAGGGCGCGCTGGCGCATGCCGCCGGACAACTCGCCCGAGCGCTGCCCGGCACGGCGCACCGGGTCATCCAGCCCCACCGATTCCAGCAACCGGACAACCCGGGCCGCCCGCGCGGCCCCGGAGCCGGAGCCATGCAAACGCAGCGCATCGTCGATTTCCTTGCCGATCTTGCGCAGGGGATCGAGCGAGGTGAGCGCGTCCTGCAGGATGAACCCCACCCGTTTGCCGCGGATGGAGCGCCAGGCACGCTGCGAAACGCCCCGGGCATCGACGCCTGCCACCTCCAGCGCGTTGGCGCGCACGGCGGATCCCGGCCCGGCCAAACCGATCAGCGATCGTGCCGTCACCGACTTTCCGGAGCCGGATTCACCGACCAGCGCCAGGCATTCACCGGGGTTGACGGTGAATGAAACGTCCAAGACAACCGGGGTTTCGCCGAAGGAGACGTCGAGGTTTTCGACGCGCAGGATCGGTGCTGCCGCATTCATCGGGCACCTGCGGTCTTCAGCGCACGGGACAGCACGGTGGAGGCCGCGGCCACCAGCACGATGGCCAGGCCGGGGAAGAAGGTCATCCACCAAGCCAGAGCCAGGTAGGTGCGCCCGGCCGAGAGCATGGCCCCCCATTCGGGAGCCGGGGGCGGGGCGCCAAGGCCCAGGAAGCTCAGCGACGCGGCCCAGACCACGGCCTGCCCCAGCCCCAGGGTGCCCAGCACCGCGATCGGCGCCAGCGCGTTGGGCAGGATGTGCGTGGCCAGGATCCGGGTGCGGGAGCGGCCCAGCACCGTGGCTGCCTCGACCATGGGGGAGGTGCGCAGCGCGATGATCTGCGCGCGGATCATCCGCGCGTACCCCGGTGCGGTGGTCAGCCCGACGGCAACCACCGTGGTGCCGACCCCGGGCCCGGCCAGTGCAATGAACACCAGCGCCAGCAGCAGCCCCGGCAGCGCGAAGAGCACCTCCAGGATGCGGCCCACCCCGAAGTCCAGCCACTTGCCGCCGAAGCCGGCAATCGTGCCCAGCAGCAGGGCCAGTCCCAGCCCGATCGCGGTGGCCGCGGCGCCGATCAGCAGCGAGGGCCGCGAGCCGTGGATGATCCGGGAATAGATGTCACGCCCGGACTCGTCGGTGCCCAGCAGGTGGGCTGACCCGGGTGGCGAGAACGCGGCGGCGGGGTTGATGGCCAACGGGTCAAAGGGTGCCAGGGCATTCGGGACAAGCGCCGCGAGCACGAAGAAGGCCAGTGCGGCGGCGGAAAGAAGCAACGGCAGGCGGACGGCCAGTGCCTTTGGTCCCCAGGTGCCTGGAGCCGGTCGATTCGCGGTGCGCTGGGCCAGCACCGGTTCGCCAGGGCTCAAGACCGGCCTCTTGTTGCTCATGATCCGGCCATCCGCGGGTCGGCCAGGCGCTCGGCAATGTCGGAGAAGGCCATGATCACCACGTAGGCGGCGGCCGAAAGCAGGGCCACGCCGGTGACCATCGGGATGTCGCGCGCGGTGACGGCCGAAAGCAGCGAACGGCCCAGGCCCGGCCGGGCGAAAATGGATTCCACGACCACCGCTCCGGAGAGCAGCGAGCCGAACGCCCAGCCGGAGAGGGCGATGCCCGGCAGCGCCGCGTGGCGGAGGGAATGGCGCAGCAGCACCCCGGTCTCCGATTCCCCGCGTGCCCGGGCAGAGAGGGCAAAGGGGGAGCGGTGTGCCGCTTCCAGGGTGTCGCGCATGACCTGGCCGAGGAACCCTGCCAGCGGCAGGGCCAGGGTGGCCACCGGCAGCACCAGTCCGGCGGGCGCATTGGTGCTCACCGGCGGCAGCCAGCCCAGCGCCGTGGCGAAGAGCATGATCAGCACGCTGGCGAGCCAGAAGTGCGGGACCGCGGCCGAGACGATCTCCAGGCCCGAGGCCAATGCGGACCCCAGGGCCCCGCTGCGCGTGGAGAGAACCGCGACGACCAGCGCCAGCGCCCAGGCCACGAGCAGGGCCAAGACGGCCAGGACCAGGGTGGGCGGGACCAGCTCCCCCAGGACCTCGGACACCGGGGTCTTCAGCGAGTAGGAGGTCCCCAGGTCCCCGGTGGCCAGGCGCCACAACTGGCTGAAATATTGCACGTACAGCGGCGCATCCAGCCCGTAGTCGGCGCGGGCCTGGGCCAGCGCCTCGGCCGAGGCCTGCGAGCCGGGCCCGCCCATGATCGCCTCGGCCGGGTCGCCCGGAATCATCCGGATGCCAAAGAAGATCGCGGTGGCCACTGCCCACAACACGAACAGCCCTCCACCGATCTTGCCCAGCGCCCAGCGGGCGGCCGCCCCGGCAACCCGGGGCGACCGCCCGCCGGCAAGGATGGGCTGGCTCATCTTTGGAATGTGTTTTTCGGCGTTCGGCTACTTGGCCAGCCAGGTGTCAAAGAACGTCGGGGTTGCCACCGCGGTGGTCGCGCCCACGTTCCTCAGCTTCTCCGAGTACAGGAAGTGGTTCTGCTGGTCATAGAGCGGCAGCAGGTAGTGCCCCTCGAGCACCAGCTTCTGTGCCTGTGCGTACTTTTCCTTGCGCTCCGCCTCATCCGCGGTGGAGCCCGCGGAGTCCAGCAGCTCATCGAGCGCCGGGTCCTTGACCTGGGAGAGGTTGGCGAAGTAGCCCGAGGGCGCCGGGATCGTGGAATCCGAGTGGAAGAGGATGCTCAGCACGCTCGGTCCGACCTTGGTGTAGGGGGCGGAGACCAGGTTGTAGTCGTTCGTGAACAGTTCGCCGTACCAGCTGGAGAGATCCAGCAGGTTGATCTTGATCTCGATGCCCGATTCCTTGGCCGTGGCCTGCAGCTGCTCAAAGAGCGACTGCTCGGCGGGGATCGATTGGCTGGTGCTCACCGGGAAGGCCAGTGACAGGCGCTTGGAGTCCTTGGTCCGGTAGCCCTCGGAGTCGCGCTCGGTCCAGCCGGCCGAATCCAGCAGCTCCCCGGCCTTGGCCGGGTCGTAGGCAAAGAGCGTCTCGGCGGAATAGGCAAGGGGCTCGACGCTGGAGAGCGGCGAGTAGGAGCGCGGCGCGGTGCCGAAGAAGAGCGAGTCGATGCCGGCATCCACGTTCACCGCGTGGATGAAGGCCTCTCGGACCTTGGAATCGTTGAAGGGGGCCTTGGAGGAGTTCAGCTCAATGCGGTTCGAGGCCCCGGGGCGGGGGGCATCCAGGTGCTTGATGCCCTGGCTCTTGGCCGCTGCTGCAATGGAGTCCGGCTGTGCGTTGTCGATGATCTGCACCTCACCGGCCTGCAATGCGGCGTAGCGGGTGGCAGCCTCGGGGATGAAACGCCAGGTGATGCCCTCCAGGTAGGCTGCGCCCTCGTGGCCCGGCGTGGCGACGGGCTGCACGTGGTCTTCGTTGCGCACCAGGTTCACCGCGTCCTGCTTCTTCCAGGATTCGACCTTGAACGGGCCGGTGCCCACGGGGGCCGCGCAATTTTCTTCCTGGCTGCGCTTCAGCGCCGTGGGGGATTCGATGGCGACCCACGGCATGGAGAAGGACTCCAGCAGCGAGTTGTCCGGGCTCTTGAGCTTCAGTTCGAGGGTGGCCGCGTCGAGCGCCTTCATGGAATCGATCTTGCCCAATGCCAGGTATCCGGTGGAGGAGGCGGTCTTGGGATCGAGCAGGTGCTCGAAGTTCGCTTTCACGGCGGCGGCGTCCAACGCGGTGCCGTCGGTGAACTTGATGCCCTTGCGGATCTTCACGGTGCGGGTCAGCCCGTCCTGCGAGACGGTGGAGTCCTCGGCAAGCCACGGGACCAGGTTGCCCTTGGCGTCCTTGGTGTAGAGGGTCTCCAGGTACTGCGAGGAGACCAGGGCCTGCGGGTAGTTGCCGCCCACATGCGGGTCAAGGCAGCTGGGCTCGGCGTCTCCCGACGCGTAGACCAGGGTGCCGCCGGCGGTTGGGGTTCCGGCGTCGTTGCCGGACTCAGGAGCAGTGGTGGCCGGGGCGCAGCCGGCAAGCACGAGGGCTGCGGCGAGGCCGAAGGCGGCCGGGAACAGGCGACGGGCCAAGGGACGAACGTTATTCATGAAGCTGCTTCCTGCAAACCAATGACGATGAAGTGAAGTGGGGTCGTGCGCCCTTCGCCTGCCCGCGGGGGATGCTGGCGGTGGGCACCGCCCTCAACCTTAGTCCGCGCCTTGCACCCGGTCAGGGGTCTGTGGGGCAGGTCATAGTACAGCAGCCCGGGCTCCCGCCATGGAGGTTCAGCGGCAAGCGGGTGCGGCGGAGAGTGCTATTCCGATCCCCACCGCACCCGATGTGCGATTGGCGCCTACGCGCTGGCCACCGTGAAGCGGCGGTGCAGGTGCTTCGGGACCTCGAGTTCATCGAGTGCTGCCACGGCGAAATCGCCGGTGGTCACGTGGTCCCCGGCCGGGGAGTCGTTGCCGAGCGCCAGGTTGCCGGTGGGCTCGCCCGGGGCAATCACCGGGGCCGGAGCCAGCATGGTCCAGTCCAGGCCGGAGGCCGAGGTGTAGAAGTCCAGGATTTCGCCCATGGTGCGGGCCTCCGGCTTGTATTCCTCCGGGAAGCCGGGAGTGTCAAGAAGCCGCACACCGTCGACCTCGGTGGCGCCGGCTCCGCCGACGACGAAGACGCGGGCAGGGACCAGGGTCTCGGAGATCTCTTCGTGGGCGTCGATGAACGGCTGGTGGGATTCACCGGTGCGCGACGGCGGGATCGAGAAGACGACGACGTCGTTTTCCTTGGCCAGTGCGCGGTAGGCCGCCGTGTCGCCGAGCTCGGCGATGGTTGCGGAGACGGCTCCGGGGACTTCGCGCCCGCTGCGGGACACCGCGGTGACCTCGTGGCCACGCTTGGCTGCCTCGGCAACGATCTGGCCGCCGACCATTCCAGTGGCTCCGTAAACGGCAATCTTCATGGGTGGTTCCTTGATCTCTAGGGTGGAGGGCGGGGTGCCCCTGCCGTGACATTGCCTCAATGGTATCCAATTGATATCGAGTACCTCAACGTAATATGGTTACCTCGTGGATACCAATGGTGCGGCTTTCGATGTCATGAGCCCCGGCTGCCCCTCGCGCCTGATCCTGCAACGCATGGGTGACAAATGGACGCCGCTGGTGTTCCTGGCCCTGGAATCCGGACCCCGCCGCTTCTCGCAGCTGAGGGCCGACATCGGTGGTGTTACTCCCAAGGTTCTCACCCAAACACTTCGCCAGCTAGAACGTGACGGCTTGTTGACCCGGACCATCTACCCCGAGATCCCGCCCCGGGTGGAATATGCACTCACCAGGCTCGGCGGCACCCTGCTCGGTCCCCTGGAAGTCATGCGTGAATGGTCGCAAGTCCATGCGGCATCCATCCTCCGGGCACGGAGCGACTACGACGAACTCCACAATGCCTAGCCGACGACAGAAGATTTTCGCCCCGAGGGCAATCCGTTTGCACCGTGGTTCCGAATACCTGGTGTTAGCAACGCAGATGCGTTGAAGATCGACAGGAACCCAAGGAGCCCACCATGGCCTCGACACACACCACCACCCACCGCTCCCTGGTGCAATATGTTGCACTGGCCGTTGGCGCGGTATTCCTGCTGGTTGGTGTCCTGGGATTCATCCCCGGCATCACCAGCAACACCGAACACCTGGGGATGGCCGGACACCACTCCAGCTCAATGTTGCTCGGCATCTTCCAGGTCTCGGTCCTGCACAACATTGTCCACCTGCTCTTCGGCGTCCTGGGTGTCATGCTGTGGCGCAGCGCGGCGAAGGCGAAGACGTTCCTGGTCGCCGGTGGGATTGTCTACTTGGTCCTGGGCTTCTACGGGGTCTTCATCGACCAAGCCAGCGCCGCAAACTTCGTCCCGGTCAACACGGCTGACAACGTGCTGCACTTTGCGCTCGGCGTTGGGATGGCCGGACTGGGCCTGGTCCTTGGCCGGAACCTGGCCCCGGCCCGCCGCGCGGCCTAGGTACCTCCCCGCCGCAAACTGAAGCCGATCCCGGGACCCGCCGTACGTTCACATCGTGGAACGTGCGGCGGGTCGCCTGCTGCCACGACGGTGTGGTGCAGCAGCCGCCAGGAAGTCGTTGTTACTGCCACGGACAGGTATCCTCAATCGCAGCAGAACATGCCGCCTCGACTCCCAGGTGCGGCACCCCGAACAAAGGATGCGACGCATGCTGGCACTGGCTGCCGCCTCCCCGATCGTGGTGGCCATGGCCTTGTTCCTGGCCCGGACGAAGGCCACCAGAATGGCCCTCTATTCGTTGCTAACGGGAGTTCTCGCGGCCGTCATCTTCTTCCCCACACCCTGGAACGATCTGCTGGACGCCGGGGCCAAGTTCGGCCCCACCATCCTCGAGGTGCTGCTGATCCTCTTCGCCGGGGTGCTGCTCTCGCGCATCACCACCGAAACCGGCGCCATGGACAGGATCTCCGGCTGGCTGCGCCAAAGCTCCTCGAACCAGCAGGCCGGGACGGTGCTGGTGATCTTCGGGCTGGTCCCGTTCGCCGAATCCGTCACCGGTTTCGGCATCGGTGTCACGGTGGGCGTCCCGCTGCTGCTGCAGCTGGGGCACTCGATCAAGCACTCGGCGATCCTGAGCCTGCTGGGACTGGTGGCAGTACCGTGGGGAGCGCTCGGCCCCGGCACCCTGGTGGCGGCGGATCTGTCCGGACTCACCCTTTTCGACGTGGGTGTGCGCTCGGCCCAAATGACCCTGCCGGTGGTCCTGGGCGCGGGAATCGCGTCCTGGTTGGTGCTGCGAGCAGGCTCGCCGAGGCCCGGGCGGCTGCTGGCGCACCTGTTGGGTGCCGCGGTGCTGCTCAACGCCGGAATCCTCGCTGCCAACCTGCTCATGGGAACCCCTCCGGCAGGCATCGTCGGTTCCCTGCTGGTGCTGGCCGTGCACCTGCTGGCATTCGGGGCAGGCGGAACCTTGGTGCCCGCCGGACGATCCGTCTGGGTGGCACTGCTGCCCTACGGGGTGCTCACCGGAGGACTGCTGCTGGCCCGGGCGCTGACCTCGCCCATGGAACCCTCGCTGCTCAAGCGCGCACTGACCAGCGGCGGGGTCTGGCTCGTTGTCGCCTGCCTGGTCGCGCAATACGCCTCCGCCTCGCTGGGCGGAGGCAACCGGAAGCTGCGCACCCGGGCGCTGGCGGCCTACCGAAGCTGGATCCCGATCGGGGTGACCACCGGGGGATTCACCATCCTCGGAGCCCTGCTTGCTGCCACCGGCATGGGCAGGGAACTGGGTGCGGCGCTCGCCGGGATCGGCACCGGATATCTGGTGCTGGGTCCGGTGATCAACGGGCTGGCCGGCTTCATCTCCGGATCCAACACCGCGGCAAACTCCATGCTTTCGGCCACCCAGGCGCAGGCGGCCACCGCCATGGGTTCCTCGGTGCTGCAGATCGTCGCGGTTTCCAACGTCACTGCCTCGATGTCCACCATGCTCGCGCCCTCGCGGATCCTGCTGGCCTACGAGCTGGCCATCTTGCCGGTGGCCTCGGTTTCCGGTTCCGTCCCCCGGGAAGCACCTCCGAGCGAACACGAGGTCACCGCCTGGATCGCCCCGCGCCTCGGGGTATTGCTGGTCGTGGTGTGCACGCTGCTGGGCGTGGTCACCTGGGTGATCCACTAGCTCGCTGCCGGCAAGCCGGGCAGGGTCGGTGCGCCGGCCCGGCTAGTCGTCCTCGGAGGAGTGCAGCCGGCGTCGTGCGCTGAGCAGTTCGACTTCCGGGCGTGCGGCGACCAGCCGTTCGATCCCGTCGAGCACCTCGATCACGTGCGCGGCGTCGGCGGCGACGAGGCCGGCAGCGATCCCGGCGCGCCGGTGCAGCTCCTGCCTTCCGGTCTCCGCGGCGGAGACCTCGAAGCGGCGCCTGAGCTCGGCCAGGAGCGGACGCACGACGGAGCGCTTGGCCTTCAGCGAGTGAACCTCGCCGAGCAACAAGTCGAACTCGATCCATCCAAACCACATGGATCCATCATGCGCCAAGCCTCGCCCGATTGCCGGGCAGGCGGGGCTGCTCGTGGTTTCTAGCGCGCGCCGCTCGCGGCGATGGCCGCCGCGAGCACCGGGGCCAGGCGCTTGACGCCCTCGCGGATCTTCTCCTCGGGGACCGCGCTGAAGGCCAGGCGCAGCCGGTGGCTGGGCTCGTCCTTGGGGCTGAAGGCGGCGCCCGGGATGAAGACCACCCCGGCCTCGATGCCCTTGGACAGCAGCGCGTAGGTGTCGATGCCCTCAGGCAGGGTGACCCAGATGAAGAAGCCGCCCTCGGGCCGGGTGTAGCTGACGCCCTCCGGCATGTGCTCGTCGAGCGCCTCGAGCATCGCGGCGCAACGCCCGGCGTACAGCTCCCGGTAGGTCTGGATCTGCCCGCGCCAGTCGTGCCCGTCAAGGTACTTGCTGATCAGCATCTGGTTGAAGGTTGCCGGGCAGAGCGTGACGGCCTCGGCAGCGAGGTAGAAGCGGCGGAACAGGTGGGTCGGAACCACGGCCCAGCCGATGCGCAGGCCCGGGGCCAGGATCTTGGAGAACGAACCCATGTAGATGACGTTCTCGGGGTGGTCGGCGCGCAGCGGGCGGATCGGCTCGCCGGAGTAGCGCAGCATCCCGTAGGGGTTGTCCTCCAGGATGAGGATGTTCGCCTCGATACAGATCTCGGCGATCTCCGCGCGGCGCTCGGCGGCCAGGGTGATGCCCGAGGGGTTGTTGAAGTTGGGGATCGTGTACAGGAACTTGATCCGCGCGCCGGCCTCGCGCAACTGCCCGATGCGCTGGCGCAACGCGGAGGGAATGAGCCCGTGCTCGTCGGTGCCGACGGGTTCCGCATGCACCTGGTAGGCCTCGAAGGTGTTCAGCGCGCCCACATAGGTGGGGTCCTCGCACAATACGGTGTCCCCGGGGTTGCAGAAGACCTTGCAGGCGACATCCTGTGCGGCTTGTGACCCGGTGGTGATGACAATGTTATCCGGGTCGACCCCGGTGATCCCTTCCTCGGCCATGACCTCGCAGATCTGGGTGCGAAGTTCCTCGGTGCCCTGCCCGCTGCCGTACTGCAACGCCGTCATGCCCTGGGTCGCGATCAGCTCCGAGGCCATGGCCCCGAGCTTCTCCAGCGGCAGGGACTGCAGGTACGGGTTGCCACCGGCCAGCGAGACCAGCGACGGGTCCAGGGAGAGCTCAAAGACGTCGCGGACCGCGGACTGCTTGATGTGCGAGGCGCGGTCGGAGAAGAGCGACTCGTGCGCGGCGGCGCGTTCGAGGGCGATTTCGGTTTCACTGCCCGCAAGGGGTCCTGTAATTGAGCTCACACCCGAACTTTATCAACACCTGTTGCCTATAAGTCAACATCCGATCACTTCTGGCTCAAATACTTGTTGATGTCGATCCCATTGACCAGTACCTTCGCTTCGCCTGTTCCCGCGGCGACCATCGCGGTGTAGGTGAGTTGGGCAATGATGCGCGGGTCGTCGCACACCCCGCCCGAGCTGATCGCCCCTGAAAGCTCCACCGTGACAGTGTCGCCGGCGACGGAGGAGGAAACGTAGGTGAGGTTGGAGCTCGAAAGCGCATTCATCAATCCCGATTGGCCGTGCTGCGCGTCCTTGTCGTTGAGCAAATCGCTCATCGCCGCCTCCACCTGGCTGGCGTACACCACCGGCCCGGTCTCAGTGGCCACGATGCTGTCGCCGCACCCGATCATCGGGCCGGATTTTCCCTGGTCGTTGAGGGCGACATAGAAGATCGTCAAGGCGGAAGTCATGGTCGAAGGGCTCGTGGCAGGCGCTGTTTCCGAGGGTGACGGCGTGGGCGTTGGTGTCCGCGTCGCCGAGGGGGACGGGGTGGTGGTCGCCGGGGTGTCCGTTGCCGGTGCCGTGGACGAGGGGACCCCGGATTCCGAAATCCCGGTGGTGCTGGGGGCTTCGGCCGGGCCGCCGAAGCAACCCGACAGGGACAGGGCCATGCCGGCGCCCGCCAGCGAGGCCAGTGAAAGCCTGGTCAATCGATTTCGGAGCATGGTGCCCAACCCCTTCTTGCCAACGTTGCCGGCCACTGCGGCCAGTTCCAACATAGGTGGAAGGCGGGCGCCGAAACCAGCACGGCGGTGTTGCGGTTGGGTCTATTCCGGGGTGTCGGCCGGGCTTGTTGCCCGTGCGTCCAGCCAGGCCTGGACGGCGGCCGGCCGGATCCTGCGGTGGGTGCCCCGGTATTCGACCGGAATGGTCCCCGAATCGGTGAGCTTGCGCAGGTAGCTGGCCGAGACACCTGCCATTTTTGCTGCCTGCGAGGTGTTCAGCAGCGACTCGACGGTGCTCACACTCACCTCGTCGCCGCGCGCCATGCGCTGCAAGACATCGATGAGTGCCGCATGTGCGACATCCGGCAATTGCAGGGTGGTGCCGTTGACAAAGACGGTGGTGTCCGCGGACTCGTCCAGGGCTGCCGCGAGCCGTGCCGCGGCCTTCTTCTCCAACGCGGGGAAGGCCCGGAGCTTGCTCAATGACGGTGTGGGAGACGACATGCTTCCATCATGCCCGATGCCGCGCCAAAGTGCCGGTCGGGCGCGGCGGATGACGGGGCCCGCGCCCGGATTGCGCGGAACCGAACGCCCGGGCAACCGGCGAATGTTTCACGATCGTTGCGCCGAACGGTGGTGTGGGCGCGGCAAAATGCCGTAGTGTGTCGTTTACGGTCTAAAGAAAGTACTGACCAGTGCACCATCGCCGCACGCCCCAACCCCGGGCCGGCTGACGCACAGCGAGGCTAGCAAGTAGGCGCTCACACATCGATGTGGGAACGGCTGAAAACTACGACATCCACGATCATCGAATCATTCCTCGCTCCGATACTTTTCAGAACTTTCAAGGAGACTCTCATGTCCATCGATACTTCCCTCGACGCCGCCGCAGCCATCACCGAAGCAGATATTTTCGACGCCCACCTCGGTGGCAAGCTCAGTGTCCAGTCCAAGATGCCACTGACCACCAAGCGCGATCTCTCCATTGCCTACACCCCGGGCGTCGCCCAGGTTTCCCGCGCCATTGCCGCGGATCCGGCACTGGCCGCCACCCACACCTGGGCCTCGCGCCTGGTCGTGGTGGTCTCCGACGGAACCGCGGTGCTGGGCCTGGGGGACATCGGAGCAGCCGCCTCGCTTCCGGTCATGGAAGGCAAGAGCGCGCTCTTCAAGGAATTCGGGGGCCTGGATTCGATCCCGCTGGTGCTGAACACCACCAACGTCGATGAAATCGTCGAGACCCTCGTGCGCCTTCGCCCCAGCTTCGGCGCGGTCAACCTCGAGGACGTCTCGGCCCCGCGCTGCTTCGAACTCGAAGAGCGACTCATCGAGGCGCTGGACTGCCCGGTCATGCATGATGACCAGCACGGCACGGCCGTGGTGGTGCTGGCCGCGCTGATCAACGCAGCCAAGGTCACCGGCAAGGAATTGGGCCAGATGCGCGCGGTCATTTCCGGTGCCGGTGCCGCCGGCATCGCGATCTCCGAGATCCTGATCAACGTCGGGCTGGGAGATGTGGTGATCGTCGATTCCAAGGGCATCATCCACCGCGACCGCGACGACCTGAACGCCGTCAAGGCCAAGTACGCAGCCATCACCAACAAGGACGGGTTGATCGGCGGGATCCGCGAGGCCCTCGACGGTGCGGACGTTGTGGTCGGGGTTTCCTCCTCGAAGTTCGAGGAAGCGGACCTGGCAAAGATGAACGAGAACGCGGTCATCTTCGCGCTGTCCAACCCGGACCCGGAGGTCATGCCGGATGTGGCACGCAAGTACGCGGCTGTCGTCGCCACCGGCCGCTCGGACTTCCCGAACCAGATCAACAACGTCCTGGCCTTCCCGGGCATCTTCCGCGGTGCCCTGGATGCCGGCGCCCGCCGCATCACCCCGGCCATGAAGCTTGCCGCAGCACACGCCATTGCCGAGTTGGCCGAGGAGTCCCTCTCCAACGAATTCATCGTTCCCTCGCCGCTTGACCCGCGCGTCATGCCGGCGGTCTCCGCCGCCGTCCAGGCAGCGGTAGCCGCCGAGTAGCGAACACCCAGCAAGGCATCCCACGAAGGGGCGCCGGACAGGTACACCGGATACCCGGGACCCTGGCCGGCGCCCCTTCCTGCATGGCACCCGGTCGGGTCGAACAAAGCGGATGCTCCCCGCATCGGGTTTCACCGCTGGACCTCCGCCACGTGCCCATCGGATAGAGCGAAAGAGGAAGCCCAGGAACCACCACGGGATGCAAACCCGGGTCCGGGCGTGGCGCAGCATGTCGGAGAATCCGTACATGGGACCTGACGCGAACGGGCCGACACCTCTGCAGATGACAATTCGGGGCGATTCATGACTCGTATTGGCCGTCCATGACAGGCCGTTTGATCGGTCCCGCATTCCTGGGCTGGACTGCGTGGACAGGGGCTCGCCAAACGACCGGCGAACCGGGACCCGCCGCGGAGCAACCAGTGACCAATTGAACCGCCCCGGGTTTAATGGAGGGTGTTGAATCCTTGAAAGGATGAACACCATGGCACCACCGAAGAAATATCCAGATGAGCTTCGCCAGCGAGCAGTCCGCCTCGTGATGGACGCCCAGAAGAA
>NZ_QMKQ01000040.1 GCF_003287975.1 Arthrobacter sp. AQ5-05
CCGCACCCCCTGGTGCAACGCACCCATCAAGCACTTCGACCACGTGGTCCAACACAGCCGCGGCGGCCCGACCAGCGAGGCCAACTCTGCCGGCCGCTGCGCCGGATGCAACCAGACCAAGGAGCAGGACGGCTGGGAAGAGCGCGTCGTGGACCGCGGCGGGCGGCACACCATCGAGATCACCACCCCGGTCGGGGCGACCTACACCTCCACCGCACCGCCACTGCCCGGCACCCCCTGCTGAGGCCGGGCCCGCACCACACACGCCCATGCCGGGCCCCCGCACGCCCGCCAACGAAAACGGCCCGCGACGCCGGGGCACACATTGAAGCGTGCCCCGGCGCCACGGACCGCGCGGCGTGCGAAAACGACCGGGTATTAGCGAATCGAGTTCGGGTGCTTGGCCAGCGGCGTGACCTTGATCTTCATGTACGGGTACATCGGGAACCCGCCGAGGAGCTGGTGCAGCTCGTCATTCGATTCGACTTCGAACAGCGAGTGGTTGGCGTACTCACCGACGATGCGCCAGATGCCGGCCATCTTTCCGCTGCGTTGCAGCGATCCCGAGTACTCCTTCTCACGGACCTGGAATTCGGCGATCTGCGCCTCGGTGAGGTGGGTTGGGAACGTTACGTCCATGCGGGCAAGGAACAACATGTCTTCTCCTGGATTAGGCGTGATGGTAGGTGCTAGTTCTGGCGGTAACGGGCGAGCTTGTCCTCGTCGAGGCCCGCACCGACGCCCGGGACGTTGCGCACCGAGATGCGGCCGCCGTTGATGCGGATGGGTTCGGCCAGCAGGTCGTCGGCCATGTCCAGGAAGTTGGACAGCTCGCCTGCCCGGCGGACGGTGGCCTCGTGGGCGGCCCCGAAGGTCACGGTGGCCAGCGAGCCGACCTGAGTGTCGATCTGGTTTCCCATCGTGACGTCGACGCCCAGCCCGGTGCACAGGCCCAGTATCTCGGTGGCCTCGGTGAAGCCGCTGCGTGCGGTCTTGATGCAGATCGCGTTCGAACCTCCGGAGAGCAGTTCGCGCGAGACATCCCCGGCCGTGGGCACCGACTCGTCGCCCACGATGGGGATCGGGGACTTTTCCACCAGCCGGCGACGGCTCATGGCTTCCTTCGCGTCGCATGGTTCCTCCAGGGCCGTCAGCCCCAGGCCCTCGGTGCGGCGAAGCACCTCCATGGCTTCGTTGGCGCTCCAGCCGCGGTTGGCGTCCAGGTAGAGTTCCACGTCGTCGCCGAGCCCGGCGCGCAGCACGTGGCAGGCTTCGATGTCCAGGGCCAGCGGGCGGCGACCGACCTTGAGCTTGAAGGTGGTGATGCCGTATTCCTCGCCGAAGCGCAGCGCCTCGTCGAGCAGTTCCTGGGCCGGCTTGAAACCGAGCATGTGCGAGACGCGCATCGAATCGGTGTAGCCACCCAGCAGCTTGTGCACCGGGGTTCCGAGCGCCTTGCCCAGCAGGTCCCACAGCGCGATGTCCACGGCGCCCTTGGCGACCTGGTTGTGGATGGTCCGGGCCATCACCTCGTGGACCTTGCCGCGGTCAAAGGGATCGAGCCCGATCAGTTGCGGGGCGAAGACCTTCTCGATGATGGTGATGATCGAGTCCTGGGTTTCTCCGTAGGTGTAGGGCCGCGGCGGGGCGTCGGCTTCCCCGATGAGGCCCTCGTCCGAGTGGATGCGCACCAGCACGTGCTCGGCATCGGTGACCTGGCCGCTGGCAAACTTGAGTGGGTGTTTGTAGGGAATCGAGTAGGGAATCGCTTCAATGCGCAGGATCTTCACGCTTGGTTTCCTTCCGTGGTGGCTGGAGTCTCGAAGAGGTCAAGGAACTTCTTCAGCAGTGCGGTTTCGTTGTCGGTCTTCCAGGCAACGGCAAGGTCGACCGCGGGCGCGTTGCGCAGCTGGCGGAAAACGATGCCCTGGAGGGCAAACATGCGCCGCGCGGTGGGGACCAGGGCCACGCCCATCCCCGCAGCAACGAACGAAAGCAGGGTGGATGTTTCCTGGGTTTCCTGGACGATCTGGGGGCTGAAGCCGGCCCGCCGGCAGGCCTCGGTGGAGATTGCATTCACCGCGGAGCTCATCGGGTAGGCGATGAAGGGTTCATCGGCCAGGTCTGCAAGGTCGAGCAGCCCTCGCGAGGCCAGCTCGTGGTCCTCGGGCAGGGCCACGACCAGTTCGTCTTTCTCCAGGAATTTCAGGCTCAACTGGTTCGAACGGATCGGTGGGCGCAGCACCGCGACATCCACGCGTTGTTCTTCCAGCGCGATTTCCATCTCAGGGGTGAGCATCTCGCCCTGCACGCTCAGGCGCAGGCCCGGCATGTGCTCCCGGGCGGCCTGCACGATGATGGGCATCAGTCGGTAGGTGGCGGTGCCGGAGACGCCCACCCGCAGCACGCCGCTGGCTCCCTGGCCCACGAGCTTGACGTCTTGTTCGAGTTTCTCGATCTCGGCCAGCAACAACCTGGCCCGTGCCAGGAGCAGTTCTCCGGCAGCGGTGAGGTCGACCTTGCGGGTGGTGCGCACCAGCAGCTGGGTGCCCAGCTGCTCCTCGAGCGCCTTGATCTGCTGGGACAGCGGAGGCTGGGCCATGTGCAGGCGTTGTGCCGCGCGGCCAAAGTGTTTTTCCTCGGCCACGGCAATGAAGTAACGCATCTGACGTACTTCCACGTCGTCCACCCTCCGGTCGCGGGCACCGATGTGCTCCACAGCCAGATTAGGACGCAAAGATTACTTATGGGAAATACATGTTTTGGCTTGATTCAGAGGAAAAAAGTATCAGTCACCGGTGTGGTCGCCATTGCAACGAACCCCGGGGGCCCGACGCTGCTCCTATCCGGCTGTTGCTTCGGCGGACCGGGCCGCGGCGATGAACGCCTCGATCAGCCCGCTGTCCTTGGTTCCACGGCTGGATTCGACCCCGGAGGAGACATCTACCCCGGCCGGGTGCAAGGTTTGAACCAGGTGCGCGACGTTGCCGGGGTTAAGTCCCCCGGCCAGGATCCATGTTCCGGCGGGAGGTGCCGCCAGCAGCTCCGAGACGTCAAAGGTGACCCCGGCACCCGGCTCCACGGCGTCCAGCAGGATCCGCCCGGTCTCCCAGAGTTCCCTCTCCGCCGGGGCCAGCGCCCGGTAGGCATCGATGGACAAAGCCCGCAGAGTCGCAAACCCCTGCTCGTGCAGTGCCTTCACATCCGAGTATGGTTCGTCTCCATGCAGCTGCACGGTGCCCACACCGGCCCGCTTGGCGATGTCGATGACCTGGTCCAGCGGCTGGTTGCGGAAGACCCCGACGGTTTCGACGTTCCCGGGCACCCGCGCGACGAGCGTCTTGACGAGTTCCGGATCCACGGTTCGGGGGCTGCCGGGGGCGAAGACGAATCCCACGGCGTTGGCTCCGGCCGCCACTGCCGCTTCCACCGTCGCGGGAGTGCTTAGTCCACAGATCTTGACGTACAGCTGGTGATTCACTCGGCACTTCCGGGTCGGTACGTGGATTGGTCTGCTTCCATGCTACTTCTGAATCCGCACACTGAGCATGACGGCCCGCAATTGCCGGTATTCCTTGCTTCGCATGATCTTTCTGGCATCGTCGAGGTTCACCTGGTCGTCGTCGAACCCCAGTTCCTCGGCCAGGTCGTCGGTGCTGGCCAATTGGCTGGCCAGGCCCTTGACCGGGGTGAAGAAGCCCAGCGCGGGGCGCTCGTCGCGGTCCTTGGTTGCTGCGGAGTCGTTGATCATCAGCACCACTTTTTGCTCGATTTTCTTGCCCGGGGACTGGATCACCATATGCTCGAAGAGCACCTCGGCGGGCTGGTGGAAACCGGCGTCCAGGGGCGTGGATTCCAGGACGGTGCGGGTGTAGGTTGCGGTGTCGCCGTCGGTGTCCGTCGCGCTGTCGGCCCGGAACCCTGCGATCTCGTCGCCGTCTGAGTTTTCGAGGTCCCACTTGGCGAAGGGGTCATCCAGGGCCTTTGCCGTGGAGTTGCAGTCGCTGCAGTCGTCTTCCTCGATGTTCCAGTCGGCCGGGTACTTGAAGCCCACGCCCTGGGTGCTGAAGCTCATCCAGCCGGTGGTGTCGATTTCGCCGGCGGGGACCCGGGTGCCGGGCGTTTGGCTCGAGGCCGCCGGGGTGGGTGTGGGGGTCTGGCTGCCGGAATTATCCCCGGGGTAGGCCGAGGGCACCTGCGGCGGGCCGAAGGGGCTCGAATCGATGGTGCTTTGGTCCAGGGTCTTGCGGGGTGCGGCATCTGCGCAGCCTGCCAGCAAAACCATGCCCAGCAGGGACGCAACACCGAATGCGGTGGCTGCCCGGTTGATGCCCATCGGTGGTCTCCTTGTGCGCGAGTGCATAATTCGGACGTCGATACGCTTTCCACTGTGCCCCGGCACCGGTGGAATTGCCAGCGGAAGAACGGGCTGCGGCCGGTGCGCGGAATCGCTTCCACGCACCGGCCGGGGCCCGACAGGTTTCCCGCTGTGGGTGTCAGTCCAGCAGCAGCGCCGGTTCCTGCATGATGGCCGCCACGTCCGCCATGAAGCGGGCCGACAGGTCCCCGTCCACCACGCGGTGGTCGAAGGATCCGCCCAGGGTGGTGATCCAGCGCGGCACGACCGCACCGTCGACGACCCACGGCTTCTGCCGGATGGTGCCGAAGGCGACGATCGCAACCTCGCCGGGGTTGATGATCGGGGTTCCGGTGTCGATGCCCAGCACGCCGATGTTGGTCACCGTCAGCGTCCCGCCGTTCATGTCGGCCGGGGAGGTCTTGCCGGCGCGGGCGGTCTCGGCCAAGTCGTTCAGCGCAATGGCCAGCTCGCGCATGGACAGGTTCTGCGCTTCCTTGATGTTCGGGACGATCAGCCCGCGCGGTGTTGCCGCGGCGATGCCCAGGTTCATGAAGTGCTTGACCTGGATCTCGGCGCCGTTCTCGGTCTCCACCCAGGAGGCGTTGACCGAGGGGTTGCGGGCGGCCGCCCAGATGACGGCCTTGGCCAGCACCAGCAGCGGGGAAACCCGGATGCCCTCGAAGTCGCGGCTCTTCTTCAGCCGTGCCACGTACTCCATGGTCCGGGAGGCGTCCACGTCCACGAAGATCGACACGTGCGGGGCGGTGAAGGCCGATTCGACCATGGCCTTGGCGGTGGCCTTGCGGACGCCGCGCACCGGGGTGCGCACGATCCGCTCGTCGAGTTCCACGCCCTGGGAGGACCAGAACATCGGGGCCGCATCGCGTTCGGCCTCGCGCTGGGACTTGTAGGAGAGCACGTCGTCTCGGGTGATCTCGCCCTGGCCTCCGGTGCCGGTGACCTCGGTCAAGTCCACGCCGAGTTCCTTGGCAACCTTGCGCACCGGCGGCTTGGCGAGCACGCGGTCCACGAAGGCAGCCACGGCGGGCTTGGCCGCTGCGGTCAGCCGGGTGGAGGCCTGGCCGATCTCGGCGGCACGGCGGGAGATGGTGTCGGCCAGCGCCGCGGGGATCACCGGGGCACCGGGTGCGCCTGCCGCCTTGCCGGGTTTGGTCGCGGCCGGGCGGTTGGTGCGGGCGCGGCGCTTGACGGCATCGGCCTTGGGGCCCGAGCCGACCAGCGGGCCGGGCTCCTCGCTGGCGACCGGGGTGTCGGATTCGGCGATGTCCGCCACCTGCGGCACGTTGGTCAGCGGGGCCGGACGGGAACCGGCCTCCTCCACCGTGAACAGCGCTGCCCCCACGGCCAGGGTCTCACCCTCGGCGCCGTGCAGTTCCTTGACCACCCCGGCGTAGGGGCTGGGCAGCTCGACCAGCGACTTCGCGGTCTCGATCTCCACGAAGACCTGGTTCACGGCCACGGTGTCACCGGGCTTGACTTTCCAACTGACGATTTCGGCCTCGGTGAGGCCCTCGCCGACATCGGGAAGATTGAAGGTGCTCATCGTCTTCACTCCTTGTGAGAAACTTTGCGTCTGCGGTGCGGTGGCAAGGTGCGCACCTGCGGTTTAGTAGGCGAAGGACCGATCGAGGGCCTCGAGGACCTTGTCGATGTCGGGCAGGTACTGCTCCTCGACCTTGGCCACCGGGTAGGGCATGTGGAAGCCGCCGACGCGGATGACCGGGGCCTCCAACGAGAGGAAGGCGCGCTCGGAGATGCGCGCGGCGATTTCCCCGCCGAGTCCGCCGAAGGTCGGTGCCTCGTGGGTGACGATCAGCCGGCCGGTCTTTTCCACCGAGTCGGTGATGGTGTCGAAGTCGATCGGGGAGACCGAGCGCAGGTCGATGACCTCCACCGAGCGGCCGTCCTCGCGGGCAGCCTCGGCGGCGGCCAGGGCGACGGGAACCAACGGGCCGTAGGTGACAATGGTGGCATCCTCGCCGGGACGGATGACCTGGGCCTTGAAGGCGTCGGCGGCCGGGTTCTCGGTGTCGACCTCTCCCTTGAGCCAGTAGCGGCGCTTGGGTTCGAAGAAGATCACCGGGTCTTGGCAGGCTGCCGCCTGCTGGATCATCCAGTAGGCGTCGTGCGCGTTGGACGGGGCCATGATGCGCAGCCCTGCGGTGTGCGCGAAGAGCGCCTCCGGGGATTCGGAGTGGTGCTCGATGGAACCGATGCCGCCGCCGTACGGGATGCGGATGACGACGGGTGCGCCGAAGCGGCCCTCGGAGCGGGCGCGCATCTTGGCCAGCTGGGTGGTGATCTGGTTGAACGCGGGGAAGACGAAGCCATCGAACTGGATCTCGGCGATCGGGGAGTAGCCGCGGATGGCCATGCCGATGGACGTGCCGATGATCCCGGCTTCGCCCAGCGGGGAATCGACGACTCGGTCGGGGCCGTAGGTGTCGATCAGCCCGTCGGTGACACGGTAAACCCCGCCCAGGCGTCCGATGTCCTCTCCGATGAGCAGGGACTTGGGGTTCGTTGCCAGGACCTTGTCGAGTCCGGCAGTGATGGCCTTGGCCAGGGTCATCGTGGTGGTGCTCATCGGGTGGCCCCTTCCTCGGTGGTGTCGGCAAATCCTGCTTCGTATTCCAGGTGCCATTTGAGCTCTTCCTGGATCAGCGGGTGCGCCTCGGCGTAGACGTTGGCGAAGGACTGGGCGAGTTCCGGGTCCGGGAACGCCATGGCTTCGACGCGGACGCGGGTGGCCATCTCGTCGCCGTCGACGGCGACCTGCTTGAAGAACAGCTCGTCGGCCAGGTCGTTGTCGCGCAGGTGCTTCTCCAGGCGGGCCAGCGGGTCGCGGCCGACCCAGGCTTCCTCATCGGCGCCCAGGCGGTACTTGGTGGGGTCGTCGGCGGTGGTGTGGGCGCTCATCCGGTAGGTGATCGCCTCGATCAGCACCGGGCCCTCACCGCGGCGAGCGCGCTCGAGTGCCCAGCGTGTCACGGCCAGCACGGCCACCACGTCGTTGCCGTCCACCCGGATTCCGGGGAAGCCGTAGCCGGCGGCGCGATCGGCCAGCGGCACCTTGGACTGGACGGAGAACGGGACCGAGATGGCCCACTGGTTGTTTTGGCAGAAGAAGACCACCGGGGAATTGAAGCTGGCGGCGAAGACCATGGATTCATGGACCTCGCCCTCGGTGGAGGAACCGTCGCCGAAGTACGCGACGACCGCCTCGCCGTCCTTTTCGAGGCGCTCGGCGTCCCAGCCCGCCTGGTCGCGCTGGATGCCCATGGCATAGCCCGTGGCGTGCGGCATCTGGGCCGCGAGCACCATGGTGTACATGTGGAAGTTGTTTTCCCTCGGGTCCCAGCCGCCATTGGAGATGCCGCGGAAGATCCGCAGCATCTGCGGGAAGTCGACGTTGCGGGTCAGTGCCACGCCGTGTTCGCGGTAGGTGGGGAAGATGTAGTCGGACGGGCGGGTGGCCCTTCCCGAACCGATCTGTGCCGCTTCCTGTCCGCGCAGGGGAACCCACAGGGCCAGTTGCCCCTGGCGCTGCAGCGCGGTGGCTTCCTGGTCGAAGCGCCGGGTCAATGCCATGTCGCGATAGAACCCCCGCAACATTTCCGCGTCGACGTCTTGGATGTAGCTGTCGTACTCGGCGTGCGAGCGACGTTCCCCTTCGGGGGTAAGTAGCTGTATCAGCGCTTGCCCCGAGGGCTCGTGCACGGTGTTGGTCATACCGAGGGCGTCCTTACATACATGAAATATGCCTCATGCGGAATACATTCCCCATGAGGCATATAGCGGGATTGTCTGTTCTAGCCTAGCGGTGGATTGCCGCAAACCACGACTTATCCGCCCCTAGGAAAGCGTCGGGGCTTTTGGATAGTTCCGACAAAGCTCGAGGAACCGGGTATTGGCCTCGGCTTCCCCGATGCTCACCCGCACCCCCTCGTTGCCGAAGGCACGCACTGCCAACGCGTGTTCCGAGGCCAGCTCGGCAAATTCGGCGGTATTGGCACCCATCTGCAGCCAGACGAAGTTGCCGTCGGCATCCGGAATCTGCCATCCAAGCTCCCGCAGGCCGGCAGCCACGCGGGTGCGTTCGTCAACGACCTTTTGTACCCTTTCCACAACCTTGTCGAAGTGGGCCAGGGAGGCAACCGCCGCATCCTCGGCCAACGAGGAGACAGCAAAGGGGGTGGCGACGACCCGGATGTGATTGGTGACCTCGGGGTGCGAGACCGAATATCCCACACGGAGGTTGGCCAGGCTGTGGGCCTTGGAGAAGGTCCGCAGCACCATCACATTGGGGTGCTTGCGGTAGGTGTCGATCCCGTTGACAGCCAGCGGGTCTCGCACGAATTCCTGGTAGGCCTCGTCGATGACGATCAACACGTTGGAAGGAACCTTGGCAATGAATGCTTCGACTTCCTCGGTGCGCAGCGCCGGGCCGGTGGGGTTGTTCGGTGTGCACAGCAGGATCACCGAGGTGTTCTCGTTGACTGCTGCGGCCATGGCGTCCAGGTCGTGGCGGCCATCCGCCAGCAGGGGAACCTGCACCGGCAGGGCCCCGGCGGTTTCCACCACGATCGGGTAGGCCTCGAAGGAACGCCAGGCAAAGACCACTTCGTCCTGCACGCCGTCGTCGTCCTGGCCGGCAAAGGTTGCCAGGATCTGGGTCAGCGCGCCGAGGGATCCGGCGCCGGTGACGATGTCGTCGGCCGGGACCGTCAGGAACTCCGACAGGGCATTGCGCAGCTTGGTCGAGAGCGGATCCGGATACCGGTTGATCTCGAGCTGGGCCCGGATCGCGTCCATGACCTCGGGGATCGGCGGCAGCGGATTCTCGTTGGATGAGAGTTTGAAGGCGCTCAGGCCCGGCACCTCACGCGGCGGCTTGCCTGCAACGTACTTGGGCATCCGACCAATGATGGTGCGGGGCTGGACCGGATCGAGGGGCGCAGGATTTTCGGTGGTCATGTCTTACACCCTATCTGTTGCCGCCCGGGCAATCCCCATGTGTCGCATCGTTCCTGCCAAGCTTCTGGGAAGACTGTTTCACTGCCGCGAGGCCCGGATGCGGTGTGCCATTATTGGGTCCATGATTGCGTTTATCTTCCGCGTGGTGATCAACGCGCTTGCCCTTGCGGCCGCCGCGTGGGTCGTGCCCGGCATCACCGTCACCACCGCACCATCCACCGATGCCACGTTGGGCGTGGTCCTGGCGTATCTGGTGGTGGGCCTGGTCTTTGGGCTGGTCAATGCGGTGGTTAAGCCGATCGTGAGCCTGCTGTCGCTGCCCATCACCTGCCTGACCCTTGGCCTGTCCACCTTGGTCATCAACGCCGCAATGTTGATGCTGACCTCCTGGTTGACCCAGTACCTGCCCATGGGGCTGCATGTCGACAAGTTCTTTTGGGATGCCATCATCGGTTCGGTGATCATTTCCATCGTTTCGGCCCTGATGGGCTGGATCGCCCCGACCAAGCGCTGACACCCCGCCCGTCGGCCCGCTAGCGCCGCCCAGGATTTCGCCCCTAATGTCCCGGGGTGATTCTGGAAAGGTGCCCGCGTTTCTGGTCTTTTTTCGGCAGCTTCATTTCCGGCTTGGGTTGGCGCCCGAGCTGGAAGGAACGCACCTTCCCTCGCCGGGATTGCCCGAACAGGGTTCCCAACAGACCCAGCGACTCGATGACTCCCGGATCCTTGGAACCACGCAGTTCCTTGGCATGCGATTCGTAGTTCTCCAGCTTGTGGGCCTCGCCGAACCCGTCGTTGCCCAACTCGATTGATCCGTCGGGTCCGTCGAAGACGACCGTCAACCTGTTGCGCTCCTCGGGATTCCTGCTCCCGTCGGTGCCCGGAACCAAGTCGTTCCTGTCCTCCAGGTGCAGTGCGTGGGTGTCCTCGGGCACCGGGACCTGTCCCGTCGGGGAACCGAATGTCGACAGGTACTGGAAGTCGAAGAGCTTGTTGAGGTGCTCGTCATTGACGATGTTCACCGCGTGGATCCCACCCTGGCTGTACCCGGTGACCACCACGCGGTCCCCGTCGTTGGCACCCGATTTCCGCAACGCCTCCTCGACGGATGGGATGAGGTTCTTCGAGTCGTTGCCCATCGCCTCAACAATGCCCGTGCCGTCCCAGGGATTGCCCGGCTCCGGTTCCGATTCCGTTCCCCGGATCCGGCGGAAGCCGGCGTTGACGTCCTCGAGCGGATCCGACTGCGTACCCGGGATCGTCATGACGTAGATCGGCCCGTCGTCGCCCTCGAACCGGGTGACCAGCAGGCTCCCCGGAGGTTCCTTCTCCGCCAGCTGCTGCAGCTCGACCAGGGTTTCGATGGTCCCGTCGAATTGCACCACGCGGGCGGGACCCTGTCCGCGGACCTTGATGGGTGCCAGATGCAGGAGGTTCTGGCCGCGCAGAAAATCGGCGAGCTGCGGGTAGAGCCGCTCGGCCAGCGGGGCCTTGAACATTCCTCCGTGCTCGGCGTCGCGCAAGAACCCGAAGGGGAATCCCAGGAAGCCCGGCAGCTCGTTGACCAGGTCCTCGGTGGTTTGGGTACGTGGTCGGCCCTTGTTGTTGGCCAGGTCCCACATCACAGTCAGGGGCAGCAGGCCTCCGCGTGCCTCATTCATCCCGCGCTGCACCGCGAATTCGGTTTGCTCGTAGGTGCTCCGCGCGGTGGCAACCGCCAATGCCAGCACCCCGGCCTCCGAGGCCCGTGCGGTGCACGAACCGGCGGCCTCGGCCAGGGACTGCACGGCCCCGATGACCCGGGCCCGCAGCATCAGCGTGCCCAGCGCCAACATGGCCGCAGGGAATTGCGGGAACCTGGCCAGGAAGGAAGCGCCTTCGAGCAATTCCGCCCCGGTCCGGGTGAGCATCGAGGCCGTTCGTTCGAGTTCGGTCAGGGAGAACCAAATTGATCCCGGTCCTCCGCGCACTTCGTATCCCATGGTCGTTCCGCCTCCTTGTCCGTGTCCTAGAACCCTCCAAGCAACCCGCGCGGAAACCCTCCGGGTGTCACGATTGGCCCCAAGGTGCCCAGGGTGGACAGGATCGTGGATTCGAGCTCCGCCAGGTCTGCCCGGGCGGACCAGATTTCACCGCGCGCCGACTCCAGCCGGGTGTCGAGTTCGGCGACCTTGGCTGCCAGTTCGGCAGCCCGGTCCCTGAACGCCCGTCCTGCCGGGGACTCCCATTCCAGGTGCAGCACCTGTTCGAGTTGTTCGCGGGCCCGATACACCGCGGCCTGGGTGGCGACCACCCGCATGAGCATTTCATCGGCAATTGCTTCGAGCATCTTTCTGCCGCACCCTTTCAGTCTTCGTGCCGGTGGCCCGGTCGTATTTGTTGGGTTCAACGCTGACAGCACTCCCGGCCGCCGGAGGACCGAAGGCCGCAACTTGTGGATAACCACCCGAACCCGAATGCGACCCGTATGCGACGTGCGCGGCGTCACGTCCCGGGCTCCGTGCGGATGAATCATGAAAGAATGGGCACCATGGCTGATTCCGCGCGCATTTCACTTGCATCCGAACCCCTCGCCCTTGGCGCCCTGGACGGTCGTTACCGTACCGCCGTGGCCCCACTGGTCGACCACCTCTCCGAAGCGGCCCTGAACCGCGACCGCGTCCACGTGGAAGTCGAATGGCTGATCCACCTGACCGACAACTCCGTGCTGCCGGGCACCTCCCCGCTCACCGAGGCCCAGCGCTCCGCGCTGCGCAAGATCGTCACCGACTTCAACGCCGCGTCCGTTGCCGAACTGGCCGAGATCGAAGCCGTCACGGTGCACGACGTCAAGGCAGTGGAGTACTACATCGGCCGCCGCCTCGAGGGCATCGGCATCGCGAACCTGACCGCGCTGGTGCACTTCGGCTGCACCTCCGAGGACATCAACAACCTCTCCTACGCCCTGGGCGTCAAGGACGCGGTCATGAATGTGTGGCTCCCGGCGGCACGCACGCTCGTCGCCCAGATCACCGCCATGGCCGAGGAATCCCGCGACGTGCCGATGCTCTCGCGCACCCACGGACAGCCGGCCACCCCGACCACCCTGGGCAAGGAAATGGCCGTGCTGGCCTGGCGCCTGACCCGCCAGCTGGACCGCATCGAGAAGACCGAATTCCTGGGCAAGATCAACGGCGCCACCGGCACCTACGCCGCCCACTACGCCTCGGTGCCTGCCGCCGACTGGCAGGAAGTCTCGCGCTCCTTCGTCGAGGGCCTGGGATTGAGCTGGAACCCGCTGACCACCCAGATCGAGTCGCACGACTGGCAGGCCGAGCTGTACGCGGACATGGCACGCTTCAACCGGATCCTGCACAACCTGTGCACCGACGTGTGGAGCTACATCTCCATCGGCTACTTCGCGCAGATCCCCGTTGCGGGCGCCACCGGATCCTCGACCATGCCGCACAAGGTCAACCCGATCCGCTTCGAAAACGCCGAGGCGAACCTGGAAATCTCCAACGGCCTGCTCGACACCCTGGGCGCCACCCTGGTGACCAGCCGCTGGCAGCGCGACCTCACCGATTCCTCCTCGCAGCGCAACATCGGCACCGCCTTCGGCCACTCGCTGCTGGCGATCTCCAACGTCGCCAAGGGCCTTGACCGCCTGGATGTTGCCGAAGACGTGCTGGCCGAGGACCTCGACCACAACTGGGAGGTGCTCGGCGAGGCCATCCAGATGGTCATGCGCGCCGAGTCCATCGCCGGTGTCGAGGGCATGGAAAACCCGTACGAGCGGCTCAAGGACCTGACCCGCGGCCAGCGCGTCGACGCCGCGCGCATGCAGGAGTTCGTCTCCTCGCTGGGCCTGTCCGCCGAGGCCGAGGCACGCCTGCTGGCGCTGACCCCGGGTTCGTACAACGGCATCGCCTCGAAGCTGGTCGACCACCTGAAGAAGTAGTCGGCAGCGGTTTACACCGTTCTTGCCGCACACAGCGGAACACCCCCGGTCATTGGCCGGGGGTGTTCCGCTGTGTTCGTGCCTTCGACGGCATGTTCAATGCCGCACGTTTGAACCGAGGTGCTGCCGGTGACGTCAGCGATGCCTGGGTGCGGTCGCTTGCGACCCTTGCGCTGACGTCACCGTCATTCGTCAGCTGGCTGCGTGTAGTCGTAGAAACCCGCGCCGGACTTGCGGCCCAGCTTGCCCTCGGCCACCAGGGCAGCGATGCGCCCGTTGGGGGCATCCTCGGCCGCGCCGGTCTCCGCAAAGGTGGCCTGGCCGATGAAGTCGATGACGTCGAGCCCGACCATGTCCATGAGCGCGAACGGTCCCATGGGGTGGCCCAGCGCGGTGCGCGCGGTGGTGTCGATGTCCTCGATGCTGGCGATGCCCGAATCGGCCAGGAACAGCGCCTCGCGCTGGATGGCACCCATCAGGCGGTTGGCAATGAACCCGGGGATCTCGCGGTTGATCAGCACCGGTTCCTTGCCCAGCCGGCGTGCCAACTCCATCGTGGTCTCCACCGTGGCGTCGCTGGTTTCCCCGTGGCGCACGACCTCGACGCACTTCATGACCAGGGCCGGGTTGAAGAAGTGCATGTTGCACACCTGTGCCGGGCGCCCCGTGGCCGCCGCGACCTTGGAGGAACCCAGCGTGGAGGAGTTGGTGGCCAGGATCGCGTGGGCCGGGGCCAGCACGCCGAGCTTTTCGAAGATCTGCGTCTTGATCTCCAGCCGCTCGGTGGCGGCCTCGATCACGAAGTCCGCTCCTGCGGCCGCCTCATCGAGGTCGGTGCTGTAGGCCAGGGCGCCCAGGGCCGCGGTGGCGGCATCCTGCTCCAGCTTGCCCTTGGCCACCCGGGAGGCGGCCCAGCCCTCAAGTTCGGTGCGTGCCGCGGCCAGGCCCTCGGCGGAAATGTCCTGGATGGTCGTGGAATACCCGGCCAGGGCCGCACTCATGGCGATCTGGCGTCCCATGGTTCCGGCGCCAATGACCAGGATGTTGGAAATGTTTTCGATGCCGCTTGCAGTGCCCATGGTTGTCTCCGCATATTCGGGGGGTTGTTCGCCGGTTCGGTGATTGGTCGTTGCTTGGGTTTGCCACCCGGGGTTTAGCTCAAGCCGTGCAGTGCTTCGTCCGCCATCAATGCTGCATCGAGCAGCGACGCCCCGGCATCCTGGTGCAACTTGATCATTTCGACCCATTGATTCAGGGCCGCCTTGCTTTGCAAAATGAAGCTTTCCGCGGCCGGGTTCAGCGAGCCGGAACGGTGGACGATTCCATAGGACGTACGAATCGTCGGAGCCGTTTCGACGACCACGGCGCCCAGTTTTTTCGCCAGCACCGCAAGTCGGATCGGCAGGAACGCATTCGCGCTTCCGTTCAGGACCAGGGCCAGCTGTGCATGCCGGGTGGGCACATACGCCCGGATCTGGCCGGTGATCGAATGCTCGGACAGGGCTGCCGCCACGATGTCGTTCTCGCGGTGCGCCAGGTTGCTGACCGCCAGCGGCAGGGATCGCAGCCCGGAGAGCGCAACGGGTTGGCTGTCCGGTAGCGGCGTTCCCGGTGGCATGACAAGCATCATGCGCTGGACGCCGTACTGGATCTTCTGCAGGTTTTCGACGGGGATCGGGAACGTGGTGAAACCGATTTCGCAGTGCCCGTTGAGCACCTCGTCGCACAGTTCGGCAACATCCGCATACTCGGTCATGTCGATCCGTATGTCCGGGTATTGCCTGGTGAACGAACCGCTCCAGGCGGCCACCGCCTCGCTGGACATCTCCGGCATGGTGCCGATGGTGATTGAACCCACAGACATTTCCCGGGCCCCGCGCATGATGTCCTTGGCGGAGAGGATCTCACCGAGGATCCGGCGGGCCGGTTCGACCAGAAGCCGGCCCGCGGAATTCAGTACGACGTTGCGCCCGGTGCGGTGAAACAGCTCAAGCTTCAGTTCGCGCTCGAGTTGCCTGATGCCCTGGGAAATTGTCGCCTGCGCCACGTGCAGATGCACGGCGGCCCGGTTGACGCCGTTGTGCTCGACAACAGCCAGGAAATACTCAAGCTGGCGAATCTCCACTTTTATCCCCTTTGACTCGGGTGGCCGTGCGTGCCGGCGGGGCTACACCCGGTAGCTGTTCGGAAGCCGGCCGTCGATCTTCCCTTGTCGAATCATAGCCACCGCAAGATTGCGTTCATGAATCGGAGAGGAACCCTCGTAGATCCGCAGCGCACGCACGTCGCGCCACATGCGCGGGATCGGGTGGTCCCCTACGATTCCCTCGCCGCCGAGCAACTGGAGGCACTTGTCGGCGACGCGGCTGGCCATTTCGGAGGCGAAGAGCTTGGCAGCGGCAATCCGGTGCCGTGGCACGTCTCCCTCGTCGAAGGAGCGGGCTCCCTCCATGACCAGCGCACGGGCGGCTTCGACCTCAGCGAAGCATTCGCCCAGCACCGCCTGGACGGCGCCCAGGTCCGCCAGCGGGGCATTGAACTGCTCGCGGTCGGTGACGTGGCTGGTGATTTCCTCAAGGATGCGCGTTGCCTGGCCAACGCAAGTGGCTGCCACGTGGAGCCGGGCGTGGTTGATGCCGCGCAGCGCCATGGTCAGCCCCTGGCCCCCACCTCGGGCACCTCCGAGCATGTTGCTGCTGGGCACGGAGACGTTGTTGAGGTGGATTTCCCCGACTGGGGCCTCGGCGTGGCCGTTCATGCGCGTGGGCAGCGAGGTGGAGACGCCAGGCAAAGTGGCGTCAACGATCAGCGCGGAAACTCCCTTGGCTCCCGGGATCGACTGGTCGGTGCGCGCGAAGACCACGAACGCATGGGCCCAGCCGGCGTTGGTGATATATCGTTTGTCTCCGTTGAGCACGTAGTTTTCGTTTTCAAGCACCGCGGAGGTGGCGAGCTGAGCGGCGTCTGATCCCGCCCCCTCCTCGGTGAGCGCAAACGCCGTGACGAGTTCACCCGCGGCCATCTTCGGCAGCAATTCTGCGCGCTGGTCCTCCGTGCCGTGGTCGAGGATTGCCTGGGAGCACAATCCGATGACCGTGGAGAACCGTGAGCGGTAGACGCAGGAAGCGCGGGTGAATTCGAGCGTGAGCAGGACCTGCTGCTCCATATTCCATTCCAGGCCGCCGTACTTGCGCGGGATGGAGATGCCGAAGAGACCGACCTCGGCCATGCGCTTGACCAGGCGCTCGGGGACGGCGCCGGCCTGAACCATCTCGTTTTCGGCAGGGATCAGCTCGTTCTCGGTGAAGTCCGCGATGAGCTTGCGATATGAGTCGAAGGTGTAGTCGTAAATCTCTGGATTGATCATGTTGGGTGTTCCTTACTTACTTACGTGTGTGTTGCTGGCCGGCTGCTGCAACCTGTGGCGCGGACACCGCTCCGACCGCGTGCAGTTGTTCTATCTGCATATCTGTGTACCCCAAACCCGCAAGGATCCGGGCGTTTTGTGCGCCAATTTCGGGAGCCTCGACCGAGGACGTTCGGCGCCACCCGTCGAGGGTGAAAGGCACCCCTGGAGAGGTGAAGTTTCCGTTTGCGGATTCGACGGTAACCATGATTTCGGAGGCGGCCAGGTCCCGGTCCACGGCTATTTCGTCGAAGGACCGGACGGAGCCGCAGACGATGCCATTGGCCAGCATCAGTTCGACAGTTTGGGTCCGGGTGCCCTCTTGCAGTGCTGATCCCAGGGTGGCGAGCAACTCGCTGCGGTGCTTGACCCGTGCAGAGTTATCCACGAAGCGCGGATCGGTGACGAGTTCGGGGTGCCCGATGACGTTGCACAGCACCGTCCATTTCTCCGCAGTGTAGGCAGAAAGCACGATCATGCCGTCCTTGACGCGCACCAGGTCGGCGGCCGGGGCAGCATAGGCCTGGCCGTTGCCCTTGCGAACCGAGGGCTTGCCGGTGATCGTATATTCGCCCCAACTCGCTGCCTGCAGGGCCATCGCAGATTCCAGCAGTGAGGTTTCAACGTGTGCGCCCTGCCCGGTTTTGGTGCGGGCGAACAGCGCCGCGATGATACCCGTCGCCAAGGCGTTTGCTGCCGCAACATCCACCACTGCGAAACCGACTCGCTGGGGCTCACCTTCGGCTTCGCCCGTGGAGTGCATCATCCCGAACTCGGCCTGGGCCGCAATGTCGAGCCCCGGCCGGCTTGCCGAGGGGCCGCCGAGGCCGAAGCCCGTGATAGATCCGTAAATCAGGCCCGGGTACTGGCTGCGCAGGGCAGCAGGCCCCAGCCCCAACCGTTCGGCGGCACCCGGGCGGAAGTTGTGGATCAGGACATCAGTCTCGGAGAGCAGCTGGTGAACGATCAGCCGGGCTTCCGGTTTCCTCAGGTCAAGGGCGAGGCTTTCCTTGTCGCGGTTGAAGGCGCGAACCATGGCCTCTCCGAAGACACCGATGCCGCGGGCCTGGTCGCCTCGGACGTTTTCGATCTTGATGACGGTGGCACCGAGATCGGAGAGAAGTTGTCCGGCCCCCGGACCGGCAATGTATTGCCCGAAATCGAGAACCCGGACGCCTGTCAATGGGCCCTCTTGCTGATTCATCGCGTGACCTGCTTTCGTTCTGCATACATGGCGGTGAGTTCCAGCAAGCGGACGCGGGCCCGGGCCGGATTGAGCATCAGTCCGCCCGCGACACCAAAGACGCAGATGGTGATGCCGACAATCAGGAAGCCGTTGGCGTAGCCCTCCGTCGGGGTCGCCGCAGCTTCGACGATGAGCCCCAGCATGTAGGGTGCCACCATGCCGGCAACCGAGTAGGCGGCGACGATGCAGCCGAAGAATGACGCACGTTGGTGGGAGGGCAGGAAGTCGGACGCCCCGGCGAACCCGATGGAGAACGCCACCGAGTTGATGGAGAACGCAGCCACAACCAACACCAGCTGGAGCGGGCCGGGCTGGAGCTGGGTGAACGTGATCATCGAGATCCCGGCGAAAAGCAGGCAGGCCGAGGTGAGGAAAGAACGTGCCACCCGCGAGGAGTGTCCGCGCTTGAGCAAGCGGCCCGAGAGCATCCCGGCGCCAAGCAGGACTGCAACGGCGACGATGTAGGGAATGGTCACCAGCACGCCGACGTTTTGCATCGAGTAACCAAGGCCTTCGTTCATGAAGGCGGGAAGCCAGGAGACCTTCAGCGAGGTGATCAAGTAACCGGCAAAGGAGAGCAGCGCCAGGCCCCAGAAGCTGGGGATCATCAGCAGTCGGTAGAACGGAACCACGATGTCGCCGTTCGGGTCGACCTTGGCGGCTTTCGGTTCGTTGATGATGATGCGCTTCTTGAACGGAAGACGGTCGGCGTAGAGGAACCAGACAACGGTCCATACCAGGCTGATTGCAACCAAGAAGATGAATGACGCGTGCCAATCCCAGGTGAGGATGATCCAGGTCAGTATTGGGGCGGCCAGCAGCGGACCAAGCGAGGAACCCGCGTTGACCACTGCGCCCGCGGTTGCGCGCTTCTCCGGCGGGAACAGTTCATGAACAATCGATTGGCACAGGGCATGCGCCGGGCCTTCAAAGAATCCCAGTGCGATGCGGCTGGCCAACAGAACGCCGAACGTGGTTTGCGTGGTCAGCGGCAGCATGGTCAGGATCCACGTGATCATGAGGATGCCGGCTGCCCAGTTGTAGGAGATCTTCCGGAAGGCCGCGGTGAGCACCACGGCACCAACGGCGAAAAGCCAGAAGAATGCGCTGGAGAGCAGGCCGTACTGGCTCGCGCTAAGGTCCATGCTTTCCCGAATCGGCTTGCTCGCCAGTCCAATGGCCGCCTTGTCGGCGAAGTTGAGCATGAAGAAGATCAACAGCATGACGACGATGCCCCAGTTGCGCCGGCTGCTGGGCGTACCCGATGACTTGACACTTCGCCTTGGGGCAGCGGTGATGGCCATAACATTCTCCTTTGGACACTGACTTGGATGTTGTGATTCGAGACACATGACCTGGTCTCCCTACCAAGTAGAGTTCATGCCACGGAACGGTTCAACGGCCAAATCGCTGTCGAACCGTTCGGTAATACCGAATGAACGACAGATCCTTCATTTGCCGAGCCAATAGCACCGTCCAACGAAGTGCCACCCGAAGGTGCTCGGCGAGGCCATCCAGATGGTCATGCGCGCCGAGTCCGTCGCCGGTGTCGAGGGCATGGAAAACCCGTACGAGCGGCTCAAGGACCTGACCCGCGGCCAGCGCGTCGACGCCGCGCGCATGCAGGAGTTCGTCTCCTCGATGGGCCTGTCCGCCGAGGCCGAGGCACGCCTGCTGGCGCTGACCCCGGGTTCGTACAACGGCATCGCCTCGAAGCTGGTCGACCACCTGAAGAAACAACTGCTTAACGCAGGAAGGTCCCCGGAGCCGAGGTCATTCTCGGTTCCAGGGACCTTTCTGTTTTCCGGGACTGGTTCAGCTGCACCGTGGATGCAAGTCCGGAACCGTGATGCCACCCCTGTAACCACGCCAATGTCAGGGTGACTCGATGGCCTCGCCGTGCAGGTTCTCGGTTGTTTGAACCGTCACCATGGGCGAGAGCAGTTCCATCAGTTCCAGTGTTTGCTGGTGGGCGCGTGGCGTGGCCCCGCCGCATGCGTCGGAAACCACTGTTACATGCTTCCCTGCGTCAACGGCACCCAGCACCGTGGAAAGCACGCAGCAGTCCGTGGCAACCCCTGCCACCACCAGGTGCTGGTATCCATCGGTCAACCGGGCCAGCTCTTCGCCCCATTTGCTGAAAGTCGGAAGCGAGAGGACCTGTTCGTTTTCCTGGACCTGGAGCGTGATGTCCCAGCGTGCGGATGCGGGTTCCTCACGGCACTGGTCCCACCTGCCGTAGTAGTCGGACCATGCGCCGGACTCCTGGGGGTCTCGCACGAAACGCGTCCAGATGACGTGGTCAAAGGCGTCCCGGAGCTTGCCGACGTTTTGCTCCACGTCTTGGTAGTTCGAGACGAACCACTGGCTTTCCGGTTCCTGGAAGATGCGCTGCATGTCGATCAGTACCAGCGCTTTGCCTTCGCGCACGGTGGCTTGGTCTTGGGACTTCATGATTTGCTTACTCCCTTTTCCAAGCTGTCGCGCAGTTCGCTGATGCCTGGCCGATCCGCCATGCGCATTCCCGACGGTACCGGTTTCCTGTACAGGACCAGGTAGGCAACCGCGGAGGCAACGGCGCCGGTCAGGAAGCCCAAATCACCAAAGGTGTTGGCGAGCGAGGAAAACGGCCCGGTGAACATAGTCGTGTTCCAGAACAATGCGGAGACCAAGCATCCGAAGATCCAGGCGAAGAACCCCCAGTTGATGCGCCGACCGGTGTTGAACAAGTCAGCGACGGACCCCGCGATGTCCTTGCGCATGCGCAGGTAGTAGTCGAGGAGCAGCACCACGCTGAACGGGACCACCAGGTAAGCAAGGACGGAGAGGAAGTCGTAGAAGCCGCCGTACGGGTTGGTCTGCATCAACAGGGTCATGCCCAGGCTGAGTGCAGCCACGATGATCACGCCTGCGATGCGACTGACCGGCACTTTAATGGTCAGCAGCGACAGGGATCCTCCATACAGGTTCATGGCACTGACCGGCAGGGTGGAGAGCACCACTGTGAGCATGGCGATCGGGGCCCAGCTACCGGTCAATTGCGCCAGGGCCGGGATCGCGTCAAGCTCCCCGGCGAAGCTGGAGACCACTACGCCAATGCTGCCAAGCCAGGTCATGGCAATGAAGCTGCCGCCGGCGGTGTAGCCGACCACCTTGGCGTGCGAGGTGTTGCGCGGCAGGTAGCGCGAGAAGTCGGAGGCGAACGGGGTCCAGGTCATCACGTAGGCGAAGAAGAACCCGGCGAAGGTGACCCAGCCAGCGAAGCTTCCCATGTACAACGGCGCGCTGGTGTCCACCCCGATGCTGAAGTCTGCCTCGCGCAGGGACAAGATCGAAATGACCACGAACAGGATGGTCAACACCACGGTGGCGATCTTGTTGACCAAGTGCACCAAGTTGTGGCCCCAGATCGCGAATACCGACTGTACGGCGAAAATCGAGATTGCCGCCAAGAAGAACGGCACATCGATGAGCATCTGCAGCGCAATGACCGCGAATACGGTGTTGACAGCAGTCCAGCCAATGGCCGAGACAATGGTGAGCACGGTGATCGGCAGGAAGTTTCCGTAGAAGCCCATCGGACCGCGACCCTGGACCTGCTGGGGCACTCCCAGCTTGGTGCCGATACCCGCCAGCAAGCCCATGACCAGAACACCCAAAAGGGTTCCCGCAGCTACCGCAGTCAGTCCCTGGAAGACCGAAAGGCCAAACAACGAGGAGAAGAACCCGGAAACCATCACGGCCAGCACCATGTTCGCTGCAAACCACAGGGTGAACTGGCTGCGCGGGTGGCCATGGCGTTCGGAATCCGGGATTTGCTCAGTGGCAAACGGTTCGGCCTTAGTCAACGACGTGCCGTAGGCAGGCGTTGTCTCGTCATGTACCGACATTGGACTGTCCTTTTCTCGAGTGTTTGCGTGGTTGATGTTCGAACGGGTGAACCCAACCACTGCTGCTTGTTTTGTCGGCCGGCGTAGTCCCCCCACGAACCCTGGGTACGGTGGCGACCGTTTTGCCGTTTCCGGCGGGGTTACTGCCTGCATCATTTATCGGCTTCGGCGCTGGGGCGGCATTGGGAAGTGCCGCACCCGTGCATGTTGCACCATTTGTCAATCCGCATCGCAGATCCTCGTGGGTGCCAACCGCCTGGCCTCCCCCGCCTTGTGCCTTTGGCAGAAAGCGGGATTTCCCTACAACTCGGTGAGCTCAGCCCCGTCAAAGAAGCGACCGGCTTTGTAAACCATGGGGGCAAGCTCAGCGACCTCGGAGTGCTTCACCTTGGCAATGAAGACCGTATGGGTCTTGGCTTGGAAGCGTTCCTTGATTTCGGCTTCGATCGAGGCCGCGGAGCCGTCGATCAGCGGGCTTCCGCTCGGGCCTTCGTGCCACTGGATATTGGCAAACTTGTCATCACCCTTCGACGCGAAGACGCCCAGGGTATCGCGCTGTTCGTTGCTCATGATGTTGATACCCAGGTGGGTGGACTTGAACAACGGGGAGTACGTACTGGTGGTCTTCTGCACGCAAACCAGCACCAGAGGCGGCTCCAGGGATATCGACACGTAGGAATTCGCGGCCAATCCACGTGGCTTGCCGGTGTCGTCGATGGTGGTGACCACGGTGACCCCGGTGATGAACTGGCGGTTGAAGCCCTTGAGCGCATCGAGTCCGGGAATTCCGCTCAGGTCGTCGACCACAGCGTCCTCGGGGGTTTCAAACGCCGAGCGCAGCGAGGGAACGCCAACATCCGCCAGTAGCTCGCTCTGGTCCCAGGTGACCTTTTCGGTCATGATTTTGCCTCCCTGGAACGTGAGCAAGTTGGACCCGCGGGTCTCAACGGTGCTGCCCGTGGCGGGAACGCCCTGCAGGTCATTGGTGAAGGTTCCGGTGGTGCGCCAGAAGATGCCCGCGGTTCCCGTGTCCGAGTCGAACAGGATGTTGTCGATGTGGGTAGTCAGGTCCGGGAACGCTGCACGCACATCCAGAATTTCCTGCTTCAGATCCCGGGCGCTGGAGACGTGGCTGGACTGGGTGCTCTCGCGGCGGTATTCCGGGTGTAGCACAGCGTCCAGCGCGTCAACTTCTCCGCGATCCCACGCTGCCTCCCACGCGGCAGTCAATGCGGTCTTGGTGAGCTGAATCTGAGAATCTTGAATTTGTTGCATGCAAGAATCGTAACAGTTGATGTGACAGAGTCAACAGATTTTTAAAACTTCGAAGAAAATAATGCAGTTACAAGGGGATCACTTGCATACAACAGGAGTCAGGGTTATCGTTCTTGTATGCAACAGAGCGCATCGCTGGAATCAAAGCCCAGCCAGGATTCAAACGAACCGCCACTACTAACCCGACTACGTCAAATGATCGTCACCGGGGTGGTGCAACCTGGAAACCTGCTGGCCGAAACCGCCTTGGCTCAGGAATTCGAGGTCAGTCGCACCCCGATCCGGGAAGCGCTTAAGCAGCTTGAGCGAGAGGGCCTCGTCGAGGTCCGTGCCCGTGTTGGAACCTTCGTTCGCAAACCAACGCAGCGAGAAATCCACGAGATGTTCCAACTCAAGGAAGCCTTCGAAGGGCTGGCTGCCGGGCTGTTGGCTCGTCGCGGCCGAGTCCCGGAGCTTCTCTTGTTGCAGGAGAACATTGCCCAGGCCACGGAAGCAGTTGGACGCGGGGACGCGGAGCGGTATTCGCAGCTGGTGCACGAATTCCACAGCACGTTGGTAGCGGGGGCCGACAACCTCAAGCTCTCGGAACACTACGACCTGTTGATGAACCAGCTGGCCTACCACCGGATCGTCACCCAGACGCTGAGTCTTCCCGGGCGACTACGCAACTCCGTGAACGAACACCAAGCCATCGTCGATGCAATCCTCTCCAAGGATCCCCTGGCAGCCGAGCTGGTGATGCGCCGCCACGTCGCATCCTCAAGCCAGTCCGCAGTCTTGGCAGCCCTGCGCGAGTCCGAGGACACCGGACACTCGGACTAGCGCCTCGGATTCTAGACCTCATAGTCAAAGGAACGTACATGAACAGCCCCCTCGCCACCACGGCACAAACCATCGATCTCAGCCAACGCTCAACGCTGGGCGAGTACTCCGACATCGCTGGGGCGATCGGACTGCGCAAGATCACTTCCATCATTGAAGAAGTCCCCCACGAATCGCTCGGCACGATCACCCGGGCCACGGCCACCGCGGTCATAGCCAACCCATGGCTTGGCACCGGAACCTCCCATGACCTGTCCGAGCGAACCGAAAGCATCGCCCCGCTGCTTGCCAAGCTTCTCTCCGACCGCTTGTTGGACGCTTTGGGCGGAGCCGAGAAGGTCGAGGCCTTCGGCAAGGCCGCGCTCGTGGGACTCGAAGGCGAGCTGGAACATGCCGGTGCGCTGATCCACACCCCGTATTTCGGCAACCTGCTGCGCGAGGCACTCGAGGGAACCTCAATCATCTGCTTCGTGGATGGTCGAGCCACCGCCGGCGAACAATTGCGTGTGCCGATGTGGCACAAGACCTCCCCTGCTACCCGCAGCCACTACCAAACCATCGAGCTCACTGTGCCCGATGCCCCGCATGCAGGTGAAATTGCGGTCATCGCCGCAGCTTCGACCGGTCCACGACCACATGCCCGGATCGGGGACCGCACCACCGACCGCACCATCACGTCAGAAATCCTGAAAGGAATCACACTGTGAACTACCGCAAGCTTGTAACCATTATTGAAGAGACCAATACCGAGGGTGGCCGCCAGGTTGATCCGTCCGCTCGCGTGGTCATCGTGGCAGCGGTCTTCGACAATCCATGGGCAGGCCAGGGGTTCGTTGAGGACCTGACCGAGGGCATCGACAAGGTCGCCTCCGATCTGGGCGCACTGCTGGCACCACGGGTCATCGAAGCACTGGGCGCTCCGCTTGAGGCCTACGGAAAGGCAGCAATCGTGGGACTCGACGGGGAGATCGAGCATGGCTCGGCCTTGATCCACACCCTGAAGTTCGGCAACCACTTCCGCGATGCAGCCAACGCAACCACCCTGCTGCCGGCCGTTGAGAAGCGCGGCCCTGCCGGAGTGCAGTTTGACATCCCGCTCAAGCACTTCACCGACGCGACGATCCGTTCGCATCACCAGAGCATTGAGGTGAAGATCGCCGACGCGCCCCACCCCGGCGAGATCCTCATTGCGTTGGCGGGTTCCACCCAGGGGCGTCCGCAGCAGCGACTCGCGTCACTGTCCACCGAACTGTAAGCAGCCGGGGGCGAAGATGACGAATTCCAAGCAAGCCACGGTGGTGCTGCTGCATGGTGTGGGTTTGGACCACACCATGTGGCGGCCCCTCCAGCAGCAGCTGGGCCGCGAATCCGTGGCACTGGATCTGCCTGGACATGGCCGACAGCCTGCCCTACGAGAACCACAGGATCTGGCCAGCCTTGCCCGGGACGTGCTGGGACGGATGAGTGAATCCGGGCCCGTGCATCTGGTGGGCTTCTCGCTCGGTGCGCTTGTCGCCCAGCACATCGCACGCTTCGCCCCCGAACGCGTGCTGACCCTCGCCGCGGTGAATTCGGTCTGCCGGCGCACCGCAGAGGAATCCGCGGCCGTTGAACAGCGCTTGGCCACAGCCGGCGAGCGCTTCGAGGACGGCGTGGAGAAGGCCATCGAGCGTTGGTACCCCAATGGACAGAGCACGGTTCCGGCCAAAATCATTGCCGATACCCGGCGGGTGCTGGCAGCCAACGACCTGGAGTCCTACCTGCACGCCTACGCGGTCTTCGCCCGCGGCGACCGGGAAATCGCCGGGGAACTCGGCTCAATCACCCAGCCAACCCTGGCCATCACCGGTGAGCTGGATCCGGGATCGACTCCGGAGATGTCCCACCGGCTGGGGGCTGCGATCCCCCATTGCACGGTGCATGTCGTTCCCGGTGCCCGGCACATGTTGCCGGTGGAAAATGCCCCAGCCCTGGCGGCACAGTTGAACAGTTTTTTTAGTGAGAATGAAGGAAAGCCATCATGACCGAGCGCTACCAGCACTTCATCAACGGCGAATACGTCGCCCCGAGCGAAGACAGCTATTTCACCAGCACCAACCCCGCGACGCTCGATGAACTCTACGAAGCGGCCCGCGGCAACGCCCAGGACGTTGACCTCGCGGTCAAGGCCGCCCATGCGGCATTCACCTCGTCGGCATGGAGCTCGCTAAGCGCCACCCAGCGTGGCCACCTGTTGCGCCGCCTGGGAGATCTGGTTGGCGAGAATGCCGAGAAGCTGGCGCTGAACGAGTCGTTGGACAACGGCAAGCTGTTGCGCGAGATGCGCGGCCAGATGGCTTCCCTGCCCGAGTACTTCTACTACTACGCGGGGCTGGCCGACAAGGTTCAGGGTGCCCAGATTCCGGCGATGAACCCAGCGATCCTGAACTACACGCAGCGCGAGCCGCTCGGCGTGGTCGGTGCCATCACCCCGTGGAATTCGCCCCTGACGTTGACCACCTCGAAGATTGCACCGGCACTGGCTGCCGGCAACACCGTGGTGATCAAGCCCAGCGAATACACGTCACGTACCGTATTGCTGCTGGCCGAGCTTGCCGACCAGGCCGGATTCCCGGCTGGTGTCATCAACGTGGTCACCGGATTCGGCGCCGAAGCCGGTGCCGCATTGGTGGCCCACCCGCTGCTGGCAAAGATTTCCTTCACCGGTTCAACGGCAACCGGCTCGAGTATTGCTTCGCAGGCCGCCAGCCGCTTCATCGGTTGCACCCTGGAGTTGGGCGGCAAGAGCCCAAACATCATCTTTGACGACGCAAATGTTTCAAACGCCGCAATGGGTGTCATTGCCGGCATCTACGCGGCGGCGGGACAGACCTGTATCGCCGGCAGCCGGGTGTTCGCCCACAAGTCGGTGTACGACGAGCTGGTGGAAAAGGTCACCGCGCGTGCCCGCTCGATCGTGGTCGGTGACCCGCTGGCTGAGTCCACCGAGTTGGGCCCGTTGGCGTTTGCCGGTCAGTTGGAGAAGGTTTCTTCCTACGTGGAGATCGGTGCCAGCGAGGGAGCCACGGTACTGGCCGGAGGCGGACGTCCCGAGGGACTCGAGCTGCCCGGCTACTACTATGCGCCCACAGTGCTCACCGACGTCAACAACGACATGCGCGTTGTACGTGAGGAAATCTTCGGACCGGTCGCCGCCATCATGCCCTTCGAGCACGAGGATGAGCTGCTGGGCATGGCCAACGACACCGACTACGGCCTGGCCGCGGGTGTCTGGACCCAGAACCTGTCCCGTGCACACCGCATGGCCCGCAAGCTTGAAGCCGGCACGATCTGGGTCAACACCTACCGTGCCATGTCCCCGATGTCCCCACGCCAGGGATTCAAGAATTCCGGGGTCGGAATCGAGCACGGCTTGGAGTCAATGAACGAGTACACCAGGTTGAAGAGCGTGTGGATCAACACCGACGAGTCCCCGGTCGCGGACCCGTTCGTCATGCGCTCATAGAAGGGAAAGCACCATGCCACTAATAGATGTCTCCATTGCCAAGGGCCGCAGCCCCGAACAACTACGCGCACTGATGGACGCCCTGCACCATGCAGCTGTTCAAACAGTTGACGCCGCCCCCGAAAACATCACGGTCATCGTCCGGGAGATCGAACACGAGCACTGGTCGCGTACCAATGTGACGATCGCCGAACGAAACAACACCAACTAAGCCCGAAAGGCAGTAACCATGCGTTTTTCCCTCTTTATCCACATGGAACGCTACGATGAATCGCTTACGCCCGGACAGCACTGGGAGAACCTGGTCGAGCTGACCCAGTTGGCCGAAGCCGGTGGCTTCAGCACCGTGTGGATCGGTGAGCACCACTCGATGGAATACACGGTATCCCCGAACCCGCTTCCACAGCTGGCCTACCTCGCGGCCAAGACCTCCACCATCCGCTTGGGAGCAGGCACCATCATTGCCCCGTTCTGGAACCCGATTCGGGCTGCCGGCGAGGTCGCCCTGCTCGATGTCATCAGCAACGGCCGCGCCGAGCTGGGTGTGGCCCGAGGAGCCTACCAGTTCGAATTCGACCGTGTTGCCGGTGGACTTCCGGCCACCGATGGCGGCAAACACATGCAAGAGATCATCCCCGCGATCCAGAAGCTCTGGGAGGGCGACTACGCCCACGACGGCGAGGTGTGGCAGTTCCCCACCTCGACCTCGGTGCCCAAGCCGGTCCAGCGCAAGGTCCCGGTCTGGGTAGCGGCGCGTAGCCCCGAATCCCACGACTACGCCGTGGCCAACGGCTGCCATGTCATGGTGACCCCGCTGATGAAGGGGGATGAAGAGGTGGAGTCGCTGGTCGAGAAGTACGAGACCGCTATCGCCAACCACCCCGAGATCACCGAACGCCCCGACATCATGGTGCTGCGCCACACCTACGTCCACTCGGCCGACGAGCCGGAGGCCTGGCGTCCGGCGGCCGAGGGCATCCAGAAGTTCTACCGCACCTTCGATGCCTGGTTCGGCAACAAGACCACGCCTGTCAACGGCTTCCTTGAGCCCAGCCCGCTGGAGAAGTTCGAGGGCCGCGCGGAGTTCACCCCGGAATCGCTGCACAAGACGGCGATGATCGGCACCCCCGATGAGGTTGTCGAGCGTCTGCGCCGCTATGAAGACCTCGGCGTCACCGAGTACAGCTTCTGGAACGACAACTCCCTCAGCCACGAGGAGAAGAAGCGTTCGTTGCAGCTGTTCATCGACGAGGTTGTTCCGCAGTTCGCCCAGGCGCCAAGCGCTTTGGCCATGGAAAAGTAACTACCGGATTTATCTGAATACCTACAGGCATGGGCCCATCTTTTTCGATGGGCCCACGTCCTTTGGCACCACTTGCCAAGGCTTCCGGTTGGTTACCCACCGCCGGCACGAACGCACCGATCCCCGACGCGGATTCAACCAACGGATCGTGGTCCGATTCCGTTGGACCCAAGGCCGCGATAGGGCGTGAGCCAGGGTGCAATTCTCGAGGCTGCCGGCAGGACCATGCCAATCGCGCCAAGGGCCTCGTCGATCCCGATGCCCTTGGACTGCGCCGGAGTCACCGTCCCGACCCACTCCATCTGTGAACGGATGTCGCGGTAGGGCTTGATGACCTTCATGGTGCCGGCCATGGCGAAGAGAGCGGCAAAAATTGCGGTGACGAACCAAAGTGCGATCTACATGAATTCTCCAAACGTATGGGCTGTGTACGGTGCCCAACACAGGTGATTCACGGAGAAATTCCGATACGGCACCGCAACGCATTACCTTGTTGCGCATCTCACGCTCGGCTCCGCGGAGTAGGTCGCCCGGTTCGAAATCCACCCACGTGGCCACCCCGCGACCTTGCGTTGGAGGGTCGATGCACCGGTGTCCATACGCTGCTGCCGGGCCGGGCCCGCTGGATACCGTCGTGGAAACATTCGTCCGCTGCCCCCCGGGTGCGCGTGTTTCTGGCGGGTTTCCGTTTCCTCCCTCTCCCAGGCTCTGCGGTGATCCACATGTTCTCTTCCCGCAACAACAAGTGCGGCCAAGTGAAACTGTGATGTCTCGGGTCATCGGTGACAGTTCTGCCTCAGGACTTCGGTGACGGTTGATGTCTCACCACATCGGTGACAGTTGTGGGGCATGGGGGCCTCTTCGGAGCCGGGTGAGATTTCTGTTGTTG
>NZ_QMKQ01000041.1 GCF_003287975.1 Arthrobacter sp. AQ5-05
ACCTCGACCTCGGTCCTCAACTGCGTGATCAGCACGTCGCGTTCGGCCAGCTGAAGCAGCAACGACTCGATCCGGGCATCGCGTTTGGCCAAGGCGGCATCACGTTCCTCCAGCCGGGCCAGCAACGACTGGACCGTGGGAACCCCGGATGCCTCGGACATGAGAACCCGCCAACCTTCAGGTGGTGCCTAACTGCCTGCGAACATCTTCAGGATCCACCCGGCACCCCGTAAAACCGCGACAACACGCCGTACCGACCCCCTGACTAGTTACTCAAAAAGCACAAAAGGCCCACCAGCTTCGAAAAGACACGAAATCCGGGGCCACGCACCCACTCGCGGGTGTCGGCCAGCGGCCGAAGTTGAATACGAAAGGCCCTACCTCCCTTCATGTGAAAGGAAGTAGGGCCTGCGGCATGGAGCCCCCTGCCGGATTCGAACCGGCGACCCTCGCTTTACAAGAGCGATGCTCTGGCCAACTGAGCTAAGGAGGCATGCTGCCTGGGGCCATTCAAACGGGACCCAAGTGCAGGAACTAGCGTAACCGACATTCCTCGGCAGGATGAAACCGGCATCGTTAACGCCGTAGGCGCTAACACCGTCAGTTGGGTGGTGCACCGGCACGCGGCGAACCACCCAACTGGATGCTGGATCTACGCTGTTACTTGTTTGCCTTGATCGCTGCGTCGACGACGGCAACGAAGTCCGGCTCGGCGTTCGGGTCCCACAGCTTGTCCTGGACGAACACGCTCGGGGTGCCGCCAATGGCATCGACGCGGGCTGCCGCGTCGGTGAACTTCGCGAACGGACGGAAGGTTCCGTCATTGATGCAGCTGGCAACATCGGCGCCGTTGTCCTTGGCCAGCTGGGCCAGTTCCTTATTCTTCAATTCCCCATTGGGGTAGTTGGCGAACAAGGCCTTGGAGAACGGAAGGTACGAGGCCGGGGCCGCATCCGCCACGCAGGCCAGTGCGTTGGCGCCACGCGATGAGTAGTTGGTCGGCGAATTCCCATCAAGGAACGCCACGGTGCGGTACTCGACCGTCACGTCGCCCGCGGCAAGCCAGGTGCTGATCTGCTCGGCGTACTCGGTCTCGAAGTCGGCGCAGTGCACGCAGTTTACATCGACGTAGAGCAGCAGGTTGATCGGCTCACCCTTGGGTGCCGCCTTGTAATCCCGCGGAGTCGGCGTCGCGCCTTCGGTCGGCGCCGTGCCCACATTGTTGATGTCGACGGCAAGCCCCGATGTGTCGGCAAGGGTCTTGTCGGAGGTCAGCGTAATACCGCCGGCAGCGTTGCCGCCCTTTGGCACTGCGCCGGTCTCGGCAACCGTGCCCGAGTTCTTCTGCAGGACGAGGGCCACGACCAACGCAACCACGGCGAGCACCGCCACCAGGACGCCCAACTTGATAAACAGGGACTTGCGCTTGTCAGCCGTTACTTGGGCCGCGTGCATTTTCTGTGCCTGCTCGCGCGCGCTTGCGGTCCGCTCGGCCTTGCTCGGCCGCTGGCTATTCGATGCCATAGGTCAAAACGTCCTTTAAGATTGGATTGGTACTCCCCCGACCAGACCAGTTTAGGGTACGGGGATCGCGTAGCTTAGCGCCGCCGTGTCGCTTACATCACGTAGTTACCCTAAGCTCAAGATCAATCTTGAGCATTAAGAATGGAGGGTCAACATGCAAACGGAACAGAAAGTCGACTACATATCCGGTAGCGAGAAACAAAGCTACGACTTCATCGTGGTGGCCAATCGACTTCCAGTTGACCGGGCAGAGGGCGACGACGGCGAGCTGTCGTGGCGCCGCTCCCCCGGAGGCCTGGTAACCGCCATTGCCCCGGTCATGCAGGAATCAGACGGCGCCTGGGTCGGCTGGCACGGAGCCACCGGCGAAGAGCTCGAGCCATTCGAAAACGACCGGATCCACCTTATCCCCGTCCCGCTGGACGACGAGGACCTGGAGCTGTACTACGAGGGTTTCTCGAACTCCACCCTCTGGCCGCTCTATCACGACGTGATTGTGCCCCCTGAGTTCCACCGGACCTGGTGGGACAACTACAAGAAGGTCAACAAGCGCTTCGCCGACGCCACGGCCAATGTTGCCGCCCAAGGCGCAACGGTCTGGGTGCAGGACTACCAACTGCAGCTCGTGCCCAAGCTCCTGCGCGAGGCACGCCCGGACTTGCGCATCGGCTTCTTCAACCACATTCCCTTCCCGTCTCCCGGGATCTTCTCCCAGCTTCCTTGGCGCAAGCAGATCCTCGAGGGCCTGGCCGGCGCCGATGTCGTGGGCTTCCAGCGCACCGCCGATGCCAGCAACTTCCTGCGCTGCATGCGCCGCTACACGGACCGCACGGTCAAGGGCTCGCTGGCGATACCGCCGGCATCGCCCGAGGCCAGCGGCTCCAGCTCCAACATCTGCCGCGCCGAGGCGCACCCGATCTCCATCGACACCCAGCAGGTCGCGGAGCTCGCACACGATCCAGAGATCATCGCCCGTGCCAAGCAGATCCGCCAGGAACTGGGCAACCCGAAGACCATCCTGCTGGGCGTGGACAGGCTCGATTACACCAAGGGAATCCGCCACCGGCTCAAGGCCTACGGCGAGCTGTTGGCCGACGGTGACATCAAGGTCGGCGATGCCTGCCTCGTGCAGGTTGCCAGCCCCAGCCGCGAGAATGTCGAGCGCTACCAGCAACTCAAGGACCAGGTCGAGCTCATGGTCGGCAACCTCAACGGCGAGCACGACACCATGGAACACACGGCCATCCGCTACCTGCACCATTCGTACCCGATGCGGGAAATGATTGCCCTCTACCTGGCCGCGGACATCATGCTCGTGACTTCGCTGCGTGACGGCATGAACCTGGTGGCCAAGGAATTCGTGGCGGCCCACACCGCTGACACCGGCATGCTGGTGCTCTCTGAGTTCACCGGGGCCGCGGACCAGCTGACCCAGTCGGTGTTGGTGAATCCGCATGACATCGACGGCATGAAGTCCGGGATCATGCGAGCACTGCTTATGGATCCACAGGACTCGGCCCGGCGGATGCGCCGCATGCGCCGGCACCTGCGCGACCATGATGTGGCCCGCTGGTCCCAGACGTTCCTCGCCTCGCTGGCCCAGCCGCTGCCGGTGGACACGCTGGTCTAGGCTGGATGATGTAGTGGCGCGGGTGCACAGCGGGAATTCTTCCCGTTGCACCCGCGCATTGCATTTGCACCCATTGCCCCGGGGCAAGCCGGAAATCCTGCCCCGGCCCGGGTGTTCGTTCCTTACCCGCTTCAACTGCCTGAAAGGATCAGCTGGTTACCTATGGGTCCCATAACTCCCGACCTCGCCGATGCCATCGAATCCCTGGTCGATACCCCGATCCTGCTTGTGGCCCTGGACTTCGACGGGACCGTGGCCCCCTTGGTCGACCGTCCCGAGGACGCGCGTCCGTTGCCAGCAGCCTCCGAGGCCCTGGCCAAGCTGGCCGCCCTGGAAAACACCGTCACCGCGCTGATCTCCGGCCGCGATCTGGCCTCGCTGCGCGCCGTGGGCAGCCCGCCGGAGCGAACCTTGTTGGTGGGCAGCCACGGCACCGAACGCTGGGCACCGGAAACCTTCGGAGCCGAGGACGAGCACATCGACCTCAGCGGCGCGCAGACCGCGTCCCTGGCCAAGGCCACCGAAACCCTCGAAGCCATCAGCGCAGCCAATCCGGGCACCACCCTTGAATACAAGCCGGCCTCAATCGTCCTGCACGTGAGGCAGGCCGCCCCCGAGGTTGCCACGGCAGCGCTGCGCGCCGCCCACGAGCAGCTGGATGGAATCGAGAACCTGCAGGCATTGGACGGCAAGTCCGTGCTGGAGGCCAGCGTGCTGGTGGGCACCAAGGGCGATGGCCTGAACTGGCTGCGCGAGGTCGCAGACGCATCCACGGTGCTCTTTGCCGGGGACGATGTCACGGACGAGGACGCCTTCGCTGCATTGCGCCCCGGAGATATCGGGGTAAAAGTCGGTTCGGGGAAATCCCAGGCACAATTCCGTCTTAATGGGCCCGGGGAATTGCCTGCGCTTTTAGAATCCATCCTTGATATGAGAAGCTTGTGATTCCATTCACTTCGGACCGTCGGGCACGTACCTGCCCGTGAAAGGATTGTTGCCCCTATGGCATCAGTAACTTTTGACCAAGCCACCCGCGTCTACCCGGGTGCCACCAAGCCCAGCGTTGACAAGATTTCCCTCGAGATCGCCGATGGCGAATTCCTGGTTCTTGTCGGCCCCTCCGGCTGCGGAAAGTCCACGACCCTGCGCATGCTCGCCGGCCTGGAAGACATCAATTCCGGACGCATCCTCATTGGCGACCGCGATGTCACCAATGTTCCGCCCAAGGACCGCGACATCGCCATGGTCTTCCAGAACTACGCGCTCTACCCGCACATGACCGTGGGCGACAACATGGGCTTCGCCCTGAAGATCGCGGGCATCGACAAGGAAGAGCGCGCACGCCGCGTGCAGGAAGCCGCAAAGCTCCTTGACCTCGAGGACTATCTGGACCGCAAGCCGAAGGCCCTCTCCGGCGGCCAACGCCAGCGTGTTGCCATGGGTCGCGCCATCGTGCGCAGCCCCCAGGTCTTCCTCATGGATGAGCCGCTGTCGAACCTTGATGCCAAGCTCCGCGTGCAGACCCGCACGCAGATTGCTTCGCTGACCCGCCGTCTGGGCGTCACCACCGTGTACGTGACCCACGACCAGGTCGAGGCCCTGACCATGGGCGACCGCGTCGCAGTCCTCAAGGATGGCCTGCTGCAGCAGGTCGGCACGCCGCGCGAACTCTACGACACGCCGCAGAACGTCTTCGTTGCCGGCTTCATCGGATCCCCGGCCATGAACCTGTTGGAACTGCCGGTGGCCGACGGCGGTGTCGCCTTCGGCGGCACCATCTACCCGGTGGCTTCGGCAACGCTGGAGGCCGCAACCGGCAACTCGGTGACCCTGGGCGTACGTCCCGAGGACCTGGACCAGGTCGGTGCGGACGAAGGCCTCTCGGTCGAGGTCGACGTGGTCGAGGAACTCGGCGCCGATGCCTACGTCTACGGACACACCTTCGTGGGCGGCACCGAATACCAGATGGTCGTGCGCGTCGACGGCCGCAAGCCCCCGTTCAAGGGCGAAACCATCCACGTGCTGCCGAAGGTCGGACACGTCCACCTCTTCGACACCGCCTCCGGCGAACGTCTGGCCGAGCCGGCCAGCACCGGGGCACACGCACAGGTGGCCAGCGAGGTCTAAACCTGCCGCTTGTTGTCGCGAGCTTTCACGGCAATGGCCAATGGCGGCCGTATTCAGCCCAGCGCTGGGTACGGCCGCCTTTGCATATCCCTGATTTTCCCCTCCCCACCGCAGCAAGAAACGGCATCCACGCCATGATTCGCCACACCGCCAATTGGCACGACGAACCCACCAACCACTCCCAGTCCGGCAAGCTGCCGCGCGAGTCTTCCTCGGCCGCGACCCCGGCAGTGTCCGGCTCGTTGTCGATCACCGCGGCCACCGCCGACCCCGGTCTGCTGGATTTACCGTGGCAGCTCCCGCTGGAGGACTGGCCGGCCGACACCCTGGCCCCGCTGCCTCGCGGCATTTCCCGGCACGTGGTGCGCTTCGCCATGATGGGCGGAGCGGTCATTGCCATCAAGGAAACCGGCGAACACGTGGCCCGGCACGAATACCACATGCTGCGCAAGCTGCGCCGGTTGGCAGCCCCCTGCGTGGAACCTGTCGCGGTGATCACCGGGCGCAAGGACAGCGAGGGCAACGACCTGGACCCGGTGCTGGTCACCCGGCACCTGAAATACTCCCTGCCTTACCGCGCCCTGTTCTCGCAGAAACTGCGCCGCGACACCCTCACCCGCCTCATCGACGCCCAGGCGCTGCTGCTGGTCCGCCTGCACCTGATCGGCTTCTACTGGGGAGATGTCTCCCTTTCCAACACGCTGTTCCGGCGTGATGCAGGCTCCTTCGCCGCGTACCTGGTGGATGCCGAAACCGGCGAGCTCTACCCGGAGCTGTCCCCGGGGCAGCGCGAATATGACCTGGAAATCGCCCGGGTCAACATTGCCGGTGAACTCATGGACCTCATGGAGGCCGGGCTGATCGAGGACACCGTGGACCCGGTGGCCACCAGCGAGGACATCCTGCACTCCTATCGCGGGCTCTGGGCCGAGCTGAACGACAAGGAATCCTTCGACCTGTCCGAACGCTGGAGGGTCGACGAGCGCATTCGCCGGCTCAACGAGCTGGGCTTCGACGTGGAGGAAATCAGCCTCAAGACATCCCCCGATGGCGGCCAGCTGGTCATCCAACCCAAGGTGGTTGACGCCGGGCACCACACCCGAAGGCTCTTGCGGCTCACCGGGTTGGATGTGGAGGAAGGGCAGGCCCGCAGGCTGCTCAACGACATGGATGCCTATCGGGCCAAGAAGCACCCGGAGCTGGACGAGGAACTCGCCGCGGCCCATTGGGTCACCGATGTCTTTGACCGGATCACCGGAGCGATCCCCCGCGAGTTCCACGGCAAGCTGGAACCGGCGCAGATCGTGCACGAGGTCCTCGAACACCGCTGGTATATTTCCGAGGCCCGCGGTTCCAACGTGCCCATGGAGGCGGCGGTCGCCTCCTACGTGGAGGCGGTGTTGCGCCACCGCAGGGACGAAGCCCGGCTGGTATTGGGCCCGGACGAGCAGTCAACGGGCGAATAGCAGGCCTGAATCGTTGGGCTGGTTCCCTGCTGTCGGGCGGTCGAAAAATAGTCGATGTTTCTACCAGGATCTTTGTCACCCCGGCCTCGCCCGGCCGCCCGGTCGCGGCTTCGGTCGATGGCCATCTGCAAGCGGGACGCCTCATAAGGCCCCAGGCAGATCTTTGGCTAGGCTTTGAGTTCCTTCGCCCCGGCACGGCGATTTGCGGTGCACCCCGCGGCCGGGCCGAATATCCGGATACCTACTAGTCGTTCGTGGTTTCACCCATCAACCGGCGGCGCGGAACTCGCCGGACCGGTCCCGGTGTTGCGGAGGGAACGGATTTCGATGTCGAAGTGGCTTGGGCCCACCGGAGAACACGCGCCAGGGGAAGTGCCGAAGTGGGCGGGGGTCTCCGCCCGCGGGAAAATGCTTGTCGGTGTCCTCTGGCTCGCGGTGGCGGTGGCAGTCCTTGCGCTGCTGCGTCTCAGGCTTCCGGATGATGCCGTATTTGGCGGATTCCTGCCGATCTTCATCGCGATCCTGGTGTTCTCCGCGGGAAGCTCAGCGACCGAACGCGGCATGGTCCGCGGCCGGGATTCGGCTGCCGCCCATTAGCTCCACGCACCCGTTGCCTTTGCCAGCTGGAAGGAAACCCCGGGACCACTGGCACCGACCGTGACCTCCCCGGTTTCATCCACCGCCACGTCCACGGCGTTCCCGAGCGCCAGCAGCGCGCTTCCCGGATCACCGGCCAGCCGCGCCGCGGCACCCAGGTTCGTTTCCGCGACAGGGCCGCGGGCCACCACGCAGAGCACCGAGCCGGTGGGATGTTCCCGAATCCAGACCAGCAGATTCCCTTCCGCGGCAATCCAGCGCAGCGAACCGTCAATCAGCGCGCGGTGGCCGGCGCGCAGTGCGGCCAACTCTGCATAGAGCGGGCGCAGGTCCTTGCCCCACTTTTCGGGTGTGCCCCAGGGCATGGGGGTGCGTGAATCCTCGCCGTTGAACCCGTGCAGCCCGAACTCGTCCCCGGCAAAGACCAGCGGGATCCCCGGGAAAGCGAATTGCACGCACGCAGCGAGCTCCTGCCCTCCGGCGATCATGTGGCTGGCGGCCCGGGCCGTGTCGTGGGTGTCCAGGGCGTTGGCGTTGGCAAGCCGCACCTCCCAACTGAAGCCCGCCGACATTTCCCGGTGCGTCGCCGCGAAATCGGCCGCGTCGATGCGCGCCGGCCCGGGCTGCGGCAGCCCGAAAAACCATCCGTTCTGTTCCGGCGGCTCGTCCCTGGCCAGCCATTGCCACAACGGGCGGGTGAAATTGCTGTAGCTCACCACTCCCTGCCAGCCGTCACCGGGAACGTCGGGAGCCGCGTCGGACGTGGATTCGGCCAGCAACATGGCACCGGGCTTCACTTCCTCGATGCGTTGGCGCAGCATCCGGGCGACCTCGTGGTTCAGGTCGTCGCTCCCGCGCCGCCCGGTCATGTTGCCCACGTCGATGCGCCAGCCATCAAGGTTGAACGGCGCCTTCAACCAGCGCACCGCCACCGAGTCATCGGCCAGGATGAAGCGCTCGCGCAGGGCCACGGAATTCCAGTTCAGCTTCGGCAACGAAGGCACGCCGAGCCAGGCCTCGTATTCGGTGTGCTCCTCGTTGAAGTAGTAGTACTGCCCCGTGGGCGCCCCGGGATTCCGGTACGCATCCACGAACCAGTGGTGCCCGGCCCCGGTGTGGTTGGTGGTCAGATCCCCCACCACGCGCAGGCCGCGGGCATGGGCGGCCTCGATTAGGGAGACCAGTGCAGCATCCCCGCCGAGCAGCGGGTCGACCTCGTCGAACGAGGAGGCGTCGTAGCGGTGGTTGGAGGCGGCCGGGAAGATGGGCGTCAGGTAGAGAATGGTGGCGCCCAGGTCCGCGAGGTGCCCGAGGTGCCCCTGGATGCCGGGAAGGTCCCCGCCGTAGAACTGGCGGCTGGTCTCCGGCCCGGTGCCCCGGACCTCGGTGTCCCAGTCGCAGGACACCATCCAGCCGGCCCGGGGCTTGTCGGCGCCCGAGTTGGCGAACCTGTCGGGGAACACCTGGTACATGACCGATTCCTTGATCCAGTCCGGGGTTGGGTACCCGGCGTGGATCCGGAAGTCGAAGGCATCGGGGACATCGCGGCGGTGCAGCCCGGCGGCGGTGAACCACCGATAGCTCGCCTTTCCCGCATCCTCCGTGTACTGGAGGTACCAGCGGTAGCGTTGCACCGGGTTCACCATGGGCAGCGGGGCCTCGAAGAAGTCGTGGGAGCCATCGCCGCCCGCCTTGCTTGCGGGCTCCAGGTGCGGTTCGCCGTCGCGCAGGCTGCGCAGCCACACGGCCGCAGGTGCCCCTGCGCCCGCGGGAACCCGGAGCCGCACCCGCAGCACCTCGCCCGGCAGCGGGGCCGCGGGGCCCAACACATAGGCGGGTGATCCGTCGTGGTGCGGCTGCAGGGCCAGGCCCGAATCGATCCCGCGCATCCTGTCGCCGGGCATGGTGCGTTATCCCTTCACGCCGCCGGCGGTCAGGCCGGAGGTGATGTAGCGCTGCAGGAACAGGAAGAGTGTCATCACCGGGATCGCCGCCAGCACCGCGCCCGCGGCAAAGACGCCCCAGTTCTCGCTGCGCTGCTGGGCGACGTAGGAGTACAGCCCCACGGCCAGGGTCTGGGAGTCGGGGTCGGTGAGCACCACGGAGGCGATCACGAACTCGGAGGAGATCCCGATGAAGGCCAGCAGGCCCACGACCGCGAGGATCGGGGTGACCAGCGGCATGATGATCTGGAAGAACACCTGCACGTGGCTGGCCCCGTCGATGCGCGCGGACTCGTCCAGCGAGGTCGGGACCGTGTTGAAGAACCCGTACATCAGGTAGGTGTTCACGCCCAGCGCGCCGCCGAGGTACACCATGATCAGCCCGAGCTGCGAGCCCAGGCCCAGGGCCGGGATGATGTCGCCGATGAAGTTCAGCAGCAGGAAGATCGCCACGACGGTGAGCAGCTGCGGGAACATCTGCAGCAGCAACAGGGTCAGCAGCCCGACGCGGCGGCCGGTGAAGCGCATGCGGGAAAACGCGTAGGCGGCCATGGCACCGAGGAACACCGTGGCGGCGGAGGTGACGGTCCCGATGACCAGGGTGTTGACGAACCAGCGGCCAAAGGGCCGTTCCTGGTTGGCGAAGAGCTCCTGGAAGTTCCCGGTGCCGAACTCGGTGAACAGGCTGCTGGCCCCGGCCATGGTGCCGGTGGGGTTCAGCGCCGCCGAGAGCACGTAGAGCAGCGGGAAGATGGAGAAGGCGGTGGCGGCAATGGCGACCAGATGGCGCCAGCCCTTGGCCTTGAACCATTGGCCGAAGGAGGCTTTGTTGGCCGGCACCGCTGTTGCGGTTGCCTTGGTTGTCGGGGTGCTCATTAGTTCAAGTCCTCCAGGGCCTTGGTCTTCTTGAAGCTCAGTGCCGACACCGCGGCGACGATGATGAAGATCAGGATCGCCAGGGCGCTTGCCAGTCCGTAGTCGCGGCCGGTTCCGGTGCCGAAGGCGATCTTGTAGACCATGGTGATCAGGATGTCGGTGGAACCGATGTCGAAGGTCGTACCGTCAAAGCGCGGGCCGCCGCCGGTGAGCATGAAGATGACGTTGAAGTTGTTGAAGTTGAAGGCGAAGGAGGCAATCAACAGGGGCGCCAGGGACACCAGCAGCAACGGCAGCTTGATGGCGGTGAAGATCTTCCACGCCCCGGCCCCGTCCATGCGGGCCGCCTCGTCGACGTCTTCGGGCAGGGACTGCAGGGCCCCCGTGCACACCAGGAACATGTACGGGTAGCCCAGCCACAGGTTCACCATGAGCACCGAGACCTTGGAGAGCACCGGATCGGTGAGCCAGGGTATCTGGGCGCCGCCCAGCAGCGCGTTGTTGATGAACCCGAATTCGGGGTTCAGCAGGCCGGACCATACCAGCCCGGAGAGGAAGGCGGGGAAGGCATAGGGAAGGATCATCAGGATCCGGTAGAACTTCTTGCCCTTCAAGTCCGCCTTGTTGAAGGTGATGGCCAGGAAGAGCCCGAGGGCGAAGGTGGTGGCCACCGAGAGGATCGCGAACCCGAAGGTCCAGGCGATGACCTTCAGCAGCGGGCCCTGCAGGTTCGGGTCGGTGAATGCGCGCTCGAAGTTTTCCAGCCCCACGTTGACCTTCCACCCGGTGTTCAGGTGGGTGCCGTCGGCGGCCACGAAGGAGCCGCGCCCGTCATCGGAGTAGACGACGCCGGTGGCCGTGTCGGTGAAGGTGTCGGCGTTCGCGTCGTACTTGAGCTTCGGCGTGTAAACGTAGGACGTGGAGCCGTCCGCTGTCTTCAGCGAACCGTCTTCGGGGTTGGCGCTGATCGGGACGCTCAGCGAGGTGATCTCCGCCTGGTGCTGCAGCAGCGTGGCGAAGTCCAGGGTGCCGTAGCCTTCCACGCCGGCGGCAGCCCCGGTGGGGCCCGTGGCGGAGGGTGTGACGGTGTGCAGCGGCTCCTCGGCGCCGCCGAGTTTCGCCTCGCCTTCCGGGGTGGTGACCAGCAGGAAGTAGCTGCCGTTCCTTTCCAGCACCGAGGTGGGGAATTGCGGGGAGTCCGGGACGCGTTCGGAGGCCGAGAGCTGGATCGAGGCGATCGCGTCTTCCTTGGAGGAGTTGTGCCCGTCGCCGTAGTTGGTGAACGCGATGTAGGTGGAGAAGATCATCACGAAGACCTGGAAGACCATCAGAAAGATGACCCCTGGTGCCAGGTACTTGGCCGGAAGGCCGCCGCGGCGCAGGTAGATCCAGTTGATGGCCATGGTGGTGAGCAGGGAGATGCCGAAGATCAGCCATTCGGCCGAAAGCGCCAGCTGGAAGAGCACGAAGGCCGCCACGGCATCGGTGATGCCCAGCAGGATGATCTTGGCGAGGATACCGCCGAGGGAATCGGGGCCGCGGCCGTTCTTCGACGGTTTCCGCCCGCCCGGCAGCGCCAGGGACACCTCGGGCTTTACTTCGATTTCTACCATGGTCCGGCTATCTTTCCTCGTGCGCTCAACCGCGCGGGCGGCGATGATGTGGGGATTCCCCCGGGGCCCGGTGCGCGGCTGCTGCGCACCGGGCCCCCGGGGGCAGTGGTGTTGCGTGCGGCTACTTGCTGCCGGCAATCTTCTTTTCGATGTTGGCTGCCATCTTCGTCCAGGCTGCCGCCGGGTCGGCTTCCTTGCCCTTGATGAGGTTCAGCTCGGTGCCGCCCCAGTCGGCCCAGACGGCGTCCATGGCCGGAACCGCCGGCATCGGCACGCCGTTGGCGCCGATCTCGCCGAAGGCCTTGACCACGGGATCGCTGGCGGCCTTCTCGAAGGAGGCGGTCAGCGCCGGCGGGCGTCCGCCGACCTTGAACAGTTCGTCCTGGGCCTCGGGCTGGCTGAGGTAGTTGACCACGAACTCGTTGGCGGCCAGGGCATTGGTGGACTTGGCGGAGATGAAGAAGCCGTTCACGCCGATGAAGGGCTGGGCGGGCTTGTCCCCGGCGGTGGGCAGCGGGTCGACAGCGAACTTGATGCCCTTGGCAGCGATGTCCGGGACGTTCCACGGGCCGGTGAGGAAGTACGGGGATTCCCCGGCCAGGAATTTCTCCTTGGCGATGTCGCCGGTGATGTTGGAGTTCAGGACCTTGGAGCCCTTGTCACCCAGGTCGGTGAGCAGCTGCGCGAACTTCTTGCCGCCCTCGTTGCCCAGGGCCAGCGCGCTGGCGTCGTAGCTGCCGTCGGCGTTTTGCGCGAAGACCGGTGCCCCCATGGAGGTCTGCAGCGGGTAGAGGTGGTACGGGTCGGCCTGCTTGGGATCGAGCCCCACCAGGAACGGGAACTTGGCGTCCCCGGCGGCCACGGCCTTCTTGCCCTCGGCGAGGACCTCGTCCAGCGTGGCCTTGGCCTCGGGGGCGAGTGCGGTGTTGCGGATCAGGGCAACGTTCTCGATGGAGTACGGAACCGCGTAGGTCTGGCCGTCGTAGGTCACTGCCTTGATGGAGCTCTCGGCGAAGTCCTTGGCCTTGTCACCGAGCTGCACCGGGGCCACGACACCGTTCTGCACGAGCTTGCCCAGCCAGTCATGCGGACCGACCAGCACGTCGGGTCCCTTGCCGGTGGGGGCCTGGGTGATGAAGTCGTCGCGCACCGCGGCGAAGTCCTTGACGACCAGCTTGACGTCGATGCCCTTCTCGGCCTTGAACTTGGCAACGATGTTCTTCAGTGCCGGCGAGCGCTCGGCGTCGACCCACATGGTCAGGCTGGTGCCCGTGGCCGGGGCGCTGGTCGCGGCGGCGGCGGTGGCCGCGGGGCTCGAGCTGGCCGCCGGGGTGCCGGAGCCTCCGCAGGCGGTGAGCGCCAGGGCGGAGAGTGCCCCGACGGCGCCCAGGGTGAAGGTGCGGCGCGTCAGGCGTGCACCGGGGGTCGTGTTTCCCGTCATGATGGTTCCTCTTTCGAGTGTTGGGCGCCCGGTGGATCGTTCGGCGCTGATGGCGTGAGGTTTAGTGTAAGCGCTTCCACTCGTGTCGTCTAGGTCACAGGACGGGCCGGTCCCCCGTCCGGCCGCCGCGGACGACTGGAATTCCGTTGCATTACCGGTCTTGTAGGCGCGCAAGGTGCAGTTGGTAACTTTTTGGGAACAGTTGCACGCCTCCTGGCTTCTTCACGTTCAAGTGGAAACGCTTCCATTCTTGGTGTTTCCACCGTTATGATGGAGCGCATGTCACAGACCGAAGAGCTCCCCGCGATCCCCAAGCCCGCCGTCCCGGCCCGGTTCGAGGAGGCCACCCACGCACCTTCCGGCGGCACGCAGTGGTGGCGCCGCTCGGTCATCTACCAGATCTACCCGCGCTCCTTCCGCGACACCACGGGCAACGGGATCGGCGACCTGCGCGGCATCACCACCGAGCTGCACCACATCGCGTCCCTGGGTGTGGACGCCATCTGGCTCTCCCCGTTCTTTGCCTCCCCGCAAAAGGACGCCGGCTACGACGTCTCCGACTACCGCGCCGTCGACCCGCTCTTCGGGACGCTGGAGGACTTCGACGCGCTGATCGCCGAGGCCAACCGGCTCTCGGTCAAGATCCTGGTCGACATCGTGCCCAACCACTGCTCGGACCAGCATGCCCTGTTCCGCGAGGCCCTGGCTTCCCCCGCCGGATCGGCGGCCCGGGACATGTTCATCTTCCGCGACGGACGCGGGGACGGGGGCCACTTGCCTCCCAACAACTGGCAGTCCCACTTCGGCGGCTCGGCCTGGACCCGCGTCCCCGACCCCGACGGCTCCGAAGGCCAGTACTACCTGCACCTCTTTGACTCCTCCCAGCCCGATTTCAACTGGGACAACCCGGCGGTGGGCGAGGAGTTCGAGTCGGTCCTTCGCTTCTGGCTGGACCGCGGCGCAGGCGGGTTCCGCGTGGACGTCGCCCACGCCCTGGTCAAGGCCTCGGGGCTGCCTGACTGGCACGGACGGGCCGACGGCGCCGACACCCCCGGATACCCGTTCGCCGACGCACCGATGTTCGGCCAGCCCGCCGTGCACGAGGTCTTCCGCCGCTGGCGGGCGATCTGCGAGGCGTATCCCGGCGAGCGCGTGCTGTGCGCCGAGGCCAACGTCCACCCGATCGAGACCATGGCCGACTGGGTGCGCCCGGACGAGATGCACCAGTCCTTCAACTTCCCCTTCCTGCACACCGGCTGGGACGCCGCAGCGCTCAAGGCCATCATCACCCGGTCGCTGAAGGCCTTCGACGCGGTCGGGGCACCGAGCACCTGGGTGCTGTCCAACCACGATGTGCCCCGACATGCGACCCGGCTCGGCGCGCCCACCCCGGCATTGCGCCCGGGAGACGGCCTGGGTCCCGGTGACGTGCAGCCCGATCCGGTGCTTGGACTCGAGCGGGCGCGTGCCGCGACGCTGTTCATGCTGGGGCTGCCCGGAGGCGCCTACCTCTACCAGGGCGAGGAACTGGGGCTGGGCGACCACACCGAACTCCCCCATGAATACCGCCAGGACCCCACCTACGCACGCACCGACGGCGAGCGCCTGGGCCGCGACGGCTGCCGGGTCCCGCTGCCCTGGAACGATTCGACCCGATCGCTGGGTTTCAGCGATGCCGACACCGGGTGGCTTCCCCAGCCCCCGGGCTGGGAATTGCTGACCCGTCAGGCCCAGGAGTCCGATCCGGATTCGACGCTGAACCTCTACCGCAAGGCGCTGGAGCTGCGCGGATCCCACGGACTGGGGCTGGGCAACCTAAACTGGCTTGAAGACACCGTCGGCGGGCAGCTGCTGGGATTCGGGAACTCCGGGGTGCTGGTGTTGCTGAACCTGGGTTCGACCCCGGTGGCTGTGCCTGCCGGAGAGGTGCTGCTGGCCAGCTCCGCCACCGCGCTCGGGGAAGCGCCGGCGGGCACCGGATCACTGGTGCTGAACCCGGATGCGGCCCTCTGGCTGCGCCCGCGCACCGCCTAGCGCCCGCGCACACCGCCCGATCCCCCGCTACCCAGGACAAGGAAGCCGAAGCAACATGGCAAGCATCAAGGACGTCGCACTTCGTGCCGGGGTCTCGGTCGCCACGGTCTCCCGTGCGCTGTCCGGGAAGGGGAAGGTCTCCGCGGCCTCCCGCGAGGCCGTCGCCCGGGCGGCCAAGGAACTGGGCTACGTGCTGTCCTACAACGCCTCCTCGCTGGCCTCGGGGCGCAGCCGCAACATCGGCATCGTGGTGCCCACCATCTCGCGCTGGTACTTCGCCAACGTGCTCCAGGGCGCCACCCAGGAACTCAACGAACGCGGCTACGACCTGACCCTGTACAACACCAGCGGGGAACAGCGGCACCGCGATGCGGTCTTCCAGGACCTGCTCATGCGCCAGCGCCTCGACGCGGTCATCACCGTCACCCTCAAGCTCACCGCCCCCGAGCTGCACCAGCTGCGCTTGGTCGGCAAGCCGCTGGTGGCCCTGGGCGGGCTACTGCCGGAGGTGTCGACCATCCGCGTCGATGACTTCAACATCGCCTCGCTGGCCACCGAGCACCTGGTCTCCCTGGGGCACACGAAGATCGCGTTCCTGGGCGGCGCCGACGTGTTCAACGTTGACTTCAACCTGCCCGCAGCCCGGCTCGACGGCTTCGAGTACGCCCTGGACCAGGCCGAGATCGCGGTGAACCCGCAGTGGCTGCTGGACGCGGACTTCACCACGGCCGGGGCCTACCAAAAGGTCCGCAGCCTGCTGTCCAACCCGCGCGGCCGGCCCACGGCGCTGCTCTGCGCCTCGGACGAGATGGCCTTCGGCGCCATCATGGCCGCCCGCGACCTGGGATTGTCGCTGCCCGGGGATTTCTCGGTGATCGGCATCGACGGGCACGAGCTCGGCGAACTGTACGGGCTGACCACCATTGCCCAGCACCCCGGAGCCCAGGGCGAGGCAGCGGTGGCCCGCATCATGGAGCTGCTCGGCGAGGACGGCCACCCGGATCCCCCGTCCCCCGCACCCGACCAGTTCTTCCCCACCGAGTTCGTGCTGCGCACCTCCACCGCGCCACCGGCCTGATCGACAACCAACGCAACCCGGGCCGAGCAGGATCCCGCCCCCACAAGTAGATAGGCTGGAACCCATGTCGCTACCCCTGGACGCACCCCACGCGTCGGATGCCCCGGCCCAAGATCCCTCGCCCTACGCCTTGGCGCCGGCTGCCCACGAGCCCGCGGCGGGAGACCAATGGTGGCGCCGCGCGGTGATCTACCAGATCTACCCGCGCTCCTTCAAGGATTCGACCGGATCCGGCATGGGGGACCTGGCCGGCATCACCTCCGAGCTGCCGAAGATCGCGTCCCTGGGCGTGGACGCCATCTGGCTCTCCCCCTTCTTCCCCTCCCCGCAAAAGGACGCCGGCTACGACGTGTCCGACTACCGGGGCGTGGACCCGCTCTTCGGAACCATGGAGGATGCCAAGACGCTGATCAGTGCCGCGGCGTCCTTCGGCATCCGCATCATCATCGACATCGTCCCCAACCACTGCTCCAACGAGCACGCCTTGTTCACCTCGGCCCTGGCCGCCGCACCGGGTTCCCCCGAGCGGGCCATGTTCCACTTTGCCGATGGAAGCGGCGAGGGCGGAAACACCCCGCCGAACAACTGGCAATCGCTCTTCGGCGGCTCGGGCTGGACCCGCGTTCCGAACCCCGACGGCACGGAAGGCCAGTACTACTTCCACCTCTTTGACGCGACCCAGCCGGACTTCAACTGGCGCAATCCCGCGGTGCAGGAAGAGTTCGAAACGACGCTCCGCTTCTGGCTGGATGCCGGTGCCGGGGGCTTTCGGATCGACGTCGCCCACGCGATGTTCAAGAAGGAAGGAATGCCCGACTGGGGCGGGGCACCGGACGGCGCCCCGCGGCCCGGCTACCCGTTTGCCGATGCCCCCATGTTCGGCCAGCCCGAGCTGCACCAGGTCTTTGCCCGCTGGCGGGAAATCTGCGAGGAATATCCCGGGGAACCGGTGCTCTGCTCGGAGGCCAACGTGCGCCCGCTGACGCGGCTGGCCGACTGGGTCGCACCGGGCCAGATGCACCAGAGCTTCAACTTCGATTACCTGCGCACCCTGTGGGACCGCGACGCCCTGGCAACCGTCATCGGCGACTCGCTGGCAGCCTTCGACGCCGTGGATGCGCCCACCACCTGGGTGCTGTCCAACCACGATGTCTCCCGCCACGCCACCCGCTTCGGGTACGACGGCCGCGCCATGGACCTGGGCGACGGGATCGGCCCGCGCGACCCGCAGCCGGACACCGTGCTGGGCCGCACCCGGGCGCGTGCCGCCACGGTGTTCATGCTGGGGCTGCCCGGTGGTGCCTACCTGTACCAGGGCGAGGAGCTGGGACTGGGCGACAACACCACGCTGGAAGACGCATACCGCCAGGACCCCACTTTCCTGCGTTCGGGCGGCGAGCGCATCGGGCGCGACGGCTGCCGCGTCCCGATCCCCTGGGTGCACGACGCCCCTGCCTGCGGGTTCTCCCCCACCGGGGAAACCTGGCTGCCGCAACCGGAAAACTGGGCCGACTTCTCCCGCGACCTGCAGGAGCAGGACCCGGATTCAACGCTGAACCTGTACCGCAAGGCCCTGTCGCTGCGCAGCGGGCTCGGCCTGGGTCTGGGATCCCTGGCCTTCTACGCGAACCCCCAGCTGCCCGAGGTGCTGGCCATCCGCAACGGGGACACCGTCAACGTGCTGAACCTCTCCGGGGCCCCGGTGCAGCTGCCCGAGGGCGAGCCGCTGCTCTTCTCCGCCGCCGACGGTCCCGCACTGGCCGCCGAGGGCCTGCTGGGCGCCAACTCGGCGGCCTGGCTGCGCGCCACCGAGGGCTAGTGGTCATTAACCCAAGCTCGTCGGGGGCCAGGCGGCGAACATCGGTTCGTGGGCGCCCAGCCGGTGGAGGTAGCCGTTGAGGTCGTGCCGTGTGTATTTCCAGTCGAAGGGCTCGGCCATGGTGTTGTAGCGCGACTGGAAGGCCATAAGCCGATCCGCCAGGACCTCCAGGTCGGCGCCGTCGATCGCCTGGCGCTGGACGATGGAGAAGTAGATTTCCACCTGGCTCAGCCACGAGGCGTGCACCGGCAGATGCACCAGGGTCGCGTTCGGCCAGGCCGCGTTCATCCGGGCAGTGGACGGGGCCCCGGTGTGGGAGGAGCCGTTGTCCACGCCCCGGAACACCCGGCGGGCCGAGGCGTAGGGTTCGGTTCCCATCACTTGGGCCGCCAGCGCCATGAACGGAGCGATGCCGGTCTTCTCCGCGATGCTGCCAAGAACCCGCGCCCGGTGCACGTCGTACGCGGCGAAGTAGGCCAGGGTCCCGCCGCGCCGGTACTCGAACTCGAGGCGCTCGGCCCGTCCCCGTCCCCGTCCCGGTCCCGGTCCCGGGGACAGGGATGGGGGCCGGCGGTGCAGGGCCTGGAGCTGGGATTTTCATCCGAACTGACCACGTAGTCATCCGCCCCGAGCGGCGCGGCCTCTGGGCATCCGCCGCCCAGGTCGGGCCGCCGGCCGGCAACCTGATGGCCAACGGCGCACTTGCCGTCCTGACACTGGTGCTCTCCGAGGAGCAGTTCATCGGCTCCGGCTGGCGGATCGCGTTCCTGTTCTCCGCCTTGCTCGTGGCCTTCGGGCTCAGGATCCGGCTCCACCTGGCGGACACCCCGATCTTCAAGGCCATCGAGGCCCGGGGTGGGCAGCCCAACGCCCCCATCAAGGAAATCTTCCGCCACGAACTGCGTCCGCTGGTTGCGGCAACGCTGTCCCGGGTTGGTCCCGATGTGCTCCACGCACTTTTCACGGTGTTCACCCTGGCCTACGGCATCCAGGTCCTCGGATACGAGCGCAACCAGGTCCTCACCGCGGTCCTGGTCGGTTCCGCATTCCAGCTGTTCGTGATCCCGCTCGCCGGGGCGGCCTCCGACCGGTTCAACCGCCGGTTGGTTTACGCGGATGCCGCGGACCTCGGGGGTCTGCTGGACCTTCATCTTCTTCGTGCTGCTTGGCGGTGACAACCAGCTGATGCTCATGGCCGGAATCGTCCTGGGCCCGATGTGCCACTCCTTCATGTACGGCCCCCAGGCGGCGTTCGTGGTGGAACGGTTCTCGCCGCGCCTTCACTCGACCGGCTCGTCGCTGGCCCACACCTTCGCGGGCTTGATCGGTGGTGCCATCGCCCCGCTGATGTTCACGCTGCCGCTGAGCAAACTCGGCGGCTGGATCCCCGTCGCACGCTATGTGGCGGTCGCCGGCGCGGTGACCCTCGCGGGGCTCGCACTTGGCCGGGATCCGCACCCGACCCAGGACGATGAGTTCCACACTGCCCTGGAGACCGCATGGCCTTCGGCGGCCCGCCCGCAAGGGTGCTCAGCTACGCAGCAGGATGTCCCGAGTGACGTTCAGGTGATGGCCAATGGCCGCTTGGGCCTTTTGGCCATCACCCTGGACCAGGGCATCGAGGAGGTCCTGGTGTTCGCGGCAAACATGCTCACGTCGACCACTGGTGCGGAACAACGCGTCAATGCCGACCATCACCTGGCGCACATGGAGCTTGCCGTAGGTCCGGGAGATCAATTCGTTGCCGGCCGCGTCGATGAGTTGCTGGTGGAACGGCGCGTCGAGCCGGATGAACTCCCGCGCCGATTCCGCCTCGTGGGCCGCCGGCAGGTCGGCCTGCTGCTTCAGGGTTTGGGCCATCGCCTCGGCCGGAACGTTCCCCGAGCCGATGGCGAGACGGGCTGCGTGGCTTTCCAGTACGCCACGCAGTTCCATGAGCTCGGATATCTCGCGACCGGTGACCACGGGGATGTAGGCACCACGCTGCGGAATCAATTCGACCAGCCCGTCGGAAACCAGCAGCAGCAGGGCCTCGCGCACGGGGGTTCGGGACACGCCGATTTCGGCTGTCAGCTCTTGCCCATTGAGGAACTTCCCCTGCATCGTTGAATCGATCAGAACGTTCTCACGCGGGTACAAGTAGGCCTTTTCGCGGATAGAGGCAGCCTGGCGGATATTTTTCGACATACATTGTGCATACAACAAACTGGAGGAATCACATGCGTTTGGCATTGGCACAGATCATCAGCGGCGGAAAACCGGCAGAAAACCTTGCCCTGGTGCGCCGCTATTCGGAAGACGCGAAGGCCCAGGGAGCCGAGCTCGTTATCTTCCCCGAGGCCACCATGTGCGCCTTCGGCAATCCGCTGGCCGATGTGGTCGAACCGATCGACGGGCCGTGGGCCACGGCGGTCCGCGCCATGGCCTCGGAAACAGGCATCACCATTGTTGCAGGCATGTTCACCCCCGGCAACGGCGGCAGGGTCCGAAACACCCTGCTGGCCACCGGACCCGATGTGGAAGCGTCGTATGACAAGATCCACCTCTTTGACGCCTTCGGCTATTCGGAGTCTGACAGCGTGGACCCCGGCACCGAGCCGGTGGTGTTCCGGATGGGCGGCATCACCTTCGGGCTGGCCACTTGCTATGACGTGCGATTCCCGGCCCTCTTCACGGCAAATGCGGCAGCGGGCGCACAGGTGAACATCGTCTGCGCCTCGTGGGGCGCCGGCGAAGGCAAGCTCGAGCAGTGGGAACTCCTGTGCCGTGCGCGCGCCCTGGACAGCACCACCTTTGTGGTTGCCTGTGGCCCAGGGCTAATGCAAAGTCGCTGATGGGGTCATGAACCCGATGCGTTCCAGCGGGCGTGCGGGGTGTTTGGCCATGTAGCGGTTGGCCTTGGCAATGTTGGTGCTGTGGTTGAGCCGATGCAGGCTGAGGGCCAGGTTTCGCAGGCTCGCCATCACCCGCGGCGCGACACCCGTCCGGGTTTGGCTCACATCCTCCTGGAACGTGACATCCCGGCACCAATGGAGGGAATTCTCTATTTTCCAGTGGCCCCGGATCCAGGTGTTCAGCTGCCGCGGGCTTGCCCGGTGGGCCGGCAACGAGGTGATGAGATATACGACCTCGATGGACCACTTCGTCCCCTTCAGTGGCCGTGTCTTTCGGGTCAGTTGCGCTGCCTGCAACGCGTGCGGGAACTTGATGCCGCCAGTGAGCGTGGCGACCTTGATCCTGCGGATGCTCCGGCGCCCGTGCCCGGTATCTTGTTGCTGGTTCCCCCACGGGACTTCTTTCCAGGGCAAGGCTTGGAGTTGCTTGAGCAGCTTGGGTTGGTTGCCTTTCACCGTCATCAGGAAATGGGCTCTTCGTGCGTGGAGGAACTCCGCATGGCGACCCAGAGTGTGCAGGGCATCGATGGTGATGATCCTGCCGTCCAAGTCACCGAGGGTTTCCAGGATCGAATCGAGCCGGGTGATCTCGTTGGTCTTGACTCCGACGTCGACCTGTCCTAGGACGGTGCCGGTGTCGTGGTCCAGCGCTGCCATGAGGTGCACGCGGTCCGCGCCACCGTTTTTGGCTCCGCGCACTTCCTTGCCGTCGATGGCGATGATCCGGGCGTCGACCTGGGTTTGCATCCATGCGCCCAGGGCTTGGTCGAAGGCCTCGGCATCCAATCGGGCCAGGACGCGCTGGAAGGTGGTGACGTGCGGTGCTGTGAATCCGGTGGTGCGCAGCGAGGTGGAGGCGGCGTAGGTTGACCAGTCTGCGATGGCGGCGAAGGATTTGGCTCCGGCCAGCACCGCGCAGAGGGCAACGGCCAGGATCCAGGCCAGCTGGTGGCGGATGCCGCGAGGTTTGCGGTGGTCGGGGAAGGCGGCGAGTGCCTGGAAGATCGATTCCGGTGTCACGAAGCTGTGGAGGTTTTCGGGGATGTCTTCCAGTTGGCCATGGAGGATGCTGATGGGGGAAGATGGCATGGAAGAACTCCTGTTGGAACGATGATCTAGACAATCACCAGTTTTAACAGGAGTTTTTCGTCATTAAAAGGACCCGGACGGCCGTGTCGGAAGATCCGTTCGCGAGTAGTCACTCACGACTTTGCATTAGCCCTGGCCTGTGGCCAGGGGGACCCGGCGAGCGTCGGCATCGTGGCGACGTCATCCGCCCCGACGGGCGTCGGGGCCAGCGCCGCGGTATCCCCGTTGGGGTCGGTGCTGGTCTCGCTCGGTGCCGCACCGGGTCTGGCCGTGGTCGACGTCGATGTCTCGATCCTGGACGACGTGCGGGCCAAGCTGCCCGTGCTGGCGAACGCACGCACCTTCGAACACGCCAGGCGATAACAGACCCGTCCCCTGCATCGATTCCAGCCCGGCCCACCCCTCGGCGCCAAGAACGCGCGGTGTGCCCCCACGGCTTTCCGCCGGCCGGCACACCGCACATTCTTGCATGGCCATCCAGGGGTGCAGGGATTCGAGTGCATCGCGGGGGCCACTGCCCCGGCGCCGCGACGGGGATCGTTCAGCACGTGGTTTTCGCACTTGGTGTCATGCATTAAATGGGACGAGCCCCGCAGGAAACCGAAGTTTCTTGCGGGGCTCACATTGGTCGGGATAACAGGATTTGAACCTGCGACCTCGTCGTCCCGAACGACGCGCGCTACCAAGCTGCGCCATATCCCGGTGTTGTACCAACGAATAAAAAGTTTACCGACTTTTCACCCCAACACCTAATCGAAGCCGTTGGCCTTGCATCACACGATCGCCTTGCCGGGGTTCAGGATGCCCTGCGGGTCGAAGACGGCCTTGATTTTTCGCTGCAGTTCCAGCACTTCCTCGGACTGTTCCCACGCCAGCCATTCACGCTTCACGGTGCCTACTCCGTGCTCGCCGGTGATGGTGCCGCCAACCTCCAACGCGGCACGGATGGACTCGTCAAGGGCTGCCTCGAGCCGGGCCACGCCCTCGGTTCCGTCGTCGGGGTCCACCCAGAAGGTGGGATGCAGGTTGCCGTCGCCGGCGTGGGCGACGATGCGCACCATGACGTTGTTCCTGGCCGCAATCCTGTCCAGGCTTCCCATGTAGTCGACCATGGCCGACCGGGGCACCGCGATGTCCTCGCCAACCCGGTACTGGTCGTCCTGGCCGTCGCCGCGGCTGGCGCGGCGCATCTCGATCAACCGCACGGCTTCCTCGTCGTCGGGTTCGCTCACTTGGGCCCCGAGGTTCTCCAGCGCCGAGCGCACGATACCCGCCTCGATCTCCGCTCCGTGGCCGTCCGTGCGGACCAGCAGCAGCGCGCCGCCGCGGGCGCTGAGGTCCGAGCCGTAGGCGGCATCCAGCACGCGCATGGTCCCGATATCCAGCAACTCCAGGATCGCCGGCTGCACGCGCACCCGGGCGATCGCCACCACTCCGGCCGCGGCCTGGACGACATCGGTGAACACCGCGGCGATGGAGCAGGTCCTTTCGCTGAGGTAGCGCAGCCGAACGGTCACCGAGACGACCACCGCCAGGGTCCCTTCCGAACCAACCAACAGCGAGGTCAGATCGTATCCGGCGACACCCTTGAAGGTGTTTCGCCCGGTGCTGATCAACGTGCCGTCGGCCAACACGACTTCCAGGCCAAGGACCGAGTCGGTGGTCACCCCGTATTTGGCGCAGCGCAGGCCTCCGGCATTGGTGGCCACGTTTCCGCCGATGGTCGATTCCTTGTAGCTGGCCGGGTCTGGCGCGTACATAAGACCATGCTTGGCAACGGTCCTGTTCAGCACGGCATTGATGACTCCGGGCTGCACCACTGCCACTTCGTCTTCCGCGCGGATCTCCAGGATCCGGTTCATGCGTTCAAGCGAGAGCACGATGCAGCGGGCCACAGCATGGGCACCGCCTGAGACGCCCGTCCCGGCCCCACGGGGCACAACCTTGACCCCGGCCGCCGAGGCGAGCCGCAGGGCCGCCTGAACGTCTTCCACGCGCTCGGCAAAGACCACGGCCAGGGGCAGCTGGGGGTCGACGATCTTCCCGAAGTCGTGGCTGTGGGACTGAAGCACCGTGGGATCGGTGGATACCGCCCCCTCACCGATGTGTTGGACCAGGTCATCAATCAACGCCGCATCGGCGGTTTGCAGGCTCATGCCACCCTTTCGAAGCATTCTCGGGTATGGCTGTGCCGTCGCTGGCGGCACAGCGGTCTGTGTCCGGGGGTTTAGCGCTCGGCTTGGCCGCCGGCTCCCATGAAGCGAGCATAGTACTCAAGGACCTCGGGCCAGTCCGTGTAGCGATCGTATTGCTGCTGGCCGATCTCCCCGGCAGCCCAACCGTCATGCGTCAGGACCACTTCGGTTCCGCTGCCCTGTTCATGGAATTCCAGGCTCACATGGGTGGGCGGGGCGGTTTCCATGCCGAGGGTGAAGTCCAGGACGATGGTCTCTGGTGCTACGAGGTGAACGATCTTGCCCCAGAGCTGCTGGTCTCCGTCTTCCGACTCCTCGAGCAGGCTCCCACGCTCGAAGGTCACATGGCTTCCCGGGCCGAACTGCGAGAATTTGCTTACAGGCCACCAGAGGTGGATGTACTCGGAGAAGCCTTCAAATGCCTGGTCCGCTGTTGCCGGAACGTTCACCGTATGCCGATGCTCCGGCAAGTGGTAACCGTCTTGGGAGCTGGGCTCATTGGCTGATGCCGCGTGTGAAAATAGTCCGTCCATCCCTCAACCCTAATGGCTCTGGCCATGAAGGTCGCTTGCGAGGCAGCCGGCCCGGGGTCGGGGTCGGGCGTTAACGGGGTGCGGCCCCCGGCGGGTGCCGGGGGCCGCAACGGGCGCCGCCTGGTTCGGGCGTTAAACATCGGAACCCCTGAACAATGATGTTCAGGGGTTCCGGGACGGATTGTCCGGCGGTGACCTACTCTCCCACACCCTCCCGAGTGCAGTACCATCGGCGCGGTGGGTCTTAGCTTCCGGGTTC
>NZ_QMKQ01000042.1 GCF_003287975.1 Arthrobacter sp. AQ5-05
CTTGTTTTCTGCACGCCGTTTTCAGTCCCTAGATTTTTGTACCTTAGTCAGTCAAAAATCCTAGGCAGGAAGCGGCGTGTGGACGTTAAGGCTCGCGGCTCACGCCCACGGATATGTCAGTAGAGCCCAAAAAAGAGCCACTGCGCATCGCGCTGCGGCCCTTTTGATTCCGTGCAGCATTATCCCCAATTTTGCCGAACACTTTAATTACCCCAATTACCCCAAGGGGCGCGACAACCACGCAATAAGCACTGTTTACGAAACGACCCCAGTCGATCCGTTAGTCAAGTCCAAACCCCAAGTTCGAACTTCCCCCAGTAATTATTGGGTCCCCAGCACCCAATTTTGTGTTGCTTGTGCTGCCGTCATTCTAATCACACAAGCTGATCCACGTCTACTACAGTGATTGGAATATTGTTTTTCGGTCGAATTCAGAGGAATGGATACTCGATCTTGGGACAGGTGTCCATCACGACTTCCATCCCGGCTGCCGTGGCACGTGCGGCTGCTGCTTCGTCAATGACACCGAGTTGCAGCCAGAGTGCATCCACTCCGACGGCGATCGCCTGGTCAACAATGTCGCCGACTTTTTGCGAGTTCACAAAGCAGTCAACGACGGCGATGTGCCCCGGAATATCCGCCAACCGCTTGTATCCGGTGTTGCCCAGGACTTCCTCGCCGCTGAGGGACACCGGGATGACTTCCATCCCGAGTTGCTCCTGCAGAAAGTGCGAGACCCCCGGTGCCACGCGCCGCGGGTTGTTGGTCAGTCCGACCACTGCCCATCGCGCGGGGGTTTGCAGGAGCCGGCGAATCACCGCCGGGTCGTTGACGTGGCGTTGGCCAACTTCGTTGCTCATGTTCCCTACGTTACCGCCACATTCTGGGTCTTGGCCCAAAGCCGATGCGTCGCCAAGACGCGACAAGGGAGGCAAAGGCCACATGCCCTTCCGGCTCCCCTCATCCCCTGGCGCGCCCGAAGCGATCTAGAGCGAGCGCTCCAGCGCCTGCTCGGTGTTCGCGGCAGAGTGCTCCGTGAAGGCGCCGCGGAATTTCGCCGCCGGGTGGGAATCCTCGAGGCGGGCACCACGGCCAAAGACCTTCTCACGCAAGGTTCCCGGGGCGTATTCGGTCTGCGCCAACCCGCGCTTGTGCAGCTCGGGCAGGATGCCGTCGATGAAGTCTGTGTAGGAACCGGGCAGGATCTGGTTCATGATGTTCAGCCCGTCCATGCCGGCGTCCTGCCAGCGTTCGATCTCGTCCACGATCTGCTCCGGGGTGCCGGAAATTTGTTGGGCCTTGGCACGGTAGCGGGCCAGGTCGCCGATGGTCGGCTTGCCTCCGGGCACCGAGGCGATGGCCGCCTCGAGGACGCCGCGGGCGCCTTCGGTCTGCACGTCTCCCAGCGGGGTGTCCAGGTCCAGCCCGCCGAGGTCGATGCCGATGCCGCCACCGATGTGGGCAACGATCGCATCCAGATCCAGGTACTCGTCGTACTCGGCTTCCTTCCGCTTGGCTTCTTCCTCGGTGCTGCCAACCACGAAGGACAGTCCCGCAAAGACCTTCACGTCTCCCTTGGCGCGGCCTGCAGCGGCCTCGAGCTCGCGGATCTTGCCCACCTGCTTGGCCACGTACTCCGGGTGCGGGGCAAAGAGGAACGTTGCTTCCGCGTGCTGGGCGGCGAACTGCTTGCCGCGAGTGGAGGAACCCGCCTGGAACAGGAACGGGGTGCGCTGCGGGCTCGGCAGGGCCGTGTGCGGGCCCTCGATGGAGTAGCGCCTGCCCTGGTGGTGGATCTTGTTGACCTTGGCCGGGTCGGCAAAGAGCCCCGATTCCTTGTCTGCAAGAAGCGCGTCGTCTTCCCAGGAACCCTCCCACAACTTGTAGGTGGCCTCCACGTATTCCTCGGCCCAGTCGTACCGGTCGTCGTGGGCGGCCAGGCCCGCTGCGCCGAAGTTGCGGTGCGAGTTCTCCAGCACGCTGGTCACGATGTTCCACGCGACGCGTCCGTTGGAGATGTGGTCAAGGGTGGAGAGCTGGCGCGCGAATTGGAACGGCGACGCCTGCACCACCGAGCTGGTCATGGCCAGGCCGATGTCGCTGGTGGTCGCGGCGAGCGCCGAAAGCAGCACCAGCGGGTCGTGCGAGGGAACCTGCATGCCCTTGCGGACCATCGAGGCCCACCCGCCCTCGTGGTTGCCGTACAGCCCCACGACGTCGGCGAAGAACATGTTGTCGAACTTCGCGTCCTCGAGCTGCTTGGCCAGATCGACCCACAGCTTCAGCTCGTTGAAGCGGTGCTGCTGGGCCTCGGGGTGGCGCCATTGGCCGCCGAGGATGTGGCTCGGCGTGTTCATCAGGAAGGCGCTCAGCAGCAGCCGTGGACGCGCGTCAAAGGTACCCATTTACTTGCTCTCCGATTTCGAATCCTTGGCATCCCCGATGGAGTGCAGCCCGGTGGGAATGGTGCCGTTGATGTAGTAGTCGCCCACCGAGCGTGCCTTGAAGGCCACGGGGTTGTGGGTCGCGACGGTGCGGGCGTTGCGCCAGTGCCGGTCCAGGGACTTGCCGCGCGATACCGAGGAAGCTCCGGTGACATCGAACAGTTCGCTGGTTGCATCCAGCACCAGCTTCGGGACGCTCACGTGTGCCTGCTGCACGGCGAGCTCCGCGCGGATGAAGGCGGCGGTCGGGTCCAGGCCCAGCGAGGTGTCGACCGCGGCGTCAAGGTCGCGGGCGGCGGCGAAGACGATCGAGTCGGCAGCGTAGACGGCCGCGGCGATCCGGCCGACCTTTTCCTGGATCAGCGGGTCGTTGCGGAACAGGTCCCCGGAACCGGTGTTGAATGTGCGGGTGCGGTTGCGCACCAGGTCGGCAGCGTCGGTGAGCGCGGCGCGGCCGATGCCGGCCAGCACGCTCAGCAGTGCGAGCTGGAAGAAGGCGGGCTCGAGCGTGGAGGAAACCTTGCGCTGGATGATGTCGTCGAATTCGACCACGACGTCGTCGAAGATCGCGGTGCCGGTCCCCGTCAGGGGCTGGCCGAAGCCGTCCCAGTCGTCAATGATCCGGACCCGGGGATCGTCGGCGCGCACGATGGCGTACTGGCGGCCTTCGATGCCCTCGGTGCTGGCCATGACCACGACCCAGTCGGCGAAGATCGACCCGGTGGTGTAGTACTTTTCCCCGTTGAGCAGCCACTGGCCATTTTCCTCGCGGAGCTTGGTGTTGGTCGTGCCCAGGGCGTTGCCGCCCTTTTCGGTGGCCGCATTGCCGAAGATCTCCCCGGCAAGCACCCGCGGGAACCAACGGAGCCGGAAATCCTCGGGCTGCAGGGCAATGGTTTCCACAAAGGAGAAGTGCGAGCGCAACAGGTGTCCAACGTTGGAGTCGGCCGCGGAAAGTTCCACGATCAGCCGGAAGAGGTGCTCGTGGCTGACGGGTTCCCCGCCGTGGTCTGCCGGGACCCGAAGCGTGGTGAAGCCCGCCTCCTTGAGCCACTTCACGGGTTCGAAGGGCAACACGTGGTTGTTTTCACGCTCCACGGTGCCTTCGGCGATGCGCTCAAACACCGGGGCAAAGCGCGAGCTCAGCTCCGCGTATCGGGCTTCGTCTGTTCGTTCCTTCACGTACGTTGCACTCATTTGTCTTCCTTTGCATCCATGAGTTTCAAGAAATTGTTGACCAAGGCCTAATTCGTTGCCATTTCGCGCAGCAGCGCCCCGGGGTTCGAATCCAGCAGGAGCCTGGTGTATTCGCTGGCGGGATTGTTCAGGACCTGTGCGGCCGCCCCGACCTCGACCAGCCGGCCTTGGCGCATGACTCCCACGTCGTGGGAAATGCGTTCGACAACGTGCAGGTCGTGGGAAATAAAGAGGTAGGACAGTCCCTGGTTGACCTGAAGGTCTTCCAGGAGCGCCAGGATCTGCGCCTGGGTCAGGACGTCGAGCGCGGAAAGGGCCTCATCCAGCACCAGTGTCTTGGCCCCCAGGGCCAGCGCCCGGGCAATGGCCACGCGTTGGCGCTGCCCGCCGGAGAGTTCCTTGGCATCCAAAGCGGCCATGCGGCTGGGCAGGTTGACCGCGTCCAGCAGCTCGGCCACCCGGACCTTGCGTTCGGTCTTGCTGCCGACCTTGTAGTTCCCAAGCGGCTCGCTGATGATCCGGGACACCGAGTAACGCGGGTCCAAGGCCGAATCCGGGTTTTGGTACACCAGCTGCAGGCTGCGCCAGAGTTCGCGTTTGGCGGCCCCGCGCACGTGGGTGACGTCCTGCCCGTGGATTTTCACGATTCCGGCGGTGGGCTCCAAAAGCCTCATGATTATCCGCGCGGTCGTGGATTTCCCGGAACCGGACTCCCCCACCAGGGAGAACGTCGTGCCGGGGCGCACCGCGAACGAGACCTCGTCCACGGCCGCGCGTTCGGTTTTCCCGCTGCCGAAGATCCTCTTCAGGCCCGTCACCTCGATGGCCGGGACCTCGCTGCCGCGTGCATCGCCGGTGGTCCGTGATTCGTCGCCCGAGGCGGTGGCCTCGGTGAGCAGCATCCGGGTGTAGGGGTCTTCGGGTGCCCGCAGGATCTCACGCACCGGGCGGTCCTCGCGGATCCGCCCGTGCTGCATGACCACGATGCGGTCGGCGATGTCCGTGGCCACGGCGAGGTCGTGGGTCACGAAGATGACTGCGGTTCCGAGCTCGCGCGCCAGCTTGGTGAAGACCTCCAGGATCGTCTGCTGGACCGTGACGTCCAGGGCGGAGGTGGGCTCGTCGGCAATCAGCAGCTCGGGCTCCAGCGCGAAGGCGATGGCAATGAGCACCCGCTGCTTGAGCCCGCCCGAAAGCTCGTGCGGGTACTGGCCGATGCGCTGTTCCGGGGTGTCGATCCCGACCAGTTCCAGCAGCCGGATGACTTCGGCGCGCAGCTGCGCCTTGGAGCGCTTGCGGCCCTGCTGGTGCAGGCGGAAGACCTCGGAGATCTGGGACCCCACGGTCTTCACCGGGTCCAGGGAGGCGCCGGGATCCTGCGGGACCATGCCGATGCGCCGGCCGCGGATCGACTCCAGCTCCTTGGCCGGCATGTCGAGGAGGTTCTCACCGGCCAGGTCGATGCTGCCGTCCAGGACCCTTGCGGATTGGGGAAGCAAGCCGATGATGGCCTTGGACAGGGTGGACTTGCCCGAACCCGACTCGCCGACCAGGGCAACGATTTCCCCGGGCTTGAGTGCGAGGTCGAGGTGGTCCGCGGCGACGACTGCTTCGTCGCCGTGGCCGTAGGTGATGCTTAGCCCACGGATATCCAGCAATGCGGGTGCCGAGTCGATGGTGCTCATGCTGTTCTCCTGGCTAGAAACGGAAGATCTTGTGCAGCTGGCGGCCGAGTCCCGCCAGCAGGATGACGACCGCGACGATGACCAGGCCTGGAAGGGTCGTGAGCCACCAGGCCGAGGCGAGGTATTGGCGTCCCTCGGCGATGAGCAGGCCCCATTCGGGGGTCGGCGGCGGGGACCCGAAGCCCAGGAAGCCGAGTCCCGAGATCGCCAGGATGGCCACCCCGAGGTCCACGGCCAGCAGCGCCAGGACGGGGCCGCAGGAGTTGGGCAGGATGTGCTTGAAGACCACCGACCAGTAGGTCCCGCCGTTCATGAACGCGGCTTCGACGTAGTCAAGGCTGCGCACCCGCAGCACCTCCGAGCGGACGACGCGGGCGAAGGACGCGATGGAGGCGATGCCCACGCCGATGCCCAGGGAGATCGGGCCCGGCGCGAATGCCGTGACGATGATCAGCGAAACCAGGAAGCCCGGAACGGCCAGCAGCACGTCGATCAGGCGCATGGTCACGGCGTCGGCTGCACGTCCCGCGGTTGCCGCCAACAGTCCCAGGCCGGTTCCCACCACGAGCCCGATGGACACGGCCAGTCCCGCGGTCAGCAGGGTCTGGCTGGTTCCGTGGACCACCCGGGCAAACACGTCCCGGCCCAGGTGGTCGGTGCCGAACCAGTGTTCGGCACCGGGTGCCTGGAACTTCTGCGCGGGCACGCCGCTGATGGGGTCGAATCCGCTGAACAGCGTCGGGAACAGCGCCCAGCCCAGGACCATGGCCAGCGGGGCGCAGGTGAGCCAGAAGGCGGGGGAACGAAGGGCGCCGGCCTTCTTCTTCGGCGCGGCAACCTCGTCCACCTCGATGGTGTCAACGACCTGTACGGTGTCCTGGACCGCGAACCGGGTCAACGGTTCATCTAGTTTGATGCTCATGGTTTTCTCCGTTCGTTCCTAGGCCACAAGTGCGCGCGGTGCCCCGTGCGTTCCACTCTTGAGGATCCGCGGATCCAGCAGCGGGTAAAGCAGGTCGACGACCAGGTTCACGACGACAAATGCCGTGGCCGTGAGCAGCACGAGCCCCTGGACCAGGGCGACGTCCTGCGCCGTGACCGACTGCAGCACGACCTGGCCCAGACCCGAGCGGGCGAACACCGTCTCGGTGATGACCGATCCGGCCAGCAGCGTTCCCACGGTGATCCCGCTGATGGTCATGGCCGGCGCCGCGGCGTTCTTCAGGGTGTGTCGGAAGAAGATCCACGACGGCGAGGCACCCTTGGCCCGCAGCACGTCGACGAATGGCTGGGCGTGCACGTTGTCCACGCTCTTGAGCAGCACCTGGGCGATCGGGGCGGAGACGTGGATGGCCAGCACGAGCACCGGAACGGCGATCGAGGCGAAGGACCCGTCCGGGAACAGCGACATGATTCCCAGTTGGATGGACAACAGCTGCAGGAGCACCAGGCCCAGCCAGAACACCGGGACCGCAGCGAAGAGCGGCGGCAGGTTGATGACCAGCCGCTTCAGCCACGTCTTGCGTGCCAACGTGGCCGAGGCGACCAGCCCCACGGCGAAGACCACCGCGGTGACGAAGGCGCTGGAGGCCAGCACCAGCGTCGATCCCACGACGGCGCCGATGCGTTCGGCAACCGGCTGGCCCGAGGCCAGCGAATATCCGAAGTCCCCGGTGAAGAGGCCGGCCAGTTGGCTGAAGTACTGCACGATCAACGGCTGGTCGTAGCCGTACTGCGCCTTCATGGCGGCGATGGTTGCCGGGTCGGCCGCAGCATCGGCTGAAAGGAAGATCGTTACCGGGTCGTTGGGCAGCAGCTGCACGGCCAGGAAGACCAGGGTGTAGGCAAGCCAAATGACGAGTAAAGCTTGTCCGATGCGTCGCGCGATGTATGCGGCCATGGTTGGCTACTCCCCGGTCTTCCAAGCGCCCTGGAAAATCGGGGCGGTGCCGGAAGTGAATTCAACGTGGGCGTCGGAGTTGCCGCCGTATACCTGGACTTCATCCCACAAGACGAGGGAGAGGGCCTTTTCGGTGACCAGCTGGCGCTGTTCCTCGGCGACAAGTTCCTTGTGCTCCGCCTCGCTGGTGGCGGCGCGTTCCTTGGCGAACAGCGCGTTGAGCTCTGTGTCGGCATTCAGCGTCTGGGTGTTGTTGGCCGGCCCGAAGACCGGGCCCAGTCCGCCGTAGGCAAACTGGCGGGTTCCGAAGAACTCGATGTTCTTGTCGATCATGGCCGTGGCCAGGAAGGTGTTGTCGGCGGCGCGGTTGATGAGTTTGACGCCGATTTCGCGCCACTGCTGTTCGATCAATTCGAAGGCGGGCTTGATGACGACGGAGTTGTTCGAGCTGGTGATGGTGAGTTCCAGCTTCTTGCCGTCCTTCTCGCGGACGCCGTCGGCTCCCACGACCCAGCCTGCCTCGTCGAGCAGGGCCTTGGACTTTTCCGGGTTGTAGGCCAGGTCGGCGGACAGGTCGATGAATCCGGGTGCCGCGTGGTTCAGGACCGAGTCGGCGATGACGTAGCTGTCGGAAAGCACGGTGTCCTTGATGGACTGGCGGTCGATGCCGACCTGGAGCGCCTGGCGCACCTTGGCATCGGCGAGCTTGCCGTTGCTGATGCGCACCGCGGCCATGTTGGTGGTCAGGTCTACGCCCTGGGCCGGAAGGACCTGGTCGCCGCTGCCCTTGAGCGCCTGCTCGTCCACGGGCTGGAGTCCGCGCACCAGGTCGACCTGCCCGGTTTGCACCGCGCCGGCGCGGTGGGCAACCTCGGGCAGGTATTTCACCACGAGCTTGTCAAGGTATGCGGCGCCCTGGTTGGGGGCCGTTTCCGGTGCCCACTTGTAGTCTGCGCGCTTGGCGAAGGTGACTTCCTCGTCGGTCTTCTCGGATTCAAAGACGAACGGGCCGGATCCGACGATCTTGGCGATCGCCGACTGTCCGGCGTTGTCCAGCTTCAGCGTTGCCGGGGAAACCAGGCCCGCGGTGACCGATGAGGTGGCGCGCAGGAAGTTGGCGTCCGGTGCCTTGAGCGCGACCTTGACCTGGTTCTTTCCCACGACCTTCGCGGACTTGTAGGAGGCGAAGTCGACGTTCGGTGCGACCTGCGCGTCCTTGATCCCCAGCCCAAGCGCGTCCAGGTTTTCCTTCACGGCCTTGGCATCAAGCGGAGTTCCGTCGGAGAAGGTCACTCCGTCACGGATGGTGAAGGTAAATTCGGTCTGGTCCTTGCTGGCGCTGAACTCGGAGGCGATCCAGCCCACGAGCTTTCCCGATTCCGTGTCGAAATAGGTCAGGCGGTCCAGCACGCTGTTGAGAACGTTGGATTTCTCGTAGAAGCGTGCGGCCTGGGTCTGCCAGTTGTTGATCGGGGCGACTTCCGCGTAGACGAAGGTCCCTCCCTGCACCGGCTCGGTGCTGACCGGGCCGGACGCGTTGCCCGTTGTTTGGGCTCCGGACCCGCACGCGCCCAGTGCAAGGGTGGCGACGGAAAATACCGTAAGGATCTTGATGCTGAGGCTGGCGCGAGTACGTCGCTTGGCCGGTGGGTTGGTGTTGCCCATGAGTATTTCCCTCTCGGTTCACCCGAGGAACGCCGCGACATGGCTAGTCAATCGGATACCGCGTGGGGCATGACGGTATTCGGTGGACCGCGCAGAGTTTGGCTATCTCCATCGGTCCTGGCGGTAGCACCGGCTCCCCGTGACGGGAGTGGTTGCTGCGACGTCAACGAGCCAGGTCTCTCAGTCGCTCTGGATGGTGTGCCCGTAAGTGGCTGGTTGCCAACTTCGAACACTTCAAGTGTGTTGCAGGATCTTCGATATGACCAAGGAAATGCGCACCGCGGTGAAACAAACCGACGCAATGGGTCGATCCCCGGCCGGAATCGAGTCGCCGGACGTCACAAGACCGATTGTGACGCAGCGTTTTTTGAAAGCTTGCGTCATCGTCGCGTCATGTTGATAATGAAGCGCCGGAATCAGCGGCACTTCGGCGCCCCGGAAAGCACTCCGCCCAGTTCCCCACTTCATGATTACGCACCCTGCCAATCGAAGAATTTTCCGGAATTTTCCCAAGACTTTAGGATTGGGCACCCCCCGTCATCGCAAGATCCCAAGCTTGGCCACCGCTTGCGGGCAGCAGTCCACCGTATGCCGGTGCGCCCCGAACGTGGTTGGATCGGTTTATGAAAAGCACGTTGTCGCAGCGTGCCAGGCATCGCAGGCTGCGTGTTCTGGGCATGCTCGCCGGCGGAGTCGCGCCGCCGCACTGACCGGCCTCCTGGGAGCCTGGATTTACGCTCCGGCTGTCGGCTGGACCGTGGCCGCGCTGATTTACAACGTCTGGGTGTGGATCACCATTGCCCCCATGGACCATGCCCGCACCGCGGCCCACGCACAGGAGGAAGACCCTGGATTCCAGACCACAGACCTGCTGATCCTCTTCGCGGCCATCGGATCGCTGGCCGCGGTCGTGATGGTGATGGTCGGCAGCAGGGATCTGGCGGGAGGTGCCAGGTTGCCGTTGGCACTGCTGGCGCTGGCCTGCACCACGATGTCACGGCTGATGGTCCATACGCTCTACACGCTGCGCTACGCCATGGTCTACTACAGCGGCACACCTGGCGGCATCGAATTCAATCAGGACGAGCGCCCGCAATACACGGACATCGCCTACATGGCGTCCGGCGTGGGCATGACCTACCAGGTCTCGGACACCAGCATCACCACGCGCGAAATGCGCTCGGCGGTCTTGCGCCACAGCTTGCTGGCTTTCCTCTTCGGCACCGGCACCCTGGCCACCACCATCAACCTGGCGGTCAGCCTGGCCGCTTAAATGACTTGGGGAGGTGGCCCACCCATGGTGCGCCACCTCCCCAACCGGCAGGGAGCAATCCCTGGCTATCGCCTACTTGACCTCGGCGTTCGAGAACCGGTAGTTGGCCGCGCGGTGCGAATCCTGGACCCGGTCGCCCTTGCCGAAGAGCTTGTTGCGCAGCGTGCCCTCGACGTACTCGGTCGGGTAGGCCCCGCGGGCCTGCAGCTCGGGAACGATGAACTCGACGATGTCCTCGAAGGTGCCCGGGGTGATGGCGTAGGCCAGGTTGAACCCGTCCACGTCGGTGTCCTGCACCCACTCGATCAGCTTGTCGGCGACCTCGACCGGCGAGCCCACGGTGATCGGGCCGAAGCCGCCCACGCCGACCCACTCGGCCAATTGGCGGATCGTCCAAGGGTTCCCGGCGTCCCCGCTGGCCTTCTGGAAGGTCGCCACGGAGGACTGGATGGCGTTGGACTTCACGTTGTCGCCAATGACGTCGTTCGGACCGTAGGTGGACAGGTCGATGCCCATCCAGCCCGAGATCAAGGCCAGGGCGCCGTCGATGTCGGCGTAGGACTTGTAGTCCTCGAACTTCGCCTGTGCCGCGGCCGAATCCACGTCCGTGATGATGGTCTGCATGGCGTAGATGCGCACATCGTATCGGTTTCGACCGGCGGCCTCGGCGGCGTCGCGGATCTTGGTGACGGTGGCCTTGAGCAGTTCCTTGGTCGGGGAGGTCACGAAGACAGCCTCGGCGTTTTCCGAGGCGAACTTCAGCCCGCGCGGCGAGGTGCCCGCCTGGAAGACGACCGGGGTGCGCTGCGGGCTTGGTTCGGTGATCGCGATGCCCGGGACCTTGAAGTACTTGCCCTCGTGCTTGATCTCGTGGACCTTGGACGGGTCGGTGAAGATGCCGCGCTCGGCGTCGCGCACCACCGCGTCCTCTTCCCAGGAACCCTCGAGCAGCTTGTACACGACCTCCATGTACTCGTCGGCGTGGTTGTAGCGCTCGTCGTGCTCGAGCTGGTCTTCCTGGCCCATGTTCCGCGCGGCGGAGGGCAGGTAGCCGGTCACCACGTTCCAGCCGATCCGGCCCTTCGTCAGGTGGTCAAGGGTGGCCAGGCGGCGGGCGAACGGGTACGGGTGCTCATAGGCGGTCCCGGCGGTGACGCCGAAGCCGAGGTTCTCGGTCACCGAGGCCATGGCCGAGACGAGCATGAACGGGTCGTTGACCGGGACCTGGGTGCCGGCGCGCAGCGGAACCTCGTTGGAGCCGCCGAAGACGTCGTAGGTGCCCAGCACGTCGGCGATGAAGATGCCGTCGAACTTGCCCTTTTCCAGGGTCTTGGCCAGGTCGGTCCAGTACGACAGGTCCTTGTAGCGCGCGGACTGGTCCTTGGGGTGCTTCCACAAACCCGGGGACTGGTGTCCCACGCAGTTCATGTCGAAGGCGTTGAAACGGATCTGGCGTGTGGCCGGCGTCGTGCTCATGGTTGTCCTTTGCGGGAGTGTCGGGTGGTTGCCGGTTTGGTACGTGACGGGCCGGCTGGGTGGGTTTTGGGGTGCGGGATGCCTAGTGCAGGGCGGTGGCCGGCGTGGGGCCTACATCGCCGATGGCGTTCAGCTGCTGGGGCGTTGTGCCGTTGACCTCGTAGTCGCCGATGATGCGCGACTTGTAGATCGCCGGGTTGTGCGTGGCCACGGTGCGGGCGTTGCGCCAGTGCCGGTCGAGGTTGCAGCTCGTGGCGGTTGCCGAGGCGCCCAATCCGTCGAAGAGCTTGGTCGCCGCGGAGAGCGCCAGCGGTTGCACGATGGCCTGGGCCCTGTCCGCCGAGAGCTCGCAGACCGCGAAGCGCTCGGCCGCGCTCAGCGTCGGGTCGGCCAGGGCGACCTCGATCTCCGCGACCGCCGCCAGGACGATGGAATCGACGGCGAACGCGGTTCCGGAGATCTCCCCGACGAGCTGCAGGACCTGCGGCTCCTCGCGCACCGGCACCCCGGTTCCGGTGCTGAAGGACCGGGTGCGGGCCTGGACGGCGGAGCGCACGTCGTTGAGCGCAGCGCGGGTGATCCCGGCCTGGACCGCCAGGAGCACCAGCTGGAAGATCGCGGATTCCGGATCGTTGATCTGCTGTTCCTCGGGAAGGACCGTGTCCACCGGGACGTTCTCGAACGTGGTCGACCCGGTCCCGGTGAGCTGCTGGCCGAAGCCGTCCCAGTCGTCAAAGATCTTGACCCCGGAGTGCTGCGTGGAGACCACGGCGATCTGCCGTCCGGCACGGGTCGGATGGGCCGCGGCGACGGCGACCCAGTCGGCGTAGATGGTGCCGGTGCAATAGTATTTTTCTCCGTTGAGGATCCAGCGCTCACCCGTCTTGGCGATGGTCGTATTCAGCGCGCCCAACCGGTTTCCGCCGCGTTCGGTGTACGCATTGCCGACGATCTGTCCGGCAACGATGCGTTCGACCCAGCGGTGCCGCAGGGCGACGTCTTCGAGCTGCAGCACGGACTCCACGAAGCCGATGTGCGAACGCCAGAGGTGTGCGACCTGCGAATCGGCCTCGCCCAGTTCGATGAGCAGGCGGAACAGATCCAGCAGGCTGGCCCCGTAGCCGCCCTCGGCCGCCGGGATGCGCAGGGCGCCGAAGCGCTCGCGGTTGAGCCAGCCGACAGGCTCGAAGGGAAGGCTCCGGTTGGCGTCGCGCTCGCTGGCCCCCGCGGCGATCTTGGCGAAGACCGGACGGAAGATTGCGGCCAGCTCGTCGTAGTGCCCGTCCTTGGGGACTCCGGGGGTGAGCTTGAGCAAATGCCTGGCAGCGGTGTGCCCGGTGAATGCGTCAAGATTGACGGCCCCGAAAATGTTCGGATCCGCTTCGACATTGTGTGCATCGTTGAAAGACTCGACAGCCATGAACTCTCTCCATCGGTTCTGGCGTGAGCACCTACCGCCCAATTAAGGGGAGGGGTTGCTGCGGCGTCATGGAGCCAGATCTCTCGGCCGCTCTGGATGGTTGTTGGTCATATTTCTACACGCCGCCTCCGGGCGGTGACAACCCGGCCCGTCACAATTGACGGGTGCGTCACAGGGCAAGCCACGATTCATCGACAGCCGCGGCAAGAGCGGTGCACCGACCCTCCGGCATTCCGCCAGCCGTTCGTTCGACGGAGCCGGGAGGGCCGCTTGGCGCTTCTGCACCCCATGTCCCAAGCGCGCCCTGGCCTGCATGTCCACGGGAAACCGGGGGCAGGCGTGCATGGCGCGACGTCCGGAAACCATTCTCGGCAACCTCAATACAGGACAAGTTGAATCATCGAAATTCATGCAATTGTTCGTAGATCATTCGGCACATGGTCGCAAAATTCCGTCTCGTCGAACGTTCCGTCACATTACGGCGGGTTTGCTCCCGTGGCTCCCCATCGACTTTGATGGAGTTCATTACCCATCCCGAGCGGCCGAGAGATCTGGCTCCATGACGCCGCAGCAACCACCTCGTTGAGGCCGGTGCTACCGCCAGGTCCGATGGAGAGACCATGACTTCTGCTGTTCTGCCCGCTGCAACCACCGCCGTTGGGCCTCACGACAAGCGCATCCGCGCCAAGGGAACCTGGCAAGGCTTGATGCGCACAACTGTCGAGATCCGGGATTTTTCCTTCGTCGTCGATGAACCGGTCGCGGTGGGAGGAACCAATAGCGCCCCGACACCGATGGAATTCATTGCCGGCGCCCTCAACGGATGCGTCGGCGTTGTTGTGGAACAGGTGGCAAAAGAGCTCCAGCTCGGTTTCACCGCCCTGGAAACATACTCAATTGCCACCCAGGACACCCGGGGGTTTGCCGGAACGGCAGACGTTTCACCGTTCTTCCATTCCTACCGACTGGAAATCCACGTTGAGACACCACTTGATGACCCAGCAACCCAGCAGGAACTCACGAAACAGGTCCACCGCCGGTGCCCGGCGATCAATCTGGTCGAGTCAGCCGGAGTGAACTTGGTTATCAACTGGGTCTTTGCCACCGAGGTCGTTCCCGGTTCGGCCGAAAATGCCTGCAACATCGCCCTTGGATACTCTCCACGCACCGCTGCTCCCGTGGCTGCCGGAACAAGCGCATGAGCCCGGCAGGATTGTGGACCGTCGGCCTGGCAGTTTCCTACACGGCATTGCTCATCCTCGGCGGGCGCCTTGCCCAACGTCGTAGCGCTCTGGGCAAGACCAGCGGCTTCTTTGTCGGAGGGCGCACCTTCAGCCCGTGGACGGTGGCCTTTTGCATCACCGGCTTGTTCTCGGGCTCTTCCTACATCGCCATCATGGAGCTGAGCTACCGCACCGGCATCTCTGCGCTCTGGTACGGTGTGGCCGAGACCGTGCAAATCCTGCTCATCGCGCTGCTGTTGGTCAAGCCGTTGCGGGAGAAGCTGGTCGTCACGGTGACGGGCATCATTGGCGACCGCTTTGGCCGTCTCGCAAAGGGGATCTCGGGCGTCATCACCGCTTTCACGTTCCCGATGTGGTCGGTAGCCACCACGATTGCATTCGCCTCGGCCTTGACCGCCTTCACGGGCTTGAACCTGCATCTGGCGGTCATCGTCACTGCGCTGCTGCTGCTCGTGTTCCTCTGGTCCGGCGGCATGCGTTCGGTGGCGTTCAACCAGACCCTGAACTGCATCGTCTTCGTGGGGATGCTGATCGTGGGCGCCTACGCCGTCCTGGCCAAGCCCGGAATCGCGGGACTGCGGGACTTTGCTGAGACCAACCCCCAGATGTTCGATCCCGGAAATGCGGGGATCTCCCTGATCGTCGCATGGTTCGGCACCTTCATCGTGAACGTTCCGCTGGCCCAGGCCGCATTCCAGATGACCCTTTCCTGCCGCACTCCCGAGGACGGCCAAAAGGGCCTCTACACGGCGGCGGCGTTCGGCGTGCCCTTCATCGTCATCGGCGCGCTCATCGGCACCTCGGCTGCCATCGTCATGCCCGGCGAGCGCCTCGGATTGGTGGCGATCCCGCACTACATCGAACAGGTCTTGCCGGCACCGCTGGTGGGCGTCTTCTTCCTGGGCGTCTGGGCTTGCGCCATGGGCTGGGCGGGTCCGTGCCAGTTCTCCGGAGCCACGTCCTTGGGCCGCGATGTGGGAAGTGCTATCAACCCCAAGGCCACCGAAGCGCAGCTGGTTCGCTACACGCAATGGTCGCTGGTTGCGCTGACCGGACTCATGATCATTTTCAGCATCCTTCGCACCGAGCAATCGGCTTGGTGGAACGTCCTGGCCTGGACGCTGCGCAACGGTGCAACCCTCGCACCGGTTCTGGCCGTTTTCTTCTGGCCGCTGGCCACCCGCGCCTCGGTCTACGCCTCCATGGTGACAGGTTTCAGCACCGGCATCATCTGGAACCAACTAGCTGGTTGGTCGCCGACGCAATTCTTCTTGGGCACGCACCCGGTGTGGGTCGGGATGATGGCCAACGTCTTCATGTTGGTTGCCGTCACATTGCTCACGACCCGGTGGAGGATCACTCACGCCCGGGGCAAGCGTCGAACGGCCGCGCGGTTCGCCGGCGCTGCTGTCCTCGCCCTGGTTGCCCTTGGCCTCACTGCCGCCTGGCTCGCCGCCCACGGTCTGGTTGCGATGGCATTGTTCATCATTCTGTTCCTGACATCGCTTGCGATTTTCTACGGCACGGAAGATTCAACCCCATGTGCCGACGCCGATATCGAGATCGATGCAACTGCCCCGGCCCAAGAGCCCGCTTCGGTGGCCTAATCCCCACTTGGCTTCACCCACATCCCATGACCAGCGGCCAACAAGACCGGCGCAGTGAACCCGCTGCAACTTTCGAGCGGTGAAGTGCCAACGCCGGGACCGAGGAGAAAACAATGACTGAAACCCTGTCCCCCGCCACGGCGGGCATCACCAACGAGGCCTCCTGGACCGAGACCGAACGCCTCGCGTTCTGGGATGCCGCGGCGCGGCGCCTGAGCTGGTCCAAGGACTGGCACACCATCCATTCGAGCACCGGTGTCGATGTCGAGTCCCGTCGCGGACCCGAGCTGCGCTGGTTCGAGGGCGGCAAGCTCAACGCCGCCTACAACTGCGTGGACCGCCACGTGGAAGCCGGCCGCGGCGAGAAGGTCGCCCTGCATTTCGAGGGCGAGCCCGGCGACAGGACCACCGTCACCTACCAGGACCTGCAGGACCGGGTGTCCAGGGCCGCCAACGCGCTGGTTTCCCTGGGCGTGGGCCAGGGCGACCGCGTGGTCATCTACCTGCCCGTTCTCGTGGAAACCGTGGTCATCACCCTGGCCTGCGCGCGCATCGGTGCGGTGCACTCGCTGGTCTTCGGAGGCTTCTCGGCCGAGGCCCTGAAATTCCGCGTCGAAGACACCGGCGCGAAGCTGCTGGTCACCACCGATGGCCAGTTCCGCCGCGGCGAGGCCGTCCCGGTCAAGAACAACGCGGATGCCGCGGTTTCCGGGGACAACGAAATCGAACACGTGCTGGTCCTCCGGCGCACCGGTTGCGAGATCGCCTGGACCGAGGGTCGGGACGTGTGGTGGCACGAGACCGTCGACACGGCGAGCGCGGAGCACTCCCCCGAGGCCTTCGACGCCGAAACCCCGCTGTTCATCATGTACACCTCCGGCACCACCGGACAGCCCAAGGGCCTGGTCCACACCACCGGCGGCTACCTGACGCAGGCCTCGTGGAGCCACGAGTTCCTCTTCTCCCACCCGGACCCGAAGCAGCGGGAGAACGACGTCCACTGGTGCACCGCGGACCTGGCCTGGGTTACGGCGCACACCTATGAGATCTACGGGCCGCTGTCCAACGGCGTCACCCAGGTCATCTACGAGGGCGTGCCCAACGCCCCGCACCCGGGGCGCCACTTCGAGCTCATCGAGCGCTACGGGGTCACCAGCTACTACACCGCGCCGACGCTGGTGCGCTCGCTGATGGGCTGGTTCCCGGACGGGGTCCCTGCCGACTACGACCTGTCCTCCATCAGGTTGGCCGGAACCGTTGGCGAGGCCGTGAACCCGGAGGCCTGGCGCTGGCTGCGCGGCCAGGTCGGGCGCGACACCGAAGCCGGCATCCCGATGGTCGACACCTGGTGGCAGTCCGAAACCGGCTCGACCATCCTTTCCCCGCGGCAGGACGACGCCGCGTTCAAGCCCGGCTGCGGCACCCGCGCGCTTCCGGGCGTGGCTGTGGACATCGTGGACGATGCAGCTGACACGGTGGGCAAGAACCTGCAAGGCTACATCGTGCTGACCAAGACCGGCCCGGCCATGGCCCGCACCGTCTGGGGAAACCCCGAGCGCTACTACACCTCCTACTGGGAAAAGTATGCCGAACAGGGCTGGTTCCTGGCCGGGGACGGTGCGCGATTCGATGCGGACGGGGACATCTGGATCCTGGGCCGCACCGACGACGTCATCAACATTTCCGGGCACCGTCTGTCCACCATCGAGATCGAGTCCGCGCTGGTCACCCACCCGGCGGTCGTCGAGGCCGGCGTCTGCCCGACCGCCGATGCCAAGACCGGCCATGCGGCCACCGCTTTCGTGGTGCCCTTCGACAAGTCGGTGGTGGGAACGGACCTGTCCGGCGAGGCGCTGGCCAGGCAGCAGGCCCTCATCACCGAGCTGCGCAACCACGTGGCAACCCAGATCGGGCCGATCGCCAAGCCGCGCGAAATCGTCTTCGTGCCCGACGTGCCCAAGACCCGTTCGGGCAAGATCATGCGCCGGCTGCTGACGCAGCTCTTTGAGGGCAGCACCCTGGGCGACACCACCAGCCTGCAGAACGAGCCGTGCATCGCGGAGATCAAGGAAATCTGCGAGCGCTAGCGCCCCTTTTGGTGCACGGTCGAGCGCCGAACCGCACTGCTTTCGCCCCCTTCCCAATGCCGTGGGAAGGGGGCGAAAGCAGTGGGTGCGGCAGCGATGTTCAAACCCATGGCGCCGGGTACGCCCGACGGTTAGGCTTGGTGCTGGGCGCTCCAACCGGTCCTGCCCGCCAGGATCGCATGCCGCGATGCGGGGTTCCACCAAACCCTTCAACCCGAATCCGTCCCCCTCCTGGCCAGACCCGGGCGGGCGGGAAAAGTTGGGCATGACAATGCCGGTTGAGCTCGATCAAGTGCCGCACGAGGCGTCCCTGGGCAGGACGACCCCGCAGGCCGCCGCGGCCTGCGCCGTCCCGGACGCTGCCACCGATGCCGTGCTTGATTCCACGGGCCCGGAGCACTCCTCGTTGCCCTGTCGGGCCGTGCGCGGTTCCTGGAACCTGTCGACCTGCCTTTCGGACCCTCGCGGGCGCATTCTCCTGGCTGCCGCAATGCGGCCCCTCCGAACCCCCAGCCGACAAATCACCTTAAGAAGGAAGCCATGTCTGAAACCACGAGCGGCCAGTGCCCCGTATTCGACGCCGGCCGCGCCCACCCCGCCTATGCAAACACCAACACCGAGTGGTGGCCCAACAAGCTCAACCTGAAGGTGCTGGCCAAGAACACCTCCGTCTCAAACCCGCTGGATGCCGGCTTCAACTATTCCGAGGCATTTGAGGCCCTTGACCTGGAGGCCGTGAAGGCAGACCTCGCCGAGGCCATGACCAGGTCCTACGACTGGTGGCCGGCCGACTTCGGCCACTATGGCCCGTTCTTCGTGCGCATGGCCTGGCATTCCTCCGGAACCTACCGCAGCCACGACGGCCGCGGCGGCGGAGGCACGGGCCAACAGCGCTTCGCCCCGCTGAACTCCTGGCCGGACAACGTCAACCTGGACAAGGCCCGCCGCCTGTTGTGGCCGGTCAAGAAGAAGTACGGCCAGTCCATCTCCTGGGCCGACCTGATCATCCTGGCCGGCAACGTGGCCATGGAGACCATGGGATTCAAGACCTTCGGCTTTGCCGGCGGGCGCCCGGACGTCTGGGAAGCCGACGACGACGTGTACTGGGGCCCGGAGAAGGTGTGGCTGGACAACGAGCGGTACACCGGGAACCGCGATCTTGCCGCCCCGCTGGCCGCGGTCCAGATGGGCCTGATCTACGTGAACCCGGAAGGCCCCGACGGCTTGGCCGATCCGCTGGCCGCGGCCATCGACATCCGCGAGACCTTCCGCCGCATGGGCATGAACGACGAGGAGACCGTCGCGCTGATTGCCGGCGGCCACACCTTCGGCAAGACCCACGGCGCCGACGCCGAGTCCCACAAGGGTCCAGCCCCGGAGGCCGCACCGCTGCAGATGCAGGGCCTGGGCTGGAAGTCCGGCCACGGCACCGGCCACGGGGATGACACCATCGGCTCGGGCCTGGAGGTCACCTGGACCTACCACCCGACCCGCTGGGACAACGAGTACTTCCACATCCTCTTCGCCTACGAGTGGGAGATGTTCCTCTCCCCCGCCGGCGCCCAGCAATGGCGCCCGAAGGACGGTGGCGGCGCCGACATGGTCCCGATGGCGCACAACCCCTCGGTGCGCCGCGAACCGCGCATGCTCACCACCGACCTGTCCCTGCGCTTCGACCCGGTCTACGGCCCGATTTCCCGGGAATTCAAGGACAACCCGGAGAAGTTCGCCGACGTCTACGCCCGCACCTGGTTCAAGCTGACCCACCGCGACATGGGCCCCAAGTCCCGCTACCTGGGCAAGGAGGTCTCGGCCGAGGACCTCCCCTGGCAGGATCCCCTGCCTCCCGCCCCGGAAACGACCCTCGGGGACACGGAAATCGCGGAGCTGAAAGAGCTGATCGCCGCCTCGGGCCTGAGCGTCGGGCAGCTGGTCTCCACCGCGTGGAAGGCCGCTTCGACCTTCCGGTCCTCGGACAAGCGCGGCGGGGCCAACGGCGGGCGCATCCGGCTTCAGCCGCAGGTCTCCTGGGCCGTGAACCAGCCCGATCGGCTGCGGGACGTCATCGCCACGTTCGAGGGAATCGTTGACCGGTTCAACGCCGCCTCTGAGACCAAGGCCTCCTTCGCCGACGTGGTGGTGCTGGCGGGCAACGTGGGCATCGAGCAGGCGGTCCGCGCCGCGGGCGCCGAAATCACCGTCCCGTTCACCCCGGGCCGCGTGGATGCCACCCAGGAGCAGACCGATGCGGAGCAGTTCGCCTGGCTCGAGCCGGTGGCCGACGCATTCCGCAACTACGACTCGGGCCTGTTGAAGATGCCCAGCGAATTCCTGCTGGTGGACCGCGCGAACCTGCTGGGCCTCTCGGCCCCGGAGATGGCCGTGCTGCTCGGCGGGCTGCGCGTGCTGGGCAACAACTGGGACGGCTCCGACCTGGGCGTCTTCACCGACACCCCGGGCACGCTGACCAATGACTTCTTCGTGAACCTCACCCAAATGGGCATGGAGTGGATTCCGGATGCCGACGAGCAGACATTCACGACCGCCGACGGGCGTTTCAAGGGCAGCCGCGTGGACCTGGTTTTCGGCTCGGACTCCGAGCTGCGCGCCCTGGCCGAGGTCTATGCCTCGGACGACGCGAAGGAGAAGTTCGTGCGCGACTTCGCCGCCGCCTGGGCCAGGCTAATGGACGCCGACCGCTTCGAGCTGCAGAGGCGGGTCCGGGCCTGATCGGGGCCGGCGGGGGCATGCCTTCCCCCACCTCCGGTCCCCCGCCCACCTGCGGATGGTCGCGGCCGGCTGTTCAGCCGGTCGCGACCATCCGCTCGACCAGGTGAGCGGCATCGGCACCGACCCCGGGGATCACCGCCGACGGCTCGGTGTGCAGCCACGGCAGCCCGATCGCGTAGAGGCCCGGCTGGACGGTGACGCCGCGGCGGTGCAGAGGGTAGTCCCATTCGTCCAGGATCGGCAGCCCCAGCCAGGAGAAGTCCAGCCGGTAGCCGGTGGCCCACACCACCGCGGCGATCCCCTCCGCATCCATGTCGAGACCGGTTTCCCCCTCCGGCACCGGACCGAGGCCGGTGGCCGGTGGATCCTGCGGCAGCTCGAGCCCGATGGCCGCGGCATAGGCATCGAATATCGGGCGGAACCGCACGTCGAAATCGGCCTCGGCAAAGGCCACCTTGCGGGCCACATCGTCCCCGAATCCCACCCTGGACCCGTCAACCCCAAGGACCTTCCCGTGCAAGACCGCGCCGCGTTCGGCGAGGCGGCGCGGGGAATCCTCGAAAAGGTGCGGATGGCACTCGAAGCGGGCGGCCGGGGTGGGCAGGTCATCCACCGTGGGCACCTGCATGCCGAGTTCCGGACCCCGTAGCAGCACCTGCATCAGCCACCAATACAGGTTGCGGCCGCGGTAGCTGCGCGGGGCGCCGGTGCAGGAAGACACCGCCACGTGCACGCGCCGCCCGGCCGAGAGCAATTCGGAGGCGATCTGCGTGCCGGACTGCCCGGTCCCGACGACCAGCACCGCGCCCTCGGGCAATTGCCCGGGGTGCCTGTAGTCGTTGCTGTGCAGCTGCCGGACCGATTCCGGGAACCCGGCCGCCGCGGCCGGCACGCTCGGCACCTGGAAGGGGCCGGTGGCCAGCACCACCCGGTGCGCCACCATCGAGGCGTCCCGCGTGTGGACCAGGAATCCGCCGTTGGCCACCTCCACCCCGGTCACTTCGGTGGCCAGGCGCACCGGGGCGGCGATCCGCCCGGCGTAGCCTCGGAAAAGCTCGATGACCGCATCTCGGCTCGACAGTGCGTCGGGTTCCGGCCCCTCGTACGGCATGCCGGGCAGCTGGAGCGCGAAGTTCGGCGTGACCAGCCGGAAGCTGTCCCAACGGTCCTGCCAGGCGCCGCCAAGTGCCTCGCGGCGGTCCACCAGCAGATGGACGATGCCCGCCTGGCTGAGCCAATAGCTGGTCGCGAGTCCGGCCTGACCGGCTCCGACGACGAGCGTGTCAACTGTTTCGGTACCCATGGTGTTCTCCCGGGCGGATTGTTCCCTTGTGGTCTTGGTACCGAGGGTAGGGGCATCAGGGGGCCGGCGGCTTCCGCAGAATCACCCATCCCGGGCGCATGGGTTCTTTGGTGTAGTGCACAGGCGCAGGTAGCGCGGCGTGCATGCCGCATAGTGCGCGTACCGGCTCCCGAATTCCTCCAGCAGCCGTCGTTCCTCGTCCCGGATGGCCCGGTGCACCAGCAGCGCGGCGGCCGGAAGCGTCAGCGCCGTCCAGTCGCTGCCCGCCGCAATGCCGGTGCCGGCGTGGAACAGCAGCCACGCGAGGTACATCGGGTTGCGGCTGAGGCGGTAGGGGCCGGAGACGACCAGCGCCTGCGGGCAGGCCAAATCGACGGGGCGTGCCGCCCGCCAGGCCGCCGCGGCAAGCAGCACGCCCGAACCGGCCAGCAGCGTCCCGCAGGCCGCGGCAGCGGGAGTCTGCCGGTGTGCCGCGCCGAGCCTGCCCAGCAGGACCGCTGCACCCAACCCGGCCAGGTGCGGCACGGGGACCGGGACATTGGACAGCCCGCGGCGCCACCGGGCAATGCGGTTGTCCACCGCTGCGCTACCGGGCTCCATGCTCCCCGCCATCCGCAGCCCGGTCCGCTCCGGCGCGCGCGGCGATGCCACGGTCGTACGCGTAGGCGGTGGCGGCCGCCCGGTTCTCCACCCCGATCTTCGTGTAGATGTTGCTCAGGTGCCGGGCCACGGTCTTCTCGCTGAGAAACAGTGCCTGGGCCATCTGGCGGTTGGTCATCCCCGTGGCCACCAGCCGCAGCACCTCCGTTTCACGCGGGGAAATCGGCGCTCCGCCGACCGTCTGCGCTGCGATGTCCGGCTGCGCCCCGGGACCGGGAACCGGGCCGGCCTCCAGCGACTTGGCGACCCGGCCCAGCGCGGCCGCTGCCCCCAGTTCGCGCAGGGAAGCCCGCGCGGCATCCCGTTCCATCCGTGCACCCTCCGCGTCCCCCAACAAACGACAGGCCTCCGACATCGGCAACCGCGTGCGGGCCACCTCCAGGGGCATGCCCAGGGACGACCAATGATCCCGCGCCCGGCTGAGCAGTGCCAGCGCCTGTTCCGGATGCAGCTGCGCCAGCAGGATCCTGCCCTGCAGCAGCAGCGCCTCGGCCTGCAACTGGACAGAGCCGAAGTCATGCGAGATCCCGGCCAATTCGCGGGCCAATTCGGTGGCCCGCGCCAGCCGTCCGACGGCCAGCAGCGCTTCCCCGGCCGCGGGCAGCAACCGCGCCCGCGCGGTGGCGGCCGTGGCCTCGGCCAGGGCACGTTCCAGGGCCGGGGCGGCTTCCCGGGGCCGGTCCTGGTCCAGGCGCAGCAGGCCCAGGCCGGGTTGCGGAGAGACCCCGAAGCCGTGCGCCCGCCCGTAGTGCCGCTCGGCTTGCGCGGCGTCACCCCGGATCCGTTCGAGTTCGCCCAGCTCGTAGTGGGCCATCCCGAGGGCCGGGTGCCGCGGCCGGGCCAGCCAGTCCGCGGCACGGGCGGCCTCCGCCGCGGCCCTGTCCAGCTCACCGCGGAGGCGCATCAGCTGGGCGCGGTGCACCATGCACTGCCCGCGGTATGGGACCAGGTCGGGCTGGTGGTCGCACCAATCACCCAGGGCCTCTGTCCATTCCCGGGCACGGCGCAGATCGAAGACGTCCTGGCATTCGGAGATCGCGGCACAGTAGACGATTCCCACGGCGATCGGGCACACCGCATCGCGGGTGGCCACCAGCATGGCCTCGTCGATCAGCGGCAGGGCCTCGGCGATCCGCCCAAGCCGGATCAGTGCCTGGCTGCGCCCCAGGATCCCCAGGGCCAGCAGCTCCGCGTCACCAAGCCGCTCCCCGGCCTCGAGCGCCGTGGTCGATGCGGCCAGTGCGGAACCGGGGTCGGAATCCAGCTGAAAGAGGGCCTCGGGAATCAGCATCAGCATCTGCTCGGCGCAATCGGGTCGGCAGTGCGGCAGCAGCCGCCGGGCATTGGCCATCCAGCCCTGCGCCCGGGCCACGTTGCCGCCCAGGGCCAACTCCAGCACCAGCCAAAACGCCGCACGCACCGCCTCGGGAAACCGTCCGACGGCCATCTGGCCGTGGTACGCGCGTTCAAGGTTGTCGCGGCTTTCGGCGTCGAAGCCCAGCAGGTAGGCCGCGATGGCCAGGCGGAGCAGGTCCGCCCCGTCCAGCGGTGCCTGGTTCCGCGCCGCGGAAAAGCCTCTGTGCGCGGCCTTCCAATCTTGCCCCGCAAAGCTTTCACGGCCCTGTTCCAAGGCCCCGTTTGCCGCCACGACGACCACCTCTGCGGCCAGAATACCGCAGTTCCGTGGTGCGGTGGCCGCCACGTGTGGCCGGTCTTGGGCGGCCGGACGTGGCGGCCACCGGTCTAGGGCGTGTCTCCTAATCGCGTTTGGTCTCATTTGGCAGAATTAACGGGTGAAATCCCGTTACTCAGTGCTCTCCGATGACCAGTGGGAACTGATCGCCCCGCTGATGCCCGATTCCACGGGCAA
>NZ_QMKQ01000043.1 GCF_003287975.1 Arthrobacter sp. AQ5-05
GCGCTCTTCATCGCTGAGTTGTGGGGTTCGCATAGCCCAAAATTAACACTGTCGCAGGATACAGGACAGGATTAACGCGCCGGGATCAATCTTTTTTCGGAACCGCTTTTGAACTATGACCGCCATACCAGGAAATCCCGCAGCGGACGTAGTCCGTGAAAACCATGGCGTTGGTGAGGGGTCGCTCCATTAAGCTGTCCAGCGCCAAGGCCAGGGCGTGCCAGAGAGCGGAGCGGCGGGCGGGGTCGGTGACGGGGCTGATCAAGACAAGTTCCGAAACCAGCTGGCATCGTCTTCTCGTGGCTGGGGTAGTGGCAATGCCCTGGGCACGGCCTTCCGGTATCTCCGGTGGGTGCACCGGATCGTCGGTTTTCCGGGAATTCTCCGCGGGCCAACGTCATTATCCTTTACTTCCTTCACACGGTGCAGGAAGGCGGAAAGCACCAACCGCCCCGATGAAAGGGAGCTTTGCCCAGGTCTGGAAACCTGCTGGCACGATCCGTTCACGACCTGTCAACCGCCGCGTGGTTTGGCGGATCCCCCATGGGGGCGGTGGGCTTGAACGGTGCAACGTCGGAAGCCAAGGACGCCACGGAAAGGACCCGGCTCTCCAGCCTGGGCTGGAAGAAATGGGCACCGGTCCAAGCCGGTGCCTTCGCGGCGCACTTGGCTTCCTTGGGGCCCATCCTTTGGGAGAACAAGGGTCGCTACGCGGCGCAGCACGGCGTGATGTCCGCAACCTGGATCAAGACCGCGGTGACTGTGGCCGGAGCCGGCGCCACGTTGTACGCGGCCGTCCTGGGAAAGAAAGTGGATGAGCTGTCCTAGGAAGGGGCCCGCGGAGCCACCGAGCCGGGTGCCGGCACCTCTGCGGAACTGGCGAAGGCCCAGAAGCAGCTGCAGCTGCTGCAGTGGCTGCTACCGGGTTTCGCGGCCGCGGGCATTGTGCTCGGGGCCCATCACGGGGAGATGCAGCGGCCCAAAAATGTCACGCTCGGTCTCGTGAAGCGTTCCTAAGCGGATTATCTCGGTCGCCGGCAGACCCCGCAGGCGCCTCCAAGGCGGATACGGGTGCCAACTCGATCTGACTTCCCGGACAGCACAGCCATGCGGTGGAGGCCAAACCGGGGGCTTTGGCCAGCCAGGAACCGAGCGGCAGGAAACATGAAGAGAAAGATGACCGAGGCCTTCCGTCCCAGAAGCCGCGTGCAACCGGCACGCGCGGTTGCACGCGGCCCGGGCGAAACAAACGGCAAACCGCTCGTGCCCGGGCATCTGTTGCCGCCCTTGGGCACCCGAAGTGGTGTCCCCAGGATGATGGGGGCATTTTCCAAAGCCTTGGCGGCTGCGGAGCACCGACGCCGGCTGGCCACTTCCTGGCTGCTGGACTACCTGTACGCAGGGTACTGGCAAGTCCGGGCAATCCTCCGGCCCGGGTGCGATCGTTCCCTGCTGAACGAGACCGTGCCGCACGCCGCACCCATCGTGCTCATACCGGGGATCTGGGAGACCTGGCAGTTGCTGCTTCCGGTGGCCAAGCACCTGCACCGCGCCGGCCACCCGGTGCACGCCATCAGCGGCATCGGCTACAACAGGGGAACGATACCGGCCATGTCCGCCTTGGTGGCCGCTTTCCTGGACGAAGCCGACCTCCACGATGTCATCCTGCTCGCCCACAGCAAGGGCGGGCTGATTGGAAAACACTTGATGAGTACCTCGTCGGAAGCTTTCCGCGTCAAGCGAATGATCGCCATCAGCACGCCGTTCTCTGGGTCGGTGTACGCGCGGTTCGCTCCGGTCCGCAGCCTTCGCGCATTCACCCCGAAGGACGGCGACCTGCTCAAGCTTGCGACAAGGCTGAAGGCGAATGCCAAGATCGTCTCGATCTACAGCGTCTTCGATCCCCATATTCCCTGGGGCAGCCACCTGGAAGGCCCTCTCCGCCAGACTCGTTAGAGACCGCCTCTTGAACGAGAATGGAGGCTGAAGGCAGGAGGGAAACCACGCCATGACCACAACACCAGCAGCCGGAACCGGACAGCCCGGACCCGAGGACGCACCCGGACGGAACCACCCGGACCAGGGCCAGGGGCCGCGCACCAACCGATCGGCACGCCGGACTTTCACCACCGAGTTCAAGCGCGCGATCGTGCAGGAATACGATGCGGCACCGAACGGCACCAAGGGCGCGATCCTGCGCCGCGAACGGCTCTACGACTCACACATCCAGGAATGGCGCGCAGCCTTCCGGGCCGGGGCCCTCGAGAGGAAGCCGGCAGCGCCCCGCGGCCGGCCCAAGGCAACGGCCGAGCAGTCCGAGATCGCCCGGCTGGCCAAGGAGCTTGCCGCCGAACGGGCCGCCCACGAGCGGACCCGCGGGCAGCTGGCGTCCTCGGACGCCGCCCTGGACGTCCTGGGAAAAGGAGTCGCGTTCTTGGAAGCTCTCTCGTCGAAGAACGCGCAATCAGCCGCACCGGCCACCAAGCCTGGCAGGCCCGGACCGTCGAGGAACTGACCGTGCACCTCGGGGTGGTGAGGTCCTGCACACTGGCGGGCCGCTCCCGGGCCACCCACCACCGCCAAGCCAGCCCCAAGCCCCGGATGCACGGGCCCTGGCCCAAGGCGCAGCACCCGGCCGAGCTCTCGGATGCCGAGCGGGCCGGGGTCCTGGCCATGCTCAACCGCCAGGAGTACGCGAACCTCTCACCCACCCAGGTCTACGCCCGGGAGCTGGACGAAGGACGCTATTGGTGCTCGCTGCGGACCATGTACCGGGTGCTGAAGGACGCCGGCCTGGGCGGGGAGCGCCGCCGGCAGGCCACCCACCCGCCGCGGGCGATCCCCGAGCTGATGGCCACCAAACCATGCGACGTATGGTCGTGTTATGCCGAGGTTGTGGTTATGCCGATACCGGTGTCGGCGGCCTGGGTTCCGGCGGCGCCCGGGGCCGTCTTATCGGCATAATCATCGGCGCGTGTTCGACTTGTTTCCCATCAATTCAGGAGACAAGGAAACGACATCATGGAGCTTGTTGGCACATCGAGCCGGGAGCATTCCGCTGCCCCGTTGGAAACGTACATTGAAGGATTCGAGACTGAGCTGATCCGGCTGGGATTCACAGCCTTCTCGATGCGGGGCCAGCTGAGCCTCATGAGGCACCTGAGCCGCTGGCTCCAATCCAGGGGCCTGCTGGTGGAAAACCTGACGGTGGAAGCCATCGAAATGTTCCTCGTTGAGCGGCGGGCATCGCATGCCACGCTCTTCAGCCGCCGGGCCCTGAAACCGCTGCTGAAGTGGCTGGCCGCCTCGGGAAGAATCGCCGTGGAGGTGGCTTCGCCGCGGCAGATCCAGGATCCGCCCGTGCTGATCTGGTTCGAGGAATACCTGCGTGATGAGCGGCGGCTGAAGGAGATCTCCGTCCAGGCGCAGGTGTCCCGGGCACGCCGATTCCTCAACGGCTACACCCCGGCGGAAGGCCTCCGCGCCCTGAGCGCGGCTGATGTCGTTCGGGCGTTGCTGGACGAGGGCGAGGGCAGGAAACCCGTTTCGGTGAAGAAATTCGGCTACGTGTTGCGTTCGTTTCTGCGCTTCTGCGTCCTGGTCGGAGAGCTGGATCGCGACCTGACCGGCGCGACCCTGGTGGTGCGGTTGCCACAGCCCTCGCTGCTGCCAATTGGCGTGAGCCCGGGCCAGATCCAGTCCCTGCTGGATGCCTGCGATCGGAACACTGCGGTGGGGAAACGCGACTATGCGATGGTCCTCCTGCTCGCGCGGTTGGGGTTGCGCGCCGGTGAAGTCGCGGGGCTGCGCCTGGAGGACATCGACTGGCACCACGGCGAATTCATGGTCCAAGGCAAGGGGTCCAAGGACGAACGGCTGCCCCTGCCCGACGAAGTCGGCGCGGCAATCGCTGATTACCTGCTCCATGCCCGCCCGGCTGCACCGGATCTGCGCGAGGCGTTCAGCACGGTCAAGGCGCCGTGGCGCGGGCTCAGCTCTCCGGCCGTCTGGGCAATCGTCGTGCGCGCGTGCAAGCGTGCCGGGATGCAGCCCTTCGGAGCGCACCGGCTGCGCCATTCCCTGGGTGAGGCCATGGTCAGAGCCGAGGTGCCACTGGCCGCGATCGGGCAGGTGCTGCGCCATAACGACCCGGTCACCACCGCAAATTATGCCCGCGTCGATGTGACCCGGCTGCGCACCTTGGCCCAGCCATGGGCCGCCGAGGGGAGCCTGTCATGAACGGGTGGGAGGAACACGTGGCCGACTACCTGCGGCTCCGTCGCCAACTCGGTTCCCACCTGGCAGAGGACGAACGGCTGTTGGGCCGGTACACGACCGACTTGGCCGCCAGCGGCAGCCCGAGCATCACCACCGCTAATGCCGTCTCGTGGGCGCAGGCCTCCTTCAGTGGAACGGGCAACCCCGTGGCTCGTGCGGCCAGGCGGCTCAGGGCCGTGCGGGGTTTTGCCACCTATATGCACGCGGTGGACCCCGCCCACCAGATCCCGCCCCAGGGGATCTTCGCCCACCCCGTCCACCGGACGGCACCGTACATTTACACCAGCGCCGAGACCTCCGCGCTGATCGAGGCCGCGGGGCATCTCGGCCACGGGATCCGGGCACGCACCTATCCCACGTTGTTTGGGCTGCTGGCTGCCACCGGGCTCAGGGTCGGTGAAGCGCTGGGCCTGGACCGTGACGATGTCGACCTTGAAGCCGGGATATTAACGGTTAGCAGCGGCAAATCTCGCCACCAGCGACTGGTGCCGCTGCATGGGAGCACCACCGCGGCATTGGGCCGGTACTCGTCGTGGCGTGATGGGCATGAGCAGCAGAGATACGCCGGCGGTGCATCGTTTTTCATCAACCGTGACGGCGACCGGCTTCCCTATCACAACGTCCTGATGGCGTTCCGGCAGGCAGCCGGCGCAGCCGGGATACAAACCCATCGGCTGCATCCCCGGATGCATGACCTGAGACATGCCTTCGCCGTAAATGCCCTGCTGGGTTGGTACCGCGAGGGGGCTGACGTCGCGGCCATGATGCCCGCGCTCTCAACGTATTTGGGGCACAGCGACCCGGCCAACACCTATTGGTATCTCAGCGCGGTCCCCGAACTGTTGGCCCATGCCTCGGCCCGGCTGGCTGCCGGCGCCGCCACTGCGGAAGGGCAGGAAAAGCCATGACCAGTTTCGCCCCTTTGCTGCAGTCTTTCTTCACCGATCGGTTGATGACCCAGCGCCAGGCCAGTCCGAACACGATCGCCTCCTACCGGGACACCTTCAAGCTGCTGCTTGGCCACGTTCAGGAGCAGACGGGCAAGACGCCCTCGGCCATGGCGATCAGTGACCTGGATGCGGGCACCATCACCGGGTTCCTCACCCTTTTGGAGACGGTCCGGGGAAACAGCGTGCGGACCCGCAACGCCCGCCTGGCGGCCATCCATTCGCTGTTCGCCTACGCCGCACTGCGCCACCCCGAGCAGGCGGCGGTGATCCAGCGGGTCCTGGCAATTCCGACCGCGCGAATCCAACGCAACATCGTCTCCTGGCTCGACCACAACGAGGCCGATGCGTTGCTGGCCGCCTGCAACCAAGGCACCAGGACCGGCCGCCGTGACCATGCACTCTTCAGCCTGGCGATCCAGACTGGGCTACGCGTCGGCGAACTGATCGGCCTGAACATCGCGGACATCCACACCGGAACCGGGCCGCACGTCCATTGCCTGGGCAAGGGCCGCAAGGAACGACGGACACCATTGCTCCCGGCGGTCCTGGAGATCCTGGGCAGCTGGATCGCGGAACGCGGCGGCACCGCCGAGGACCCGCTGTTCACGACCACAACCGGGCGCCGACTCAGCCGGGACGCGATCGAACAGCGTCTGCGCGTCGCGGTGGCCACCGCTGCGGCATCACGCCCGTCGTTGAACGGCAAGCGGGTCACCGCCCACACGATGCGTCACACGGCTGCGATGAGGCTGCTCCAATCCGGGGTCGACACCACGGTCATCGCGCTCTGGCTGGGCCACGAGCAGGTTTCAACGACGAATATCTACATCCATGCAGACATGACCCTCAAGGAGAACGCCATCGCGAAGGTCGCCCCGTCCGCGGTCGCCGCCCTGGGCCGCTACCAGCCCACGGACGCCGTCATTGCGTTCCTCGAGGCGCTCTGATTATGCCGATAAGACGGCCCCGGTCGCCGCCGGAACCCGGGCCGCCGACACCGATATCGGCATAACCACAACCTCGGCATAACAGCTCCTATGCCGATATCGGCATAGGTCGTGGGACATAACCAAAATGCGTGGTCCGGCGAAGGGAATCTGGTACCACGCCTACGTGGTCCTGGACATCTTCTCCCGCTACGTCGTGGGGTGGCGGGTTGAAAAGATCGAGGACGGCCAGCTGGCCGCCGACCTGGTCCAGGAGATCGTGGCGGAGAACGGAGGGCAGCAGCCCGGGTACCTGCATGCCGACGGCGGGGCCGCGATGACGTCCAAGGCCCTGGCCTCGATGCTGGTCGACATGGACATCACCCGGTCCCACTCGCGGCCCCGCACCTCGAATGACAATCCGTTTTCGGAAGCCCAGTTCAAGACCATGAAATACACCTCCGACTACCCGGAACGGTTCGCCTCGGTGAACGAGGCGCGGGCCTGGATGGAGGGATTCACCGCCTACTACAACCACGAGCACCGGCACTCCGGCATCGGATACCACACCCCGGCCAGCGTGCACTACGGCACGGCCGAGGCCGTGCGCGACCAGCGCCAGGCCACCCTGGACAGGGCCTACCGAAGACATCCCGAGCGCTTTGCACGCCGCCCGGCCGCGCCCCCGCTGCCGCTGAAGGCCGCGATCAACGACCCGGCCAAAAGGGCCGAGCCTTCGATCCATTAACGACCACGACCACGTCTCATTTGATTTGACAAATTCCGAGGGGCCATCGACATCCGGCTCGCCACGGCGGGGCATTTTCGTCTTTTGGGGGATGTGCGTCTGCTGCGCGCCGTTGATGACCATCTGGGAAATTGAGCAAAGGCCACAACGTCCGCGCACGTCCCCGCTCCGACCCCTGCACCGTGTCCAAGCCTTCCTGGGCCCTTCCCTCCTCGGGCTAGATCACGCCAATGAATTCCGCCGAATCACGCATCGATTTCTTCTCACGCCAGGTACTGCCCAGCCGCACCTCCATGGCCCTGACTTCCGGAGAATCTCGTTCCTCACCGTCCCCTACTGCGGGTGAATGACCAAGCCGACTCCCCCTGTTCCCTTCGGGGTTCCGGACCAATCGCGCAGAGGTAGCACGTAAACGTCCCGGCAGAATTGGGGTGGTGCGGGCAATCGCGACCGGGGCAATAACCTGGTCCTCGGCGCAGCCGCCCCGGACGCCTGCCGGAAAGTAGTTGAGCCGCAACTCTCCGCGCTGGGTTGATCCCACGACGAACCTGCCAGGGATAACCTGTGCGATGGTGCGTTCGTACGGATGCCCAGCAGCTGGCTGACCTTGAGCCCACCGTGGAGAACCCGACGGGAATGAGGCGTACGGCTTGGCCGGCGTCTTGATTCCTCCCAACCCAGATATCTGCGGTTGCTGCTTCGACCGATGCGCCGTCCCCAGAGCACGGGGCCGTGATCTCAAACCAACCGGCTACGCCGTTGCCCGGTGCGATCGGGGCGCCCAACGAGCTCCGGGGCAGGTCGAGGCCGAGGGCCGGGACCTGTGAGCCGAGGCCCAAGTGCCAGTGCCAGTGCCAGTGCCAGTGCCAGAAATTCTCTGCCCGTTGCCTTGCTACCCAAAACGGTCGGGCGAAGAACTGCCAAAGGGTGCCGAGCGCCGGAGCGGACGGCGCGCGGCATCCTGCAGTCCCGCGCTTAGACCCAGGGCTGTGGCTTTAGCCCGTGGGCGCCGGCGTATTCCGGCAGCCCCGGAGAGACCCAGTCTCCCAGCACCTCGTCGGCGATCTTGTAGACCTCGACGCCGATGGGGCGGCACACCTCAACGGGGTCGTGGGCGCCGTCGCCCCACATGGGAAGGGAAAGGTCCCCACCCGGGCATGTGGACAGGGCCATCAACAGGTCCTGTTCGGCGAAGACCTCGAAGTAGTCGCCGACCCTGGCCGGGCAGGACTTCATGAAGTACTGGTCCCTGTCGTTCAACCCGGTGCATTGGAAGACGTTCAACACATCATGGACGTCGAACTCTGTAAGCCCGAACGGCAGCACGGCCCGGGTCAGGTTCGAGTGGCAGTGGTAATCGAAGTCCTCGCCGGTGAGCATGCGGTTCACGTATGGATCGCAGCGGGTTCCCAGCGTGTCGTGGACACGGCCACCGTCGCCATCCACGCCGTAGTCTTCCAACGTGTCGGCGGTGATGGTCGCCAACGGGCGCAGGTAGGGAAGGTTTGACCAGAGCCGGTCATAGGTGGTGACGTGGGCGGCCTGGAGCTGGCGGGTTCGCGCTGCCCAGAAGCGCTCGCGCGGGTTGTTGAAATTCCAGATATTCAAATCGCCCACCTGGGGTCCGTCCACGGTCAGCAAGCGGCAGGCGTGTCCAGCGGGGACTTTCCAGGCCTTGCCGGAGCGGATCGGGATTTCAAAGGAATCCACCAGGGTGCGCGAGTCCAGCGAGCGGGCGATGGAGCCATAGAATTCCCTGTCCACCTCCAGGGCTGGCCCCTTGTAGGCTGCGTCGGTCAGGGAGGCCGTGATCGGGTCGTTCATGATGTCCTTTCGGGGTTTTCGGGCTTCAGCCGGGCGCGCGTGGCCGCGCGAACACCGTCAATGATTTGGGCTTCCGACTCGTTGAGGTAGTCGATAAGTTGTGTGGTGGCCTCGTCGCGGCGGCCGGAGAGGATCAGGTCCGCAATGTCCCGGTCCCTGCCCACCCAGGAAACCTGGAATGCGCTTTCATCCGGCATCACGGCGAAGGCCAGGCGGAGTTGCGCGGCCAGGTTGTTGAAGAATCCGTCCACCCGCTCCGAGCGCACCAACTTCACGATGCACTGGTGGAATGCCAGGCTCGAAGTGCCCACCTTGTTCCAGTCCCCTGCGCCCACGTAGCGTTCGCTCAACGACGCTGCCCGGTCCAACTCGGACAAGAGTTCGTCCGAGGCCGTGGAGCTTTGGGCGACTGCGCCGGTCTCGATCAGGCGTCGTGCCGTATAGATGTCGTGGATGTCCGCCACGGAGAGGATGCGCACGGAACTTCCCGCATTGCGTACGGAAACCACCAGTCCGTCCGTGGTGAGCAGACGCAAGGCGTCCCGCACGGTGTTCCGCGAGACGCCGTATTCCTCGGCCAGGGGCTGGTCCAGCAATCGGGACCCGGGAAGCAGGAATCCTTCGGTGATCTTTTGACGCAAGGACGCCTGGACGGTCTCCGCGGCAGGGAGTTCCAAGGCGGCGGCTGCAGTTGACGTGGTCATTGGCACAGAATACCAGTGTTGAACAATCTGAAGTCAATAACTCTCGTGACCGAAGGTCAAAAATGCCAAATTCCGCTAGATCGTTGTCATCTTGGGCTAATTTTTCGCCCTTTCGCACTTGGACGTTGACAGGATTGTTCAACGATCTGTACCTTCGTCACATGACTTGGACCACATTCCTGCGTTCCGCCCGCAGAGTTCTACTGTTGGTGGCGGCCGCCCTATGCATTGCATCCCTGCCCCTGGGCGCAGCCCAGGCCTCGGCCGGAAACGACGGAACGCTCCGGGTGGGGTCGGACCTGACCTACCCGCCCTACACGTACATGAAAGACGGGGAGGCCTCCGGTTTCGACCCAGACTTCATGCGGGCAATGGCGGGGGAAATGAACACGACGCCGGAGTTCATGGACACCCGGTTTGAACAGCTTGTCACGGGACTGAAGTCGGACCACTTCGACGTCATTGCCTCCGCCCTCTACTTGACGCCCGAACGGGCCCGGCAGGTGGACTACATTCCCTACTTCACCACGGGCAATTCGATAGTCATGCCCGCCTCGGCAACCCCGGCCACGGACGCCACGGGGCTGTGCGGGATGTCGGTGGCAGTCATCAAGGGTGGCGAGGTCGCGACCCAGCTGCGCGACACCGCCAGCGCCGAATGCACCTCCGCCAGCAAGGAACCCATCGACGTCCGAGACTTCACCGCCGATGCCGAAGGCACCCAGGCCCTGCTCTCCGGCCAGGTCGATGCGCAGGTGACCGACGCCGCCGTGGCAAAGACCGCGGTCGACAGCGCCTCCGGAAAGATCACCATCACCAGCACGGACCTGCTCTTCCCCGTGCCGGTCGGTCTCGCCGTGGCCAAGGGCAACGCCGAGCTGGAGAAGCAACTGCGCGACGGGCTTGAGGCGATGAAGTCCAATGGCAGTTACCAAGCGCTCTTGGCCAAGTACAACCTCACCGAGCCCGACGAGGCCCAGATCGCCAAGGCCCTGGGCAACGCAGACGGATCCACCCAAAATGCCGACGAGGCAAAGTCCTCCTTCGGTTTTGACCTGGGCTACTTCCTGAGCTTGTTCGCCCAGAAGGACTTTTGGATGGCGACCCTGACCGTCATCGGACTTTCAGCCCTGGCGTGGGGCATCTCGGTGGTGCTCGGCATGGCGGTGGCGCTGGGCCGGCAGTCGCGCCAGGCGTGGCTGCGCAAGGTGCTCGATGTCTACGTCTGGTTCTTCCGCTCCCTGCCGCTGCTGGTCTTGCTGATCTTCGTGTACAACGTCCCGCAAGTCATTCCCGAGCTGCGTCCCATCGTCGGTTCCCCGTTCATGGCTGGCCTGATCGCCTTGGTGCTCTCCGAGACCGCGTACATCTCCGAGATCCACCGCGGCGGGCTCTCGGCCGTGGCCGGAGGCCAAGGCGAGGCAGCACGCGCGCTGGGCATCCCGTGGGGAGGCGTGCAACGGCACATCGTGATCCCGCAGGCCTTCCGTGTGGCCCTTCCGGCCCTGGGCAACCAGCTGGTCACCATCATCAAGCTCACCTCGCTGGTCTCCGCAATCTCCTTGACCGAGATCCTGCTGGTCGGCCAGCGCCTGTACACACAGAACTTCAAGGTCCTGGAAACCCTAGCCGCGGTGGCCATGTACTACGTCCTGCTGGTGACGGTGTTCGACCAGGCCCTAAAGTACTACGAACGGCGCTTGGATTTCCGACGCCGCGGGCTCAATGTCAGCCTCGCAGCCAAGGCCACAACCGACACCGGTGAACTTCCGGTTCCGTCCCGCCGTGTCTCCACGCCGCACTACGGCGAGGTCGTCATCGAGGCCGTGGCCGAGCGCAAGTCCTTCGGTTCCACCGAGGTCCTCAAGGGCGTGGACCTCAAGGTGCACAGGGGCGAGGTCGTGGCCGTGATCGGCCCGTCCGGTTCCGGCAAGACCACCATGATCCGCACCCTCAACGCCATGGAGTCGATCGATTCAGGCGACGTGCTCTACCGCGGGGCGCCGGTGGGCTACCAGCTCACCGCCTCCGGGGTGCACAAGCCGGTATCCGACAAGGAACTGGCCCGCACCCGCGAGCGCATCGGCATGGTGTTCCAGCAGTTCAACCTGTTCCCGCACAAGACCGTCCTGGAAAACGTCACCTTCGCACCCACCCACCGGGGCCGGCTCTCCCAGGCCGAGGTCAAGGCCAACGCCATTCTCCAGTTGCGCAAGGTCGGCATGGAGGCGCACGCCGACAAGTACCCGCACCAGCTCTCTGGCGGCCAGCAACAGCGAGTGGCCATCGCCCGCGCGTTGGCGATGTCCCCGGACGTCATGCTCTTCGACGAACCCACCTCCGCGCTCGACCCGGAATTGGTCGACGAAGTCCTCCAGGTCATGAGCGAGCTCGCGTCCGAGGGATTGACCATGGTGGTGGTCACCCACGAGATGCGTTTCGCCCGCGAGGTGGCCGATTGGGTCGTCTTCATGGACCAAGGCGTGGTGGTCGAGGAAGGTCCCGCGTCCGAGATCTTCGACAACCCGCAGCACGAGCGGACCCAGCGCTTCCTCACGCGCGTCATGGCAACCGCTTAAATAGCCGGCCGAAGCGCAACACGCAACCTTCCAGGCTTCGTGCCTCCGGAATACACTCCGGTGGCACGAACCCTGTCTGTGGGCCCGCTGACCGCCACGTTGCCCGCTGTCGGGGGCTACATCGGACCGGGGAGAGACTGCATGGTGGTCGGGTTGCCGGCCGGAGACCTGGATCGGCCCGCACTGGTCCATGAGTCGGCAGCCGGATGCGCGTTCCCGGGAGACCTGCGCAGCAGTTGATCCCTGCATTAAGCGTGCCGAACCGGGAACATGCCGCCCTCCATACTGCGGCTCCGGGCACCGGTTCACTCCGGGGCCCGGAGCAGAGGATCCAGTGGCTTTCGGTTCGGTGCGGGTCTGGACGTGGTCGATTCCCGACCACAACTCCGAGACGTTGGAACATCTGGGGCAATGTCCGTTGAGCGGATTGTTCGCGAGGTCTACCCCCTGCGACCTCAAAGTGGCACAGGCAGCTCAGCAGATCGTGATGCGGAACGAAAATGGCAACGCCAGAAACTTCGTCCATCACGTTGGCGGTGTGAGGGAGTTCGGTCAATGTCTAGACAATCCGTTGCACCACTCCCGACACCCTTTGTGCAACGGACGCCGGCGGCATGGCGCGGGCACGAAAAACTACAGCAAAGGACCAGTGGCACGCAATGAAGCCCTCGAGGGATGCCCCGGTGTCCGCATGCGGGCACCGGAAGATCTGGAGGTTGGAGGGACTGCGCCGAACTCCCCCGGCTCCGCGCCTGTGTACCGTGTTGCTGGAAAAAGAGATGGAACAACACGAAAAGGAACCCGGTGGCAGAACTGAAAGATCCGAAGATGCCCAAGGACGTGCAGGAAAGGGGGGCCACGGTCATCGGGATCACCGATGAATTCTGCCTGTTGCACCTGGATGCGAAGTACGCCCAGCTGTGCCGCAACGTGGTGGGCAAGCTCGCGCGCAAGCGCCCCTCCCCGCTGCTGCGCGGGGACCTGCGGATCTGGGCCGGCGGGGTCATCTACGCACTGGCATCGAATAACTTCCTGTTTGACCCCTCGCAGCCGATGCACCTGGGCGCGCAGCAATTGGGCGATTTGATGGGCGTCAAAAAGGCCACCATGTCCAACAAGGGCACCATGGTGCGCAACCTGTTGAAGATCGGCATGATGGATCCAGAATTCACGCATCCGGATCTGATGGACAAAAACCCACCCGCCTGGACGCTGCTCATCGACGGGCTGCCGATCGACGTTCGCTTGCTCCCTGTCGAGTTCCAGCGCCGGGCGTTCGACTTGGGCCTGATTCCGTACATACCCGGCGAGGAATCCACCGATGAGTAGGAATCCACTGAGCCTGCGCGATCTACTCACCTCCTTGGGGCAGCGGTTGGAGCAGCTAAGCCTTCCGGAACTGCAGCGGGCGCTACACACCCATGCGGCCGGCATCCCCGCCGAGGAACGCCGCACCTTCCTGGACATCTTCCTGTCCCCCGGCAGCGACTCCGAAGGGCATCTTCCTGCGGTGCAGCTCCTGCCGGCGACCCGGGATCTGACGTGGCCGGTGGACTCCGACCCGCTGCTGGCCGAGATCGACGACTTCGCCGAGCGCGTTGCAGCAGGCGACTTCTTCGAGGGCTTCGGCTGGGACCACGACATCCACGATGAACGCTCCTATTGAAACGAATCCTGGACCTATGAGATCGCGGACTATTTCCATGCAGCGCACGAAGCGTTCAGCACCGGCAACCTAGGTCTGGCCCGGGCTGCCTACCGCAAGGTATTCGACGCACTGGAGCTCGACGACGAGGTCGGAACCTTCTCCGGACAGGAACCGGCGGTGGTGATGCTGGATGCCAACCTCCATGAGTCCATGAGCCAATTCCTGCGCGCCGTCTACGAAACCAGCGCGCCCGAAGAACGTGCCGGCGAACTGCTCAGGCAATGGATGAGGCTCCCGCTGCCGGGTGAGGAACCGGGCCTGCAAGGCATCCGCGACTGCGCGCCGGAGGATCTTCCCGACCTCGATGGCTTCCTGCCGTTGTGGGCCGAGGCGCTATCCGACGGTGACCGCGGCAACAAACTGGTCCGCACGTTGCTGATTGAAGCCGCCGTGATGTCCGGAGGCCTTGGCAGCCTCGGTGAGTTGGCCCGCGAGCCCGGCCCGGGCCAGGGCAGCCTGTACCTGGCATGGATCCAGGCAATGCGCTCCGCCGGTGACGACTCGCGGGCTGCCGATGCCGCGCGGGAGGCGCTGGCTGCTGAAGCAATCGGCTCCTACAATAGGGCAGCCATCGCCGAGGAGCTGGCCGAGCTCAGCGCGCCCGATGCCGAGGCGGTCCTTGAAGCCAGGCACCTGGCATGGCGCAGCCGACCCGATGCGAACCGCCTGCTGGTGCTGCATCATGCCGCCGCGCAGCTGGGCGACCCGGCGCGGGTCATGGCCGAAGAACTGACGTAAGCCGAATCCGGCGAGCAAACCGAGGTCTTGGGAGGCCCGCTGTTCAGCTGCCTGTTGTTGCTCTCCGGCGAGGTGGAACGTGCCACGAGGCTGTTGTCGCTGCCACCGATCCAGCGTGAGAGGGAGGTCTCCGGCTCGATCCTCGTTCCTTATCTGCTGGTTTCCGCGTCCAAGGCGCTTGACGGTGCCGAGCACGCGAGCATCTGGGCAAGCAGCTACCTGATTACGGTCAATTGGAGCGCCTCGATGTACGAGCGGTTTGGCACACCGGACAAAGAGGGAATTCCGACTCTCGCCGAACTGTTCGCGTCACGGATTGGCACCGAAGCACCGGATCCCGCGGCCTTGGAATCCCGGATCGAGGCGGCGCTGGGCCAGCTTGGCCGCGACGTCGATGCGATCGTGACGGACAATCGCCGCGGCGAATACCCGAAGGCGACCGAATGGCTGGCCCACGGTGCACGGGCGCTGTCGCTGGCCCGCGGTGACAAAATGCCGGAGAATCCTGGTTCCGGGACTGGTCCACCCGCTACCCGTGACACGTTGCTTTTCGCAGGGAGCTGGAGGAGGTCTGGCCCGGCGCGGCGTCCACGACGTGAGCCATTTCTTCATCGACGACGCTACAACACCTAGGAGAATCCGGGCCAGCCGGTGGCGAACCCACGGAAGCGTTTCTACCGTCGTTTCGAGGAAGGTAGGGAGCTGGCGAGCGACGCGCGCCGCGGTCGAGACAGCGTTGGGAGAGTTCCGCGAAAACCCTTTGCAAGGTTACTTGTGTCAAGTAACCTTGCGTGTATGGAGTTTGAGCCGACCATTCTCGACAGTGCTCACCGGCATGGCGTCACGGATGCGGCAACGTTCCACGCGCTCCGTTTCCCTGTCCGGCATTTCGTGCAAGACGACTCGATGGCCAGGTTCATCGGGCCCGATGCGACCGGCCCCCTTGTCGAGGCAGGGGTGGTCGAATGGCATGGTGTCATTGCCATCGCCCACGCCATGCGTCCGGCCCGATCCAAATACTTGAGGTGATTGACCATGACTCGACGTTCCATCGAAGAAATCAAGGCCCGCGCCGACGAGCTCGCCGACGCCTTCGAAAACTACGATCCGAAGCCGGGTGACCAGGACGCCCCGGTGCCACCGGTGTTGGCCGTCAAGCTCGCCGCCTGGCGGCGCGACACCGCCGAACAGGAACTCGCCGAAGCCGTGCTTGCTGCCCGTGAACAGCGGATGTCGTGGCGCGAAGTCGGCGAAGCGATCGGCACCAGCGGCGAGGCCGCACGCCAACGCTACGGCGCCAGCACGTAATCTTTCCGCCACCCCATCAAGGAAACTCACGTTCCATGGCTTGAGGACACCGGGATGTGCTTGCCCGGCACGCACTTTGTGGCGGACGCTGGTCGCATAGATCGGGCTGGAGGCTCACGGAAAGGGACGGTTTCGCGCGGTGAACTCCTCGAGGAAGGTTCCCGGGACAAGTAGTCTGGAAGATTATCGCGCCACTGCACTCGCGGACGTGAATACGCTGACCGGCATCTCTCGCCGCAACTTCCACGTGATGGCGATGGGCTTGGAGCCTTGGTGCTTGACGTAGTCGACTGCGCCCAAACAGATGAAAGGCCTGACCATCCCGTCACTGTCCTTGGCAGCATCACGGGTGAAGAGCAGGATGTGTGACTCGTGATCTTCACTGTTCAAGTACCGCTGGCCGGTCGGGCTCGTGGGACTTGTTGCGTTTTGCGATTCCCAATGGAAGAGGCGTGAACTGATCGCATAGTCCTTGTACAGCGTGTTCGGGTTATGGACTGCCTCATCCTTATCCAGCGTCACGAACAGCGCATCGGTGCTCGCCTGCGGGCACCAGGCCACTCCTTCACGGTGGTTGACGCCCTTGCCCTGCTCCAGGGAACCGTACTCGAGGGCTGCGAGAACTTCGGACCGCCAGTAGGTGGCGTGCGAGTACAACGGGATCTGTTGCAGGCCGAGCGGCAGCCCCTTTGGCGCATGCGAACTGCGAGCCACACCTCGGGCAAACGCTGCTCGCAATTCCTCGACAAGATATCCGTTCGCGCGAATCCGGTCCAGCCCTACATCATAGGAATCGTAGCCATTGCCGTTGTCCCAGAACGTGAAGAACAGCATGCGGGCAAAGGTCTGCTCACGTTGATCCAGGTCCGCGTATCGGGGGGCAGCCTTGGAAAGCAGGTCGGAATACGCATCGGCTCGTTCGGCGTCGTCAACGTGGAGGAAGCGTGTGACCCGTTTGAGCAATTCGCGTTCCTCGTTTTGTTGATCATCCTCGATGGCGGCCAGGCCTTCTTCCCAGGGCGAGCGCGAGGAGATCAGGCCAGCACGGCGCATGAGATCCGTCCAAGAATCCCCCGTTCTGCGGTAGATGTCCTTGACGTCCCGGCCTGATTCTTCAAGATAATCATCGAGTCCGCGCAACCCATGGGCCTTGATTTCACGAACCAAAGCCGGTTTGTTCAGCTTGAGCTGGTCACGGACGTTCTCCAGCACAATGGTTCGTGCCACCCGGTCAAGCATCAGCTGGCAACCCGACGGCAGCCCGGGTGCGCCGTCATCAATGATGCGCTCCAGCTTCTTGCGCGAGACATCCAACAAGGCACGGTACTTGACGTCGAAGCGGAACTCCCGGCGTTGCTGGCCAATGAAATCCAGCACCGTGAGCACGGCTTTGTCGTCGGCCCGACGCAGCCCACGCCCAAGTTGCTGCAGGAATATGGTCGAGCTCTGTGTGGGACGCAGCAGCAGGATCGTATCGATCTCCGGTACATCAAGGCCCTCGTTGAAGAGGTCTACTGCAAAGACGCAATTCAGTTCGCGGGCACGCAACTTGGCCAGCGCGCCCTCGCGTTCCTCAGTACTTGAATTTCCCGACACCGCCACCGAGGGGATTCCGGCCTCGTTGAAGACCTTGGCCATGTAGTGTGCGTGCTGGACCGAAACGCAAAAGCCCAGTGCGCGCATCGTTGAGGTGCTGAGCACCTTGTCTCGAAGTTCGTTGATGATCTTCAGTGCGCGGATGTCGTTGCCGGTGTACACGTTGCTGAGCTGCTCCAGATCATAGGACCCTCGCTTCCATTCGATGGCTCTAAGGTCGACGTCGTCCGCCACACCGAAGTAGTGGAAGGGCACCAACAGGTCCGCGTCCAGGGCATCCCACAGACGCAGCTCCGAGGCAATCTTGCCTTCAAAGTAGGTGTCGGCAACATTGATGCCGTCGCCGCGTTCGGGTGTAGCGGTGAGACCCAGAAGTTCCATGGGCTTCAGGTGCTCAATGAGCCGGCGATACGAGATTGCCTCGGCATGGTGGAACTCATCGATCACTACGATGTCAAACGCCCGTGGGTCGATCTTCGACAGTCCGAGCGCAGCCAGGGATTGGACGCTGGCGAACACATGTTTCCAGGTCTTCGGCTTCTGCCCGTCCACGAACATCTCTCCAAAGGAGCCCTTGCCCAGGACCTTGCGATAGGTCATCAGTGATTGCTCGAGGATTTCCTTGCGGTGCGCCACGAACAAGAGCGTGAGTTTCCGGCCCGCAGCTTCGCACAGTCGCTTGTAGTCGAGTGCCGCCAGGACGGTCTTGCCGGTACCCGTCGCGGCAACGACCAGGTTTCGATGCTCGTTGCGATTTGTACGGGCAGCTTCGAGTTCTTCCAGCATTTCTTTCTGGTGCAGCAACGGCAGAACTTCAAGCCCGGTGGATCCCAGCATGCGCTCCGCCGTTGTTCCGCCCGCGCGCTTCAGGGCCGCATCCAACCGTTCGGCGTCGGTGTCGGGGTCGTAGGGAACGAAGGCGTCGTCTTCCCAGTAGCTGTCGAAGGTCAGCGCAAACTTCTGCAGGAGACCTGGTGTTGCCACACCCGAGAGCCGGACGTTCCATTCGAGCCCGTCAAGCAGCGCCGGTCGGCTTAAGTTGGAGCTTCCGACATAAGCGGTATCGAACCCGGAATTGCGGTGGAACATCCAGGCCTTGGCATGAAGCCTGGTCGCGTTGGTCTCGTAGTTGATGCGGACCTCGGCACCGAATCGACGGACCAGCTCATCGATGGCGTGGCGCTGGGTGGCGCCCATATAGGTGGTGGTGATGACCCGCATCGGAATGCCATAGTCCTTAAGTGACTCCAGAGAATCGGAAAGCAGACGAAGACCCTCCCACTTGATGAAGGCGCACAGCAGATCGACGCGGTCGGCCGATGACAGTTCGGCCCGCAGCTCCGCGGCAAGTTGTGGATCTTCCCGGCCATTCGTAAGCAGGGCAGCCGCGCTCAACGCGGTCTGCGGCCGTTTGAACGAGCGTGTACGAACGCCGTTATCGCGTTGCAACTCCAGGAGTTTCTGGGGCCCTGGCAGTACGTCTTCGGTGCGTCCCAGAAGGCCAAGAACCTGGTTGGACAGAACGATCATCTGGTCAGGTTCAAGCTCACCCAACCTTTCCTCAATGGCTTGCGTGAGAAAGCGAGCCAATTCACCCGGGGCGTTCTCGGCATCTACCGACACCACTGACTGGTTGTAACCGGAAATCAGCTGAAGCCGGCCAGCCAAGTGATCGGTAATCAAGCTTTCGAAGATTCCTTCACCCAAGTCGATCGCGCTATTCTGCCCAGGTATCTCCATCTTGCCAGGCTACTCGAAATGGATATCCGTTTCAGTACCCAACAGCAGATGACGAGCAAATCAACCTATCGAAGCCTCCAACTCTCACCCCTGCGCTGATTATCGGTGAAACTGTCCTGCGCAAATTGTGCCACTGAGAGTCTTCGTGGAACCAATCTGAGATTCTAGTTCGTGCGTCATGATCAACGTGCGCGGGCCCTCCCCTCGGGTACTTGAAGCAATGGATTCTTGATTGGGTATCTCTCACCGATGGCTCACGGCGTCATCTGAAAGCCAAACCCGACGTCAAAACACGTCTCTGATCCTTCAAGCACCACTCCCGCGTCTTAGCGGAGCCGGACCGAAGACTGGATCAGTCGGATCGGCGCTTCTTGCCGGGGCGCGGAGGCAACTAGGGGAGCATCAAGTGACAGCGGGCCGCGCACGGCAGCGCCTTGGCGGACCCATCTCCTTATAGAGCTCCGTATTTGCACGGGCATGGTCCATACGAGTGTTGGGCAGGTCTTCATGGAAATAGATTGCCTCGACGGGGCAAACGGGTTCGCGGCCCCGCCGTCGATGTACCCGTCCGGGTCAATAGAGAAGGAACGTTCCCCTTGGTGTATGGGCAGGCCACGAGACAGGCTTCGACTCGCGCGCGGTAAGCAGGACTGAGCTGGTCAAGTTCTTGAAACAGTTCGCCTGATTTCCTTCCCTGGCTCAGACCGCAGGCACGGAACCTAGGGTGGACCGGTAGCGCCCCAGGTCGGCCAGCGGGCTGACCCCGTCGTTCTTCGTGTGCGGCCTGCGCCGGTTGCACCAGCCTCTATGTACCCCATGACGGAGGAAAGTTCCATCATCGCGAACACACCAACGTCGAGGCATTCACCAACGAGCTCGGAGACTATATCCTGTGCCACTCGAGCGCATCTCGTTAACGCTCGAGTGCTTGAGCTCGATTCAATATCGGGTCTATGCACTCGCTGCGCAGACCCTTACCAACCGAGTCCACTTTTCGGGCTCCAGCTCAGGGTCACAGGTGGTTCTTGTGTATGCATTGTCGGGTGGCTACTTGCCGCCACCCAGCTCCGCGCACGCGTGCGCATCTGAAACCGAGGCGACCTGCACCTTGTCCATGATCGCCGAGGTCTCGGCGGAACTAGGCGTGGTTGCTTTCGAACCGGCCACGAAGTCATGGAACTCCGCGTATACAGCCTGGTTCGGACTGGCGACCTCTCCGAGACGCTTGTACGAGCCCAACAGCTCTTCAGGCGTCTGCTCGGCCGCGGCGCCGTTGCTGACACCCGCATTCATGGTGGCCAGTACGTCGCAGAACTGCGTCGAAACGGTGGTCTCGGCCGTGGGCAGATCCGTGGCCTGCGGCTCGAGCTCATCCGGTGTCGTCTGCGTGAAGCCGCTCTGAGCCTTGCTGTCGAAGACGGAGAACTCCGAGGTGGGTGAAGCGGCAGCAGCCACAATCATCACCGCGATGAACCCCACGCCAGTCAGCGTCCCCAGGTAGCCCAGGATCAGCCCCGCCAGCGCGAGGCCCCGGCCCCTTTCGCCGGTCTTCTTGATCTCCGACAGGGCCATGTGACCCATGACGATGGCGAGCACCGACATGAAGAACGCGCTGATGAAGGAGATCAGCGAGAACAGGTTGTACTTCGGCTCGGGCTGATATGGCATCGGTGGCGTGTTCGGATACGGATTGTGCGCCGACGGAGGGAGAGACGGAGTGACGGTGGTCGGTGTGGTTTCGTTCATGGAGTGAAATGCTCGATTCATGGGTTTGACTTGGGTTGTTTCAGTAAGTCTATGCCATCTAGAAACTTTCAAAGATACAAATCGGTTAATCGAAAAAGAGCATGTACACGGGGTCCCGGCACAGCATGGACCGGGGATTTCCGGGACCAACGACAGCCACTCGCTCTTTCCCCTGAAATGAGATGCTTCGCGCCGGTGTGCTCGGCGCACTCGGGGCTGAAGTACACGCGCTTTTTCGTTACCTCGGCCCATCCCACCACGTGCCCGATCGACCGCCACAGAGCCAAGGGGAACCGACTCCCGACCACCGGCAAAAGACACACGGCCAGACCGAAAAGGCAGCTTCAGGGGACGGCAACATGATCGATAACGGAAAGGCCCTCTGGCCGCGCCTGCTGCCATTCCCGGGCAAGGGGGAACCCCCAGAGCCCGCAGATGGCGCATCCCGGCAGCATCTGCCGGTCCGCGGAGACCTGGCGGCCACCGGACCTCGACAAGTTTCCTCGCCACGGCGCATCCCTGGGTTCCAGGAACCGAACACCCAGAGCGTCGAGGACACTGTCCGGGCATCTCTGTATGCGAGACGAGTCGATGTATCGCGCGCCACCCTGCGGAAATTCCATGAAGATCCACTGCCACGCGGCCCGCACCTCTGCCAGTATTCGACCTCGACATCAATCAACGGCACGCCCAATCGTGTACCCGCAAGCCGATCCTTTGCTGAGACTCTGGGGTATCCGCTGAGCGGCACGTGCCTGACATAACGTTTGGTGTGGGCTTCGGCGCTCTTTGGTGGTCTGGCGTGCCCGGTCTCTGTCGCTGGCTCCCGGTGGCGAGAATGCTCGTGACAGCTTCGATGGCATCGTCGGTGATGGCATAACCAGTTTCTGACCGTCACTAAATTTGGGGATCTCGGGATATTTTAGGAATATTTGGCGGTTGAACGAAAAGTCCTCTAAGTCGCCGAAAATTCGTGTTAAAAAAACTTGATATTCTGGGGATAAGTAACTAGTCAGGGGGTCGGTACGGCGTGTTGTCGCGGTTTTACGGGGTGCCGGGTGGATCCTGAAGGTGTTCGCAGGCAGTTAGGCACCACCTGAAGGTTGGCGGGTTCTCATGTCCGAGGCATCC
>NZ_QMKQ01000044.1 GCF_003287975.1 Arthrobacter sp. AQ5-05
CTGTCGGGAAATCCTGCATGAACTGTTGCCGCCCCGAAGGCAGCGCAGCAACCCCCGCGTCGTGAAACGCAAGATGTCTGGTTGGCCCCTCAAACGCGTTCCTAAAAAGTCTAAGTAAACGGTATTGGGACTAACCCAGCTGTTTCATGAGGTGCCTGCTGGCCGCTGATTCCGTATTTTGGTGCGGAGTTGGCGGTCTTGCCGTTTTCGGGCATGCAGGCGATGGCCGTGTCGCCGGCCGCCGGCGCTCGGGTTCCACTGCCCGGGGTGCTGTTCCTTCGTCTCGTGGTGGATGGGTCGGGCCGCCGGTTCAGGCAGCCAGGTTGCCGTGCCTGAAGTGCTGGTGGGCGCGGGCGATGCGCCGGTGCAGGTCCATGGCCAGTTCCGCCTCCGGCGCCGCAGCGGCGAGCAACAAGCGTGTCTGACGGCCGCCGCGCACCAGTTTCCCGGCCATCGAAAACACCCGGTACCGCCACCGCTTCACGTCCCAGACCCCTGCGGCATGCCCCGAGGGCAGGACCGCCAGCTGGATCCAGCTCAGAAGGTTCATCGCGAACATCGCCAGGTTGGCCCACGCCTCATTGACGGCATACGAAAAGTAGGGAAACTTGCCAAGGCCCGTGTTCTTCAGGGTCTTGATCCTGTTCTCGCACCGGCCGCGGGCCCGGTGCCGGGCATCCAAAAATGCGACGTTGTAGCGCGGTGCGTTGGTCAAAAACGCGGTGACGCGGTTCCCGTCGGTGTCGAACAGGCTGGCCTTCGCGCCCGGGTGCAGGGGCTCGGCCCGCAGGTGGATCCGGGTCCCGGGCGGGTAGTTCTTCAGGTTCAGGACCTTGGACGCGTCGATGACCCACGCGTCGCGGCGCTCGTTGCCGTGCTGGTCGGTGGCCGGCTCCCAGTACTTTTTCTCGTTGATCCACCCGATCAACCGTTCGTTGGCCACCGGCAGCGCGAAGGAGGTGGAGAACTGGATGCCCAGGGAGTGCAGGTGGTCCAGGAATTCGCGGGAGGCCCCGGCGCTGTCGGTGCGCACCAGGATCTTCTCGCCGACCAGGTTCCCGTCCACGTCATAGAAGCCATCAGGCAGTTGCGCCAGCGCCCGGGTGAGGACCTCGATGTGGTCACGCGCCGAGTTGGCTCCCTTGGTGCCCGGGCGCATCAGCACCGCCAGGACTTCCCCGGTCCCGTTCCCTGCACCGTAATCAACCATGGCTATCATGGGCGAAAACCCATACCCACCCTTGTACGTGCCTGCAGTATTTTCCTTCTCCGAGTGCACGTGAACCAGGCTCGCATCGATGTCGATGACCAGCGGGTCCGCCGCGGTGGCACGGCGAGCAGGGTTCCGCTTCCCGGCCGCCTCCCAGATCTTGGAGCGCAGGGTTCGTTGCATGGTGGCGAACCCGTAGGCGAAGGCCTCGGGCTGGTCCTTGACGCGGGCCATGAACCGGCTGATCGTCGCTTCCGAGGCCACCGGGCCGAACAGCGCCGGGGCCGCACGCAGCTGGTCGACGTCGCTGACCTGCTCGCCGCCGGCGGCGAGCATCACCGCCAAGGACCCCAGGATCCTGCCGGGGCGGTGGACCGCCGTGGCCGGGACGAACTGGGAGAACCGGTCCTCGCAGAGCTTGCGGAATCCCAAGGCCTTGAGGAATCCGGTGATCACGCCCAGCCCGGCGTGGGAGACCAAGGCCTGGCCGGTGAGGGATGCCGGGACGGCGGGGAAGACTGCGGTAGAGTTGTGCACTGAAAAGGTGACCCTTTGAACTGGTGGAACCGAGGCTTAGACACTTCTATTTTCCCAGTTCAGGTCACCTTTTCCTCGTTAAAGACAGTTAATGACGCCAGCCCTCATGAAACCCCCGGGCTAACACTCCCGGTATCCACCAAATAGCGTGCCTCGAGTGCCGCTGGCGCTTTTCCTGACGTCGAATCAGAGGGACTGACTGGTTGGCATCTGAGGCACGCTTTTGTGTGCCGTGGAGCAACCAGTCTGGCTCCGCTTCGGACAGCGGTCGATTGAACCATTGAAATTTGATGAAATTTCCGTGGTCCAGATTGAGGTGGTCGTGACATCAATAGAAAGCTCGAAGACGGCCCGTGCCTTTCTCAATGGCGTCATCGCCACGGCATAGGATTGAGTGATGATGTCTCAGAGCGCAATTTTCGTGGATGCCAGTTTCCTGTTGGCCATTGGTGGACACCGTGCCTCCGGAACAACGCTACGGGCGGCATTTACCGTCAACTACGAGGCGCTGATAGACGGGATCCTCCAGACGGCCAAGGAATTCAGCGGTCTGGATAACCTGAGGATCTATTGGTACGACGCGGCCAAGGACGCAATCTTTACGGATCAGCACAAACGGATTGGCCTGATACCCGGCGTGAAGGTTCGCTTGGGTCGTATTTCCTTCAATGGTGAGCAGAAGGGCGTTGACCTCAAGCTTGGCTTGGATCTGGTTGGCATTGCCCGAAACCGTGCTGCTTCGGTCGCGTTTCTCGTTTCCGGCGATGACGATCTTGCAGAAGCCGTGGAAGAGGCCCAAGACTTGGGCATGAAGGTCGTCTTGATTGGCGTCGAGAAGGCTGACCACCGTCTGGGCGTGGCCTCGGTCGCCGAACATCTTGCCCTTCGCGTGGACAGCATTATTACCTTCCCCGAAGAACTCATCGAGAATTCGTTCGTGAAGGCCGTTGCGTGGGACGCCGGGCACGCGGCCCAGACTGCCACTATCGCCAGCGCAGGCGCTGCGGCGAACCTAATTGAAGCCGGCGCCGTTCCACAACCGTCTGCTCCGAAGTCGGCCGGTCCCAAGCCTCCCACGCCCGCATTGCTGAACCAGCGTCCTAAGCTGCGGGCGCCGGTGCAACCTCATGCCCCGGTGCAGTCTGACTATGAGCTTGTTTATAGTTCGACACAACAAACGTCGGGATTTTCCGGCGGCGCGGGCATTGCCGCAAGCGCCATGGATATTGCTTCGGAGGTGGGCAGTAGCGTGGCCAAGAACTGGTACGCCAGCACGACCCCGGCCGAACTGAACGACCTGATGTCCGAACGCCCACTCCTGCCGCCGGATATCGACAGGGTGCTGCTCAAGGACTGCGCACAACGTATTGGTGAATGGAAGACCGATCTGCAAGATATCCGTCGGAGCCTCCGTATTGCCTTCTGGGATCAGCTCGACAAGCTCACATAGGGGTCTTCGATGGGCGGTTTGAAGCCAAACTACGGTAGATTTTTAGGGTGACTTCAGAGCAGACTCCGTTTTTCATCACCACCGCTATCTCCTACCCGAACGGCGTGCCCCACATTGGGCATGCCTACGAGGTGATCGCCACCGACGCCATGGCTAGGTTCAAGCGCCTTGACGGTTATGACGTGTTTTTCATGACCGGCACTGACGAGCATGGCCAGAAGATGCTTCAGACGGCCGAACGCGAGGGAATCACGCCGCGAGAGCTGGCACAACGCAACTCGGATGCCTTCCAAGCCATGAACGACGAGCTGGGCATCAGCTACGACAGGTTCATTCGCACCACGGATTCGGACCATTACGCCGCTGCGCAGGCCATCTGGAAGCGTATGGAAGCCAACGGCGATATCTACCTCGACAAGTACGCTGGATGGTACTCCGTGCGTGATGAGGCGTTCCACGCCGAGGACGATACCGAGGTACGTGAAGACGGCCTGCGTTACTCCAAGGAAACCGACACCGAGGTTGTGTGGACCGAAGAAGAATCCTACTTCTTCCGCCTTTCGGCATACCAGGACAAGCTTCTCGAGCTTTACAAGTCCCAGCCCGAATTCGGTGCACCCCACACCCGTTTCAACGAGGTCATCCGCTTTGTTGAGCGGGGACTGGAAGACCTGTCAATTTCGCGGACCACTTTCGATTGGGGCGTTCCGGTTCCCGGGAACAAGGACCACGTCATGTACGTGTGGGTCGATGCGTTGACCAACTACCTGACCGGCACTGGTTTCCCCGATATCGAATCGGAGTCCTTCAAGAAGTATTGGCCGGCAGACGTCCACGTCATCGGCAAGGACATTTCGCGCTTCCATGCGATCTACTGGCCCGCCTTCCTGATGTCTGCAAAGCTTCCCTTGCCGAAGCGCGTGATGATCCATGGTTTCCTTCACAACAACGGCGTGAAGATGTCCAAGTCCTTGGGCAACGTCGTTGCACCTGCAGACTTCGTTTCCCAGTATGGTCTAGACCAGGTCCGGTACTTCTTCCTTCGGGAAGTTCCCTTTGGCGCTGACGGAAGCTACAGCCACGACTCCATTGTTGGACGAATGAACTCCGACCTAGCCAACAACTTGGGCAACTTGGCACAGCGGTCATTGTCAATGGTCGCCAAGAACTGTGGGGGAGCGGTACCAACTCCCGTAGAGATGACTGACGCGGATCAGCAGATCTTGGCTGAGGCCGGGAAACTGCTTGAAATTTGCCGAGACACGTTCTCACGCCAGGATTTCAGCAAGGCGTTGGAAGCCATCTGGACGGTTCTGGGCGATACGAATGCCTACTTCGCCGATCAAGCACCTTGGGTGCTTCGCAAGACCGACTTGGCGCGCATGGAGACGGTTCTTTACGTGACACTGGAAGTAGTTCGCCGCGTTGCGCTGCTGGTCCAACCCGTAATGCCAGCAGCCGCTGCATCGTTGCTTGAGGTTCTGGGCCAGCCGGAAGGATCGGCACGCGAGTTCGGGTCCTTCGACACAGTGCTCGTAGCGGGCACTGAGTTGCCACCACCGGCGCCGATCTTCCCTAAGTTGGACAGCTAAGCTACATGAAGTGCGAGGTAATTGCCGCCGACCGATTAGTTCACGAGTTCCGCGAATCGGCGCTTCTAGGTGAATCGGTAAGAAGATCAGGGCTTTTGGTTAACAATGCGCAAACATTGTCAAAATTCCGGTAGCTCGCAGGGTGTTGATTCTCACGGAGCGATTGGAGTTTCACCTGCAATCACGGCATCTCGTCCTGGATGATGTGGAGATCGTTCTTGCAGTCGTTTGCGTTGCCGTCCCTGCGAGTTCGGTCCTGATTATTAACTGGTCGATATGAGAAGAGATAGGCCTTTCATGACTGAGAGCTTCTTGCCTTGGGGAAGACCTGGCCAAAGTTGAGTATTCAAACAATGTAGTGAATAAAGATCATGCATCGTACACAAATGCGATGCACGGGACCGATCGCCCGTGTCGGCCCGCAAACCTTGGACGAGCTTGTCCACTAGGATGAATGATGATATTTGTCCTGTCCGGAGTCACCAAACGTTGTAGAGAGAAGGACTGCGTTTTGCCCAAACGAGTCGCTAAATCCAAGTTGCTACTTGCCATACGCCTGTTGATCGACGTCGTTCTGTCGGTTGGGTTAGCATTCGTAACTGGCTTTATGAGTTCAAATACAGTCCTCGGAATAATTATTGGTGTATTAGCCCTGGTGTTCCTCGCCGCGCGAACGATGCTGATGCAGCGTGACGGTCTTGCCAATGCGAAGTTCCGTAAAGATACGCGTGAACAGATGCGCAGAATTCGTGTGGATGCGTCCAAAAAGTCTGCGCCGTTGTCGGGCAAGGCACTTCAGGATCAGATCCGTGATCTGGACAAGAAAATTGAAATCTCGCAGCGAAATCTCGCCAACGGCATTAATTCCTTGTCTGCAACGGTACAGGCCGTAGGAGCAACTGGGTCCACATCCACAGCCGCGGCCGTTCAAGCTCATCCAGTAGTGCTAACCACTGCCGAGCCTACACAGGCGATCCTGGCAGCCGATATCAAGAAGCGCGCCAAGCGGCCGACACCGATTCGCAATGTGGCCTCAGACTATAAACCGATCGTCGAAGGCGAGCGGGTGCAGTGGGCACTGTCTAAGGAAGGTCGCGATACGTGGACCGCCGACGATGAAAGCCAGGCATACCGTGGTTCGGATTTGCCGTACAGCCATCAAATTCCTGTAGCAATGATTGCCGACGACTTTACTTTCGGCAGTTTCCAGCCGGAGTTCAAGACCGTGCGACTGAAGCCTCAGACCTGGCGCCAGCAGATGGATGCGAACAAGCCGCAGATGTTCATTTGCGAATCCGCGTGGCAAGGTGGATCTCCAAGTGAACACCCATGGCAGGGAAAGATATACACCTCAATTCGTTTCAAACACGAGAACCGCAAAGAACTCATCGAGATTCTGAATTACTGCCACGAGCACGGAATTCCGACAGTGTTCTGGAACAAGGAAGATCCGGTCCACTTCTCTGACCGAATCAATGACTTCATTCGAACTTCAGCATTGTTCGATTACGTGTTCACGACAGCTGAAGAGTGTGTGGAGCTCTACATCCGTGACGTTGGCGTACCATATGCCGATGTACTACCGTTCGCAGTGCAGCCGAAACTCTTCAACCCAATCGGTTCTTACGGTGCAGATTCCAGCGTTAACTTTGCGGGTACATGGTATGCGCGATACCCGCACCGGGCAAAGGCCGCTTCGAGCATTATTGACAAGGTCCTAGCCTCTGACAATGACATGGTTATCTACGACCGCATGTATTCGTCGCCAAGTAAGGCTTACGAGTACCCGGAGCGCTATAAGCAGTACACTCGTCCGGCGATCTCCTACGAAGAGACTGCCGACGCATACCGCAACTCAAAGTTCGGCATCACCCTGAACACCGTGACCGATTCCAAGACCATGTTTGCACGCCGAGTGTTCGAACTTGCCGCTTGTGGTGTCGTGGTTCTTTCAAACACAGCGATGGGCGTCAAGCACTTCTTCGGTGACAGCGTTTACTACGCCGATTCTGATGATTTTGATTTCAGCAAGATCAGCACTGCCGAGTTCTTGACGCAGCAGCGCAACAGCATGCAGATTGCCTTCCAGAACACATATCGTCACCGTGCAGAACAGATCCTGCTTGCCGTGGGCATCGAGCATGCAAGTTATTTCGATAAGGTTCAGCTCGTTGCCCGAGTAGATGACGATAAAGCCGCCGAGCGAATCCTCGCATATTTCGAGGCCAATCGAGCCAAGTTCAGCGGATTACTCATCGTTTTGACTGATTCTGCAGACCAGACGTTGGCGATGGAACTCACTCGTAAGCTTCCAAGCACTGTCCGAGTCATCCGTCAAAATGAAATTGACACCCGTTCCATTCGTTCACGAAATGTCTTGAACTCCCGCAAGGCTCTTCTGATTGAAACCCGTGAAGGCTCGTTCCTGAAAGAACCCGATCTTGCGTATCTGATCGACGTAGGTAGCTCTATGAATGAAGCAATCGCTGTTACGGATCAGCCTGAGTTCAATCGATTCCGCTACACTCGCCAATCGCGCCCGAACAACGTTCTCGTGAACGCGGAACAGGTGTTCCCGGTTCTAGCCGAACGTTCCAACGACTCATCGATCTTCCTGGTCTAGAAGGATACTTAGATGATTAGCATCATTATTCCCACGTACAATTCCATCGCGAAGATGGACGAGACGCTGGCTTCGTTGCGGGCGATCCCGAATACCGTACCTCACGAGGTCATCTTCGTTGACGATCAGTCCGGGGACAATACCTACGAAGTGTTGGCGGCTCAATGCGAGTCCGAGGCATTCTGGAAGCTTTTCCGGCTTCCGGAGAATTCGGGATCGGCAGCCAAACCTCGCAACTACGGTATTGACAAGGCAGAAGGGGAGTACCTCTTCTTCCTCGACTCTGACGACATTCTGATCCCTTCAGGATTGGTCAATGCCTACGAGCACGCTGTTCGTTTCGACAGTGATGCTGTACGCAATAGTCTCCAAGTCGTGGCACCCAACGGAAAGTCACGTAAGTCGGACCGTATCCCAGGCTGGGACAAGGTCAAGGATGCCAGCTCAAGGCTGCGCCTTATCACCAAATATCAGAGCCTTACGTGCTCATTCCTGATGCGTCGTGATGTTGTCATCGATAACGAGATCCGCTTCATGGAAACCCGCCGGATCGGCGAGGACATCACCTTTACAGCGGAAGTTCTTAAGAAGTGCAAGAACGTTGCTTATCGCGATGTCCCAATTCGAAAGTACGTCAAGAACGATGACGACGAAGCCTCTGTCACGCAGAAGTTGGATTCCCAGAACTTCTGTGACTTTATCGAAGCTTGGTCTGATGTCGATGCCATCCTTGGTAACAGTGGAGTGTCGTTCATGAAGGAGCATGGCCACGCGGCCATGGACTACGCCCTGAGACAGTTCATCTGGTTCAAGACCGAGGACCTGTCCCGCGATGTCTTTGACCGCTTCAGCGAGTTTTGCAACGTCCACTGGAACCTCATCGCTGATTTCCCATTCACACGTCGCCTAAGCGAACTGGTGCTGGCAGCACGTGACGGCAACTACGAAGAGTTCGTTGACGCATGCAAGACGCGCCTCGTGCTTGCTGGCCACGACCTGAAATTCATGAACGAACTGCTTCCGGAACTCAAGAAGCGTTACAACGTCCGCACCGACAAGTGGACGGGGCATGAAACCCACGATGCATCATTGAGCCAGGACCTGTTGGACTGGACCGATTACGTCTGGGTTGAATGGCTACTAGGTGCGGCTGTTTGGTACTCGCACAATGTAACGTCCCATCACCGTCTCGTTATCCGTGCGCACCGTAGCGAGATGACTGTAGATTATGGTTTACGCGTCAAGACTGAGTCCGTTTCGAAAATAATTGCCATCGCCCCTCATTCGCTCAATGACTTCAGTGACCGCTTCGATATTCCGTACGAGAAGTTCAAACTGATCCCAAACGCCTTCGACGTGAATTCGTATCAGTCTACCCCGGACGATGCAGAAAATCGTCCATTCGAGTTGGCGCTGATTGGCAGTGTGCCGGCTCTCAAGGGCTTCCACCGAGCAATTGAATTGCTGTCTCAGCTGCGAAAGATCGATGATCGTTACCGACTGCGCGTCTACGGGAAAAAGTACAATGAATACGCCTGGGTAATGAGTTCCGAATCTGCACGTAAGTACTACGCCACGTGCGACTCACGCATTGCTGAGCTTGGGCTCGAGGAGCACATTCACTATGAGGGTTGGGTGGACACTAAGGAATCCCTTCGTAATGTCGGCTTTGCTTTGTCTCTAAGTGATTTTGAGGGTATGCAGGTTGCCCCGGGCGAAGCATTCTGTGCCGGTGGGCAGGGGCTTTTCCTTCCGTGGCGCGGTGTTGAAGCTTGTTACCCAGCGGAATTCATCTTTGATTCGATTGAGTCGATGAGGGACTACATCCTAGAGATGCGAGATGACGTAGTATCCTACAATCGAGCTTCTAACTACGGTCGTCAATACATGATGGAACGGTATGATGTTGGAATAGTCACAAGTCACGTGTTCGAACTTTTGGATCGAATTCGAGCGTAAGTTTTGAAATGGAGAGTGGATTCGTGATAATTGAGCCAGGACTGAAGACCCGTGAGCTGCTGGTTAGATATTCAGGTGAATTTTCCGATGGCACACCTCGTGGGTGGGCAGTTAGCCGGGACAGCCTCGGATTCAAATTCACCTTTCCTAATGGCGCCTCGATTCACTCGGCTGATTTGTTGGACGATGCGATCTGGACCAAAGTGCCGGATGTCGACCATACTACGACTATACTTTGGCGAAATTCGCTTATTTATTTAGTGCGGCTATTAGAATTTGAATACAGTGAGGAATCTGTAAATATTACTCGAAAAATTGTGGAGGGTTTCCTCAACTGGTTCGAAGAAATCGCTGTACATGACATACAAGATCTAAAGTCGGGTAGTTTAGACCATCAGGGCGCTTTGCGTATCCGTACTCTATTATCAACAATGTCACTTCTTTCGCGCTCAGATGATTCTGATAACTATGACATTTTCTATAACTTATTTGTCAGACTCATGGCTGTCGAAGAAAAACTTTTAAATGAATTAAATCTATATCAGCCAAATAACCATGGGATAATGTTGGGGATTGCTCACCTCCACGCATCATTCTTGTTTCCAGGCAGCACCCAATCACTCGACGCAGCGGGTTGGGTTAAACGTCTATATGCAACGCTCGGAGATATTATCGACGCGGACGGAATCGCTTCTGAGAACACGCCAATTTATCAAGTATTCTATGTCTCGCTAATTGAAGACATTGTTGCTTTCCTGATTTGGTCCAAACAGTTCCCGGGGAAGGTCCGTATCTTCCAGCTGCTAATGCGAGCCGCGCAAATTGGCGTGCAACGGCAGCTTCTGCCTAATGGCGCCGTTCCACCACTTGGCGATAGTCCAGGCGGGATGCAACATAAGTTCAAGCCTCTCCTTGGGACACTGTGGTCTCCCTCGAATGGATTGGCAATTTCAAGTTCTACAGCGCACTACTTGTCGTTCACCGCGGGGTTCAGGAGTGTTATTCACAAACAGCTTGATGAACTGAGCGTTACATGGTGGTCCGATGGCGGCTTCATTCTGCGTGATGCAGGGCTCCTTAGCTATGATCTAAAGGACCCGATTGCCGTGGCAATGCGTGGACATCAAGGACATTCGTTGCCCACATACGCGAATTTTGATAGATGGACAACTCAAAATAGTATTTCTTTCGGCAGGAATGATAGTCGGCTTCGGGCAAAACTTCTTAGCAACGAGGTGAACAGCGAGTTTTTTTCATTTGAGGGCTTATTGAAATTTGATGAGAAGGACATCCTGAAGCGAAAAGTTCAATACTGGCCGGAAAACAAGCTGGAGATTACCGATACATTCCACTCGGTGCAATATGGAATACCGATTGTTCGTTTTATCTTGGATCCAACGATAATTGTGCTCGATGCTCGTGAAAGCAGCCTGACCCTTAAGTCACCTAATCGTGAAATATCAATGACTGTTGAATCAAATGCAAAAAACGTCTTACCAAAAATTCGCCTCGACAATTCTTTCATTGCTGCGGAGCACTATATGCCCGTGAAAACAAAGGAAGTATTGATTTCACCAGCAGTACCGGTCGAAAATTATCAAATTGTTACGACCTTCCAATTTGTATAGCATTCAATCAACTCTGAACTGCTCTCTATTATGCGTTAATTTTTCACTTTAAGTCTGATACTTCGATATAGAAGTCAATGGATGATAGATTAGAGGCGGGCTGATTTGTGTTTCGTAATATTATTGATTAATACAAAGAATATTTATGAATTCGCCAAAAAGTGCGTGGACGGTGGAGACATTAGATTATTTAGGCGGAATATGGTGTCACTATGACGCATGTAAAGGCAAAATTATTCTGATTACCCGCGCAAGAAGTTCACGTAAAATTCGTGATGTCAATGCAAATAAGAAAGAAGATACTTCGTAATGACACAGCAGATACCCGTTATTTGCCTTGAACAAAGTGGGCTGAATAGTGTCCGTGCAGTTTACGGTGGAAATGACCTATATGCTGGGGGTAGGTACCGAGTTCTCGGGCTGCATGGCAATGGCGTATTCTCGCAACGACTGGTAGGCTCCGCCGAAGAAGCGTCGGCAGCTCTGGCAGGTGTTGAAGACTCTCCCGCTAAACTGGGCGCAACTATCCGAGGTCCGCTTTCGGTGTATCTGCACGACACGAGGACTGGCGATATTCATATACTCTCGGATCCCTTTGGAAGCGGTTTAATTTTCCACATTCGAAAGAATGGCCATTGGATTATTTCCTCTTCTCTGCCTTCACTTGTCTCTATTCTTAAATCGAAGAATATTGATATTAAAAAATCCCTTAATTATTCAGCACTCCTTTCGGTGAGTAACAATGGCGGCCTGACGCCGAGTCCATATGAAGACATAGACGTGATTCCGCAATTTTCTTTTGCAACAATATCTCAAGAGACCGTCTCTTTTTCGGATTATGATAACAAGAAATCCTTGCTCGGTAATATTGATCGTAGCGCTTCCTCAATTATCTCTCTCCAAGATACTGTGATTGATGATTTTATTCAGAATATACGTATCGCATCACAGGCCAATGCTCCTTCATATATATGTCATTTGACCGGTGGTATGGATTCTCGCACTGTCTTGGCCGCACTCTCGCGAACTGACTACTTAGATAAGTACAATATTCACTGTGGTGGTGACCCCAAGAGTGATGACATGATTATTGCTGCAAAGCTTTCCTCCCACTTGGGTCTTCGGATGACCAGGCAGTCTGGTGTTGACGCTGGCGTCTTGCCCAGCTCTCCTACCGAGGACAGCATGTGGAGTATGCACGAGACGGCAGGAGTGCTCCGCGGACCTGCCCATCCAGGTCTCAATCGTTCCGAAAGCATTGTGCTGTCTGGGGGTTACGGCGGCCTCCTCCGAAACGCTTATGGAGGGTCATTGTTCGGAATGCCAGAGGCTGGATTCACTGAGAATAATCTAGCTAAAGCAATGTTGGGTGAAGCGGCTCTAGGAAGCGACTCGGTCGCTCCGCTGCTCTCTAATGAACTGAAAGAGGCTGCCTTTGAATCGATTCGACGGGGTATAGAAACCGGAATAGATTTTGGAACTCCGCTAGACGCGATTCCTGAATATCTTTGGTTTCATTTTCGAAGCCGTTACTACGTGGGTGAAATTTCCCGTTCACTTTCTCCCTATGTTAGAAGATTCGATGCACTTTATAGTCCGATGTTGCTCCCGCTAGCTTGGAGTTATGATCGCGAAAGGCGGGGCCAGAATTTTGCCCACCTCGATCTTCTTGGGAAGCTCGATTCAAATTTGGCTGGGTTGCCTTTCGATAAACCACGGGTTGGTGCCGATTACTTGGCGTCGCGGCCCAACTTCAGCGTTCGTGAACTTCCGAATGCGGTACCGTCAATGTATGACGGATATGTCCCGCCATCACCCTTTGTGAGTCGTGAAGCTTCGATTCGGATCTCTGATGCCGAATTGGCGACAGCCAGGAGGATTGGTCTGCCGCCTGCTACCGTGTCATATGCAGGTAGCTATCAGAAAACGGTGCAAAATTTAGTTGGTGAGATCGGTGAGAGAACTCTTTCTCAATCCTTCAATTATGATCAATTGGTTTCAATAGTTAAGGATCCTCCAAAATGGCGACCGCAGTTCCGCGTTCTTCGGGATCTACATGATTCACTTTTGTGGTATGTGTCATAATTCGTTTAAGGTTTGATTATAGTTCTCTTCTGCTCTTCAAAGACCCGAGTGGTTGATCGACGACGTCTCGATCGGTGTGCTGACAAGAGTTCTTCCCTCAGTGGCAAGTATGCTTAGGTGGTACGCCCATTCCACGTGGGTACGATGTGTGGAAGTGCTTTTTGGCGGTGTCTTCAAAACGAACCGCGTCCAAGATACGGCTCGATGCGAAGCGACTTGACTCGAAGAGTTCTTTGTCGACAAAAATTCTCTGTCGGGTTTACCGATGAATGGATCTACTACACTTGGGTGGTCTGCCATGGTCGGTGGGGCACAGTTATAGAAGTCAACACACGAAGCTTTAGGAATCCATCATCAAGAATCTGCGGGTAGCGCTTTGGCACTTTAGACAAGGTGGACTGACCCAGCTGCTCCGTTGGAAGCGTCGGCAATCCGTTGAGGCGCACAATGGCGGAAATAGCATTGTTGGGCGTGAATTACGCTCAACTAGGGATGGTCGGATGATGTTGGATTTTCCAGCACTTCAACCCAATCGGAAGCCGTCACTAGGGACCAAGCCACGTGTAGCCGTGATTTTGGACGATTTTTCGGCGCAGGCTTGGGGATACGAGTGGGACTGCATCGCGGTGAAACCCGATACTTGGCGTGAGGACTTGTCGGACGCACGGGTCGATTTCCTTTTCGTTGAGTCTGCTTGGGCCGGAAACGGCAAAACCTGGTCCTACCACTTGACGGGAACCTCAGCCCCACGGCCGGCCATCATCGAACTCGTGCAATGGTGCAAGTCCCAACAAATCCCGACAGTGTTCTGGAACAAAGAAGATCCACCACACTATGAGGACTTTTTGGCGACGGCCCGGTTGTTTGCCACGGTGCTGACGTCGGACTCGACGCAGATCGAACGATACAGATCGGATCTGGGCCACGATAATATCGATGCCTTGAGCTTTGCCGTCCAGCCGGTGATCCACAATCCCATCCGGCCACAGCGAGGATTCCAAGCGCGCGACGTGGCATTTGCCGGGATGTATTTTGCACACAAATTTCCCGAACGCCGCGAGCAAATGCAAATGTTGCTTTCGGGTGCGCTAGATGTATCGGGGAGCATGGAGCATGGCTTGGAGATCTTTTCGCGACAACTGGGAGGGGACGCGAACTACCAATTTCCGGCTCCGTTCAACGATCACGTGGTCGGGAGCCTGCCGTACGAAAAAATGCTCACCGCGTACAAGGCCTACAAGGTATTCCTCAATGTGAATTCCGTGGTTAATTCCCCAAGCATGTGTGCCAGGAGAATCTTCGAAATCACTGCATCCGGAACTCCTGTGGTGACGGCACCGAGTCGGGCCATTGCCGAGTTCTTTGACAAGTCGGAAGTCCTCGAAGTCGGTACCCGCGACGAAGCAGCGGGCATGATCCGCTCACTGGTACGCAGCAAGGAACTGCGCGATCGTACCGTGCACCTGGGCCAGCGCAAGATCTGGCAGGAGCATACGTATGCTCATCGTGCGGATCAGGTTCTTAGGGCTGCGGGACTCCGCGTCGAGACGCACCGCCCCTCGTCAATGACACAAAAGCCCAAGATTTCGGCACTCGTATCGACTATCCGACCGCAGCAGATAGACCACATCCTTGCCACGGTGGGCAAACAAATCAACGTTGAAACCGAACTGGTGCTCCTGACCCACGGATTCGAATTGGACGAACGTGCCGTTCGGGCGAGGGCACATGATCAGGGAATTGAAAACCTTGTCCTTCTGCACGAGCCTAGGACAACCACGCTTGGTGCCTGCCTCAATCTGGCAGCGAAGGCCGCTTCGGGGTTCTATGCCACAAAGATGGACGACGACGACCTCTATGGGGCCAACTATCTTCAGGACCAAACGGCAGCACACCGCTACAGCGGGGCAAACGTTGTCGGTAAACAAGCGCATTACATGTACCTGGAGGGTCGCAATACAACGCTCTTGCGGTTCGAGGAGCGAGAACACCGTTTTACGGATCTGGTCATGGGCCCGACGATCTTCACAACCCGCGAAATGATGCACGAAGTTCCGTTCCTCGAGCTCGGAAGGGGAGAGGACACCAACTTCCTCAGGGGAGTTCTGAAAGTCGGAGGGACGGTATATTCGGCTGACCGCTTCAACTTCGTCCAGATGCGCGGGGCACACGGAGAAGGACACACCTGGTCGGTGGAAGATACAGAGTTGATGGCGACTGGTGTGGTGTCATCATTCGGACTGAACGAGCCACACATCATGTTCTGATTGCGCATCCACTTCCGGCCCGGACATTGCCCATATGGTCTCGGTGCGGCCTGTGATTGACGCCGTTGACACGTGACGTAGGATTTATGAATCAATTGTGGAGCAGGCGCTCCCGAAGATAGGCGGAACATGTCAGTGGGGGTCGTGCGCGTACTGTTGCTGACACATTCCTATTCTCCGGAAGTTTCGCCGCCGCAGCGACGTTGGGACTCTTTCGTCTATGTCATGCGTGAAGCCGGATGGAAAGTGCAAGTCGTAACGCCAAGGGTTGAATTGCGAACCGGCACCACAGAGCCGAATCGATGGATCGGTCGGGCTGAAGTTGGGGCACACGGCGAGATCATTCGTAGCTATGCCTCCCTGAGGAAACCCCGGACGATTTTGGGCAAGCTTATTAAGAATGCCCTGGATGGCACCCTAATGCTCCCACGGGCCTTGCTGCAAGCACGGCCAAGCGTGGTGATTGCAACCGTTCCTGCATTGCCAACCATGTTTGTTGGATTTATTGTGGCGAGAATATTCAGGCGACCGTTGTTATTGGAAATGCGGGACGCGTGGCCTGACCTCATCACAGATTCACGGATCCTTCGCTGGAAATGGTTGACGCGGCTGGCGCACTGGGGTGTGCGGGAGATACAGCGCCGCGCGACAATCGTCGTGACAGTGACTGATGGTTTTGCGAAGATCCTGAGCCGCGAAGGTGTCCCTGCCGTGCGAACGATCCACAATGGGATTAGTACCAGAAACTTCGAAGTGCTTCCCTCACCGCCAAAGAGAAACAACTCGAAGCTTCACGTGCTCTATCTGGGGAATCTGGGGGAGAGCCAAAGCCTGGAGTCAGTTATTTTGGCATCCACGATGGTGTCCGATGGAATCCAAGTTCGAATCGTCGGGGCCGGAACCGCAAGCGAGCGGTTGAAACGCTACGCAGAAACCATCGATGCAAATATCGATTTCCGGTCTCCGGCTCGGGGAGACTCACTTCGTTCGCACTATCAGTGGGCGGACACGTGCGTGGTGAGCCTGCGTGACGACTGGGCGAGTTTCAATCACACGGTACCTTCAAAGATCTACGAATTAATGTCGCTCAGCCGACATATAACAGGGATTGTCACCGGTGAAGCTGCGCGAATCATCAGTGACGCGTCAGCGGGCGACATCGTGGATCACGATCCGAATCACATAGCAGACTTGTGGCAACAGTTATACCGTGACAAGCAAAGAACCGATGTTGGCACGACAGGTCGAGACTGGGTGTTTGAGAATGCCTCGTTAGAGAAGCTAGGCCAGAAGTATGTGGAGCTGATCAGTGGCATGACAGGACGAGAACGAGACCGTGGCTGAGACACACACACCTGAACCTGGGGGTGACACCAAACGGTTATTGAGGAACTTGCTGACGATCAGCAAGATCGTGAGCGACAATATGCGTGATGACCCGACGTTCTTTATACTTCAGGCCTCGAGGAGGCTGGAGTCGCGCTCCTTGGCCAGGTTAGGAAGCACCGTCAATGGACTTCTCCCCAAACGCGCAGTCGTCCTCAACGCCTTCACACTCATGTTGTCCGGCAACACAACTTCCCTCGGGGAATACCTCCGGAGCCTACCCCCCAAGCAGCTTTCCGATCGAACACTGGCGCGCTTGGGCGATATGGCCGTCGCCATACAAGATTCAGACAGCGCGGCGCACCTGCTGGAGAACCGGCAAACCACGAATGTCGCTTTGAGCCGTTCGCAGGCACGTCACTCGTGGTACCTGGGCAATATGCAAGATGCCGTAGAACTGTTGGAAACCGTCGTGCCCAACACCAACAGGCAACTTCGCCATTACCGGAGTGAATTGGATGTCTTCCAAGGACGAATGCCAATCCTCAACCATGGCGAGTCAAACCGCAGACACACAGGCGGATCGATTCCAACCACGGCACTCCATTTCCTGACAAACTCATTGCCGCATACGGGCAGTGGTTACGCCCAACGCTCGCATTCGATCATGACTTCCCTCGGGGACCAAGGATGGAGCCTTGAGGTGCTGACGCGCGCCGGATATCCACTTTCCATCGGGAAGTTCCGTGCCCGGGCGGTGGATGTCATTGACGGGGTTGCTTACCGTCGTGTGCTGCCTTGGAAATACCAATCCGATATGGGAGCCAAGGTTCAGCAACAAGCCGGTGCTCTGGCGGAAGCCGTACGAAGATTGAATCCCGGAGTGCTTCACACCACAACCGACTTCACCAATGCATTGGCCGTCATGACCGTTGCTGAGGCGTTCAATATCCCCTGGGTCTATGAGGTGCGCGGCCAGCTGGCCGACACATGGGCGTCAACCCGGCCGGAAAGCGCAAAGACCTCGCAACGCTACAAATTGTTTAAGGAACGCGAGGCATTCGTGGCAGCGCATGCGACCCACGTACTGACTTTGGGGGAAGCCATGAAAGCCGAGCTCATTGAGCAGGGCATTCCCGACGCTAAGATTTCGATCGCTCCAAACGCCATTGGCGACGATTACCTGGAAGAACCGATTCCGCGTTCCCGGGCCAGAGGCATGCTGGGATTGTCGATGGAACACCAGTACATCGGAACCGTCAGCAGCCTCGTTGCCTACGAAGGACTGGACCTCTTGCTTGAAGCAGCAGCTGAGCTCATTCCTGCCAACCCTGCCCTTCGCGTCTTAATAGTCGGCAGTGGTGTCGAAGCTAACAATCTTCAGGATCTGAGTCGGAAACTTGGTATTTCCGAGTACTGCGTTTTCCCCGGTCGTGTTCCGCGAGAAGAAGCTCGTACCTACCACTGCGCCTTGGACATCTTTGTGGTTCCTCGAAGGAATCTGTCGGTTACCCGGGCTGTCACGCCATTGAAACCCGTTGAGGCATTGGCCTGTGAAGTTCCCGTGGTCGCGGCGGACTTGCCTGCTTTGCGGGAGCTGGTCGTGGATGGAGAAACGGGAGTGCTGGTCGCTCCCGAAAGCCCGCACCTGCTGGCGGAGGCGCTCAGGATGCTGCTAGGAAATTCTTCGAAAAGAGCTTCTATGGGGGCTGCCGGGCGAAGACAAATGCTGGCCGAGCGGACTTGGGCGGCCAACGCGCGAAAGTTGTCCGAGACATACAAAGTTCTTGCCGACAAACTGCAATGAATGGATGAATGCAGTATTCTAAACGAGGCCACGAATCGTAGCCTTCTGAACTTCCGTGCCACCGGCGGGTTAGCTTCCACGCCTTGGCGCACCCATTCGAACCAAGGGGAAACGTCATAGTGACGAGTATTAAAGAAGTTGCCGTAGTAGGACTTGGCTATATCGGTCTGCCGACCGCGGCGATCCTGGCCTCAAAGGGCATCATCGTCAAGGGTGTGGATGTCACCCCGCGCACGGTAGACGCAGTGAATCGTGGAGAAGTTCCGTTCGTTGAACCGGCACTCGGTGACTTTGTCGCAGCTGCCGTGGCCAACGGTACGTTGAGCGCCAGCTTTGACACCCCGTCCGCCGACGCCTACATCGTGGCAGTGCCGACGCCCTTCAATGCAGACCACAGCGCCGACCTGTCCTACATCGAGGCTGCAGCCGACAAGATCGCCCCTCAGCTGCGCGGAAACGAGCTGGTCATCCTCGAGTCGACGTCCCCTCCAGGTGCCACCCAGCACATGGCAGACCGCCTGCTTGCTGCCCGCCCGGACCTGGACTCCTCCACCCTGCACGTTGCACACTGCCCGGAGCGCGTCTTGCCGGGCCGCGTCATGGAAGAGCTGGTCACCAACGATCGCATAGTTGGCGGAATCACCCCCGAGGCCGCCCAGATGGCTAAGGACCTCTACAGCGTCTTCTGCGAGGCCGAAATCCTCGTGACCGATGCAACCACCGCCGAAATGGCTAAGCTGGTTGAAAACTCCTACCGCGACGTCAACATTGCCTTCGCCAACGAACTGTCAGTCATCTCGGACAAGGTCGGCATCAACGTGTGGGAGCTTATCGAGCTCGCCAACCACCACCCCCGCGTGAACATCCTGCAGCCGGGTCCCGGCGTCGGTGGACACTGCATCGCCGTCGACCCGTGGTTCATCGTTGCCGCGGCCCCCGAGGAAGCCAAGCTCATTCGCCAGGCCCGCGAAACCAACGATGCCAAGCCGGCCTGGGTCGTGGACAAGGTCATCACCTCCACCGAGACCCCCGGCTTCAACGGCAAGGTCGCAATCCTGGGTCTCGCGTTCAAGGCCAACATTGACGACCTGCGTGAGTCCCCGTCGATTGCCATCGCCCGGTCACTGGCCGAAAAAGCCCCGAGCATCGAATTCCTGCTGGTGGAACCGCACATTGAGACCATGCCGAAGGCACTGCTTGGCCTCGGAAACGTCCGATTGGTTTCCACCGATGAAGGCCTGGAAAGCGCCTCAACCGTGGTCGTCTTGGTTGACCACGACCAGTTCAAGACGGTTCCGGCCACCGCACTTGCAGGCAAGGACATCATCGATACCCGTGGACTCTGGCGCTAGGCTGTTGCAGGTACTCGCACCCACACCATCATTCGCCCCAACGGATAGGTAATCGTGAAGAAGATCATGCCGATTTACGGCACCCGGCCTGAAGCCATCAAGGTGGCGCCGATTGTCAAGGCACTCAAGGAGTCCGAGCTCTTTGACTGCGTAGTTACTGTCACCGGTCAGCACCGTGAAATGCTCGATCAGGTGAACGAGCTTTTTGATATCGTCCCTGATTACGATCTTGATGTCATCCAGCCCCGCCAGACTCTCAACTCGTTGCTCACCAAGACCATCAACGGTCTGGATGAGATCTTCGAGAAGGAAAAGCCTGACGCAGTTGTCGTCCAGGGCGACACCACGACCTCGACTGCAGGTGCCATCGCGGCGTTCTATCGCGGCATTCCGGTGATCCACGCCGAAGCGGGTCTGCGCAGCTACGACATCTTCTCTCCGTTCCCGGAGGAAGCAAACCGCAAGATGACCTCGCAGATCGCCAGCCTTCATTTGGCTCCCACCAGCTTGAGCCAGCTGAACCTGATCAACGAGACCATTGATCCGAAGACCATCTCGGTCACTGGCAACACGGTCATTGATGCCTTGTTCGCCGTGGTGGAGAAGAACATCGCCTTCAGCGATCCCAAGCTCGAGGAACTTGTTGCCTCCGGGCGCAAGATCGTCCTGGTGACAACCCACCGTCGTGAAAACCAGGGCGAACCGATGCGCGGGATTGGTCGTGCCTTGGCACGGCTTTCGGCAGTCGAGCCCGAGGTTGAGTTCATCCTTCCGTTGCACTGCAATCCCACGGTTCGAGAGGCCCTGATTCCGGAGATCGAGGGACGTTCCAACATCACTCTGACGGAACCACTTGCCTATGGTGAGTTCACCCGACTCATCGCGGCGGCCAACATCGTCTTGACCGACTCGGGCGGTGTCCAGGAGGAAGCCCCGAGCTTGGCCAAACCGGTGCTCGTGATGCGTGAAAACACTGAGCGTCCCGAGGCAGTGGTTGCAGGCACCGTGAAGCTGATCGGCACGGATGAAGAGAAGATCTTTGAATCCGTTGAGCTGCTTCTCAACGACGCCGCCGCCTACGAGCAGATGGCCTTGGCCTCTAACCCGTACGGCGACGGCAAGGCGGCGGTCCGCACAGTCGCTGCCATTGCCGAACTTCTTGGCGTTGGCACACGGATGGAAGATTTTGATTCCAACTTGCCCTCCGAAGCGAGCCTGGTGAATGCGGCAAGCATTTAGTGAATATTCGGAGGTTTGAGAGCCACCGGATATTGCCGTTCGGAGCCACCATTATTGCCGTTGAGAGCCGGCACCTCCCCGGGAGGGAGCCACCGGCCCTCAACAACGTCCTTTAGCCCGTAACCCC
>NZ_QMKQ01000045.1 GCF_003287975.1 Arthrobacter sp. AQ5-05
TTCTTGGTCGATAACCATTCAAGAAGGCCCTGACGTCTATCCGGGACACGGCACGCCGGAAGCCCCGAAACCCGCCCGCAAGATTACGGCGTCAAGGCACCCGCACCACGCTCAAATCCGTAGAGCCCGATTCCCTTGGGTCGTCTATGCTTCCTCGGTGATTTCCCCCTCCGTGATGCCCAGCCGGCGCTCGGCCCGGGCCGCGACCGCCGAATCGTGGGTCACCATCACGATGGTCAGCCCCTGGCGCCAGAGCTTTTCGAACAGCTCCATGATCTCGTCGCGCGTCGACTCATCCAGGTTGCCGGTCGGTTCGTCGGCCAGCAGCACCTTGGGGTTCTTGGCCAGCGCGCGGGCTATGGCGACGCGCTGCTGCTGGCCGCCCGAGAGTTCCCCGGGAAGATGGGTGGCCCGCTCCCCCAGGCCCACCGATTCCAGCGACGCCGCCGCGCGCCTTGCCCGTTCGGCGGCGGGCAGGTTCAACGGTGCCAGTCCCATCTCGACATTTTCCTGCGCGCTCAGGGTGGGAATGAGGTTGAAGTGCTGGAAGACGAAGCCGATCTCGTGGGCCCGGATGTCGGCCAGTGCCCCGTCGCCCAGGGAGGAGATCGTTTTCCCGGCAAGATCCACGGTCCCCGAGGTTGGCCGGTCAAGTGCCCCAAGCATCTGCAACAGGGTGGTCTTGCCGCCGCCGGTTGGCCCCTGGATGGCCACCAACTGGCCCGCGGGGATTTCAAGTCCAACCCCGTTCAGGGCATGGACGGTGCGGCCTCGCTGCACATAGGTCTTGTGCACCTTCTCCAACCGGAACATGGTCCTTGGGGTCCCCTCTGCGCCGGAGCGATCTTCGGTCAGTGTTTGTTCATTCATCATCTGGTGACTCCTTCGAGGGTCCTAGGCAACCGAGCGCAGTGCTTCGGCAGGGCGCAGGCGCGCTGCGCGCCAGCCGCCAAGAATTCCTGCCAGCAGGCCGCCGGCAATGGCGATGGCCACCGCGATGGCAATCATCGAGGGTGCGACGGGCAGGTTCAGCACCACTTCGGCCGCTTGTGCCATTGCGTTTCCCGCCGCTTCGGGGCCCCCGGGCCGTCCCCCGATGCCCGGGACGCCGGTGGATTCGGCCGCGGCACTGAGCGTCGGGGCGAACAGGTTGATGACGAGGATGCCGCCCAACCCGACCACGATCCCCAGGGCACCGCCCAGCATTGACTGGACCAGGGACTCGCCCGCCACCTGGCGCACAATGCTTGAATTGCGCCACCCGATGGCCTTCAGCGTGCCGAATTCACGCGTGCGTCGTGCCACGCCCGAGAGGGTCAGCAGGATCGCCAGCAGGAATGCCACGGCCAGCACCGCAATCGAAAGCCAGGTGCCCAGCGACGAAACGAGGCCCGCGGCCGTGGACAACGAACCCGAGACCGTCGAGGCCAGGTCCTCCTGCGTGTTCACCGTGTTCTCCGGCAAGGCTGCCTGCAGCCCTTCCTTCACCGCCGGGATCTGGGAGGCGGAGGAAGCCTGCACGTAGATGGTGCTGACCTTGCCGGTGCTGTCGGAGAGCTTCTGCGCAACGTCCAGCGGAATGTAGGTGTTGGAGGCGGTCTCGGCGTCCGCGCCGGATGCCGCAACGATTCCGACGATTCTGAACTTGGTGTCGGCGATCTCCACCTTGTCGTCGAGTTTCAATTCCTCGGTGGTTGCGTAGGCGGAATCGAGAACCACGTTGTTCTTGCCCTTGTCGGCGGCGGTCAGCAAACGCCCTTGCTGCAATGTCGCCGAGGCCAGCGGGCCAATGGTCCCTGCCTGGAAGTCCACGCCCATGACGGTGAAGGAGCTGACGTCGAATTGTCCCCCGCCTCCCATGCCGCCGCCCTGTGGCGGGGTTCCGCCGCTCCCGGGTGTTGTCCCGGAAGTGCTGCGTTGCGGAATCTGGCCGTCAAAGGTCGCGTTGGTCAGAGCCAGCACTCCCGAGGCCGCGGCCACTCCCTCCTGTTTGGCAGCGGTGTCCACCGCCGCGGAGTCAAAGGTTGTTGCCCCGCGGCCGGTGCCAAGCACCGACTGGCTCACCGCCGTTGAACCGTCGGAGGTCGATGTTCCGGCATCCGCCTCGAATTCGAAGCGCGGGCCGGGGGGCCGTTCGCCGTCGCCCGGCGGCGTCGGTGTCGCGCTCACCGTGATGTCTGTGCCGACCCCGTAGACCGCTTCGAGTGCCGCTGATTGCGCGTCGCGCACCCCCGCCGACAGCGAATTGACGATCACGACCAGCCCGATGGCCAGGGCCATGGCGATGGCGATGATGGCGGTCTGTTTCCTTCGTCCCGACAGCTCTCGCCTCAAATACCGTGCGAACATCCCAGTTCCCTTCACTGCGCGAACACTTGCCGCGCCTGATGTTCAAGATATTTCACATTTCTATGCGTTGACTTGGTCAGACCTGTGCCTGGATTAGGTGGGGGCTGTGCGCGGACCATGATTGCGCTGTGTGGGGAAAGCCGCGCACCGCCGCCAACGTGTCGGTTGCAACAGTCCCACCGGCCGCATTCGAACCCGGAGCCAACTAGGCTGGATGGTGGACCCATTCGCAACTTCAATTCGTTGCCCCGTGGGCTCTGACGCAACTTTTCGAGGATCATCTTGCCTTTCACCCTGGCCCACCCGGCTGCCGTCCTGCCCTTCCTGCGCCAACCCTTCGTGCCGATCGCCTTGGTTGCCGGCGCCATGGCACCGGACATCCCGTACTTCGCCATGGTCTCCTCCACCAGCAACGCCTGGTACGCACCCATACTCAACGGCGCCAACTCCCATGACTTTGCGCAGATCCTGACGGTCGGCCTGCCCCTGGCGCTGGTCATGTCCGGCTTCCTCTGGCTCGTGGCCCAACCCCTGCGCTGGGCAACACCGGATGCCTGGGTCCCTGCCAAGACCAAGCTCAAGGGCCGCAAGCCCAGCAGCGCACGCATTGCCCTGTGGATCTTCTATTCCTTGATGCTCGGGCTTGTCACGCACATTGCCTGGGATGCCTTCACCCACTCCCACGGCTGGGTGGTCCAGCAATTGCCGTTCCTTGGTGCCGAACCAATCAGCGGATTCCCCGTGTACCGGATCCTGCAGCACCTGAGCTCCCTGGCGGGACTGGTGGTCATGCTCCTTTGGTACATCAAGCGGGTCAAAGCTGAACCGGTGGCCACGGAAATCAAGCGCACCCGGGGAACCGTGCTTCGGGCCACGCTGGTGGGAACGCTCCTGCTGGTCCCCGCGCTGGCTTCGGCTGGCATTGGAGCATCCGGCGAATTGGCGGCAAATGCCGAGCCCACCGCGGAATCCCTGCTGTGGATCGTCACCACCCGCGGAGGTGCGGCCCTGATCGTCGCGATGGCGGCATATTCCTTGGTTTGGCAGGGCGTGGCATTGGCGAAAAAATTGCGTTCCATGAGCCGTTCCCGGGCCTAGTTTCAACCCGGCCACGCACCGCTGGCCCTGCTCCCATCGGCCAACGTCATGCCCTGGATTCGAAACGCACCACCCGAGCTTCCGGACGCCAAAAATCCGCTTGCCTGTATCGTCGGCCATGGGGCTCAACTTTCACGATGCAGATACTTACTTCCAAATCAACAGTGGCGCGGGTCGCCATTCCTTGCTATGTTGTTGTTTGCCAAAGGCGGGCTTCACCTTGTTGAAGGGGAAGTCATCAACCAGGCGCAACTAATCCATCAGCCGTTTCGAAGCTGCGGAGTGTCGCCTGGGACAGCGCAAGACCAAGGCACCTTTGCTCCAGCACTTCGTCTGGAGCATAAGGAAGTCGCACCATGACCAGCCATACTCTTTCAGCAGCAAACCTCGCGGCAGCCGTCGCCATTGCAGCGGACAACGTCCGCAATGCGGGCGGTCCGTTCGGAGCACTGATCGTCTCCGCAGACGGATCACGCTTCGAGGGCGTCAACAGGGTCACCGCCAACAACGACCCCACCGCCCACGCAGAGGTCACCGCCATCCGCACCGCATGCGCCGCCCTGGGCACCTTCGACTTGTCCGGTGCCGTGCTTTACACCAGCTGCGAGCCCTGCCCCATGTGCCTGGCGTCCGCGCTCTGGGCCCGGATCTCCCGCGTGGTCTACGCCGCCGATAGGCACGAGGCTGCCGCCGCGGGATTCGACGATGCGGCGTTCTACGAGTTCTTCGAGGGCGACCAGGCCGACCGGAGGGCCCTGATGCCGGTCGAGCGCATTGCCGATGACGGGTTCGACCATCGCGAACCCTTCGCATTGTGGTCGAACCTCGACACCCGCATCGAATACTGAGGGTGGCGAATCCCATGACCATCACCAATCCGAACCGTGAAAAGACACAAGCACCCCTGCCGCAACCGGTCATCCGCGCCACGCTGTTGGAGCGTGCCTTCAAGATCGGGCAGCGTGGCTCCAGCGTCAAGCGGGAAATCCGCGGCGGCATCGTCACCTTCTTCACCATGGCCTACATCGTGGTGCTCAACCCGCTGATCCTCGGAGGGTTCAGCGCCGATGCGGCACCGGTGGATGTGGCGGGGAACTTCCTGCCCGCCGCCGCGGTGGGGGCGGCGACCGGTCTGGCCGCAGGGCTGATGACCATTGTCTTTGGCATTGTCGCAAACCTGCCCTTCGGGCTGGCCGCCGGGCTGGGCATCAACTCGTTCCTGGCCGTCTCCGTCATCGGCGACGTCACCTGGCCCGAGGCCATGGGCCTGGTGCTGCTCAACGGCATCGTCATTGTCATCTTTGCCTTGATCGGGGCGCCGTCCCGACGGAAACCGGCAGCGGTGATCCGCCCTGGGCGGTGCGTCTGCAGGATCCGGTGGACCAGTTCGGCACTCAGGCCGGGCTGATCCACCAACGTCAGCAGGGCTGCCGATCCCTCCGGCACCGCAGCCAGGCCCAGGGCAAGCGAGGACCCCATGCCGGTGGCCCAGCGTTCGTTCACCAGCACCGTCGTGTCGCCTTGCCCGTTCAGCTCCGCCGCCACCCGCCGGGCCTCGGCCCCGAGAACCACCACGTGCCCGCAGCCGCCGTCCAGCAGCGCGTGCCGCGCGGATTCCAGCAGGGTCTGCCCGCCGGCCTTGCGCAACAGCGCCTTGGGGCCCAGCCCGAGGCGCGAGCCGGAACCTGCCGCCAGCAGCACGCCGAGAACCGAAGGACGTTGGATTGGGTTGGTCATCTGCCCACTCTGGGGCGCGGCCTCGGCATGGCGCTGGATATGCCACTGGGCTTGGTTGGTTTCACGTGAAACCAACCAAGCCCAGTTGTCTTGCAGATATTCGTCGTGCTACGGCTCCGAAATGAAGCCTTCCTTGACCATCCACTTGAAGGCGACGTCGGCAGGTTCCTCACCGTGGACATCGACCTCAAGGTTCATCGACTGCATTTCCTGATCGGTCAGCAACGGGGAGATCTTCGCAAAGACCTTGTCGATGCCCGGGTACTGTTCAAGGAACTTGCCGTTGAAGACCGGAACCACGTTGTAGGCCGGGAAGTATCCCAGGTCGTCCTCCAACACCGTCAGGTCCAGGGCCTTGATGCGCCCGTCGGTGGTGAAGACCTCGCCGAAGTTGCATGCCCCGGCATCGGTGGCGCTGTAGATCGCACCGGTGTCGTACAGGCCCACGTTCGAGTCCGGGACCGAGTCCGCGGCCCCGCGCTTGAGCCCGTAGAGCTCGAGCATCGGGTTCAGCCCGTCGGAGCGGGAGTTGAATTCCGCGTCGACGCAAAACGTGAGGTCCTTCGGGCTCAGGTCCTTGAGCTGGGAGAGCTTGGTGATGTTGCCCAGCTTCGGGAGTGCCTCGGTGCGCACGGCCATGGCGTAGGTGTTGTTCAACGGGGCGCGTTCGCCCCAGATGACCCCGTTGCCCGCATCCTGGTCTCGGACGCTTTCCCACATTTCCTGCTGGTCGGCGATGCCGTCCTCATGACCCAAATACGTCATCCAGGCGGTACCCGTGTATTCCCACATCATGCTGGCTTGGCCGGACTTCAGCAGTTCGCGTGCGGGCTGGCTGCCCGGCACATTGGTCAGGTCGTTGATCTTGAACCCGGCGGCCTGGCCGGCCAGGACTGCGATCTTTCCGAGAATCAGCTGTTCGGTGTAGTTCTTGGAAGTGACGGTCATGGTCGCGTTCTCCGGCAGGTCCGGAAGCACTTGGATGCTTCCAGGTCCTGCCGGGGGAACGTACGCGGTGGCCGTGGCCAGCCCGCAACCGGTGAGCACTACTCCGGCCGATGCCAGCAGCGCTGCGGCCTTGATCCGTTTTCCAATGCGCATTACTTGAGTCCTTTCGGGCGTGCGAGCTCTTCGACGGCCCGGCCAACCCAGTCAATGAGCAGGGCCAGCATGGCCACCAACAGGGATCCGAAGACCAGCACCGCGGTGAGGCTCAGGTTCACTCCTGTGGTGATCAGGATGCCCAGCCCGCCGCCGTTGATGAAGACGGCCAGGGTGGCGGTGCCGACAAGCAGCACCAATGCGGTGCGGATGCCCGAGAGCATCACCGGGACGGCCAGCGGCAGCTCGACCTTGAAGAGCACGGCCATGGAGGTCATGCCCATCCCGCGTCCGGCTTCAACCAGTCGCTCGTCGACCTGCTTGAGGCCCACCATGGTGTTGGTGAGCACCGGCAGGATGGCATAGAGCACCAGCGAGACGATCGCTGCCCAGAAACCGAAGCCCAGCCAAAAGGCCAGGATGACAATCAGGCCGATGGCCGGGGCTGCCTGGCCGATATTGGCCACGGCCAAGACGGGACCGGTGAAGCGCCGCATCGTGGGACGCGTCAGCACGATCCCCAGCGGGATGGCAATGAGCAGCACGATGACTGCCGCCACCACGGTGAGCTGCAGGTGTTCAACCGTGTAGCCCCACAGCACGCCGGGGGCCAGGGTCGTGCGTTCGGTTTCGGTCAGATCCGCGTTGATGAGCCAAAGCACCAAGGCCAGGAATGCCAGCCCGATGCCAACCAGCTGCAGCCCGAGAATCCGCCAGGGGTGCTCGAGGCGCAGCTTCGGAATGCCGCCCTGCACCGGCGCGGTGGATGCTGTGGTGGAAGCTGTGGTGGAACTCATCGTGGTTCCTCCACATCCTGCAGGTCCCCGGGTGGGTTCCCTCCGTTGTGGCCGTTGGCGGCCAGGGCACCCTCGATGGCAATGGCCGGGATGGCACCGGAGTTCAACCCGACGGGTGCATCGCCCTCGGCCTCGGCGGCAGCGGAATTGGCGGCCGAGATCGCCTCCATGATCGTCTGGACGTTGATGACGCCCAGGAACACGTCGCGTCGGCCGGTGACCACTGCGGTTTCCGAGCTTGCCACCAGCATGGTGTCCAGTGCGTCATTCAGCGTCGCCTGGTCGCCAACCACCGGCATCGACTCGTCGATGGTGTCATCGACGATCTGCAGCCTGGAGAGCTGGCGGCGCGTGAGACGGCGCACCGGGCGGCGGCGCTTGTCCAGCACCACTGCCAGCGGCTGGCCGGCACCCTGCACACGGGAAAGCACATCGCTGGCAAGCTCGCCCGGCAGTGCGGTGACGGCCTCGTTGAGCTTGACCTGGTTCACGCGGGTGAGCGTGAGCTGCTTGAGCCCGGCACCCGAGCCGATGAAATTTTCCACGAATTCGTTGGCCGGGTTGGCCAAGACGCGTTCGGGGGAATCGTATTGGACCAGCTGGGCGCCCTCGTCGAAGACCGCGATCCAGTCGCCGAGCTTGACCGCCTCGTCGAAGTCGTGGGTGACCATGACGATGGTTTTCTGCACCTCGGACTGGATGTTGAGCAGTTCGTCCTGCAGGCGCTGGCGGGTGATGGGGTCAACCGCACCGAAGGGCTCATCCATGAGCAGGACCGGTGGGTCCGCTGCCAGTGCGCGGGCCACGCCCACACGCTGTTGCTGCCCGCCGGAGAGTTCCTTGGGGTATCGGTCTCGGTAAATCGATGGATCCAGAGACACGAGCTCCAGCAGCTCATCGACCCGGGCAGCGATCTTTGCCTTGTCCCAGCCAAGCATCTTGGGCACGATCGCGATGTTCGCGGCAACGGTCATGTGCGGAAAGAGCCCGCCGGCCTGGATCACGTAGCCAATGCGGCGGCGCAGCGTGTCGCCGTCCATCTTGGTCACGTCTTCGCCGTTGATCACGATCTTGCCGCTGCTGGGCTCGATCAGGCGGTTGATCATCTTCAGCGTGGTGGTCTTGCCGCAACCGGAAGGGCCCACGAACATGACGATGCTGCCTGCGGGGATTTCCAGGGTCAGTCCGCCGACGGCGGGCTTGGTTTGGCCCGGGTATTGCTTGGTGACTTGATCAAGCAGAATGGATGCGCCAGTAATGGCGTCGGTGGTCTCAGACACGGATACCTCGCGGGGTTGTGAGTCGGCCGATGCCGATCAGGATGAGATCAAGAATGAAGGCCAGGATGACCACGCCAATCACGCCGACGAGCACAGAGTCGAAGGCCTTGGCACCGCCCGAGCGGGAAAGTCCGGAGAAGATGAATCCGCCAAGGCCTGGGCCCAGCGCGTAGGCGGCAACTGCTGCTACGCCCATGACCATCTGGGCCGAGACTCGAATTCCGGACAGGATCACCGGCCAAGCCATGGGAAGTTCGATGGTGGCAAGGGTGCGCATGCGGCCCATGCCGATGCCGCGTGCCGATTCCACGATGGAGGGCTCGATTCCGGCCAGCCCGACGATCGCGTTGCGGAGGATGGGCAGTGCGGCGAAGAATGCCACGACGATAACTGCCGGGGGGACGCCAAACCCGATCGGTGCAATCAGCAAGCCAATCGCGGCGAAAGATGGAACCGTCAGACCAATGGCAGAGATGCCATTGGCCAAGGAGGATAGAGACTTATTTCGGTAAACCAGCGCCGCGATGACCACGGCGATCAGCGTTGCGAGGATCAGACACTGCGCAACGAGCGAGAAATGCTGCCATGAGGCAAACAATATTTGGCGGTACCTTTCGCCAATAAATTCAAACACATCAAAACCTGCTTCACTTTGGTTACGTAGCCTGCTCTCGTCGGCCCGAACGACCTTGGATACCATGCAAACATACGGGAATAATGGCCCCGCATCTACCTGAGAGGGGCCGTTCGGCGGCATTGTGATTACCTTGCAATTCGTAGAATTTCGTTGAATATATCCGTTGATCACCACATTTAGATCGGCATCGGATTGCAACAATGACTGTCGGGAAATCCTTGCCTACGTAGGGCAGACAATCGCTTTGGGCCTCCAGGACCTTGCAGCCGCCACCTTCGCTTGGGGTGGCGGCAGCAAGCCGCGGGGCAACCGCGTTTCGGCTCGCAAATCAATGATTCGGAAGTAATGAGGCTCACACCGATTCGCAGGTGGCCCACACTTTTCCGGCACAGGATCGGAGCAATTCTTGGGCCGGTGCGCTCTTTTATGGGCCAGCATCGATCCAACTCGCCGATGGCTACGCGGAATATCGCCATGTTCACGGCATTCCGGTGCGGGAACCGGGTTCCGGGCATCGGTCCAACCGGCCCCACGGGCTGTTCCGTGTCCGGTTGCCGCGCGCTGCCCGTGCGAACACCCGGCCGACCCGGATTCACCAAGCTTCACGAGCGCGAATCTGGTGTCACCGCTCCTGTCCGACAAGGTGTCCGGGCAGCAGATGCATTGATCTCGGGCGACATCCTCCAGGTGCCATTCGGCTCGATCCAGGCCACGTTGGGATGGCCGCGTTCAGGCAAGCCCGTGACGTATTCCTGTCAACTCAATATGGATGTTCCACGGCGCAATTCAGGGCATCTGAATGATCGAGAATACCGTTCATTTCAGTGCATGAATATTCATACTCATTCGTCGAATATCGCGCTCCCCGGATGTTCCCCGAAAAGTGGTCTGGGTGGATCATCTTGCATCGATGGAAGTTGCCTGTGGCTCATGGGCAAGGGATGACGAATCCTGGAACGGCCTTCCCCCGATACAGCGGGCTCCACGGCTTCCCACGAAGCAGTATTCTCCACCCAGGAGGGCTCCCTCGCCATCATGTTCAAGCAATCCCTGCAGCAATCCCGGCGAATCCGGCGACTCTCAATCTTGCCTGCGTTGACGGTCGCATTGACGGTATTTTCCAGACCGTGTTAGACATGAGACCTATGTGCCCGTCATTTGCGCTGTTCATTGGGCACTTCGCCGCTGGACCTCTTTATAAGGAAATAGCCGTGGAAAACCTCACCCCCTCAAATTCGACGCTCTCCACGTTGCACAACCGCCGCCCGGCAAGTCCAACCACCGCCGGACGTCCCACCGCCAAAAAACGACGCCAGCCGGTTTCCCCGGCCGCAAACGGCCAATATGCCGTGTCCCTAGTTCACGTCTCCCTTTAATGCGGGGCCACGAAGTGCGCCCCACCGCGGTTCGCACCGCCATCACCCACACACGGCTCCTCGATGGCACCGGAAACCCCGAATACCTGGGCGACATCGTGCTGGAGTCGGGACTCATTGCGGACATCCTCCCGGCAGGATCCTTCAAGGACGACGGAACCACCATTCTCATTGACGGAGCCGGGCTGGTGACCTGCCCGGGATTCATCGACCTGCGCAGTTCCTCGGATACGGCCCCGCTGACGGACCCGGCACGCCACTCGGCACTCACCCAAGGCGTCACCACCGAGGTCCTTGGCCAGAACGGGGCAAACTGCGCCCCACTCACCGATGCTTCGGCATCGCTGCTACGCCACCGGTTGGCCGGCATGGCCCCTGAATGGGCGGACCGCGACGTCCAGTGGCGCACCGTTGGCCAATACCTCGACCACCTCGATTCCGGCACCGGCACGAACACCGCCTACCTGGTGCCAAAGGACGCCGTGCGCGCCCTGGCCATGGGAAGCGCAGCGGTTGCGCCCAGCGCGCAGCAGCTCGTCACAGAGGTCAAGGCCATGGCCGACGCCTTGGAACAAGGCGCAGTGGGCCTGTCGTCTTCCGCTCCGGGTGCTTCGGCAACACCGGCAGAGACCGCCGAACTCGAGGCGCTGTGCGCCGCGGTTGGCGCCTACGGCGGTTATTGGGCACCCACCCGGAATTCCCTGGCGGTTCCCGTCGCCGAGTCCGTCGCCCGGTCCATTGCGCTGGCCTCCAAGACCGGGGTGCCGGTGCACCTGACGCACCTCGCCGCGGACGGCGCAGGGGCTGCAGACCTGTTGTCCGTGCTTGACCGGGCCCTCAAGGCGGGCGTTGACTTGACCTGCGATTCCCACCCGTACCTCGAGAACCCCGGCATGCTGGCCTCGCTGCTGCCCGGCTGGGCACGGGACGGGCAAGACGAAGATGTCCTGGCACGGCTCGATGACCCCGAGGCTGTTGCACGGATCCGCTCCGAGCTCGAGGCCTCCGCTGACATCGACTGGGATGCTGTCACCATCGCCTTCGTGGAGTCCGGGCAGCTTGCGATGCTGGTGGGCCAAAGCATTGCGCGGATCGCAGCGATCCAGTCATCGGACCCGGCCACCACCCTGGTGCGGATCCTACTCACCGACTCATTGGCCACCGGCGTCCTGTACGCCGCGGGCACCGAGGACGACCTGCGGGCCATCATGGGCCACCGTACGCACACCGGTGCCGGCGTCGGATTCCGCTCGGAAGCCGCAGCGCACCCCGGGGGGTGGGGAGCTTTTGCACGCTTTGTCGGAGGCTTCGCCCTTGAGGCCAAGGCCATGGACCTTCCGGCGGCCATCCACCAGCTGACCGGTCGTCCGGCCCAGCGACTGCACCTGGCCAACCGCGGGGTGCTGGCCGCCGGAAACGCCGCCGATGTGCTCGTCTTCGACCCGGATGCCATCATTGACATGGCCACCTTTGCCGATCCGCGGCAACCGGCGGCAGGAATCAACCACGTGTTCGTCAACGGCGTGCCTGCCGTTTCCGAGCACCAACCCACTTCGGCCTTGGCCGGCCGTGCCTTGCGCCGCGGCCCGGAAGGAACCACGCAATCCCTATGAACACACCGGAAATGATCGAGCTGCTCCACCGGGACAAGACCCTGGCGGTGGTGCGCGCCGAGGCCATCACCGACGCCACCGAACTCTGCGGCGCATTGGTCGCCGGGGGCATCAACGCGGTCGAATTCACCTTCACGACCCCCGGCATGCTCACCCACCTGGCCCGGGCAGCCGACACCGTCGAAACGCACGGCGCCATCGTCGGGGCCGGCACCGTACTGCACGCCGACCAGGCGCGCGCCGCCATCGATGCGGGCGCGCGGTTCATCATCGCCCCCGGAATCCGCCCCGAGGTGGCTGAGGTCGCCGTTCAGGCGGGGATCCCCTTCTGCCTGGGCGCCATGACCCCGACCGAGGTCGCGATGGCCCTTGACCTGGGCAGCGCCATGGTCAAGATCTTCCCCGCCGCAACGATGGGTTCGCGCTACCTGCTGGACCTGCAGGTACCGTACCCCGGCGTGCGACTGCTTCCCACCGGCGGCATCACCCTGGCCAACGCCAACGAGTTCCTCGACGCCGGGGCGCTGGCCGTGTGCGTCGACTCCGCGGTCCTTCCCGGGGCCCTGGTGGCGGCCGGCCAGTACGAGGCCATCACCGGGCTCGCCGCGGAATTCACCGCGGCCCTGCACTAGGATCGTGGCTTCGGGCGAATGACAAGGTGCGTCACAGGTGGCTGCGGGCGGTTGCAGGTGTGATGGGATAGGCCCATGAAACTTGCTACGATGCGCCGGCCGGGCGCCACCGACCAGACCTTTGCCGCGCTCATTGAGGGAGATGCCGCGTTCGAACTTTCGGGTTTCGAGGACGTCGGGGCATTCCTTGGCGCACCGGAGGAAGCCCGTCTTGATTCGCTGGATTCCGCCGTCGATTTCGGCACCGCGATTCCGCTGTCAGAGGCCGACTACGCCCCGCTGATCGTGAACCCCGCCAAGGTCTACTGCATCGGACTGAACTACAGGAACCACATTGCCGAGGTCGGCAAGGAGGAACCGGAATTCCCCACGGTCTTCACCAAGTTCGCTTCCTCGCTGACCGGGGCCAACGACGGAATCGAGATCCCGGCCGAGGACCACCGCATCGACTGGGAGGGTGAGCTGGCCGTCATCATCGGCGAGCCCGGGCGCCGCATCGCCGAGGCCGAGGCCCACAAGCACATTGCCGGCTACGCGGTCTCCAACGACGTGTCCATGCGCGGCTACCAGGGCCGCACCACCGAGTGGACCCAGGGCAAGTGCTGGGATGCGGCTTCCCCGCTGGGCCCCTGGCTGGTCAGCGCCGAGGACTTCGCGCAGGGCGCGAAGATCACCACGCGCGTGAACGGCGAAGTCGTCCAGGAGGATTCGACCGCCGACCTGGTCTTCTCCCCCTCCGCGCTGGTGGCCTACCTGTCGGTGTTCAACGAGCTGCGCCCCGGCGATGTCATCCTCACCGGGACCCCCGCCGGAGTGGCCCTGGGCCGGCGCAACGAGGCCGGACGCCACCCGTGGCTGAAGGCCGGGGACGTGCTGGAAACCTCCATCGAGTCGCTGGGCACCAGCCGCAACGTCTTGAGCTGATTCCGGCGGCGCGGCGGCAATCCTTGGGCCGCGCCGTCCGGACCACGTAACACCGCATGGATTTCGGGCCGCGAATCGTAGGCTAGGGCCCATGACCTTTACGACTTGTGACCTCTTTGACGCCGATGAATCCCTGCAGTCGGTATCCCTGCAACTTGAAAACCTCGGTGCCCACCCGCGCTTCAGCGGACCGGTGCGCACGGTGCGCTGCTACCGCGACAATGGCCTGGTCAAGTCCCTGCTCAACTCCCCCGGAGACGGCGCAGTGCTGGTGGTTGACGGTGCAGGGTCGCTGGAGTCGGCACTGATGGGCGACATGATTGCCGCCGCCGCCGTCACCAACGGCTGGGCCGGGGTCGTGATCTTCGGGGCGATCCGCGACCGCGTGGCCCTGGCCGGCACCCCGCTGGGCATCAAGGCCCTGGGCTCGAACCCGCGCAAGAGCGCCAAGGACTCGGTCGGAGCGGTGGACATCCCCGTGGAATTCGGCGGGGCCACCTTCACCCCGGGAGCCACCCTGTATTCGGACGAGGACGGAATCCTCGTCACCGACTGACCAGGCTCGGGGCTTCCCGTTTCGGCAGTGGATTCCCCTTGCCGAAGCGGCGACCGGATGTTGGCGGTGGATCTGCGTGGGGCAACCGCCTCGATTATTCCCGGATATGCCCTCCGGGCAATTGAATGCCGGCACCCGGCCGTGGCCGTTGTTCTTCGGTAGGCTCAAACCCAAGCACAAGGCCGGAGCACACGCTCCGGGGTCAACGAGCGGAAGAACAGGTCAATCATGAAGGTTACGATCATTGGCGGCCACGGCAAGGTCGCGCTGCTGGCAGCCGCCGAGTTGGCCAAGCGCGGGGACACCGTCACCTCGATCATCCGCAACCCCGACCACGTCGCCGACATCGCCGCCACGGGCGCAACGGCCCTGGTGCTGGATATCGAAAATGCCTCGGCTGCCGAGATGGCCGAGGTGTTCAAGGGTGCCGACGCGATCGTCTGGTCCGCGGGAGCCGGCGGCGGAAACCCGGACCGCACCTACGCGGTGGACCGCGACGCGGCCATCCGCTCCATGATCGCGGCCGAGCTCGCCGGCATCGCACGCTACGTGATGGTCTCCTTCCTCACCGCCAGCAACGACCACCTGGTTCCGCTCGATGACCCGTTCTACCCGTACATGGCGGCCAAGATCGCCGCCGACGAGCACCTGCGCGCGAGCGCCCTGGACTACACCATCCTGGGCCCCGGGGCGCTGACACTTGCCGAACCCACCGGGCTGCTGAGCCCGGACCCGGACCCGGCGTCCGACACCTCGACTTCCCGGGGCAACACGGCCCTGGCCATCGTCGCGGCCCTGGACGAACCGGCAAGCGTCGGAAAAACCATCAATTTCACCGACGGGACCCTCCCGGTCGCGGAGGTCGTCGCCGGAGCCTAGCGCCTCGTCTGCCAGGCCCGGTTCATTGACAGGTGCGGGCGCGGCACGCAGGATGGGGCATAAGCCACCCGCACCGCCCTTGGGAGTATCGCCGTGAACGCAGCAGTTCCAAACGCCACCCTGTCCGTCGCCGCGATCCTGGCCGAGGGCGCCAAGCGCCACGGCGAGCTGCCCGCCATCACCCTGGGCGAAGCCAGCACCAGCTACCGGGAGCTCTGGGACCAGACCCGCGCCTACGCCGGGGCGCTGCGCGAAGCCGGGGTCAAGGACGGGGACAGGGTCGCCATCCTGATCCCGAACGTCACCGACTTCGCACGCGTCTATTACGCGGTGCTGGCCCTGGGAGCGGTGGCGGTGCCCATCCATGCGCTGCTCAAGCGCCACGAAATCGAATACGTGCTCACCGATGCCGAGGCCAAGCTGATGGTGTGTGCTGCCCCGCTGCTGGTCGAGGGCGCCGCGGGAGCGGTTGCCGCCGGCGCCAGCGTGCTGACCGTGCTTTCCCCCGAGGCCGGGGAGTTCGCCCGGCTCGAGGACCTGGCCCGGGCTGCGTCCCCCATCGACACCTACGTCCCGCGCGGCCCGCTGGACATCGCCACGATCCTGTACACCTCGGGAACCACCGGCAAGCCCAAGGGCGCCATGGGCACCCACTTTGCCCTGGTCGAGCAGGTCAACGTGCTGCTGATGAACACCTTCGACATGCGCCGCGGCGACAAGATCTTCGGCGGGCTGCCGCTGTTCCACACCTTCGGGCAGACCGTGGCACTGAACGCCGGGTTGCGCGCCGGGGCCGAGATCCTGCTGCTGCCCAAGTTCACCGGCGAGGCCGCCCTGTCCATGCTGCTCGATCAGGGCGTGAACATCTTCATCGGGGTCCCGACCATGTACGTGGGGCTGCTGGCCGCTGCCAAGGCCCGGCCGGAGCCTGCCCCGTCGCTGCGCTATGCGGTCTCCGGGGGCGCAGCCCTGCCGCTGGCCATCCTCGATGGCTTCCGCGAGCACTTCGGCGCCACCATCCACGAGGGGTACGGGCTGACGGAGACCTCCCCGGTGGCCTCCTTCAACCACGTGGGCACCGAGCCGCGGCCCGGCACCGTGGGCCAGGCGATCTGGGGCGTGGACATCGAGGTGGCGCGACCCGCGGTCCACGATGCCATCGAGTTGCTGGGGGCCGGCGAGTTGGGCGAGTTGGTGGTGCGCGGACACAACCTCTTCTCCGGGTACCTGAACCGGCCCGAGGCCACCGCCGAGGCCATGGTCGATGGCTGGTTCCGCACCGGGGACCTGGGCACCAAGGACTCCGAGGGCTACATCACCATCGTGGACCGCAAGAAGGACATGATCCTGCGCAACGGCTACAACGTGTACCCGCGCGAGGTCGAGGAGGTGCTGATCGCCCATCCGGAGATCACCAACGTGGCGGTCTTCGGGGTGCCGGATGAGACGCACGGGCAGGAAATCGTGGCGGCCGTGACGCTGGTGGCCGGAAGCCTGCTGGAGGCCAGGGCCATTGTGGATTACGCACAGGAACGGCTTGCCGCCTACAAGTACCCGCGGCTGGTCCAGATCGTTGTCGAATTCCCGCTGGGCCCCAGCGGGAAGATCCTCAAGCGCGAGCTGGTTTCCCGCTACATCGAGGAATAGGCCGCGCCCGTCACGGACGGATGGCCGTGCCCAGGCTCAGCGCGGACTCGAATCGCGGTGCCCCGGGCAGGTAGAAGGTGTCCAGCCCGGTGATCTCGAAGCCCGCTTCGCGCAGCATCTCCGCCGTGGAGCGGGTGAGGTGGCAGCCGCCGGCCAACGCCTTCTGGACGGGCTCGACCCTTCGCTGGAAGCGCGCGACCTTTTCATCGGGTGCCAGTCCGTGCTCGAGGAAGTGCAGCGCCGCCCCGGGCTTGAGCACCCGGCGGATCTGCGCCAGCGCCGCGCCCGGGTCCGGGACGGTGCACAGCGTGAACGTGCTCAGGGCCGCATCGAAACCGCCGTCTTCTTCGGCCAACGACTGGCCATCAAGGGATCCACGCAGGATCCTGGTGGCGGAGGAGGCACGCGCCGGGGCCGAGAGCCTCCATGCGGTGTCGGAGGGTTCGATGGCCACCAGCTCGGTGACGGCCGCCGGATAGTGCGGCACGTTGGTGCCCGAACCGAACCCCAGCTCCAGTACCTTCCCGCGCAGTCCGGTGCATGTCCTGGCGCGCAGCGGGGCCAGCGAGGCGTTGCCGCAGGAGTACGCGACCAGGCGCGGCAGAATGTGCTTTTCGTAGAGGCTGGCCATCAGGATCCACCGCGCGGGCGGGTTCTTGGTTCCGGGTTCATGCCTCAAGTCTCTGCCCGCGCGCCGCAGGACACAAGGACGCGGCAAACAGCTCGGCCCCCGACCCGGAGCAGAGCTCCGGGTCGGGGGCCGAGGGAAGGAATGGGGGCCTAGGCGTTCCACAATCCGTAGGAATCGGCCAGGTCGGCGATCTTCTGCGCACGGGCCAGACGCGGCAGGTACGAACCGTCGCCCACCGAAGCGCCGGCGGCGTGTGCCTCGAGCATTTCGTGGGCCCAGGACAGCTCGTCGATGCTCGGCGAGAGGCCAAGGTTGATCTCGTCGACCTGCGTGCGCGAGAGCGCCAGCTTGCCGGTCATGCCCATCGAGGCGGTGACGGCGGAGTCGGCCAGGACCTCGGCGGCTTCCGCGCCCGGTGCAGGGGGGCCGTCGATGGCGCCGGGGAGCTTGCCCACACGGGAGGCCACCACGAGCTTGCCGCGGGCGTAGGCCAGGGCCAGCGGATCACCGGAGACGCCGGTGTCCTTGCGGAAGTCGTTGACGCCAAAGGCCAGGCGGAAGGTTCCGGGGGCCGAGGCGATGGCGGTGGCGTTCTCGATGCCGAGCGCCGTTTCAACCAGGGCGAGCACCGGGGTGCCTGCCTGCAGGCGCATGGCCGTGTAGGTGACCTGCTCCGGCTTCTCGGTCATTGCGAGCATGACCCCGCGCAGGCCCGGGGCCTTGGACAGCTCGGCCAGGTCCCTGGCCCAGAAGTCGGTGTCGATGCCGTTGACTCGCACCCAGGCGGTCATGCCCGTTGACAGGGCCTCGACCACGGCGTCGCGGGCCGCTTCCTTCTTGTCATCCGGGACGGCTGCTTCCATGTCGAAGATCACCGAATCGGCCTCGGACGCGAGGGCCGGGCCGAAGTCCTCGGGCTTCGAGGCGTTGACAAGCAGCCAGGAGCGGGAGAGTTTTGCTGGAAGGTTAGCTGCGCGACGATTACGGAATGCCATGCCTCCAGCCTACCGATAACCCGTGCCAAGGTACCAACGCGAACGGCGCCGCGAGCGTTCCATGTCGCGAAAGGGCGTCAAACCCATGTTTGACGCCCGTAAGCGTCGAGAATGTTTCGCGCGCGGCGTCAAATGGGCGTATCGTTCTTCGGCACTGCATCGGCCGTCACAGGCGAACGCGCACCATGGCAGAAAAGACGGCACGACCTCAGGTGGCGGGAACCTTCACGCCGGCCACCACGATTTCCGGGCGTGCTTCATGTTCGTGTGGACCATCATCCTGGCCAGCTACATCGTTTACCAGCGTCGCCGCCCGCATCTGCAGGGGGAAGGCACGTTCAAGATGCCCGGCGGACTGTTCCTGCCCTCCGGGGTGCTGGCGTTCCTCGCCTTCATCGCCTTGGGCTCCCACTGCCCGGCCAAACACCCTCGCCGCGAGGGTCTTCACCCCGCGGTGGTTCTTGGCCCTGGGTCCCGGGTTGCCCGATGCCGCGCCGGAATCCGCAACATGCGGCGATCCGTGCCGAGCACGACGCCAGGGTCGCGCGTGCATCCCGAGCGCCGGGCCCACCTGCTTGCCCAACTCCCCCGTGCACGCGCCGGAAGGCAGGTAGCAACCATCGCCTCAGCATCAGTTCAGGCAGATCGGCTGGGTGCTCTTGCGTTCGGACGGGTTGGGATCACAGGGGGCGACCTGCAGCAAGACAAAATTTGGTCCGTAGAGGTCGAGCGCCACGTCGCACTGCGCCTTGTAGAGGGATTCGGAGATCAAGCGGACCCACTGCCCGTGGAATTCGAAAACGTCGCCTTCCCCATAGCCTCCGCCCCGTTGCAGCAGTGTGCCGGCCAGGTGGTGCATCAGGCCCGGGGTCCCTTCGGGAAACTCGGTGAAATCCTCCATCCCGGCAATCAGCTCTGGAAGCCCTTTCTCCGTCAGTCCCACCGTGTAGCAAACGTGTTGCCGGAGTTCCGAGTCCGCGTCGATGACCCTGCCGTAGCCTTCCCGTCGAATCAAGTCGCGAATCGGTTGCAGAAACGCCACATCCTCCGGATCCACTGCTGGTCCAAACAACATCTTCAGGCCTCCTGTTCCCAGCGTTTCCGGGCCGCGGCCGGTCCGTACCCGGCTGGCGTGGAAACGGGATTGAATCGGAGCGCCGGGGTGACCGGAGGCACCTCGCGATCCATGAAATGGATTTCCAGCACCCGGGTGCCGTGCCCGTAGCGGGCGTAGGCACCCAGGGCGTACTTGGTGGCCCCGCGCATGGTGGAGAAATACAGCAACCTCCCATCCACCCAGTTTGCGGTGTGCCCGTTGTCGAAGTGTTCGCGGCGGTCGAGCACCGCCGAGACGAAGCCGCTGAACATCTTGTTGGTGTCGGCCATGTCCAGCCCGCGCACCAGGAACTCCGGTTCACCACGCTTGGTGAGCCCCATGGTGTAACCGAAGCGCCGACGGGGGTTCGGGTCCTCCACGTATTGGAAGGCCCAACCGTGCTGTTCGATCAGGTTGTTGATGTGGCGTTCGACTTCCGCGGCCGACCACCCGTCGCATTGGAGGCACATGGTTCCCGCTCCTTGATTCAATATGATCTTTCGCTGACACCACCAAGTGTTCGCCGTTCCCCCGATGCTGTGGGGCGTTTCTTGAAAATTGTGGATAACTTACCGGACGTATGACGACGACGGATTCGACGACCCGGAACACGGGTCTTTGCGCCTCTGTCCCGGTGTTGGCGATCGAGCCATCCCGGCCCGTGCTTTGCCCCGGGCGCCGATGCCTCCGTCCAATGCCGGCCGTCGGAACGTTTCCGGCTCGTGGCCAGGGGTGTCGGTTCGTTGCCGGCGGTGGCGCGGACTTGGGTTCCCGAATTGACCGGCACACGGTTGGCGCCCCTCCCCGCGTCAGCGTGGACCGATCCCCCGCAAGCGGTCAGGGCCAACAAGGCACCGACTGCCGCGAGGACCAACGGCGTTCCCTTGACAAGAACCCAGGTGGTGGCGTGGCGCGGGTCCACGGATCGGGAGTTGCCGGTCGGTTCTTTCCGGTACGTCGGCTGGCGATTTGTCAAGCCCCGGGTTTGGTGGAGGGTTTATTAGACCCGTTCCATCGTTTTGATGGCGGGCAGGTTTGAGTAGTAATTGGTTTCTGCTTCCACGGGTGGGATGTATCCGATTTCGCCGTGGAGGCGC
>NZ_QMKQ01000046.1 GCF_003287975.1 Arthrobacter sp. AQ5-05
GCGCTCTTCATCGCTGAGTTGTGGGGTTCGCATAGCCCAAAATTAACACTGTCGCAGGATACAGGACAGGATTAACGCGCCGGGATCAATCTTTTTTCGGAACCGCTTTTGAACTATGACCGCCATAGCTAGAATTTCCATGAACTCCCCTGGAGACTTCATATGAGCCCCTTCCCTTCAAAAGCGGGTCGAAATAACTGATTGGCATCGCTATTTCACCGCATTGGGGAGGGGCTCGCCTCGTTTCGACACGAGGCGCGGGCTAGGAACATCACCAGCGTGTGGGGCGGGCGCCCGGAGCCGCGAATGGGGTCCGGGCGGGCTGCCGCCCGTGGTCAAAAGCGTTGCCGCCGGTGGTCAGTCCGGTTGCCGCTGGTGGTCAGCGGGGATTGCCGCCTATGGTCACTTTAGAACTTCCACTGACACCGGCCGAGGAACTTGGCGCTGGCTTGCCGGGTGCGGTGGTTCAGTTCGCGTGCTGCCGGGCCGCTGACGTGACCGCCGCCATCGAGGTATGTTTCCAGCGCTTGGACGTCTTCGATGCGCTCGAGCCAGCGTTCCATGGATAGTTCGTCGGGAAATCCGGAGGCGTACGTGCCGGAGTATCCCTGCGTCACGTAGGTTGCGACGTGTCCATATTGAATGGCTGCAGCGACGAGCCCTCGTGGCCTGCGGACGAGGTGCCAGGCCAAGGACCGGCGGAAGCGACTCCCGCTGATGCGTCCATTCGGGTCCTCGGGGATCGTGTCTGCGCGCGCATTGAGAGCACAGTACTTGTTCACCCACGTGACGAAATTGATGATGTCGGTGCCGATCTGGGAGGAAGTCCGTGCCCGCCCCGGGCGCAGGTTGTCGGGCGCTTTTTGGCCCCGGAGCGGTTTCGGACGGATGCTATTTGGGAACAGCAATGAATCGGCCTCCAGCCGGATGAGCACTGACACGGCCTGGGCTGCGACGGGATGCACGACCCATGGAACGCTGCGCTGGCTTCCCTGCGCGACCTTTTGGCCGTCTTTTTCCTTGGCCGACTTCCAACGCTTCCCGACGACATTCCAGAGGCCGGTGGAGGTGTCGAACTTGAGGCAGTCCCGGTCCAGGCTCAGGACCTCTCCTGGCCGCATCCCGGAGAGGTAGGAGACGACGATGAAGCAGGCTGTCTGGAGATGAGTGGTCAGCGGTATGATCTCATCCCACGTCAGGTAGCGCCCTCGCCACAACTTGCCGTCAAGAAGCCTGGTGCAGGGGACCATCAGATAGGCATCATCGTCAATGAATAGCTTCGAACGGGTGATGACTTGCTGGTCGTAGCGCGGATACGAAGCACCGGGGCCGCGGGCAAGGCGCCCCAGATGCTGCCAGCGGACCTCGCGCGTTCCGTCGGGGAGCACGCGGCCGGGCAGGCCCAGTCCGGCATCCTTGAGTTCCCGAAGGGCGAGACGAAGCCGCTTCTTGCGCGTTGACGGCGCGATGCTCTCTTGCTGGGCTGAGGGCCGGTGTCTGTATTCGTGTTTGATGAGTTCGTGATACTGGTGGTAGCTCGCGATGATGTCGTCGGCGAAGTCCTCAATGAACCTCATGGCCCAGGCCATGAGCGGTACCAGCGTTTCATCGGCGATGCGCGGGGTGAGGTTCCCCCGGCGCTGCGGCGGGCGGCCCAGCAGGTCGTAGGAGCGTTCATCGAGCCAGGGCGCAACGGCCGGGAGCCGGAGCGTGGACGGCACGAGGTCGCGATAGCTCCACAGGCGCCGCGTCTCGGTGATGATATGCCGTTTCTGCGCATAGGTGAGACCCGTGGTGCCGAGGTCACCCAGCAGCTCGTCCAGCACCTTTGGCGTGGCCTTCTCGAGCGTCTCGAAGTTCTTGCTTTCGAACCAGTCAAGCAGTCGGAGCAGATGGGGCCGAATGAAGGAGACGGTCCGGAGGGATGGTCTGGCCTCTGCTGGTCCGGAGGCGAGGGGCCGGAGGGTTTCGTCGTTGATGACGTGCCAGAAGTAGGTCTTGACGGCGGTTCTCCATCGTTCTGGAAAGACCTCGAACGTTAACGTTGTCTTGGTGCTGTGGTCTTCGAAGATGCCGGGGGTGAGGTCCCAGGTGGCGTCCTCGAACCTGGAGAGCCCCTCGATTCGTGCATCGTTCCGGAGTTCACGATTGGCCAGAACGAGCGGGTTCGCCGCCACCGGCGCAAGGGCTAATGCATGCGAATTCATCTCAGGTCATACTTTCCGTCGAGGAGGGCTTCGATCATCTGCAAATCCTTGTCGGTCGCTTGGGCTGCCATCGCATTGACATCGGCATGCTGCGCGCCCAGTAGGTCGTCAAGGCGTTCTTCGGCGACACCAAACTGGCGTTCCCACTGCTTGGCTGGCAACTCCAGGCGGCGAGCTTCGATCCGTTGCTTCAGCAGCGCCTGCACGGGAACATGGCGAGGCTCGGAGCGAGCATTCGGGCATGCCAGGCATAGCAGGAACGATGCAGTGCAGGGCGTCCCGTCTGGTGAATGGGGGCTGTGCTCGTGGTCGATGCATGCGGCGGCGATGGTGTCGAGGCGCCCGGCAAGTAGATCGGTGAGTCGTTCGGCAGATATTCCGAGTTGTTCGGCCAGTGGTTTCGGGTTGTTCGAGGCCGCACGGACGTCATCATCATTGAGAACGTGGACAGCGGTTGCCGCCCGGATGCGTGTCACCTCCTCGGCGAGGGCGCTTCCTACGACTTCTTGATTGATGGACAGCGCCGCAGGGTCCTTTGACAGGTACGTGTGGGCGAGAGTTTCGACGGTCTGCGCGACGGGGCGCTGGTGATGTTGCAGGAAGGTGCGTCGGAGGCGGCGGCTGTCGATGGTGCTCTGAAGCTTGCCATCGTGTGTCCAGCCGTGCCAGCGGCGGAGACAGTCCGAGGCGATGGGCCGAAAAATGATGCGCTCCGTGGTGTTCTTGATCCGCCGATCGCCATATGCCCAGCAGAGCAGCATATTGGTGGCCGTGAACGTGCGTGCCCGTCGACATAGTTCCTCGGCGATTATGTACACGCCGAAAGGCGAAGCATAGTCATCTCCCTCGGTGTTGTTTCCGGCATCGAGCCACACTGGGACAGACGTAAACGACAGGTCCATCTCCGCGGCGTAGCGACCACGCCGGGGTTTTTGTGCCCTGGTGAGGAGCACTTCACCCTCTTTCTCTTGGTCATCCGCCCGGAGATACTCCGTTGTCAGGTTGCAGAGCGTCGAGAGGTTCTGGCCCGTCAGGCACTGCAGCAACACAACGAGGGCCGCGAGTTCGGAGCTGCTGGGGAAGAGCGATCGAATTAGCGAGCCCGCATCAGTGCTTCCTTCCTGTTGACTGTGCGGTCCTCTTTCACGGTGGGGAACGCTGCCCTCGTTGGCAATCTGCTCCAGGAGCGCGCCTCGTTTGGCGACGTCAGGATTGATTTGCACCGGAGCAGGGGCTGTCAGCCACGCCGCAAGCTCTGCTTCACCGGCCCTGATTCGGGAGAGCGCAGCACGTATTTCCGTCCTTGCTGCCCGGCGAATCGCGCGAAATTCACTGTCGGTGTAGGAAGCAACCGATGGGCTGGCCGCCACGTGGCCAAGGGGCGAGTAGAGCAACTCGCGGAACGGCCCGGGCAGCGATTCGTTAGCTCGCAGGGTGATCCGCACCGCATGCACCACGTTGAGGCTGTAGCTCGTCCCTCGCAACCGAAATGTGGCGATGTGTGCAGGTCGCAGATCGCTCATTTTCCGGGGTGGGGCCGGATGGGAGTTCAACAGGCCGGCGAAGGTCCGCAATCCGCCGTACAGATTCGCTGCCGATCCGAGGGTCCGGCGGGTTCCGCCCGGACCGGTGGCCCGGGCGAATCCCTCGGCGAAGACGGTCTCCAGTTCTGGACCTAGCTTCAGCCTGTGGAACTGGAAGTCCTGGGACCCGTGACCCGTTTCAGCATGAACCTTTACGGTGATGCTGTCGCCATCATGGAGTACCGTTTCCGGCCTTGAGTATTCCCCATGGGGAAGTGCTGCTCTCCTCACAGGGTGTCCCCGATCTCGGACCGATCAGCGAGCCTCACCCGGGGGTCGGTGCCGAGGATCTGAAGCAGCAGCTCGGCGTCGAGTTCGCTTCGTCCGTACTCTAGGAGCAAGGTGACGTCTAGTGCCCGAAATGGTTCAAGGTAGACGCGTTTGGTCGTGTTCACGTCGGAGTGTCCGAGCATTGTCTGTACCAGGGACCATGAGTCTCCGAACTGCTCACGGAAGTCGCGCGTGTAGTCGTCCTCAAGCCCGTTCATTCTTCTCTCCCAGATGAGGCGGCCAACGGCGTACCACCGCAGCGCGAAGCTGTGCCGAAGCATGTGGGGGTGACATGCGAGCCGTTCAACCCCGGCACGCGCCACTCTCGCATTCGCCCGGTCAAACGCCTTGTACCAGGCACGTTTGGGGCGTGGGGCGCCATCCTCGTTCAGCCAGAGAGCGACGGGCACCAAGCCGTCGGCACTGTGGGTGAACAGGCTTACCCTCTGGCCTGGATTGAGGTCATTCAGGCTAACGGTCCTGCGGAAGGACGAGTCTCTCGACGCGATCTCGACCTTGCCGTCCGAAGTGACCCGTTCGATGATTCGGATATCTCGAATTCGGTCATACAGGCCGTTGTCCTGTGCCCGCCGTATGGCCGCGGCACGTTCTGTCTCCTTATATCCCGCGACTGCGTCAAGCGCCGATCGCTCCATCCAGTACCGGTGTCCGAGTCCGCCTTTGGCACACGCGTCCGAGAGATCATGCGTCGTGTACTTGCGACCCTTGGTAGGTTGACGGAGTTCCAAGGTCAGAATGCTCGCCCACTCTTGCAGCCGCAGTCCGCTGCCGTAGAGGCCATCCACGAACGAGGCATCGCGGGATTGAGAACGGGGACGCCAGCGAACCCGTTCGTCCCCGTCTCGCGTCATGCCATGAATGCCCACGTTTCTCCAGAGCCTGAACGCGCCGGGCGAGAGCCACTTGACGTCGGCTCCTCGAACAGTCGAGGGCTGAAACACGAGCCCACCTTGCGGCCGGCCGGGATGCCAGCCCGACCGCTCGCGGCCTTCGGATTCGAAGAGGATAGGAGGACCTTGGGCGGCGCGTCGGGCCCAATCGTAGAAGATCGTCAATGCGGCCACGTCGCCTGCCCAGGTCGAGCCCGAGACCGGTCGTGGGTTTCGTTCGTCCGTTCGACGCCAGAACTTGTAGTCGAGCACGTCCTCGTCGACGGCAGCATCCCATTCCTTGCCTTTTCGTGCCAAGAAGTCCATCCACACGCGAAGGGCGTGCGCGTACTTCCGGTTTGTCCCCTCCGACCTGTTCCGCATCCGACCACTCGCAAAGAACAGGTTGAGCGCCGCGTGCAACTCGCCCTCATCGTTGACGAAGAAGGGGCGACCCACCTGCTCGGGAGGCAGCGCAGTAGTTCCCACGGGCGGGTCGAGCATGTCAAACGCACGACCGAGTAGAGCATCGTCGAGGGGAGTAACGGTCTCGGGTACGAAGTAGAGCCTCCACGAGGCCAAAGCTGTAGTCGACATACACGTAGCTTCAATGACTCAAACATTCCATGACGTGCAACACGCCGTAAGGGGGGTGAGAATCTACAGCATCGACGAGGCCTTCCTGGGCGTCCGCGGGACCCTGCCGGAACTGCAGGCCCTGGCCCGAGCCATGAAGCAGGAGGCGATGGACCACCTTGGACTGCCGGTATGTGTGGGGATCGCCAAAACTACCGGTACAGCCGAGTATTCGTGAGTGGCTTGTTCTTCGCGGTACAGAAAGGTATTACCGAAGAAACGGGCGGGCTAAACAGCCCGAACTAGGCAAATACAGACCGTTACCAGTAAACCACCCCTGATTGTTCTTTCGTGTGCACGCTCCCGTAAAATGATTCATATCCCGATGGGGCAGTCGGAAGCCGGACCGCAATCTTGCTTACCTTGCGTTTGGCATTCGCCGGCGAGGTGTGGCATCGAGAACAGTCACATCTTCGTATCGGCCCCGGGATTCGGTGGGCCGCCTACGGCGCAGCAGAGGCGGCGCTTTGGGTTGAATCCCGGCCACGTCGCCAGAACAGGTCCGAAGCCAAGCCCAGGAAAGGGAGCCCGTCGTGAACCAACGCCGAGCGACCTTGACCTCGGTGTTTCGTCCTGCGTTCATTTTGGTGGCGCTGTTCCTTGGCTTGCTCGCGATGCATATTCTCGGGGTGGATCACCAGGTGCCCCACGGCACGCATGGTTCCCCCATCGCGGTCACCGACCAGACCGGGAACCGGGAGTCTTCCGAGAACCTGATCCCGGCAGCGGTGCTGGCTCAGCACGCCCCGGTCGAGGATTCCCCTGCATCTCTTGCGGGGGAATCCGTGGGCGGCACGGAAGCCGCGTTGATCGGCATGTGTGTCCTCGCCCTGTCCCTCGGCGGGCTCTTTTGCCACCTTGTTTCCCGGGCCTTCCGCCCGGTCCCCGGGCGCGGGCTGACCGCCCCGCCCGTCATCTGGTTCCCGCAAACCCGCGACCGCACCACACCTTCACTGGTCCAACTTTCGATCAGTCGCACGTAAAATCCATGGCTTCCCCCGGTCCGGCCATCCTCTTTTGCGTGCCCTCTTCCGACCGGAAAGCCCCGATGGGTCCCGAGGCCTGCGCCTCCCCTGGCGCCACCGACTTATCCGTGCACGGACCACCGGCGCTGTCTTGACCAAGGCCACTGCAGTGCTCCCGGCTGTCGCGTGACGCCACGGAAAAATCCACTTCACGGCAACGAATAAAACCGGCCGGCCCGACCGACGTGCTCGGTCGTTGATCCGTTGCCGGCTTCCACGGATCGGGCCCGCTTGGGGCACCCCAATGCTCACCTCCGGCAGGCACCATCCTGCTCTTTTTACCTGGAGAACCATGTCTTCCACCCTGCCCATTGTCCGTCGTACCCGACCGTGGACGGCCACGGCCATCGCCGTGCTCGCCACCCTGGGACTTGCCGCGTGCGCTGAACCCTCGAATTCGAGTGCCGCCGCACCGCCACCGGCCAGCCCCTACGGCCACATCCACGCCATCACCATTGAGGAATCAACCCAACGAGTCCTGCTCGCCACCCACAACGGCCTCTTTGACGCCACCGAGACCGTCCCCCAAAAGATCGGCCCCACGATAGATCTCATGGGATTCACCACCGCCTCGGACGGAACCTTCTACGCTTCCGGACATCCCGGTCCGGGCACCGATCTGCCCAATCCGCTGGGCCTGACCAAATCCACCGATGGCGGGGAATCCTGGACCCCCCTCTCATTGCAGGGGACCTCCGACTTTCATGCGCTGACCGCGACCAGCGACCAAATCATCGGATACGACGGAAAACTACGTTCAACCGTTGACGGCCAGAAATGGTCGGATATCGGCCCCATGGCACCAACCCCCTACGCGCTGGTGGGAACCCCCGAAAACACCGTGGTACTGGCCACCACCGAGGAAGGGGTCTGGCGGTCCCTGGACAGCGGACGAACCTGGTCTGCCCCCATCCAAGGGCCAAGGCTCCTCACGGCCGCCTTCGCGGACCCGATGACCATCGTGGGTGTCACGCCCGAAGGCAGCGTGTACCTGAGTCTCGACGCAGGGATTTCCTGGGAAGCAACCGGAGCCGAGGTGGACCAGCCGGCGGCCATGGGCGCCACGCGGACAGCAGAGGGGAGCCTTTCCCTCTGGATGGCCCTGGAACGCGGACTGGTGAAGTTCACCTACGACGGAACGACCTTCATCGAGGAAACCCGATGAGCCAGAGGCTCCCTGAGTTCCCAAGTACCCGGTCTTTGGTGGTCATCAGGCCTGCCGCGGAAGAAGACCTGAAATTGATGGCCTCCAACATGATCAGGCATCTGCCCGAGGGGCTGTTCCCGCGGTTGGGAAAACGCTTCGTGCGGCGTTGGATGCAAACCTTTCTGACCGAACAATATGGCGTGGCCCTGGTCGCGGTAACCATTGATGCCCCCCGCCAGCAGGTCGGTTTCCTGATCGGTTCAACCAACCAGGTTCGCCACGTGGCCGACGTCTTGCACCACCAAAAGTGGAGCCTCCTTTTCTCGGGGCTGGCGGCGCTCTGCCTTCGACCGCGGGTGCTGCTTCACTTCCTGCGCACCCGGGCCCGACCCTACCTGCGCCGCATCACGGGGCGCACGAACAATCCGGGCGTCGAAACCCTTCCCCGGCCGGCAACGGCCGTGATCACCTCGCTCGTGGTCCTGCCCACCCTGCGGGGAGGGGGAATCGGAAGATTCCTGGTGGAGGATTTCCTGGACCGGGCCGCGGCGGACCGAGCGTCCCTGGCCGAGCTGGTGACCACGGCAGGAGCCGCGGGGGCAGGGGACTTCTACGAGAAGATTGGCTGGACCTGCGTGGAGGAACGGCATTCAAAGGACGGAACGCCCATCCACACCTATCACCGTTCCCTGCCGTAGCCGGTTGCTGGCGGCAACGCTGCTTTCCGGCCGGCCTCCGCTGGCCCTGGCACCGAGGCGCCACCCAGCCAGTATGCGTAAAATCCGCAACAACCCGATATTTATGGCCGTCCAGAGGAAGGGCCCCGCAATGCGCAACCACCAGGCCCTGCCCGCCACGGGATCGGTCCTGTCCAGGATCGGTTGGCTGGCCGTGGTGATGACCATCATCGGAGGACTTCTTGGCATGCATGCGATGGGCGGATTCCAAGCACCGTCACAGGTAACGGCTCCCATGGCCGACACGGCAGCAACACCTGCACCCACCCTGCACACTGTGACGCCGAGCCACCACGGCTACTCGAGCGCCCTCCCGTCGGCCCCTGCGGCGGCAACCGCAACCTTGATTGCACCCGTGCACCAAGACGACCCGATATCCTGCGGCGGGTCGTTGCCGGACGGCCAGGTCGCCATGGGTGGCCACGACACGTGTGTCCCATCCTTCGGCCCGGATTTACTGATCGTTCCCCTGCCGGGGATACTCACCTGGGCCCACCCGGGAACCGCATTCACCAGCACCCCGGGCCCCAAGTCAAAAGGCAGGGTTCCCGACCCGCCCTCGTTGACCCAGCTCTCGATCATTCGAACGTAAACCGACGATTTCCCCTGCCCCTTCGGTGACAGGATCCTCAGTCATGCGCCCCGATGGGGCGCCGTTTACCCTCGAAACCCGTTTTAGCGAAGGAATGATCCTTGTGAAGAAATTCTTAGTCGCCTCCACCACCGCCCTGGCCGCCGCCCTCGTCTTGGCTGGATGCTCCACCGGGACCGGTGACACCATGCCGGGCATGGACCACAGCACCTCGGCGACCTCCAGCATGCCAGCGACCGACGCCGTCGGGGGGCACAACTCCGCCGACACGATGTTCGCCCAGATGATGATTCCCCACCACGAGCAGGCCGTGGAGATGAGTGAGATCATGTTGGCCAAGACCGGGATGGACCCCAAGATCGAGAGCTTGGCCCAGGACATCAAGGCCGCGCAGGGTCCGGAAATCCAAAAGATGAAAAATTGGCTCGCCGGATGGTCCGAGCCGGCCACCATGGCCGGAAACCACGGCATGGACGGGATGATGACCGATTCCGATCTGGACAAGCTCAAGTCCGCACAGGGCACCGAGGCGAGCAAACTGTTCCTGACCCAGATGATCGCCCATCACGAAGGTGCCGTGGAGATGGCCCGGACCGAAGTCACCGATGGCAAGAACGCCGACGCCGTGGCCTTGGCCCAGGAGATCGTCTCCTCCCAGGAAGCCGAGATCAAGGACATGCAGGACCTCCTCGCCACCCTGTAACGACCCGCAGCACTGCTTATGCAGTGGTGGATCCGGGATTCCGGGGATTCACCACCGGCAGGCCCTTGCACCGTGCAGTAGCCCACCGCAGGACCAAAACATGGGCGCTGGAGCCCCCGCCATTTTCTTGCCTTCCCAGGCAGCCATCTTTTCAAAGGATTCAATCATGACCCACCAACCAAATCGTCGTTCGTTCCTCGGGCTCTGCGTCGCAACGACCGCAGTGGCAGCCCTGGCCGCCTGCACCCCCACGCCCCGCATCGAAGCAGGGGCCGCTCGCATTCTGCCTACCGACCCGATCATCGCCACCTACGAAGGCCGGCGGGCAAGCACCGGCAAGACCGTCAGCCAATCACTCACCGCGGGGCCCTTGTCCACCACCCGGGCGGGGAGGGACATTTCCACGTGGGGATACAACGGTTCCCTGGTCGCCCCCACCCTGCGCGGCACCGTCGGCGACCAGCTCAAAGTCACCGTCGACAACAAACTCACCGAATCCACCAGCATCCACTGGCATGGGCTCGCCATGCGCAATGATGCCGACGGAGTGCCGGGACTCACCCAGGAGGGAATCGGTGCCGGCACGAACTACCGCTACGATTTCAAGTTGCCGCACCCGGGCACCTATTGGTACCACTCGCATGTGGAGATGCAACGAGAACGTGCCCTCTACGGGGCCCTGATCATCGATGACCCCCAGGAACCGTTGGCGTATGACAAGGAGTGGGTGATCGTCCTGGACGATTGGATGGACGGTGTCACCGGGACCCCGGATGACGTCCTGAAGGAACTATCCGGCGGCATGGGCAACATGGGTGGCATGGGTGGCATGGACCACGGCGGCGCCGACGGCCCCATGGCCATGGGCCACATGCTCATGGGTGCAACCAGCGATTTCCTGGGCGGGGATGCGGGCGATGCCGCCTACCCGCTGCATCTGTTCAACGGCACCAGCGCCGAGAAGCCCGAGACCTTCACAGCCAAGCAGGGTGAGCGGATCCGCCTGCGCGTCATCAATGCCGCAGGTGACACCGCATACCGGTTCGGGATCCCGAACCAGAAGCTCACCGTGACCCACACTGACGGGTTCCCCGTCGAGCACACCGAGGTCGATGCCATCGTCCTGGGCATGGGGGAACGCATCGACGCGCTTTTGACCGTCGGTGAGGGATATACCCCCGTATTGGCGTTGGCCGAGGGTAAAGCACAAATGGCCTATGGGCTTCTCTCCACCGGGTCCGGGACCATCCCGGCGAGAGCCGACCTCCCGACGGCCTTGACAGGCAAGGTCGTCGACGGCGGCCAACTCACCGCCGACCCGTCCGTGAACCTGGCAGCCAAGACACCTGACCGGGTCCACGAGCTGCGATTGACCGGTGGGATGATGAGCTACGACTGGGGCATCAACGGCCACCGCTTCGACATGGCCAACCCCTTCGAGAACACCTTCGACCTCAGGGAGGGCGAGAGGGTGGAGGTGAAGTTCGTCAACGACACCGAGATGTGGCACCCGATGCACATCCACGGCCACACCTTCCAAATCGGGGACACCGGGGCGCGCAAGGACACCGTCATCGTCCGCCCCCAGGAAACCGTCACCGTCCGGTTCGACGCCGACAATCCGGGCCAATGGCTCTTCCACTGCCACAATGCCTACCACGCCGAGCGCGGCATGATGGGTGTCTTCTCCTACGTCAACTAGGTCCGAGGTACCCCGGCACACCCCGGATCTGCCATCTCGGGTTCCCCCGAACTATCAAAAGAATGGGGCCACCAATTTCCTCGGCACCCTGGCGGTGGAAATTGGTGGCCCTCACCGTTCTCGCATCGCAAGTTTTCCCCCGGGAACCTCTGGGAGATAACCCCTCAACCAATCTGGAGCTGAACCTTTCATGGGTGGACACCACCACGCCGACGTACTCGTCGACCCGACCAGGCGCCGCCGCGCCAACCTCATCCTGTGGATCCTGCTCGCCCCGGTCGGGGTGCTGGCCTTCGTGGCAACCATCCTGCTCTGGCCGGCCGGCGGCATCACCAAAACGCCCCTCAACGATGTCTTTGACACCGCGAACGGCGTGGAGCTCTCCATCGGGACCGTCACCCGGACCGTGAGCGAAACTTGCCCCTCCACCCAGGGCCTGGACGAGGTCGGCGGCAAGGAACTGCTGTGCGATGTTTCCTACGTTTCGCCCGAAGCCGGTGGCGCGTCCTTCGTGCTGGAGGTGCCCCCGGAGACGACCCAGTCCCGGCCCCTGGTGGCAGGGGACAAGATCAAGTACCTCGACCTGTCGCACACCACCGACTCCTCGGCACCCTACGTCTTTGTCGACTTCGTGCGCTCGACCCCGCTGGCCCTGCTGGTTATCGCCTACGCTGTCGTCGTGTGCTGGGTGGCACGCTGGCGCGGGCTGCGGGCCTTGGCCGGGCTCCTGGGCGGGCTGGCCTTCATCGTCGGCTTCATGATCCCGGCGCTGCTGGAAGGCAAGTCCCCGATGCTGGTCGGACTGACCACCTCCACCGTCGTCATGTTTGCCGCCCTGTATTTTGCCCACGGATTCTCGGCCAGGACCTCCACGGCCCTGCTCGGGACACTTTTCGGGCTGGGTGTCACCGCGGCCATTGCCGTCTGGGCCACCGATGCGGCGGCGTTGACCGGGGCCACCGAGGATGCTTCCATGACCCTGAGCACGGTGGTGCCCGAGCTCAGCCTGTCCGGGTTGCTGCTGTGCGGGCTGCTCATCGCCGGCATGGGCGTGCTCAACGACGTGACCATCACCCAGTCCTCCGCGGTGTGGGAACTGGCCGAAATCGCCCCGCACTCCACCGCCGGGCAACTTTTCGCCTCGGGGATGCGCATCGGCCGGGACCACATCGCCTCGACCGTCTACACCATCGCCTTCGCCTACGCGGGTGCGGCCCTGCCCATCCTGGTGCTGGTCAGCCTGTACGACAGGCCCCTGGTCGACACCCTCACCACCGGGCAGATGGCCGAGGAGGTCATCCGGATCCTGGTGGGCTCGATCGGCCTGGTCCTGGCCATCCCGGTCACCACCGCCATTGCAGTGGCCGTGGTCAAGGCCGTGGGCTCGGGGACCAACGCCGCGGGAAACGCTTCCGCACCATCGGGTCAAACCATGCAACCGGCAGGTTCCGAGCTCGACTGATCCCGTGGGGTGGTCTTGGTCTTTCATAAGGCGGATTCGAGGGTAGTCGGTCCAGTCGTGGCCGCTGTGGGCACTCCAGCGTTCCGCAGCAAAGATGGAGATTCCCAGGAGCTCAGCCAGGACCGAGGGCGGCAGGTCGCGGGCGAGGCTTATGAGCGCAACGTTCCTGGCGGCGCGGAGGTTGATGCTTCTGCACGCGAGAGGTTCCCTGATCGTCGCGGTCGTGAGGTGGCGGCCTGCTCGCCGGCCCTTGAAGGTCCAGATGTTTCTCTCCCGATCCGAGGTGGGTCCGGAGTCCAGGAGCCGCCGTAGTAACGCGCCCAGTGCTGGGGGAAGTTTGATCGGTTCGGTTCCCAGTGAGAGATAGGTGGTGTCGCCCTCCAACGTGACAGTATCGCGTTGAAGTGAGACAACGCGGGTCAGTGCTGTTCCGTAGATTGGGCGGCTTACTGGTAGTGACCGTTATTCACATGGTCTGTATTCATGCGGTATCTGGGTCCCTGATGTTGTGTCCAGGTCCTTGGGAAGGCATCGGCATCGACGGTGAATGCCCGCACTGATTACTCGCGGCTCTCGATCGTGGAGAACGCCAGGTTCCGTGCCGGTTGCTGGTTTCGCCAGCCGTCCACCATGGTGGTGAAGTCCTGTTTCTTCGGCCGCAGCAGCGACAGACAGCCGAAGCGATGCAAGCTCGCCGCCCCGGGCGCAAAACCGTTTACGACCATCAAAAGCCAACCTTCCGTCGCTTGCATCAGATGAATGCAACTTTCATCCGATGCAATATTCTTGCAAGTACTCAGGTCAGATGCGCTGCCAGGGCCGCGCGGGGCCATGGCCGGAAGGATCGCATCAAGCGATCTCAATAGGCACTGCACCCCTGCCCTGTGCCAATGGCGACAGACCCCGGAATATTCAACCCGAACGCAATAGAACATCAGATGAAATTGCGGTCAGAATGTGAAAAAGTAGAATATCCGACGTTAGAGCCCGGTTCTCCTGGAGGTGCAGCCAGGGGCAATCTGTTCGGTTTGTAGATCTGGTTCCGACCTTTAGGGGTCTGGCCTGCAGCGGAACAGTGGTTGGCGCTAAGCCTGCGAGATTGGCTTTAGGTTGGTGTCATGCCAGTTGAATTTCTCAGTGATGACCAAATAGCGGTATATGGCCAGTTCTCAGGTCCGGTATCGCCGGCGGAGTTGGAACGGTTCTTCTTTCTAGATGATCAGGACTTGGAGCTGGTGGGGCGCCGTCGTGGCGAGGGCAGCCAGCTGGGCCTTGGGGTGCAATTGGGAACACTGCGTTTTCTGGGAACGTTTCTTGATAATCCGGTCGCAGTACCGGAAGCCGTTATCAATTTCGTGGCAACACAACTCGGAATCGTCGATAGCTCCGTTTTGGGCAGTTACGTGGAGCGGTCAAAGACGCCCTATGAGCACCGTTGGGAGATAGCCCGGGCATATGGGTACCGGCGGTTCTCAGAACCCGAGACTGCGGAAGAATTTAGAAGCTTCTTGACGGCTCGTGCGTGGACGCGGGCCGAGCGACCGACCCAGCTCTTTGATCAAGGCGTAGCGTGGCTTCGTGCGGAACGAGTGCTGTTACCGGGTGTGAGCGTGTTAGCCAGACTCGTCGCCGAGGTCAGAGCGATGGCCGGGGATCGGTTGTATTCGGTGTTGTCCGGACGAGTGTCACCGGATCTTGGCCGCTGCCTTGATGGTTTGCTCACGGTGCCGGCCGATTCCAGGTCTTCGGGGTTGGAGCGGCTGCGTCGGGCTCCGACCCGGGCGTCTGGGCCGGAGATGGTCCGTGCCTTGGAACGTGTTGCGGAGATCGCCGGGCTGGGCGCCGGCGATGTTGATCTGAGCGAGATTCCGGCCGGGCGCGTTCAGGTGCTGGCTCGCCAGGGCCTCTCATCGGATGCGGCGATGCTGCGGCGCATGCCCAAGCATCGCCGTTGGGCGACGATGGTTGCCACCGCCGGGGTTTTGCGGGTCTCCGCGGTCGATGATGTCCTTGATCTATTTTCGGTCCTCATGGCGACCAAGCTCATCGGACCCGCGGTGCGGGCGACGGCCAAGGATCGACTGCGCTCCTTGCCCCAATTGAGGCGGGCATCGGTGACGTTGGCAGCGGCGGCAAAGGCCATGCTCGAATGCGCCGAGGGCGAGGGAGTGGACCCGGCCGAGGCGTGGACCCGGTTGCAGACGAAGGTATCGCGGGAGGGGCTCATGGCCGCGGTGGCGACGGTTGAGGAGTTGGCTCCGGACTCCGGGGATGACGCGGATCAGGGCCAGGCGGAACTGGTGAAGCGATACGCCACCGTCCGGCCCTTTGCGGCGCTGATCGCCAAGGTTCTGCCGTTGGCTGCAACGCCTGCGTGCACCCCGTTATTGAACGCGGTGAAGGGTCTGGGAAACCTGGTAGGACGCAAGCGGGTTACCAGGGCGGAGATCGTCGATGAGGTGGTGGCCGGGTCGTGGCGCCGTCTGGTGTTCACCACTTCGGAATCGGCGGATGAGCTGGTGGACCACCGGGCCTACACCCTGTGCGTGCTTGAGGCGTTACATCGGGCGCTGCGTCGCCGGGATCTCTACGCCGTCGATTCTCTGAGGTGGGGCGACCCGAGGGCCCGACTTCTCGATGGTGAAGCGTGGGAGCAGGCCCGGCCCGAGGTTCTCACCGCGCTGCGATTGCAGGACCCCGTTGACACTCACCTGGGCAACCTTGCTGCGCGGCTCGACACGGCCTACACGGATCTCGCCGCCCGGATCCTCCCCGCTGAAACAACGTCAAGCACCGTCCCAATTCGTTTGGAAAAAGGCCCCGATGGGCGCACCCGGGTGCACCAGTCGCGGCTGGAAGCGGTGCCGGAACCGGAAACGCTGACCGTGTTGCGAGACACCGTCGAGCGCATGCTGCCCCGGGTGGATCTGCCCGATGTGCTGCTGGAAGTGAACGCCTGGACCGGGTATTTGGATGATTTCACGCACTTGGGCATGACCGAGCAGGCATCCGGTTCCCGGCTCACCGACCTGGCGACCTCGATGGCCGCGGTACTGGTCGCTGAAGGCTGCAACCTCGGATTCGCGCCGGTGATCAAGCACGGACATCCCGCTTTGAGCCGGCGCCGGCTTTCGCATGTGGCGCAGAACTACCTGCGCAGCGACACCCTCGTCGCCGCCAACGCCCGCCTGATCGATGCCCAGGCTGGTGTTCCGACGGCCCAGGCATGGGGTGGCGGCTTGGTTGCCTCCGTTGACGGGTTGCGGTTCGTGGTCCCGGTCCGCACCCTGGATGCCGGCCCGAATCCGCATTATTTCGGTCAAGGCCGTGGCGTGACGTGGCTCAACGCCATCAACGATCAGGTCTCCGGGATCGGGGCCGTGGTGGTGACCGGCACGATGCGCGACTCCCTGCATGTCCTGGATGTGATCCTCAACCGTGATGGCGGGCCCGCACCACAAATGATCGCGACCGATACCGCTTCCTACTCCGACATCGTCTTTGGGCTCTTCCGTCTGTTGGGTTACCAGTTCAGCCCGCGTCTGGCCGATATGCCCGACCAGCGGCTCTGGCGCCTCACCGTGCCCGACGGGCGGGCTGCTGATTACGGTGCCCTGAACGCTGTCGCGACGAACAAACTCTCCGCCAAGCGCATCCGGGCACAATGGGCCGACATGTTGCGCGTGGTGGGATCCCTGCACAGCGGTTCGGTCGCCGGTTATGACCTATTGCGGATGCTGGGCCGCGACGGCAATCCCACCCCGCTCGGGGCGGCGTTCGCCGACTATGGCCGTGCGGCCAAGACCCTGCATCTGCTGGCCATGTATGACCCGGACGATGAGAGCTATCGCCGCTCGATCCACGTTCAACTCACCGTCCAGGAATCCCGCCACCGCATGGCCCGGAAAATCTTCTACGGCCAGCGCGGGGAACTACGCCAGCGATACCGTGAAGGACAAGAGGACCAGCTCGGGGCCCTCGGGCTCGTGTTGAACGCGGTCATCCTATGGAATACCCGCTACATCGACGCGGCACTGACCGTTCTGCGGGAGCAAGGGCATCCGGTGGATGACACCGACGTGGCCAGACTCTCTCCCCTGGGAGATGCTCACATCAATGTCCACGGACGGTACGCCTTCACCACGCTTTCGGATGCGTCCCTCAGGCCGTTGCGTGATCCGGAGAGCATCACCGAGGACGAATAGCGACGTCCACAATCGACCGTTGGTGGTTTGCGTCTTCTTCTCGACGGGCAGTCATGCAGCCCAAGTACCACAGTTGATCTCTATCCATGAGGGAAAACAACGCTGACTTCAACGAACCGCAGATCGATCCTTCTTGGACGGATCGTGGGGAAAGTCCGCAGAAAGCCCCTGACGGAGGATGATGAGGAAGGACAGGGGTATCAATTTAAGGAACCGAGGAGAGGATTTTATGATGATGGGTTACGGATGGGGCATGGGTGTTGGCAGTTGGATTGCCATGGCGATCTTTTGGATCGCCCTATTGGTCCTGATCGTGTGGTTGGTGACGCGGGCGTTCAGCCCAGGCAGCAACCAGCATAAGTCTCTTGAGGACCGCGGATGGCAGGAGAGCGCCGACCAGGTACTGGAACGTCGTTTTGCCGCCGGTGAGATTGACGAGCCCGCCTACCACCGCATGCGTGAAGTCCTGCGGTCAGGGCGTACGCAGCACACCACGGAAAAGTGAAGATTCCCATGTCAAGCAGACGGAAGAGAGTCGGGTGGAGTCGCGGATGGTGGGTTCCAGTGATCGCACTGGTCGCGCTGCTGGGTTCCGGCAGCTGGCTGGTCGCCCAGCAGTCACCTTACAGTTGGGGTATGGGGTCCAGCTGGAGTGGGAACGGGATGATGGGCGGTTCCGGTTACGGAGAGATGATGGGCGGAAACGGATGGTTTGACGGGGATGCCGAACCGGTTCAGGACCTGAATCAGGCCAGGGAGCGCGCCGCAGGTTATGCGGATTTTCTGCAGCCCGGGTTGGTGGTGGGTGAGGTAATGCGCTTTGAGAACCACTACTACGCCGACCTGCAGGAAGCTGACGGGTCCAAGGTCACCGAAGTGCTCATCGACAGTCGTTCAGGGGCGGTGCGGCCAGAGATGGGTCCTGCCACGATGTGGAACACCCGGTTCGGGATGGTGGATCGTGATGGAGGGGCGGAGCCGGCCATCAACGCCGCCCAAGCCCAGCAGATTGCCGATCGTTGGCTGGCAGATCGGGGCGAAGTGCTCACCTCCGATGATCCGGTCCTGTTCCCCGGATACTATACTCTGCACACCATGCGCGACGGTGAGATCACCGGAATGCTGTCGGTGCATGCAAGCACCGGTAATGTGTGGCCTCACTCTTGGCACGGTGACTTCATTGAGATGTCCGAGCACCCGTAAGTAGCTCGATCCGACCGTAGGACCGGCGCTCGGAGGGGGTGTGGGTCCTACTGGTGGAAGACGATCTATCCATTTCCGTGTTGGCTGCTAGCTGTACTAACCACAGATGTTAATGACACACAGCCCCGAAATCCAAGACGGATCCACCGTGTTCCACCATCCACAAGTAGGAAGCCAAAAATGCTCAATGAATTCACGAAGATCAATCTAGATAAGCAAGGATTTGAAAATCTTGATGACAACGCCAAGTCTTGCTATGCGTGGCCCCTGAGGTTCACGCCGGGAGTGGGCACCGTCCTAATCGTTGTTGGACTGGCGTTGCAGTCGCCCATCTTTCTTGGACTTGGGGCAATCGTTCCACTGAGCGGAGCACTATTTCCCCGCGGAATGATTCTTGATCTGGTTTATAACTTGGGCGTGCGACATCTATTTCATGGGCCAGCGCTTCCGCCCACGCCGACGCCACGACGGTTTTCGTACCTGCTGTCCACCGTGCTGCTGACGGGCTCGGCCTTATCCTTTTACTACGGGTTGTCACCGTTGGGAATCATCCTAGGAGGAGCGGTCGCCCTAGGAGGCTTAATGCTCACCACCACCCATTGGTGTCTCGGGTCGTGGATCTACAGATTATTTTTCCGACATTCAGCGGCAAGATCGTAACTACAGGAACATCAACGCGAGACGGTATCGTCACCATACCTTCCCGCAGAATCCAACCCACGATTAGCGAATAGCCTCAACATCACCGTAGAGGGTTTTTAAGGTTCCACATCGGGTGGCGTTCAACGGGGGAAAGCAGACGGCATTGCACATGGAATGACCTTCCAAGCAGGGAAGCTGTTGATTCAGCTCAACTCGTTCAATGACCCGATGTCCAGAAACGGCCGGTTCTGAGACGGTTGCGGGGTCCGGTGGCGCGCCGATCAAAATCGTCCACAACCCGTCTCACAACATGCCAAGCGCACAGCGATGTTGTGAGACGGTTGTGCGACAGTTAACCCATGTCAACCCAACATTTCAATCTCATCGGCTACGCCCGTGTCTCCACCAACGGACAAGACTCCCAACTCCAACGGGACGCTCTTGAAGAAGCTGGCTGCGGACGGATCTTCGAAGACAAAATCTCCAGCCGCGCCACCACCCGACCAGGACTCGCCGCAGCCCTGGACCACCTCCGCCCGACGGACACCTTGTGCGTATGGAAACTGGACCGCCTCGGCCGGTCGGTGAAAGAAGTGCTCACCATCGCCGATGGCCTCCACGACCAAGGAGTCGGCCTGCGCATTCTCACCGGAACCCTGACCGGAACCTACAGCCCGACCGGAGAGGGAAAATTCTTCTTCGTCATGATGGCCGCGTTCGCCGAACTCGAACGCGACATGATCCGTGAACGCACCATGGCAGGCCTCGCCGCAGCCCGCGCCCAAGGACGCACCGGAGGACGCCCCACCGTCATGGATGCCGACACTCTCGCCGCCGCCCAGGCCAGACGCGCCAACGGGCAAAGCCCCACCGAGATCGCCAAAGCCCTCGGAGTCTCCCGCGCATCTATATACCGACACCTGCCCACCAGCAACACTTGAACCAATCCACCCAAACAGATTCCTTAGCGCCAACCACTGTTCCGCTAACGGTCAAACCCCCTTTACTGGCATTGTGTATCGCGCAAGCCGGTGTCCGTTACATTGGCGCGTACACGGAAAGCGTTACATCGCTGGCCGCGCAGTTCTGCGTTTCCGTAAAGCGTGGTTGGAGTGTCTCGCGAACGATCGTTCCCGGACACCATAAATCTTTCCCGTCCTCATACATCGCTTGCCGGATCATTCGTAGTCATGGCGGGTTCGGTTCTCAGAGATCACTCAGGCCGAGCCCGTGGTCGTCG
>NZ_QMKQ01000047.1 GCF_003287975.1 Arthrobacter sp. AQ5-05
GCGCTCTTCATCGCTGAGTTGTGGGGTTCGCATAGCCCAAAATTAACACTGTCGCAGGATACAGGACAGGATTAACGCGCCGGGATCAATCTTTTTTCGGAACCGCTTTTGAACTATGACCGCCATACGTGCGCGCTGGCCAACAAGGGCACAATTATGATCGATTTCGCGTACACGAAATCGAGTATGCATCCGGCGTGGACGCATTCAGAGCGCGCTAAGCCACCCGGTCATCAAGCCGGATAATTGGACTTCGGATATTGGTCGCGGGAGGTCATCCTCACCAACACGACGCCGATTCATGTCCAATATGACGGCGAAATTCATGCCGTCGTGGTCGTGAGTTGCTACGTGAAACCTTGGAACAAAGCTCAACAAAAATATTTCATTCATCAAAGCAACTGAACCGATACTAGCAGGAATGCCATGAGTCCGCTCGCGGGAGAAATAACGATTCAGCAGAATCGCCGCTGAGGGCAACCCGCCGCCCGTTCCGCCGAAGCATTCAGAACCCATGATTAATATTTGATAGCCGCATCAATTACCAATTGTCCATATCGTTTGATATTGATATTTTAGCTACTTCTGGTTCATCGCCAGCCTGGCTCATCGAAACCGCGAAGAATAGACCTGACCGCAACCCGGAATGCAGGGCAAGGGCTCGGATGCGGCACACAAAAAACCCCGCTGCCCGTTCTGGACTGGCAGCGGGGGTGTGCTGAAATGGTCGTTCAGGACAATTCGGGCATGCCCACCGGTGCTGTGCCCGTTCCTGCTTCAAGGATCCTCTGAAGCATCTCCACCGTGGTGGTGTTTTCGCCGAGCCTGTTCGGCTTGCCGGTGCCGTGGTAGTCGGATGACCCGGTAACGATCAAGTCGTGTTCGGCGGCGATGGCCCGCAAATACTCGCGCCCTTCTTCCGGGTTGTCACGGTGGTTGATCTCCAGGCCAAGCAATCCAGCCTCGATCATTTGCTCGAATGTTTCCTCGCCGACCACCCGGCCCCTGGCGGAGGCCACTGGGTGGGCAAACACTGGCACGCCTCCCGCCTCGCGCACGAGTTTGACGGCGGTCACCGGGTCCATGGCGTAATGCCCGACGTAATAGCGCGAACGTGCGGTCAGCACTTGGGCGAAGGCCTCGGTGCGCGTCCTGACAACCCCCGCAGTCACCAATGCGTCGGCAATATGTGGTCGACCAATGGTTGCCCCGGGAGCCGAGTGGCGGGCGATCATGTCCCAGTCCACCGGATAGTCTTCCGCGAGCAACTCCACCATGCGGCGGGCACGGGTGATGCGGGCGTCGCGGGCCTTGTCGATTTCCTCAACCAGCCCCGGATGCGAAGGATCGTGCAGGTAGGACAATAAATGGACGCTGATGCCGAGCTCGGTCTTGCAGGAGATCTCCATCCCGGGGACCAGCCCGATGCCAAGTTCGAGAGCGGCTGCACCGGCTTCCTGCCACCCGGCGGTCTGGTCATGGTCGGTCAAGGCAACCACGTCAAGCCCGGCCGCCTTGGCCGAGGCAACCAAATCGGCGGGAGGCTCCGTCCCGTCTGAAACGTGTGAATGAGCATGAAGGTCGATCCGCATAGCTCTCAGGGTATCCCCTCTCCTGCCGGGCAACGGGCGCGGTCCCCCGGTGTTCGACCCGGGACGGACACCTCCGGAGGCACCATGGGTCGATGCTGTGACTTGGACCGCCACTTGGGAGTTGCCTGATCGGGCCGATTGCAGGGGCCGCGCCAGCACTGGAACCACGCACAGTGCCGGGTGCCTTGGCGTATGCGCCCGGGCTTTGAGACGATTGGTCAATGAGCACTGATGCAACCACCACCACCGGCAGCGACCAGCCCCTCGAAGAGCGCGTGAACAACCGTTCCCAGCGCCCCAACTCCGAGGCCTTCAAGGCATTCATGGCCTCTTCCTGGGCCCCCGACACCGCCGAACTTCCCGAGCAGGACGAAGTGGCACCGTACGCGGCAAAACGCCGCGCTGCGATTTCCGCCCGCTTCCCGGGCGAGCGCCTGGTCATTCCGGCCGGGCCGCACAAGGTCCGTTCCAACGACACCGACTACCGCTTCCGCCCGCACTCGGGCTTCGCCCACCTCACCGGGCTTGGCCTGGACCACGAGCCCGACGCCGTCCTGGTCATGCAGCCAACCGCCGAGGGTTCCGGGGACGAAGGTTCGAACCACGTTTCCACGCTCTTCTTCGCCCCGATGGCCGGACGCGATTCCGAGGAGTTCTATTCCAGCGCCCGAACCGGCGAATTCTGGATCGGCCCGCGTCCGACGCTGGCCCTGTTGCAGGCGCGCCTGGGCCTGCCCACCGCAGACCTCACCGGCCTGGAGTTCGCCATCACCACCGATGCCGGAGTGGTGGAGTTCGGCGGCATGCGCATCCGCCTGCTGCGCGATGTCGATTTGAACTGCGACGCATTGGTCGACACCTCGCGCATCAACACCGGCGTGGACTTGGAAGCATCCGACGCATTGGACGGGGAGCTCACCGAAGCACTGAGTGAGATCCGCCTGGTCAAGGACGCCTGGGAAATCGGCGAGATGAAGAAGTCGGTGGCCGCCACGGTCAACGGTTTCCACGATGTGGTCAAGTCGCTGGACCGCGCCATGGCCCACACACGCGGCGAACGCGTGGTCGAGGGCGCCTTCTTCGCCCGTGCCCGTGAAGAGGGCAACGACCTGGGCTACGACACCATCGCCGCCTCGGGCAACAACGCCACGGTGCTGCACTGGATCAACAACAACGGCACCGTCAACGACGGTGACCTGCTGCTGCTGGACGCCGGTGTCGAAGCCGAATCGCTGTACACCGCCGATGTGACCCGCACGCTTCCGGTGAACGGCGCCTACACCGAGGTGCAGCGCAAGATCTACCAGGCGGTGCTCGACGCGGCGGATGCCGCCTTCGCCGTCGCCAAGCCCGGGTCCAAGTTCCGCGACCTGCACACCGCCGCCGTCACGGTGCTGGCGCAGAACCTCGACGCCTGGGGCCTGCTGCCGGTGTCGCTGGAAGAGGCGCTGTCCCCCGAGGGCCAGCAGCACCGCCGCTGGATGCCGCACGGCACCAGCCACCACCTGGGCCTGGACGTGCACGACTGCGCGCAGGCCAAGGCAGAGCTGTACCTGGACGGCATCCTGGAGGAGGGCATGGTCTTCACCATCGAGCCCGGCTTGTACTTCAAGAACGAGGACCTTGCCGTGCCGGAGGAATACCGCGGCATTGGCGTGCGCATCGAGGACGACGTGCTGGTTACGGCCGACGGATGCGTGAACCTCTCCGCGGCGCTGCCCCGCACCCCGGCCGACGTCGAGGCCTGGATGGCGCAGGTCCGCAAGGGCTAGTTCCGACCGCGGCCCGGCCGACGGCTCCGGGCATGGCAACGGGCATGGCTCCGGGCATGGCAACGGCGGTCCCCACCCTTTCGGGTGAAGGACCGCCGTTGTTGTTTCACGTTGTTGCCCGGCTCCGCCCGTGGCTTTGCGTGCCTCCGGTTCGCGTACCGGATTGGCCGGGTCGCGGCACCATCGTTCTAGGAGTGCTTGCCGTGCTCCGCCTGGTCCTGGGTCTCGGAGCCCGAGCCGTCCAATGCCGGTGCATCGCCGTCACGGGGTGCTTCGGTTTCGGGTTTCGCTTCCGGTTCAGCGACAGGCTCGGAGGCCGGCTCCGGTGCGGGGGCAGCGACGGGCGGGTTGTCCTGGATCCGGATGCCGAACTGCGGGCGCCCGTCGGGCAGATCCGAGTAGCTGCCCGACGACGGAGCGGACGGGACCGTGGGTGCCTCCGGCTGGGCGGGTGCCTGGGCCTGCACCGGAGGCTGGTGCTGGTGTGAGCCGTGGTTGGCGCCGACCCCGGCATCTGCCGCGGTGCGGCTCATCGGCAGCTTGGCGGCCATCGCACGTGCCGCATGAGCGTGGGAGAACGAGACCACCACGTCATAGCTGGTGGCCAGCACCTGGGACTGCGAGGCGAAGTCGCGCTTGCCGCGCCTGAACGAGTAGCTCACCACGCCCACCAGCATCCAGATCGCCATGCCGATGCCCACGGAGGACAGGATCTGCGCCAGCGCGTTGGAGCCCGGGCTGAAGATGGTCAGCACCAGTCCGACGAACACGCCGAACATCGCGCCCTGTGCCGCACCTGCTGCGGCGACCTTCGGGTAGCTGAGCTTGGCGGTGACCCGTTCCACGGACTTGAGGTCGTTGCCCACGATCGTGAGGTTGGCGACGGGGAAGTCGTTGTCGGCCAGGTAGTCGACCACCTTCTGGGCGTCCAGGTAGGTGTTGTAGCGCCCCAAAAGCTCGCCGCGCGGCAGGCCGAGCGAGTTCGGGTTGGACGGGGACGCACCAAGTGGGGAAGACATATAACCATTGTGCACGTTGTGCAGGCAGAAGACCGGGCTTGATCGCTGAAGGTGAAAGCGCAAGCGGCGCGCCGACGTGGTTTGGCGGCGTCGCGCTCAACACATCGACCAAACCGGGTCCGGGTGCAGCGCAGGCAGTAGCCTAGAGAGCGTGAGCAGCAATTCTACGAAGGTCTTCATCGCACGCCTGCTGGGCCTTGACGTCTTTGACCCCCTGGGCGACCGCCTGGGACGGCTGCGCGATGTCGTGGTCATCTCGCGCCTGGCCACCAAGCCCGCCCAATGCGTCGGCGTGGTCGTCGAGGTGCCCGGAAAGCGCCGGGTCTTCGTGCCGATGACCCGCATCCAGGCCATGGAGTCCGGGCAGATCATCTGCACCGGCCTGGTGAACATGCGCCGCTTCGTCCAGCGCGGCGCGGAGATCCTGGTCGCCGCAGAGCTCTTCGACCGGCGCGTGGTGTTCGAGGACGGCAGCGGCAACGCCGTGGTCGAGGACATCGGGCTGGCCCGCGAACGCAACGGGGACTGGATCATCGCCGACTACTACGTCCGGCGCGGCGACCCGGCCTCCGGGCTGCTGGGGCTGCGCCGTGCGCGCGGCGAGCGGCTGCTGGTGCCCTGGGACGCCATCGTGCACACCGCGCTGCACGAGCCGCAGGCCGCCAGCACCTACGTCGCCGCCCACGACGAAATGAAGCCCGCCGACTTCGCCGACGCTTTGCACGAGATGAACCTCAAGCGCCGCGTCGAGGTCGCCTCCGAGCTGCAGGACGAACGCCTTGCCGACGTGCTGCAGGAAATGCCCGACAACGAGCAGGTGCAGATCATCTCCGCCCTGGACATGGAACGCGCCGCGGACGTGCTGGAGGAAATGGACCCGGACGACGCCGCCGACCTGCTCTCCGAGCTTTCCGAGGACACCAAGCACGCACTGCTGGAGCTGATGGAGCCCGAGGACGCGCGCGACGTGCGCCGCCTGCTCGAATACGCCGAGGGCACCGCCGGGTCGATGATGACCCCGGTCCCGGTGATCCTCTCCCCCGAGGCAACCGTCGCCGAGGCCCTGGCCGCGGTGCGCCGCGAGGAACTGAGCCCCGCGCTGGCCTCCACCGTGTTCGTCACCCGTCCCCCGTTGGAGACCCCCACCGGGCGATACCTGGGGGCAGTGCACATCCAGGCGCTGCTGCGCACCCCGCCGCCCGAGTCCCTGGGCAACATCCTGGACTCCGACGTCGAGCCCATCGACGACCTGGCTCAGGTCGCCGAGGTCGCCCGCACCCTGGCCAGCTACAACCTGACCTCGCTGGCCGTGGTGAACGACGACGGACGGCTCGTCGGAGCGGTGACCGTCGATGACGTGCTGGACCACCTGCTGCCCGACGACTGGCGCACCCACGACGACCACCCAGACGGCGCCGCCGTGCATGCCCCGGACACCGAGCTGTCCGGAACCCCGAAACCACCAGTGAACGGAGGGCCCCATGGCTGAGAACCGGAAGGTGTCGACCGGCCTCGACACCCCGATGACCGCGCGCGCCCGCTTCTTCCCGCGCTTCTCCCCGAACCCCGACAGGTTCGGGTCCAGCACCGAGAAATTCGCACGTTTCATGGGCACCCCGCAGTTCCTCTTCTACATGACGATCTTCTGCGTGTTCTGGCTGATCTGGAACACCCTGGCCCCCGAGGGCTGGCGCTTCGACTCCGCCGCGCTGGGCTTCACCGCGCTGACCCTGATGCTCTCGCTGCAGGCCTCCTACGCGGCCCCGCTGCTGCTGCTGGCCCAGAACCGGCAGGACGACCGCGACCGGGTCTCGCTGACCGAGGACCGCGGCCGGGCCGAGCGCAACCTCTCGGACACCGAGTACCTCACCCGCGAGCTCGCCGCGCTGCGCATCGCCCTGCGCGACGTCGCCACCCGCGACTACGTCCGCTCCGAGCTGCGCTCGGCCCTGGAGGACCTGCTGGAAACCAGCGACGGCGAGGAACTGAACCTGCGCGCCCGCAACCCGCGGCGCCGCGACCGCACCTCCACCAACACCGGGCTGATCCCCCAGGTCCCCGCGCCGCGCCGCGAACGGCGCACCCGAAGGAACGACACCCCATGAGCCTTGAACCCCGGCTCGTTGGAGCCCTGGCCACCGTCCAGGACCCCGAGCTGCGCCGCCCCATCACCGAGCTGGGCATGGTCGAATCGGCCGTCCTGGCCGATGGCACCGCACGCGTGAAGGTGCTGCTGACCATCGCCGCCTGCCCGATGCGCTCCACCATCGAGGCCGACGTCACCGCCGCCCTGGCACGCCTGCCCGAGGTCACCGAGGTGAAGCTGGAGCTGGGAGTGATGAGCCCGGCACAGCGGGCCGAGCTGCGCGAGTCGCTGAAAAGCCGCTCCATCCCGTTCTCCGACCCCTCCTCACTGACCCGGGTCATCGGCATCGCCAGCGGCAAGGGCGGGGTCGGCAAGTCCTCGCTGACCGCCAACCTGGCCTGCGCGATGGCCGCCGACGGGCTGCGCGTCGGGCTCATCGACGCCGACGTGCACGGCTTCTCCATCCCCGGGCTGCTGGGCATCCCGGATGCGAAGCCCACCCGCGTTGACGAGATGATCCTTCCGCCGGTGGCCCACGGGGTCAAGGTCATCTCCATCGGCATGTTCGTGCCGGACAACAAGCCGGTGATCTGGCGCGGGCCGATGCTGCACCGGGCACTGGAGCAATTCCTCACCGATGTGCACTTCGGGGACCTGGATGTGCTGCTGCTGGACCTGCCCCCGGGCACCGGTGACATCGCCATCTCCGTCTCCCAGCTGCTCCCCGGCTCCGAGCTGGTGGTGGTCACCACCCCGCAGGCCGCAGCCGCCCAGGTCGCCGAGCGCGCCGGGTCCATTGCGGTGCAGACCGGGCAGAAGGTAGTGGGCGTCATCGAGAACATGAGTTGGCTGGTGTTGCCCGACGGGTCCACCATGGAGGTCTTCGGCGCCGGGGGCGGGGCGGAGCTGGCCAAGCGCCTGGAACTGGTGCTGGGCACCGAGGTTCCGCTGCTGGGACAGGTCGCGCTGGATCCGATGCTGCGGGCCGGGGGCGATGCGGGGGTGCCGCTGGTGCTCTCGCACCCCGAGTCGCCGGCCGCGGCGCAGATCGTTGCCATGTCACGGGCCCTCACCCGCCGCCCACGCGGCCTGGCGGGCCTGAAACTGGGCGTCACCCCGGTCTAGGCACACCGACGCTCCCACCCCGCGCCTGCGCGGGCCGGTCAAGCCTGCACCTACCCGGCGGGCAGCACAAAGGCGGCATCCAGTGGATGCCGCCTTCCTTGTTCAAGTTCCTTGTCCGGAACCCCGATGCGGGAGGCCCCCTTCGGGGGCACGGGCCGTGGGGTCAGGTCGCCTCGTTGTCGAAGGGCGCCGGCTCGAGCGGGGCCAGCGGAGCGCTCCGGGCGATCGCCACCGGACGCTGCTCGATGGCAGGGCTTTGCTTCACCGCGGACACCGCATCCTCGAAGTCCTCGAGCAGCGCGTCCTTGATGATCTTTCGCGGGTCGTATTGGCGCGGGTCGAGCTTGCGCCAGTCCATGTCGGCGATGTCGTCGCCGACTTCCTCGCGCAGCTGTTCCTTGGCGCCGGTGGCCATCCGGCGCAGCTCCTTGACCAGGCGCGCCAGCTGGGCGGCGTATTCCGGGAGCTTTTCGGGTCCCAAGATAACCACGGCCAACACCGCAAGCACGAGCAGTTCACTGCCATTGATTCCCAAAAACACCTTTGTAGACTACCTGCTTTCGAGCGGCGGTGAGGCCATTTGCTATTGGAAGTCCAAAACCATGAGGCGGGAAAAGCCGCGCAGCAGACGTTGGGAGAAATTCTCGGCCGCCGGGTCCAGGGACACGATGCGCGTGTGCTCCCCCACGACCAGCCGCTGCAGGATCCCTTCCACGTCTGACTTGGAAAGGTTCGTGGTGACCTTGTACTTGACGTCTTCCATGTTCAACGTGGCGGTTCCATCAGCATACGTGACCGCGGCCGCGGCCTTGGCGCCCAGTCGGTGCCCCAGCTCGGTGAGCATGCCCGAGGTCGGGTCGGTGGTGGCCCCGGCCGCCACGGACTTCTGCAGCAATGCGGCCGGGCTGCCGGAAAGGGCACGGGTCTCGGCCACCTGCACGGTGTGCTGGCTGTCGCTCAGCACCAGGGTCACGGTCGCCTCGCCCTTGTTCAGCGTCCCGGTGGCGGAGGTGAGGGTGAACCCCGCGGCTTCGATCACCGGGCAGGTCCAGCCGGCCTGGCGCAATTGGTTGATGGCTTCGGCATCCAGGTTGCGGGCCGAGGCGCTGAAGGATTCGGCCGGATCATGCTCCGGTGCGCCCTGGGCGGCAGGTGCGCCGAGGAACCATGACATCGCGGCGATCGTGCCCACCAGGGCGAAAACCATCAGCAGCACGGCCATGGGCACGAAGGAGCCGGCACGGCGGGATCCGGCCTCGCGTTCGCGCGGCAGCGAGTAATGGGTGCCCAGCAGGGTTTGGGCATTCAACGGGCCCAGCGGACGGGGCACCGACGCGGGTCCGCGCGATCCGACGCGCCGGGCATGCCCCAGCGCCGCCGAACACTGCGCGCAATGCCGCACATGCCGTTCCAATGCCTGCGCGCGGCGCCCGTCCAGGGAGCCGGCGGCGTATTCACCCATCCAACGTTCGTAACGATGCATGCCTTAGCGCACTCCCGGGATCGTCCGCCGAATCTTGGGCAACGTCATCGTTGCAGGCTGCCTGGCGGCGGGGTTGCGGTGGGCCAGCTTCTCACGGAGCATTCCCCGCCCGCGGTGGATGCGTGAACGCACCGTGCCAAGCTTCACGTTCAGCGCCTCGGAGACCTCCTCGTAGGACAGGCCTTCCAGGTCGCACAGGACCACGGCCGCCCGGAATTCGGGGCTCAGCGCTTCGAGCGCCGCCTGCACGTCGACATCCAGGTTGTTGTATTCAAAACTGCGTTCCGGGCCCGGTGCGGTCCCGGGGATCTTGGCTTCCGCGTCCTCGGCCAGTCCGTCAAAGCGGATCCGGGACTTGCGGCGGGCCTGGTCCAGGAACAGGTTCGTGGTGATGCGGTGGAGCCAGCCGCCAATGGTGCCGGGGGTGAAGGTGTGCAGGGAGCGGAAGACCCTGACAAAGGTCTCCTGGGCCAGGTCCTCGGCGTCCTGCCGGTTGCCGGTCAGCCGGTAGGCCAGGCGGTATACCCGCGGCGAATGGTCCCTGACGATTTCGTCCCAGCTGGGCACCGTGTGCTCCGCAGGCTCCTCAAGGGAGCGTACGTCGCTGGTCACGGACAAATTCGATGCGTTCACGACAACAAGTCTCGCGCAGGCTCCTGAGCAGAAGCTGAAAGCGGCCTGTGCCCCCACTTTGGTTTGGCGCCCCGGCACGGTCACCCGCACGGGGATAACCGCACGGGGATAAGATGGGCGCAGGGCTTTCCCTCCGACGCGATCGGTTCCGCTGCCGGTCGCCGGGCGAGCCGCCCGCTCATCTAACACTCTTGCACCGCAAAGGACTTGCTGCACAACCATGAACCTGGACATCTTTAGCAGCTGGACATACGCACAGGCCCAGACCCAGGAGGATGCGGTGCTCGAGCGGGCCCGCGAACGCGGACGCGAGCTGGGGGTCGAATCGGTGGGTTCGGCCACCGCCGGGTTCCTCACGGTCCTGGCCGCCGTCTCCGGGGCCCGGAACATCGTGGAAATCGGGACGGGAGTCGGTGTGTCGGGCACCAGCCTGCTGCGCGGCGCGGGAAAGCAGTCCGCATTGACCACCATCGACATCGATGTCGACCACCTGGCCGCGGCCCGCGAGGCATTCCATGATGCGGGCATCGACGGTTCGCGCACCCGCGCCATTTCCGGCCGAGCCCAAGCCGTACTGCCCAGGCTCACCGACGGAGCCTACGACCTGGTGTTCATCGACGCCGACAAGACGCATCTGCTCGAGTACGTCACCCAGGCCATTCGCCTGGTCAAGACCGGCGGGATGGTCATCATGCACGACGCCTTCGACCAACATCGCGTCCCCAAGCCGGCCGTGCGCCAGCCCAGCACCGTGGCCACGCGCAATGCGACCCGCATGCTGCGTGAGGATGAACGATTCGTCTCCACACTGGTCCCCACGGGACTGGGCCTGCAGATCGCGGCCCGCGTGGGCTAGCTTGACCCCCTGCGGCCTGAAGCGCCACCTGGTTCCATCATCGCCGGGCTGCGTCCGCCCCATGGCACACCGCGGGGCGGGCACCTGGCCTCACTGGCCAAGTCCCGCCCCGCGGCATTTCGACACCGAGTACTACTCGGTGGCACCAACCAAGCATTCGCGCAGCTCGGCGGCCTCGTCGGCATTCAGCTCGACAACCAGACGTCCGCCACCGTCAATCGGTACGCGCATGATCAGGCTACGGCCTTCCTTTGTGACTTCCATCGGACCATCCCCGGTACGTGGTTTCATCGCAGCCATTAGCGCTGTTCCCTTTCATTTGAGGTAAAGGGGTTTAATGCCCTTCACCCAGTGGTGAGTTAATCGGCGAATCAAGACGTTAGTGATCCGCTTTCAACTTGCTACGTCCTATTATTCCGAAGAAAGGCTCGTGTTGCTAATCACAGGGTCTTTTCCGTGTGCCGCGATGACCTCATGCAACCTGCCAATCTCGACCGAAAGCGCATCGAGGACCTCGTCGACTTGATCGCAGCGGTACCCACGCAGGCCCAACGAGAAATTCACCGAGTCGACGTCCTCGGCGCTTGGCCGCGCGGGAAGGAGCACCGGCGGCAAACTGGCAACGGGCTCCACCAGCCCTTGGAGCGGACCACGAATCGGTTCGAAACGGCGTCCGTCCTGGCTGGTGCGACTGCGTTTGGTACCAACTCCGAGGCACACCCCGGCACCGAGCACTACGATGGCGACCACCAGCAACATGTACACCAACCTTGGACTCCTTCGGTGTGGGGAATGAACCTGTCGGGTTCTATTCGGCAGCAATAAACCCATTGGGGCGGGCGGAATTGACCACGATATCCACGGCTTCTTCGATATCGTCGGTGATGTGGATCAAGTCAATGTCCGAAACCGATATTGCGCCCTCTTCGGCAACGGTGTTTCTCAGCCATTCCAGAAGCGGACCCCAATAGGATGTGCCCACCAAAACAATCGGGAATCCCGTGACCTTTTCCGTTTGGACCAGGGTCAGAGCCTCGAAGAGTTCATCCAACGTTCCGTAGCCGCCGGGCAGGACGATGAATCCTTGCGAGTACTTGACGAACATCGTCTTTCTGGCAAAGAAATACCGGAAATTGATTCCAAGGTCCACCCACTCGTTGAGACCGGTTTCGAAGGGGAGCTCGATGCCCAATCCGACGGAGATCCCACCGGCAGCCACGGCGCCCTTGTTCGCGGCTTCCATGGCCCCGGGACCACCGCCGGTGATCACTGCCACCCCGGCGGCAGCAATGAGTTCGCCGATCTTCTCGGCCTGGATGTACCGTTCGGATCCACGCGACGTGCGGGCTGAACCGAACACACTGATCGCCGGCCCCAACCCGGCAAGCGCGCCGAACCCCTCAACGAATTCGCTCTGGATGCGGAGCACCCGCCAAGGATCGGAATGGGTGAAATCCTGGTTTTCGCGAGTATCAAGCAAGTAGGCGTCGGATTGCTCGGTTTTAGCCTGCGCCCGGCGCAAGACAACCGAGCCCTTCCTGCGTGCGGGATCCGGAAGGGAATCGAAGTTCTTGGATTGCGAATTCTGGCGTTGCATGCCCCCCACTGTATCGGCAATACCCGTTCCCACTGGCCGCGTCACGGCGCGTTAAGGCAAAGATTTGGCATCGACTGGCCAAAATGTCGCCGTGAAGCGTGTCACTTCGGATAGGGTTCATGTCATGAGCACCGATTCCCACTCGAATAGCGCTAAGTCGGACCTGACTCCCATCGTCAGGCTATCCGCAGTGAACAAGCACTATGGCCAACTCCATGTTCTGCAGAACATCAACCTTGAAGTCACCAAGGGTGAGGTCGTCGTGGTTCTGGGCCCCTCGGGCTCGGGCAAATCGACCCTATGCCGCACCATCAACCGCCTGGAAACCATCGACACCGGAACCATTGAGATCGATGGAAAGGTGTTGCCAGAAGAAGGGAAAATGCTGGCCAAACTCCGTGCCGATGTCGGCATGGTTTTCCAGTCGTTCAACCTTTTTGCACACAAGACGATTTTGGAGAACGTAACCCTCGGCCCGATCAAGGCAAAGGGGATGAAGAAATCCGAAGCCGACAAGCTCGCCCTCACCCTCCTGGAGCGCGTTGGCGTTGCAAACCAGAAGGACAAGCTTCCGGCGCAGCTCTCCGGCGGCCAGCAGCAACGCGTAGCCATCGCCCGCGCCCTGGCCATGCGTCCGAAGGTCATGCTCTTTGACGAGCCGACCTCCGCATTGGACCCGGAAATGATCAACGAGGTACTCGACACCATGGTCGGCCTGGCCAAGGAAGGCATGACCATGATCGTGGTGACCCACGAGATGGGCTTCGCCCGCAAGGCCGCCGACCGCGTGATATTCATGGCAGACGGCCAGATCGTTGAAGAAGCGACGCCCGACCAGTTCTTTACCAACCCCCAGAGTGCCCGCGCCAAGGACTTCCTCGGCAAGCTCATCACGAACTAGGGCCACCCACGGACATTTCGTGCTCGATGGATGAGAAACTCGCTCTCATCCTTGACCAAACAAGGAGAAACGATGCGTAAGTCTCGCATTTCAGCAATAGCAGCAATGGCCGCGGCCGCGGCGCTGGCACTGACCGGCTGCGGCGGTTCCGGCGGAGATACCGGCGGCGGCGACACCGTCAAGATCGGCATCAAGTTCGACCAGCCGGGCCTCGGGTTCAAGGACGGCGACAAATACACCGGCTTCGACGTTGATGTCGCCAAGTACGTTGCCAACGAGCTTGGCTTCAAGGAAGACAAGATCGAATGGATCTCCGCACCGTCGGCGAACCGCGAAACCCTGTTGGAGACCAAGCAGGTTGACATGATTTTCGCAACCTACTCGATCACCGATGCCCGCAAGGAGCGCGTGGCCTTCGCCGGCCCGTACTTCGTTGCAGGCCAGGATCTGCTGGTCCGCCAGGACGACACGTCCATCACCGGACCGGACACCTTGAAGGGCAAGAAGCTTTGCTCGGTGACCGGTTCGACCTCGGCCAAGAAGGTCTCCGATTCCTACCCCGGTGTCGCACTCGTTGAGCAGGGCGGCTACGCCGACTGCCTCGGTCTGCTGGAAACCGGCGGCATCGACGCCGTCACCACCGATGACATCATCCTCGCCGGCCTGGCAGCAACCCCCGCAAACAAGGGCAAGTTCAAGGTCGTTGGCAACACCTTCTCCGAGGAGAAGTACGGAGTTGGCCTGAACAAGGAAAACACCACCTGCGCCGACGTCAACAAGGCCATCACGAAAATGATCGATTCCGGTGAATGGGAGAAGTCGCTCAAGGCCAACACCGAGGGCACCGGCTACACCCCGAATGCCAAGCTGAACCCTCCGACGCCTGAGCCCTGCGCCTAGTCGTTGACTGTATCTTCATCGGACCCATCCGGCACGAGATCCGTGCCGGGTGGGTCCTCCACCAACCGCACCCTAAAGGAGTAAGCCGTGCAAGGCTACCTTTCCCTATGGGATGAATACGGCGGACAAATGATGTCCGCCTTCTGGGGCAACCTGCAGCTGACATTTTGGGCAGCCATCGGGTCGTTGGTCCTGGGCACGATCCTGGCACTGATGCGTATTTCGCCGGTGCCAAGCTTCCGTGCATTCGGGACCTCATACGTGAACATCTTCCGAAACACCCCGCTGACCATCATCATGACCTTTGGCGTGCTGGTGCTCTTCGGCGTTTTCAAGGTCCAGTTCAGCTCGGATTTCAACCTCAACTTCTTCCAGATCGCCATCGTTGGCTTGACGATCTACCACTCGGCGTTCGTCTGTGAAGCCATCCGTTCCGGCGTCAACACCGTGCCCTTGGGGCAGGCGGAAGCGGCACGGGCCATCGGACTGAGCTTCCTTCCGGCCGCCCGCATGATCATCTTGCCGCAGGCCTTCCGTGGGGCCATTGCCCCGCTGGGCAACGTGCTGATCGCCTTGATCAAGAACACCACGGTCGCGGTGGCCGGATCGGTGGCCGAGATCTCCGGACTCATGAAGACCATGCTTGAGTTCCGCGCAGATGTCGGAATCCTGATCTTCCTCACCATCGCCGTGTTCTTCGTGATCGTTGTGATCCCCGTCGGAGTGCTGACCACCTACCTATCCAAGAAGTTGGCGGTGGCACGATGAAAGTCTCCGAATCGGTCCTTTTCGACGCCCCGGGCCCCAAGGCCCGTCGCCGCGTCGTCATCGTCAACATCATTGGCCTGTTGATTGCCCTCGCCCTGGTCTACTACCTCTACAAGGTCATGAACGACGCCGGGCAGCTGGCTCCTGAAAAGTGGGCGGTGTTCGGCAAGGGCTCCATCTGGGAGAACTACCTGATCCCGGGCCTGCTTAACACCCTCAGGGCGGCAGCCGTCGCCATCGTCACCTCGATGCTCTTCGGGTTCATCTTCGGCATCGGGCGCCTGTCCACCAACAAGGTCATCAACTGGATCAGCTCGATCGTCGTGGAATTCTTCCGCGCCGTCCCGGTGCTGCTGATGATGATCTTCCTGTGGATCATCCTGGCCCGCTCCGGGATCGTGGCTCCGAGCGATGCACCGTTCGTCGCAGTGGTCGTGGGACTGACCCTGTACAACGGCTCGGTGGTTGCCGAGCTGATACGTTCCGGCGTCTTCGGCCTGCCCAAGGGCCAGCGCGAGGCCGGCATCGCCATCGGCCTGACACGCGGGCAGTCGCTGCGCAACATCGAGATCCCGCAGGCGCTCATTGCGATGCTGCCGGCGCTGATCGGCCAGTTCGTGGTCATCTTGAAGGACTCCGCCTTGGGCTACATCATCAATTTCAACGAACTGCTCTTCAACGGCAAGCTCATCGGCACCGGCAACGCGAACGTGCTGCAGGCGCTGGTGGTTGTGGCTGTCATCTTCATCCTGATCAACTTCGGACTCTCGAAGTTGGCCACCGTGGTGGCGGGGCGGCTCAGCAGCCGCGGCATCAGTGCCGGCAAGCCGCTGGACCCAGCGGTGCCCGTTGTGGTCGCCGATTTGAACACCACGGTCCCGGGCGGCAACCCCAAGGGCTGATCCCCGTTATCCGGGCGCCGCTCCTGAGCGCAACGGCCAAGGGCCGGGCAGCAGTCGACCTCGTATTCCACGAGGCCCGGACTGCCGCCCGGCCCTTTTGCCTGTGCACCCCTGCGGACGCTTCCGCTATGGCCCTTCGCCGGTGGCCGGTTTCCCGCCCAACCAGAGGTTCAGTGCGGCCAGGCACTCGTGGATGGCCGCGCGGGTGACGTGTTCGTCGTCGGAATGCGCCAGCAGCGCATCGCCCGGGCCGAAATTCACCGCGGGAATCCCCAGCTCGGAGAAGCGGGCGACGTCGGTCCACCCGAACTTCGGCTTCGGTTCCCGACCCACGGCCGCCACGAAGGAGGCCGCCGCCGGGTGCTGCAGCCCGGGCCGCGCGCCGGGAGCGCCATCGGTGCGGATGATCTCGAAGTCCTTGAACAGCTCGAACACGTGGGCCTCGGCGGCCGCCACGTCCTTGTCCGGGGCGAAGCGGTAGTTGACCTCGACCTCGCAGAAGTCCGGGATCACGTTCCCGGCGATGCCCCCGGTGATGCGCACGGCGTTGAGCGACTCGCGGTAGGCCAGCCCGTCCACGTCCACGGTCCTGGGGCCGTAGTCGGCCAGGATGCGCAGGATGGGCGCCGCGGCGTGGATGGCGTTCTCGCCCATCCAGGCGCGGGCCGAGTGGGCCGCGACGCCGCGGGTGCGCACCTTGTAGCGGCTGGTGCCGTTGCAGCCGCCCTCCACCGTCCCGTGGGTGGGCTCGAGCAGGATCGCGAAGTCCCCGGCCAGCAGCTCGGGGCTGTTGCGGAAGAGCCGGCCCAGGCCCGACTTGGAGCCCTCGACCTCTTCGTGGTCGTAGAAGATGAAGGTCACGTCCCGGTTGGGGTTCTCCAGGGTGGCCGCCAACGCCAACTGGACAGCGACCCCGCCCTTCATGTCGGTGGCCCCGCGCCCGTAGAGCGTCTCGCCCTCCCAGCTGACCGGCACGGTTCCCCTCGCCCCGGGCGTGGTGGGCAGCGGCACGGTGTCCAGGTGCCCGGCCAGCACCACCCGCTCCGGGCGCCCGAGCATGGTGCGGGCCACGATCGCGTCCCCGTCCCGGTGCAGCACCAGGTGCGGGAAATGGCGCAGGGCCGATTCGATGGCGTCGGCCAGCGGTCCCTCGTTGCCGGAAACCGACTCGATGTCCATCAGGCGGGCGGTCAAGTCGGCCACGTCCCCCCGCAGGTCCAATTCGAAGGGGGCGGCGGGGCGGATGGCGGAAGCGGGGCTGGGTTTGCTGTGCACAATCCAAGATTAGTACCGGCGCCCGCGCTAGGATTGATTCATGACTCCGGTAGACACCAGACTGACGCATGCTTCCACACAGGACCTCAGGATCGCCTCGGCCCACGGCCTGGCCACCTACGCATCCGACGGCGCGGTGCTGGACGTCTGGTTCCCCCATCCGGTGCTGGCAGTCCTCGAGGACGCCGCGCAGGTCTCCGGCGACCTCGCCGCCGCCGCCCGCGACGACAAGGAGCGCGGCACCACCCAGTCGGTCATCGCGTTGGAGATCAACCTCGATGTGGCCCCCGCGGACGCACCCGATGTCTGGCTGCGCCTGCACCTGCTCTCCCACCGCCTGGTGGCGCCGAACAACGTCAACCTCGACGGGGCCTTCGGCTTGCTGCAAAACGTCGTGTGGACCAACTTCGGGCCCTGCGCCGTGGGCAACTTCGAAACCACCCGCCTGAGGCTGCGCTCCCGCGGAACGCTGACGGTCTACGGGGTGGACAAGTTCCCCCGAATGCTCGACTACGTCGTGCCCACCGGCGTGCGCATCGCCGACGGCGGGCGGGTGCGCCTGGGCGCGCACTTGGCCGAGGGCACCACCGTCATGCACGAGGGATTTGTGAACTTCAACGCCGGCACCCTGGGCCACTCCATGGTCGAGGGGCGCATCTCCTCCTCGGTCGTGGTCGGCGACGGATCGGACGTGGGCGGCGGCGCCTCGATCATGGGCACGCTCTCCGGCGGCGGCAAGCAGCGCATCACCATCGGCCAGCGCGTGCTGCTGGGCGCCAACTCGGGCGTGGGCATCTCCATCGGCGACGACTCGGTGGTCGAGGCCGGCCTGTACGTCACCGCCGGAACCCGCGTCCAACTCGGAGACAGCGTGGTCAAGGCCGTGGAACTCTCAGGTGTGCCCAACCTGCTCTTCCGCCGCAACTCGATTTCCGGGGCCGTGGAGGCGCTGCCGCGCGCGGGCCAACACGTTGAATTGAACAGCATCCTGCATGCCAATTGATGCACACCAACGCGTGCTCTCGCTGGGCTCGGGGCAGGTGCAGGAGCAGCACGGACGGCACCGCGGGCCGCGCCGCTGGGGCCGCACGCTGCTCGCGTTGACCCTGGCCATCGGGCTGATTGGCGGCGGGCTCTACGCGGCGGTGAACTTCATCGGACTGGACACCGCGGCGGTGCGGCAAAAATGCACCGCGCTGGTGGGTTCGACGCTGCACACCCTGGGCCCGGACCAGGCCTCGAACGCGGCACTGATCGCCGCGGTGGCCACCCGGCGCGGAATGCCCACGCGGGCCGCGACCATCGGCATCGCCACCTCCCTGCAGGAATCCAAGCTCACCAACATCGACTACGGCGACAACGCCGGACCCGATTCCCGGGGCCTGTTCCAGCAGCGACCCTCGATGGGCTGGGGCACCGAAGCCCAGGTCATGGACCCGCTGTACGCGGCCAACCGCTTCTTCCAGGAGCTGGAGACGTTCGACTACGGCTCCATGTCGCTCACCGACGCCGCGCAGCGCGTGCAGCGCTCGGGCTTCCCGCTGGCCTACGCCCCGCACGAGGAGAAGGCGGCGGCCTTCGCCTCGGCACTGACCGGGGCCTCGCCCTCGACACTGAATTGCACGCTGCGCCCGGCCGAAGGCGCCGGGTCGGCCCGGGACGTGGCCGCGGACCTCAAGGCGGCCACGGGCAAGTCGGCGCAGGTGCTGGGCGGGAACCGGGTGCGGATCCCGGTGCGCGGGAAGCAGGGCTGGGCCATCGCCCAATGGGCCGTGGCCAACGCGGACAAGCAGCACACCGAGTCGGTCTCCTACGCCGGGCTGGTGTGGAACCGCTCCGAGGGCCACTGGGTGCCCGCGGCAACCAGCGACGGGTATGTCGTGGTTTCCCTGGCCGGCACCGGAAAATAGCTTCTGCCCGGGAGCTAGGTCAACATGTCGATGATCGGCTGCAGGTAGCTGCGGAAGAGCGTCGCATCGCGCATCAGGTCCTGGCTGAGGATCACGGTGTCCGGCTCCACGAACCAGGCGCGGCGTTCGGCCAGCGGCAACTCCACCAGCTTCAGGTGCAGGTCGGACACATTCTTCCCTTCGAGCTCGCGCTCGGCAAAGAGCTGCGCCACCAACGCCAGGCGCTCCTTGGTGTTGTCCAGGCAGAACTCCTGGTACTCCCCCAGGCGGTTCTGCGTCCAAGTGTAGGCGTTGCCGTAGTGGGCACGCAGCAGGTGCTGCAGGCTCGGCGAATCGGAGAAGTCCGCGAAATCCGGCTCCGCATGGATGTCGATGGCCGGGTGGGTGTTGGAAATGATGCTCTCCCACCAGCTCTGCCACTCCTGGCGAAGTTCCCCGGCCGAATGGTCCGCCAGTTCACTCGCTGCAGCGGGTTTGACCTTGGGGGTCAGCGGAGCCAGGCACGGCGTTCCAAGCGGTTCGATGGCCGCCAGGTCCCGAAAGTACAGTGCCAGCATCATCTCCTTGTGGGTATCAGCCGAAACCTTCCAACCGGATCCAGAATCCTGCACCATTCGGGCACACTCGTTTCTTTCCATTCCCTCGCCTATCTCAAGGATAAGCCCGAAACCGCACAATTGGCCCGAAACCCGGGGACCGGGCAGCCGCCCCGCGGCACGGCAAGAGGGGGCCGGCGTCGTGGAAGGATATGTCCTTCCACGACACCGGCCCCCTCGGGATCGCTGTCGTGCGCCTCGACCCGCGGATGCCATGACCCGCGGGAAGCCTGGCGGCTTAGCGGTTCGGGTAGTTGCGTTCGGTTTCGCCGACGAAGAGCTGGCGCGGACGGCCGATCTTCATTTCCGGGTCCTGCAGCATTTCGCGGTACTGGGCAATCCAGCCCGGCAGGCGGCCGATGGCGAAGAGGACGGTGAACATCTTCTCCGGGAAGCCCATGGCCTTGTAGATCAGGCCCGTGTAGAAGTCCACGTTCGGGTAGAGCTTGCGCGAGATGAAGTAATCGTCGCTGAGCGCGCGCTCTTCCAGGGACATGGCGATGTCCAGCAGTTCGTCATTGCCGCCGAGCTTGTTGAGG
>NZ_QMKQ01000048.1 GCF_003287975.1 Arthrobacter sp. AQ5-05
CCAGCAGGCGCAGCTTATCAACCGGCGACACTGGGTGTCCCGGCTCGCCACCGGTGGTGGTGAGGGCGTCGATGAGCTGGCGTGTTTCCATGCCACCAGTGTGTGCCGCGGGGCCGGCGGGGCGAGGGCCGGTGCCGGGGACCTGTGGATGCCGGGCCAGGCATCATGTGCGGGAAAGCAAAAAGGTTGGATCCGAAAATCGCGCCGGTGGCGCAACTCTCGGACCCAACCTTTGGGTATTGCCCTGAAGCGGTTAGGCCTGGGCCTTGAAACGCTCGATCGAACGCTCGAGCTCGGCCTCGGCCGCTGCGCGGCCCTCCCAGCCCTCGGCCTTGACCCACTTGCCCGGCTCCAGGTCCTTGTAGCGCAGGAAGAAGTGCTCGATTTCCTTGATGAGCCAGCCATCGAGGTCCTCGAACTCCTGGATGTGGTCGAAGCGCTTGTCGGCCGGGACGCACACGAGCTTGGCATCCCCGCCGCCATCGTCGGTCATGTTGAACACGGCGATCGGGCGGGACTCCACCACGACGCCCGGGAACAGGTCAACGCCCGGGATGAAGACCAGTGCATCCAGCGGGTCGCCGTCTTCGCCCAGGGTGTCATCGAAGAAACCGTAGTGGGTCGGGTACTGCATGGAGGTGAAGAGAACACGATCCAAGCGCAGGCGGTGGGTCTCGTGGTCGATCTCGTACTTCACGCGCGATCCGGCTGGGATCTCGATGGTGACGTCATGGCTCATGAAAGGTCTCCTCGCTTTCGTGACCAGTGGCACGTCCGGAAGCGGGCGCATCCGATTGCCGTCTAGTCTTAGGTAACTGCGCTTAAGGGTATATGGCGCACGGGGACTACGACGATTTCTAAGGATGCCGGATGAAACAAGCGCTCCAATTCCTGCGCCTGGGTATTGCAGTGTTGGTTGTCGGCCTGGTGCTGGGCCTGGTGGCATTCTTTTTGGTCCCGGTGGCCTTCCCCGGCGCAGCTGCGGAGCCGGCCCCGGCACCACGGGAACCCGCCCTGCTGGCCGCCGCCGACCCCACGGCGCTGCCGCACCTTGATCCCGCGGCCCCTGCCCCGAACCCGGCGGCCCTGAAATCCGTCCTGGATGCCGCGCTGTCCTCCGGCGGGAACGGGGCCACTGTCACCGCGAGCGTCATCGACGTGGCCGGCGGCGAGGAACTGTATTCGCGCTCCGGAGGGCAGCCGGGCATCCCGGCCTCGAGCCTGAAGGTGCTCACGGCCATCGCCGCCACCCAGGACATCGGCGAGAACCACCGCTTCACCACCAAGACGATGCTCAAGGACCCGAACACCGTGGTGCTGGTCGGCGGCGGAGATGTGCTGCTGGGGACCGGGGGCGACTCGGCGTCCGTCAGCGGCCGGGCCGGGCTGGGAACGCTGGCACAACGCACGGCCACCGCGCTGCGCAAGGCCCGTGCCGCGGGCCAGGTGGGGGAGGCGGTGCGCATCGAGCTGGACGAGTCGCTCTTTGCCGGTGCGGCGCTGAACCCCGACTGGGACGCCTCGCTGGTGACCACGCACAACATCTCCCCGATCTCCCCGATCGCCATGTATGGGGCCCGCGCCACCCGGGATGCGAAGTCGGCACGGGTGGCCGATCCGGGCATGCATGCCGCAACGGTGTTTGCCAAGGAGCTTCGCACCGCCGTGGCCGCGGCCGGGGGCGGGATACAGGTTGCCGCCGAGGCGGTGCGGACCGAGCCCGGAACCCCCGGCACCGAGCTGGCTTCCGTGGCCTCGGCGACCGTCGGCGAGCAGGTGCGGTTCATGCTGGAGGTTTCCGACAACTACGTCGCCGAGGTGCTGGGGCGGCTGGTGGCCGTCGCCCAGGAGCAGCCCGGGGACCATTCCCACGCGGCGGCCGCCGTGGCGCAAACCATCGCCGGGCTGGGCATCGACACCACCGGCATGCACCTGGTGGACACCTCAGGGCTGGCCGGGGCCACCCGCGTCACCCCGCTGACCCTGGCCCGCGCCCTGGAATACGCTGCCACCTCCGAGCACGCCGCGCTGCGCAACCTCAGCTACCGGCTGCCGGTCGCCGGCGCCACCGGCACCCTGGCCTCGCGGCTGGGTTCCACTGGCACCCGCGGTGTGGTTCGCGCCAAGACCGGATCGCTCATGGAGGTCTCCAGCCTCAGCGGGCTCACCGTGACCCGGGACGGGCGGGTGCTGGCCTTCTCCTTCTTCGTGCACACCAACGACCGGACCATCGCGCCGCACAAGGGCCTGCTCGATGCGGCCGCGGCAGCGCTGACCGGCTGCGGCTGCCGCTGACCCGTCCAACCCGGCCCGCCGCCGCACCAGGGAATTTTTGCCCAGCGCGCAATCCCGCCGCACGGGCCAAAAGCGTGATGGGATGGAAGACATGGACACCACCGATTTCCGGCTGATCAATTGGGACCTCGCCGCCACCACCGCGGCCACGCTGGTTGGCGCCGGCCCGGTCCTCACCCCCGCACAGATTGCCGAGGTCGTCGCCGACCTGCGCACCAAGGCCGACGAATCGGTCGGGCACGTGCACCGGATCACCGGCCTGGCGGCCGCCGCGGACCTGCGCGATTCGCAGGTGCTCATCGTCGATCGGCCCGGCTGGGCCAAGGCGAACACCCAGAGCTTCGAGGCGATGCTGGCCCCGGCCATGGAGCAGCTTGCCAAGACCCGCGGGGAAAAGATTTCCGAGGCCACCCAGGTGCTCTCCGCCACCGCGACCGGCGTGGAGATGGGCGCGATCCTGGCATTCATGTCCTCCAAGGTCCTGGGCCAGTACGACCCCTTCGCGGGGCTGCTGCGCGATGACCTGCCCGCCGGCGGGCGGCTGATGCTGGTGGCACCGAACATCGTGGCGATCGAGCGGGAACTGAAGGTGGATGTCGACGACTTCCGGCTCTGGGTCACCCTGCACGAGCAGACCCACCGCGTGCAATTCGCCGCCGCCCCGTGGCTGCGGGCGCACCTGCAGTCCAAGATCGCCGAGCTGCTGGCCTCGCTGCTGGCCGAACCCGAGGCGCTGGGCGAGCGGCTGCGCGCCGCCGCGTCCGAGGTCATCCGCGGGAAGAAGACGCTGGAAAAGACAACCGACCAGGAAGAACCGGCCGAGGACTTCGCCTCCGGGGGCGGGCTGCTGGCCGGCCTGCGCACCGGGGAACAAAAGGCGATCCTCTCGCACATCACCGCGGTGATGTCGCTGCTCGAGGGCCACGCCAACGTGGTGATGGACGCGGTGGATTCCTCCATCGTGCCCAGTGTGCGCACCATCCGCCAGCGCTTCGGCTCGCGCGGCAAGGACCGTTCGGCGCTGGAGAAATGGCTGCGCAAACTGCTGGGGCTCGATGCGAAGATGCGCCAGTACGCCGACGGGCAGCGCTTCGTCACCCGGGCCGTGAAGCTCATGGGCATGGAGGGCTTCAACAAGGTCTGGGAGGGCCCGCAAAACCTTCCCACCGAGCACGAGGTGCACCACCCGGAGCAGTGGGTGGCGCGCATGGAAGGCGCCGGCACAGCCGCCGGAACCGAAACACCCCAAGGCAACTAGGCACAACCCCACCGGGGGAGAGGTAGGGCGATGGGCGGGAAGCTTCCGCGCGTGCTGGCCGAGGCGCGCAACGCGATCCGTGCCATGGTGCCCACGGGTGCAAGCGTGCTGGTGGCCTGCAGCGGCGGTGCCGATTCGCTGGCGCTGGCCGCAGCGGCCGCGTTCCTGCACCGCAAGGGCGAGATCCGCGCCGGGGCCCTCATCGTGGACCACGGCATGCAAGAAGGCAGCGACCAGGTGGCGCAGCGGGCCGCGGACCAGTGCCGCACCCTGGGCCTGGACCCGGTGCTGGTGCTCGAGGTCAAGGTGGCCGGCGGCAGCGAGCAAGCCGCCCGTTCCGCCCGCTACGCGGCCTTTGAACAGGGCCTGCGGCAGACCGGATCCGAGCATGTGCTGCTCGGCCATACCCTCGACGACCAGGCCGAACAGGTCCTGCTCGGGTTGGGGAGGGGTTCCGGGACACTCTCGCTGGCCGGGATGCCGGCGGTCCGCGGACCCTACCTGCGCCCGCTGCTGACCCTGTCCCGGACGGACATCGAGGAGATCTGCCGGCACGAGGGCCTCGCCTACTGGGAAGACCCGACCAACACCGATCCGCGTTACCTGCGCAACCGGGTGCGGCACGAGCTGATGCCGGTGCTGCGGGCCGTGCTGGGCGAATCCATTCCCGCCGCGTTGGCACGAACCGCGGCACTGGCGCGTGCTGACGCGCAATATCTCGACGAGTTGGCGGAAACCGCGCTGGAGGATGCCGTGCTGCAGGTCGCCGCGGACCGGCCCGCACTGGTGCTCACGCTCGACCTCGAGCGACTGCGCGCGATGCCCGGCCCCCTGCGCTCGCGAGCGCTGCGCCTGGCCGTGTCGCGCCTGGGTGCACCGGTGCCCGACTTCGAACGCCTTACCGCCCTTGATGCCCTGGTGTGCGGATCGAACTCCGCCGGCCCGGTCCAGCTCGAGGGCCCGGTGTACGCCACCCGCGTCGCCGGGACCCGGCTGCCCGCCGGCGCCCGGGCGCACCTGCTGGTGGATGCCACGGCCCTGCCGCACCCCGGATCGTGAGAATTGCCTCACATTCGCCGGTTCCCCTGCCGCCAAGACGCGGCAACGCCCGGGTGCCGCACTCCCCACCGCGCTCCAGACTGTGGCACTCTAGACCGTGGGCAGAAACGCCTTCCCCTCGACCGGTCTATTGCCGACCCCAGAACCAGGAGCCCTCGTGGATTCGAAAGATGTCAGCGCCGATTTGGCGCATGTCCTCTACACCAAGGAAGAAATCCAGGCCAAGATCGATGAGCTTGCCGCCCGGATCGACGCGGACTACGAAGGCCGGGACATCCTGGTTGTCGGCGTGCTCAAGGGTGCCGTGATGGTCATGGCCGACCTGGTTCGCGCCCTGCACTCCCACGTGACCATGGACTGGATGGCGGTTTCCTCCTACGGTTCGGGCACCCAGTCCTCCGGCGTCGTGCGGATCCTCAAGGACCTCGACACCGACCTGCTGGGCAAGCACGTGCTGATCGTCGAGGACATCATCGACTCCGGCCTGACCCTGTCCTGGCTGCTGGCCAATCTGCAGTCCCGCGGCCCGGCCTCGGTGGAAATCTGCACCCTGCTGCGCAAGCCGGAGGCCGCCAAGGTGGAGATCGACGTGAAGTACGTCGGCATGGAGATCCCCAACGAATTCGTCGTCGGCTACGGCCTGGACTTCGATGAGCGCTACCGCAACCTGGACTTCATCGGGACCCTGGCGCCGCACGTCTACCAGTAGCGGGCGGCACCCCAGCCTTCCACCGCATCACGCACCAAAACGCGGTGCGCCATGGCCGTTTCCGGTTCCCCGGGGGCGGCCATCGGTGTTCTTACGCCCAAAGGGGAACTTATCGCCTGGCCCATCCGTGGGTACCGAAGAGGGCGTTTACTTATTAACGTGTAGCAAGATTCCGGCGTCGCCCAAGGCGCCCGGGCCGGCATGGGCCCGAAAGCAGGAGGGATGGGGAGGGACCCCCAATCAATGAACGCGAAAAAGATCTTTAACAGCTGGATCGTCTGGGTGCTGCTGGGCGCCGCGGTGCTGCTGATTTTCCTGCCGACGCTCTTGGGCGGAAACTCCGGGCGCATCGACACCTCCTTGGGCATGCAATTGCTCAAGGACGACAAGGTCTCCGAGGCAAAGATCTTCGACGGCGAGCAGCGCGTGGACCTCACGCTGAAGCAGCCGCTGAACCTCGACGGCGCGGACAAGGGCAAGAACGTCTCGTTCTTCTACTCCATCCCGCGCGGAACCCAGGTCGTTGACGCGGTGAACGAAGCCAACCTGACCGGCTACACCGACCAGCCCGTGCAGAACAACTGGTTCACCTCGATGCTTGGCTTCATGATCCCGATGATCCTGATCGTTGGCCTGTTCTGGTTCATCCTCTCCCGTTCCCAGGGCGGCGGATCCAAGGTCATGCAGTTCGGCAAGTCCAAGGCGAAGCTGATCACCAAGGACATGCCCCAGGTGACGTTCGTCGACGTGGCGGGCGCCGAGGAGGCCGTGGAGGAGCTCCACGAAATCAAGGAATTCCTGCGCGAACCGGGCAAGTTCCAGGCCGTCGGTGCCAAGATCCCCAAGGGCGTGCTGCTCTACGGCCCTCCGGGCACCGGCAAGACCCTGCTGGCCAAGGCCGTCGCCGGCGAAGCAGGCGTGCCCTTCTATTCCATTTCCGGTTCCGACTTCGTCGAGATGTTCGTCGGCGTGGGCGCCTCGCGGGTCCGCGACCTCTTCGAGCAGGCCAAGAACAACTCCCCTGCCATCATCTTCGTCGACGAGATCGATGCGGTGGGCCGCCACCGCGGTGCCGGCATCGGCGGCGGCAACGACGAACGCGAACAGACCCTCAACCAGCTTTTGGTCGAGATGGACGGCTTCGACGCCAACACCAATGTCATCCTGATCGCCGCAACCAACCGCGCCGACGTGCTTGACCCGGCGTTGCTGCGCCCGGGCCGTTTCGACCGGCAGATCCCGGTGGAGGCACCGGACATGATCGGCCGCGAGCAGATCCTCAAGGTCCACGCCCAGGGCAAGCCGATGGCCACCAACGTGGACCTCAAGGCCGTGGCGAAAAAGACGCCAGGTTACACCGGCGCCGACTTGGCCAACGTGCTCAACGAAGCAGCGCTGCTCACCGCGCGCTCCAACGCCCAGCTGATCGACGACCGCGCCCTGGACGAGGCCATCGACCGCGTCATGGCCGGCCCGCAGAAGCGCAGCCGCCTGATGAAGGAGCACGAGCGCAAGATCACCGCATACCACGAGGGCGGACACGCCCTGGTGGCCGCGGCCATGCGCCAGACGGCACCGGTCACCAAGGTCACCATCCTGCCGCGCGGCCGCGCCCTGGGCTACACCATGGTGGTCCCGGACGACGACAAGTACTCGGTGACCCGCAACGAACTGCTCGACCAGATGGCCTACGCCATGGGCGGCCGCGTCGCGGAGGAAATCGTCTTCCACGATCCCTCCACCGGGGCATCCAACGACATCGAAAAGGCCACTGCGACGGCCCGCAAGATGGTCACCGACTACGGCATGTCCGAGCGCGTGGGCGCCGTGAAGCTTGGTTCCTCCTCCGGGGACGCCATGTACGGCCAGCCCTCCAGCCGCGACTACTCCGACGCCATGGCCAACGTGGTCGACGAGGAAGTGCGTTCGCTGATCGACACCGCGCACGACGAGGCCTACGCCGCGCTGACCGAGAACCGGCACGTGCTGGACCGCCTGGCCCTGGCCCTGCTGGAGCACGAAACGCTGAACCAGAAGGAAATCGAGGAGCTCTTCCACGACCTGGTCAAGCGCCCCGAGCGCGAGGTCTGGCTGAGCAAGGACTCCCGCCCGGTGCACGCGGCCGGACCGGTGTTGTCGGCGAAGGAAATCGCCTCCGAGGCGGCCGTGGCCAACGCCGCGGAAGCAGCGGACGGCACCTCGGGCGCTTCGGCCGGCGCGTAACCCAACGCACACACCAGCTAGGATCGGAAGCGTGAACGAGATCGATCAACTTGAAGACGACAACGCCCAGGGTGCCGGCGGCGTGGACCTGGTCCGCATCGAAAAGGCCGTGCGGGAAATCCTCTACGCCATTGGCGAGGACCCGGACCGCGACGGCCTGCTGGAAACGCCCAAGCGCGTGGCCAAGGCCTACGGCGAGTTCTTCGCCGGCCTGCACCAGGACCCGGCCGACCACCTGGGCACCACCTTCGACATCGAGCATGACGAATTGGTGCTGGTGAAGGACATCCCCTTCTACTCGACCTGCGAACACCACCTGGTGCCGTTCCACGGCACCGCCCACGTCGGCTACATCCCAGGGCCCGAGGGCAAGGTCACGGGGCTGAGCAAGCTGGCCCGCCTGGTGGAGGTCTTCGCCAAGCGTCCGCAGGTCCAGGAGCGGTTGACCACCCAGATCGTCGAGGCGCTCATGGAGCACCTGAACCCGCGCGGTGCGATGGTCGTCATCGAGTGCGAACACATGTGCATGTCCATGCGGGGCGTCCGCAAGCCGGGCGCCAAGACCGTCACCAGCGCGGTGCGTGGCCAGCTTCGCGAGCCCGCCACCCGCGCCGAGGCCATGAGCCTCATTCTCGGAAAGTAGGAAACCCCAATGTCGCTTGGAGCGATCCCCGGAACCGGTCCGGCCACCAGCCCGCTGCCGGTCATCAAGAAATCAACGGCCCGCACCATGGCCGACCTGCCCGTTGGCCGCACCCTGGTCATGGGCATCCTGAACATCACCGAGGATTCCTTTTCCGACGGAGGCAAGTACGCCACCGCGGACGAGGCCATCAGCCACGGGCTGCGCATGTACTACGGCGGGGCCGACATCATCGACGTCGGCGGGGAGTCCACCCGCCCCGGCGCGGAGCCGGTGGATCCGGCCGTGGAACAGGGCCGGATCCTTCCGGTCATCACGGCGCTGGCCAAGGCCGGGGCGATCATCTCGGTCGACACCATGCACAGCTCCACCGCCCGTGCGGCCCTGGCTGCCGGAGCACACATCGTCAACGACGTCTCGGGGCTGACCCACGAGGCCGACATGCCCGCGCTGATCGCCGAAACCGGTGCCCCCTACGTGCTGATGCACCGCCGCGGGGACGCCGCCTCGATGACCACCGAGGCAAACTACACCGACGTCGTCACCGAGGTCATTGACGAACTGCTGGCGCTGCGCGAGACGTTCCTTGCCGCCGGGGTCGCCCCCGAGCAGCTGATCCTGGATCCGGGGCTCGGCTTCGCCAAGGACCACGAACACAACTGGGAGCTGCTGCGTGCCCTGGACCGCTTCACCGCCCTGGGCCACCGCGTCCTGGTGGGCACCAGCCGCAAGCGCTTCCTCGGTGCGCTGCTGACGGTCGATTCCAAGCCCGCGTCACCCACGGACCGCGATGCCGCCACCGCGGCAACCAGCGCCCTGGCAGCGGCCAACGGAGCCTGGGGAGTGCGGGTGCACGACGTGCCGGGCAACCTGGATGCCGTCAAGGTCGCGACCGCCTGGTCCGCGGCCCGCGTCCCGGCACTCTAGGCAACGGGCGGGGCAGCAGCATGCGCACGGACACCATCACCCTGTCGGGCATCACCGCCATCGGGCACCACGGCGTCTTCGAGCACGAGAAGCGCGACGGACAGCCGTTCACCCTCGACGTGGTCCTGCACACCGACATCCGCAAGGCGGCTGCCAGCGACAACGTAGCTGACACCGCCCACTACGGGGAGCTCGGCGAGCTGGTGGTCGCCCAGATCCAGGACGGGCCCTGGGACCTGATCGAGACGCTGGCGGAAAAGACCGCCGCGGCGATCCTGGCAGCCTTCGGCACGGTCTCGGGAGTCGAGGTCATCGTGCACAAGCCCAAGGCCCCGATCACGGTGACCTTTTCCGATGTCACCATCCACATCCACCGCGAACGGGAGTGAGCTCGTTGGTTTCCTGCATCCTTGCGCTGGGCTCCAACCTTGGCGAACGTGCCGGAACGCTGCAGGCCGCGGTCGCCTCCCTGGCCGCCACCGAGGGCATCGAGCTGGTGCGCGTCTCGGACACCGCGGTGACCAAGCCCGTGGGCGGGCCCGAGGGGCAACCCGACTTCCTGAACCTGGTGCTGCGCATCGACACCACCCTGGCACCGCGCCAGCTGCTGGCCGCGTGCCAGGAAATCGAACTGGCCCACCACCGCACCCGCGAGGTCCGCTGGGGGCCGCGCACCCTTGACGTCGACGTGATCACCTACGGGGAAGAAACCAGCTCGGATCCGGTGCTGACGCTTCCGCACCCGCGGGCCGCTGAACGCGGCTTCGTGCTGCTGCCGTGGTCCTGGATGGAACCGGATGCAATGCTGTCCGGGATCCCGGTCGCATCCCTGGCCGCCGCCGCGCCCGACACACCCGGCATCGTCCGCGCCGAAGCGGGGGCCTAGGGCCATGAATTCCTTGCGGCCGTTGTGGGTCTTCACGGTGCTGGTCATCGGCGTGGTTGCCGGCTACGCCCTGCAGATCATTGCCACGACCCGGGGCTACCCGGTGCCGGTGCTGCACTGGACCTCGCTGGTGACCATGGGGGCCGCCTGCCTGCTCACCCTGGTCATGGGCATCCGCATCAAGCTGTTCACCTCCGGACGCAGCAAGAAGCGCGTGAACCCGATTGCCGCGGCCCGGACCCTGGTGCTGGCGCAGGCCAGCGTCTATGCCGGGTCCACGATCGCCGGATGGCACGCCGGGATCCTGTTGGGCCTGCTCACGGCCGCCGGAATGGGTTCGGAGGCGGTGAAATCATCCTTGGTGATGATCGGTGGCGCGCTGGTGATGGTTATCGTGGGATGGGTTGTGGAACAGTTCTGCAAGCTGCCACCGGAAGATCCATCGGACCCGGCGGCCAAGACCAAGGGCAAGGACGAGGAAGGCTATGCGGCAGGAACCAATTGACCCGGCCGGGATCCAATGGACGCGCGTGTCCCCGAGCTACGCGAAGGTCCGCATGGTGGGTTGGGCCATTGGCGCGTTGATCACGCTGCTGGTGCTCAGCGTCCCGCTGGTCCTGGTGCTGACCGGGGTGTGGGAGGGCTTCCCGCTGTGGCTGGCGATCACAGCCCCCGCGGTGGTGGTGGCCGTCGAGGTCATCCGCCTGGTGCTGATCCCCCGCCAGGTCGCCGCGATCGGCTACGCCGAACGCGAGGACGACCTGCTGGTGCGCCACGGGTTGATGTTCCAGAAGGTGCTGGTGGTCCCCTACGGCCGGATGCAGTTCGTCGACGTGGCAGTGGGCCCGATCGACCGGATGCTGGGGCTGTGCAAGGTCAAGCTGCACACCGCGGCGGCCGATGCCACCGCGGAGATCCCCGGTTTGCCGGTGGCCGAGGGCACGCGCCTGCGCGAGCAGCTTGCCGCCCGCGGGGAATCGCGATTGGCCGGGCTGTGACTCCCGGGCGCGCCTTGCCGGTCCCCGGTCCCGGGGAAACCGACGGGCAGGACACCCCGGCGGCGCCCTGGCACCGCGTGCACCCGGTCTCCCCGTTGGTGCGCGGCTGGATCGCGGTGGTGGCCATCGCCTTCGTCTACGGCCAAAACACCTTGTCCTCCTTCTTCGGCGAGGAGGAACCGAACCCCGGCCCCGAGTTCATTTCCAGGACCCCGCTGATGGTTTCGCTGCTGGTCGGCGCCGGCATCCTGCTGCTGATCCTGCTGGGCTTCTTCGGCACCTGGTGGTTCACCAAGTACCAGATCACCGATCGCCACGTAAACGTGAACACCGGTATGGTCTTCCGCCAGCAGCGCCAGGCGCGCATCGACCGGGTGCAGTCGATCGACATCGCCCAGCCGTTGGTGGCCCGGATCTTCGGGCTTGCCGAGCTGCGCTTCGATGTCGCAGACTCGGGCTCCGCTGCAATGAACCTGGCCTTCGTGAAGCTCTCCGAGGCGCACCAGCTGCGCAACGAGATCCTGGCCCGCGCCGCCGGGCTGAAGTCGCCCGCGCCGCCGGCACCCCCGCTTCCCGCGCCGCCGGATGCGTTCCCGGTTGCCGGAGCGATCCCCGATCCCGTGGCACCGCAGACACCTTTCCTCGAGGCTCCGGCCTCCGCTTCCGCCTCGCTGGCGGCCAGTGAGCGCGTGGTCGCCGTGGTCCCCACGGGCCGGCTCATCGGATCCCTCCTGTTGCGCCCCTCGACGATCTTGATGGTGCTGGGCATCATCGGGCTGGGCATCGCCATGTCAACCATCGAGGGGTTCGCGCCCTTCTACCTGTTGCCGGCCTTCCTGGGTATGGCCGGTGCACTGTGGAACAACCTGAACACGGGATACAACTTCAAGGCCGCCACCAGCGCGGACGGGCTGCGCCTGAGCTATGGGCTGCTGGACACCCGCCACCAGACGGTGCCGCCGGGCCGGGTCCAGGCCATCAAGGTCACCGCCCCCTTCTTCTGGCGGCCCCTGGGCTGGTACCGGGTTGCGGTGAACGTCGCGGGCATCGGCGGAGGAGCGGCCAACGACGCCGAGCAACGCAGCGTGCTGCTTCCCGTGGGCAGCTACGAGGACGTGCTGGCGGTGCTCTCGGTGGTGCTTCCGGCCCCGGGCGTTGCCGCTCCGCGCGACTTCTTTGCCGCCGCCATCAACGGCTCCGGCCCCGAGGGCGGATTCGTCGTTTCACCGCCCCGGGTCCGCCCGCTCTCGCCGTTGGCGTACAAGCGGCAGGGCTACGCGCTGACCGACACAGCACTGGTGGCGCGCAACGGGGCGCTGCACCGGAGCATCGCCATCGTGCCGCACGCCCGCACCCAGGGCCTGAGGCTGAGCCAGGGCCCGTTGGCCAGGCGCTTCGGGGTGGTGGACCTGTCCCTGGCCACGATTGCCGGGCCCGTGGTGCCGCTGGTGCACCAGCTTGATGTCGCCTCGGGCCGGGAACTGTTCCTGGAACAGGCGGACCGCGCCGCGGCCGCACGCAGGCAAACCGATTCAAACCACTGGCTGGGGGACGCATGAGAAGCACGGGCAAGCCGGGACGGCTGGGAGTCGGAGTCATCGGCGCGGGGAAGGTCGGCGCCGTGCTCGGTGCAGCGCTGCGTGCAGCCGAGCACCAGATCGTTGGCGTCCATGCGGTCTCCGACGCCTCTGTCGAGCGCGCCGAAATGCTGCTGCCCGGCGTTCCGGTGCTGCAGATCCCCGAGATCCTGCGCCGTGCCGAACTGGTCATCCTGGCGGTTCCCGACGACGCGCTGGCGGATCTGGTCTCCGGGCTGGCCGCGGCCGGGCATTGGCAGGCCGGACAGCTGGTGCTGCACACCGCCGGGCGCTACGGCACCGAGGTCCTGGCCCCGGCCACGGCGGTCGGCGCCATCGGGCTGGCCGTGCACCCGGCCATGACCTTCACCGGGATGAGCATGGACCTGGATCGGCTGGCCGACTGCGTCTTCGGGGTCAGCGCCTCGAACATGGTCCTGCCCATCGCCCAGGCGCTCGTGGTTGAAATGGGTGGAGAGCCGGTGGTGATCGCCGAGGAAGACCGGGTGAAATACCATGCCGCACTCTCCCACGCCTCGAACCATCTGGTGACCGTGGCCGGGCAATCGGCCGGAATCCTGGCAGGTATCGGCGTCGAGCAGCCCGAGCGGATGCTTTCAGCGCTCATGCGCGCCTCGCTGGAGAATGCGTTGGCCTCCGGGGAAGGCGCCTTGACCGGTCCGGTGGCCCGCGGCGATGTGCACACCATTGCCGCGCACCGCGCCGCGCTCTCGGACCCCGCGATCACCGAGGACACCCGGGAGGGCTATCTGGCGATGAGCCGGGCAACCGCGCTGCGCGCACACGCCCGCGGCATGATCAGCAGCCAAACCCTCGAAGGGATCCTGGCCGCGCTGGGAAGATAGGAACGACGGCCACCGGCCACGACGTCCGAAAGCTAAGCTGGGATGGTGAGCACACCAGCAAATTCCGCCAGCCGCGCCCCCCGCATCGTCCGTACCGCCGCCGAGCTCTCGGCGGCCGTTGCCCAGGCGCTCGAAGGGCTGGCGCCGGGAAACCGCCCGGCGACCCTCGGGCTGGTGCCCACCATGGGGGCCCTGCATTCGGGGCACGAATCTCTGGTGTCCACCGCCCGGGAGCAAAACGACGTGCTGGTGGTCAGCATCTTCGTCAACGAACTGCAGTTCAATGACCGGGCCGACTTCGAGCGCTACCCGCGCACCCTTGAGGCCGACATCGAGATCCTGGCGCGTGCCGGGGCCGACATCGTCTTTGCCCCCGAGGTGTCGGCGGTCTATCCCGACGGCCGTCCGCTGGTCAAGCTCGATTCCGGGGCGCTGGGCGAGAAGTTCGAGGGTGCCTCGCGTCCCGGGCACTTTGACGGGATGCTTGCGGTGGTCGCCAAGCTGCTGCACTTCTCCATGCCGCCGGCTTCATTGGGGGTCCCCGTTGCCTACCGTGCCTACTTCGGACAGAAGGACGCACAGCAGCTGGTGCTGATCAACCGCATGGTGGCGGACCTGAACTATCCGGTCGAGATCCGCTCGGTGCCGATCATCCGCAGCGCCGAGGGGCTGGCGCTGTCCAGCAGGAACCAGTTCCTCACCAAGGAGCAGGCACAGGCCTCCCTGGTGATCCACCGTGCCCTGAACCTGGTCAAGGGGCGGGCCGACCGCCATGAACCGCTGTACCTGGAGGACGCCGCGGGGCTCTTCGAGATGGAACCGCTGGTGGAGCTGGACTACTTCGAACTTGTTGACCCGCGCACCTTGCAGGAGCTGGCATTCAACTGCCAGGACACCCCGTTCACCGGCGAGGGCCTGCTGCTGGTCGCGGCGAAGGTCGGCGGGGTACGGCTGATCGACAACATGACACTGGGCTACTGAGCACCGGGAAACGTGCTGGTTAGGGGGATTCCCAGCGTTGGGCAGCCTGCTGCAGTACCGAGCGGAAGCGGGCCAGATCCGCGACGATCTCCGCGGCGTCTTGGCCGGCGGCGGAGAGTCCTGCGGACTGACCGGCATAGACCGGCGCCAAAGAAGGGTCTGCCTTCGCCCGGGCCTCGTTGATCGCATCGGTCAGTGCGTCGCTTGCGTCGACCGTGGCGCCGAGCGCCTCGAGGTCTTCGGCCCAGTTGTCGCTGAAGTCGTTGCGCAGGGCCCGGCCGCCGTATTCCACCGGCCAGTCGATTCTCTGGGCGATGTCAAAGGCCCGCGTATAGATGGTGTCATCGATTCCGGCGGCCCCGATTGCATCCTTGATGTTCCGGTGGCTCATCGATTCCGTGGCCGCGGCAAAGCGCGTGCCGATCCAGGCCGCCGAAGCCCCTGCGCCCAGGACGGCCGCCACCCCGGCGGCCGTGGCAAGTCCCCCCGCTGCGATCACCGGCTTGTTGGTCTTTTCCAGGGCCAGCTGCAGCAGGGGAAGTGTGGATACTTCATTCCGGCCATGGCCCCCGCCCTCGTTCCCGCGGCAGATCACTACATCGATGTCGTCTTCGAGTGCGCGGGAGAGTTCGGCTGCATTGCCTACCTGCATCCCGGTCAAGGCTCCGGATTCATGGACCAATGCAGCAGCAGGGCCCGGTTCGCCGAAGCTGATGCAGACGAAGGAGGGACCGTGTTCCAGGACCTGTTCCAAGGGATCGAGGTTCTTGTCCAAGACCCAGGCCATCAGACCGGCTCCCCAGGGGCGTCCGGAAGAAGCCGCAATTCCGGACTCGCCGTCGATCCATTCCCTGGTGGTGTTTCCGCCAATGCCCAACATGCCAAAACCACCCGCTGCCGACACTGCCGCGGCAAGTTCGCCGCCGGCGGCCCCGGCCATGGAGGCATTGAAGATGGGTTCGGCATAACCAAGAACCTGCTGCAATTTCTTGGCGGGGTGCATGCTGATGGCTGTGTTCTCTGGAAGTTCAGGCATGTTTTTCAGTCTAGGACTGATGCAGCGCGGCTGTTGTGATGCAGCGCTCATAGGCTGATATTGGCGAAATGCGGTAATTCTCGGACCAAAACCCGGAATCTCCCCCGTGTTTGCGCGGATCCCGGTGCTTGGCTGGTGCAGGAGGTGCCCGTTTGGACATTCGGGCGGGTTGCGCGTAGAGTTGTTTCTCGCACCGAGCCCCGCAGCCTAGCCCGAAAGGGAGAGCCGCGGAAGGCGGATGCAAAGAATCCCAAATGAATTTCGGAAGTCGATTTGACTCCGGGTTTGAATGGGACTAAGCTTGAAAAGTTGCTCCAGAGCGAAGCGCCGGCAGGAAACATCAGCCCGGGTCGTGGAAGTTGGAAGCGTCTGTTGTTTGAGAACTCAATAGTGTGCCAAATTTGTTGATACCAATTTATTTATTTTATTGGTGAATGGTTTCAGGGTCCGCACCCCCGTGTGGATTCCTGGGGCAATTTGCCGGGATTTTTTTA
>NZ_QMKQ01000049.1 GCF_003287975.1 Arthrobacter sp. AQ5-05
CTTCTGGGCGTCCATCACGAGGCGGACTGCTCGCTGGCGAAGCTCATCTGGATATTTCTTCGGTGGTGCCATGGTGTTCATCCTTTCAAGGATTCAACACCCTCCATTAAACCCGGGGCGGTTCAGATCGTTGGTGCGGCGGCGCCGTCCAGGTAGTGGTTCAGCAAGGTGGCCGGGGTGTGCGGGCCAACGGCGGCAAGCTTGCCGTTCTTGGCTCCAAAGCTTCCCTTGGCGCTCTTCCACCCGGCATCATCGAAACCTGGGGTGGTCCAGGCGCGCAGCGACTCGGCGCCTGCCGCGGGATCCGAACCGTCATCGAGGTACTGCCAGGTCGTGTCGGTCGTCGAGATGACCGGGTCGGTGGGAACCGCCGAAGCGGCAAAGGATGGCACGGGTGCGGCAAGCGCCCCGCCGAGCACGGCGAGCAGCACGGCTGAGGCAATGCCCCGCCTATGCCGGCGCACCGGAATCTGGGTCTGGGTCATGTCTTCCTTCATGTGGGGATGCGAGAGCCATACGTGCCTTGGCAAGATCCGCCGTTGCGCAAGTGCTGCCGGTTACGGGCCCCGGGACAATGCCGGTGCACGCATGGAATCCCAACGTATCGATGGCGTATGTCGTTCTGTTCGCGTTCACATGGACGGGCGGTAAACCCCGGGTGGCTGGTGGTTCATGGCACCGGATGTTGACCGCCGCGTTATTTGACGATGAAGCCGCCACCGAGTTTGACGACGGACCGGGTAAGGAAACGCCCCTCCAGGAAGATCCCGGAGGGGCGTCCATGGCCAAGGCGGCGGCGTGGTCGTCACCGGCGCCGGGTGCCGCTATTCGGTGAACTCAGTGACCGCCGATTGCGCCGCGGACTGGTCCACGATCGCGCCCTGCGCCGAGCGGGTGGCCATGAGCGCGGCCAGGGCCAGGTTGTTCACGGTGCGCGGGTAGCCGCGGGAGGCCTGATGGATGACCTTGACCGCGTCCTCGGAAAACAGCGGGTCGGCCCGGCCGGCGAACCCCAGGTGCCCCTTGATGTAGTCGGCGGTGTCCTCCAAGGTCATCGGGCCGATGGTGTACCGGGTCCCGATCCGCTGGTCCAAAGCCGAGAGCACCGCCATCTTCAACTGCCGGCGCAGGGTCGGCTGGCCGATCAGCAGGAGGGCGAAATGCGACTCCGTATCCATGGAAACATTGCTGAGCATCCTCAGCGCCTCGAGGTCCTCCACCGAAAGCAGGTGCGCCTCATCGATCAGGATCACGGGCAGGCGGGAGCGCTCGTCCAGTTCCCCGGCGAGCAGGGCGGCGGCCTGCGCGGCCAGCGCCCCGGAGAAGAACGAGGGCGTGGCGCCCAGGGCGGTGACGATCGCCGAGCGGATCCCGCGGATGCCGATGGTCGGGTCCGGGACATAGATGATTTGGTGGCGGGAGGGTTCGAGCTGGTCCAGGGCGGCGCGGGCCGCGACGGTCTTCCCGGCGCCGACTTCCCCGGCGATCACGCCCATGCGGCGGTGCTCGATGCACCAGCGGATGCGGGCGACCGCCTCGCGGTGCCCGGGATGCTGGGTCAGGGCGGCCGGCGGGATGTTGCGGCCGAAGGGAAGCCGGGTGAACCCGAAATGCGTTTGCAGGGTGGAGATCGAAGTCATCGGATGGCCCCGGTTTTCTGCTCGGTGTTCTGGTGGATGTCGGCGAAGCTGATCGGTGCGGCGGTGCGTGACTCACGGTGCCGGGTCGCGACCAGGTCCAGGTAGTTGATCCCGGTGGCGATGTTCGCGGACGCGTCGTTGTCCCTCGCGGCGTTGGCGACCTTGGCATGCACGTGCCGCCCGATCTTCAGGATTTTCGCTTGCCCGGCCGCGTGGCCGTGGTGGTTGTTCACCGCGACCTGCCCGTCCAGGTCGAAGGGGTCATAGACCAGTTCCACCCTGGTGCCGGCCAGCAGCGGATCGACCTCGTAGGTGTTCGAATGCAGGGACACGGTCCCGGTCTTGGAAACGGTGCGGACATCGGACCAGAGGAACGCCTCGCGGATCTGATCCAGGGACTTGCGCACCGGGGTGCGGTGCTCCCAGGCCGCCTCCCAGCGGGCCAGCGGCGTTTGCCCGGTGGTGGTGTGCTGCTGGTGGTGGTAGGCCATGTTCACCCACCCGGTGAACAGCGTGTTCAGTTCCTTCAGGGTGCTGATCTGGGAGCCGGCCGCGGGGTCGGTGCCCGGGAGCATGGGAGTGTCGGTGACGGTGATTTCGCCCAAGAACTGGCTGGTGACCGTCGAAAAGAAGCGTTCGATCTTGCCCCTGCCCTGGGGCCGGTACGGGGCCGAATGCACGAGCCGGATCCCGAGCTTGGCGCAGGTCCGCGATAGGGACTTGTCAACCATGGCGGCCCCGTTGTCCAGGTAGGTTACCTCGGGGATGCCGTAGGTTTCGAAGGCCGGGCGCAGGACCGCGCCGAGCCTGATGGCGTCCTCGGCCCAGGCCCAGCGGGCGGCGGTGACCATGCGGGAATGGTCGTCAAGGAACGCGAAGAGGTAGGTTTTCCTGCCGTTGATCTTGGGCCCGTGCAGGGCGTCACCCACCCAAATCTCGTTCGGATGGTCGCTTTCGAAGCGGCCGGTGGCCACCGGCCGAACACCGGTGGGAATGTCCCTGGAGCGGAAGTGGCGCAGCAGCGTGGTTTCCGAGGGGGCGGTGCCCATGGCCTCGGCGATGATCCTCTTGACCTGCGCCGCGGTCCGGTTCGGTTTCTCCCGCTTCAGGGATTCGGCCAGGGCCAGCACGCTCGAGTCGGTGTAGGGGGTGGAGGCGCGTTCGTCGGGTTTCAGCCCGTCGAAGCCGCGGGACTGCCAGGCCCGGATCCAGCGGTCCAGGGTTTCGCGGGAGTAGCGGCGGGTCCCGCCGAACGGCCACGGATGGTCGACCTCGGCCAGGGCGCGGACCAGGGGCCCGCGCTGCCGGGTCGTCAGGGAATGGTCGGCAGCAGCCCGGATCACCTGGTATCTGAACAAGGCGATCTTCTCGCGGTGTTCCTTGCGCATCAGCGGGGTCGTGGCCCGCGGGGCCGGATTCGGCGGCACCGGGGAAAGAACGGACGCCGGCGGCGAGACAGGGACCGGTGGCGGCATGGAACCCGGTGGCTGCGGGGCAGCACCAAGCTCAAGGGGTGGGTGGGCTGGAGCACTGGTCATCAAAAAGATCCTTCCGGTGGGGTGAAGCACGGGTCAGCGCAGCCTCCGGGCATCCGGAAACGGCACGTGAACCCCACCTTTGCCCACTTACCGATGTCGCGGCAGGGCGGGCTGGTGTTGCACGCTTTCGGGCCACCCGGCCTCGCTGAAGAACCACGGACCATGCGCGAACAGGGCAGCCTCATGCCACGTCATGGTGACCACGACGCCGGCGGCCGTGCCGTGCAGGCGAGACAGGACCCGGGCGTGGGCCATCAGCATGCCCCACGCATTGGCCGCGGCGGTCTTTGCCGGTGCCGGCCAGAATTCCAGGGCCTCGGCGGTCGCCCGGTGCACCCGGGCGGCGAAGGCTTCGGTGATGGCCGGGGCGTTCGCCCGGAAGGTGCGGAGCCAGTCCCGCACCGTGGACTCGGGACGCTCCAGGATCGCAGCGATCTTCCGGTGCCCCAGCCCCTGGGCGGCGCCCAGTTCCACGGCCTGCCCGATGACATCCACGTGATCGGCCCGGCGGCAGGAAAACTCGGCGGGCAAGAGGATGTGGGTGGCCCGGCAGCCGCGGCAGCGGGCCCGGCGCGGGGTGAACCAGCGGTTCCGGACCGGTGTTCCGCAGCGGATGACCCGTGCCGTCCCGAAGCCCCAGGGCCGCAGCCGGCCCTGACATCGGGGGCAGGGAAGTTCGCGGCCCAGGAGCTGGGATTCGACAGCGGCGGGATCGTGGCTTACCGTAAGCATCAGCGCGACTCGATTTCGCGTCAGAACGACCTGGTGCGGCTTCGAAACTGGCACCGGGTCGTTCGTCTTTAAGTGCCCGGACGGAATTCCGGGAACGAAGGTCTGTCGTCAGCCTGACGCCGCCGACGAGGAACGTCAAGGGGCGGGCCGGGAAACCCGAAGGCAAATGCCTCGTCGTCAGGCAACGCGGTTATCCACGGTCATCCGATGCGACGCCTAACACCGGACAGCAACGGGAAGTCCAAGGGAAGGTTGATGCAAGTTGGTGTTCCCCTCCCGGAAATATGGGCGGAAAATATCAACTAGATAGAGGTTGGATTGCAACGACGCTAAGGAGGCCATGATGGACAAGGAAACGCCCAACGTCGGGGGAGTGGGCCCGATTGTCGTCGGGGTGCTGCCCAAGCAGCCACGGCGGGTGGTGCTTGAGGCGAGGACGTTGGCGGAGGAGTTGGGGGCACCATTGGTCTTTGCCTATGTGGAGATCAACAGCTACCTGGTCGAATGGGAGTTGAAGGAAGACATCCGAGGCAACTCGCTGCATCCCAAGGAAATCGACGAGGACATGACCGAGGACGCACGCGACATCCTGCGGATCCTGGACAGCGCCATGGCCGGTTCGAAGATTTCCTGGTCTTTCCGCGTGCTGGCCGGGGACCCCGGGAAGGCGCTGGCGCGGCTCGGCAGCGAGCTGCATGCGCGCATGATCGTGGTTGGCACCCGGCACCAGGGCGTCGGTGCCAGGTTGTCGGAACTGCTGAACGGAACGACCGCGCACCGCGTGATCGCCCACCAGACGCTGCCGGTCGTCGTGGTCCCGGTGCACCACGAGCCCCATTGATTCAACGGTCCTTCGACTGGTTGGAGCGTTCGGGCCCGCGGCAGGACCTGCCCAGGGCCCGAACACTACGAGGACCATGTTTGGCCGCAACTTGCTAATGAGAATCATTCTTAGATACTGTGGCTGGTGTGACTCTCATACTTGTAACTTCGCTTGAAGCCCACGTCCGAGACAAGGCGCTGGACGCATTGGTGGCGACCAACCCCGAGGCCATGGTGGTTCGCCACGACTTGCTCGAGGGCGAACGGGTGCTGCGCCGCGTGTCCCGCGGTGCGGTCGAAGTCGACCGCACCGAAATTGCGCTGGAGCATGGCTGTCTCACCTGCACTGTCAGGTTGGACGTGGTGCCCACGGTGACTCGAGTCCTCGACGCCGCACCCAGGGACGTTTTCGTGGGGCTGCCGCCAAGCGTGAACGCGGGCATGGTGCTCGAAATTCTCGGTCCGCTGTTGGCCGTGCGGGGGATAAACATTGATTCGGTCTCCCTCGCGCTGGACCCGGCCGAGCTTGAGGACCAGATGTGGGACACCCGCACCCTCTGGCAGGCGGGGCTCAGCAGCGTGCAAGACGATGACCGGACCGCGGGGGAATTTCTTGCCAAGGAAATCGCCTTTGCCGATACCGCGCTGTTGCTCGAGGGGCTCTTTGCCCACCTCTTTGAGGCCGAGGCCCCCGGCTGCCAATCCGGAGGCGAACTGTTCCTTCGCGGAGCCCAGCTGCTCGGGGAGCTGGGGCCGCACTTGGCCGTGATCCACCCCGACCAGGGGCTTGCACTCAATGCCCATGAGCCGGAGGCTGCTCGTCGGCGCTCCACGCCCGGAAACGTCCATGTCCGCAGTGCCGGAACTTCCAGGGAGAAGATGGTCAAGGACGGACCGTTCACAACAATCGAATTGCGGGCTGAGCGACCGTTGCACCCGGGGCGGCTCAAGGAAGCGCTGGGCTGGCTGGCCGAGGGATGCGTGTGGTTGCGAGGCACGCTGTGGATCGGAAATTCACCGGCAACGAAGGTGGTGCTTGGCGGTGCGGGTCCCTTCGTTTGGATCGAAAACCAGGGGACATGGGGCGCGGAAACGGCTCGCACGCATATGGCGCTGACAAGTGACAGCAACGACGCCGTTGAATTGGCGGCGCTCCTTCACTCCTGCGAGCTCACCGATGCCGAAATCCTGGGGACACCGGATTTCGAGGATGCCCTCCGGCTCACCGACTTGGCCTGAAACCAAGGCGTTTGCCTTGAATATATTTTTGCTGCAACACCTACAAAAGGACAAAGAATGAAAGTGCGCAATTCCATCCGCTCGCTGAAGAAGATACCCGGAGCCCAGGTTGTTCGACGTCGTGGCAAGGTCTTTGTCATCAACAAGAAAAACCCCCGTATGAAAGCCCGACAAGGCTAACGGGAATCGCCATGGGCGCGCTGCGGGTACGTCTTTGAAGCACGTACAGGCATCGCGCCCATGCCTTTTCATGGGCAAAGCGCAACGCTTCGGGAGACTGGGTGTGCCGCGGGCAGCAGCTCCACCTTTCGACGTTCCCGTTCCGCGGGGAAAAACTTGGGCACCGATCCGGCACCTGATACGGACGAGCCACTGACGGCAGGTGAAGAGCCTTTGCCGCTTGGCTGCGTGGACATTCTGTGGCGCAAGTTTTCGGCCAGAACGGATATTTCCAAGGAAACCAACCCCGACGTGACGTTATTGGGTACTGTTATGCCTTGATCGTCACACCTTTTTCCAGGAGCCCACATTGCAGCGTAAACACCTTGGAGTAGCGCTGGCCCTTGCCGTTGCGCTGGTTGGCGGGCCAACCACCATTGCCACCGCACAGCCGCTTGCGCCGATTGCCTCGGTCGGCATCAACACCGCCAAGGCGAAACCGGTCAAACAGACCACGGCCAACCTGAACCTGCGCAAGACCACCAATGTGAAGTCGGCCTCGCTGGTCGTGATTCCCAAGAACACCCGGCTGACGATTCTCAAGACCAGTGGCATCTGGAACCAGGTCACCTACAAGTCGAAAACGGGCTGGGTGTCGGGCAACTTCCTCAAACCGGTTCCGGCCACCACGGCCAAGGTCTTCAACTATGCCAAGGCATTCACCACGGTGAAGGCCAAGGCAGCGGCAAGTTCAACGAACGTGCTCTCGATCCACCGCCAGACGAAGGTTGAGGTGCTTGGCAAGACCGGGTCTTGGATCCAGGTCAAGGTGTCAGGCAAGACCGGATTTGTTCCTGCCAGCACCTTGGACAAGACCAACCCGGCTGCCGTACACCGCTGGGTTAACGGCAAGCAGCCGGTGTTCCAGTCCACCAACACGACCACCAAGAAGCTTGGCACCCTGTCGAACAACACCAGGATCCAGTGGCTGCGGACCTCGGGTTCGTGGCAGCAGGTGCGCACCAGCGCCGGCATTGGTTGGATGCAATCAAGCAAGCTTTCCACAAAGGCGATCAAGGCTCCGGCGAAGCCCAAGGTGTACAACTACACCAAGGCCTTCACCACGGTGAAGGCCAAGGCAGCCGCCTCGTCGGTCAACCTCGTGACAATCCACCGCCAGACCAAGGTTGAGGTCATTGGCAAGACCGGTTCTTGGACCAAGGTTGTTGTGTCGGGAAAGACGGGGTACGTTCCGTCCAATGCCCTCAGCACATCGAACCCCGCGGCCGTTTACCGGTGGGTGAAGGGCAACCAACCGGTCTTTCAGAGCACCAATACCTCCAGCAGGAAGCTCGCTACGCTCTCGAACAACACGAAAATCCAATGGCTGCGTAATTATGGCTCGTGGCAGCAGGTGCGCACCAGCGCCGGCATCGGCTGGATGCCGTCGAGCAAGCTCTCGAATGCGGCAATCAAGCCACCCGCGAAGCCCAAGGTCTACAACTACGCCAACGCGTACATCACGGTGAAGAGTGCGGCCTCTGCCTCCTCGGCGAACCTGGTCACGATCCACCGCCAGACCAAGGTCGAGGTGCTCGGCAGGTCCGGTTCCTGGACCAAGATCGTAGTTTCGGGGAAGACCGGATTTGTCCCGTCGTCCACGCTGAGCAAGACCAGCCCCGCGGTGATCTATCGTTGGGTCAACGGCAGCCAGCGAGCCTACGCAGGCGCGAGCACCACCAGTAAGGCAATCATCTCGATGCCGATGAACACGAAGGTGCAGTGGTTGCGGACTTCGGGTTCCTGGCAGCAGGTGCGGACCAGCGCCGGTATTGGCTGGATGGAATCCAAGGGCTTGTCCACGAGGGTGAACCAGGTTCTGCCTTCCAAACCACCGGTAATCTTCAACATCCCGCGCTGGGCCACGGCCAATGTCAATCTCCGCTCGGGACCCGGAACCAACCACAGCATTATTGAAGTGGTTTCCAAGGGGGAGCGGGTCATGCTCGGCACGGCTTCCGGCGGCTGGTCCAACATCGAGGTGGGCGGACGGATAGGTTGGGTCAGCGCCGACTACCTGGCAACTTCGGCACCCAAGCCTCCTGCGCCAAAACCCGATGAAACCACCTTCACTTCCCCGCGTTGGACCACAGCAAACCTCTACCTGCGCTCGGGCGCCGGAACGAACCATGCCGCCATGGGCGTCGTCCCGGTGGGGGAGAAGGTGCTCCTTGGCCGTTCCTCGGGTGGCTGGGCGAACGTGAAGACCAGCAAGGGCACCGGTTGGGTGAGCGCGCTGTACCTCGCCACCTCGGCCCCGCCAACGAAGCCTGTCACCCAATACCGCTGGGCCACCGGAACCGTCAACGTACGCCTGGGCAGTTCGACTTTGGATCCGGTAATCGGCCAGATCCAACCCGGTGAAAAGGTGACCTACCTGGAATCCCGGGACAAATGGGCGCGGGTGATTTCGCGCCATGGCATGGGGTGGATCTCCGAGGCTTACCTAACCAAGACTCCGCTGGCCCAGCTGCTGCCGGAGACTGTTGCCATCATGAATGCGGTTGAGTCCAGGTTCGGGGACTACGTCTCTTCCTACGGCGGCGTCCGTCCGGGTTCCGTTGGACACAGCCAGGGGCTGGCCACGGACATCATGATCAAGAACTACAAGACCGCCCAGGGCGTCAGGAACGGCGACGAGATTGCCAACTTCCTGATCGCCAACAGGGAATCCCTGCGCGTCAGGTACCTGATTTGGCAAGACAAGATCTGGCTGGGACCGGCCAAGGGCTGGGAAGAATACTCGACGCCCGGCAAGTACGGCCAACAATTCACCAACAACTGGAACGACACCACCAAGCACCTGGACCACATCCATGCCGAAACATATGCCAAGTAGCCGCAGGTGGACGGTGCCCGGCAAATAATCCGTCGAGGCATCGGAACGATCCCGGTTCATCCCGCGCGGGTGTTGAGTTCGCGCAGGATGGCGGACTGGATCAGGCGCTTGCGGATCTTGAGATTGATGGGCCGACCGGCCATCAGCATGCCGTAGGCGATCTTCTCGACCTTGCGCTCGGCTCGGCCGATGATGTTGTCGATCTCGCTGGTGGGCAAGGAATCGATGTAGTCCCAGATGAGTTGTTCGTGGGCAGAACTGTCGCGTGAACCGGTGAATTCGTTTGCAGACACGGCACGCCTCCTGCTTCCAGTGTGGCATTGGAAGCGGAAACGCGCCATGATGCTGAGCCACTGAGGAAGAGCTCGGAGGGAGCCTGCGGCCAAGCCTTGTAGAATCATTGATGGTGTTTAGCGGTATTGGCTCGTGTCCATTTCACCGAGCGGACTCCGCATGGGGGAACGTGCCCGTTATTCCACCACCGATGCTATTGATAGGACCACACCAGCATGAGCTTGATCCGGCTAAACGATGTCAGCGTTCGATTCGAAAACAACCAGATCCTGCGCGAGGCATTCTTCAAGCTCGAGGCGGGGGACCGGGTCGGACTCATTGGGCGGAACGGCTCGGGCAAGTCGACCCTGCTGAAGTTGGTCCTGGACCAGGTATCCCCGGACACCGGCACGGTCGCCGTGGAACTGGGAACCAAGATCGGTTACTTCTCCCAGTTCTCGGAACTCAACGGTGCCGCCACCATTTCCGAGGTGCTAAACGATCTCTTTGTTGAGGTCAAGGCGATCGAAGCGGAACTTGCAGAGATTGATGAGGCGATTGCCGCCGATCCCAAGGCCGATGAGATGGAACGTTTGATCCATCGCCAGTCGGAGCTCTTTGAATCCATGGATCGATTGGATGGCTGGGACTACCCTCGCACCATTGACACCGTGCTCACAAAACTTGGCTTCGATGAAGCCCACCGCATTTGCCCCATTGATTCCTTGTCCGGCGGCTGGCGCAACCGTGCCGCATTGGCCAAGATCCTGCTCGAGGACCCGGACGTGCTCCTGCTGGACGAGCCGACCAACTTCCTTGACGTTGCCGGCGTTGAATGGCTGGAGAACTGGTTCAAGTCATTCCAAGGTGCGGCGATCATCGTCTCGCACGACCGGAAGTTCCTGGACTCGGTGGTCACCCGGATCGTTGAGGTAGAGAACTTCCACCTCCACGAATACCCGGGAAACTTTGCCCAGTACGTGGTGGCCAAGCAGTTCAAGCTCAAGACCCTCGAATCGCAGTTCGTCCACGAGTCAGAGCTTCTGGCTTTCGAGGCCGAAGGCATTTCCGACCGCCGTGAGGCAGCCAAGGCCGCCAGCAAGGGGCTGGACAACAAGCTTTCGAAGATCAAGAAGTCACGGGCCCCGCGCCCCGTGGACAAGATCATCACCGAGATCTACGGCGGCCTGCATATCAAGGACACCCTCTGCCGGGTGGAGGGCCTGTCCAAGTCCTACGGGGACAAGACGCTATTCACCGATCTCAGCTTCGAGGTGCGCCGCGGCAACCGCTTGGTCATCCTCGGTGCCAATGGCAGTGGCAAGTCCACGCTGCTGCGGGTGCTCACCGAGGAGGAAAAGCAGGATTCGGGTTACGTGACCTGGACCAAGGGCGCCGCGGTCGTTTCCTATAACCAGATCCTTGAGGAACTGGACAACGAGGACACCGTGACCCACGCGGTCAACGCCATGCCCAATTCCTTGGCCTTCACCGCCACCAAGAAATCTGTCAACCGCTTCCTGGCCATGTTCCAGTTCTCCGAGGCCGACTTGAAAAACCGCATTGGCAACCTCTCTGGAGGCCAGCGTTCTCGTGTGGCCATGGCCATGTGCCTGCTCTCGGGCGCCTCGGTGCTGGTCTTGGATGAGCCCACGAACCATCTGGACATGTCCAGCACCCAGGTCATGGAACGCGCGCTGCTGCACTTCCCGGGCGCCGTGGTAGTGGTTAGTCACGACCGCTTCTTCACCGAGAAGATCGCCAACCGCTACCTGGTGTTTGGCGCCGAGAACGCGAAGCCGGGAGAGGTCGCAGTCCGCGGGGCCTAGTAAAAAGCCTGCCATGGTGCCCTGTTATTGCCAGGAATCCGGGAGACCACTTTCGTGGCCCAGCCACTAACCGTCCGGACGCTGCGTTGGGACGGCAGGCTTCTTGCGTGCTGGAGCCTTGACTGGTAACAAATCCAGCTCCACCAATACGGTTTTGTCGGTGTAGCCGAAGACCCGGCCCGACGGAGTCGACGCGAGTCGGCTCCCGAACCGTTCCTTGCCCGCAGGGCTCCCGATGACGGCCCTGGTTCCGGCGCGGAAGTCGACGACGGTCGTGGTCCCCGCCGCGCTGTGGACAACCTTGGAGCCGTCGCGAACCTGCGCGAGGTCGGCATCGGCCCAGCCGGGGCGGGTGGCAGCGTTGCTGGCCTGTGTTAGACGATGACGTGCCACCAACTTGCCGGTGGCCGGATCAATGATGTTGATGCCTTCGATGTCAGCTACGAGCAGCCATCCAGCAATGAGTTTGGGCGCATAGAGCGCACCCGCTGTGGCCACTGGTGTGTTTTCCCAGATCTTCCTCTTGGTCGCGATCTCCAGCTTGAAGACCTTGGCTGGCCCTTTGGTGTCGGGCAAGCCATAGCCGTTGCGCACCGATGAGGTTCCGTAAACGTAATGTTCGTCGGCCGTCAGACCAATGATGGAGTGGGCCTTGACGAATCCCGTGCCGCGGCCATCGAGCACCCATGCGATCTTGTTGGTGCGTGGGTCGATCATTCCCAGCACACCGCCGGCCAGCCCGTAGTCAGGGACAGTCCCGAAGAACACGTTGCGTGAATTCACGGCCCAACCGAAGGGACGGGATTGGTGATATTTGCGGCTCAGCCTGTCGAGCCGCACGTATCCATCCGGCCGGTCCATCTTGCGGTTGTCCATGCTGATGATGTCGGCGGATCCGTAGGATCCGATGTAGCTGCGTTGGCCGTTGTACTCGATCATGCGCTCGACCTGGTTGACGACATGTTCATCGTTGGGGGAGTGCCAGCGGGCGCCGGTGTCGGGATTGACCGCGGCTACTCCGTGTCCCATGTAGCCGCCCACGTAGATCTTCCCGTCGGAATGTCCCATGAGCGATTGGATCTTGTATTCGCCGGGGGTAAGCGAGACTGTGCGTACGGTTGTTACGTTGCCACTGGCAAAGTTGAAGTACTCCAAGCGCAGTCCGGTGGGGATCTGGCTGGCCACGAGTACCTGGGTGGTAGTGGCAATCAGGGCCAGGGGAGCGTTTAGTCCGACCGGGCCCAACTTGGTGTCCTGCCACGTCGACACGTTGGTGGAGTAGAGGACGCCCTTGGTGATGCTGTAGATGCGCCCGCTGTCCTTGACTTCCGCGGATGTGCGTCGGGCGGACCAGACGCGGTTCACCTGGCCTGCCCATCTGTTGCTGGCTGGGTCAAGCAGGAGCTCGGCTGTGATGTCACTAGCAGTCACCACCACGCGGTTCCCGAGAACAGCGATGGAAGAAATGAAGCCGTTGGACATTGGCTCGGGCAACTGGATTTCGGTGCGCTGCCCCGGGTTGGCCGCGGGGAAGCTGAACAGCCGGGGGTTCAATGAACCGGTGCCGACCCAGACCGTGTCGTCCGGGCCGATGGCCAGGCGCCTGGCATAGTGGGTGTCCGAAGCGAGCCGCGAGTGGGTCTGTATCTTTTTTGTTGCTGGAGTGTAGATGAAGGTGGTCCCAGTGGGGTAGGTACCTCCCCAGACGTTTCCGGCCGAGTCCAGCGTCAGCTCGTACACTGTGCTCGCTCCCGGGACTTCGCCGATCCGGCGAACCAGCTTGGGGTTTGCCGGATTCCACGCGTAGAGGCTGCTGCCGGTAGCTAGGTAGAGGGTCTTGCTGCCCCGGTGCCAGACCAGTGATTCAATGCCACCGTTGTGGCTAGCGGGGATGGTGACTACGTGAACAGGAGCCCCGGAAAGCGGATTGACGATCTGTAATTGGTGGATAGGACCCACTATTGATACAGCCAGCCAAGGGAATGGGGCAGCGGCCAGCCCCGGCAAAGGCGCAACCGCTTTGAGACCGAGGGCCGGGAAGGCTCCTGGGAATCGGGCGATGGCACCTCTAGTGTTCGGCGCCTTCGCCAAGGTGGCTGTCAGCAATGGATCGCGCTGGCGCAGTGGGGGCGGTCCGGGTGCAGGCGTCGGCTTGGAATTCGGGGTAGTTTGCGCTGGTGCGGGAGGGTTGGGAAGTTCGGAGGATACCCAAGGCGAAAGCGCAGCCCCTCCGGATGCCAGTGCCGCTAGAGACAACAATGCACGCCTGGTGAGCCGTGGCGATTCATGCTGTTGTTCTGGGGGCAAGGTTGACGAACCTTTCGTGGTGAAGATGAATGCCGGCCGCCTCGACACTAGCAGTCCGACTTTGTGGTTCGCTGAAAAGGATCATCGGACAACACAGGATTCCATATCTCCGTTGGTACGGTTCGCCTTGGGCCCAAAGCAGCGGCCATATTAGGTGGGCCCCGAAGGGGTGCGCCACTTTGGCCCGTGTCGGAAGCAGCGAAACCGGAATCGATGCAGGGGGTCGACAGGTGTGCAAAGGAAGTCTTCTCCAGAGAAACTGTCACGTTCGGCTGGAGGGCCCGAGGCACGATCCGCAGCGGCGCGAGAGCCCTGTCGCATCAGGATTGGAAACCAATAGTGAGGCATCGCTTTGAGGCAAAGCCAAACGGCAAGCACCGAGTCGTGGTGTGGCGCTGAGTGGCTTCGCGGGAACCCTCCAGGCACCAGTGCGACATGCTGCACTCTTCAGCCGAGGAGTGTGGAGCGAAGCGACCGTTTGGGACCGTTTTGTACCGGGTCCCACGAAATCCGATGGAATCCAAATGCCTGTGAAGATATTCACAAAACGCTTGCGCGATCCCGTAACATCGCGCCGTGGAGCCGGGTATATGACGTACTGGGCGATATTCTGGGCTTTCTGGTTCGGTCGATCCCGGACCATGCATCCAGCCCACTGAAATAGCAAAGGTGCCACCCCGTGTCTGTAAACAAGCCAGTCGTCCTTTTGGCCGAAGAACTCTCGCCCGCAACAGTTGCGGCGTTGGGTCCCGATTTCGAGATTCGGCAGACAGACGGTGCGGACCGCTCCCAGCTGCTGGCCGCCATTGCCGACGTGGATGCCATCCTCGTGCGCTCGGCCACCCAGATCGATGCAGAGGCAATTGCCGCAGCCAAGAACCTCAAGATCATTGCCCGCGCAGGTGTCGGCCTGGACAACGTTGACATCAAGGCAGCCACCCAGGCCGGTGTCATGGTCGTGAACGCTCCGACCTCCAACATCATTTCCGCCGCGGAGCTGACCGTGGGGCACATCGTGTCCCTGGCCCGCCGCATTCCGGCGGCCAACGCCTCGCTGAAGGCCGGTGCCTGGAAGCGCAGCTCCTACACCGGTGTCGAGCTATTTGAGAAGAAGGCCGGCATCATTGGCCTGGGCCGCATTGGTGCCCTGGTGGCCGCACGCCTGCAGGGCTTTGGCATGGAAATCCTTGCCTACGATCCCTACATCACCCCGGCACGCGCCCAGCAGCTCGGCGTAACCCTGGTGGAGCTGGATGAACTTTTGGCCCAGTCCGACTTCATCACCATCCACATGCCCAAGACCCCGGAAACCGTTGGCATGCTTGGCAAGGACGCCTTTGCCAAGATGAAGAACTCCGCCTATGTGATTAATGTGGCCCGTGGTGGCCTGGTGGACCAGGATGCGCTTTACACGGCGCTGAAGAACGAGGAAATTGCCGGAGCCGGCATTGACGTCTTCGTCCAGGAGCCGAGCACGGATCTTCCCTTCTTTGAATTCGAAAACGTCACGGTCACCCCGCACCTTGGAGCCTCGACCGACGAAGCCCAGGAAAAGGCCGGCGTCTCCGTGGCCAAGTCCGTTCGCTTGGCTCTGGCCGGCGAGCTGGTTCCCGACGCGGTCAACGTTGCCGGTGGTGTCATTGACGAAAACGTCCGCCCGGGCATCCCCCTGATCGAGAAGCTGGGTCGCATCTTCAATGCGCTGACCGTTGGCTCCCTGACCAGCATCGACGTTGTCGTTGCCGGAGAGATAGCTTCCCTGGATGTAAAGGCCCTGGAACTTTCGGCGCTCAAGGGTGTCTTCATGGATGTCGTCTCCGACCAGGTCTCCTACGTCAACGCTCCTGTGCTGGCGGAACAGCGCGGCGTGGCCACCCGTCTGGTCACCTCCCCGGATTCTCCCGAATACCGCAATCTGCTCACCGTGAAGGGCGCTTCCACCGAAGGCACGCAGCTTTCGGTTGCCGGTACCCTGACAGGCCCGAAGCAGATCGAGAAGCTCGTGGGCATCAACGGCTACGAAATCGAAATCCCGATCACCGACCACATGATCGTGCTGCGCTATGCAGATCGCCCGGGTGTAATTGGTACCTTGGGCAACGTCTTGGGCGAGCAGGGCGTGAACATTGCCGGCATGCAGGTTGCCCGCAAGGAAGAGCGCGGCGAGGCCGTTGCGGTCTTGGCCATCGATTCCGCGCTCCCAACGGGGGTGCTGGACATTGTCCGTGCCGCCATCGGAGCCACTGTGGCCCGTGAAATCAACCTCGAGGACTAACCCCAATACCGTTTACTTAGTCTTCAAGTGTGTTAATCTTTTGGAATGGCACGAAGCGGATGGGTGAAGCCCGAAGGTCCAGAACGGTTGGGAGACCACGTCTCCCTGGGCGTACTCACGAAGGTGTTTA
>NZ_QMKQ01000050.1 GCF_003287975.1 Arthrobacter sp. AQ5-05
CCCCAGCCGGGCCGTGCGCGCATGGGCCGCCCCGGTGATCGTGGCAATGCTCATGGGAGTATCCCCTTCCCGTTGATCCGTATGGCTGCGGTTATGCCTCCATAATACCCTGCATGGACACTAAAGTGCCCATATTGAGACTGTAAATAGACAAAAAATCTACCATTCGGCATGTGCGAACAGGGCCTAGCTGAGAGACGGAAGTGTGCGTATCGGCGGTTGCGTGCTTACCGGGGACGAAAACCGTTATCCGGAGCGGTTATTTGGGGCGGGCAGCCAGTGCATTTGCCAGTGCCTGGGCTGATGAGCCACTGCTGTTGATGCGCCAGTCTGTTTCCTTGTTGAAGTGGAACCAGGTGATTGCGGTGACGTCGCTTTGTGCTGTGAGGTAGCTGATGAGCGATGCATTCCAATTCGCTTTGGAGCCGCCCTGTTCTGCGGAGGCAGTTTCGGCGATCAGGATTTCTTTGCCCGGAGCCAATGTGCGGAGCTGGGAAAGCCCGGGGCCGAAGATTTCAGAAGGCTCCTGCCAAGTGCTCCATGAGGCTGAGGTTCCCCAGTTGTAGCCATCCAGGGCGACCGCGTCGACGTAGGAGGACCCCGGGTACAGCCCCGTCAGAGGTGTGGAGCCCCAGTAGGGAACGTTGGGGTTCCACACCCAGGTGATGTTTGATGCGCCGGTGGCTGCGACGACGTCGTGGACGTGCCGCCAAGCGGCAACATAGTCGCCGGCGGTGTTGCCGTTGATGCCTTCGGCCCAGGGGTACCAGTTGCCGTTCATTTCGTGCCCGAAGCGCAGCATCACAGGGTGGCCCCAGCTGGCCAGGGACTGTCCCCATTGGCGCAGGTAGGGATCGAAGTCGCCGGCAGTGATCCGGTCCAGGGCATAGGCGGGTTGGTTCGTGCCGCCTCCCCAGGCCCAGGGCTCCCACGTCAGGAGTGTCACCGCTCCGCGGGCTCGCACGGCTTCAAGTTCGGTCAGTGGAGGGGCCTGCTTGAAGTCCTTGTAGGAGAGGATGATCGAGGGCGCTTCACCGGCCAGGGCCGCTACTTCGTCGAGTTCGGCGGTGGCCATCGGGCCTCCGGGTGTTCCGGCTCCAAAGCGCAGGAACCCCTGGGTGGGGGCTGGAGCCGTTGGCGCGGGGATGGGGGTGGAGGTTTCCTGGGTGTCTTCGGTGATGGTGGATGGTGAGCTGTAGGTGATGGTGAAGGCGGCAGAGACTTTCGCTGTTCCGGAGGTGGCCTGGATTACGACCGTGGGGTTGTTAGTTTCGGGGATGACCAAGTCAACTTTGAAGTAGCCTGAGGCGCTGGCGGTGAACGTGACCGGGCTGGTGCCGCCGGTGATCGTACCGGGGCTTTTTTTGGGGAAGCCGGTACCGGTCACCGTCACCGATGTCCCTGCCGGACCCGAGGACGGGCTGAGGCTAATGGCCGCTGTGGCAGCCTGCGCGGCCGGAGCCATGCCGGGCAGCGCCCATACCACCAAGGCAAGCACACACGCGATGAATCGTCGTTTTTTCAAGTTTGTCTCCCCAGACTTTCAGGCCCTTTTCCCGAGGCAAGTCCAGGGATGATTGCTGGGCCGATCGGCGCAATGCCTATCAATCCTTAGCTTAGGCCAAGCACTCCCTTGAACCTGCCCGGTCAGCGCATGATGTGCGCAGGATTCTGCAAGTAAGAGCACTGTCGGTACCTGAGGGGCGGAAGTTTTGGAAAAACCCCTGGTGGAACAGCACTTCTCCTTCGCCTCGAGGCCACGTGCCGTTTCTCATCGCCAGGGGCCATCTTGCAGTTCTGCGGCACGCGGCACCGAACGAACATCGTTGGTGGACAGGTTGCGTGGCGGTACCGCTGGGTGTGGTCCTCCGTGCCGGGCGGAGGGTGTGGTTGGGTCTTTTCGTTGGGGGAACAGTGACGGCCTTGGTCTGGGTGTGACCTTGGGAGTGGGATGGAGCCGAGGTCAGCGGGGGATGATGCGGAAGAGGAACCGGGTTTTTACCATGGTCCACAGCAGGGCCAGGATCACAATGGAGGCGGCGGTGTTAATCCAGATATTCCCTTGGCGCAGGGCCGGGATGTTGGCTACGCCGATGATCATGAAGACGTGGAGGATGAAAACGTAGAGGGTGGCTTGGCCCAGGGGGATGAGGAACCAGCCCAGCGCCCGTTCCAAGGGCCTCCAGTAGGCGCTGAGCATCGCGTATCCGGTGATGATGACCAGCAGGACGTTCAGCAGCCGGCCCGGTTCCAAGCCGGTGCGGCCGAAGAAGCCGTCGTAGACGGCGCGGAAGGTCGGCTCGGGCAGCAGGGCCAGCCGGATGTCGTAGTTGTTGGAGAAGTAGGGGCTGGTCCAGGAGAAGATCGCCAGTGCCGCGGCAAGGAGTACGCACGCCCACAGCAGCGCTCTTTGGCGGGGGTGGGAGAACCAGGCCACGACCTGTCGGCGGTAGTAGCCGGCGACCATGCCCAGGACGAACAATACCTGCCAGATCAGTAACGGGAAGGAGTCTTCGAACTGGGATGGCAGTAGCCGGACCTGGGTGCTGATGCCCAGGATGTAGAGTCCCAGGCTCACCGTGAGCACTAGCCACACCATCCCACGGCTAAGCAACATCAGCACCAGCGGGCTCAGAGCCAGCAGGATCACGTATAGGCCCATGATATTGAACTGCCAGGGCCCGACCTGAAGCAGGAACAGCGCCGGGATGAGGTGATCGGGCACGGGGAACTGGAAGAATCCGGCCATGCCGGCGTAGAGGTCGTAGGCGGTGCCGGCCGCCTCGTTCCCGGCCGCCCCGGTGCCCTGGTCGGTGAACGTGGTGAGGGCGGTGGCGTTGAGGAAGGGCAGGTTGCTCAAGGCAAAAATGATCAGCACTATGACAAGGGCGGTGAGGTAGAGTTTCCACGCCCGTTTGCTGGTCCGGTCCACCACGTCTCCCAGGGCGTCCTTGGTTCGGGGTCCGTACACCAGACCCAGGACGGTTCCGGAGAGCAGCACGAAGAGTTCAGCTCCGGAAACCACCCCGATGCTCTCCTGGGTCAGTAGCTGGAAGAATGAGGTGATCCCGACGTGGTTGACGACGACAAAAATGATGGCGGCCCCGCGCAGCATGTCAATGCGGGCGTCCCGGGAAGAATTGCCAGCATGGGCCCATTCCCGCACGGGCCGCCACAAGGGCAGCAGGCACAGTGCCAGTGCTGCGGCCAGGACGGCTGCCGCGACCGTCCATGCGGTGTGACCTTCAAGCGCGGTGCCGGTGGCTACCGGCGCGACCCCGTCCAGGGTGGACTGTTCGAACATCGGGCCGGTTACCGTGCCGTTTGTCTGGAGCCCGTCCGCAAAGGCCGCGGCCAGATCGGGGGTGTGCGTCACCCGTCCGTCCAGATTGAGTGCGCCGTCCTGGCGCTGTTCGATTGTTTCGTTCCACACCACCGCGGCGATCCGGTCGTATCCGTGGCCGGGAGCAGCGAGCACCTGCTGCCACCAGAGGCGCTTGGTCTCCGCTTCCACGGGCCCGCCCTGGATACCGGGGCTATAGAAAGCCGCGGTCTCCACCATCAGCGGCTTGTCCTTGCCCGAAGCGTAGGCCGCGTAGAAGTCTTCGGCCGCCGGTGGCCCGACGGGCTCCGCATCTCCCAGCAGCGCCTTGAACTCACCGGGTGCCGGAACCGCGTTGCGGGCCGGCCCGTCACGGGTTTCGTCGTGGTAAGCGGACAGGCCGACCCAGTCGACCACGTCATCGCCCGGATAATAGGGGGCGTAGGGATCGTCGTTGAGGTTCCATTCTCCGTTGCCGTCGGTGTCCAGCGTGCCCAGTGCTCCACCTGAGGGCGCGGTCGTGGACGGGGCACGGAAGGGGTAGTCATTGGCTGCGGTCGGGGACCACACCATCACCGGATTCCCCAGCTCACTGTCCATGGCGGTCGCGATCACCCCGAACGCGTCGCGGTAAGCCTCGGGCCGCTGTCCCCACCTCACCCAGGAGGCGTTCATCTGCGGGCCGAACCGTACAAAAACCTTGCCTTCATAGCCCGTGGCCGCGTCGGCGACCTGGGCGGCCAGGGCCGAGGCCCGGGAACCGTCGATGTTCGTCAAGGGCATCGCGGGGTGGATGGTGAGCAGGGCATGGGCGCCCTGTGCCGAGACCTGTCCGAAGTAGGCGCGTAGGTGGCCCTGCTCCTGGGCGCTCATCGGCAGCGATATCGAGTGTCCGTAGAGGGCCGCAGGCGCTCCGAGACGCTTGGCATGCGCTGCGGTCGAGTCCGTGGCCCAGTCCAACAAGGCCCCCAGGAAGGGTGTTTGATCCGCCGGCGGAACAGCCCTGCCTTCCCCGGCTGCCCGCGCAGGGGCCCCCGCTGCGAGCAGTAGCGTGACGAGCAGCACAAGCAGTGAGAGGGCCCTTGGCAGGAGCGGGTACCGGCGGGAGCGGGAAGTCATGTTCTGCCTCGGGATTGGTCAGAGTAGCGAGCAGGTACCATTCTGCCCTGTCCGGGCCCCTGCTGCGCCCCTTCGGAGTGGGGCGGGACCTTCAGTGCTGCCGGAAAGCCGGTTGTGCCCTCCGCCGGCGGTCATCGGCATCTTCGAGCATGTCAGCCGTGGTATGTTCGGTTTGTTCCATGAGGACCGCGGACGGGCAAGGCTGCTTCCGCGGTGTCTTGCGGCTTGTCGGTTTTCGGTTTGAATATAGCGGCTTGGGGGCTTGGCGTGGCACGGTTTTGGACGCGCCTGATGGTGGTTCTCACGCTGATCCTGGGCGTCAACTACATCTCCTGGCGGTGGGTCGCCTCGCTGAACTGGGATGCCTGGTGGATCGCGATCCCGCTGGTTGCCGCCGAAACTTACAGCCTGATCGACGTGGGGCTGTTCGGCATGACCGTGTGGCGACTGAAGAAGCGCAAGGCCGCTGCCGCCGCGCCCTCGGAGGCGACGGTGGATGTATTCGTCACCACCTATAACGAACCGCTGGACATGGTGATGGACACCGCCTTGGCCGCCCAGGGCATCCGGTATCCGCACAGCACTTGGATCCTTGATGATGGCAACCGCCCGGAACTGCGGCAGCTGGCCGAGCAGCACGGAGTTGGCTACGTCACCCGGGGACGGGACTGGGAGAACATGCCGCGGCATGCCAAGGCCGGAAACCTGAACAACGCGCTGATGCAAACCCAAGGCGAGTTCCTGCTGATCCTGGATGCCGACCAGGTCCCTGCACCCGACATCCTGGAAAAGACCCTGGGCTATTTCAATAACCGGAGGGTCGCGCTGGTCCAGACCCCGCAATACTTCACCAATGTTCCGGCCGACGATCCTCTGGGCAGCCAGGCCCCGCTGTTTTACGGACCGATCCAGCAGGGCAAGGACGGCTGGAACGCGGCCTTCTTCTGCGGTTCCAACGCGGTGCTGCGCCGCGAGGCGCTCATGGAACTGGGGCTGCTGGGCTATGTGAAAGAAACGGAAAAGAGCATCCGCCGGGCCCTGGCCGCCTCCACCAAGGCAATCAAGCAGGCCCGGAAGGCCGCCGACGCTCACTCGCCCCTGGTCGGGGGCATGCTCGATGAGGTGGAGGCAGCCATTGGGCACGCCGGCAGGCAGCTGGAGGCCCAGGAATCCCTGAGCCAGATCACCTACGAGGTCCAGCTAAAGGTGCAGCAGGCCGTCCGCACGCTGGTCCAGGCCGATGTGCAGGCGCTGGAGGCGGACCTGGCGGAGATCGCGGCCATGGACCTGGCGGCCGTGGGCGAGTCCGGGGTGCGGGTGATCACCGAGGAAGCCGTGGATCGTCTCTCGGGGCGGGAATGGTCCCCGCTGGGTGCCATGGAATCGATCCAGGCCGTCCTGGACGCCCTGAGCGTGGAACGCAGCGGCGAGGCGCAGCCTTTGATGCCGCTGGCCACCATTTCGGTGACCGAGGACATGGCCACGGCCATGCGCATGCATGCCCGCGGCTGGCAGAGCGTCTACCACCACGAGGTCTTGGCCTACGGGTTGGCCCCCGAGGACATCGGCACCATGATGACCCAGCGTTTGCGTTGGGCGCAGGGGACCATGCAGGTGCTGCTGCGGGAAAACCCGCTCACCCAGCGGGGTCTGAAGTGGGGCCAGCGGCTGATGTATTTCGCCACGATGTGGACCTACCTCAGTGGGTTCGCCGCGGTCATCTACTTCGCCGCGCCCGTGGTCTATCTTTTGTTGGGCATCTTGCCGGTGGCTAGCCTCAGTGCCGATTTCTTTATCAGGTTCATCCCGTTCATGGTCGTGAACCAGCTGCTCTTTGCCGTGGCCGGGCGCGGCATTCCCACGTGGCGGGGCCAGCAGTACAGCCTGGCGCTGTTCCCGACATGGATCAAGGCCTGCACCACCGCGGCGCGCAACGTCTGGTTCGGGCGCCCCCTGGGGTTCGCCGTCACTCCCAAGGACCGCCAGGAGGGCGGGCCGCGCTGGAGCCTGATCCGGCCGCAGATCACGGTGGCGGTGCTGCTGGCGTTCGCCGCGATTGCGGGGATATTGCGCCTTGCCGCGGGTCTGGCCGAACCGGTCGGTACGCTGGTGAACGTTGCCTGGGTCGTTTTCGACCTGCTGGTGCTCAGCGTCCTATTCAAGGCCGTGCGGTATCGGGGCTATGAGCCCGGCGACAAGTAGCACGATCCACCACACGCGTCGCCGGATTGACCGGTGGAATACAGAAAGGAAGCTCGATGGAGCTTAGCCACAAGGCCAACGGTTCGTACACGGAGGTGCTGGCCTCCGGGAGATTGAACATGGTTTCGGCCCCCAACCTCAGGACGTATGTGGACGAGGTCGTGGCCACCGGCGCGAGCCGCATCGTGGTGAACCTGGCCCAGACCACCTTCATGGATTCCTCCGGGCTCGGTGCACTGATCGGATGCCTGAAGGCGGCCCGGCAGGCCGGCGGGGACCTTCGGATCGCGGCTGTGCAGCCGCAGGTGAAGATGGTCCTGGAACTGACCAGCATGGACCGGGTGCTGACCTCGTATGCCTCGGCCCAGGAGGCCTTCGGGAATGAATAACTTGATTGCACACCGCAGCTTCCGCCGCCAAGCCCTCCCGGAGTCCATCGAAGAGGCCCACGTCCTGCTCGACGAGCTCTGGACGGACGCGCCCTTCGTTCCGGAGATGGACCGCATGACCTTTGCCACCGCGGTAATAGAGGCCGCTTCCAACATCGTCCAGCACGCCCAGCCCCAATTCCCCACGCCCGTGGAACTGGGGGTTGAGATCGAGGTGCGGACCCAATGCCTGCGGGCAGAAATCAGCGCCTTCGGTGCCATCGATCCGCAACTGGATTCCAAGGGCCGGGAGATGCCTGGCCCCGATGCCGAGTCGGGTCGTGGCTTGGCCTTGATTCGGGCCTTGGTCACCACCATGACCTTCGTCCGCCATGACGACACCAACACCTGGGTCTTGTCCCGGGATTCAAACCCGCAGCCATGAGCCACGGGTTTCCATGACCCCGGAGGGATCCCGGCCCGCGCCGGGGTCCCTCCGGGGCGGGAAACAAACGTCACCCCTTGAGGAAAGAGAAAAAACCTTTGCATCATCCCCAGGCACCATCCGTGACGGAGCGGGACCGCGTCGAGGCGCTGCACCGCCTGAACCTGCTTGAATCGTCCCCCGAGGAGCGTTTTGACAGGATTACGCGGGCGGCCCGGGAACTTTTTAGCGTGCCGATGGCGGTGGTGACCCTGGTGGACTCGGGCAGCACCGTGGTGAAGTCCCCGCCGGAACTGCATCCCACGGTGGTCCCGCGCGAGGAATCCTTCTGCAGCACCGCCATCGCGGCCCCGAGGATTTTGGTGGTGCCCGACGCGAGGGCCGATGAGCGGTTTGCCGGGCTTCCGAGCGTGGATGGCTCAATGGGGATCCGGTTTTACGCGGGACGGCCACTGAACGCCGGTCCGGGGATGCGCGTGGGCACCCTGTGTCTCTACGACACCCGCCCGCGTGACATGAGCCCCGAACAGCTGGTCCAGCTTGAAGAGCTTGGTGCCTGGGCCGAGGCTGAGCTGCAGGACTCTGCCGACCGCGACCGCGCCCGAAGCGTGCAGCAGGCGCTGATGCCGGCCGAGGGCGGGAACGGCCGCGGATACGAGGCCGCGGGAATGTTCCTGCCCAAGTCCGAAGTCGGCGGGGACTTCTACTCGTGGCGTGAACGCGAGAACAATCTTTGCCTGGCTATCGCCGATGCCATGGGCAAGGGCACCGCGGCCGCGTTGATGGCAGCCACCGTCCGCAGCGCGATCCTCAACGCTGCTGGCACCGACCCCGGCACGACACTTGATAGTGCCAGCGTGCTGCTCGCCCGCGACCTCGAGGCGACCTCCACCTTTGCCACGGCCTTCCTCGCCACACTTGATCTGGAAACCGGGACACTGCGCTACGCCGACGCCGGCCACGGGCTAAGCATGATCGTCTCACCGGACGGAACATACACCCGCCTGCACGGCGCCGGGCTGCCGCTGGGACTTGGCGAGCCCGGCTCCTGGATGACCCACACCGCGGCGCTGCAACCTGGCGACACGCTAGCCACCTTCACCGACGGGGTCCTTGACCTCTTCGACGGCTCCTTGGCGTCCCTCGATGAGATCGCCGCACTGGTCGCGACCGCGCAGCCCGCACAGTCCATCAACGTCCTGCGGCGGCTCAACGGACGGGCAGCGCCCGATGATGACCTTACCGCACTCATCGTCCGGCGCCTGGGCGCCGACGCCACGGAACCTGCAAAGGGAAATGGGTCGTGAGTTCAAGGCCAGCGCGCGTCCTGGTGGGGCTTGATGAGCTTTCGCCGTTGCGCAAGCAAATCCCGTTTGCGCTGTTGTTCCTCGCGGCAGTGTTCATGAGCCTTGGCGTCCCGACGCTGGTCGTCACCGATGCCTGGGTGCTGCTGGTCGGGACGGTATTGGTGGCCATCGGGACGGTGCTGGCGGCGGTCTTCAGCCGCCCCGCCCTGTTGCGCTTTGCCACTATCGTGCCCGCCTTGGACTTTGTCGCCGCCGGTTTCCTGCGTCACGCCACGGATGATTCCCACTCCATTTTTTCTTCCCTGGTTTTGCTGCCGGTCCTCTGGTTTGCCTCCAAGGAAGGGTGGCGTTACGTCGGCTACGCGGTCCTCGGGGCACTTTTGACCCTCGTGGTGCCCTTCGCCCTGGGGGCCCAAGCGGCAGATAATCCCAACGAGTTCGCCCGTGGCATCTACAGCACCCTGGTCTTCGGATTTGCCGCGCTGGTGGTCAACACCTTGGTCGCCCGGGCCCGCCGGCATTTGGGCTCCGCCCGACAGGAAGCGGCTTCGGCCTCTGAGGAATTGAGCCAAGCTGCGCAGATCCAGAAGTTCTTGTTGCCCAAGGAAGCGGCGCTTTTGGACGGCTATGAAACCGCCGGGGCGTGCATCCCCTCCAAGGCGGTCGGCGGAGACTTCTTCGACTGGTACGCCATCGACGGTGGTCTGGGCTTCACCCTGAGCGACGTCATGGGCAAGGGCGCCGGGGCCGGCATGATAGCTGCCACCACGCGCGCTGTCATCCGCAGCGCCCGCAGGAACGAGGACCCGGTGACGGCGCTGGTGCTGACCTCGGACTGCCTGGCCACCGAACTGAGCCAGGCCGCGGCGTTCGCCACCTTGTTCCATGCCAGGCTGCGCGCCGCGGACGGCCGGGTCGTCTTCTCCGACGCTGGCCACGGCCTGAGTCTGCTGGTGCGGGCCGACAAGAGCTGGGAGCGGTTGTCCTCCAATGAGATGCCCGTCGGGCTGATGCCCGAGGCAACGTGGACGTCGCGGGAAATCTTCCTCGCGCCCGGGGACATGATCGTGAGCTTCAGCGATGGGGTGCTGGATCTCTATGACGGCACGCTGGGCGCCATCCCCGAGGTCGCCAAGCTCTCGTGCAGTGCCGGGTCGGCCCAGGATATCGTGAACGCGGTCCGCAAGCTGGCTTCGGGAGCCAGCAACCCGGACGATGTCACGGTGCTGGCCGTGCGCCGTTCCGAGCCGAACACCGCCGCCCACAGCCACGACTCCGGGACGCGTGCCATGTCATCGGTATTCCAGGTTTAGCAGAGACGGTCAGCCCCGGGGGTCCTGCTCGAGCTCGAGCAGGACCTTCTTCGTTTTCCGTCCCCAGGGTGTCCGCCCAGGGGCCCGATCACACACCGCAGTGCCCGGTGTCGGGACACCATGAGCGGCAGTGGGTTGGTGGCACACGTGGCTCCCACCGACCGAACCGCCGCCTGATGACCGATGGACGCCCGGTGGCGGTTCGGTGGTCGCGGCAAGTTCCCTGTAGCTCACGGGGTGCTCGTACCCGATCGAGGGCACTGCCCGCTGCATCTCCAAGCGGTATCCGCTGCTGGGCCGGTAATCCAGCCCCAGCTCGAACCCGAAGCGCCGGAGGGCGAAGTATTCCACGCGCTGCCGCGCGATAGCATCCTGCAGGGCAAGATGTCCCCGGGCCGGGGCCGTGATGCGGCACAGCAGACTGATTGTGTGGCGGATCCTGCCGGAATCTGCCAGGAGCCAAGGGACCCGATCGCAGGACGAATTCCACGCATCGGCCCATCACCAGCGTGCTGGTATGGGCAATACCTACGAATTCCTGAATCCACCAGCCCCGGCCCTCGGGAGGCCGTGTCATGCCAGACTGCAGAGGAAGCCCTGGCCAGGATGAGGGGCAATCCCCGACGGGCACGGACCGACAGGCCCACCAGATGAGGGGTTCGATGATGAAGGAGCAGGGACCGGGCCGCGGGGGTGCCGCGGGTTTTTACGATTGGGCATTCCACGCGTGGTCTTGAGGAAGTGCTGGACATGTTGCGTGCCAGTGGGGTGAGCGAGTTGGTGGATGTCCGTTCCTTTCCGTCATCGCGGAAGTTCCCGCAGTGGAACCAGGACGCGATCAAGGAGGCGTTGCGCGCAGATCGGGTACCGGTGGATCCGGGATCTGGGCGGACGCAGGGACACGCTCGCCGGCGTGGAGACCCCGAACGTGGGGTGGAGGGTTAAGGCCTTTCGGGACTATGCCGACTACATGGCCAGCCCGTGGGAATCGGTCCGCGGCAGGCAGGGCGGATGGTTGGTCTGGTGGGCGAGGGGGTGCCGTGGTGGCGGGTTGTTTCTGCCGATGGCACACCGGCAGCCTGTCACGGCGGGGAAGCCCGTGCGCTGCTTGAGGACGAAGGGGTTCCGTTCCGCAATGATCGCATCGACATGGCCAAGACCCGCGGCACAGGGACCGGGTAGTCGGGCCGGAACCTGCGTGGCCACAACTGGACAACTGGGAACGAAACCTATCGCTCGGAGTCCCATTCCAGTCTCGACCATTGACCCGGGGAGTGGCTTACCTCAGTGCGTCTTGGGGACTTTCCGTGCGTATCCGGCCAGGGGGACTGCGGCGTCGGCGGCGTGTTTGTGGATGACTTGGTAGCTGTAGCCCAAGGCGTTTGCTACCAAGGTCGGTTGGAGTTCCTGCACGAGGCTTCGCAGCGTGCTGTTTCGTGCCCCGCCCGGGTCGATGCCCAGGGTGCGGAGTTGGACCAGCATGCTGTCGGCGTGGATGTGCTGTCCGGGCATGGTGCCGGGGAAGAGCCAGGGGCTGGCGCCATTGCCGGTCTGTTGATTGGGGCGGTGGGCGAGGTAGCCCCAAAACATCGGTGCAACCTGCGCGGGAACGAGCACCGGGATGTTGCCCAGGTTCAGATGCAGCCCATCCGGTTGTGTCTGCAGGTCCGAACATCTCAACGCAGCAATCTTCCCGATGGGCTGGCCATAGAGCAGCAGGATTAGGGCCGCGACTCGGGGTGCCAGGGGCAAGTGGCCGGACTCCAAACAGTGGCGGATGAGGTCAATACGTTGCTGCTGGGTGATCAGGGGCCTCGTGGCCGGGTAGCGGTGCGGGACCTCCAGCGTGGCCGTTTCATGATTCTTGACAAGCCAGACGATGAAGGTGCCGATAGAGTGCCGGGTGGAGGGTCCCTCGGAGAGGTATTCGTCCAGGTGTCCTTGCCGCAGGTCGGCAATGGTCAGTCCGTATTCGACGCCGAGCCAGGCAAGGAACTTCCCGGATTCGGTGATCTCCTGCTTCGCCGAGCGGACTGCCGCGCTCAAGTCCCGGCCTTGGCTGGTCAGGGAGCGGAACCGTTTGAGGTGGTGCCAGGTGGCGAACCGTTCGATGGGGGACTGGATCGTTGGGGTGTTTGCCAAATCGCCGATGCGGGTGGCCAGCCATCGTTCGAAGGTTGCCAGTTGGCGGTCCCGCTCCGGGAGCATGCCGTGCAAGATGAGTAATTCCCGCAGGTGTTCAACCGACCGGTTGCCGGGGAGGGCGTCAAAGGATTCGTGGGTGAGCGCGAGGTTGCGGGTGCCGAGTCTGGCCAGGAGTTCTTGGGGATTCTCCCCGCGCATCCACGTGTAGATGCTCTCCGGGCGTTCGACCTCCGCCAAGACGTTGATCAGGGCCTTGAGGCGCAGGTCCGGGGGACTGTGCGGTTTCAGGAGCATCTCCAGGTCCGTGCGCAGCACGCAGCGGATGCAGTGGCCGGCACGGAAACGCTCGGCCTCGGCGCCGCAGCTGTCGCAGGTCATGTTGGTACTGATGCCGGCGCAGTCCCGGCAGATGCTCTCACCCTCGGCCTTCCCGGGTAGCAGCCTGTCTTCTGCGCATCCGGGGCAGACTCCCCGCGTCCGCAAGGCGGTGGTGAAGCAGATCCCGCAAATGGGACCATCTGGCCACTTCACCCGGATTTTGGCGGCCATGCGGCCGCACCTGGCGCACCGGTGCCCGCCCTCGGACCGGGGCCGGCCACGGGGCCCGGGTCTAGTCCTCGTCAAGGATCCTCGCCCTGACGGGTTTGTAGGCGTCGGCGAACCGGACGACGTTTGCCCCCGAGGCCGCGGCCTGCTGCCGGCGTTCGTTCCGCGAGTTCGTGGCGGTGAAGGTGAACAGCTCGTTAGCCTCGACGCCGAAGATGTCGCAGAGCGCGGCCAGGAGCTGGAAGGAGATGCGTTCGGGCTCCTGGCCGACCATGCGGTAGATCTGGGACTCTGACAGGGTGATGCCCCGCTCCCGCAGCGGTCCCACCAGTTCCCGGGTGTTGCGCATACCGTGCCGTGCCATCAGTTCCCGGGCCCGCCACCGGTATTCGATGTCCCGCTTCATTCTCTTTTCTCCTTGGGTTTGACGGCCTTCTCGATCATGTCCTCGAGCACACGGTTGAGCTCGCTGGTCTGGTAATCGCTGGAGACCGATGTGTAGAGCGAGGTGGTCGAGGCATGTTCGTGGCCGACCTGCCGCTGGACAAAGGTGTGGTCGAAGCCGAAGTGTTCAAAGAGGTGTGTGACGTAGGAGCGGCGCAGGGAATGGATGTCCAGTCCGGGCGGATAGCCGAGTTCCTCGATGTAGTCGCGGAAGCGGCGGTGCAGGTTGGACTTGGGAACGGGCAGGCCGGTGGCCGTGGGAAAGATTTCCGACACCATCGGCGCCAACCATGGCAGGCCGGTCCGGATCCAGGCGTCCAGGACACCGGGGGACCAGTCAAAGACCGTGAGCACCGAGCGCCTCTTGGGTGGGGAACCGCGCTGGGCCTTGCCGTACCTGACCTGCAGAACACCGAAATCGCCGAACTGGGGTGCCCTGCGGTTCCGGGGAAAGTCCACGGTCTGCAGGTGCGTGACCTCGTTGGCCCGCAAACCCCACGCGTAGGCGGTCTTGAACACGGTGGCGTCCCGGTAGGCGGCGACGGCGCCCTTGCGTCCCGAGGAAAGGACCCTGTCGACCTCGAGGTCGGCCAGGTCGAAGAATCCTTGGAGCTCGGCCCGGGTGAAGGGCCTCTTGGTGGGCGCCTGTTCGTTGCTCTGGGCGTGGCGTGCGCGGTTGAATTCCGTGATGATCTGGGAGGGGGAGCTGCCAAAGCCCTGGATACAGAGACGGTCCCATTCGTAGGCCGGATCGGTCAGGAAATCGCAGAACACCTTCACATGGGTCTGGTAGGCGCGGATGGTGGCGTACGCCAGGTTCAGGATGGAACGCTCATGGGCGAAGAATTCGTCGGCATCGCCGAGGGTCCATTCCCAGGGGAAATGTCCGGTGTGGTCGACGAACCGGCGGACCAGCCGTTCCCGTCCCCGGATCGTGGCGGCGGTGAAATTTCGGGCCAGCTGCTGGTGTTCCCACCCCGTGAGCATGTCCTCGAACACCGCGTCGGCGGAGGTGGCACCCTGACGCAACGGAAGCCTGATCAGCCGTCCCTGTTCAGGATCCATCATGACTCCGATGCGTTCGCAAATTCTGCTCTTAGAATGCACAAAACGCGAACCCGAGTCAAGGGAACCACGGGAATCCAAGGCTCAGGGGGCCTCGACGGCACCGGCAAACCGTCGATGCCCATCGCCCGAGGCATCACGCTTCCGGTATACCCCAGCAGGTCGCGATCCATGTCGCGACGGGTTTTTCTGCTTCAAGAGCCCAGCGACGCGGACGCCATATCACCGAGTCCTATGTCCGGTCTCAGTATTGTTGGCAACGCTGACGTGGGGTTTTGCCATGTTTAGTGAGACAGATCTGGTCATTTTCGTCTCAATGAAGTTGGCAATTCCGTATTTGGGTTGGGCGACGCAGTTCCCTA
>NZ_QMKQ01000051.1 GCF_003287975.1 Arthrobacter sp. AQ5-05
CCAGCAGGCGCAGCTTATCAACCGGCGACACTGGGTGTCCCGGCTCGCCACCGGTGGTGGTGAGGGCGTCGATGAGCTGGCGTGTTTCCATGCCACCAGTGTGTGCCGCGGGGCCGGCGGGGCGAGGACCGGTGCCGGGGACCTGTGGATGCCTGGCCAGGCATCATGTGCGGGAAAGCGGCCGGGAGCGGTTGCCCTTGCAGGGATAAGTCCCCTAGGCAGCGGCCGGGAACCGGCATCGCGTGGCAGAATAAACACATGGACTCGAACCAACTGCTTGTCAATTCCGCCATTGAACAACTGCGGAGCAGGTGGCCCGGGGCACAAGACTCGGTTGCGGCCGCTGCCGTTGTTCTGGAGGACGGGCAGATCCTGACCAGCGTCAGCTTCGACAATTTCAATGCCGCCGCGACGCTGTGCGCCGAGGCCGGCGCGGTCGCACAGGCCTACACCCTGGGAAAACGCGTGGTGGCGTCGGCCTGCGTGACCAACGGTACCGAAGAAGGGACCTACCAGGTGCTTGCGCCCTGCGGCATCTGCCAGGAACGCCTGGCCGTCTGGGGGCCCGGGGTCCTGGCCGCGGTGCCGGGTTCGCCGGGAAACGATACGTGGGAAATGCTGACGCTGCGGGAACTGAACCCCTACTACTGGGCAACCTCGTTCACCGCTGACGGACACTGGCCCTCAACCGCCGAGCACGGGGAATAAGCTTCAGGGTCCGGCGCGGTCACCAGAGGTTGCGGTCGACCACTGCCGAACGGATCTTGGCCAGCATGGCCCCGAACTGTTCCTGTTCGGCCCCGGAAAGCGGGTCGAAGAGCGTTTCGCGCACGAACGAGACGTGGTCGGGGGCCGCGCTGCGAATCATTTTCCAGCCGGCATCGGTCAGCTTGATGTCCTGGCCCCGGCCATCACAGCTGGAGGCGCAGCGCTCGATCAGGCCCTTGGCCTCCATCCGGCGCAACAGGTGCGAGACCCGGGAACGCTCCCATTGCAGCGTCGCGGCCAGGTCACCCGAGCGCAGCGCGTCGGGAGCTGTCTGCGAAACCGCGGCGAGTACCGCATACTCGCCGCTGGACATCCCGGCGTCGCGGGTGAGCTGGCGATCCATCGCGCTGGGGAAGCCCCAGAGGAATTCCCGGAACTCCAGCCACAGCTGGGCTTCTGCTTCGTTGAGCCAACGGGGCTCGGACATGGTGCGCCTCACACTTCTTCACATTTGGTTGACATGTCAATCTTCTCGCGGCAGGATTGGGATATCAAGTTTTAGTTGACACGTCAGCAAACAGCCCGCGTGTCCCCCAGTCCAAGGAGACCCAGCATGACCAAGATTGCCATCATCACCGGTTCAACCCGCCCGGGACGCAACAACGCCGGCGTGGCCCAGTGGGTCCTGGAGCAGGCGAACCTGCGCGGCGACGCCGACTACGAGCTCGTTGACATCGCCGATTTCAACCTGGCACTGCTGGATGAAGCCTACCCGGCCGCCTACCAGAACTACCAGAACGAGGCCACCAAGGCCTGGTCCGCCAAGATCGCCGAATTCGATGGCTACGTCTTCGTCACCCCCGAGTACAACCACTCGGTCGCCCCGGCCCTGGCCAACGCGCTGTCCTACCTGAACGCCGAGTTCGCCAACAAGGCCGCCGGCATCGTCTCCTACGGCTCGGCCTACGGCGTGCGCGCCGTCGAGCACCTGCGCGGCATCCTCTCCGAGCTGCAGGTCGCCCACGTGCAGAAGACCGGCATGTTCTCGCTGTTCACCGACTTCGAGAACTTCTCGGTGTTCAAGCCGACCGAGATGCAGGCAGCCTCGCTGGCACCGGTCCTGGACCAGCTGGTGCCGTGGACCGTTGCGCTGAAGTCGGTTCGCGACGCCGCACTGGTTTCCGCCTAGGGGATCATCCCCCCAAGCAACATCGCCTGGCCGGTCCCCATGCAACATGGGGGGCGCGTGGACCGGTCAGGTGATTGCCCCGGGACACCTGCCACATGCCGTTCACCGGACGCGTGGGCCGGCCCGCGGGATGAAGGCCTGCCCCGGAGAAGTCCGCGGGCAGGCCATTCCTTTTCTCCATGGTGCTTCAGGGCACCCGAACCTAGGGTTGGGTTATGAGCGATCAGCAGCACAGCACCGCCGGTGCATACGTCACGGGCGCGGAATTCACGCGCGACACCAACTACATCCAGGACCGGATCGTCGCCGATCCCGACGCCGTGCGCGCCTCCGGCGGGCCGACCGCGGGGACCATCGGCAACGTGCACGCGGGCGTGGCCGAGGGCGCCGAACTCTGGCAGGTTCAAGCCGGGCGCTACCGGCTGGTTGCCGCCCGCGCCTGCCCGTGGGCCAACCGAGCCATCATCGTGCGGCGCCTGCTGGGACTGGAAGACGCGATCTCGCTGGGAACCCCCGGGCCGGTGCACGACGTGCGCTCTTGGACCTTTGATCTTGACGAAGGCGGGGTGGACCCGGTGCTGGGCACCGAGCGCATCCAAGAGAACTACTTCAAGCGCTTCGCGAACTACCCGCGCGGCATCACCGTGCCGGCCATCGTCGATGTGCCTTCCGGCGCCGTGGTCACCAACGATTATCCGCAGATCACCCTGGACCTCGCCACCCAGTGGAAGGCGTTCCAGCGCGAGGGTGCCCCCGACCTGCTGCCCGCGGACAAGCTCGAGGAGATGATGCCGGTCATCAAGCGCATCTTCACCGAAGTCAACAACGGGGTCTACCGCTGCGGCTTTGCCGGAAGCCAGCAGGCCTACGTGGAAGCCTACGACCGGCTCTGGACCGCCATGGACTGGCTCGAGGAACGCCTGGGAACCCGCCGCTTCCTGATGGGGGAGTCGATCACCGAGGCCGACGTGCGCCTGTTCACCACCCTGGTGCGCTTCGACGCCGTCTACCACGGGCACTTCAAGGCCAACCGGAACAAGCTCACCGAGATGCCGAACCTCTGGGCCTACGCCCGGGAACTGTTCCAGCATCCCGGCTTCGGCGACACCGTGGACTTCGACCAGATCAAGAAGCACTACTACGTGGTCCATGAGGACATAAACCCGACGCAGATCGTCCCGGTCGGCCCGGACCTGGAAAACTGGCTCGAACCGCACGGGCGCGAGGTGTTCGGCGGGAACCCGTGGGGGACCGGCACGGTTCCGGAGCCGGTCCGCGATTCCGAGAAGGTCGCCGCGGGGCACAACCCGCTTTACCCGCTGGCCTGAACCACCGAGCCACAAAGCACGTGTGAAGCAGGCCAAGGATCTCCACCCGGTAATCCCGGGTGGGCGTCCTTGGCCTCTGCATCGTTCCACCGCGCGTTGACGACTCCGAAAGCGGGCCGAAGCCACCGCCAACATCTCTGGCCACGCTCCTCGGGCCGGGTCTAGCGTGAAGCCATGGAACGGACACTTGCAGGAAGGATCGCCCTGGTGGCCGGGGCGACGCGCGGGGCAGGTCGCGGCATAGCCGCCGGACTGGGCGAGGCCGGGGCCACGGTGTACTGCACCGGGCGCAGCACCCGGGAAGCCCGCAGCGAATACGACCGCCCCGAAACCATCGAGGAAACCGCCGAACTCGTCACGAAGGCCGGAGGCATCGGCATCGCGGTGGCCGTCGACCACCTGGACTCCGCTGCGGTTGCCGCCCTCGTGGCACGCATCGATGCCGAGCAGGGCAGGCTGGATCTGCTGGTCAACGACATCTGGGGCGGGGAAAAACTCATCCAGTGGGAACGGAACATCTGGGAACATGACCTCGAGGCCGGCCTGCACATGCTGGAACTGGGCGTGAAGACGCACCTGATCACCTCCCACCACGCGCTGGGGCTGCTATCCCGGAAGCCCGGAGGCCTGGTGGTCGAGGTGACCGACGGGACCCGGGACTTCAATGGGGCCAACTACCGGGTCTCCACGTTCTACGACCTGGCCAAGAACGCCGCGCTGCGCATGGCTTTCACGCTCGCCCACGAGCTGAAGCCCCACGGGTGCGCGGCGGTGGTCGTGAGCCCGGGCTGGCTGCGCTCGGAGATGATGCTGGAGAACTACGGGGTCACCGAGGCCAATTGGCGCAGCTCCACCCAGGAGGGCGGGCACTTTGCCGCGATCAGCGAATCCCCGCGCTTCGTGGGCCGGGCAGTCGCCGCGCTCGCCGCTGATCCCGAGGTCTTCTCGCGCAGCGGCGGGTCGTTCTCCAGCGGGGGGCTTGCCCGCGAATACGGTTTCACCGACCTGGACGGGTCGGCACCAGATTGCTGGCGCTACATGGTCGAGGTGCAGGGGGCCGGGCTGCCGGCCAACGCCGCCGGGTACCGCTAGCGGTGTGCCACCACGATGAGTTCCCCGGCGCCGCGGCCCACCGGTTCCCGGTGCCATCCGCCGAACACCGAATCGACGCCCAGGCCAGCGGCCGCCAGGTCGGTTCGCAGTTGCTGCTCGCTGCGGAAGGCCAGCACGGCGTCCTCGAACTCCCGGTTTCCATCCGCCAGCAACCGGTGTTCGGTGATGGACACCAGGCCGCGTTCGCGTTCCTGGGCATCGATCCACAAGTGGACGCCGGTTCCGTCTGCCAGTGTGTACTGGCTGCGGGTGGTGCCCGGGGTCCAGCGTTCCCACGCCCGGGCCTGCGGATCACGCGAATCGAAAACCAGCCGACCGCCGGGCCGCAATGCGCAGTGGACATCGGCCAGCGTGCGATGCCATTCGTCATCGTCGTTGATGGCCTGGGCCACGTGAGAACTCATCAGCACCGCATCGAACGTGGCATCCGGCGGCAGCTGCGCCGAGGTGCCATCGATCCAGTCAACCGCATGGGCGCCCGGCTTAGCCCTGGCAGCGGCCAACGAGCCGGCGTGCGGGTCCAGGCCGGTGACCCGGTGTCCGGCACGGGCCAGGGCGATGGTCAGCCGACCAGTGCCGCAGCCAAGGTCAAGCACCCTGCTGCGGGGTTGCTCGTCAATGAAGGAGAGGAAGAAATCCTCGGCCACGGTCCAGGTGTTCTCGGCATCGTAGAGGTCCGCGTGCTGCTCCGGGGTCAGGAATGACTGCATGGACCGAGCATAAGCGAGTTTTACCAAAGATTGTATAAACATCGTGTTGCAATTGATGCGTACATCTTCGAAACCGTGGGTGCCGGGAACTGCGCTCCGCCGGGGCCGGCGGGGAATCCGGGCATTTCCGCGGAGCAGCGTGGTGTTTCGGACGGAAGCCGGCCCCGCGGCGTGGAGCGCCGGAGGCGTGGGCGACGATGGAGAGCCGGAGGCGTGGGCGACGATGGAGAGCCGGCGCCCTGGCTGAACGCCACCATACCCACCCCGGGGCGCCATCAACGGGTGATGGAGTCGACGGCAGCCCGGTGCGGACGCCGAGGAATCAGCTGGGCTTGCGGGCGGACCAAATCATGTTGGTGCGCAGGTACTTCGGCTTGACCTGGATATCCTCGAAGCCGGCCTGGATGAAGCGCTCGCGCAGCGCCTCGGGACTCAGGAAGCCCAGGGTCGAATCGACGAGGTATTCGTAGGACGCCCGGTCCTTGCCGATGAACTGCCCCAGTGCCGGGATGACGATGCGCATGCCCAGGCGGATGGCCGGTGCCAGCGGCCCGGCCGGGGGAGAGGACTCCAGCGCGGAGACCATGCCGCCGGGCTTGAGCACCCGGAACTGTTCGGCCAGCACCTTGTCCAGGTCGCTGACATTGCGCAGCAGGTAGCCGTGGGTGACCGCATCGAAGGAGGCATCGGCGAAGGGAAGCCCGTGGGCGTCGGCAAACTGCCATTCGATGCCGTCGCCGCCGTTGATCTGCCGGGCCAGGGCCAACATCGAGTCGGAGAAATCGGCGCCGGTGATGCTGGCCGCGGGGAACTGTTTGCGGATTTCGCGGGCGATGACGCCGGTTCCGGTGGCCAGGTCGAGGTAGTCGCGTCCCGGGAACGAGGTGGCGCGGGCGGCGACCTCGCGGCACCAGGTTTGGTGCGAGCCCAGGGTCATCAGGCGGTTGATCAGGTCGTAGCGCCGAGCGACGGAATTGAAGGTCGCCTGGACTGAGGAATCTTTGTTTTGCATTGCCGCCGGTTCTTGCGTGGGAGTGCTGGTGGGGTTCGTCTTCGAGTCTATGTGAGGGCGCGGTCCGCGGCGGCATTGAGCGCACCCGTTCCGGGACGCCGGAGGGCAAGGTGGGGGGCGTCGTGCCACCATGGGAAGCATGGAGATTTCCACCAAGCGGTTGCTGCTGCGCGATTACGGCCCCGGCGACTTGGACGCCGTCCATGCCTTCGCCTCGGACCCGGTGGTGTGCGCCTTCGCCGAATGGGGGCCCAACACGCCGCAGGAGACAGCGGTGTTCTTGGAGGAATGCGCCGCGGAGCAGCTTGCGGCGCCACGGGAGACCTGGACCTTGGCGGTTGCCTGGGGCGGCTCGGTCATCGGTTCGGTGGCGCTGATGACCGGGGAATCGGACCTGGTCCACGGGCCCCGTGAAGCGGAGATCGGCTACGTCCTGCGCCGGGATGCCTGGGGCAACGGGTACGCGGCTGAAGCCGCCGAGGCGCTGCTGGCTTGGGCCGGGGCGCATCTGGGGATCACGAGGGTGGTGGCCACCTGCCGGCCGGAGAACACCGGCTCGGTGCGGGTGCTGGAAAAGATTGGCATGCGGCAGGTGGACCACCTGCGCGACCACAAGCGCATCGACGGAAAGGCGCGGGATTCGCGCGTGTTTGCCGGCCTGCTTCCGGTGGGCGAACCCGCTGGGACATCGGCCGGGTAATGGTTCACCGCCCGGTATGCCGGGCTGCCGGTTGCGGGAACTCCTCGCCGCCGTGATCGGTGTTCCACCGCCAAGGATGGGCCCACCCGGGGTAGGCCGCGAGCTGGATCCCGGCTCGGAAATGCATCACGCGTCCCGACTCCAGGGATGCCCCGGTCGCCGCAGCTGAAACCGCCAATCGAGGCCCGGTGCGCCAGGGGTGTGGTAGCGGTAAATCCACTTCATCGATTACTGTCGGCCGCCGATCCCGAGGTCTCCGAGTGACCTGTTGATGGATCCTCTGCCGGTATTGGGCCTGGTGCCGGTCCTGGCGGTGCTCGGGCTTTGGTGATGGCAGGTACCTGCGTCCCCGGGGTCGTTGGCCCCGGGGACGGGATCCATCGAACGCGTCTTCAACGTTGTCGGCGACGGGCTCTTCCTGCCCGAGCCACCGCGGAATTGCCTGCGCCGGGATCGAATCCTCGGTCGTCTCGGCGCCGGAACGGCGAGGTTGGATCGACCCCTGCTCAAAGTGTTGAGAGCTTCCGGCGTGTCTCGGTGGATGCGCCCTTTCGGCGAACCAGCCATGCGGGTGTGCAAGTTCCGGGCAGCGACTGCAGTCCGCATATGGCGGGCTTGTGACTGCGCTAACCCAACTTTATACAGCTAACCAATAGACTTTATGTCAGGCGAGGCAATCGAGGGAGTCCGCCGGGGTGCCTAAACCGACGCTTCGGGAAGCAAGGACACTTCGGGAAGCACCTGAAACGTGGGGCTCCGCCATTGCCAAAGACTTGAATCATGCCGTGCCATGTGGCCCGGCAATCAACCCACGAAGGAATCCACATGCTCGCATTCGCAGTGATCGGAGGCCTTGGCCTCCTGCTCCTCATCGTGTCCATGACCCTGGGAGAGCTTGTCGATTTCTTCGACGGAATCATCTCCACCACTGCTGTCGGTGCGGCAGCCACGCTTTTCGGCGCAGCGGGTGCGATTGTGTTGCTCAACGACGGGCCACTCTTTCTGGCCTACAGCACGGGAGCCATTCTGGGAGTCATTGGCATCGTCGGCGTAGCGCTGCTTGCGCGAAAGCTGGCAAGTATCTCCAACGCCCAGCCGCACGAAGTCATCGGCCTGCTTGGAGTTGCCACCACAGACATCAACGACATCGTCGGGAAAGTCCAGTTGGACCACCCCGATGAAATCAACCAGCGCCTCGTATTTTCAAGCAGCCCTATCGAGAAGGGCACACCAATTGCCGTCGTGGCAATTGTTGGAGACCGCATCAGGGTCGCATCCACCTCTGAACTGAACGGAGTTTAATCATGGATCTTGCCGTAAATGGAACCGTCATCGCCGTCGCAGCAATCCTCGCTGTCCTCATAGCCCTCATCTGGTACGCCACCACCAGACTGGTAACCGTGGCACCCAACCAGGCAATCATCCGCGCCGGCAAGGGATCGAAGGGGCAGGTGCAGATCTTCACCAAGGGCATCGTGCTTTTCCTGCCGGTGATCCACCAGAAATACGTCATGTCACTCGAGCAGCGCCAGGTGGAGCTTGCCGTGGAAGGCGTTGACAAGAACTTCATCACCACCTCGGTGACAGCCAGCCTGAACTTCAAGTTCGACGATTCGGTCGAGGGAATGAGCAAGGCCGTCCAACGGTTCCTCACTCATTCGAAGGAGGACCTGAACGCCTCGGTGACCAAGTCAGCCGAGGGCGTGCTGCGCGGCATCGTTTCGGCCATGTCGGTGGAGGACGCCAACAACAACCGCAAGGAATTCCAGGACCAGTCCCTGGAATCGGCGGTCACCCAGTTCGCCGAACAGGGCATCCAGATCGATGCCTTCAACATCTCTTCGGTCAGCACCCCGTCACGCACGGTGCTGGGCCCGGACAACAAGCCCACGACCATCGACTACCTCGAGGAAGTCGGAAAACCGGGCCTGGAACGGGCCAAGCGCGAAGCACGCATCGCCACCTCCAAGGCCTTCCAGGAATCCGAAGCCGCCCGCATTGCGCAGGAGGGCGAGACCGCAGCACTCGAGCGGGACCTTGCCATCAGGAAGGCGGAATTCAAGGCCGAACGGGACCGTGCCGAAGCCATTGCAGAGGCAGCCAAGGGGATCGCCACCGCGGAGCAGGATGTGACCGTCGCCGAGCTGGAGCGCAAGGCCCTGGCCGAGAAGGCCCTGGTGGAGCAGGAGCGCCTGGACATCGAGGTGCACAAGCCTGCCGACGCCCAGGCCTACAAGATGCGCACCGACGCCGAGGCCAAGCGGGACGCGGACGTGTTCAGCGCCACCGCGCGGGCCAACTCGAAGGCCATCGAGGCCGAGGGCTCCAAGAAGGCGTCCATCGCCGATGCCGAGGCCCGCGCCGCTGCCCAGACCGTTGAGGCCGAGGCCTCCAAGAACGCCGAGGTGTTCAAGGCCCAGGGTCTGGCAACAGCGATCGAGCTCAATGCCAAGGCGGAAGCCGACGCCGTGCGCCTGCGTGGCGAAGCGGAGGGCGCATCGATTGCTGCCATTGGCGAAGCCACCGCCAAGGCCGAGGACGCGAAGGCCGTGGCCTTGACCGGCCACACGCAGGCCTCGCTGGCGTTCCTGGCGATCAGCGCCCTGCCGGACATCGTCAAGGCCAGCTCCGATGCCGTGGCCGGCATCGACAACTACACGGTGATCAGTTCGGACGGTGCATCCGATGCCGTCAAGCAGGCCAACCGCATCGTCACCGAGGGCCTGGCGATGATCAAGGGCAGCACCGAGATCGACATCGCCGGAATGCTCTCCGGGCTCCTGAACGGCGCGGGAACTACCCCAGAAGCGGTCTCGGCAGCGGCACCTGTCGTGCGATCCGAGGAATCGGTCGCCGAGCGGAACTGACCGAACCCGCTGGACCCATCCGCCGATCGCCCCACCAAACCGGCGGGGCGATCGGCCGTGGTGAACCCTGCCCGGGGACCTCACGCAAGGGCGGGCATCCCGGACCGGCTAAAGCGCGGTGCTGCCGGCCTCCGCGACCTCCTGGTCCTGGGCTCCGGACCCGCCGCTGACCCCGACGGCGCCGACGACCACGCCGTCGCGGCGGATCGGGATGCCGCCTGCGAAGATCATGATGCGCCCGTGGTTGGAGGCATGGATGCCGTAGAACTGCTGGGTCGGCTGCGAATTCTCCGCCAGGTCCTTGGTCGGCAGGTCGAAGGCCCGGGCGGTGAAGGCCTTGTTGATGGAGATGTCGATGCTGCCCAGCCAGGCACCGTCCATGCGCACGTGGGAGACGAGGTTCCCGCCGGCGTCGACGACGGCGATGTTCATGGGCTGGCCGATTTCGGCCGCGCGCGCCTCGGCGGCGGCAATGATGGTGCGGGCGTCCGCGAGATTCAATGACATGGCACTGCTCCTTGAAATAAGGGTGGATGGCTACTTGGACAGGTAGCCGTTGGGGTCCAGGACGTACTTGGTGGCCGCGCCGGCGTCGAACTCGGCGTAGCCGCGCGGGGCGTCGGCCAGCGTGATCGCCTGCGCGTTCACGGCCTTGGCGATGT
>NZ_QMKQ01000052.1 GCF_003287975.1 Arthrobacter sp. AQ5-05
GCTTGGGGAAATGCCGTTCAGAAGAGCGGAGGCTGCTCGCCCTGCCAGTGCTTGTTGCGGCGGGGAAGCTGGTCGGGGTCCTCGAACGGGGCGAGCTTCACCCACGGGACACCGTTCTTCATCACGACCTCGAAGTCGCCCTTGTCGGCGCCGCGGTGCTCGGAGGGGCAGAACATGCCCAGGTTCCACACGCTCGTGGTTCCGCCCTCGGACCACGGTTTGATGTGGTGGTAGTCGCAGTGTTCGGGCGGCACGGCGCAGGCGGGCTTGAGGCAGCCGCGGTCGCGGGCACGGATCGCCTGTTTCATGGACTCGGGTGGATAGCGTCGCTCGCGCCCGTAGTCCAGGATCTGGCCCTCGCCGCCGAGCGTGATGGGGATGAACCCGAACTCTGCCAGTCGTTTGCGCACCTCGGCGACCGAGATCTCCAGGCCGTGTGCGCTCCATCCGGCGCCGCGGGCCAGCCCCAGCAGGACTTCCAGGGTGATGTAGACGAAGAGCTTTGCCGTGGGCAATCCGGTGGCGCCGTTGGCCGAGGTCCTCGGGGTGCGCATCAAATTCAGCAGGGTTTGCAGATGCCGTTGGGCCGGGGTCGGCTCCTCGGAAACTGCGCCGGTGCCTGTTTCAAATGGTGGCGGATCGTCGAAGGTCTCCGCGCCGGGCGGGTGGTCGAACCAATCGGGTCCGTCCGCGGGTGCCGGTTCGGGGTTGGAATCGGGGGTTTCAGGGGTTGACGGAGTGCCGTTTGCGGTGGGGGAGGTGCCGTCGGCTTCGGCCGGGGTGGTATTTGTCCCTGCGTTGAAACCGGGATCGGTGGCCGTGGAGGACGTTGCGCCGTCGGCGGTGCCGATTCCTGCGTGGTCCGTACTGCCGGAGGGGGTGCCGTCTGCCTGCGTGGTGGAGGGGCCGGTGGCGGGCCCGCGGCCCGGGACCGTGGCGGCCGCGGCGATGGCCTGGCGGTTTCCGGCCAGGGTGCGGGCGTTGTCGGACTCGGCGAAGTGCGAGAGGAAGACCTCGGCGTCGGCATTGAGCATGCAGGCGGTGAAGTAGGTGAAGTGCCGGGTGCGCTTGGTGACGGAGATGCCGGTCTTGTTGCGGATTTCCTTGGGCGTGGGGGTGGAGTCGGCGTCGTCAAGCTCGTCGCTGATCTTGTCGAAGAGCTTGGTGGTGTTCTTCGCGTCGCCCTCGGCCAGGGACTGGGCCACGCGGCACTCGATCTGCTCGGCGATCTGTGCGGCGTCGGGTCGGGACTCGATGATCGGGCGCAGCTTCTCCAGCTTGCGCGCCGCGGCGGCAACGGTGCCCGGCGCGCTCTTGCCGGTGGCCAGTTGCTGTGCCAGCTGCGGGTAGCGCGGGCCGCGCGGCATGCCGTGCTCGTCGACGCCCGGCAGCAGGTCGTCGCCCGCCTGCATGCGGTTGAGTGCCTCGAAGTAGTCGATGCCCGCCATGCCGGCGAGGCAGTCGGCGGGGGTTTTGAATTGCAGTTTGCCGGTGGGAACCGTGCGCGGGTCGTCGGGCAGGCCGGTGTCCCCGGCCAGGAATGCGGTGGGGTCTTCGGCGATGGCGCGAAGTTCGGTGAGGGTGTTGGCGGGCAGCTCGTGCACCAGGGTTTTCCGGGCCAGCTGGGCGGCCTTGAGCTGCGCGACGGCGATGGCGTGCTTGGTCTGCTCGATGGTCATTGCCATGAGCAGGGCCCGGGTGGGGGAGGCAGGGCGGGCTGCAATCCGGGCGACGAGCACGTCGATGCCGCGGATGCCCTCGATCAATGCGCGCAGTTCATCGTCCGGGGTGGGTGAATACCCCGGATCGTCGCTGTGTCCAGCGAGATTGGCGATGAGTGCGTCTGCTTGCATCCCTCCAGTGTGCGGGGCTCGGGAGTGCGATGGGGGCCGGGCCGGGAAATTGTGGATAACCCGGGGTCGGACGATTCGGGCGGTGCATTGCGCGAGCAATCACGCGCGAGTGCAGCCCGAGCGCGCGGGTGGGCGAAGGGGCAAGGGGAACGGATCGGCGGGCGCTGGGCAGGCTGCCGGAACGTCGGGGTCGGTGCCGAAGGTGGCAAGCGGCCGGGCGGGGGTGCGGGGTGTGGCCGGGGAAAATCAAGGGGAGTCTCGGGGCGGACCCTGGGGGATTTTGCTGTGGATGGGCCCGGGCCGGGCCCAGCGTGGAAAACAGGCAAAGCACACGGACAAACGGGTGGGGCCGCGTCCCGGGTTCGGGGCGGCGATGCCCGCTCCGTTCATGGCGCTGGCCTGCCTGCAGCTGGCACAGCTGTTCATTGCCACGCTCGCTGCCCTGGCGATCACCTCGGAGTATTCCAGCGGGACGATCATTTCCTCGCTACAGGCCGTGCCGGTTCGCACCCGGCTGCTCGGTGCCAAGGCCGCGGTGCCGGGCGTCGTCGGGCTGGGAAGCAGCGTGGTGCTGGTGGACACCGGGACGCTGGTGGCGGCCCTGGCGGCCGGGACGTACGGTGCCTTCACGGTGTCGGAGCTGCTGCCCGCACTGGCCGGGGGCGGGGTGCACCTGGGGATGCCGGCCCTGGTGATGCCGGGCCTCGGTGCGCTGCTGCGCAGCGCCGCCGGGGCGATCGCCGGCGCGTTCGTGCTGCTCTTCGGGCTGCGGCAGATCCTTCCGTCGTTCACCATCGACTGGGTGCAACGCGTCGTGGGCTACCTGCCGACGACGGCCGGGCAGGTGCTGGGCACCGGGGCGGTGGAACCCTACGGCGCGGCGACGACGATCGTCGTGCTGGTGGCGTGGGCCGGTGTGCTGCTGGGGGCCGCGATGTGGGTGTTTACGCGCCGGGATGCCTGAGTCCCCGGGGCGGGCATCGGGGCGGGCAGCAGCCCGGTCACGGCGGCTTAGCCGTGGCGCATGTGCTTCCACCAGGTCAGCGGGTCGGCGACCTTGAAGCGCCGGCCCGTCATCGAGGCCGGGACGATGCGTACGAACTGGTCCTTGGGGCCCGATTCCCACGGGAAGAGCATCAGGTTGAACGAATCGAGGGTTTCCTCGATGCCGCCGAAGAGCTCGGCCTTTCCCTGGATCATGACCGACCACGCGACGCCGGTCTCCTGGTTGACCCCGTCGGCCTGGAACGCGACCTGCGGCTGGGCACGCAGCGTCTTGAGCTTGGTGCCCTCCCCGGTGCGGAACACCACGGTCCCGTGGTCGACGGTGAAGTTGATCGGGAAGATCTGCGGCATGTCATCGTGGCTGACGGCCAGATGGCCGAGTGAAACCGCCCGCAGCAGTTCCAGGCACTGGTGAGATTCGAGTTCTTCGACGTCCATGTGGGTCTGGTTCTCTTCCATGGATTGAGCGTACGTCGGCGCGCGCCATGTGGCCAGAGCTGGACGGTGTCTTACCGGGGCCCGGCCCCTGGGGAGCCCGGAATGATTGGACCAGGTGGCGTCGGGGCCGATACCGAGACGGTTTCCCGTGGGTTGCCGGACCGAACAACGTGCGCCCCTGCATGCAGGGTGCCCGGCGTTGGCCGGTAGAGCCACAGCGTCTTCCCTAGCGGTCCCGACATCCCCAAGGATACGCCTCGCGCGCGCGCTCGTGGGCGTGCGGACGCGATCGCGCGCGAGGAGGAATTCCGGGAGGGACAGGTGTTGGTGGAAGCCGGCCGCTGCGCGTTGAGGGGAAAAGATGCCAATAAGAAACGCGGGGAGGCGGGAACCAATGGTCCCCGCCTCCCCGCGTCGGGCCAGCGGTGCTCAATCCGTGGCCACCGCTGGCCCTCGGTGCCCGCGCTAGGAGTCCTTGGGCTTGTGCTTGAGCTCGCCCTCGATTTCCTTGCGCTCGCGGCGGGTCAGCGGAATCGATCCGGTGGCCGGGTTGATCAGCACCCCGGGTGCCGGGGCAGCCGTCGCGGGACCGGTGGGAGCCGCTGCCGGGACGGCTCCCGCGCCCGGTCCGGAGATCGGGGTGGAGGTCACCTTGGGGGCTGCCTGCGCCGCGGGCACCTCCATCCGGGCACCCACCAGCGCCATGACCTCTTCGGTGACCGGGTGGGCACCGTGCCTCTCGTCCCGGCGCGCGGCGGCACGCTCCTTGGCTCCCTCCACCAGGTGGTAGAGCACCGGAACCAGGATCAGGGTCAGCGCGGTGGAGGAGACCAGCCCGCCGATGACCACCACTGCAAGCGGCTTGGAGATGAACCCTCCGCCGCCGGTCAGGCCCAGGGCCATCGGAACCAGTGCGAAGATCGTGGCCAGCGCCGTCATCAGGATCGGGCGCAGTCGCTGCCTGGCGCCGTGGTGGATCGCGTCGGCCAGGTTCATGGCCGGGTGCCCGTCGCGCGGCAGGCGGTACTGGTTGATCAGGTCGATCAGCACGATCGCGTTGGTGACCACGATGCCCACCAGCATCAGCATGCCGATCAGCGAGGGCAGGCCCAGCGGCACGCCGGTGAGCAGCAGCAGGGCGATGGCGCCGGTGGCGGCGAACGGGATGGAAACCAGCAGGATCAGCGGCTGCACCAGCGACTTGAAGGTCGCAACCATCACCACGTAGACGATGGCGATGGCTGCCAGCAGCGCCAGGTAGAGCTGGGCGAAGGACTCTGCCTGCTCGGTGGCCGCGCCGCCCAGTTCGGCGGTGGCACCCTCGGGCAGGGTCAGCGCGTCCAGGCGCTTGGTGACCTCGGCGGAGACCGCGCCGAGGTCGTTCTCGCCCGGGGTGATCGAGACCGTGGCGATCCGCTCCCCGTTCGAGGAGGTGATGGTGGCCGGGGACTCGGAGCGCTCGACCTTCGCCACATCTCCCAGGCGCACCGTTCCGGTCGCGGTGGGCAGCTTGAGGTCGCGCAGCTGGTTCAGGTTGGTCAGGTCCGTTCCCTTGCCGATGCTCACCGGGTAGTCGGTGTAGCCCACGCGCACGGTGCCGGCGGGGATCGGGGAGAGCGTGCCGGCGGTCAGCGCGCCGATCTGGGCCTCGGAGAGCCCGGCGGCCGCGGCCTTGGTCCTGTTGATGGACACGGAGACCTGCGGGCGGGCGGTGGACAGGTTGTCACTGACATCGGTGGCACCCTCGATGCCGGTCATGGCCTCCAGGGTGGCCTCGGTGGCCTCGGTGAGGATCTCGGGGGTGGGCGCGCCGACCTTCACGGTGATCGCGGAGGATCCGCCCATCCCGCCCTCGGAGGCGGAGATCGAGATCCGGGAGTCCTTGGCCAGGGGCTTGACCGCGGCGCGGGCCGCATCCTGGATCGCTTCCTGGTCGGCGTCGGCATCGGTCATCACGGTGAAGGACGCCGAGTCGGTCCCACCGGCCAGGAATGCGGCAAAGCCGCCCGAGGGGGTGCCGGCTGTCAGCTGCACATCGGCCACGCCATCGAGGCTGCGCAGGGCCTTCTCGACGGGGGCGGCGGCCTTCATGGTGGTCTCCAGCGAGGAACCGGCCGGAAGTTTCTGCGTGACCGAGAAGGTGTTCTGCCCGGTGCCGCCCAGCAGGTTGGTGGGCACCAGCGGGACCATGATGACGGTGAGCCCCAGCAGCGCCACGGAGGCGACAAGCGTGATCACCGGGTGCCTCTGGGTGCCCTTGAGGATGGGGGAGTAGCCGCGCTGCAGCCAGGAGGAAGCTTCCTTCTTCTCGGCCTTCGCGCGCGCCGCGGCGAGGTCCGCCGCACCGGGCCGGGTGTGGCCCAGGAACCAGTAGGCCAGCACCGGGACGATGGTCAGCGAGACCAGCAGCGAGGCGAGCAGGGCGATGGTCACGGTCAGCGCGAACGGGCGGAAGAGCTCCCCGGCCATGCCGCCGACCAGCGCCACGGGCAGGAACACCGCCACGGTGGTCAGCGTCGCGGCCGTCACCGCGGTGGCGACCTCGCGCACCGCGGTGAGGATGGCCTTGGACTTTTCCTCGCCGTAGGCCAGGTGCCGCTTGATGTTCTCGATGACCACGATGGAGTCGTCCACCACCCGGCCGATGGAGATGGTCAGCGCGCCCAGGGTCAGCATGTTCAGCGAGTAGCCGCCCATGCGCAACCCGATGAAGGTGACCAGCAGGGACAGCGGGATGGAGATCGCGGTGACCAGCGTGGAGCGCACCGAGAGCAGGAAGACCAGGATCACCACGACCGCGAAGCCCAGGCCCAGCAGGCCCTCGACGGTGAGGTCGTGGATGGACTGCTCGATGAAGGGGGCCTGGTCGAAGACCGTGGTGAACTTGGCGTCGGCACCCAGCTGGTCGGCCAGGGCGGGCAGCGCCGCGGCCACCGCGTGGGAGATGCCCACGGTGTCCCCGGCGGGCTTCTTGGTCACCGACACGGCCAGGGTTTCGACCCCGTTGGTGCGGGTGATGGAGGTGGCGGTGTCATCGACCATCTTCACCTCCGCCAGCTGGGAGAGGTCGTACACCCCCGAGGCCCCGCGCACCGGCAGCGACTTCACGGCGTTCAGCGAGTCGACCAGCGAGCCGGAGGTGACCGGCAGGTCCAGGCCGTCGGTGTCCAGGCGGCCCACGGGCATCAGCCCGGAGCCTTCCTCGATGACGGTCTTCAGGTCGTTCACGCCCAGGCGCTCGGAGGCCAGCGTTGCGGCGTCGGGCAGCACGGCGATGTGCCGGGAGGTGCCGCCGGAGACGTCCGCGGTGCGCACGCCGTCGATCTTGCTGAGCTTGGGCAGCACCAGGCGCTCGACGTCCGAGCGCAGCGAGTTCAGGTCCTTCCCGCCGGAGACCGCCAGGTAGACGATGGGGAAGTCGGAGATGGAGCCGGCGAACGCGGAGGGCTCCACGTCGTTCGGAAGCGTGGCCTTGGCGTTGGAGATGGCCTTGTCGACCTGGGCGCGGGCCCTGTCGAGGTCGGTGCCGTAGGCGAAGGACAGTGAGACGGTGGTGAAGCCGGTCTGCGAGGTCGAGGAGGAGGAATCCAGGCCCTCGACGGCCTGCAGCGCGCCCTCCAGGGGCTGGGCCACCTGCTTGTCGATGACCTCCGGGGATGCGCCGGGCTGGGATGCCACCACGGAGATCCGCGGGAACTCGAGCGCGGGAATGAGTTCCTGCTTGAGTTGCCCCATGGTGATCACGCCGAAGACCGCCACAAACACGGTGATCAGTGCGATGAGGGCGCGGTTGCCCAGGGAAAGTGCGGCCAGCCGATGCATCTGCCATCCTAGAAAGATTGTCTTGTTCGCTATTGCTCTGCCGTCCACTCTAGTTGGCCCCGGAGGCAGCAGGGTCAACCCAAAGGCGTACCTTGATGCACGCGGGCGCAGGCCACCGCGGGGTGTACTTCACCCGCGGCTCCGTGCAACCATGGGCCAACGGCCCGCAGATGCTTTCGGCGCCCGGGACCAACCCGTCGCCGGGGACTGCGGGACGAACGACTGTCAACTCCCATCAGCTAAGGAGAAGCATGTTCCCGAAATCCACCGATAAATCAAGCCCCGGGATGGTGCCGGGCAGCGAATCCACCATGCCGCCGGAGCACGCCCCGCCCCCGGAACCGCCGCCGGGGCCACCGCCCGGGCCTGAACCCGATCCCGGTCCGTACCCGATTCCCCCTGGCCCCGGGCCCGATCCGTATCCGCCGGGGCCGGATCCCGTCCCGTTCCCGAATCCGGTGCCCGGCCCGGACCCGATGCCCCATCCGGATCCGACCACCAGGCCTCCTGCCTGAGCCACGCACGTGTGGGCCCGCTCCCCAGGTGGAGCAGGCCCACACGCCTGACTTGAGGTGTACCTTCACGGGCGCCGGGAATCCCCCGATTCATGTATTCTTTCCGGGCGCCCGGGAAGGGGTCATTGATGATGCATGTTCCTGGCGGTGGCCCGTGTCGGCGGGCGCGGAAGCCGGTGAACGGACCGGGATATGCCCGGGGCTAGGCGGCGTTCGGCCGGGGTGCTGCAGCCGGCCCTCGAGGTCCCGGATCAGGTTTCAGGTTTCGGCCGCCCCGGGTCACGGGCCCTGCCCGGCCACCGGGCCGAAAGCGGCCCCGATTGACCGACGATGCCGGACCGGGAACGGTCTTGCCGAACACTGGAAAACCTGCCTGGGCCATGGGCCGCCCTCTGAACCGCCCCGGGTTTAATGGAGGGTGTTGAATCCTTGAAAGGATGAACACCATGGCACCACCGAAGAAATATCCAGATGAGCTTCGCCAGCGAGCAGTCCGCCTCGTGATGGACGCCCAGAAGAACCCGGCTGACCGGCGTGGAGCTTGCACCCGTATCGGTGCGCAGTTGGGCATCCCGGCCGACACGATCCGTGGCTGGGTCAAGACCGAAGAGATCGATCAGGGCGTGAGGCCTGGAACGACCACTGATGACGCGACCCGGCTGGCCGAGCTGGAGCGAGAGGTTACCGAGCTGCGGAGGGCGAACGCGATCTTGAAATCAGCGTCGGCTTTCTTCGCGGCGGAGCTCGACCGCCCCTCACGACGATGATCACTTTCATCGACCAGCACCAGGATGAATACGGGGTCGAGCCGATCTGCAGGCAGCTGCCGATCGCCCCCTCCACCTACTACGCTGCCAAGGCCCGCCCTGACTCCAAACGTACTGTCAGTGATGCAGCGACGACAGAAAAAATCAAACAGGTGCACAAGGAAAACTACGGTGTTTACGGGGCCAGGAAAGTCTATGCCGCCCTGAACCGTGCCGGCCACAAGGTCGCGCGGTGCACGGTGGAGAGGCTCATGCGCCGGTCCGGGCTGCACGGTGTGAGGCGGGCC
>NZ_QMKQ01000053.1 GCF_003287975.1 Arthrobacter sp. AQ5-05
TCATCACCCGGGTGGCCTTCGGATTCAAAGCACCCGAAGCCCTCATCGGCCTGGCGATGCTCAGCCTCGGAGGCCGGAAACCGGTACTCCCGGGACGGGGATGACCCACGGAAGAGTCAGTAGAGCCGTATTTCTTGGGGCCCCTGTAGATCCGGGCGCCGGGAATAGCTGTTCCCCCTGGCAGCTGCCGGGGTTCGCGGCGGCCCATGCCCGGCGCTCGCATCCGGCGCGCTCGCCCAAAGTCCCGACCAACGACAAAGGGTGCCGGTTCCTTATCTCCAGTGGAGGATGGAACCGGCACCCTTTGCGTGTCCCTTCATGCGTCCCGGCCAATGCCGGGACCCACATGGTGTAATCAGCCGGCCTGCGCGGCCTTGACCAGTTCGTTCACCGATCCGAAGAGCGGGTGGTCGGCAGCCAGCCCGGTGATCTGCTCGGTGGCCGCTTCACTCGGGTTCCCCGCCAGGATCACCGCCATTTCGGCGGCCTCGGTGTCCTCCGGATCGTTGAACCGCAACGCCGCGGCCATGGCCTCGAGCAGCGCCACCGGCTTGATGCCGTTCTCGGCCAGCTCGGCGGCCGGGCCGATGAACCGCTCGTGCCGGCTGAGCTTGCGCAGCGGCGCCCGGCCCACGCGCACCACGGTGTCGGGCAGGTACTCGTTGGAGAACCGGGCCAGGATCTTTTGCACATAGGCCTCCTGGTCGGCCTCGGCAAAGCCGTGCTTCGACACCAGCAGGGACTTGGTTTCCGCCAGCACGGCGGCAACCTTGGCAAAGACCTGCGGGTCGGCCATCGCCTCGGAAATCTTCTCCAGGCCGGCGGCAAAGCCCAGGTACGCCGTGGAGGCGTGCCCGGTGTTCACGGTGAAGAGCTTGCGCTCGATGTACGGACCCAGGTCCTCCACGAACGTCGCGCCCCCGATCCGCGGCACGGCGTCCCCGAACGGGGTCTTGTCGATGACCCACTCGAAGAAGGTTTCCACCGTGACGTCCAGGCCCCGGCCGGGCGCCTGGTTCGGCACGATGCGATCCACCGCGGTGTTGGCGAAGATCGCGTTGGCGTCGACCGCCTCCGCAGCGGCGGCGCCGTCGGCGCGCACCGCGGCTTCAAGGATGTCCGTGGCGTTGATGGCGTTCTCGCACGCCATGACCTGCAGCGGTGCCAGCGCGGCATTGCGCTTGGCGATGCCGGCGGCAATCAGCGGGGCGACGAACTTCAGGATGTGCGGCCCCACGGCGGTGGTGACCATGTCCGCCGTGGCGATTTCGTCAATGACCGCTTCGGCCTGGGTCGAGGAATTCAGCGCGCGGAAGTTGTCCACCGTGCGCACCTTCGGATCCTGTCCGACCTCGTGCACCTGGTAGCTCTCCGCCGCATCCAACGCGGAGATCAGCGCGTCGGCCACGTCGGCAAACACGATCTCGTAGCCCGCGTCGTGCAGCAGCAGCCCCACGAATCCCCGGCCGATGTTCCCGGCCCCAAAATGTACTACCTTCACGATGCGTTGACCTTTCCGAAGATGTCCAGGATTTCCTCGCGGGTGGTGGCGGTTTCCAGCCGCGCCACCTGCGTCTTGTCGGTGAAGACCCGTGCGATCGAGGACAGGATGGCCAGGTGCTCGTTGTTCACCCCGGCGATGCCGACCACGAACTTGACCTCCTTGCCGTTCCAGTCGATGCCCTCGGGGTAGCGGATGATCGACACCGCGGAGCTGGCGATGTTGCCCTTGGCCTCGTTGGTTCCGTGCGGGATGGCCAGGAAGTTGCCCATGTAGGTGGACACCGAGGCCTCGCGGGTGTGCATCGAGGCCACGTATTCCGCGTTGACAGCGCCGCGTGCCAGCAGCCGGGCCCCTGCTTCCTCGATGGCGGCGTCGCGCGACGCGGCGGTTCCGGTGAGCACCACGCTGTCGGCAACCAACACCTCGCGTGCCGGGGCGGCCGTATGCTTGGCCGCGCGGGCCGCGGCACCTGCGTGCTCGTCGGTTGCCGAGGCTTCTGCCCCTGCTGCTGCTGCGCCCACGGAAACGGATTCCGCCGGTGCGGCGTTGCGGGTGCGCACCAGCTCGACGATTTCCTCGTAGCGCGGGCTGTTCATGAAGTTGTCCACCGAAACGTGCACCGCGCTGGCCGTCACGGGCGTGGCACGGGCAGCGAGATCCTGGTGGGTGACGACGATGTCGTAGGTGTCGGTCAGGTTCGCGATGGCCGAGTTGGTGACCTTCACGTTGACCAATCCTGCCTGCTTGAACATGTTGCGCAGCACCGAGGCGCCCATGGCGCTCGATCCCATGCCCGCGTCGCAGGCGAAGACCACGTTGTTCACCGGACCGGAGGCAGCATCGGCGGCGAAGGCGAAGCCCACCGAGCTCTTCTTGCCCTTCATCGATTCCATTTTGGCCGCTGCCTCGCCAAGCTCGTCGCCCTCGGGCGCCTTGGAGATCTTCAGCAGGAACGAACCGATCAGGAAGGAGACCACCGTCGCGACAACCACCGAGAGCGTGACGCCCAGGTAGCTGTCCGAGGATGTCATCGCGAACACCGCAAAGATGCTGCCCGGGGCCGCCGGGGCGCGCAGGCCCGCGCCGGTGAGCACCAGCATGAAGATCCCGCTCATGCCGCCGCCGATGGCGGCCAGGATCATGACCGGCTTCATCAGGATGTACGGGAAGTAGATCTCGTGGATCCCGCCGACGAACTGGATCAGCGCGGCACCCGGTGCCGAGGCCTTGGCCAGGCCCTTGCCGAAGATCGCGTAGGCCAGCAGGATGCCGAAGCCAGGGCCGGGGTTGGCCTCCAGCAGGAAGAGTATGGACTTGCCCTGTTCCAGCGCCTGTTCGGTGCCCAGCGGGGTGAGGATGCCGTGGTTGATGGCGTTGTTGAGGAACAGGACCTTGGCCGGTTCGATGAAGATGCTGGTCAGCGGCAGCAGGCCGTGATTGACCAGGAACTGCACCACCGCACCGGCGCCGTTGGAGAACGCAACCACCAGCGGATTGACCAGTTGCATGCCGAAGATCGCCATGGCGGCCCCGACGATGCCGGAGGAGAAGTTGTCGATGAGCATCTCGAAGCCCGGCTTGACCCGGCCCTCCCAGACGGCATCGAGCTTCTTCATGACCCAGGCCGAGAGCGGGCCCATGATCATCGCGCCGATGAACATCGGGATGTCGGCGCCGACCACCACGCCCATCGTGGCGATCGCACCGATCACGCCGCCGCGGACCCCGTGGACCATCTTGCCGCCGGTGTAGCCGATCAGCAGCGGAAGCAGGTAGGTGATCATCGGTTTCACCAGCAAGGCAAGCTGCTCGTTGGGCAGGAACCCGTCTGGAATGAACAGTGCGGTGATCAACCCCCAGGCGATAAACGCCCCGATGTTGGGCATGATCATCCCCGAGAGGAAGGTGCCGAACTTCTGCACCCCGACCCGCAGGCCGCCGCGGGAGGCCGCCTCAGTTTGTGTTGCCATGATTTTTCCTAATCGTTTGTCCTGCACCGTCGCAGGGAAGGAACCGACGCGTGTGGACGGTCATGTCGTCTTGGAGATGCGATGCAGCCATTCGAGGAACATCTTCATTTCGGTGTTGGAAAGTTGCTGCGGGTTCGAGGACTCCAGCGCGGCGTTCAGCGCTATGGCGGCCACGACCACCGCGGAGGCTCCCACCGGGGTGGCGGAGTCGGCAATGCCGGCCTCCGAGGAGACCGCGGTGATCACGGCATCGCGCGTCATGTCGGACAGCTCGAAGTTCCGTTCCTTCTCCGGTTCGGAGATGAGCATCAGGGTGACCCCGATGTTCGCGGCCAGGATGCTGCGCACCGCGTCGGCCGGGGGCACGTTCAGGTGCCCGGCTTCCGCGGCCCGGTCGAGCTTCCCGCGCAGCAGCGCCTCCGCTTCCGAGACCCTGTTGGAGCGGTTTCCGGGCCTGACCTTGCCGAACATCACCAGGTACAGGTGCGGTTTTTCGATGCCGAAGCGCACGTGTTGGTCCCACATGCGCCGCACGTCGTCCAGCGGCTTCCCGGTGGGTTCAAGGTCCATTTCACTGGCCACGTACTGCTCGAAACCCACGGCAACCACCGCGTCGAACAGGCCTTCCTTGTCCCCGAAGTGGTGGTACAGCGTCGGTGCCGTGACCCCCGCCAGCTCGGTGATCTTCCGGGTGGAGACCGGAGCCCCCTCCGAATTGGCCAAGAGTTCGACGGCAGCCTGCAGCAGTCGCTCCCTCGGCGGAAGCTGGATGTCTAGACTCATGGCTGCTACCCTAGCACCTATAGCATTGCTATATGAAGGGGATCACAGCTTGAGTTTATGCTCGAGTCCTGCGTGGTCATCGTCTGCATCGCGCAACGGACAACCCAAGAGCAACCCACGGGAACGAGGAACTCAAGTGCAAAACTTCTCCGGAGTGGGCGTCATGCCCGGACGTGTCATCGGAACCATCCGGCATATGCCCCCGGCGCTTTCCGAGCCTCCGGCCGGCGAGAAGCTGGACGCCTCGGTCACCGCGGAGCAGGCCATCGCCGGGCTCAAGGAAGCCGCCGCATCCGTGCAGGCGGACCTGCGCACCCGTGCCGCAACCGCCAGCCCCGAGGCCAAGGCCGTGCTGGAGGCCACCGCGCAGATGGCCACCGACTCGATGCTGCTCAAGGGTGCCAACAAGCTGATCAACACCGGCCTTTCGGCCGAACGCGGCATCTGGGAGTCGGGCGAAACCGTCGCCCAGATGCTCATCACCCTCGGCGGCTACATGGCCGAACGCGCCACCGACGTGCTGGACGTGCGCGCCCGCATCGTCGCCGCGCTGCGCGGGGTCCCCGCCCCCGGCATCCCCGATTCGACGGACCCGTTCATCCTGGTGGCCGAGGACCTGGCACCGGCGGACACCGCCACGCTGGACCCGGCAAGGGTCGTTGCCCTGCTGACCACCGGCGGCGGGCCCCAGTCGCACACCGCCATCATCGCCCGCGCCATGGGCCTGACCGCCATCGTCGCGGCCAAGGGACTGGAGGTGCTGGAATCCGGCACCGAGATCTTCGTCGACGGTGCCGCCGGCACCATCTCCACTTCCCCCGGCGACGAGGAACGCCGGGCCGTCGCCGCCTGGCTGAAGAACGCCGAGCTGCTCTCCGTCTTTGACGGCGAAGGCGTGATGGCCGACGGGCACCTGGTTCCGCTGCTGGCCAACGTCGGCGGCGGCAAGGACGCGGTGAAGGCCGCTGCGGCCGGTGCCCAGGGCGTGGGGCTGCTGCGCACCGAATTCTGCTTCCTGGGCCGCGACACCGAGCCGTCCATCGAGGAGCAGGTCGCCGAGTACAGGGCCGTCTTCGACGCCTTCGGATCCAAGAAGGTCGTGGTGCGCACGCTGGACGCCGGCGCCGACAAGCCGCTGCCCTTCCTCACCGACGCTTCCGAGCCCAACCCCGCACTGGGCGTGCGCGGCTACCGCACCGACACCACCTCGCCCGGGGTGCTGGCCCGCCAGCTCTCCGCCATCGCCACCGCATCAGCCGGTTCCGAGGCCGAGGTGTGGGTCATGGCCCCGATGGTTTCCACGCCGTCCGAGGCTGCCGATTTCGCCGCGATGTGCGCCGACGCGGGACTGTCCATCCCCGGGGTGATGGTCGAGGTCCCCTCGGCCGCGCTGAGCTCCGAGTCCATCCTGGGCCAGGTGTCCTTCGCGTCCCTGGGCACCAACGACCTGACGCAGTACACCATGGCCGCGGACCGGCAGCTCGGCCCGCTGGCCGCGTTGAACAACCCGTGGCAGCCCGCGGTGCTGCGCCTGATCGAATTGACGGTCGCCGGCTCCCGGGCCGAGGGCAACCACAAGCCCGTGGGCGTCTGTGGCGAGGCCGCGGCGGATCCGGCGCTGGCCGTGGTGCTGGTGGGTTTGGGAGTCTCGACCCTGTCGATGTCCGCCCGCTCGCTGGCCTCCGTGGCCGCGGTGCTCAAGACAGTCACGCTGGAACGCGCCGGCGAATTGGCGCAGCTGGCCCTGGCCGCACCGAGCGCCGAAGCGGCACGCACCGTGGTCCGCGAGGCGCTGCCGGCGCTGGCCGAATTGGGCCTGTAGCCAACACCCCGGCACCGTAGGATTGGTCCTGCCTGCCCCCATTTGTTTCCCAAACACCTTCGTACACAGGAGAAAACACATGTCCGAACGTCTTGCCACCATCGCCAGCGCCTCCGGCCTGCACGCCCGTCCCGCAGCGCTCTTCGCCGAAGCAGCCGGCGCGCTGGACATCGAGGTCACCATCGCACCCAAGGGCGCCCCGGAGGACGAGGCCCTCGACGCCTCGAGCATCCTCTCGCTGATGACGCTGGGCGCCGCCAAGGGCGACGAAGTGGTGCTGCGCGCATCCGGCGATGGCGCCGAGGCCGCGCTGGACTCCCTGGTTGCACTGCTGGAAACGGACCTGGACGCCGTCTAGCCAACCCCGTAGACCACCGTCGATGGCGTGGAACCCGAGCCAAGGCGCCTCGGGTTCCACGCCATCGGTGTTTTGCCTTGAGGCCAAGTGCACATGCATGGCCCTGGGTGGACGCCGTGTGGTCCACGGGCCGAAAATCCACTCCGTGACGTCCAACCATGGACTGATCAACGTTGCTCCGAACCCGGCCGCGCCCGGGAGCGGAAAACCCTGAGCATGGGCCTTCTTGGCCCCGCAAGCAAACGGTACAGTCAGCAGCCCGTGAATCCGCGCAAACCCAAAGCGTTCGATCACGGACTTCGGGACGCGCGAGGGCAGAGCCGTCCCGGAAGGGTTCGGCAGTTTGGACCTTTTGTCACGGTATCCAACTCGTCGCATGGTTTGAGGACCGGATGCTGCCATTCAAGAAGAGTCTGTTGTGGTCTTCCGGCCACCGGTTCTTGCGGGGTACGGTAGCGCAATACATGGCACTTCGACGGCGAGCCGATCACAAATGTCGACAGCGTCCCGGTCCGAGCGTCTTTTCGGACCGACCCAACGAATGATTCAGGGGAGGATCAGGACATGGAACTGATCTTTGTCCACGGCGCTTTGGTGCGCGATGGACAGTGGTGGTGGCAGCGGACCGCGGAGCTGCTCCACAAGCACACCGGGATCCGGAGCAGAGCCATTGCGTTGCCCTCCTGTGGCGAGGGAGCACCCGAGGATGTTGCCGGCGGCCTCGTTGCCGACGCGGCGGTGCTTCGCGGCGCATTGGACGAGGTGGACTCCGCACTCGTTGTCGGTCACTCCTACGGCGGCACCGTTATCGCCGAAGCCGGCCAGCATCCGGCAATTGCGCAGTTGCTCTATGTGTCGTCGTACCTGCCCGAGGTCGGGCAGTCTCAGGGTGCGATCATGAACGGCGAAGGCGATCCGGTGTCCATCGGTGACAACGGTGACGGCACGCTGAGCGTGTCCGGCTACGACGCAACTTCTTTTGGAGCCCGATTCCTTCAGGACGCAGACGACGAGACCCGGCACCAGGCGTGGGCGCGGGTGGTCGCGCAGGCTGCCGGGGCATTCACGACTCCGACGAGTGCTGCCGGCTGGGAGGGAATCGATTCAACGTACATCGTCTGCGGGCAGGACCGCAGCACGTCGGTCGAGTTGCAACGCTTCCATGCGAGCCGGGCGACGCACTGCGTCGAACTGCCGACCGGGCACCATCCGTTCATTTCCCGACCCGATCTGGTCGTCGAACAAGTGCTGGAACTGATGCAGCGAGGGTGAGTCATGGGGTGTCGCCCGCGTGAACGGAGCTTTGGGTCTCTCGGAGCGTCGATTCTGTCGGATGACACTCCCGACTGCCGACGCCACTATTTGGTGGTCCATCGGCATTCTTCGGATCCATCACCTACGACCGAATCCCCCACATCGACCGCAAGGCGAATGCCCGCGGGAGACGGCGTTCCAGGCGGTCCACGTCGAGTCGTCCCGGAGGGCGGCTTGCGGGCAAGGGCAGCGATTCGTCCCGGCGCGTGTGGTTCCGGCTGCTAGCCTCATCCAAATGCTTGCGCCCATTCCGAGCTGCGGAGGAACTGACCAGATGCCAAAGGACACCAATTACTACACCTTTGCCGAGGCGTACTCGGCCGAGAACGAAACTGTGATGTCTCGGGTCATCGGTGACAGTTCTGCCTCAGGACTTCGGTGACGGTTGATGTCTCACCACATCGGTGACAGTTGTGGGGCATGGGGGCCTCTTCGGAGCCGGGTGAGATTTCTGTTGTTG
>NZ_QMKQ01000054.1 GCF_003287975.1 Arthrobacter sp. AQ5-05
CAGCCGCAGACGACATTCGGCGCTCAATTATCGGCGACCGAACGAAGTCCACTATAGTTACCAGCAGCCGGCCACGGCAGCGTAGAGAAACCACTAATCCGCTGTCCGAAAAGTCCTAAGCAGCCCAGTTGGTAAGCCTGCCGGGTTGGGTTAGCTGCTTGCGGGCCGTGGCTCGGTTTGCGTATCTGATCGGTACACCACCTCGAGCCGTCCATCGTTGGTTGCTTCACGGATCTCGTTGCGCAGTGATTCGCAGCCAATGAACCTGTCCTTGGGCCGTTCTCCGCATCGGGTTGCGGGAAGCTCCCGGCAGGATTCAAGGGCTTCCTCCGTCCACTGGATGCTGGTTTGCTGCCAGGTTGACTTGCGCACCAGAACGCGGGCCACGCACTCGGTGCAGTCCAGCGACTGGAGGGGGATTTCAAGGAGTCGGGCATCGCTTTGCTGATCCATTAGGCCGGCTGCTTTCCTGTGGTTACGCGGGAGACGGGGATGCGGGCCAGGGTTCGTTTCCACATGTCCACCGGCATCGTCGTATCCATTTCGTATTCGAAGCGATCGGTCATCTGCGGTTCAACGGCTGCGACATCGCAAAAGAACTGTTCGTACCAGCGGCGCATCTGGTAAACGGGGCCATCTTCCTCACAGAGCAAGGGGTTGTCAACGCGGGTTTTTTGCTGCCAAATCTCCGCGTCGGTACCGAACCCGTGAAGTATGCGGGCGGATTGGTCCGCGGCGAATTCCTGCGGATCGAGGCCGAGATCCTTGCTGCGCTTCACGCTCACCCCGCAGAACAACACGAGGTTGTGCTCGTCAACTGGGTAATGGGCGGTAATGAGCACTGCATTGGTGTCGTACCGATCATGGACGTAATCCAGCTCATCGATCATGAACGAGGGGCCGAAATAGGAAGCCACGGAATTGGTCCATATCAGATGCTCCGGAGCGTCTTCGGTGGCGTGGCGGGAGTATTCCCTGCGCATGGGGCCATCAAAATACTGGGTGGCAACGTGGTCTTCGAAAACATTCTTGAAGAACGTCGGACGGTTGGTGCTCTCGTAGAAGAACGTTGCGGTATCCACCAGGTGTTCAATGACATCACGCGGATCGGCTTTGAGGTTTATCTCGTTCCAGGCAAGGTCGGTCCACTGCCCCGGATCGCTGCCGTGGATGCGTGGAATCGTCTGGTCCGCACGCGGGGGCGCCCCTTCTGCGTCATTCCAGATAAAGAGGAGGCCATCCTGTTGCAGCACCGGCCAGCAGGGTGCCAGGGCCCGCGAGGCTGCGCCCTGTGTGACGTGGACGTTGCAGGAGGGTGCGACGGTTTCATGCCGTGTTCCGGCAGCGCGCCCGATTTTTAGGGGGCAGCGTTCGTTCGAGGCAAAGAGTTCGCCATCGGCCCGCTGATCGATAGCGATTTCCTGCCCAAAGACCCTGAGCGGGGTCGATTCCCGGGTCAGGAAGTTCCCGGCCTGCCCCAGACAGTGCCAGCCTCGGGCAAAGCGGGTGGGTGCCCCGTTGTTGACGATGCGACGGATTTCATCCGATGCGGCTGCAACGTTATCCATGCGGATTTCGCTCCTCCCAAAGCCGCTGCGCGGCCCCTGTAGATCACATTCCAGAACACATATTCAGCCACAGGGTGTGACCTTCCGCACATCGAGTCCCGCTGTCCGGGATGCGAAGGGTTCTTGCAGGAAAAAATCCTGCTGGGTGGGACATGGCGCGAACCAGCTTCCCCGGTTCTGGTTGTGTATCCCACACATGTCTGTGCAAGAAGCAAAGGAGAGAGAATGTCCAAAAACCAGGTTTGGGACGGCGAATTCGATGTCATCGTTGTGGGCTCCGGTGCCGGTGCGATGGCTGGTGCCTACAGCGCTGCGAAACGTGGCTTGAAGACCGTCGTGGTGGAAAAGACCGGGCTGCTCGGCGGCGCTTCGGCTTATGCCGGCGCCTCATGCTGGTTGCCTGCCTCTCAGGTGCAGGAACGCTTTTCGGTGGAGGACTCCTCTGCCGAGGCACTGACCTACCTCACCTCGCTCTTGGGCGACCACGAGGTTGAACGCCGCGAAGCCTTCGTGAAGACAGCACCGGAATTTGTTGCGGAATTCGAAGCAGACCCGGCCATCGAGTTCAAGTTCATCGCCTTCCCGGACTACTTTGCCGGACCAGGTCGCAAGGACGTGGGACGTTCGGTCATGCCGGAAGACCTTCCGCGTGAGCAGATCGGCGACCTGGCCGATATCGTGCGTCCGCGTGTCGAAGAAGACCGCCACGGCAACGGCCACGAGGACGGCCCGCTGACCGCCGGCCAGGCGTTGATCGGCCGTCTGCTGCTTGCCTACACCAACACCGGCAATGGCGCCGTGCGTTTGGAGACGGCATTGACCGAACTCATTGCCGAAAACGGCAAGGTCGTGGGCATCGTGGTCCAGGGCCCGGAAGGCATCCAGCGTTTGCGTGCCGAGGTTGGTGTGATCCTCGGTGCCGGCGGGTTCGAGGCGAACAACGAAATGCGCCAGGAATTTGGGGCACCGGGCTCAGCAGAGTGGACCATGGCACCGGATGGCGCAAACATCGGCACCGGCATTCGCGCCGCGGAAGCCGTTGGCGGTGTGGTGGATCTGATGGATGAGGCCTGGTGGGCTCCGGGCAGCGTGCAGCCATCCGGACAGACGGCCTTTGCGCTGGGCTTCCGCGGCGGCATCTGGGTGGACACCAACGGCCAGCGCTTTGCCAACGAATCGCTTCCCTACGATCAAATGGGCCGGGTTCTGGCAAGTGCCGCCGAACAGCGGATCCCTTCATGGTTTATCTTCGATTCCAAGTTCGGCGGAGACATGCCGGGCATCCAGCGGCCGATGAACACCAGCCCCGAGGAGCATCTTGCCGCGGGCACCTGGGTGAAGGCCGATACGCTCAGCGGGCTTGCCGAACTGACCGGTCTTCCCGCCGATGCACTGGCCGTCAGCATTGAGCGTTTCAACGGGTTCGCAGCCTCGGGTGTCGATGCAGACTTCCACCGTGGCGAGGACGCCTACGACCTGTTCTTTGCCGATCCTGACCACGGCCCCAACCCGGCCCTGGTGGCCATCGAGCAGGGCCCGTATTATGCGGCTCGCATGGTGCTGGCAGATCTGGGCACCAAGGGCGGCCTGCGGGTGGACAAGGACTCCCGTGTGTTGACCAAGGACGGCAATGCCATTGAGGGTCTCTACGCCGTCGGCAACACCAGTGCGTCTTTCTCCGGCCGCTTCTACCCGGGTCCGGGTACTCCGTTGGGCTCGGCAATGGTCTTTGCCTACCGTGCGGTCAAGAGCATGGGGCCGGCGAAGGTCGGCTGATCACTCAGGCGGACCAAAACGCCGCGGGCTGATCCTGCCAGCAGGAAGAATCAGCCCGCGGCACGTTGGTATCCGGATGGTCTTGGCGCGCAGGGCAACGCCCCGGGCCGGTCAAGAACTCAATGATTTTGAGCCCGCAGGAAACGGGAGTGGAGCCAATAAATCGCCACTCCCGTTTCCTGCGCGGCAAGGTGCCGAAAATGCTAGCTGGGCAAGCGCAGTTCCTGGCCCTGTTGACGATGGGGCAGCTGAAGGGCGCTGAGCGCTTCCGCGTACATGACCGACTTCACGGTGCCCAGGGTTCCGTGATGTTCGGGAACGTGGGCGGTGGCCAACGCGGTGGCCTGGGCCATGAGGCTTCCGGCTTCCACCGCCGCGTCGATGAGCCCGGCCTGCACGGCTTCAACGCCACCGGTGCGGCGCCCGGTCAACATGGCATCGCGCGCGCTGCGCGGGTCCAGCTTGCACTGGATGAGGGCCGCCATGCCGGGGGTGAAAGGAATGCCGATATTGACCTCGGGGAAACAGAAGTACCCGCGGTCTTCGCGCATGACACGGTAATCGTGGGCCATGGCCAGCAACGCGCCGCCACCGAAGGCATGGCCGTTGATCGCTGCCACCGTGGGCATGGGCAGGGTCAGGATGCGGCGGAACAACCGATGAACCTGATGGACGTAGCCGGCCTCCAGCTCCGTGGAACCTTGCGATTCGTCGACATCCAGCCCATTTGAATAGAACTTGCCCGAGCCGGTTGTCACCAGTGCCCGCGGAGCATCGAGCAACAGCCAATCGAGCAACTGATCGAACTCATCCAACCAGGCGGGTGTAAACCGGTTCTCGTCGGCACCCAAATCCAGGATTGCCACGTCATTTACGGTTCTTATACTAGGCATGGGTTCCTCCTACGGGTACTGTCTCGGGGCGGAGCTCGCGCTTCAGGATCTTGCCCATCGCGTTGCGCGGCAAGCTGTCGGTGATCTCAACTATGCGTGGAACCTTGTAATTGGCAAGCCAGCGCTTGCAATGGGCGACGATTTGCTCCGCGTCGAGGCCCGCGCTTGGCAGCACCTCCACATATGCGCGGGCCACCTCGCCCATCCGATCATCGGGCTGGCCCACCACGGCACAGGCCACGACCCCTTCCAATGAAGAAATGGTCTTTTCGACTTCGGCAGGGTAGACGTTGAATCCACCTACGGTAAACATGTCTTTGATGCGGTCAACGATCGACAGGTAGTTTTGCTCGTTGAACATTCCCATGTCGCCGGTGTGCAGCCACCCGTTTGAATCGATGGCCTTGCCGGTGGCCTCGGGATCATCAAGGTAGCCGATCATGACATTTTCCCCGCGAACCAGGATTTCACCGGCGGTTCCCGGGGGCACCTGGTTGCCTGCGGAGTCAACGATGCGGACCTCAAAGCCTGCGGTCGGCGCACCGCAGGTGGTGCTGATGGTTTCATGGCTGTCATCGAGCTGGCACATGCTCACCACCACGGCCTCGCTTAGGCCATAGGCGGTGGTCACCTGCTTGACCTTCACCTCTTCACGAAGGCGTTCCAGCAAACGAGCCGGCACCATGGCCGAACCCACCACGGCCAGGCGCCAGCTTAATTCGGAGGCGTCGGGCCGCTTCGGGTGGTCGAGGATCGACTGGTGGATGGTGGGCGCTCCGGGAAGCACGGTGATGTGTTCCTCGCGCAGCAAACGCACCGTTTCATCCAGATCGAAGGTTGCCATCGGATAGATGGTCGCGCCGGTGGCCAAACAGACCAAAATTCCGACCTTGTAGCCGAAGGTGTGCGAGAACGGGCTGACGATCAGGTAACGGTCCTCGGCGCCCACTTGTGCTCCCTGCGCCCAAGCCTGCGCCACGCCCAGTGTCTGCCGGTGCGCAGAAACAACTCCCTTGCTGCGTCCGGTGGTTCCCGAGGTGAAGACAATGTCGGCCACGTCGTCCGTCTCAACAAGATTGGCACGCAGCTGGACTTCGGTTGCGCCAACGGTGGTTCCCGCCTGCAACAGCTCCTCCCAGCCCACGATGTGAAGGCTGGCCGAGCTTGCGCCACGTGCTGTTTTTGATTCGCCGCTGGGTAGCCCGATGATGCTTTCAAGTTCCGGGAGGCCCGGTACCAGCGGTGCGGCCTGGGCAAGGCCCAGTTCGGCGGCACCGTCCAGCAGCATGCCCGGGTAATCGGTGTTCAAGAAACCCTCGGCGGCAAAGAGCGCCTTGACCTTGGCCCGCCGCAGGATTTCATGTGCTTCGATGCCGCGGTAGCGGGAGTTCAACGGAACCATGGGGGCGCCAATGGTGGCGGCGGCCAGGGCGGAAACGACCCAGCGGTAGTTGTTCGGCGCCCAGATCGCAACGCTGTCTCCGTGCCGGATGCCGCGGGCAATCAGGCCGGCGGCAACGCCGTGAACCCGAGCCGCGAGCTCGGCGAAAGTAAGCCGGATGTCCCCATCGACAACCGCCTCGTGCTCGGGGAACCGCTCGGCGGCATAGGCCAGCAAGGCGGGAATTGTCTTCGGCTGCTCATCGTCTTGCATGCAAAGTGCTCCCTTGAATCCTCTGAGGGGTAACCCCGCTCGTGGCGGAGCCCCCAATGTTTCGTTAGTTGCCCCGGCCGTGTCTTCACCTAGCCGAGCACGTGTACCAGTCCACCTGTGGCCTCCCGCTGCACGCCGCCGCCGAGAAACTCACGGGATGGGCAATTGCTTGGAATCTGGAGTGGTTCGTGCCGTATGGCGGGTAATGCCGGTTGTTCTTCTCCGGGGAAATAATTTGAGACTACAGCCGGATACCTCGTGCCGTCCGCGTGGTCTCGCTGGCCGGGAACGAGCAAGGAGCCATTGTATTTTGGGGCTTAACGCGGAATGCCACCGAAGCAATTCGATGGCATTCCGTGCATGAACGGGCGAGGCGCTTTAGGTGCTCATGTTCGTGGGAAACTGCGTTCAGGCGCTTAATCCGTCGAGGAAAAGCGCGGTGCAATCGTCGCCGAGCTTTTCCAGCGAGTAGGTCGGGGAAGGCACGAACCAGCGGGCGGTGAGCCACAAGGAGTCGCGGAGCAAACGGTGCACGACGTTTGCATCCAGATCCTTCTTGAACAAGCCGCTGGCAATACCGTTTTCAATGACATCCACCCATATCTTGGCAATTTCGCTGCTGATGGCGCGGGCACCGGTGGTCTTGGGCAACTTCTGAATGTAGGCCACTTCATTCTGGTAGATCTGCGTCGCGTACGGGTAGTCGCGAATGATTTCCAGGGTGACGCGCATCAGGCGTTCCAGGGTGTCGCGTGGCTCGGTGCCCTCATCGAGGGCGGCTCGATAGCGACCCTGCAGGTCGTCGAGGAACCCCTTGAGGATTTCCTGGACCATTTCATCCTTGGAGACGAAGTGGTGGTAGAGACTGCCCGAAAGCATTCCCACGGAGGCGGAGATCTCTCGAACCGAGGTCGATCCGATGCCCTGTTCCGCGAAGAGACGTGCGGCGTTGTCCAAGATGTCTGTTCGCCGGTCCGGTGAGGTCTTTTCGGCCATGTTCACTCTTTTCGGGTTTGGTTTACCGAGCGCACCAAGTGTGGTTTGCCCACGTAGCAATGATCCATCGTAACAACAAACCAAGCGCTAGCTATGGGGGTGATCAGGATTCAAGTGCGGCGCAAGTGCCGAGCAGACTCTTGCCAGATGAGTTTAGCCCTTTGGGCAAGGGGCGGTTTGCCACGCGACGGAGCACCCCCACGAACTGCCTGGGCCATCCCGTCCAGCGGGATGGGACACAAAACCCCTGGGTCGCTGCGCTGTAATTGGGCAGAAATGGGGCTCTACTGACATATCCGTGGGCGTGAGCCGCGAGCCTTAACGTCCACACGCCGCTTCCTGCCTAGGATTTTTGACTGACTAAGGTACAAAAATCTAGGGACTGAAAACGGCGTGCAGAAAACAAG
>NZ_QMKQ01000055.1 GCF_003287975.1 Arthrobacter sp. AQ5-05
TGTCTCGCGAACGATCGTTCCCGGACACCATAAATCTTTCCCGTCCTCATACATCGCTTGCCGGATCATTCGTAGTCATGGCGGGTTCGGTTCTCAGAGATCACTCAGGCCGAGCCCGTGGTCGTCGAGGCAGGGAGAGCGTTTTCCCGCCGGTGGCCCGACGGAACGCCGGCATGTGCAGGACGGTCCCTTGACGGCGGGCATGTCCAGCCAGAGGAAGCGCTGCATCTTGTTGTATGAACCGAAATCCAAGACTGCACCGTCGAGCTTGGGCGCGAGTTCGCGGCTGACACTGACCACGATTTCTTTATCGTCCGGCCGGTTCCATCCATCGGACGAAGCCGTACCGGACCGTCCTGGAACACTGAGGAGGCATCGAAGGGGTTTCTTCGGTTCCGTCCGCGAGAAATACAGGCCCTGCCTTCGGCAGCCGCCGTCCCCCTGGTAGCAATGCAGCAACCCGCCGAACACGCTGATCATCGTCAAAGCTTCCCCGGTCACGGTGAAACTACCATGGCCGGGGATGCTCGCCGACACTGCGCCGTCGGACGCTGGTGAATCCATCAGACCTGCCGTCCCGTCAATGGTGGTTGTGCGTGGACGGCTCAAGATCGGCTTCTTTTTCGCGTGCGGAGGCCGTAAGGGCTTTGATCACCATGTCATCGAGCTTGGGGAGCGCATGCCCGAGCCGGTGCTCGGCCTCCCGTACGATCCCTTCGACTGTTGACAGGGCTCCGTCAGCGACAACGACGGTTGCAGCGCCCTGGAGCCGATGGCCAACCCAGCGCAGCTGCAGCCGCGGCACGGCCAGAATGCCGGGCGTTCCCTCGATGGCGGTTTGTGCGCGGGCGACGAGCTCGGGTTCGATGCCGTCCATGAGCCGTCGGCCGATGCTGCGCACCGTGCCCCACAGCAGGACGATGATTGCGACGGAGATGAGCAGGCCAACTATGGGGTCGGCCAGCGGGAACCCGAGCATGACCCCGCCTGCGCCGAGCACGACGGCGAGGGACGTGAATCCGTCGGTGCGTGCGTGCACACCGTCGGCTACGAGTGCGGCAGAACCGATCTTTTGCCCGACCCTGATCCGGTACACCGCCACGATTTCGTTGCCGGCGAATCCGATCACGCCGGCGGCGAGCACCCACCACAGGTTTTCGAGCGGTTGCGGGTTGAACAGCCGGTCGATGGACTGCCATGCGGCAAGGATGGCGGACAGGGCAATGACCGCGACGATGAACAAGCCGGCCAGGTCCTCGGCCCGCCCGTAACCGTAGGTGTAGCGTTTCGTGGCCACGCGACGACCCAGGATAAAGGCAATCCACAAGGGCACGGCGGTCAGCGCATCGGAAAAGTTGTGGATGGTGTCTGCCAGCAGCGCCACGGAACCGCTGATCGCCACCACGATGACCTGCAGCACCGTCGTGGCCAGCAGGGTCACCATGCTGATCTTTAATGCGCGGACGCCTTCCTTGCTCGCCTCCAAGGCGTTGTCGATTGAATCGGAGGAGTCATGGGTGTGTGGCACGAACAGTTCAAACAGCCAGTCCTTGAAACCCGAATGGTGCTGGTGGGCGTCTCCGTCGTGGTCGTGGTCGTATGGGTGTCCATGGTTATCCGCGGGGTGGTGGCCGGTTGGGTCGGTGATGCTCATGCCGTGGCCTGATCCGCGCGGTGGTGCGCCGGCACCCCGCCGAGCGCGTGCTCGGCTTGATAGATCGCATCGGCCACCAGCTGGCGGGCATGTTCGTTCTCCAACCGGTAGATGACCTTGGTGCCGTCCTGGCGGGTGGAGACCATGTGCGCCAAACGCATCTTCGCCAGGTGCTGCGATACCGCTGCCGGTGACTTGCCCACGACCTCCGCCAGCGCCCCGACCGCCATTTCCCCCTTGCGCAGGGCAAGGACGATCCGCACCCGGGTGGCATCGGCCAGCATGGAAAAGACCTCCACCGCCAGTTCGACATACTGGCTGTCGGCATCCAGCGAGCAAACTCTCTTATCTGCATTCATACGCATATTGTGTCATTAAAGATTTCCTGCCCCTGCATCCACCCCGGCCTTGGGGCCGACGCCCTGCCCGCGCCCACCCGAGGAGTTCTGCGCGCGGGCTGGCTGTGCACGGAAATGATTTACCCGGCCGTGGCCCCAGGAGTCGATCCTTGGTCAGCATGGTTGCCATCCTGACGGGCCCGGTGGGACCTGTATTCGTGCGCGGTGAGCCAGACGATGAAGATATCGAAGGCGGTCAGCAGGGCCATGCCCCAGCTGAAGGCGACCACCATCTCATAGCCTTGGTAGGCGATGAAGACCAGGAGAAAAGCGATCATCCACGGGTAGGCCCACAACTTGTCTTTCAGCACAGCCCACACCAGAACGACCTTCACCAGCCCATGCAACAGCAGGTAGATCGCGCCGAACAGTGTTGCCGACACGGTCAGGGTCCCCGCCAGGTGCACCAGCGCGGTGGCAACCAGGTCATTCGGATCTTCGGAGAGCTCATGCTGGGTCAGCAGTCGGGCCAGGGCGCCCATCTGGGCTGGTGAGACCACCAGGAGCAAAAATCCGCCCACCAACTCAAGGACCCCATCGAGGCCCTTGAGGACCAGGCTGATCCTAAAAGTTATGTCCAACAGTGTCCTGTCGGCGGTGGTGGTACGCATCAACACTCCTACTTGTAACTGCTGTTACAATCATCATTGTGACACACAATATCAACTGGGTCCTGATCATCCCACAGATTCCGTCCGAGCCGTCCCGCCACCGGGTGGCGGTGTGGCGCCAGCTACGCAAGGCCGGAGCCGTCCCCATTTCCTCCGGGGTCTGGGCACTGCCGGTGGGACCGGCCTTCCAACCCGACCTGGACCGGGCCGGGGAACTCTGCCGCAAGGGCGGCGGCACCCTTGCCGTCATTGATGCCTCCCCGCGCGACGAGTCCTCCGCAGCAATGATCCGGGAGACCTTCAAGGCCGCGCGGATCGATGAATGGTCCGAGTTCGTGGCTGATTGCGGCAAGTTCGAAGCGGAAATTGCCCGGGAAATCCAGAAGCGGAAATTCACCTTCGCCGAGCTCGAGGAAGAGGAGCAAAGCCTGGATCGGTTGCGACGCTGGTACCGGGATCTGAAGAAACGCGACGTCCTGGAACTGCCCGAGGCGCAAGCCTCCGACCAGCGGTTGCGCACCTGCGGCGCAGCCTTGGACGACTACGCCGACCGGGTCTATCAGGCCGTCCACGGCACCCGGCAGGACGACGGAAGCGGAGAAGCCGAGCCGTACGAGACCGGGGATAGAGCAGCCGAATGACCCGGCCCCGCAACCACGGCGATACCGCCACACCTGTGGTTTCGGCCACCGCGCCCGGACCTTCCCGGCGGGTGTTGGCTCCGCTGTATGCGGCCGGGTTCACCACCGCCTTCGGCGCCCACAGCATCGCCGCCGGGCTGGGTGCCGAAAGCGGAGGCATCGGGCTCGGACTTCTCACCTTCGGCATCCTCCTGGCCCTCTACGACGTTGCGGAAGTCATTCTCAAGCCCCTCTTTGGCTCTCTGAGCGATAAGGTCGGGGCGAAACCGGTCATCGTGGCCGGCCTGGCTGCATTCGCCCTCGCCTCCCTGCTGGGAACCCTGGGGACCACCCCACTGATCCTGGGGCTGGCACGCCTCGGCCAGGGAGCGGCGGCCTCGGCATTTTCCCCGGCATCCTCGGCGGCAGTGGCCCGGCTCGCCGGACCTGCGGCAGCCGGCAGCTACTTCGGAAAATACGGTTCATGGAAGGGCCTGGGTTATGTCCTGGGCCCGTTGTTGGGAGCAGCGCTGATCTGGATCGGCGGATTCCCCGCCCTCTTCCTGGCGATGGTCATCATCTCAGCGACGGCCGCCGTATGGACCTGGGTTGCCATGCCCCATGTGCCGGTCCTTCCCCGCCGTCGCTACACGGTCGCGGACCTGGCCCGGCAAAGCACCGAACGGTCCTTCCTTATTCCCACCCTGGCCCTGGCCGCGGCCACCGGGGCACTGGGGGCTGCCGTCGGATTCCTGCCCCTGATGGGCGCCAGCATGCAGCTTCCCCTGGCGGGAAGCATGGCCGTGGTGGCCATCCTGGCACTGTCCTCCACCCTCACCCAACCATTGGTCGGAAAGCTGCGGGATCAGGGACGCATGTCGCCCCGCGCCGGCATGAGTGTCGGGCTGGCCCTGGTCGCTGTGGGGATCGTCGCATTAGCCCTTGCACCATTGCCTGCGACGCTCTACGCGGCAGCGGTCCTCATCGGTTGCGGCATCGGCATCACCACACCCCTGGGGTTCGCCCACCTCGCCGCCACGACTCCACCGGAACGAATGGGCAGAACCATGGGAGCGGCGGATCTTGGCCGGGAAATCGGTGACGCCGGAGGACCGCTCATCGTCGGAGCCATCGCCACGGCGATCAGCCTTGCCGCAGGACTCGGAGCCCTTGCGATTCTGGTAGCCGTCGCAGCAGTATGTTGCGCGGTCCTGCTGCGCCCGCGGTCGTGAATCCGGACCACGAAGTTCCCGCGGACCCACAAGCGGTCTAAGGGGCATGGTTCACCGTGCCGTCCTGGCATCGACCCCGGGACGGTCCACAGAAGCCATTCTTGGCGTCCCCCGCGAAAGCTGATGCTCCGCGGAAATGATGTTGCCTCCGCGGCAGCGGTGGTGCTGGGTTCTGGAGCCCGGCACGTTGACTCGTTGCACTCCCGGCTACCGGAGGGCAGGATCCCCGGCGTTGATGATCGCCGCTTGTCCATCGGTGAAAAACCCGTCCCCGGTGGCGTTTTGGCCCAGTTGCGGGTCTGCTACACGGATCATGCGCGGGTCCTTGATCCCCAGTGAGCCAAGGATGTAGCTGCGCTCGGCATCGACGTTGGGGTCGATGTGGTGTGTTGGCAGGCCAGTCCTCTTGGCTAAGCCGATGCCCTCATCGAAGCTGGCGGTGGCGACCCACACCGGTTGGCCCTTGACGGTGAAATTGGTTTTCCAGATCCTGGTGTGGTGCCGTTGCACCAAGGTGTTGGTGTCGGTGGGTTTTTCGAAGGCCATTGTCTCGGGTTCGGCGTCCAGGTATGAAGGGGTCACCGGGGCCGTGAGGTACTGCTCGTTGCGTATCGCAACGACGATGGCCCGAAGCGTGTTTGCCGGTGTTGAGGGATCCGCCTTGTGCCAACCCGCGCGAACGAACATCGACTCGATCTGGTCTTGGCTGCCCAGGAAGATGAAACTGATCGGTTCCATGCGGCTTCCGGTCAACGTTTCGCTATAGTCCGGCAGGTCCTTCACCGTGGTTTTGTCGATATCCGTCAACGGGTGCTCCGTGCTCGGGGAGGGGACCGTCGACAAGGGGGTCAGCCCAGTGCCAAAAAACCCTGCAAACAGCAGGGTGGCGGCCGCTGCCACCAGCAGGGGCCTGACGATATTCGTGCCCAAGCGAACCGACGTGAGCACGCCATACCGTACAACGATCTCCACGCAAGTGATGATGATGGCCAGGAAACACAGCCCCAGGGCCAGGCTGCCCAGGATGTCGCTGGGGTAATGGACCCCGAGGTAGATGCGGCTCAATCCCACCAGCAAGACCATGGTGATGGTGGCCAGGACGATGGAGAGCTTCAAGGCGTAGGGCTTGGAAACCCGGATCAGCAGGTAGGCAAAAAGACCGCTGATCACCACGGCGGTCAGGGTGTGGCCGCTGGGGAACCCGAAGCTGTTTTCCGTCACGAGTGCCAAGGACCGATCCGGGCGTGAACGTCCAATGAGGTGCTTGGCTGCCGTGGAACCCAGTCTGGTGAGGATGGCACTGCCGGCGAAAAGCACAAACAACCAACGGTGTTTGGGGGTTCGCCACACCGCCACACCCAACACCAGCAGGAAGAAGACGAGCGACAGGCTGCTGGCTCCGAAGGTGAAGAAAACAAAGAATCGGTTCTGCCCGGAGGAACGTATGTACGGGACCAGGTTCAAGATCCGCTGGTCGATGGCGGCGTACGTGCTCTGGGCCATGACCGCGCCGGTGATAGCCAGGAAAAAGGCAAGAGATGCCAGCGAAGCAACCGCCCCGAGGGTCAGCAGCAGGCCTCGGGGGTCTCGGGGGGAGAATCGCTGGAGGACCCATGCCGTCAGCCGGGGATATCGTGTCCGAGCCGTCCGGACGTAGTGGTTTTTCCCGGCACCCTGCGCGGCCGAGCCCGCGATGGAGCACAGGATCACCAGGGGCGTTTTGAGCACCACGGCAAGGCTGAAAACGAAGGTCACCAGCAACAGCAATTGGACGAGTAACGCCACGGCCAGAAAGAAGGGGATCCCCACGACATCGAGATTCTTCGCCACATAGAGATTCAGCAGACTTAGTCCGACCACGAGCAGCGAGAGGACCGCATGCTTCACGGTGCGGGAACCGGGCATCCTCGTCTCCCTTCCTCCGGATATGCCGTGCGTCGCCACACCTGACCTATTTCCCAGCGTAGACGCGAAGCCGCCGGGCGAGGGAAAAGCCACTCAAGAAGTGTCCGCTTCCACTCCGAACACGGAGAAATGCCTTGGGGCCGGTTCCGGCCGGGTACGGTTCAACGCGGAGCGCCGCGAACCCCGCATTAGTCCTCGTCGGCGCCTGTCACCGGTGGTGTCTCGGTGGGCACCCTCGTGTCCTGAGTAGCCGGCGCAACGGAGTAGAGGTCACGGTCTCGAAGTAGCGAATCGACCAGGGGGAGTCGGTGGCCCCTGTGGTGGATGCTCATGGTGATGGCCACCGCCGTCGCGCCGGCGACGCCGAAGATGATGTCCGTCATGGTGTCCTCGAGGCTAGCGTTTTGCGCGCGGGTGCCCAGAAGATGGTCACTGGTGTATTCGGTGATCTCCCAGGCTGCAGCGATGAAGCCGCCGGTGGTGAGGATCCCGGCCGTAAGCAAGAATGGCGGAAACACCAGGAGGTGCCGCCTGCCGATGACCCCGAAGGCGAATATCACGGCGAATCCGACCAAGAGGCCGGACCTGGCGTTCTCCACGATCGAGAGCCGCGAGTAATCAGTGCGGGCATTCACCGTCGATGCCGATGCCTTCCCAAGGACCTGGACACAACATCAGGGACCCAGATACCGCATGAATACAGACCATGTGAATAACGGTCACTACCAGTAAGCCGCCCCATGACGTACTCCTGGCATGCCATGGGCTACTGCTGGGGTTTGGGCTTGTCCCGCTTTTCCGGTTGTTTCGCGGGGAGGGCGTTGTCCCAGTAGCGGGTCGCCTGCTC
>NZ_QMKQ01000056.1 GCF_003287975.1 Arthrobacter sp. AQ5-05
ACACCAATGACGATTTCCATGTGCCCGGCAGCGTTGCCGACGACCGCGTCACGATGACGACCAAACCCACCAAATTCGTCGGCATTCAAGGCGACGCCGCCATGGTCAATTTACGCGCTCGGTAACACCTCGACGAACCGTTGCCCCATGGGGGACATGTCCGACAGGGTCTCGTTGACGTCGAAAACAATGGTTGAGGGTTTCATACGCGCTTCTCCTTCATTCGTTCCCGTGGGGGACGAGCCTGCTCTTGCAAAAGTTCCGGATGGGAAGTGCGCTGCCTACTGTGGCGGGTCACCCGCCCCGAAGGTATCTTTGACCTTTTCGATCATCTGTTCGGCCATTGCAGAAGCGATCACGGACTCGTCAGGATCGGCGCTACCGGCAACGGGAGTGAAACGGAGCCGCTCCGCATAGGGCGCATCCCGGCCCATCACATAGGCGGCGGCCGTCTGAGCGTAAAGTTCCCTGGCATCTTCGAGGCTTCGTTTTCCTTCAATGATCTCCACCGCAAGGTTCAGGGTAAGGGTATTGAACGCTTCATGGTCGCAGCGGGAGCCCAACTGCCCGGAAGTCCGGTCCACGATGACACTGCCGTCGAAAGCTGCCAGATCGCTGGCCCTGCCAGGGGGCACTTGGTAGCTGACGAACTGCGTGAAATAGTCCACATGTGGAGTGGGGAAGTTGTGCAGCACATGGTCCGCTGTAAGTTCCATCCTGGCCCAGGGGCGCGTCGCATACCAAAAGAGTTTGCTCGGTGTGGCCTCGTGCGGGGGGCCGTAGTGCTCCAAAAGCTGGGTTGCCGTCAACTTCGGTGCCTCGGGCCAGTGATCGACGATGGACTGGGCGGTCGCCAGCGGCACGCGGCCTTGCTGCCCATAAGTCGACGCTGATGTTCCTGCGGATTTCAGTTTTTCCGCGGCGGCTTTGGCTGTCGCCAGTGCCTTCATCCGTTCCATGGTCGGTGTTTGCAGATTGTCATCTTTGGATCCCATCGGATTTTCCCTTCCGTGCTGCCTGGATTGTCGTACAGGATCTCCTGCACCAGTTGCGCCTTCTGCTATGCGGACGCAGAGAGTCAGTGCAGGTACTCCGCGAATTCCTTCTCGAGGTATTGCTTGGGCCGGGCACCGACCACGGCGGATTCCGGGGCTCCGTCTTTGAACAGGTAGATGACGGGGATGGAGACGATTCCAAATTCCTCCACTACTCGGGGGGTTTCATCGATATTGATCTTGACTACGTCCACTTTCCCGGCATACTCAGCCGCAAGCTGGTCCAGGACGGGAGAGACCATCCGGCAGGGCCCGCACCATTCCGCCCAGAAATCGACGATCACCGGCTTCTCTGATCGCAGGACCTCCTGTTCAAACGTGCTGTCGGTGACATCCCTTGCGTTGCTCATCAGAATTCCTTCCGGTATTTGAGGTTATCCAAGGCCATTTGGAAGGCCTCGCTGTAGCTGGGGAACTGCGCGACCTGATCGTGCAGGACCGCGATGGGGATCCGGGCCCGGATCGCGAGGGAGGCCTGGTGGATCCACTCCCCGGCCAAGGGGGATACGGCCCATGCCCCGATGAGGGTGCCTCTGTCGGTGTCGGTGAGAAGCCCGAGGTGTCCGCGGGGGTCCTGTTCGTAGGTCCAGGGGCGGGCGAGCGATTCGGCCAGGTCCAGTTCGGCGAAAGCGGTTGACAACCCCTGCTCGTCGGCCTGAGCCTGGGTGATCCCCGCGGCCGCGATCTCCGGGTCCCCGAACACCACCCTGGGGATGCCGTCATAGGTGGCCGGCCTGGCATGGCCCAGGATGGCGTCTGCCACGATACGGCCCTGGTACTTGGCCACATGGGTGAAAGGCATGACCGCTGTGACATCCCCGATCGCCCACACGTTGTTACCGGCCCGGCACTGCTCGTCGATCACCACCGCACCCTTGGGGTCAAGCTTCACCCCTGCTGCCTCAAAGCCCAGATCCTTGCTCCGCGGGGTGCGTCCCGTTGTGAAAATGACGACGTCGGTGCTCACTGAGGTGCCGTCGTCGAGCTCCAGCGAACTGCTGTTCCCCTCACGCCGGGCGCGCCTAGGATTGGTTTCCAGCCGGACCTCCACGCCGGCCTCTTCGAGAAAGAGCCGCGTCAGTTCTCCGACGCGGGGCTCCTCGCGTTCCATCAGGCTCTTGCCGCGGTGCACCAGGGTGACATCCACGCCGAAGCGGGCCAGGAACGTGGCTGTTTCGGTGCCCACCGCGCTGCCTCCGATGACCACCGCGCGGCGGGGCAAAGTGGTGGCCGTGAAGGTTTCCCTGTTGGTCCAGAGGGTGACGTTTTCTGCCCCTTCCAGCTCGGGGACGAAGGCCTCGGATCCGGTCGCGAGGATGATGTGATCGGCGTGGATGGTCCTGCCTTCGGCCTGCAGCGTGCCTGGTCCGGTGATTGTGGCTTCGGCTTTGATCACGGTGGCGCCCCGGCCGTTATAGCCATCGACCTGGGCGGTGTCGTCGAGATGCCGGATCATGTAGTCCCGGTAGTCGCTGGCTGCGCTCCAGTCCAGTTCGGCTTTCTTGACGCCGGCCGCCCGGGTAGCTGCGGTCCTGGCTTCCGGGGGACGCAGGAGTGTTTTGGAGGGCACGCAGGCCCAGTAGGCGCATTCGCCGCCGATCAGTTCGCGTTCGATCACAGCGACTTTCTTGTGGGCCTTCAGGAGCCGGCTTGCCGCCACTTCACCTCCTGGTCCCATGCCCAGGACGGCCACATCAAAGCGTTCCTCCATCAGTTCCTCCCTTTCCTCGTGAATCGGCATCCCGTGGTCAGGTTGCGCAGCAGGAGAGCCGCGAGATGTCGGTGGTGTAGGACTGAGCGGCGATTTTGATGCCCTCGGCCATGGTCAGGTACGGGCTCCACAGGTTCGCGACCTGCTCGACGCTCATGCCTGCCTCCAGGATGTAGACACCGGCGGCGGCAATATCACCGGCCTCCTTGCCGACGGCGGTGATCCCAAGGATCCGGCCGCTCCCGTTCTCGGCCACGAGCTTGATGAACCCCCGCGTATCCCGGTTGACCAAGGCGCGCGGAACGTACTCCAACGGCAAAACACGGCATTCGCAGCTGATGCCCTCGCCCTTTGCTTCCTGGTCGGTCAGGCCCACGGCGGCCACGGCGGGGCTCGTGAACGCCACCCGGGGCAGGTGACGGTAGTCAATTTCGCGGCCGGCGTTAATGAAGGCGTTTTCGACGGCGAGGGCACCGTGGGCGGAGGCGACGTAAACGAATTCGCGGTGCCCGGTCACATCGCCTGCGGCCCAGATCCTGGGGTGGGTGCTGGCCAGCGTCTTCTGCACCAGGACCTCGCCCCGGTCCCCGGTCTTCACCCCGACGGTGTCCAGATTCAGTCCTTCGGTCACTGCGCGCCGCCCGGTAGCGACCAAGAGCCGTGCGGCCCGGAAGTTTTCCTGGCCGCCGGCAAGCTCGGCCACTGCCATCACCCCGCCCGTCTGCGCGTCGCGGCCCACGGAGGCCAAGGTCGCCCCGCGAATGACGCGGATGCCTTCATCGGTAAAAACGCCCATCAGTGCCAGGGAGACTTCGGGTTCTTCGCTCGAGGCGAGCCGTGACCGCACCAGCATGGTCACTTTGGATCCCAGGCGCGCGAACAGCTGCGCCTGCTCCAGGGCCACGTAGCCGCCGCCAATTACCAGCAAGGACTCCGGGACCTCTTCCAGTTCCATCGCCGTGGTGGAGGTCAGATAATCCGTTTCCCGAAGTCCCGGGACCGGGGGATCCCACGGTGCCGAGCCGGTGGCCACCAGGTAGTGGGCCGCCGTCACCGACTCCCGCATGCCCTCGGACGAGGTGATTTCCAGCCTCGGGTCCTCCGGTGTCCCGGCGAACGCCGCAGTACCGTGCCGCACCTCCCACCCGTAATCGGCGATCAGGTCAACGTATTTCTCCGAGCGCATCCCCTCCACCAGGGCGCGCTTCCCGACGATCAGGCCAGGCATGTCCACCGCCTCGGCAAAAGTACTGATTCCGGGAAATCTGCCGGCGGCGTCCAAGGCCACGTGGCGGGCCTCGGCTGCTGCCAGCAACGCCTTGGAGGGAACGCATCCGGTGTTCACGCAGGTCCCGCCAACTGCCGAGCGCTCGACCATCAGGACACTTTTACCCAGGTTGGTTGCCCGGATGGCCGCAGCGAAGGCGCCCCCTCCGGAGCCAATGATCGCCAGGTCAAAGTCACACTCTTTTGTTGCAACCACAAAACCTCCCCCGGTAGCAGGGAACCTGATCCCTGGGTTGAACGGCGGCTCCCCGACGGACCCGCACTAGGTTCTTCCTTTCAGCCTGCACCTTCCCCTGTGGGGGAAGGTCAAGGGGATGTAATTCCCCGGCATCCATGGCGTCGACTCCTTGGGGCAGTGGCAACCATTACTTATACTTGAACCTGCAGGCCGCCCGGGAGCGCCGGGAATTTCCGCGGCATCTGGTGCTGGAAGCGAGGTCAGTGATGCTTATTGGTGAAGTTTCCAAAGCGGCGGGGATGACGCCGAAGACCCTGCGGTTCTACGAAGAGCAAGGACTGCTTCCACCTGCCCGGCGGGGTCCCAATGGTTATCGGCAGTATGGAGATGACAGCGTAATCCGGCTCGACTTCATTGCCCGGGGCAGGGCCGCGGGACTGTCCGTGAGCCAGATCCGGAGCATCCTCGCCGCCAGGGAGGCCGGCAACGCGCCCTGCGCACATGTGCAGGACCTTCTGGCGGGCCAGCTGGCTGAGCTAGACCTGAAAATCGCGGAACTGACGGCCCTGCGGGCAGGTGTGGCGGCCTCGTACGAGGCCGTTGCGGCCGGCAACCCCTCAGCATGCGATCAGTCCCGGGTCTGCAGTTACCTCTGACCATCCCTACGCATCCCCCGCTTCATGCTTCAATCGTCACTCCCCGCCAAAAGGCGATGCGGCCCTTGATCGGCGCGGCCCGCTTTTTGGGTTCGCTGTAGAACCAGGCTGGATCCACGTTGACCTGGCCGTCCACTTCCAGGGCGTGATAGCCGGCTTGCCCCTTCCGAGGGCAGACGGAATACATGTCGCTGTCTCTGAGATACAGCGGATTCACCGACTCACGGGGAAAATAATGGTTGCCCTCCACCAGCACCGTGTCCTGGGACTCGGCAATGACTTTCCCGTTCCAGATAGCCCTGACCATATTCTTTACCTTTCACCGTGTCTGGATGACCCGAACGCGGCGAGTACAAGGCCCAGGAATCCCGGTAGGTCGCATCCCGTTGCGTTGGTGGAGCGGAATCCCGACGACCGCCTGAATTCGCCATCGGCTTGGGCGACGGTGTCGTTTTCAGAAGACCACTGCAATGGATTGTGAATCACAACGGTAGAGGGCCTGTTTTTGGCAGTGTTTAGTGGCTTTTTCTAGCCTCGGCTGTTGCTTCGTTGGCTCGAGGGATGAGGCGACTCAGTAGATTTTGCCATTCCGTGCGCGGCAACTCATTGGTGAACTGCGGTGTTGATCGTTACGGCCAGCCCGGAGGCAGGGGAATAGTCCCTTGGCGGTTGCGGAACCGCCGTACTGCCGAAGTTCGCGCAGGGGTGCTGCCAGGTTGCCGGAGTTCCGTGGTTGATGTCAGGGAAGCCGGCCGCTGGAGCGCTGAGCCAAGGTATCCGTGAGGGGGCTCTCTAACGGTCCTGGAGTACCCGGTGTGTGTATACGGAATCTGGCAGGGTGAAGCGGATGGTGGTTCCGGCTCCCGGCGCGCTTTGCAAACTAATGGTCCCGCCGTGCATTTCCACGATGGATTTGGTGATCCGTAGGCCTAGGCCGAGACCGGGGATGGCGCGTTGCAGGGCCAGGTCGGCGCGGAAGAACCTGGTGAATGCTTCTGCCTGCTCGGCGTTGTTCATGCCTATTCCCGTGTCTTGGATCGTACACAGGAGGTCCTCGCCCTCTGTCCAGGCCCGCACGGTGACGGTGCCGCCATCGGGTGAGTACTTGATGGCGTTGGAGATGAGGTTATCCAACAACTGTCCGATTCTCCCGGCGTCACCGACGACAGGCATTGGACCCTCGACCGAATTGTGTAAGGTGACCGCATTTGTGATGGCCGCCGGTGCTGCTGCCGCCAAGCTGTGCGCTACTAGTTGGGCGAAGTCGGTGGGAGCGGGGCGGAACATCATGGATTTGGTGGCCAGCAGGTCATTGACAAGACCCAGCAGACGTTCGGCATTCCGTTCGATGACGGCCAGGGAACTGGTTATCTCGGCAGGAAGGTCTTGGCCGTCGTCCATGATGAGGCTTGCATAGCCCAGGATGGAGGACAGCGGTATTCGAAATTCATGGGAGACCCTGGCCACAAAGTCATCCTTGGCGGCCAGCGCGGCAAGCATGTCCGTGATGTCGTGGAAGGCAATGACGGCGCCATCGTAGTTGCCATCGGCGTCCTTCATGGTGCGGGCCGTGGTGGAAAAGGCGCGGGCTCGGTCGTCCGAGCCAACCCAGATTTGGTAGTCGGTGAAGGACCCGCCCAAGACCGCGCGGCGCACCGGACGATCCTCGGCCCCCAAGGGGGACACCTTGTCCGTTCCAAAGAGCAAAAGGTCTTTCTCCGCAGGATCCTCGAGGTGAGCGGGGACGGCTAAGCCTTGATCCACCGATGAGATTTGGGAGCTGCTCGGCGTTTTAACCACGAAATGCCCGTCGTATCAGGGAAAATTGAACTTGCGACAGTAACAACATTCCTGAAATGAAGGGCATCTCGTAGATGC
>NZ_QMKQ01000057.1 GCF_003287975.1 Arthrobacter sp. AQ5-05
CCGCACCCCCTGGTGCAACGCACCCATCAAGCACTTCGACCACGTGGTCCAACACAGCCGCGGCGGCCCGACCAGCGAGGCCAACTCTGCCGGCCGCTGCGCCGGATGCAACCAGACCAAGGAGCAGAACGGCTGGGAAGAACGCGTCGTGGACCGCGGCGGGCGGCACACCATCGAGATCACCACCCCGGTCGGGGCGACCTACACCTCCACCGCACCGCCACTGCCCGGCACCCCCCGCTGAGGCCTGGGCCCGCACCACACACGCCCATGCCGGGCCCCCGCACGCCCGCCAACGAAAACGGCCCGCGACGCCGGGGCACACATTGAAGCGTGCCCGGCGCCACGGACCGCGCGGCGTGCGAAAACGACCCGGAGTTAGCGGCCGGTACCGCCGTAGACGGTTGCCTCGTCCTCGGCATCAAGATCGAAAGCGGCGTGGATCGCACGTACTGCGTCGTCGAGCTTGTTGGCGTCGGTGACGATCGAAATGCGGATTTCCGAGGTGGAGATCATGTCGACGTTCACTCCGGCCTGGTGCAGGGCCTCGAAGAAGGTGAAGGAGACGCCCGGGTTTGAGCGCATGCCCGCGCCGATGAGCGAGAGCTTGCCGACGTTCTCGTTGTAGGAGATGTCCTCGAAGCCGATCTCCTCCTGCGCGGAGCGCAATGCTTCCTGGACGTGCTTTCCATCGACCATCGGCAGGGTGAAGGAAATATCCGTGCGACCCGAGCCGGAGGTGGAGATGTTCTGGACGATCATGTCGATGTTGGCGTGGGCGCCGGCAATGACACGGAAAATCTGGGCGGCCTTGCCGGGGATGTCGGGGACGCCGACAATGGTGACCTTGGCTTCGGAACGGTCGTGGGCTACACCGGAAATGATGGGCTGTTCCAAGGGTTCTCCCTCTTGAATCTTGATCTGGTCATCGGGGCTGGGCAGGACCCAGGTTCCTTCATTGGTGCTGAACGAAGAGCGCACATGCAGCGGGACCCCGAAGCGACGCGCATATTCAACGCAACGCAGGTGCAGGATCTTGGCGCCCGAGGCGGCCATCTCCAGCATTTCCTCACTGGAAATGGTGTCGATCTTGCGGGCCGCCGGAACCACTCGCGGGTCGGCGGTGTAGATGCCATCGACATCGGTGTAGATCTCGCACACGTCGGCGCCAAGTGCGGCGGCCAAGGCCACCGCCGTGGTGTCCGAACCGCCGCGACCCATCGTGGTGATGTCGTTGGATTCCTTGCTCATGCCCTGGAACCCGGCAACGATCGCGACGTAGCCGCGGTCGATGGCGCGGCGCACGCGCTGCGGGGAAACCTCGATCACGCGGGCCTTGCCGTGGATGGAATCGGTCATCATGCCGGCCTGCGAGCCGGTGAAGGACGCTGCCTTGGCGCCAAGGCCATCGATGGCCATGGCAAGCAGTGCCATGGAGATGCGTTCGCCGGCGGACAGCAGCATGTCCATCTCGCGGGCTGGAGCCTCGTCGGTCAGTTGGCCGGCCAGGTCGAGCAGCTCATCGGTGGTGTCGCCCATGGCAGAAACCACCACGACGACTTCGTGGCCGGCGGACTTGGTGTCAATAATCCGACGGGCAACGCGTTTGATGCCTTCGGCATCCGACACGGACGAACCGCCGAATTTTTGGACAATCAGGCTCATGCGTCAGCACACTCCATGGGACGGGAAATAGGTGGACTTCAACCGGCGCAGCTGTGGCTGGCACCGTTTCCATTTTAGCCATTGTGATGCACCGGAGCTCCAATGCGTGACCGTTCTAGGTCATAAAGCGGGGTTTGGCTGGTCTATTTGCTCGATTGGATGTCGCGCAGGTCACCCCGGATGAAGGCATGTGGAGATTTGGGGGGCTGAAGAATGCTATTTGGTAACGGAATGGATAAACACGTGACTTGCCTAGTCAGACTACGTACCTTGGGAGGATCGGGCCCGGGGGAGCCATCGGAACAAGCACAGGGTGGGATCTCATGGAAACAGCTGTCACTGGCCCGGGCCAAGCGCCGGGGCAACGGCAGGATCTAGGTTTGGGAATCACGGCCACCGGCCTGGCCCGCTCCTTCGGGGCGGTGCGGGCGGTGGAAAACATCGATTTCCACGCGGCGCCGGGGAAGGTCACTGCATTGATCGGACCCAACGGGTCGGGCAAGACGACATTGCTGTTGATGCTGGCGTCCCTGCTGCGCCCGGATGCCGGAAGCATCCGCATCCAGGGCATCGACCCGACGGCAGATCCCCGCGCGGTGCGCGCCGTCCTTGGCTGGATGCCCGACACGCGGGGCTTCTGGGAGTCCCTGATCAGCAGGGAAATCCTCACCACCGTCGCCGCCCTGTACGGGATCGGCAAGGCGCAGGCCAGGGTGAGGGCCGCGGAGCTGCTGGAAGTCGTGAACCTGGGAGAGCTGGCCGACACCCCGGCCCGGGTGCTCTCTCGCGGACAGGCCCAGCGGCTCTCGCTGGCGAGGGCATTGGTCAACGACCCGTCCGTGCTGCTCCTTGACGAGCCTGCCAGCGGACTGGACCCAGGAGCACGCGTGCAACTGCGCCAGCTCGTGCGCCAGCTCGCCGACAGCGGAAAAACGGTGGTGATCAGCTCGCACGTGCTGGTGGAACTCGATGAAATGGCCGACGCGGCGGTGTTCCTGTCCAGGGGCAAGACGATGCGCAGCCAGAGTCTTGCCGAAGCCGGGGCGCAGAGCCGCGGCTACACCATCGCCAGCCTGGACCTGGACATGCTGCGCGTCGCCTTGGCGGAAGCCAACTTCGAGGCGGCATATCGCGGCAACCTGGAAAACGGCGGGGGCAGCGCCAAGGTGAAGCTCACCGGAGAAGTGCAGGCCGCGGAACTTCTGGGCCGGCTGGCCGGTGCCGGGGTTCCGGTCACCGCATTCGCCCCGACGTCCGGCCTTCTCGAAGAGACCTACCTGAGCCTTGAGGATGAAATGCCATGAGTATCTCCACGTCCCCGCGCGCACAGAGCGCCGCCCCGGCCCTGGGCTATCTTTCGGGCATCCGCACCGTTTTCGGCTTGGAGATCCGGCAACGGATCCGCAACCGCGGCTGGTACATCATGCTGGGCATTTGGTTCGTGGTGGTCGCCGCCGTCGTGGGCCTTGCAGCCCTGAGCGTCGGGGAAGAGGGACCCGGTGCCGGGCAGGTGATGTTCGAGCTGGTCATCGCTTTCGTCCTCTTCTTCGGCATGCTCATCGCCCCGGCGTTGAGCGCCAACTCGATCACCGGGGACCGGGCCAACGGAACCCTGGCGATCCTGCAAAACACGCTGCTCACCCCGGGACAATTGCTCTGGGGCAAGTGGCTGGCCTCGTGGGTGGCATCGCTGGGGTTCCTGGTGGTCACGATCCCGTTGATCGGCTGGGCGATGACCTACGGAGACGTGTACCTGCCGGCGGCTCCGGTGCTGCTGGGCATGCTGGCGGTTGAACTGGGGATCGTCTGCGCGCTCGGGGTCGGGGTTTCCGCGCTGGCCAACCGCACGCTCTTTGCCGTCATGGTCACCTACCTGCTGGTGGCGATGCTCGGGCTCGGGACCTTGATTGCCTATGGACTGAGCATGCAGCTGGTGAAGACCGAGGTCAATGTCGCCAACCAGCTCTGGCCCGAGACGTACATGAACGGCGAGTTCATGGGGGATTGGGACGAGAACAACTACACCTGTGAAACCCGGACGTACGTGCAGGAAACCTTTGCCACCGAACGCATCACCTGGCTGCTGGCGGCCAACCCGTTTGTGGTGGTGGCCGATGCCGCACCGCGGTCCCCGGCCCCGGTGGATTCCCCGATGTTCAGCGCTGCCGGTCCGATGGGGGCCATCAGCGAGGGCGTGCGCTACTCGCAGGCGGGTCCGGAATTCCAGATTCCGTGCCTGAACGGGGTCAAGAACACCGTGTTGCCCCCGATCCCCGCGCCGTTGTGGCCGCTGGGCCTTGGCATCCAGGTCCTGATTGCAGGAGGCATCGTGGCCGCCGGACGAAACCGGCTCAGGACCCCGGCGGGCAAGCTCGCCGGGGGAACGCGGATCGCCTAGCCGTCCGGCCCCGGAATCGCGGCCGGCCGGCCCGGCCGGCGCTAGGCTGGAGTGAAACGCCCATAGAGACGAATCGGTACGAAGGATGGAAAGCCATTGGCAGTCGACGAACCGCAAGGAACCGAAACGGACGACGACGATGCCGTTCCCGGAGGCGTCCAGTCGGTGGACCGGGCGCTGGCGATCCTGGAGATCCTGGGTCGGGATGGAAGCTCCGGGGTGGGCGAGGTTGCCGAGGAGCTCGATATCCACAAGTCCACCGCTTCCCGCCTGCTGAGCTCGCTGCTGGCCCGCGGCATGGTGCAGCAGAACACCAACCGCGGGAAATATGAGCTGGGGTTCGGCATCCTGAAGCTTGCCAGTTCCATTCCCGGACGGCTCTCGCTGGTGGGCGAGGCCCGCCCGGTCATCGAGGCGCTGGCCGAGGAGTACAAGGAAACCGTCAACCTCGCGGTACTGCGCGAGGAATACGCGGTCAATGTCGACCAGGCCATGGGCCCCTCTACCCTGGCGACCCACGACTGGCTCGGCAGCCTCACCCCGCTGCATGCGACCTCGAGCGGCAAGGTGCTGCTGGCGGCCCTGGGTGCCGACGAGCGCGGACGGATACTGAAGATCACCAGGCTTCCCCAGCGCACGGCCAAAACCATCCGAACGCGCCCCGCCTTGGAAAAAGACTTGCTGCAGGTCGTGAAGAACGGCTACGCCCAGGCCCGCGAGGAATTCGAGATGGGCGTCAACTCTGTCGCGGTGCCGGTGCGCAACCACCTCGGGGCGGTCGTGGGGGCCATCAGCATCTCCGGCCCGGCCTTCCGATTCGACCCGGAAAAGGAGCCTGGCCTGATCGAGGGTCTCAAGGGGGCCGGGCTCCAGGTCAGCGCATCGCTTGGCTATACCGACCGCTGACGTGCCCGACCAAGTAAATGGGAAGCGGTGCCGCCAGAGGCGTCCAATGCAGCCCGGAAAATCGATTGGGCCCTGCCTGTGATTCGCGCGGTCGTTGAAACTCCCAAAAGAGCTGGGCGGTGCAACGACCGCGCAATCCTGTCTGTACGGGGATCCGGGGCTACTTGGACAGGTAGCCGTTGGGGTCCAGGACGTACTTGGTGGCCGCGCCGGCGTCGAACTCGGCGTAGCCGCGCGGGGCGTCGGCCAGCGTGATCGCCTGCGCGTTCACGGCCTTGGCGATGT
>NZ_QMKQ01000058.1 GCF_003287975.1 Arthrobacter sp. AQ5-05
TGTCCGGTCTCAGTATTGTTGGCAACGCTGACGTGGGGTTTTGCCATGTTTAGTGAGACAGATCTGGTCATTTTCGTCTCAATGAAGTTGGCAATTCCGTATTTGGGTTGGGCGACGCAGTTCCCTAACGCGGTGCGTTTCTTGCCGATGTCATTTCCCCCTGGTTGTCCATGCTGTGGCCAACCTTGTATCCGAAGTTTCCGTGCTTTGCGGTAGTTCGGTGGAAGCACGCTTTCCGATTTCTCGGGCGATGCTGTTGAATATGGCGGCGATCCTGTGGGCTGCGCGCCAGGATTCGTTGTCTTCATCCTCCGAAAAGAGGCTGGCCATGACGCGGAGAGCCTCCTCGTGGCGGCGGCTTGGATCGAGCCCGGGCTGGAGCATTCGTGTATTAAAGGCGGGGCTGGTGATCAGCCGGGCAACTTTGACGGTTTCCGGGTAGGCAAGCAGATCCGGATCGGATATTCCTGCCCGGCGGGCTCGATGACTCCGGACGCCTTGTCCAATACCGACGATCGCGCATTCGCGGGCCATATCCATTATTGGCGAGCCGACGAGGGCGCCACGCGGGACGAGGACGCGGCGGTAGTGGCGTTCTGCTGCGGCCAGTTCCGGCAGGGCATGAATATTGTGCTGCGGGGTGCCGAACCATCGACGGTGACGGATGCAAACCCACCCCATGCGGGGGAGCCGCCCGGTTCCACGCGTTCCGTTGGTGCAGCGCCGGCAGAGAGGACGGTCGGTGACTTCGACGCCGTGGAACTCTTGCGGGGTGCTGAAGGCGCTGTGGTGCAGTGCGCCGAGTTCTCGCCATGCCTGTTCTCGTTCCGGGGACTGCCGGCGGCGGGGCATCAGGATGGCTCCGCTGTGGGTGAGTGCTCGTTCGATTTCTTCAACGGAAGTACCGTTGCGTGTGGCGTGACGGGTTGCGTAGCTGATCAACCCCTCGCCTCCATAGATCTTGGTGGGGACCGGCAACGGCTGGATCGTCATTGTGCCCGTTTCAGCCCGCGCTTACGGGGCTGGGCTTGCCGCGTGGCTTGGTTCCGGTGGTGTTCTTCCGCTGCGTAGTCGGTGGCAGTGGATTCGAGGCAGCGCCTGTCGATTTTCTCGGTTCCGTCGATGATGGCTCCGATGGCGGCGTCGGAGAGCAGCGCGCGCAATGCCCCGATGCTGCCGCCGGTGCGGTCCCAAAGGTAGGTGGATTCCTCGGCCAGTGACTCCGCTGGGTGGGCCGCGAGGGGCAGGAGATCTTCGACGCCGAGCACGAGATCGGTCCAGGCCTCGCGGTCTGCTTTTGAGCCGATTCCGTAGGGGCGCATCTGGTGCACGATCATCCTGGCTTTGATCTGCCGGCCCATGTTCCCGGCGAACAGATCGGTGGCGGGCAAGTCGATGCCTGCATGGAGAAACGTTGCATCCAGGCGGTCTGCGAATTGCTTGAGGGCGCTGGCCGCCTCGGCTCCCGCCTGTCTGTTGGTCCGCAGGTTGTGGACTTCATCGACGATCACCAGTGAGGTGCCCAGAGTGCGCAGCACGGTGACGATCTGCTCGGTGAGAGTCTGGGCTGTGGCCTTCGGGGGCACTGGCAATCCGAGCCAATGCGCGAAGGCCTGCATGAGCATCTTTGGTGTGGTCGCCGGCGGGATAACGGCATAGACGACCGGGGCAAAGGCAGTGTCGGCGATCCGGTTCAGGCGCCTGCGTTCGGCCTTTTCGTGGCGTTTGCCGATCAACAGCAGTGCGGTGGACTTGCCCATGCCGGCGGCGCCGGAGACGGCGATTCCGCGCCGTGCCGTGGCCGTGGTGGCGGCATTTCGGGCCAGGGCGATCCGGGTGTGGCGGGTCAGTGATTCGGTGTCGATGGTTTCCAACACGGTGTCGGCGGCAAGCCAGGCGAACCGTTCCCGATCGTAAGCGTCTTTTGCTTCCGGGGAGAGGGCCTGGATCTGCCTGCCGGTAAGGCGCTCCGGCTCGGTGGGGGCATGATGGACGAAGTGACGCCACGCGGCGAGGGAGTCGGGTGTCGCGATGGCTCAGTCCTCCAACAGGTCGATGCGCCGTGCCCGGCGGCGCGGCGGGGAGCCTTTCGCCGTGTCCTTGCCGGGAAGAAGTGAAAGTGGCGGGGCTTCCTGGGGTGGTCGTGGTTCCTGGGCAACGTCATCGTGGCGGCGCTTTTTCTTGTCGGGGACCGCTGATCCCGTGGTGCTGGCACGTCTGGCGGCTTGGGCCTCGGCCCGCCCTGCGGGGGCGGTCATGATGCGGTTGATCTCGGCCAGCAGGTCCCTTCCGGGAACGGTTTCGGTGCGCTTCCCGATGGCCTTCTTCGCGGCCGTGAGCACGTCGAGGGAAAACGGTCCCACCAGGTGCCGGGCCAGGGACCATTCGGCCTCGATCCACTGGCCCTTGTGGTGGTCGCGGACGTAGATCGATTGGATCCGGTAGGGGTCATAACGGATCTCCCAGCGGCCATTGGCGGGGGAGGGCAGCCCCGAAGGGGTGCCACGGTATTCGTGGAGGGCCGCGGCGTCGTAGTGCAGGGACTCGAAGTTGATTCCGTAGGGCTGGATCGTGCGCCAGGCCAGGGGGAGCAGGGCGATGTAGTCGTCCCTGTCCAGGGTGACGGGGATCTGGGGTGCGACGCCGGCCAGCGCGGCGAAGGCCTCGTTCGGGGTCAGGTCCTTCTTGGGCATGGCCGGATGCCGTAGTCCGGAGTGGGGTCGGTTCTGCCAGATGGCCACCAGCCACCAGTCCAGGAGGTTCTGGACCTCAACGAGCGTGAAGGCGGCCTCTGCCGCGGGATCCTTGCCACGGCGAACAACGTTTGGCCCGGTGTAACCGGCCAGATACTGGGTGAAGCCGGAGTTGACTCCGGCGAAAAACCGCTCGATATGGGGTTTGTCCGTCGGAGTGCGCGGGGCGGCCTTGGTCAGGCTGATCTGCAGCCGCTCGCATGCGGCGGTGAAGGTGGAACCGACGAAAACCTTGCCCCGGTCCATGCTGATGGACTCGGGCACGATGACGGGTTTCGCGGCGATGCTTGAGCGCATTTCTTCATTCCCGGGCAGCATGCCCTGCGGGAGCACCGAGCGCGAATAGGCGAGCGAGGCGTCCCAGCCCGGCTGCATCGGCAGCGGGGTCATGGCCCGGGCCAGCAGCACCGCGGCGTCGACGGCTTTGGTGGACACGGTGCGCAGGATCGCCGCCAGCGGGGTCCTGGTGGCGATGTCCAGCGCAACGGTGAGGTCGGCCCTTCCGGTGCTGCCGTCCGGGCAGATGACCATCAAGTCCAGGGGCGTGGAATCGATCTCCACCAGTTCCCCGGGACGCGATGGCGCCTGGCCACCCCATGCGCGGTCGGGCCGGTTGGCCTGGGTCCTACGCGTCGTGGCATTGCCGAACGGATGGCGGGCGCCCTGGAGTTGGGCCATGATCCGATAGAGCGTCGCCCGGGATGGAACTTTTAGTCCCTCACGTGCGGCTGCCGCGCGAACACGGGCCTCAACGCGGGACCGTGTGCCGGTGGACAGATCGGTCTGTCCGGCTATTTCGGCTTCCATGAGGGCTACGATCCGGGCATCGGTGCGACCGGAGACGCTGGAGGTGCGGGTGTTGCGGAGGTCTGTGAGGCCGGCGATTCCGTCCTTGCGGTAGGCCGCGAGATGACGATGTAGGGTCCTGGCGCCCATCTGGACGCCGAGGCCTTCCAATTCGGCGAGTTTGGCTTCCACCCGGGTGCCCAAGGAGTTGGCCAGGTCGTATTCGGGCTTGGGTTTGTCGGTTTCTAGGCCTTCCGGCAAGGCTCCATTGAGGACTTCGTAAACATGGCGGTGGAGGAATTCTGCCTGCGACCGGGCGTCGGGATCGAGGGTGTCGAGCACGGCTGTGCCCTCCAGCGAGGGTAGCCGTTCGGGAACTTCGGGAAGGTAGGACTCATCTGTGAGGAGAGCAGCCACCGGGATGCGTCGGATCCTTCCTGTGGCCAGATTCTTCAGTGCCAGCTCAGCGCCGTCACGCGCAGCGACTTGCCATGACGCGCCGTCGAACTGGATGAAGTCATACAGACGCACCGATTTCACGACGCCACCTCCAGCGCCGTCGCTTGCGGTTGCCTTGTCCCTGGGCTCAGCTCCGACTCCAGGGTCAGGGGCTGTTCAAGATCCATGGTGAGCACCCCGGTGAACAGGCCGTGCATCACGTATGCCTGAACCATCGAGGAATCCAGCTTCAGCGTTCGGGCTGCATGGCGTACTCCGGACGCGAGCGAGGTTGCAGGGGAGAATGCCTCCACAATGACCGGTACCGCTGCTGGCGGAGGAGCGAAGCGATCCTGGCGGTAGCCCGAGAGCCAGCGCAGATTCGAGGCAAGGGGCTCGGCAAGGCCCGTGAAAACCTCGTATTCCCAGCCGACCTGGCCACAAACCTCACGGGTCAGATCAAATTGACGCTCAGCTGCGGCCAAGCGTTTCGGGTGCCGGACGTCCACAACCCGTGCGCTGCCATCGGAAAGCCGGAGGAAGTAGTCGGGGACGTGCCCGCGTGCGCCCTTCGTGTCCTTTGGCCATAACAAGGCGAATGGCTGGGAAGCGATGCCGACGACATCTTTATCGTGGTCTGCGGACAACAGGAACTCGCGCTCCAGCAAGCTCTCGAAACCCACATGGGCGCGCACCGTGCTGGACCACCACGAGCCTTCGTAGTTTCGTTTGCCCGGCCAGGCGAAGAACGCACGCACCGGCAACGCCAACTCGAATGGCTTCGATGCGACATCACTCCGTAGCGTTTCGTTCAGCATCCCCGATTCAAACCGGCCCAGCAAACGTACGGAATCGGTCCCGTTCATCGGCAGCGATCTCAAAGCACCCATGTTGCCATCTTAACTGAGACAAACCATGAAATCCGTATCTTGCCAAGTATATTGAGATTTTTGCCAACAATACTGAGACAGGACA
>NZ_QMKQ01000059.1 GCF_003287975.1 Arthrobacter sp. AQ5-05
TTAAACATCGGAACCCCTGAACAATGATGTTCAGGGGTTCCGGGACGGATTGTCCGGCGGTGACCTACTCTCCCACACCCTCCCGAGTGCAGTACCATCGGCGCGGTGGGTCTTAGCTTCCGGGTTCGGTATGGGACCGGGCGTTTCCCCCACGCTATGACCGCCGTAACTCTAGTACCAGCACCGCGCATCGCTGCCCGGGCATGGTGAATCTATGGTTACGACCACAATAGTGGTTGTTGTTGTTGTGGTTCCGCGAAAACAAGGGTTGTTGTTTCGGGACCGCATAGTGGACGCAGCGTATCTTGCCAACCACCCGACAAAGGGGTGGTGTGGTGTTTGTGGTTGAAGTTGTCGGCCTATTAGTACGGGTCAGCTTCACGAGTCTTTGGTCCTCGCTTCCACATCCCGCCTATCAACCCAGTGGTCTGGCTGGGGGCCTCTCGCCACACAAGGTGGCGTGGAAATCTCATCTCGAAGTGGGCTTCCCGCTTAGATGCTTTCAGCGGTTATCCCTTCCGAACGTAGCTAATCAGCGGTGCACTTGGCAGTACAACTGACACACCAGAGGTTCGTCCGTCCCGGTCCTCTCGTACTAAGGACAGCTCTTCTCAAATTTCCTGCGCGCGCAGCGGATAGGGACCGAACTGTCTCACGACGTTCTAAACCCAGCTCGCGTACCGCTTTAATGGGCGAACAGCCCAACCCTTGGGACCTACTCCAGCCCCAGGATGCGACGAGCCGACATCGAGGTGCCAAACCATGCCGTCGATATGGACTCTTGGGCAAGATCAGCCTGTTATCCCCGAGGTACCTTTTATCCGTTGAGCGACGGCCGTTCCACAACGTGCCGCCGGATCACTAGTCCCGACTTTCGTCCCTGCTCGAGCTGTCGCTCTCACAGTCAAGCTCCCTTGTGCACTTACACTCGACACCTGATTGCCAACCAGGCTGAGGGAACCTTTGGGCGCCTCCGTTACTCTTTAGGAGGCAACCGCCCCAGTTAAACTACCCATCAGGCACTGTCCCTGACCCAGATCATGGGCCGAAGTTAGGTGACCGGTACAGCCAGAGTGGTATTTCAACGATGACTCCACCCGAACTAGCGTCCGGGCTTCACAGTCTCCCACCTATCCTACACAAGCTGCACCGAACACCAATACCAAACTATAGTAAAGGTCTCGGGGTCTTTCCGTCCTGCTGCGCGTAACGAGCATCTTTACTCGTAGTGCAATTTCGCCGAGTTCATGGTTGAGACAGCGGGGAAGTCGTTACTCCATTCGTGCAGGTCGGAACTTACCCGACAAGGAATTTCGCTACCTTAGGATGGTTATAGTTACCACCGCCGTTTACTGGGGCTTAAATTCTCAGCTTCGCCCACAAGGGGCTAACCGGTCCTCTTAACCTTCCAGCACCGGGCAGGAGTCAGTCCGTATACATCGTCTTGCGACTTCGCACGGACCTGTGTTTTTAGTAAACAGTCGCTTCCCCCTGGTCTCTGCGGCCCACACCCGCTCCGGAACGCATGGTTCCATCACGGGGCAGGCCCCCCTTCTCCCGAAGTTACGGGGGCATTTTGCCGAGTTCCTTAACCATGATTCTCTCGATCGCCTTAGTATTCTCTACCTGATCACCTGTGTCGGTTTGGGGTACGGGCGGCTAAAACCTCGCGTCGATGCTTTTCTTGGCAGCATAGGATCACCGAATCACCCCCCAAGGGGGGCGCCTATCGGGTCTCAGGCTTATATGAGTCACGGATTTGCCTATGACTCGCCCTACATCCTTGGACCAGGTCAATTCCATTGCCTGGCTCGGCTACCTTCCTGCGTCACACCTGTTAATACGCTTACCTCCCTGGTTCGGGTCCCACGCCGCACACCCGGTACCCTTCCCGAAGGAAGGATGATGGGCACTTGGGGTGGTTAGCATCACCAGGTCAATATGGGCGGTTTTTTGCCGGTACGGGAATATCAACCCGTTGTCCATCGACTACGCCTGTCGGCCTCGCCTTAGGTCCCGACTTACCCAGGGCAGATTAGCTTGACCCTGGAACCCTTGATCATTCGGCGGACGGGTTTCTCACCCGTCATTCGCTACTCATGCCTGCATTCTCACTCGTGTGGGCTCCACCGCTGGTTTACACCGCGACTTCACTGCCCACACGACGCTCCCCTACCCATCCACACGGCTGGACCACGAAGGCCTGCCAAATATGTGAATGACGCAACTTCGGCGGTGTGCTTGAGCCCCGCTACATTGTCGGCGCGGAATCACTTGACCAGTGAGCTATTACGCACTCTTTCAAGGGTGGCTGCTTCTAAGCCAACCTCCTGGTTGTCTTCGCAACTCCACATCCTTTTCCACTTAGCACACGCTTAGGGGCCTTAGTTGGCGTTCTGGGCTGTTTCCCTCTCGACTATGAAGCTTATCCCCCACAGTCTCACTGCTGCGCTCTCACTTATCGGCATTCGGAGTTTGGCTGACGTCAGTAACCTTGTAGGGCCCATTAGCCATCCAGTAGCTCTACCTCCGATAAGAAACACGCAACGCTGCACCTAAATGCATTTCGGGGAGAACCAGCTATCACGAAGTTTGATTGGCCTTTCACCCCTACCCACAGCTCATCCCCTCCATTTTCAACTGAAGTGGGTTCGGTCCTCCACGCGCTCTTACACGCGCTTCAACCTGGCCATGGGTAGATCACTTCGCTTCGGGTCTAGATCACGCCACTAACTCGCCCTATTCAGACTCGCTTTCGCTACGGCTTCCCCACACGGGTTAACCTCGCGACGTAACACTAACTCGCAGGCTCATTCTTCAAAAGGCACGCTGTCACCCCAACAAGGAGGCTCCAACGGATTGTAAGCGCACGGTTTCAGGTACTATTTCACTCCCCTCCCGGGGTACTTTTCACCATTCCCTCACGGTACTTGTCCGCTATCGGTCATTGGGTAGTATTTAGGCTTACCAGGTGGTCCTGGCGGATTCAAACGGGATTTCTCGGGCCCCGTCCTACTTGGGATACTCTCACAAAGCGGCGGAACACATTCGCACTACGGGACTCTCACCCTCTATGGTCCGGCATTCAAACCGATTCGCCTATGCGCCCGCACCTCACTTCACCAGTCCGGCAGAACTGGTATGGAAAGTCCCACAACCCCGACCATGCAACGCCCGCCGGCTATCACACATGGCTCGGTTTAGCCCCATCCGCGTTCGCTCGCCACTACTAACGGAATCACTTTTGTTTTCTCTTCCTGCGGGTACTGAGATGTTTCACTTCCCCGCGTTCCCTCCACGCAGCCTATGTGTTCAGCTGCGGGTCATACGGCATGACACCGTACGGGGTTTCCCCATTCGGAAATCCTGGTCTCAACGTCCGGTTATCGACTCCACCAGGCTTATCGCAGATTCCCACGTCCTTCTTCGGCTCCCAATGCCAAGGCATCCACCGTGCGCCCTTAAAAACTTGACCACAAACAAGGGTCAAAAATTTACATGAGCTTCATACATACAATCGAAAGAACCAAGAAACACACACCCGAAGGCATGCATACCAGGTTCAATAATTCATAAGAAATTGCTTATGCAAAACAAGAACAACCACCCGGCAGCCCAAAAGGCCACCGGAATCATCGATCCCGTTTCACAAGATGCTCGCGTCCACTATGCAGTTCCCAAACAACAACCCCGTCACACCCACCACCCACACACCCGCAACAAAGGGGATCGTGTCGGCTTAGGCCATGCGCGGGAACACTGAAAAAACAAAACCCGATCCCGCAAGGGACCGGGGCCTGTTGTTTCAGGACCCAACAGTGTGCCAAAGACCACCCGCACCAATCAATGGTCCCCGTTCCAACCTGCCGGAACGAATCCCGCCAAGCGTACTAGAAGACCATCCACCAGCGATGGACGGCCATGATTTGTTGATATTCCACCCTTGAGCACTCGCCCACCAACACAAGTGGTGGATGCGAGCAGCACTGAACACCCGCACGGAAACACTGTGGAATCCTGCCTGGTGCTAGTTGCTCCTTAGAAAGGAGGTGATCCAGCCGCACCTTCCGGTACGGCTACCTTGTTACGACTTAGTCCCAATCGCCGGTCCCACCTTCGACGGCTCCCTCCCACAAGGGGTTAGGCCACCGGCTTCGGGTGTTACCAACTTTCGTGACTTGACGGGCGGTGTGTACAAGGCCCGGGAACGTATTCACCGCAGCGTTGCTGATCTGCGATTACTAGCGACTCCGACTTCATGGGGTCGAGTTGCAGACCCCAATCCGAACTGAGACCGGCTTTTTGGGATT
>NZ_QMKQ01000060.1 GCF_003287975.1 Arthrobacter sp. AQ5-05
TAAAAAAATCCCGGCAAATTGCCCCAGGAATCCACACGGGGGTGCGGACCCTGAAACCATTCACCAATAAAATAAATAAATTGGTATCAACAAATTTGGCACACTATTGAGTTCTCAAACAACAGACGCTTCCAACTTCCACGACCCGGACTGACGTTTCCTGCCGGCGCTTCGCTCTGGAGCAACTTGTCTACCTTACCCCACCGCGTGTCCCGACGCAAATCCACCGTTTCCGGCCCGACCTGGTCTAACATGCGATTCCCGCCATCATTTCCGGCGCACAAGGCAACCTAGAAAAAACTGGGTGGGGGTTTTGGTAGATATTTCGGTCGCCCGGCGATTCCTCCAGCAACTTTCCCGCTGTGTCCCTCGCGGCGACTTAGAAAACTATACACACCATTCCGCACCACCGCAAATCGGTGGTTACCTGCATCCAATCTTCCTGGAACCCTTGCAAACAAAGGGGAAGCGCGTCTGATGCGGCGCACCACCAGGCTGATTGGCGAAAACAACAATAGGTGTTCCGCGCCACGTGTTATCGAGCGCGTTGTTTGACGATGACGGCGGCACCTTGAATGACGATGGATTTGGCGGGTTTGGTCCCCATCGTGACGTGGTGGGCGGAGACGCTGCCGGGCACGTGGAAAGGGCCATCGATGTCGTCGTCATCGTGACGCCGGTTCCGGGGCACGGCAACGCACGGTCGCCTCGGATCTTCAGGTGCGCGGCGGCGGGCCCAGCAGGCGGCCCCGGGTGAAGTGCCCGGTGAGGGTCCAGGACGGCAGCTCGGGTCCACCCGGTGGCGGAGGGCCAATGCGGCACCGGCCAAGACTCTCAAGCTCCGGCCCAGCAGGCTCGGCCACCGCTTGGGACGGACCAGGATCTTGGGGTCGAGGCGGAACGCGTGCTGCACGGCCTGACCGTACAGCCAGTGTGCGTGTGTTTCCGGCACCCGTCGAAACGGGGCGGCCCAGCCGGGCGGGAATCGCGCGGTGCCCGCTTCCGGCGACCTTTGCCGCCAGTGCGGTACCGATGACCTCAAAGGGCGTCGGCCCGGCGTGCGGGCGGCACGGCCGGCAGCACCTGGGTAAGCCCACAGCCGGCGCAGCGATCGCGCCGCGGCCGCAGTGTCAGCTGATCATCGCCCAGGCCCCGCACTGTTCGGGTGCGGGCGAACCCGTGGGGGCGCAGCCGATCCGAACAGTCCGGACACGAAATATCGCCTGCCGGCAATGCGGTCTCGGTCCGCCCGGGGCTGCCCACGGTCATCATTGCGACCGCTCCTTTTCACTTGGTAAGGTCCCAAGTCAATGACTCTTGCCCATCATGCCCATCGGTGGCAGGGGTGGCCTCTTCGTGTGGATCATTTGTTGCTCGGATTGGAAGGGCCGTCTCGCCGCCGGACGGACGGACTCACGCCGACGATACGGCTGCGGCGATCATGGCCCGGCGGTCGGGAGACCCGGTGTCATGGTCATGCTGGTGCCGCCGATGAACCCCGAACCGAGGTGGCGTCATCGTCACCCACCATGACCAACGCATCACCAAACTGTTCGACGCTCTACAAATGGCTCCAATCGACAAGCGTGGCCTGTGGTCGAGCCTGACCTATGTCTCGGGAACCATTGGCGTAGTCGCAGGAACCCTGATGGGCGCGGTCATGACGTTGCTGTTCACCCATGACCAAATGGTGGCCTGGGGATGGCGAGTACCGTTCATCCTCCGAGGAGTCCTCGGCCTGCACACGCTGATCATGCGTGCCTCGCTGAAGGAAACCGATGACTTCAAAAGGTCGCGGCGAAACCAAGGACGAAGATCGAGTCGGTTTGGATCCAGATCATAGCCCACCGAAAGCAGGCCGCACAGGTCATCGGCCTGGCCCTCGAAATCACCGTGGGATACTACACGCGGGCCGTGGCGACCCCTACGATGGCCGTGACTTACCCCGGATCGATGCCGGTCCCGCGCTCTGGGCAGGTGTCATCGGCAACCTGGCCTTCATGGTATCCCTCCCGTTTTGGGGAAAGCTGTCAGACAAAATTGGCCGCAAACCTCTCTTGATGCTCGGCTTGGGCGGCTCCGCCCTCATGCAGTTGCCCATGTCGTGGCTCTTCCGGGGTGAGGTTTGGCAGTTGGTGGTTTCCATGAGCGTCCTGCTGGTGCTCATGGGTGCCATGCTTTCCATCATGCCGGCGACCTATGCCGAACTCTTCCCCACCGGAATTTGCACCATGGGCGTGGCTGTTCCGTATTCGGTGTGCGTGGCCCGTTTCGGCGGCACCGCTCCCTACCTGAACGCATGGCCCACCGGTTCGTTTGGCGGTTGGACATTCGCGATCTACGCAACGTTGCTCTTTGCCGTCAGCGTTGCCTGTATCTTCGGGATTCGTGAATCCCGTGGCAAGGTCCTCAGCTCGGCGGTGCTCGCATAAAGGACGACCCGGCGAGTCACGCCAGTCCTCCGACTACAGATTGGCGATCTCGAGGCCGATCAGTTCTTTGCTCGAAAATCCAATGTGAAGGATTCAGTGGGTCTACTCCAAATCGTGTTGCACCTCTACTGTCACATTCGGCGGATCGTGTGGTTCTTGAATCACACAATGTCAAATTCTCGTCGGGTTGGGGTACGCCCAAGACGCATAGGGGCCGAAGAGAGATGGCGCATGGATGCCATTAGAGAATATTTGCGTCTGTGGAGGCCTGCAATATTGCCAGTGGGGACCATCCCGGGAAAACGCGAAGGCTCTCCATGAAAGCGGCTTCGCCGTTGACAGGTGGCCGTTCCCGTGCCGTGAGCCGACCGAGCCACAGGTGGACCGATTGACCAGGGCAACCCGATGGGCGTTGCAAGGCTCTGGACGAGCATGGCCGGTTCAGTCCTGCCGGAGTGGGGCGGCCGTTGCCGGGACCCACCACCGGAAAATGTCTCCGCACGTAGCTTGGGCACATGTCATGCGGCTGCGGCGGGGCCGTGTTCCGCGAGCAGTGCCTCGCGGCGAGCCGGCGCCCGCGGTCCGGCACTTCGTCCACGACGACGCGGTCACGGATCGGATCATCCTCAACACCGGCTGGACCGATGTTGGAAGCTGGAACACGCGAGAGAAGATCGGCACCGTTGAGCACGACAGGATTCGTTGGGGCGGGTGGCTCACATCCGGGCAGTTGCTGGCCCCGAACGGCAATACCGCTGGCTTCCACGCACAATAACGGGTGGCCCCCAAAGCGCCGCATACTCATGCAATAAGGCGATCATCACCATGTTCATGATTCTGACGGAAGAGTCTTCGGGAATTCTTCGGAGCATATTTGGGCACCCGTTTCGGCCTGCCGCTCTCCAATCCGAGGGTGATCGCCGACAAGCTCGCAACCGCCAAGGAAGCCCGCGCGAAGAGACGCACCGCCAAGGATGTGTCGCACCTGGTCGGGTGCAACCGCACGACGCTCTACCGCCACCTCGGGCCAAGACATCAGCTCAATCAAGAGCCCCTGATTCTCCCGATGGCCCAGTGGATCGTTTCAGTTACGGATCGGCAGGTCTGTTGTGCCAGAAGCTGACCGCAACGAAATCCTCGACGTAGCCATGGGTGACGACGGCAAGGCCTTGAAGGAAGGACCCGCTGTCAATCGCACCAACAAGGCCACGACAGGCTGGGAAATACTGCGCCAACACGTCGAAGTCGGCGTTCCCCTCACGGTTCTGGCGTGGTGTCAGCGGAAGTTCTAAAGTGACCGTAGGCGGCAATCCCCGCTGACCACCAGCGGCAATTGAACTGACCACCGGCGGCAACCGGTTTTGACCACTGGCGGCAGGCTTTCCCACCCCATTTCCGGGC
>NZ_QMKQ01000061.1 GCF_003287975.1 Arthrobacter sp. AQ5-05
GCCGTTGTCGCTGTTAAGCCGAATTCGGCTTAACACGGATTATGCCGAGGAAAACGCTAAGCCGAGGGATGCCGGGATTGGCCCGGGTTTCCGGGGATTCCTGGCATCTTTCTCGTCTTAGTGTTTTGCCCCATTTTTGGCGTTACCCTCGTCGTATCCATAGGTCCAACGAAGGGAAGGCATCATGGATGCGACAGTTGCGGAGATTGGCGGGCGGGTCATCTCGGCCTTGGCCGCGGCGGGATACGCGGAGTCGACGATGCGGGAATACCGCTACTGGATCAAGCGGTTGGAAAAGCTCGCCCGGAACCAAGATGGGCATTATTCAGTGGAGTTGGGTGCGGAATTTGCCTCGATGACCACGAGTCCGAGGACCGGTCGATTTAGCAATCAGCGGCGAAAGTCGTACGGCCGATTGGTGAGGTTGTTGGATTCCTGTGTTCTGACCGGTTCGGTGGATCTTTCCATGATGCGACGCGGTGGCAAATCCACCCCGCATGCCGAGGAGTTCATCCGGGTGCTGGCCGACTGGTCAGTTGAGATGGGGAGCCGCAATCTGGCCTTGAACACCCGGAATGCCTATGACCGTGAGGCTCGCGGATACCTCCTGTATCTGGAATCCCAAGGGATCTGCTCGCTTCGGGGTGCCGGGGCTGCCAGTGTGCTGGGATTCCTTGAATCATTGCGGGGACACTGGGCCGAATCCTCGGTATGGGTGGCGGTCATCAACCTGCGGGCCTTCCTGAAATTCGTGGACCGCCCCGACCTTCAAGGGGCCTTGGGTCTGGCCAACGCCAAGCGGCGATACGGGATCGTGACGACGCTGGATGACCGAGAGGAACGGGCCGTGGTCCGGGCATGCACCAGCGGGCGTGTCTCTGACCGGGATGCGGCCATCATGCTGCTGCTGTTGGTGACGGGTCTGCGCGCATGCGACCTGATCGCCCTGCGGTTGGGCGATGTCAATTGGCGGGAGTCAACGCTGCGGATCGTGCAGCAAAAGACCGGCAATCCGCTCACGCTTCCGTTGCTGCCGGTGGTCGCCGAGAAGCTGGCGGCGTATGTCCTGTCCCAGCGTCCGCATTCCGGGAACGAGCACGTGTTCCTGCGGTCCTTGGGAGCGCGGGTCGAGTTCTCGGATCACGCGTCCGTTTACGCGGTGACCCGGAGGGCCTTCATCGCCGCAGGATTGGATCGCTCGAGTGCCGGGACGAGGTTGCTGCGCCATAACGCCGCAACCAGGCTCCTGCGTGCGGGAACCCCGTTGCCGACGATCTCGGCGGTGCTTGGGCATTCGAGCCCGAATTCCACCGATGTGTATCTCACCGCTGACACCGAGCACTTGAGAGCATGTGTCCTTCCACTGCCACAGCTCCTCTCACAAGGAGCGGTACGGTGAACGGGCCCAGATTCACCAGCGCGTTTGCCCCCGAGCTGGAGCGTTTCCTTGCCTTCAAGGAGAGCATGGGCTTCCACGGGGCCACCAGGGTTTGGTACTTGAGAAATTTCGACCAATACTGCACTCAACGGGCCTTGGTGAACCTTGACCGTTCCACCGTTGAAGGGTGGGTCACGTCGATGCTCCCCGCCCACGAGAAGGGCAGCCGATCGTGGATCTCATGCATCAGGGACTTCGGTCGGTGGGAGCTCGCCAACGGCCATGAAGACGCCTATGTTTTGTCGGATCAATGGCGATGCGGCAATCTCCGCCCGCAGCCATACCTGCTGACCACCGAGGAAATCACCAGGTTCTTCGAAGCGGCAACACGATTGGAGATCAGGTCGCCGTGGAAATGGCAGGGATCAGCGTTCTTCGCGCTGATGCATTCGTGCGGGTTGCGCACCGGGGAGGTGCGCGGATTGGTGCCCGAGGACCTGGACCTGGACGCGAGGTCCCTCGGCATCCGTTGGTCCAAGGGCAAGCGCAGCCGGCTACTGCCACTCACCGACCAAATCGTGGACGTGCTGGCCGACTGCGACAAGATTTCCCGGGAAGTCTTCGGTGAGGACCGGGCGGCTTTCTTCATTTCCACGTTTGGCGCTCCGGTGCGCCGGGAAGCCATCGCCGACGCATTTCACAGGATCTGGAACCAAGCCGGGCTGCCCCGGCACAGTGAAGGAAAATCACCCACGCCGTATGCGTTTCGGCATCATTTTGCCTACGCCAACATCGAACGCTGGATGGCCGAAGGCACCGATGTCAACGCCATGCTGCCCTACCTTTCCCGGTACATGGGCCACAGCTCGATTCAGAGCACGTTTTACTACATCCATACGTCCCCGGATTTCATGAGCGGATACGCAGAATTGACCAGTGAAGGTCAGGGGATTCTTCCCGAGGTGGGATTCGAATGAAACGCGACACAACAACCGCAACCCCGAGCTTCTGGGGCTTCGCGCGAAACTACCTGCACGAATACATGCCCCGGATCAGGGGCCTGTCCCCGAAGACGATCGAGGCCTACCGGATTTCCCTGGAATGCTTCGTGCACTACCTCCTCGACGAGCAATCCGTGCTGCGCCAGGACATCGGCTTTGAACACTTTGAGAGGAGGTATCTCAAGGGATGGATGATCTGGATGCGGGAAACCAAGAACTACCAGCCCAAGACGCTGAACCTCCGCCTGACGGCAATCAGGGCATTCCTGCGCTATGCCTCCCAGGAGGATCTTCGGCTGGTGGCCTTGCATGAGGCAGCCGCCTCGCTCAAGGCCCCGCCCCAGCCCAAGAAACCCATCGAATATCTTGAGCAGCACGAGACCTCCGCGATCCTTGCAGCCTTCACCGGCTCCACCCCGAAGTCCCGGCGCAACCGCATGCTTTTGATACTCCTCTACGAGTCCGCGGCACGCGTCAGCGAAATCACGGCACTGACCCTCGGTGACCTCATCCTGGCGAAACCGGCCCACCTGGTCCTCACCGGGAAAAGGAACAAGAGCCGCGTCGTTCCCCTGGGCGACAAAACCGTCCAGCACCTGCAGGTCTATCTTCAGGAATTCCATCCCCGGCCAGCCACGTTGCCGGCGACGCGTCCCCTGTTCAACAGCCTCCACCTGGGGGTGCCCACCAAGCTCTCGGAAGACAGCGTCTCGGCCATACTGAAGAAGGCCGGGAACCTTGCCCGTGAATCCTGCCCCACGATCCCCGACAAGCTGTATTGCCACATGCTCCGCAAGACCAAGGCCATGGACCTCTACAAGCAAGGAATCCCACTGCCGCTGATCATGCAACTGCTCGGCCACGAAAGCATGAGCACCACCTCGGCGTTTTACGCCTTCGCGACCTTGGACATGATGAGGGAAGCGATGAATGCGGCAACACCCGACCTCAGCCAAACCACCGTGGAATGGCTCAGTGACGAAAACCTGCAAAAGCTCTATACCTTGCGATAACCACCCAATCGCTAAGCCGAGAAAGATGCCAGGAATCCCCGGAAACCCGGGCCAATCCCGGCATCCCTCGGCTTAGCGTTTTCCTCGGCATAATCGCTGT
>NZ_QMKQ01000062.1 GCF_003287975.1 Arthrobacter sp. AQ5-05
ACACCAATGACGATTTCCATGTGCCCGGCAGCGTTGCCGACGACCGCGTCACGATGACGACCAAACCCACCAAATTCGTCGGCATTCAAGGCGACGCCGCCATGGTCAATTTACGCGCTCGGTAACAGTTACGTTCAGAGCAACGTTGGTCCATACCAGTATCAGACCCCGCTACCTTTGGTTCAGTCAGCGCTATCAGGGGAGATACGCAGGGGGCGGAGCCCGTTTGGTGTGGTGGTGGTGAAAGCATAGCGACCGAGCATGTTGACGTGTTGATCACCGAGCGGAGACAGCCGGGCGATATCGGCGTCACCCACGAGGTTGTCGGCCTCGCGCAATGCATTGATGCAGGCATCGGTGCAGCTAGTGTTCCAGAGCACGATGGCGTTCAGGACCAAGCCAAGTGCACCGAGCTGGTCCTCCTGGCCTTCACGATAGCGCTGGTAGATCTGCCCGCGCCGCCCGTGGAAGATCGCGCGTGCCAGACGGTGGCGTGATTCCTGGACGGTCTGCTGCGTATGGGTCGTTCGTCGGTATGTTTCCTCAAGTGGGTCGATGAGGGCGAGCAGGTGGATGGTCTTGTCCATGCGCCCATATTCGGTGATCGCGGCACCCAGTGGGGACGGGCTGCCATCACGCGAGAGCATGCGTAGCAAGTCGTAGGCGCGCACCGTCCCTGTCGCGAGAGACGCAGCGACGCGGGTCATGTCATCCCAGTGTGCAATGATCCTGGCTAAATTAATCCGGTTGCGGGCGACATCGTTCAGCGACCCGTAATCGGAGTCCGTGGTGCCACGCGGCGTTGCGCGCCAGAGGCGTTGGTCGGACAGATTGGCGATCCGTGGCGAGAGCCGATAACCCAGAAGGGCGAAGATCCCGAAGACCATGTCGGAGTAGGAAGCCGTGTCCGAGGTGATCGTTTCCGGTCGGGGACCGCCGTCGAGGTTCAGTATCGTGTCCAGCACGTAGAGTGAATCACGCACGGTGCCGGGCACGACAGTGGCGCCGATGCCGGCCACCTGGTCGTTGACCGCGTTGAACCACGTCAGCCCACGTCCTCGGCCGAAATACTTCGGGTTCGGGGCAGCGTTGATCGTGCGTACCGGGACCACGAACCGCAGACCATCGACGGAGGCCAGCAGCCCACCGCCCCACACCTGGGCGACAGGGATCTCGCCCTGGGCCTTGATCAGGGTCGCGTTCGCGGCGGAGTGGGTCTCGCTGCGCAGGTAGTTGGCATCCACATGTCCGAGCCGAGCGCACGTCAGAGACGGGTGTCCCTCAGCAACCACGGGTGTCAGGCCAACGTTGCAGGCCTCTGCGACCAGCAGGGCCGCAACCGAGCGCGGCAGATCATCCATGCGGGCCTTGGACTGCCCGATGTGAGTGTAGGCGTCGAGGAACCCGGTCCAGGAATGAACCTCCAGCAACAGCTCGGGGAGATCCACCCGTGGCAGCGTCGAGGCGACCTGCCCACGGAGTTCACGCAGCGAGTCCGGGATCTCCAAGGCATCCAGACGGTCAACCTTCAAACGTGTGCGCCCGTCCGCACTTGAGGGTTCCACCCGTACTGAACCGTTCGGGCCCGATTCCTCGAGGCTTGCCGTCAAGCTCTTCCAGGCCGTATCCAGTACCTCAACACGATCGTTCAGGTGTTCAGCAGCCGGCCCTTCTAGGCTCAAGCTGGTCAGCGCCCGATCACGTACCTGCTCCCACTGTTCACCGTCGAGCAGCTGGGCGCGCGTGGGTCGCCCCACCGAATCGATGGTGTGGCAAACACGTCCCGACGGCGCAGGCAAACGCGTAGCTGCTCCAACACGCACAGAACCCATGCTTCCCGGTCAACCTCTACACCGTCGCGACCGAACACCGCTGCGCGCCAGGCAGCCGGTACCAAAGCCTCGGTAACGTCGTCCTTGTGGAGCTGCCGGCGGCCACGCAGGGCTTCCAATCCGGCCAGGGCATCAAGCACAGGCTGTCCTATAACCGTTGCCCGCAGTGGCAACACGGTAGCCAACAACCCCAGGAACGGGGTAACCGTCCGGTATCGGCGGGCCACCTGCACACGCATCGCGCCCTCCAGTCCCGAGGCGTCCGGGATGAGAGCACCGACCGTGTCGGCGTACTGCGTGATCTGATCCCTTGCGGCGACCTTCTCCAGCCGGGCCCATACCCTCGCTACATCCACTTGCTCGCCCGCTTCTTCCAGCAGACAGACCAACTCACGGCCGACACGGGCAAGAACAGCCGAGGCCTTCTCCAGCTCGGGCAGTGTCTCCAACCGTGCCGCGACCGCAGCCCTCTTCGAGGGCCCCAATACCTTCGATGCCATCAGTGCATCGAACAAGTCCAACGCATCATCGACCGCCGCCACTGACAACACTTCCACTGTCGCAACCAACGTGGCCGTGCGGCGCGGCTCCGCCAACCGGCGCAGCGACTGCGCCTTTGCTTCCACCCCATATCGTGCCAGCGCCCGTAACCGCGATGCCGGCATTCCTGAAGTTTCCACCGCGCCAATCCCCAGGGCACTGACTTGCTCGACCCGTGCCAGGGCCTCGTTCAAGGCAGGCCCGGACAACCTCACAGGCCCTGCGCGTAATGCTTCTAACCTGGACCCACGGGGACCCTCATCAACGGCCAGCAATCCAAGCAAACGTCCCGGCAACTGAGGATCCGCGGTCATTGCTGCCCCAGCCAGTCGCTCGTACAGCTACGACACTGCACGTTCACGAGCAGCCTGAACCGACTTCAGCAGTCTTGTCATGCCAGGAAGGAGTACCTTTTCCGACGCAACCAGGCCACCGCATGGGCGAACAACGCCTTCGGCCCCTCGCCATGCGTCCAGGCGCGCGAGTAAACGAACTCGCTCAAATCCTCGACCGCAGCTCCCGTAAAGTCCCCGTAGCCATAGAGCCGGCGGATCTCCCGCGCATGAGCGTTCGGAGTCGCAACGCGCTCGGGATACCGCTTGATCACCGACGGATCAGCGATTCGGAGCTGTGCCGCCAAATATTCCACCACGGACCACGGAACATCCAGCGGATCCGACAGGAAAGCACCCAGGAACCGCACTGTCCCAACCTGAAGCGCGAAACCGAGCCGGTTATGGTCACCGCGGCGCTCAGCAGTCCCTTCCAGGTCAGCCGCGTCGAGATAGAAGAACTGCTCCAGCTCCGGCTGAGATGGCTCGCCTACGAACCGCCCGAACAGCACCGCTTGTTCCTCAGTCAAATATTGATCAGTCGGCATATCACCACGCTACCTCGCGCCCGCGCAGGGCATAGCGCTCAATCCGTCCCCGTTATTACCAAGACCCCGTGTCAGTGGAAGTTCTAAAGTGACCATAGGCGGCAATCCCCGCTGACCACCAGCGGCAACCGGACTGACCACCGGCGGCAACGCTTTTGACCACGGGCGGCAGCCCGCCCGGACCCCATTCGCGGC
>NZ_QMKQ01000063.1 GCF_003287975.1 Arthrobacter sp. AQ5-05
TGAATATTCGGAGGTTTGAGAGCCACCGGATATTGCCGTTCGGAGCCACCATTATTGCCGTTGAGAGCCGGCACCTCCCCGGGAGGGAGCCACCGGCCCTCAACAACGTCCTTTAGCCCGTAACCCCCGAGGTTTTCTCCCTCATGTTGTAGCTACCGGTCTCGACCCAGGTCGTGTTGTGGACGATCCGATCCATGATCGCGTCCGCGTGGACCCCGGACCCGAGCCTGGCATGCCAGTCCGACTGCTTGTACTGGGTGCAGAACACCGTTGCCGTCGAGCCGTACCGACGTTCCATCAGTTCCAACAGCATCCTCAGGAACGCCCCCTTCGGAGGATCCAAGAGCCATTCGTCGACGACGAGCAAGCTGAAAGCCCCGTACTTCTTCAAGAACTTGTTCTGCCCCAGGGGCTTGTCCTCGGCTTGCCGCCATTCCTCTTCCAGGTCCGGCATGCGCACGTAATGCGTGCGGATCAGCTTCAAACACGCCTGCTTCGCCAAGGCGCAACCCAGATACGACTTCCCCGACCCGGTGAATCCCTGGAACACGACGTTGTGGAATTGGTCTACGAAGGCGCAGCTGGCCAGCTCGGTGAGCGTCATCCGGTTCAGCCCGCGTTCCTCCAGCAGGTCCACCTGCCTCAGGTCAGCGTTGGGGTAGCGCAGGCCGGCACGCCTGACCAGGCCGCTGACCTTCGAATGGGTGAAGGACGAATGCGCGTGGTCCACGGCCAACCGCAGACGCTCCTCAAACGTCAGTCCCATGCTCAGGACGTCGTCCTGGGACTCCACGGCCTCGAGCAAGGCGCCGGCCGCCATTTCCCGCAATTTCCTTTTGGTTTCCATGTCTATCGAGGTCATCGGGCACCGCCCGAGTAGTAGTCGCTGCCGCGCACGTATCCGCCCGGTTCGGGCTCGGGAAGGGAATCATTCCGGATGCTTGCCCGGTCTTGGCCGGTGTCCAGGATCGGCCTGATGTGCGCATACCGCGGCGAACGCACCTGGCTTTGCAAGGCGACGCGGCACGCCGCCTCCAGCCGTTCCGGGCTGAACTTCCTCGAAAGCCTCAACACCGCCAGTGCCGCGTTCAGGCCCTGCTCGGCGACCGGAACCGATGCGAAGATCCGGTCCACGACTTCCACTGTGCTGGGCCCGATGCGGCTCGCCCAGCCCCTGACCCGTTGCGGTTCCCACTGCCGCCACTGCCTGTCGGCGGGGATATCCGAATCATTGGTGCGATACTGGTTGATCGCCGAGGCGGGCAGCAACCGGTGGCTGGTCAGCCGTTCCTGGTTCCGGTAGACCTCCAGCATGGTTTCCGTGATGCGCAGGTCAACGCTTGCCCCGACATTGACCAGCGGAACCGAGTAGTAATTCCGCTTCCACGTCACGTAGCTGTTCTTCGCGACCTTGCGCCCATAGACCCAGTCACTGATTTCGTACGGCACCGCCGGCAAGGGACGGAGCAACGGCTGCTCTTCTTCAAGGAAGACGCTCAACCGGGACCCGGCACGCTTCTGGAACGGTTCGTCGTTATACGCCTGGACGCGTTCACGGATCGCTGCACGAAGCTGCGCCAGCGAGGTGAACCGGGTATCGCGCAGTCCGGCAATGATCCACGTCGCCACGTGGCCCACCGTATTTTCCACGCTAGATTTGTCTTTTGGCTTCCGGACGCGGCCAGGCAACACCGCTGCCACGTAGTGGCTGGCCAGGTGCCGGTAGGAATCATTGAGCACGATCTCTCCCTCGGCAGGATGCTTGATCACCCCGGTCTTGAGGTTGTCCGGGACGATCCGCGGAACAGAGCCTCCCAACGCCTCGAACAGGGAAACATGGGCGCGCAGCCAACTGGCCTGCTTCATATCGAGGCAGGCCTCGACAAAAGCAAACCGGCTGAACGGCAGGCAGGCCACAAACAGGTAGACCGTCGTCTTGGCGCCGGTGTCCGGATCGAGCAAGGCCATGGTTGGACCGGACCAATCGACCTCGACGCTCATCCCCGCCTTGTGCTCCACCCTTGAGGTGGCGCTGTGTTCCAGGACGTACCGGTGATACGACTTGCAGAACCTGTCGTAGCCCATGGTGGCCTGGCCCTTGACGGTTTCCTCATCGACGTATTCGCCGTGCAGGAGCTTGAGCGTCACCCCGACCTTCGCAAGTTGCCTATGCATCGCGCCCCAGTCGGGCTGCGCGAACACGCTCTGGTGCTCCCCGCGGCCGGGGAACAACAGCTCGTAAACGGCATTCTCGGTTTTGTCTTGGGCCTCGGCCCAGGCGATCCCCGCGTTTGATGCGGCGTCGAGGACGTCGGACACGCTGTTCCTTGAGATGTTCTGCGAGGCGGCGATATTCCGTCCCGACATCCCTTCGGCGCGAAGCCGGAGTATCAGCTTCGCGTTGATCTTTCGTACCATTGGTGTTGCTCCTTCTACCACGTGGCCGTCACATGGTGGGAGGAGCTTATTTCATGGCTCCCAAGGGCGCTACGGGTGGCTCTGAAGGAGAATATTCGCATTTTGGCGGGGTGGCTCTGAACGGCAATATTGGTGGCTCTCAAAGAGTCAAATATTCA
>NZ_QMKQ01000064.1 GCF_003287975.1 Arthrobacter sp. AQ5-05
TGTCAACGGCAGTTTGAAACTGCCCACTGGCGGCAACCGAAAGTGACCACTGGCGGCAGTCTCGCTGACCATGGGCGGCAATGCCATTGACCGCTGGCGGCAACGGTTTTGACCGGCCGTTCGGGGCGCCGCGCTGATGGCCGCCGGCGCCCCGAATCCTGCTCCGGTCGCTAGCCCATCGGCATCGTCCCCTTCCCGGACTGCGCCTGGATCAGCCGGATCGATTCCCCGCTGGTCTGGCAGACATGGGCGTGGTGCAGCAGCCGGTCCACGGTGGCCGTGGCGATGGTCTTGGGCATCAGCTGGTCAAAGCCAGCGGGGTGGATATTGGAACTGATGGCCAGGGAGCGTTTTTCGTAGGCGGCATCCACCACCCGGTAGAACCCCTGGGCGGCGTCGTCGGAGACCGGAAGCAGCCCGATGTCATCGACGCAGACCAAATCCGCGTTGGTCACCTTGGTGATGGCCTTGCTCACGCTGTCGTCGATCCGGTGCCGACGCACCAGGGACCCGAGGTCCTCCATGCTCAGCCAGGACACGCTCATGCCCGCGTCGATGGCCTGGTGCCCCAGGGCCTCAAGCAGCATCGACTTGCCGGTGCCGGCGGGGCCGCAGGCGATCAGGTTCTCCTTGCGCCGCACCCATTCCAGGGTGCGCAGGTAGTCGGTGGTCGCCGCCGGGATGCTCGACAGTGTCGCATCCCAGGCCTCGAACGTCTTGCCCGAGGGGAACCCGGCGCGCTTGCGGCGGGTGTCGAGCATGGACTTGTTCCTGCCGGTGGCCTCGGCCTCGAGCAGGACCCGCACGGCCTCGGCGGGGTCCCAGCGCTGGGCCTTGGCCGTGGCCAGCACGTCCTCGGCGATGGCCCGGGCGTGCGGCATGCGGTTGGTGCGCATCAACTCGATGACGGCCCCGATGCCCGGGGCGGTGGTGGTGCTAGCGGGCATTGTCGTGCTCCTGAGTGTCGGTGGTGTCTTCGTCGTCGGTGGTGCCGAACCCGGCCCAGGCGCCGGTGCCCTGGGCCAGGATCTGGTTCGGGTCGGTGACCGTGCGGGTGTCGGCGAGGTAGCCGGGGGCCCGGCTGCTCTCAATGATCGAGAGCAGGTCCTCGTGCGTGAAGCGGTGGTGCACCGCGGCGGCGCCCAGCCCGTGGTCGACGCTGGTGGCCCCCAGCAACTTGGCGACCTCCACCGCCGCGGCCATCCTCTCGCGGATCTTGCCGACCCCGGCACCGGTGGCCTCCTTCAGCCAGAGCTTCGCGCCTTCGCCGATGTCCAGGAACGCCAGCTCGGCACCGTTCTTGCCCTTCGGTTCCCGCTCCAGGGAGCCAGCGGGCCGCGGCGGGAAGTGCGCGTCGATCACCGCCGGAACCCCGGGGCGGGTCGCCCGGTGGCGAGCGACTTCGCGGGGTCCCTCGGGCCCGACGTGCACGATCACGATCTCGTCGTTTCCGGACCGCCGAACCCAGACGCTTTGGCCCATCAGGCGGTGCGGGACCGAGTAACGGGACTTCTCGAACACCACCATCGGGGTGTTCGGCGGCACCACGCGCCCGTGGCCGAGCGCAAGCGCAAACGGCTCGGCAGGCACCGGGTGCAGCGTGGCCCGTTCGAGGTTCTCCAGCATCTGCGCCGGGATCTCCAGGGTCGCCGCGTGGACCCGGTTGTTCACCTTGTCCATGAACGCCTGGCACGCCGCTTCCACCTGCGCGAACGTGTCGTAGGCGGGCAGCAGGTTCGCATCGGTGGGGACCATATCGGCCTTGGCCAGGTCCACGGTTTTCTCCACCCCGCCCTTGGTGGCGGGGTCCGCCGGCCGGCAGGTGTGGATCACCGTGGAGTAGTGCCGGGCGAAGGCCACTGCCTGCGGATTGCGCACCGGCAGCCCGGCGACGTGCTCGATGGTCACCAGCTTCTCGTTGTCGGTCAGAATATAGGTCGGGATCCCGCCGAGCAGGCGGAAGGCGCGGTCCAGGGCCGAGAACACGTTCGGTCCCTGCCGGTCGCGCATGACGAACACGATGCGGAAGCGGCTGAAGGCCAGCCAGGCGCAGAACAGCACGGTCTTGGCGCCGTCGACGACCGGGCCGTCCCCGAAATCGTACTGGAGCCACAGCCCGGGCTCCGGCGACCACGGACGGTGCGGACGGGCCCCCGCAGCCCGGTACTCGGCCTTGAGCCTGGCCAGGACGGTGCGGGTGGTGCGCGCCGATCCGGTGTATCCGAGGTTGACCAGCCGCTCGTGGACGATGTCCCCGCGGATCTTGCCCTGGGAGGTCTTGACCCAGGCCTCGATCTGTTCGGTGAACGGTTCGGCCTTGGTGGAGGTGCGCCGGTCCCGGCCGGGCTGCCGGCCCTCGTCGCGGTCTTTGATGAACGCGCGGACGGTGTTGTGTGAGACGCCGCAGATTTCCGCGGTGGC
>NZ_QMKQ01000065.1 GCF_003287975.1 Arthrobacter sp. AQ5-05
GCCCGGAAATGGGGTGGGAAAGCCTGCCGCCAGTGGTCAAAACCGGTTGCCGCCGGTGGTCAGTTCAATTGCCGCTGGTGGTCAGCGGGGATTGCCGCCTACGGTCACTTTAGAACTTCCGCTGACAGTGACCACCCTCACCGGCCAATAAGCGGCTATTCGTTCGCGCGGAGCCCGTCGTTCCGCTATAGTTGATTATGAAGAACCACAGCACTTGTTGTGACTCGATAAAGCCACCAGCTTTCCTGGATAAGGAAAGCGCGGTAATAGAGTTACGGCGGTCATAGCGTGGGGGAAACGCCCGGTCCCATACCGAACCCGGAAGCTAAGACCCACTGCGCCGATGGTACTGCACTCGGGAGGGTGTGGGAGAGTAGGTCACCGCCGGACATAACGTCCCGGAACCCTTGAACATAACTGTTCAGGGGTTCCGATGTTTAACAGACGCGAGCCGAATTCGGCCTATAGGGCCTATAGGACTAAAAGTGTGTCTGCCCCGGGTGTATCACCCGGGGCATTGCCATGTCAGACCGTATTTCAGCAGGGCCTGCCGGCCCATCCCCTCAGTGCCAGCAGACCATGCGCTTGACTGGCAACCTGGCGTCAGTGGAGATCACCCACGTCGTCTACTGGTGTTTGGACTCGAAGCTACCGCTTGATTTTCCTTCTCGTCCAGTCTCGGAAATATCCCCGAGGGAGCGATCGCGGTCAGCGACTTGTGGATGGATCCGCTCATCGGATTGGACGATGCCCGAGCAGCGCTGTTCCTGGACGGCGCACAGGACGTAATCCGAAGCTGGGTCTCACCGCGTTCCATGAATCCACCCCGCCTGATATGGGGAAAGCCCTGACTATGGATGCATACGGCGCCTGCCATGCGGCGGACCGAGCCATTGGCTCTTCTGTTTTCCGGGCACCGGTAGCGGGCAACCAATCCGCCTGCAATTGTATGAACGACCCGTTCATGGTTACATCGGCCGACCCGGTGCGCTATTCGTTCGTGTGGACGAACACCTGAATCAGGCAAAATGTGGCTCCCGGATATTTGATGTTCACGATGGTCGATACGGTGTGGGAAGGCCAGTGTCTCCGCCAGCTCGAATGATTCGACAACTCGCCATTTTGCGAGGGCCGTGCACTTCGTTCCGTGAACGTCGGTTCTTCGCCACGCATGCATCGGTCCGCAGTGAGAAACCCTCGCAGAACCAGCGGGACGAGCCGGTCTGGCATATGCAATTCCAGGGGTTGCCGTACCCATTGGTACGTCCCTGAGCCAAGAGAAGAACTAAGTGCGCTGAAGTGCTCCAAGGCTTTCGGACCGGATCTTGAGATCGCTGTTGTGCATGTACGACGATTCATTGCCTGCGCACAATCTCGTGCGGCAGGATGTAGTGACGGGAGCCCCTCTCGATGAACACTTGCAACCGGCATAGGAAGCTCCTTCGCGTTCGTGCCCAAACTACCCCTCGTGTGGAACACGCGAGGCAGGCGCGTCATCAAGCGCTTCGAATGCAGCATCACAAATACGTGAACGACCTTGGCGGAGAACCTTGGCCAACCAGACTCCGGAGAATGCCACCGAGGGAGAACCGGTGATCCACGGGACCCTGGAAATGCTTGACGATCGGGTAAGCCTACGATTCGAGCTCAACCTTGATCACGCAGTCGAGAGTGTGTGGTGGGCGGTCAGTGGTCCCGATGAACTTCGGCGGTGGTTCCCCGGAGCAGTCGGCTGGACACCGGAAGCGGAGGAGACCTTCGAGGCAGGAGGAGCCATGCTTGAGGTGACCGAGGTTGATGCGCCGCATCACCTGGCCTGGACATATGCCGGCCAATTGCAAAGCTTTGAGCTCGCCGGTGAGGGAGACGGCTGCAAGTTTGCCTTCGTCCATGTCTTCGATGACTTTCCACTTGCAGCGCAGACGGCAGCGGGGTGGGAAACCATCTCACGCGACTTGACCCTCATCTTCGCGATGGACATCTAACCGAGGCGAATGCACATGTGAATATTTGACTCTTTGAGAGCCACCAATATTGCCGTTCAGAGCCACCCCGCCAAAATGCGAATATTCTCCTTCAGAGCCACCCGTAGCGCCCTTGGGAGCCATGAAATAAGCTCCTCCCACCATG
>NZ_QMKQ01000066.1 GCF_003287975.1 Arthrobacter sp. AQ5-05
GCCACGAAAGGTGCCTCCAACGGCCCAACCGAAGCGATCAACGGTGTCATCGAAACCACCCGGAGGATCGCCCGTGGATTCCGTAACTTCGAGAATTACCGCATCCGCTCACTGCTCTCCGCCGGCGGCCACCGGCACTACCGAACTTAGGGGAGACTCACCACGTTCAATTCCGTAGAGCCGCAAAAGTGCCATGTACTCGACGCTTCTAAAACGCACCAGCGAGTTGCATCAACAAGGTATCGTTTTGGTTTCCGCTGAGAACCCTCGAGGCATGCCCGCTTTCAAGAGCCTCAACGAGGACACCCCGGCAAGTGAACTTGAATTTGTAAGCCTGTGGAAGATGTACGTCCTCTCGCTGATCGCTTCGAAACTCGACGAAAACGGCGTTGAAGGTAGCACCGCAACCGAAATCAAGTCAGTACTCGCAAGCGAAGGGTTGATACCGTCGCCGAAAGCTTCACTGGGAGTGAGGCTGAAGATGGTCTTAGATTGGGTGCGACGTAGCCTCTCACCGGAGTCAGTTGAAGGAGGGTGGAAAATAGATCCACACACTGGAATGGCTACCGGAGTCACAGGCAAGATTACGTTACGAGAGCCCACTGCTGACGAAGACGCCAAAGGTGCAGTTTCGATAGATTCACTCTTGTCTGCGGCGAATGAAGTGCTCACTCAAAACAAGTTGACAGTTTGGGTAGCGTTTGATCGGCTTGACGTGGCTTTCACTGAATCCCATGACCTTGAAGCAAACGCGCTGAGAGCCCTTTTCAAGTGCTACTTGGACTTGCAGTCACATCAGTCCATTGTCCTAAAGATTTTTCTCCGGAATGATATTTGGAACAAAATCGTGGATGGCGGATTCCGTGAGGCGAGCCACATAACGCGGCACTTGACAATCTCTTGGTCCCAGCCGTCGTTGTTGAATTTGGTCGTCAGTCGGATGCTTAACAGCCCCTCGTTGCTAGAATACGTTAATCAAGACGCCGACGAAATACGACCAAAGGCGGTCCTGCAACGAAAATTCTTCGACTCTTTGGTGCCAGATAAAATCGATGTTGGTAACAACCCTTCAACATTCGAATGGATCCTCGGTCGAGTACAAGACGGAACGAAAACTATCGCTCCGCGTGAGGTGATCCATCTATTGACGGAAACCAAATCCTCGCAAATTGCCATGCTCGAACGAGGAGAAGACGAGCCGCCTCGCCGCGAGCTCTTTACCCGGATGGCTTTCCGAGAGGCATTGCCTACCGTCTCAAAAGTACGACTTCAACAAACCATCTATGCAGAATTCGACGACGTCAAACCATGGCTCGAAGAACTTAATTCGGAAAAAGCAGACCAATATCCGGAATCTCTAAGCCGGATATGGAAAGTAGATCTAGAATTAGCCCTTCAGAGAGCAAAGCGTTTGGTAGACGTTGGCGTGTTTGAACCACGCGGCACCAAAGCAGCACCTCGCTATTGGGTGCCTTTCCTGTACCGCCCGGAGTTGGCCGTAATTCAAGGCAAAGCCCAATAGCAAGCAGGGAACAGATCACCCTTGGCCGAATCCTTCCGGCTGGTGGCGCAAAAAGGACATCTGCTTCAAATATGGTCATCGAAAATCAAACCGATGGATCGCGTCCGTTGGTTCATGGCGTGACCCCACGCTTTACATACCGCTCCAATAATTGGCTCTACTGACATATCCGTGGGCGTGAGCCGCGAGCCTTAACGTCCACACGCCGCTTCCTGCCTAGGATTTTTGACTGACTAAGGTACAAAAATCTAGGGACTGAAAACGGCGTGCAGAAAACAAGCATATGGGCCGCCCTGCTGGGTGTCGAAAAAACAACCGTCCACCACGTGGATACCTGCCCGGAAACCGGGGTCCTGCTGGCCCGGGTGACACCGCACAAGTCCTTGCGGAACAGATGCGGAATCTGCTCCAGGCGGTGCTCTGTCAACGGCAGTTTGAAACTGCCCACTGGCGGCAACCGAAAGTGACCACTGGCGGCAGTCTCGCTGACCATGGGCGGCAATGCCATTGACCGCTGGCGGCAACGGTTTTGACCGGCCGTTCGGGGC
>NZ_QMKQ01000067.1 GCF_003287975.1 Arthrobacter sp. AQ5-05
TGTCAGCGGAAGTTCTAAAGTGACCGTAGGCGGCAATCCCCGCTGACCACCAGCGGCAATTGAACTGACCACCGGCGGCAACCGGTTTTGACCACTGGCGGCAGGCTTTCCCACCCCATTTCCGGGCGCCGGAGCCCCGCGCAGCACGCTGGTGATGTTCTTTGCCCGCGCCTCGTGTCGAAACGAGGCGAGCCCCTCCCCAATGCGGTGAAATAACGATGCCAATCAGTTATTTCGACCCGCTTTGAAGGGAAGGGGCTCATATGAAGTCTCCAGGGGAGTTCATGGAAATTCTAGCTACTTACGACCTCACCAAGTCCTACCGGGCCACCGCGGAAATCTGCGGCGTCTCACACAACACCGTGCGCGCGTTCATCAAGGACCGCGACGAGGGCCGGGAACCCGGCCAGACCAGGCGCACCTCCACCAAGGCCGAACCGTTCATCGAACAGATCGAAGCGTGGGTGAAAACCTCCCAGGGCAAGATCCGCGGGGACATCGTCCACGAGCGTTTGGTCCCGCTGGGATACACCGGCTCGGTCCGCACCACCCGCACCGCCGTGGCCAAGGCCAAGGCCGCCTACCAGGAGGCCGAGGGGACCAGGCCCCACCGTCCCTGGACCCCGGAGCCCGGGCTCTGGCTTCAGTACGATTTCGGGGACGGCCCGGTCATTGACGGCGCCAAGACGGTGCTGTTCTGCGCGTGGCTGGCCTTCAGCCGCTTCCGGATCGTGTTCGTCATGCGGGATCGGAAGGGACCGAACGTGTTCTCGGCCCTGGACCGTGCTTTCCGCCTGATCGGCGGGGTCCCGACGTATGTGCTCACCGACAATGAGAAGTTGGTGACCATCGAGCACGTGGCCGGGTTGCCGGTGCGCAATCCGCAGGCGGTGGCGTTTTCCAAGCACTATTCCACGGTGATCCACACCTGCCAGCCGGCGGACCCGGCCACCAAGGGCGGGGTGGAGAAAACGGTGCACCTGGCCAAGGCCGACATGGTCCCCACCGACGCGAACCTGCTCCCGGCCTATGAGAACTTCGCCCAGGTCGAGGCCGCCTGCGAGGCGTTCATGGAGAAGGTCAACAACCGGGTCCACTCGGTGACCCTGGAGATCCCGACGCAGATGCTGGAGAACAGTGAACGGGCCACGCTGCACCGGGTGCCCGACGAGCCCTTTGCCCTGGCGCTGGGTCATGGCCGGGTCGTTCCGGCGAACACCCCGATGGTGGACTTCGAAAAGGCGCGCTACTCGGTTCCCTACCGGTTGATGGGCCAAAGCGTCTGGGTTCGGCACACCGGAAGCGACGAGATCGTCATCGTGCACGTCGGCACCGAGGGACCCAAGGAGGTGGCCCGGCACCAGGTGACCCGTCCCGGGGTTCCCTCGGTGCACGACGAGCACTTTCCTCCGCGTCCGGCAGGCTCCCTGGAGCGGGAACCAAAGGCCAAGAACAATGCCGACATGGCGTTCCTGGACATCGGCGAAGGCGCGAAGCTCTGGCTCAAGGAAGCCACGGCTGCCGGGGTCGGAAAGATCCGGGAGAAGATGGCCGCGGCCGTGGAAATCGCCAAGCTGCTGGGCGCCACGAGCGTCGATCACGGGCTGGGCGCAGCCGCGGTGCACCACCGGTTCAAGCACGAAGACCTGCTCTCCATCATCGAGACCAACCGGATCCCGGGCTACCTCGCCGAGACGCGCATGGTCACCGACCCGAACCAGATCCTGGCCCAGGGAACCGGGGCATGGGCCGGATTCGGCACCACCGACGACGACGAAACCGACACCATCCAGGAGCAAAGCGATGCAAACTAACACCACCGGCACCCCGGCACCGGGCACCATGCGGGACCGCACCATCTCGGAGGTCATCGAGTTGATGCGCACCAACCGGATGCCCCATGCCCGGGCCATGGCCGAAGAGCTGCTCAC
>NZ_QMKQ01000068.1 GCF_003287975.1 Arthrobacter sp. AQ5-05
CCGGGCCCGGGCGGCGCAGACTGGGGTTCATGACCATCACCGCGCCAACCGGCACCCCAAGGGGGCCGACCCCCTCCGACACCGCGATCCGGCAGCTTGCCGGCGCGGTGCTGGCGCTGCGTGCCGCGCAGGAGCGCCTGGGTGCCGCGGACCTGGATGCGGCCTCGGCCGCCCTGGTCCTGGGCTTGTACGAGCAGGGGAACCGTGCGGTCGCCTTCGGGCAGCTGCGCACCGTGTTCGCCGCCGACGCGCTCCAGGTGCATCGGCTGGACCCGGGGACCGCCGCGGCCATCGACGCCCTGGCCGCCGACCCCCGGGAGCTGGCCGCCGGCACCGCCCCGGTTCCGGCGGAGGCGATGTGCCAGGGGATGGCCCCGCACCGAACCACCGGCGCCTGGATGCAGTCCCACCTGCACATCTCCGGGACCGAGGCGCGCCGCCGGCTTGCCGGTGCCCGGCTGCTCGTCGCCCCGGTCCCGCCCGCACCGGGCGCGGCCACGGAACCCGGCGCCGCACCCGGGTCCCCGGCGTTCCCGATCCTGGCCCGGGCAGCGGCCGACGGGGCTGCGGATGTCGGGACGTTGGCGCAACTGGCCGGGAAGCTTGATTCGATGGGCCCGCGCATCGCCGCGCGCCCCGACGCGGCAAACCTCGCCGAGGCCATCGAACGGGACCTGGCCCGGGAGCTGGGCACCAACGAACCGCAACACGGGCACAAGGCCCTGGCCGACTGGGGCGCCTACCTGGCGGAAAACGGGGCGCCGGTCACCGACGAGGAAATCATCTCCAGACGCGGCATGTTCTTCAAGGGCAATCGCGGGGGTTGCGACGAATACCTGCTGCGTTGCGACCCGATCGATTCCGAGGCGATCCGCGCCTTCGGCGAAGCCTGGACCAATCCGCGTTCCGCCAAGCTCCCGCCCACCTCGGCCTCCAGCTCCCGAAGCACCACCGGCACCGGAATCGGAGCTCCTGAACCCGACGAGCAACCCGCTGCCCGGGAATCCGGTGACACCCCGGGCAACCACGCACCTCCCAAAACCACGCCGGCTGGGACCTCGCCGCCCGAAACCACGGATCCCGGGACCGCGGCCTCCCTTGCCGGAACCCCGGCCCCGGCGTGGGCGCTGGCCCCGGGCACCGACCCGGCCGACGCCCCGCGCAGCGCCTGGGACTGCGGGCCCGCCGCCAGCGAAAATGGGCCGTCATTCGAGGGCGGGGACCGGCGCACGAGCCCGCAACTGCTGCTCGACGGGATCATCGCGGCCATCGGCGGGGCGCTGGAAGGCACCGGCGTCCCGGAGTCCGGGGGCCTGCGCATCCGCATCGGGGTGCTGATCGGCTACCGCGCGCTGCTTGGCCAGTGCGAGGACGCCGGGATCACCGACCACGGCCGTCCCATTTCCGCGGCGAACATCCGCCGCCTTGCCTGCAACGGCGATCTGCTCCCCGCGCTCCTCGGCGAGGAGGGGGAGATCCTGGACCTGGGCCGGGAGGTCCGCGGCTTCTCCCCGGCGCAGCGCAAGGCCATCGCGATCCGTGACCGCGGCTGCGTGGTCCCCGGTTGCCGCCGGCCGGCCTCCACGAACGAGGCCCACCATGTGAAGCCTTGGCAGGAGGGCGGGGAGACCAGCGTCGACAATGGCGCGAATACTTGTTCCCACCACCACCTGATGATCCATGCCGGGCTGATCACGCTGAAAATGATCAACGGCATTCCCTACGTCGTCGCCCGGGCGGGCCAGCCGCGCGGGGACCCGGAACGGAACCTCTACTGGCATCCCGAGCTGCGCACCGCCGGATACACCCCGCCGATGTTCACCGA
>NZ_QMKQ01000069.1 GCF_003287975.1 Arthrobacter sp. AQ5-05
TAGAAGAGGGTGGTTTGGTTTTGCGGCCAGTAGGAGTTGCGGCGGGGGATCTGCTCGGGGTCCAGGTGCCGGGGCAAAAGGACGTGCGGGAGCCCGTTGTGGACGAGCAAGTGCAGCAGGCCGTTGTCGGCCATGTGGTGGTGGCAGGCGCAGCCGGGGGTCAGCCCGGCGACGCTGGTGCCGCCGCCGGCGGCCCAGCCGTCGATGTGGCACATCTCGAGGTGTTCGGGCGGAACGCTGCAGCCGGGGTAGAAGCAGCCACCGTCGCGGGCCAGGACGGCGCGGCGGATGGTGTCGTTGGCCAGGCGCATTTCCCGCCCGACGTCGAGGACCTCGCTTTGCCCGCCCAGCACGAGCGGGATCACTCCGTCGGTGGCCAGCCGCCGGCGGACCTCCCCGATGGGGATTTCCAGTCCGTGGGCGCTCCAGCCGTTGCCCTTGGCCAGGCCCAGAAGGGTTTCGAGGCGGCAGTGGATGACCAGTTGGGCGGTGGGCAACCCGGCGGTGCCCCGGGGCGGGGCGGCATGCGGGGCCCGCATGAGGTTCAGCAGCACCTGGAGGTGGCGTTGGGCCGCGGTGAGTCCGTCCGTGCCGGGTCCCGGAGGGGAATCGGGGTCCGGGTCCGGGAAGGTTTCGGCGTTTGCGGGGCGGGTGAACCAGTCCGGGCCGTCCGGGGGAGCCGCCGCGGGGGCGGTTTCGGTGCCCGGGTCGGGGCCGGGCACCTGGCCGTCCGGTGCCTTGCCGGGGTTCCCGGTGCCTTTTCCTGAGGCGTCGGCGGTTGCGGTGCCCGCGTTCCCCGTGCCGTTCCCGGCGGCGGGGTTCATGCCGGTGGCCGAGGCGGCGAGCCCCTGGCGGTTTCCGGCCAGGGTCCGGGGGTTGTCTGCGGCGGCGAAGTGGGAGAGGAAGACCTCGGCGTCGGCGTTGAGCATGCAGGCGGAGAAGTGGGTGTAGTGCCTTGTGCGTTTGGTGACGACGATGCCGGTCCGCTCGCGGATCTCCTCCGGGGAGGGCGCCCCGGCGTCGGGGGACTGGTCCAGTTCGTCGCCGATGCCCGCCAGCAGCCGGGCGGTGTCCTTCGGGATGCCGGCGGCCACGGAGCCGGCGACCTTCTCCTCGATCCGGGCGGCAAGGTCCTCGGGCCCGGGTTGGCGGGCGATGGTGTGGGAAAACTTGTCGAGCCGGCGGGCCGCGGCCGAGACGGGTCCCAGGCGCGCGGCCCCGGACTCCAGCTGTTCGGCGAGCCTGGGGTAGCGGGGTCCGACGGTGTTGCCGTGGACATCGGTGCCCGGCAGCAGGGCATTGGCGGCGTGCAGGCGGTGGAGGGCAACGGCGCGGGGGATGCGCAGGTCGTGTTCCAGGAAGCCGGCGGTGTCCTTGAACGGCATGATGCCGGTCGGGACGGTGGCGGGGTCCGCGGGCAGGTCCCGGTGCCCGGCGATGAACGCGGCCGGGTCCGCGGCGATGGAACGCACCGCATCCAGGGCCCCGGGGCCCAGGTCCTGGACGAGGGTGCGTTGGGCGGCGCGGGCGGCGCGCAGCTGGGTGGTTTCGCCGCGCTGGTGGGCGCGTTCGACGGTGTGGGCGAGTAGTGCGGCCTGGGTGGGGGAAGTGATCTCGGCGGCCAGTTCGGCGGCCAGGTCCGCGGCCCGCAATTCCAGGGCTGCCAGCAGGCGCAGCTTATCAACCGGCGACACTGGGTGTCCCGGCTCGCCACCGGTGGTGGTGAGGGCGTCGATGAGCTGGCGTGTTTCCATGCCACCAGTGTGTGCCGCGGGGCCGGCGGGGCGAGG
>NZ_QMKQ01000070.1 GCF_003287975.1 Arthrobacter sp. AQ5-05
CGACGGACGGGGGCGGTTTCGTTTTTGGGCACGGGAAGGGCGCCAGCCTCTCTGCCGGCGGGTGGTCCACGAGGGTTTCCTGGTTGCGCCGCAGAGGGCTCGGTGAACGGTTCTAGGCGATTTGGGGTGGGGCGTGCACGGAAGTGAAGAGCCGTTCCCATTCGGTTTCCCAGGGCCAATCCAGCGGAAGCCGGAGCTTGGTTTTCCTGGCACTGCGCGCGATGCGCGCCGGAACCTGGATGAGCTTGCGCCGGACCGTTGCGCTCCTAGCCTTGGCGAAGGTGCCGCCAGCCAGGATTCCGGTGGCGCGGGTGAGGTTGTAGGCGATGGCCGCGGCCACCAGCCATGCACTATTGGCGCCGAAGTGCCCGGAGGGCATATGGGCCAGTGCGCTGCCCTTCAAATCCGCGTTGACCTGCTCGATGACCGCGTGTTGGCGGTGGGTCTTGTCCGCAGCGACAGTGTCCAGGACACCGGAATCCACGGTGGTGAAGAACGCGTGGAAACGGTGGCTGTCAAAGAGGGTGTCTTGCCCGGCGGCCTTCTTCGGGTTCAGTTCCGGGATCCGGCGCACCACCAGGCGCCCGGGAACCCGTTCGGCTTTCTTGCGGGAGGTGAACGCGGTGAAGCCGGTTTCGGCGACCTCGGCGCTGGAGACCAAGACCCCGGTGGATTCGTCAAGGATCGCATCGGTGTAGTGGATGGTCTCCCAAGCAGTCTCCGGGATCGTGGCGATCGCCCGCTTCACGGCCGGGTCCATGCGCACCGTCACCGAGACCTGCGCGCCCGCCTTTAAAGCCGCCGCTACCGGCCCGTGGCCGTAGTAGGCCGAGTCGAAACGGCACAACACCTTCGATCCGGGCTGGCAACGTGTGAGCGTGCCCAGTGCCTCGGTGACGAACTTCTTGGCTCCGCGGGCGGAGTTGGCTGCGCCCTTGCGCAGGCGTTGGGCGGCAATGAACGGAACCGCGTCCTTCGTGGAAGCTGTGGCCAGCAAGGCGTTGAGCCCGCGCACCCCGGAATATCCGTAGCCCGAGCCCTGCTTCTGGTAGCCGTGGACCTCGATGATGGTGTCATCGAGGTCGAGGTAAACGTAGTCATCAGCGGCAACATCACCCAGCAGTGGGGCCTTGCGGTTCAAGCTCACCAGGAACCTGGAGGCCACGGCATCGAGCTGGCGTACGTGCCCGAAGGTGAAGGAGCGCAGGAAGGACCCCAGGGTGGAGGGGGCATAACAGGCGGTGAAGACCTTTTTCATGGCTCCGTGCCGCAACAGGGCCATATCGTCAATGGAGTCGGCGCCGGCCACCATCCCGGCCACGAGGGAAGCAACCTTTAACCCGGGATTGGCACCTTTGTCGGTGGGCACGCTGAGCCATTGGTCAGCCAGTTCATGCAGGCCTGAGTCCCGGGCCAGGACCATGGCCGGGAGCAACCCGGCGGTGGACACGAGGTTCGGTTCGTCGAAGGAAACTGACACGGCGGAGGGTTTGTGGGAAACTTGCATCTACGAGATGCCCTTCATTTCAGGAATGTTGTTACTGTCGCAAGTTCAATTTTCCCTGATACGACGGGCATTTCGTGGTTAAAACGCCGAGCAGCTCCCAAATCTCATCGGTGGATCAAGGCT
>NZ_QMKQ01000071.1 GCF_003287975.1 Arthrobacter sp. AQ5-05
GGCTCTACGGATTCTGGCGTGGTGAGGTTGTCCTAAGTCCGGTAGTGTCGGTGGCCGCCGGCGGAGAGCAGTGAACGGATGCGGTAGTTCTCGAAGTTGCGGAATCCGCGGGCGATCCTCCGGGTGGTTTCAATGACGCCGTTGATTGCCTCGGTGGGTCCGTTGGAGGCGCCCTTGGTGGCGAAGTAGGCGATGATTTCCTTCTGCCATTTCTTCAGGGTTTTGCAGAGCCGCTTGATCTCCGGAATCGGGCAATCAGCGTATTTGTTCAGCAGGTCCTGGAGGTGCTTGGGGCCGTCGGTGTGCGGGACGTAGTAGATCAGCCGCAGTTCCTGGTAGGCGTTCCAGGCGATGGTGACCTCGCCGTCCTTGTCGCCGGCCTCGAGCAGTTCGGTGAGCAGGTCGCGTTGCTTCTTTTTGAGGTGTTCCGCCCCCTGGAGCAGGAGCCGGCGGGAGCGGTAGAGAGGGTCATCCTTCACTCCACGTTTGCCGGTGGCTTCCTTCTGGACGCGGCACCGGATCTCATCGACCATGGTGGATCCGAGCTTGACGACGTGGAACGCGTCCAGGACCGTGACGGCGTCGGGAAGTTGCTCGTCGATGGCGTTGGCGTAGCCGCGGAACGGGTCAAGCGTCGCGACCTTGATCCCGGGCCTGAAGCCCTCGGGCTGGGCCTTGAGCCAGTCGGAATAGGCCCTGCCGCTGCGCCCCGGCACCAGGTCCAGCAGCCGGGCCCGGATTCTTCCCTTCGCGTCCCTGGTGTGGTCGACGAACCCGGTCAGGACACGGCCGCTGTGGAAGCCGGTGTGCTTCCAGATGTGTTCGTCGACTCCCAATGTGGTGACGCCCTCCAGGCGCTTGGGGTCGGCCAGTTCCAGCTCGGCCAGTGGCTTGATGTTGTCCCAGATCGTGTGCCAATCGACGCCGAGTTGCCGGGCAATCGCCGAGACCGCTATGTCCTGTTTTTTCAGCTGCTCGTGCGCCCAGTGGCAGGCCCGCACGGTGAGTTTCTCCCGCGGCCCGATGCGGTGGTGTTCCTCGGTGAAGGTGACCGTGCGGCATGGTTTTTCGTGGCATCGGAACACCCGCTTCCTCCAGCGCAGGACCACAGGGGAGCCATGGGCCGGGATGTCGTGGATGGGCACGTTGCGCCGGGCGTGGGATCTGGCCTGGGCGCCGCATCCGCGGCACCAGGCGGTGCGTTCGGGGGTTTCGACCACCACGAGGAGCCGGGCAGGGTCCCTGCGGTCCACCTCAATCACGTGCAGTCCTTCCAGACCCAGGAAGGCGTCGGCGAGGTTGCACCACGGCCCGGTCCCGCAGGAGCCGGCCATCGGATCCGAGGTGGCATCCGGGCGCAGTGGTTCCTTGGGTTTCCTCGGGGCTGCGGGCAGCACGCAGGCAGAGCTAGAATGGTTCACTGTCAGGGCTTTCTTGCGGTTTTCTTGGTCGATAACCATTCAAGAAGGCCCTGACGTCTATCCGGGACACGGCACGCCGGAAGCCCCGAAACCCGCCCGCAAGATTACGGCGTCAAGGCACCCGCACCACGCTCAAATCCGTAGAGCC
>NZ_QMKQ01000072.1 GCF_003287975.1 Arthrobacter sp. AQ5-05
TCAGTGCCCGCCGGCCAGGGCACCGGGTGTGGTCGTCATGCTGGTGCCGCCAACGAACCTTGGTGCACGGCTGCCGTCATCGTCACCCACCCTGACTAACCATCACCAAACAATGCGACGCTCAACACGAGGTCGGCGCCCCGGAACACCTCGCAAAGCTGTGGTTCGCAACCCTGCTACGCGATGGCTTCGCACTCACCGCAGCGGGAGATAACGGTACCTTCGCCGGTATCGGCGCCGAAGCTTTGCGCGGCATGTTCACCGGCCTGGAGCTGAACCGGGACCTCGAGTCGGCCGTCAAGCACGTGATGGCAGGTCTCTCCGCTCTTGGGCTGCACCCGGACGTCGTCGCCGGTGTCAAGGCCCTGCACACTGCCGGATACCGACTCGCCACCTTGACGAACGGCACCGCCCAGGTCGCTGAGAAGCTTTTCACCGAGGCGGGCATCCGGAACAGTTTCGATCTGCTGCTCTCGGTGGAGGATGCCCCGAGCTGGAAGCCCGGCAAGGCCTCCTACGAGTACGCGGCAGCTGCCTGCGGGACCACGCCCGAGCAGATACTCCTAATCGCCGTTCACCCCTGGGATATCCACGGTGCATCCCGCGCCGGTCTTGCCACCGCTTGGATCAACCGCGCCGGGGGCCTGTATCCAAACTATTTCCACGCGCCGGATCATGCTGTCTCCGCCCTGCCTGATCTGATCCCGGCCCTGGCGGAAGGAAGCTGAGAGCCTGTATGGCTGTGCGATTGAGCTCGGACTTGCGGACGCTGGAGCACCGCCTGCGCTACGAGCCAACGCAGCGCAGCGTGAGGGCGGATGCCGGGGCGAGGACGGTTATCGATTCACAGGACACACTCCAGGTGGAGGAGCTACGGAAGCGGACCCCGGTGTTCGCGGTACCGGAAGCGGACACCGCCAGTGGCGCAAGGAGGACCACATGATAGAAAGGCCAGCCCGGGACCCGTTCCGCCGGGTGGACGCGCGCGCCTCATCACGGCGCGTGCGTGTTGGTTAAGAAGCGATGGTGCTGGCCGAGAGAACACAGCCGGTATTCGTTTATGAAACGATGCTGCCCGTACGGACCTGCCTGCCTGCCGCGTGGGGATGTGAAATTCGGGCTGCTGGAGCGCACCTCACAACGCACGGTCTGCACCTACAAGGGCACAACGCCGTACTGGTCCGTGCACGGGGTGAGAACATTGCGTGGAGCTACGAGCAGCGCCTTCAGGACGCGACCCGGCTCACGGACCTCATCGCGTTCCATGACGAACGGACCCCCAGCAACGTCGAGGGCAAACCCGCGCAGCGCCCCGGTGACAGCCGGGCACCTGACGCGGAAAGATTAACAGGAGACCGACGACGGACCCCTGCGGGATCCGCCACGAAGAGTGGAAGGGACAGCAATGTCTGAAGATCAGGTGCAACGCAAGCAAATTCAGGCTCTACTGACATATCCGTGGGCGTGAGCCGCGAGCCTTAACGTCCACACGCCGCTTCCTGCCTAGGATTTTTGACTGACTAAGGTACAAAAATCTAGGGACTGAAAACGGCGTGCAGAAAACAAG
>NZ_QMKQ01000073.1 GCF_003287975.1 Arthrobacter sp. AQ5-05
CACTACCAGTAAGCCGCCCCATGACGTACTCCTGGCATGCCATGGGCTACTGCTGGGGTTTGGGCTTGTCCCGCTTTTCCGGTTGTTTCGCGGGGAGGGCGTTGTCCCAGTAGCGGGTCGCCTGCTCACTGAGCACCGCCAGACGTCCACGCAGCTCCGCGACCTCCTCGCGTGCCCGGCCCGTTTCGGCCTGAGCAGCCTTCACCGCGTCCTGTGCCGCGGCACGTTCGGAGGTCTCGGCCTCGCGCAGGGAACGGATCTCCGCCTCCAGGCTCGCGATCCGGGCTTCGGCCGCATCGGCGCGTTCGGCTTCGTTCTGGACGCGTTGGGCCTCGGCATCGACCAAGGCGCCGGCCTCCAGGACTTCTGCCCGTGCAGTCTCGAGAGCGGCCTGGGCGGCCTCGAGCTGTGCGGTGTGCCGGGCGTCGGCCTCGGCCACCGCCACGGCCCACAACCGCACAAACGCCTGTTGCGCGGCCTCGGTGACCGCGACCACCGGGTGTGAACGCTGCGTGCGCCATGATTCCACGGCGGAGCGTGCGGTTTCCATGGAGACCCCGGCGCGGGAGCGCACCGCGGTGACCGTCACCTTCAGGTTTTCGGACTCCATCGCGTCGATTGCCGCCGCCGCACGATCCATGGGGGATTCAACCACGAACACCACATCCTAAGTAGTAAAAATATTATTACCATTATTACTACTTTGAGCGGTCTTGTCCACCCTCACGCCGCCCGGCGTCGCCTCGACCCCGTGTGCGGACGCCGGCTGGTTCGCCCAGAGGCCGGCATCCTGGTCGTGGGCCTCGTGACCGCCAGGGTTTCCAAGGCGGGTGAGTGCCACGCTGCTGACGGGAGATGTTCTGCCGTTGCGGAAGATGGCCGTGCCATGAAGGATGGCCCTATGGGTAGGGAAGAACTGTCGCGGGCCCGGGAGCAGGAGCTCCACGGTCTGCGCCTGGAACTAAAGCGGCAGATCGCCTCCACACTTTCGGGTACACCCCGGTACTGTGCGCTGGCGCAGCAGCTCGCGGCCCTGGATCGGGACCATGACGCGGCCCAGATGCGCTGGTTTAGGGACCTGACCCGGGAGCATCCACTGCAGGAATCCTGAGAAGTCCTGTACAGCAACCATGGGGCGTGGCCATGACCGGCAAATCATCGGTTGACAGTGGACAACGCGGGAATGGAAGTGCGATTACCGGCGAGGTGGATGTCGTGGGCTCAAAGGGGGAACCCTGAGCGAGCATGACTCTAAAGTACGAACAAACAGGAACGCCAACAGGAGTCACCCAGGAGCCTTGCGGCTGGTTGTCCTTGCGCCCGCGCTAGTGAGTAACCGCTCGCGTGTCTGGTCAGGCCGTTAGCGGGATTGGATTCCATGCAGTGCCAGCGCAGCCTGGTAGGGAGGAAAGCTTACTTCGATGCCCTGTGCCACAGATACCTGGACCACATCGTCGTCGAGACCGATGTCCCGGCGGCGCATCCAGA
>NZ_QMKQ01000074.1 GCF_003287975.1 Arthrobacter sp. AQ5-05
CACTACCAGTAAGCCGCCCCATGACGTACTCCTGGCATGCCATGGGCTACTGCTGGGGTTTGGGCTTGTCCCGCTTTTCCGGTTGTTTCGCGGGGAGGGCGTTGTCCCAGTAGCGGGTCGCCTGCTCGCTGAGCACCGCCAGACGTCCACGCAGTTCCGCGACTTCCTCGCGTGCCCGGCCCGTTTCGGCCTGCGCTGTCTTTACCGCGTCCTGTGCCGTGGCACGTTCGGACGTATGAGCCTCGTGCAGGGAGCGGAGCTCCGTCTCCAACGCCGCCACCCGGGCTTCGGCCGCGTCGGCCCGCTCGGCTTCTTCTTGGACGCGGTGGGCCTCGGCGTCGACCAGGGCACCGGCCTCCACGGCCTCCACCCGCGCCGCCTCGAGAGCGGCCTGGGCGGCCTCGAGCTGTGCGGCGTGCCGGGCGTCGGCCTCGGCCACCGCCACGGCCCACAACCGCCCAAACGCCTGTTGCGCGGCCTCGGTGACCGCGACCACCGGGCGGGAACGCTGGGTTCGCCACGCTTCCACGGCGGAGCGTGCGGTTTCCATGGAGATCCCGGCGCGTGAGCGCACCGCGGTGACCGTCACCTTTAGGTTCTCGGACTCCATCGCGTCGATTGCCGCCGCCGCACGATCCATGGGGGATTCAACCACGAACACCACATCCTAAGTAGTAAAAATATTATTACCATTATTACTACTTTGAATGATTTTGTCCATCCCCACGCCGCCCGGCTTCGCCTCGACCCCGTGTGCGGGCGCTGGCTGGTTCGCCCAGAGGCCGGCATCCTGGTCGTGGGCCTCGTGACCGCCAGGGTTTCCAAGGCGGGGGAGTATCGCACTGTCGTCGGGAGGCCCCCGCCGTTGTGGAAGACGGCCGTGCCGTGAAGGATGATCCCATGGGTAGGGAAGAACTCTCGCGCGCCCGGGAACAGGCGCTCCACGGGTTGCGCGTTGAACTGAAACGGCAGATCGCCTCCACACTTTCGGGTACACCCCGGTACTGTGCGCTGGTGCAGCAACTCGAAGCGCTGACCCGGGACCATGACGCGGCCCAGATGCGCTGGTTTAGGGACCTCACCCAGGAGCATCCACTGCAGGAATCCTGAGAAGTCCTGTACAGCAACCATCGGGCGTGGTCATGACCGGCAAGTCATCGGTTGACGGTGGACATCGCGGGAATGGAAGTGCGATTATCGGCGAGGTGGATGTCGTGGGTCAAAGGGGGAACCTGATTGAGCATGACTTTAAAGGACGAACAAACAGGAATGCCAACAGGAGTCACCCAGGAGCCTCGCGGCTGGTTGTCCTTGCGCCCGCGCTAGTGAGTAACCGCTCGCGTGTCTGGTCAGGCCGCTAGCGGGATTGGATTCCATGCAGTGCCAGCGCAGCCTGGTAGGGAGGAAAGCTTACTTCGATGCCCTGTGCCACAGATACCTGGACCACATCGTCGTCGAGACCGATGTCCCGGCGGCGCATCCAGA
>NZ_QMKQ01000075.1 GCF_003287975.1 Arthrobacter sp. AQ5-05
CGTTGCTGGCCCGGCTGGAGGAACGTGATGCCGCCTTGGCCAAACGCGATGCCCGGATCGAGTCGTTGCTGCTTCAGCTGGCCGAACGCGACGTGCTGATCACGCAGTTGAGGACCGAGGTCGAGGTCTTGAAGGCCAAGGTCGCCACCCTGGAAGGCCGGCTGAAGAAGAACTCACAGAATTCCTCCAAGCCGCCAAGCACCGACGCGTTCGTGAAACCGCCGCCGCGTTCCCTGCGCCGCTCTTCGGGGAAGTCTCCGGGCAAGCAGGCCGGGGAACCGGGGATGCGTCTGGAACCGGTCAAGGATCCCGATGTGGTGTTGGTCCACGATCCGCAGCGCTGCGGGGACTGCGGACTGGATCTTACCGGGGCCCCGGTCATCGAAGAACGTGCCCGGCAGGTCTTTGACCTGCCACCCATCCATCTGGTGGTCACCGAGCACCGGGTCCGAACCCGCCTGTGTTCCTGCGGATGCCGTACCGAGGCCCCGTTCCCGGCGGTCGTGAGCGCTACTACCTGTTATGGCCCGGTGATCCAAGGGTTTGGTGCGTACCTGATGGGACGCCAGCACCTGCCGGTGGCCCGCACCGCCGAACTGCTCACCGACGCGATAGGTGCTCCGGTGTCCACCGGCTGGCTCTCCTCCCTACTGCCGCGGGCGGCGAAGCTGCTGGAACCGTTCCTGGAAACGACCGGCGCCGCGCTGCGGCACGCACCGGTGGTGCATTTTGATGAGACCGGCGCCCGGGTGGAGGGTCGTTTGGCGTGGGTTCATGTGGCCTGCACCGATACGATGACCCTCTTGCACCTGGCACCCGGGCGTTCGGTGGAATCGATCGGTGCCGGAGGGATCCTGGGCCACGGATTCAACGGCATCGCGGTGCACGACGGGCTTCCCGCCTACCGCCGATACCCGGTGCAACACGGGGCGTGCAATGTCCATCATCTCCGGGAGCTGGCCGGGATCGTTGAATCCGGCGGGCAGGACTGGGCGCAAGGCATCTCCGAGCTACTGACCGAGATGCTGGTAGCCGTCAACGAGGCCAAGGACGCCGGAAGAACCGGCTTGGACAAGCGGGCACTGCGTGGCTATCGCCGTCGGTACCGCCGCCTCCTGGCCCAGGGTGTGGTCCGCAATCCCTTGCCGCCACCCACCGGTAAGCGTGGGCGCCCCGCGCAGGGGCCGATCCGGTCTTTGATTCGACGCCTTGATGACTACCAAGATGATGTCCTGCGTTTTGCCACGGACTTCCGGGTTCCCTTCGGGAACAATGCTGCCGAACGGGCCATTCGCATGGTCAAACTTCAACAGAAAATCTCCGGCACCTTCCGCTCCCGGGGCGGAGCCGAGGCATTCCTGGCCGTGCGTTCCTATGTGGGCACCGCTCTGAAGCAAGGCAAAAACGTGTTCGATGCCTTGGGTGAATTGTTCGCCGGGGATCCTTGGCTACCCGCCACCCCCTGACCAGTTAC
>NZ_QMKQ01000076.1 GCF_003287975.1 Arthrobacter sp. AQ5-05
CAATACCGTTTACTTAGACTTTTTAGGAACGCGTTTGAGGGGCCAACCAGACATCTTGCGTTTCACGACGCGGGGGTTGCTGCGCTGCCTTCGGGGCGGCAACAGTTCATGCAGGATTTCCCGACAGAAAACGACGAAGGCTTCGGCATGTTTTTTAGGGGGAAAAAGCCGGGCGCGCGGCCAATGTTCGCCGTGCGGCCCGGAGGGTTCGCGTGAAAGAAATGCGCAGGGGGTCCTCGTCAAGGTCGCGAGCGACTTCACCGATGAGGGACCGCAGGGCGTAATGTACGCAAAGATAGCCGTAGATTTCCTGAAGGACCCCATCGGGGGTCTTGGAGCGCAATACCAGGGAAGGGCCACGCTGGTGGGTCTTAAGCTCGTCAAAACACAGCTCGATTTCCCAGCGTTGGGCATAGGCCTCGGCGAGGTCCTGGGCCGGCGCCTCGGCCGGGTCCAAGATGTTGGTGATCAACCGAAATTCCCCGACGTCCTTGCCAGTGGTGACGGTGTATTCGATCACTCGTACTGGGATCGGTTCCGTGTTGTGTCGCCGCTGCTTCGTGCCCTCATAGACGGCCGAAAGATAGGACCCGTCGTCGAATTCCTCCTCCACGGGCAGCACCGCGTTGCCTTTCATCCGCCACAATTGTTGGGCACCGGTTCCGATGCTTAGCTTGAACGCTTCGTAGCTGAAGAATCCCCGGTCGGCGATCGCCAGCATGTCCGGCCGGAGTCTGTGCAGCAACCCTGGATACATGGTCTGCTCGGCGGTGTCGCACCCAGAGACCACCGCCCCAATGACCGCGTGGGTGCCGCATTCGACCAGGCCCAGGACCCGAGCCTGTGGGTAGGCGCTTTTGGCCTCGGTGTTGGTTCCGGGACGCCCGTAGGTACGTTCGTTCGCCGCGGTGTCGGGGATGTCCAGGACGGTTCCGTCGATGCTCACTAACCGCCATTGCCGGTAGAACCCGGGCCCGCCGGCGGCAGCCACTGGCTTGGCGCAGGCATCGAACAGGTCGATCATCACCGTCGATCCCAAGCGGGTGCGGGCCTTGAAGATCGCCGCCTTCGTCGGCATCGTCCATTCCCGGAACCGGCCGGTGATCCATTCCATCCCGGCCAGCACCGAGCGCATGACTTCCTCGTAGGAACCGGAGGAGAACAAGGCCAGTGCCATCACGTAGTAGACCATCATCCGCGCCGGCAGCAACCGGTTGCGTTGCCCCGCCGCGCCGGTGCGCACGATCGCCGCATCTACCTCCCGGGGGGTAAACACCTTCGTGAGTACGCCCAGGGAGACGTGGTCTCCCAACCGTTCTGGACCTTCGGGCTTCACCCATCCGCTTCGTGCCATTCCAAAAGATTAACACACTTGAAGACTAAGTAAACGGTATTG
>NZ_QMKQ01000077.1 GCF_003287975.1 Arthrobacter sp. AQ5-05
TAGCTCTGCCTGCGTGCTGCCCGCAGCACCAAGGAAACCCAAAGAACCACTCCCCGTGGATGCCGCCGAGAACCTGGTGGCCAGCTCCTGCGGGACCGGCCCATGGTGCAACAGGGCCGACGCCTTCCTGGGCCTGGAAGGCCTGCACGTGCTCGAGGTGGACCGCCGAGATCCGACCCGGCTCGTCGTGGCAGTGGAAACACCCAAACGCACCGCATGGTGCCGCGGATGCGGCGCCCAGGCCAAGTCCCACGCCCGGCGCGCCGTGCCCATCCACGACATCCCCTCCCACGGCTCACCGGTGGTCCTGCACTGGAACAAGCGGGTATTCCGCTGCCACGAAAAACAATGCCGCACGGTGACGTTCACCGAAGAACACCACCGCATCGGACCACGGGAGAAACTCACCGTACGGGCCTGCCACTGGGCCCATGAGCAGCTGAAGAAACAAGACATCGCGGTCTCGGCGATCGCCCGGCAACTCGGCGTGGACTGGCACACGATCTGGGAGAACATCAAAGCACTGGCCCAGCTGGAACTCGCCGACCCCAAGCGCCTGGAGGGTGTCACCACCCTGGGCGTCGACGAACACATCTGGAGGCACACCGGCTTCCCCAGTGGCCGTGTCCTGACCGGGTTCGTGGACCACACCAGAGATGCGAAGGGCAGGATCCGTGCCCGTCTTCTGGACCTGGTGCCCGGGCGCAGCGGGAAGGCTTATGCCGATTGGCTCAAGGCCCAACCCGAGGGCTTCAGACCCGGGATCAAAGTCGCGACCCTCGACCCGTTCCGCGGCTACGCCAACGCCATCGACGAGGAGCTTCCCGACGCCGTCATGGTCTTGGACGCGTTCCACGTCGTCAAGCTCGGATCCACCATGGTCGATGAGATCCGGTGCCGCGTCCAGAAGGAGGCCACCGGCAAACGTGGAGTGAAGGATGACCCTCTCTACCGCTCCCGCCGGCTCCTGCTGCAGGGGGCCGAACATCTGAAGAAGAAGCAACGCGACCTGCTCACCGAACTGCTCGAGGCCGGCGACAAGGACGGCGAGGTCACCATCGCCTGGAGCGCCTACCAGGAACTGCGTTTGATCTACTACGTCCCGCATGCCGAGGGTCCCAAGCACCTCCAGGACCTGCTGAACAAATACGCTGATTGCCCGATTCCGGAGATCAAGCGGCTTTGCAAGACCCTGAAGAAATGGCAGAAGGAAATCATCGCCTACTTCGCCACGAAAGGTGCCTCCAACGGCCCAACCGAAGCGATCAACGGTGTCATCGAAACCACCCGGAGGATCGCCCGTGGATTCCGTAACTTCGAGAATTACCGCATCCGCTCACTGCTCTCCGCCGGCG
>NZ_QMKQ01000078.1 GCF_003287975.1 Arthrobacter sp. AQ5-05
GAACCCGGAAGCTAAGACCCACCGCGCCGATGGTACTGCACTCGGGAGGGTGTGGGAGAGTAGGTCACCGCCGGACAATCCGTCCCGGAACCCCTGAACATCATTGTTCAGGGGTTCCGATGTTTAAGCACCCTTTAATGAAGCAAAAAACGTGTTTTGGCAGCGAAGAAGCCATCGTTCATTTGCCACAGCGCCTTTTTGAGCGCGTTTAGTGAATATTCTGAATCCAGATCCGCCTATTCCTGCGCTTAAGCTTCCCGGTGCATGGTCGTTTACGCCGTAGCGTCGCGAACTCTACTAACCGTGCTGGCACGGGCTGATGTCATTAGGGAAAAGCGGAGAGTCACCAAATGATGTGTGTGACGATAGCTGCCACAGCCCAAAGTAACTCTCACCTCAATTTGTATGTCCTGACCGGATACCAGTTTCCGAGCTAGGTGAATCAATTCATCTGATTGTTCGGGGCGGCTCTGCGCTTATGATCCCGAGCGGTCTCTCGGATACGCGTGATTGGCAGTTTGGCTCCAGAAGGGCCGGGTGGACGAGTATTCGTCGAGATGGTTGGCATTCTGTTGCCGTAGTATGGATCAGTTGCGTTGCGCACTATTGGTGTAAATCACGGAGGCGACTGGGTAGCCTCGACTAAGATAGATGCAGGCGTTCAATGCCCTGGTGAGGGCAAAAAGATTTTAGCGTGGGCTTCCGTGAGATGCGGTGGTCCACTGATTCATGCGTGGGGTCCAAAACTGAAGACCCTTTTGAGAGGAACACATCTAGTGTCAAACGAAAACAAGGGCTTCGGGTCGAAGGACAACCGCGACCGGAATGATTCTAAGTCGAACAATAGCGGAGGCTTCCGTCGCGGTGGCGACGATCGCAATGCCGGTGGTTTCAAGCCGCGTGAAGATCGCGGTGGATTCCAGGGTGGAGACCGTCGTGAAGGTGGCTTCAAGCCCCGTGAAGATCGCGGTGGATTCCGTGGCGGCAACGACCGCGGTGGATCCCAGAGTGGAGATCGCCGTGAAGGCGGCTTCAAGCCCCGTGAAGATCGCGGTGGATTCCAGGGTGGAGATCGCCGTGAAGGTGGCTTCAAGCCCCGTGAAGACCGTGGCGGATTCCGCGGCGGTAATGACCGCGGTGGATTCCAGGGTGGAGACCGTCGTGAAGGTGGCTTCAAGCCTCGCGAAGACCGTGGCGGATTCCAGGGTGGAGACCGTCGTGAAGGTGGCTTCAAGCCCCGTGAAGACCGTGGCGGATTCCAGGGTGGAGACCGTCGTGAAGGTGGCTTCAAGCCTCGCGAAGACCGTGGCGGATTCCAGGGTGGAGACCGTCGT
>NZ_QMKQ01000079.1 GCF_003287975.1 Arthrobacter sp. AQ5-05
TGGGCTGCTTAGGACTTTTCGGACAGCGGATTAGTGGTTTCTCTACGCTGCCGTGGCCGGCTGCTGGTAACTATAGTGGACTTCGTTCGGTCGCCGATAATTGAGCGCCGAATGTCGTCTGCGGCTGTTGTAGAACCCCTCGATGTAGCGGATGACGTCTTTTCGTGCCCGCTCCTTCGTGGCGTACGTCGTGCGGTAGACACGCTCGTTTTTCAGGGCCGAGAAGAAGGTCTCGGCTTGGCTGTTGTCCCAGCAAATCCCGGTTCTCCCCATGGACGAACGCATGCCCAGCCCGGTGACCAGGGTCCGGTAAGAGGCCGAGGTGTAGACGCTGCCACGGTCGGAATGGCTTATCGCGTTCGGCTCGATCCGGGACGTGTCCGCGGCGTTGCGCAGCGCCTTTTCCACGAGCTCGGCGCGCATGTGGTCCTCGATCGCCCAGCCGACGACCTTCTTGGAATAGCAGTCGATGACCGTGGCCAGATAGATGAATCCCTGCCACGTATGGATGTAGGTGATGTCGCCGACGAACTTGATGCCCGGGCGGTCGGCGGTGAAGTCCCGCCGGACCAGGTCCGGCATGGCGGCGGCGGCCTCGGCATCCGCCTCGGTGGTGATTCTGAAGGGCCGTGGCTGGCACGGCACCAGGCCCTCTTGCCGCATGATCTGGCGGGCCAGCTCCGGGGAGCATTCGGTGCCCTCGTCCGCCAGATCCGCGTGGATCCGGCGGTATCCGTAGGTTCCTTCGGATTCCTCGAAGAAATGCCGCACGCGGGCCGCCAGCTCCGCCCTGCGGGCCGCGGTGGCCGAGACCGGGCGGGAGCGCCAGTGGTAGAAACCGGAGCGGGAGACCTCCAGCCACCGGCACATCTTCAGCACCGCCGGGGCCTTCAGGGTCGCGGCGTAGGAGTCGATGAATTCATACTTCGCCACTACCGTGGCTCCCTTGCGAAGTATGCGGCCGCTTTTTTTAGGAATGCGGCCTCGGCCTTCAGCTCATGGTTCTCGCGTTCCAGTTCCTTGAGGCGGGCACGTTCGGAGACGTTCAGTTCCGGCTCCGTCTCGGTGCCTCCGTGGGCTTCCTTGTACTTCTTCAGCCAACTGCGCAACGTCTCGGCGCCCACGCCGTATTCGGTGGCGACGGTCTTGATGGGCTTGGACGAGTCGATGACTTCGCGGCACAGTTCATCCTTGAATTCCTGGCTGAACCTGCGTCGTGTTGGTGACATTTCGGTGATTCCTCATTCCGGTGAACCCCATCATTTCATGGGGCACCACTGTCCGAAATATCCAGAGCAGCCCA
>NZ_QMKQ01000080.1 GCF_003287975.1 Arthrobacter sp. AQ5-05
ACTTTAGTGTCCATGCAGGGTATTATGGAGGCATAACCGCAGCCATACGGATCAACGGGAAGGGGATACTCCCATGAGCATTGCCACGATCACCGGGGCGGCCCATGCGCGCACGGCCCGGCTGGGGATCCGCGAGGTCGTCCGGCGGCTCAATGCCGCCCTGGGCGCGACCCTCGTCGCCGCCTTGGCCGGAAGCAAGGACCGCAAGATCAGTTACGGTTGGGCCCAGCAGGATGGACCAACTCCCAAACCGGCTGCGGTCAAGCGTCTCCAATTTGCCTACACCCAATGGAGCCTGGTGGCCGAGGCGGAGGGTGAGCACGTGGCCCGCATGTGGTTCATTGGCGCCAACCCCTGGCTCGAACACGACTCCCCCCTTGATGCGATCCGCGAGGACCGCTTCAAGGAAGTCGCCGCAGCAGCCGTGGCCATGGTCGAGGACGGGTTCTCCGGTTGACCCGCATCTGCCAGAAAACAGGGTTGGCGCTCATCCAGAGTCCAGTCACTGCCTACCGGGTGGCCAAGGAATCCTACGGCCCCTTGAACCCGCAGGAACGCGGATCCTTGGACGAGGATCGTGCCAACTGGTACCGCTTTGACACCTCCGGCCGGACCGTTTATGCCGCGGCAGATCCCCAGAGCGCCTTCATTGAAGCACTCTCATGGGCGCGCATGACCCACGGACACCGCACGTATTTGGCCAAGACCGCCAAGTTCATGGGCTTGCCCCTGAAAGAGATGCGTCGGATCGTGGAAGAGGAATGGTCGGCCAATTCCAGCATGGTTCCCGGGTGGATCCCGGCAAACTGGCGTGAGGGCCGGTTGCTTTACACCCTGGAATTCGGGGCCGGCTGGTGGATCGACATCGCCCACGCGGCAACCTTGGCCGTTCTCAACGAGGCCTTAGGGCACGACCTGCATATTGCTGGCGTGCTGCCCGAATCCCTGACCCTGTCCGAGGTCACCGGTGGTGAGCGCCGGAGCACCACACTGCTGGCCGCGCACCTACGCGAGCAGGTACTTGACGACACGTCTTATCCCCTGGGCATCAGGTTCCCGTCCAAGCACGGCAGCGCGGGGGCCGGCGACGGTCATTGCTATGCCTTCTGGATGCGCCGCCGGGACATCGGTCTCGACGACGATGTGGTCCAGGTATCTGTGGCACAGGGCATCGAAGTAAGCTTTCCTCCCTACCAGGCTGCGCTGGCACTGCATGGAATCCAATCCCGCTA
>NZ_QMKQ01000081.1 GCF_003287975.1 Arthrobacter sp. AQ5-05
GTGCTCCCGGTACGACCGCGGTGAAGGCCCCCGACGGTGGCGCACCCTGGATCTGGGAACCACCGAAACCTATCTCGTGGCCCACGCGCCTCGTGTGCGCTGCCCGGAGCACGGAGTCATCGTCGCCGCCGTTCCCTGGGCCCGCCACCAGGTGCGGACACACCCGGGACTTTGACCAGCAGGTCTCCTGGCTGGCCACCCAATGCTCCAAGAGCGCGGTCACCGTGCTGATGCGCATTGCCTGGCGCACCGTGGGCTCCATCATCAACCGGGTCTGGAAGGACACCGCCAAGACCTTCGACCCGTTCGCGGACCTCAAGCGGATCGGCATCGACGAGATCTCCTACAAACGCGGACACAAGTACATCACCGTGGTCGTGGACCACGATTCGGGCCGCCTGATTTGGGCCTCGCCGGGCCGTGACAAGGCCACGCTGCGGAAGTTCTTTGACGCACTCGGGGAGGAACGATCCGCCCAGATCACGCATGTTTCCGCCGATGCCGCGAACTGGATCGCCACCGTCGTGGCCGAACGCTGCCCCCAGGCCGTCCGTGTGGCCGACCCGTTCCATGTGGTCCAATGGGCTACCGGGGCCCTGGATGAGGAACGCCGCGCATCCTGGAATCGGGCCCGGAAAGCGGCCGAAGAAAATGAGCCGGCCAGGGGCAGGGGACGGCCGCCCAAGGATGCCCCGGAACGGCCCGATAGCCAGAAGGCGACGAAGCTGAAAAACTCCCGCTACGCGCTCTGGAAGAACCCCGAGGACCTCACCGTGAAGCAAAAGGTGAAGCTCGATTGGATCGTTCAGACCGACCCGAGGCTGGGCCGCGCGTACTACCTCAAAGAGGGGCTGCGGACCATCTTCAGGCTGCCACATGCGGACGCGGTGGTGGCCCTGGACAAGTGGGTTTCTTGGGCCAGGCGCTGCCGGATTCCCGCGTTCGTGAAGCTGCAAAAGAGCATCGTCAAGCACCGCGAAGCCATCCTGGCATCGATCGAGCACGGATTGAGCAATGGGCGGATCGAATCCATGAATACCAAAATCAGGCTCATCACCCGGGTGGCCTTCGGATTCAAAGCACCCGAAGCCCTCATCGGCCTGGCGATGCTCAGCCTCGGAGGCCGGAAACCGGTACTCCCGGGACGGGGATGACCCACGGAAGAGTCAGTAGAGCC
>NZ_QMKQ01000082.1 GCF_003287975.1 Arthrobacter sp. AQ5-05
TACCCGGACGGAGCCACGCCGAGGACCTGGCCTACCTGCGCGCGTTCCTGGACGGCGTCGCCAACCTGGACACCGGCGGCAGCGCCCGCGACCAACACGAAAAAATGGCCATGCTCGAACGCATCAAGGGCGCGGCCTGCGGCGCACAGGTCATCGCCGGCACCATGATGCAGCAAAGCGTCGTCGAGGCCCGCACCGAGGCCGGGGTCCACGGAAACAATCCCGCCTACGGGGTGGGCGTCCAAGCGGGAATGGCACGGCGCGAATCCCCGACCAAGGGCAGGGCCTTCATGGCCTACTCCAACCGCATGATCCAAGACCTGCCACTGACCTTCGCCGCCCTGCTGGCCGGGAACCTCAACGAGGCCCAGGCCCTGGCCATCGACAGCGAAACCCAGCACCTCCCCTCCAAGGAACGCCAGGAAGTGGACGCGGAATTGATGCGCACCCCGCACGCCCTGGACGGGATGTGCGACCGGCAGGTGGTGGACACCGTGCGCCGCCTCGCCTACAGGTACGACTCGCTTGACGCCCTGACCCGCCTGGAGGACGCCAAGGCCGGCCGCTACGCGGCCGCGTTCCCGGCCCGCGACGGCATGATGCAGCTGGCCGGGCTGCTGCCGATCGACGACGGACTGGCCGTGCACCAGGCCCTGGACGAGGCGGCCGCGCAGATCAAGAAAGCCGGGGACCCCCGCACCCTGGCCCAGATCCGGGCGGACGTGCTGGTGGACCGGGTCACCGGGAGGCAGCCGGGCGAGGGCGTGAAGATCATCCTCAACCTGGTCATGAACGACCGCACCCTCTTCCAGGGCTCCAGCGAACCGGCCCACCTGATCGGCTACGGCACCGTCCCGTCCACCTGGGCCAGGATGGCGGTCGCCGGGCGGGACCCCCAGGACAAGGAACGCTACCGGGGGCTGGTATCCCTCAAGAGGATCTACACCCACCCGGACACCGGGTCGCTGGTGGCCATGGATTCCAGGTCCCGCCAATTCCCCACCGCCCTCAAGGACCTGATCAGCATCCGCGACCGGTACTGCCGCACCCCCTGGTGCAACGCACCCATCAAGCACTTCGACCACGTGGTCCAACACAGCCGCGGCGGCCCGACCAGCGAGGCCAACTCTGCCGGCCGCTGCGCCGGATGCAACCAGACCAAGGAGCAG
>NZ_QMKQ01000083.1 GCF_003287975.1 Arthrobacter sp. AQ5-05
GTCTGTTGTTTGAGAACTCAATAGTGTGCCAAATTTGTTGATACCAATTTATTTATTTTATTGGTGAATGGTTTCAGGGTCCGCACCCCCGTGTGGATTCCTGGGGCAATTTGCCGGGATTTTTTTACTTGGTGCAACCCGGTCGACTTTTTCCAGTCGGCGTGTTGGTTGTGTCTGTATTTTTTTACGGAGAGTTTGATCCTGGCTCAGGATGAACGCTGGCGGCGTGCTTAACACATGCAAGTCGAACGATGACTTTTGTGCTTGCACAGAATGATTAGTGGCGAACGGGTGAGTAACACGTGAGTAACCTGCCCCTGACTTCGGGATAAGCCTGGGAAACTGGGTCTAATACCGGATATGCACCGTGGACCGCATGGTTCTTGGTGGAAAGACTTGTTGGTCAGGGATGGACTCGCGGCCTATCAGCTTGTTGGTGAGGTAATGGCTCACCAAGGCGACGACGGGTAGCCGGCCTGAGAGGGTGACCGGCCACACTGGGACTGAGACACGGCCCAGACTCCTACGGGAGGCAGCAGTGGGGAATATTGCACAATGGGCGAAAGCCTGATGCAGCGACGCCGCGTGAGGGATGACGGCCTTCGGGTTGTAAACCTCTTTCAGTAGGGAAGAAGCGAAAGTGACGGTACCTGCAGAAGAAGCGCCGGCTAACTACGTGCCAGCAGCCGCGGTAATACGTAGGGCGCAAGCGTTATCCGGAATTATTGGGCGTAAAGAGCTCGTAGGCGGTTTGTCGCGTCTATCGTGAAAGTCCGAGGCTCAACCTCGGATCTGCGGTGGGTACGGGCAGACTAGAGTGATGTAGGGGAGACTGGAATTCCTGGTGTAGCGGTGAAATGCGCAGATATCAGGAGGAACACCGATGGCGAAGGCAGGTCTCTGGGCATTAACTGACGCTGAGGAGCGAAAGCATGGGGAGCGAACAGGATTAGATACCCTGGTAGTCCATGCCGTAAACGTTGGGCACTAGGTGTGGGGGACATTCCACGTTTTCCGCGCCGTAGCTAACGCATTAAGTGCCCCGCCTGGGGAGTACGGCCGCAAGGCTAAAACTCAAAGGAATTGACGGGGGCCCGCACAAGCGGCGGAGCATGCGGATTAATTCGATGCAACGCGAAGAACCTTACCAAGGCTTGACAT
>NZ_QMKQ01000084.1 GCF_003287975.1 Arthrobacter sp. AQ5-05
CTCAGGGACGGACCCGGGGTCAACCCCGCCAACGTGGGGCGCAAGGTCCCGCACGGGGCCATCCTGCGCACCGTGAGCACCAACATCTGCGGCTCCGACCAGCACATGGTCCGCGGCCGCACCACCGCCCCCGCCGGTCTGGTCCTGGGCCACGAGATCACCGGGGAGGTCATCGAGACCGGCCCCGACGTCGAATTCATCAAGGTCGGGGACATCGTCTCGGTCCCCTTCAACATCTCCTGCGGGCGCTGCCGCAACTGCAAGGAAGCCAAGACCGGGATCTGCCTGAACGTGAACCCCGACCGCCCCGGGTCCGCCTACGGCTACGTCGACATGGGCGGCTGGGTCGGCGGCCAAGCCGAATACGTCCTGGTCCCCTACGCCGACTGGAACCTGCTGCGGTTCCCGGACCGGGACCAGGCACTGGAAAAGATCATGGACCTGACCATGCTCTCGGACATCCTACCCACCGGCTTCCACGGCGCCGTCACCGCCGGAGTCGGGGTCGGCTCCACCGTCTACGTCGCCGGGGCCGGGCCCGTCGGGCTCGCCGCGGCCGCGTCCGCCCAGCTGCTCGGGGCCGCGGTGGTCATCGTCGGGGACCTCAACGAGGAACGCCTGGCCCAGGCCCGGTCCTTCGGCTGCGAAACCCTCAACGTCGGCGCCGGGGACCCGGCCGACCAGATCGAACAAATCCTGGGCGTGCGCGAGGTCGATGCCGGCATCGACGCCGTCGGCTTCGAGGCCCGCGGCCACGGCCACGGCGCCGGAGCGCAGGAGGCCCCGGCCACCGTGCTGAACTCCCTGATGGACCTCACCAAGGCCGGCGGATCCCTGGGCATCCCCGGGCTCTACGTCACCGGGGACCCCGGCGCGGTGGACGAGGCGGCCAAGAAGGGCAGCCTCTCCCTGTCCCTGGGCACCGGCTGGGCCAAGTCCCTGTCCTTCACCACCGGCCAGTGCCCGGTGATGAGGTACAACCGGCAGCTGATGATGGCGATCCTCCACGAAAAGATCCACATCGCCAAGGCCGTGAACGCGCAGGCGATCACGCTGGCCGACGCCCCGCGCGGCTACGCCGAGTTCGACGCCGGCGCGGCCACCAAGTACGTCCTGGACCCCAACGGCTACCTGTCCAAGTAGCC
>NZ_QMKQ01000085.1 GCF_003287975.1 Arthrobacter sp. AQ5-05
GCGCCGGTGGCCATCAGCGCGGCGTCCCGAAAGCCGGTCAATTCCGTTGCCGCCCATGGTCAGCGAGACTGCCGCAAGTGGTCAATTTCAATTGCCGTAGACGGGCAGTTTTAGACTGCCGTTGACAGTCACAGCCAAGTTTTCCTCGTCAGAGATGCTTCGCCATGCGAATGGATGTCGGTTCATAGCCCAGGGACTCATAGAGTTTGCGGGCGCCGAGGTTGTACCCGAAGACGTTTAAGCCAAGTTCAATGGCCCCGGCTAATCTCGCCTCGCGCTCGGCCAGAAGCATGGCATCTCTTCCGTATCCCCTGCGTTGGAACGGCTCGTAGATTTCTACATCCCAAACCCACCATTTGCCGGCGTCCGCATTGGTTTCCGGGCCGACCCAGAGGTAGCCAACTACGTCGTCACCGGCCACGACGTTGAATACCAAATGGTGATCTCGCTGCCGTCCGTTGGGGAATTGCTGCGCAAAGCTTGTGTCTGCAGCCGCTTTCGCCTCCGCCGCAGACTCGCCGGCGGTGATTCGACTAACGATGTACTCAGCTCTAATCGAGGCGATCCATTCAGGCATCTCTTCAATTGGCATTGGCAATAGATAGGCGTGCATGGGTTTAATCCTTGCAGCTGCGCATGATCCAAGGCAATATGCATCAGGGCGGACCAATCATCTCAAACGGCGAAGACCAGCAAGTCGTTGACCAACCGATCATTACGAGCGCTTCAGATTTGAAACAGCAATGGACAGGAACCAACCAATGGGTCGCCGAGGTATACCGGAATCGCAGTGATGATCGGCGTCTGCCCGTTCCACCAGGACACCGCATACGGCACTATGCGGCTTCCTCAACCCTAATGGCTCTGGCCATGAAGGTCGCTTGCGAGGCAGCCGGCCCGGGGTCGGGGTCGGGCGTTAACGGGGTGCGGCCCCCGGCGGGTGCCGGGGGCCGCAACGGGCGCCGCCTGGTTCGGGCGTTAAACATCGGAACCCCTGAACAATGATGTTCAGGGGTTCCGGGACGGATTGTCCGGCGGTGACCTACTCTCCCACACCCTCCCGAGTGCAGTACCATCGGCGCGGTGGGTCTTAGCTTCCGGGTTC
>NZ_QMKQ01000086.1 GCF_003287975.1 Arthrobacter sp. AQ5-05
ACGAACATGCGCTTCAAACGAGGTCACCGTAGATTCAAAATCGTTACGCTGCACGTTACTGATCGCGTTCTTCGCATCATTCCAGACATGCTCGATCGGATTATGATCCGGCGCATAGGGCGGAAAATTGATCAAATGAACATCCTGAAGTGTTTGCCCCTTGGCCAGTTCTGCACGGATCAGCTTGTTCTTATGCCATGAGGCGTTGTCCCACACAATCACGATCTTCTTCCCCGGATTCAACCCCACCAACGTTTGCACAGCCTCCAGAATCGTGGCGCTATTCTGCCAATCCAACCGCAACGTCACACACTCACCGGAGTCCTGGTTCAAGAAACCGATAAATGACTGGGAAGCCCTCTTCCGGTCCACTTTCAACACAGTCTTCGTATTCTTCTCATACCAAGCCTTGCGCACCACCGCCTCTTGATCGATACGCACCTCATCAGCAGCGAACACCAACGTATCAGCGTCAGCCAACGGTGCCACCAGCTCTGCCCGGATTTCCTTCACCCTCAGGTCAATAACCTTTTCATCGGCACGCCGACGGTCAAACTTCTCCGGCTTGTGAAACGACAACCCTGCCATGCGCAGCAAGAAATGATACGAAGTGTTAGAGGCGTACTCCACGTCGAACGTGGTCGATAACCAGTGATCCAGTTTCGGGACATCCCAGAACTCGGCCGGCAGATATTCCTCTCCTGGAGGCTGGGAAAGCACCTGCGTGACAGCTTCTCGTTGCTCCTCGGTCAGGAAGCTACGGTTCAGATTTCCTGCATGCCCCGTCAAGAGCGAAGCCATGCGCTGACGGTTCCAATCCGTCACCCAATCATCCAGGGTGGAGGGTTCACGATCCACGAATTCTGCAACGACTTCCGGGGCAACATCTCGAGAAAGCAAGAGCAATGCCTCAGCCTTTTTCACCACGAGTTTGTGGGGTGCATTGGCTTTGTACTTCTTCAGGAGTTGGCGCTCTTCATCGCTGAGTTGTGGGGTTCGCATAGCCCAAAATTAACACTGTCGCAGGATACAGGACAGGATTAACGCGCCGGGATCAATCTTTTTTCGGAACCGCTTTTGAACTATGACCGCCATA
>NZ_QMKQ01000087.1 GCF_003287975.1 Arthrobacter sp. AQ5-05
TGTTGAGCGTCGCATTGTTTGGTGATGGTTAGTCAGGGTGGGTGACGATGACGGCAGCCGTGCACCAAGGTTCGTTGGCGGCACCAGCATGACGACCACACCCGGTGCCCTGGCCGGCGGGCACTGATCGCCACGGCACTGTCGTCACGGTGGTTTTGTCGGGCTGACCGACTTGGGCAGGCTGATCTGTTCCCGGGCCGTGCCGGTTCCACACGAAGTGACCCCTTCCCAGTGGCGGGCATGATAGGCAAGAGTCATTGACATGAGCACTGACCAAGCGAACAGGAGCGGGCACGATGATGATCGTGGGCAGCCCCGAACAGACCGAGGCGTTACTGCTGGCGGGCGAAATACCGTGCCCCGACTGTTCGGTGCAGTTGCGCCCCCACGGGCATGCCCGCACCCGTACCGTGCGGGGCCAGGGTGATGAGCGACTGACCCTGCAGCCACGGCGCGCACGCTGTACGAGCTGCAGACGCACCCAGGTGCTGTTGCCGGCCGCATTGTCCGTGCGTCGGGCCGATACCCTCGAGGTCATTGGGGCCGCACTGGCGGCCAAGGCCGGCGGTAGCGGGTACCGGACGATCGCTGCCCGAATGGGTCGGCCTCTCTCGACGGTGCGCCGCTGGCTGCGCCGGGTGCCGGAAAAGCACGCCCATTGGCTGTACGGGCAGGCGGTGCAGCACGCGTTCCGCCTTGACCCTGAGATCCTGGTCCGTCCCAAGCGGTGGCCGAGCCTGCTCGGCTGGAGCTTGAATGTGTTGGCCGGTGCCGCATTGGCCCACCGCCGCTGGGTAGGCACCGATTTGCCACCTTGGACCCTCATCGGGCTCTTCACTCGCGGTAACCTGCTGAGCCCGCCGCTGCGCATCTGAAATGACGACGAGACCGTGCTTTGCTATGCCCAGAAACAGACGTCACGATGACGACGACACCAATGACGATTTCCATGTGCCCGGCAGCGTTGCCGACGACCGCGTCACGATGACGACCAAACCCACCAAATTCGTCGGCATTCAAGGCGACGCCGCCATGGTCAATTTACGCGCTCGGTAACA
>NZ_QMKQ01000088.1 GCF_003287975.1 Arthrobacter sp. AQ5-05
AGAAAATGCGCCAATAGGCCCTGATCGTTAGGGCTTTCGCCTGGGTCTTGCGTCCCAGCGTTGGGTGTACCAGGCTTCGCGGATCAGGCGCCGCAGGACGATGATGCTGTTGGCGAAGCTGATCATCGCATCAATGACTCTGGCTTTGCGTTCGGTGCAGATCAACAGTTTCTTGAAGCCGCGGGTGTGCCAGGCGTTGGTCCGTTCGACGACCCAGCGGGCCCCGGCTTGCAGCGGCTCGCCGCTGGTGCTGATCACCCATTCGCACCCGAGCTCGGTGAGCAGGGTGCGGGTCTTTGCGCTGTCGTAGCCGGCGTCCAGGTGCACGGTGATCTGTGGTGGCAGGTGGAATCCGAAGCGGGAGAGTTTTTCCAGGGTGGGGCGCAGTAGCGGGGAGTCGAGTCGGTTGGCTGGTGCTGCCACGCAGCCCAGCGGGATGCCTTTGCCGTCGGTGAGGACGGAGCGTTTGGTGCCGAGTTTGCCGCGGTCCACCGGGGATTTTCCGGCCATCTCGCCACCGCACGGGGCTTTGACGATGCATCCGTCCACGGTGAGGTTCTCCAGTTCCAGGCCGACGATCCGGTCGTAGGATTCGAGGCAGATCTGCTCCAAGACAGTGAAGATCCCGGCATCGATCCAGGCGTCGCGCCGTCGCCGAATAGTGGTGGCTGAGCAGCCGGTGTCACTGATCTTCTCATAGGAGGCACCCAGGACGAGGACCTGGACGAGTTTGTCGAAGACCACGCGATCTGTGATCCGTGGTCGGTGGCAGCCCAGCGGGTGGTGGTCTACAACGGGCGGGATCAGTGCCTCGAATTGGCACCAGAGTGGTTCGATGAGGAATGATGGAAGGGCAGGCACGATTCTCCTGGCTAAACGTTTTCTTGGTCGAAAACATGTTTAACAGGAGTCGTGCCTGCTTTCTTGATTAATGACGTCGGTTGTCCGCTTAATGACGCTGAGGTGCGGATTGTTGGTGCTGTGAGGGAAGCC
>NZ_QMKQ01000089.1 GCF_003287975.1 Arthrobacter sp. AQ5-05
CTAGGGCGTGTCTCCTTATGCTGATTCCACGATTGCAGCGCTCCAGATGAGCACTGCATGCAGCACGACCGCGGAGCGGTAGGTCAACGCGAGCTTGTCGTAGCGCGTGGCCAGTGACCTCCATTGCTTCAACGTGTTGAAGCTGCATTCGACCACGTTGCGACGCTTGTATGCTTCCCTGTCGTAGGTCACCGGCCGCCCGCCGGCCTGCCCCTTGCGCTTGCGGTTCGCCTTCTGGTCTTCCTTCTCGGGGATGACGCATTGGATGCCGCGGTCCCGCAGGTATTTGCGGATGGCCTTGGAGGAATAGGCCTTGTCGGCCATCGCCCGGTCGGGCCGTCTTCTCGCCGCTCCGGGGCCGGCCTTCTCCACCTTCAGCGCTTCCATGAGGTTCTCGAACATCGGCGAGTCCCCGCCCTGCCCGGGGCCGAGCATGAGCACCAGGGGCCGGCGGTTGCCGTCGACCAGGGCATGGATCTTGGTGGTCAGCCCGCCGCGGGACTTGCCAACGGCATGGTCAGGGGGCTCTTCGAGCAGATTCTTGTAATTCGACAGCTCCCCCTGTGTGGCGGGGGAGGTTGGTGCCGTGCTGGTGGGCACGGTTGACCGTGGAATCCACGGACACCTCCCAGTTGACCAGCCCTTCGGCGTCGGCGCGGGTCAGCAGGGCGCCCAGGATGGTGTCCCAGGTTCCGTCGCCTGCGTAGCGGCGGTGGCGCTTCCAGACGGTCTTCCACGACCCGAAGTGTTCGGGCAAATCACGCCACGGGATCCCTGCGCGGTAGCGGTAGATGATGCCCTCGGTCATCAGCCGGTGGTCATTGAAGGGACGCCCCGACTTGCCCGTGGAATCGGGCATCAGCGGGGCGATCAGTTCCCACTGGTCATCGGAGAGCACTGAGTAACGGGATTTCACCCGTTAATTCTGCCAAATGAGACCAAACGCGATTAGGAGACACGCCCTAG
>NZ_QMKQ01000090.1 GCF_003287975.1 Arthrobacter sp. AQ5-05
GAACCCGGAAGCTAAGACCCACCGCGCCGATGGTACTGCACTCGGGAGGGTGTGGGAGAGTAGGTCACCGCCGGACAATCCGTCCCGGAACCCCTGAACATCATTGTTCAGGGGTTCCGATGTTTAACGCCCGAACCAGGCGGCGCCCGTTGCGGCCCCCGGCACCCGCCGGGGGCCGCACCCCGTTAACGCCCGACCCCGACCCCGGGCCGGCAACACACGCAACAATAGCCGCCGAGCCACCCGGCCAGCACACTCGGGAACCTGGACAACCCATGCGGCCAGAGTGGCGCCAGGATCTGGTTTTCCACATTCCAACGGCACCCTGACTGCATTTCATCCGCGGCAATCTGACGTGACCTTCGGGTGCTGGGGATTGAGAATGCCCCTGCCAGCACCGGTGACCGCAGGAGGCAATTGCTGGTGCTCATGGGAAGATGCGTACTGAAGACCGACTTGAAGCCAGGGCAATTGCCATGCCCCGCCACGCTAGATAGCCGCCGGCGGCCACGCACGCTGGAGGGGCACGGAGTTTGCCTGGGTGTGGCCGTGATGCGGCGCAGCTGCTTCAGGGCGATTCCCTCGACGAGGGCGATGAGTTCCGGCGGTGAGCGGCAGCTACGCTTTTGGAGCGAGGCCGGTTCCAACTCATCCTTGCCGTGGAATTTGAAGGACATGTGCCAACGCTGGAGGGAGCTTAACCCCAGGTGGCTTTCCACGTGTCAACGGCAGTCTAAAACTGCCCGTCTACGGCAATTGAAATTGACCACTTGCGGCAGTCTCGCTGACCATGGGCGGCAACGGAATTGACCGGCTTTCGGGACGCCGCGCTGATGGCCACCGGCGC
>NZ_QMKQ01000091.1 GCF_003287975.1 Arthrobacter sp. AQ5-05
GACAACGGCGCAGCCCTAAATCCCTCGCGCCGCGGGGTTGAGGGGCAACTGGTCGCCTACGTGACCTCCCTCGGGGTCAAGGCGATCACCGGCAAGCCGTACAAACCCACCACCCAAGGGAAGAACGAGCGCTTCCACCAGACCCTGTTTCGTTGGCTGGACAAGCAACCCATGGCCCATTCCCATGATGAGCTCCAGGCCCAGGTGGACGGGTTTGACCTGATCTACAACACCGAACGTCCCCATCAGGGATTGCCCGGGCGCATCACCCCGCAGCAGTCGTGGGATGCCACGGCGATAGCTGACGAGCCCAGGCCGTCACCGCTGCCGGCTCTGCCTGAAGCCAATGCGCCGATACCGCTGGTGCTGAGCATCCCAGCACCAGAGCTGAACCCCGGGCCGAAGCTCGCGGAGCCCGGCATCGCGCCGGGTCCGGAAACTGAAATGAGCCTTGAAACCAACACATTCCCGAAACTCACCGGAACCATTGCCCACCCGGCAGGAAGCGGCAGCCAAAAACTGAGGGTCTACTCCAACGGCGTCGTCAAGATGGGTTCGACCTCGTACTTCTTGACGACCCGGATGCGGGGGCGGACCGTCATTGCCGCGTGGGATCCCCGCGGGGTCATCTTCGCCAACACCGATGGCGAGATCATCGCGGAATATCTGTGGCCACCGGAAGGCACTGGATACGTTGGCAACAACAGAAATCTCACCCGGCTCCGAAGAGGCCCCCATGCCCCACAACTGTCACCGATGTGGTGAGACATCAACCGTCACCGAAGTCCTGAGGCAGAACTGTCACCGATGACCCGAGACATCACA
>NZ_QMKQ01000092.1 GCF_003287975.1 Arthrobacter sp. AQ5-05
TGTCAACGGCAGTCTAAAACTGCCCGTCTACGGCAATTGAAATTGACCACTTGCGGCAGTCTCGCTGACCATGGGCGGCAACGGAATTGACCGGCTTTCGGGACGCCGCGCTGATGGCCACCGGCGCCCCGAACCGTCTGCGGGTTTTTAGCTCATCGGCAGGATCCCCTTCCCGGACTGGGCTTGGATGAGGCGGACGGATTCGCCGCTGGTTTGGCAGACGTGCGCGTGGTGCAGCAGCCGGTCCACGGTGGCGGTGGCCAGCGTCTTGGGCATCAGCTGGTCAAAGCCGGCCGGGTGGATATTTGAGCTGATCGCCAGGGAACGCTTTTCGTAGGCGGCATCCACGATCCGGTAGAACCCCTCGGCGGCGTCGTCGGAAACCGGAAGCAGCCCGATATCGTCGATGCAAACCAGATCGGAGCCCGTGATCTTGGCGATGGCCTTGTTCACGCTGTCATCGATCCGGTGCCGGCGCACCAGGGAACCCAGGTCCTCGAGGGTCAGCCAGGACACGCTCATCCCGGCATCGATCGCCTGGTGCCCCAGGGCTTCGAGGAGCATGGACTTCCCGGTCCCCGCCGGTCCGCAGGCGATCAGGTTTTCCTTGCGCCGCACCCATTCCAGGGTGCGCAGGTAGTCGGTGGTGGCAGTGGGGATGCTGGAGATGGACGGGTCCCACGCCTGGAACGTCTTCCCGGACGGGAATCCGGCTCGTTTGCGTCGGGTGTCGAGCATCGATTTGTTGCGCCCGGCGGCTTCGGCTTCCAGCAGGACCCGTACGGCCTCGGCGGGGTCCCAGCGTTGGGCCTTGGCGGTGGTG
>NZ_QMKQ01000093.1 GCF_003287975.1 Arthrobacter sp. AQ5-05
CAGCCGCAGACGACATTCGGCGCTCAATTATCGGCGACCGAACGAAGTCCACTATAGTTACCAGCAGCCGGCCACGGCAGCGTAGAGAAACCACTAATCCGCTGTCCGAAAAGTCCTAAGCAGCCCAGACATGTGGTTGAAGCTCTCCCGTCCTCGCTCTGCTTCCACCTCCGATGGCAAACGGTCGTAGGCCGGATAGCCCGGGTATTGGAGACCCAAGAGCCCGCGTACCCGTTCGGGATGTTCGCAGGCCATGTCGTAGGCGACAAACATGCCAAAATCCATACCCGAAAACACCGCCTGGGTTTCGCCCAGATGGTCAAGCAAGGCACAAATGTCCTTGGTGATTTCATCGCACCGATAATCAGCTTGCCCCTCGGGGGCCTCGGTCTGGCCCATGCCGCGCAGATCCGGTGCCACCACCCGGTAGCCGGCCGCGGCCAGGGCGCTGATTTGGTGGCGCCAGCTGAACCAAGTGTGCGGGAATCCGTGCAGCAGAACCACCAGCGGTCCGTTGCCATCTTCCACATAGTGCATCTGCAACCCATTGATCCGGGCCTGCTGGTGGGTCCAATTTCTCAATTTTTCTCCTACTCAAGGATGGTGAACCGCAAGGCCTTCGCAGGCCTCCGAGGAACTCGCCGAAGATGCCCACGAGATGCCCCATTTCTGGCTCTACTGACTCTTCCGTGGGTCATCCCCGTCCCGGGAGTACCGGTTTCCGGCCTCCGAGGCTGAGCATCGCCAGGCCGATGAGGGCTTCGGGTGCTTTGAATCCGAAGGCCACCCGGGTGATGA
>NZ_QMKQ01000094.1 GCF_003287975.1 Arthrobacter sp. AQ5-05
ACAACGGCCTGCTGCACTTGCTCGTCCACAACGGGCTCCCGCACGTCCTTTTGCCCCGGCACCTGGACCCCGAGCAGATCCCCCGCCGCAACTCCTACTGGCCGCAAAACCAAACCACCCTCTTCTAATCGCGGGCCTACCCGCGGCGAGCGGTCCGGGTCGCCGCAGCAAGCTGCCGCCCACCCACCGGGAGATACGATCGTCGTTGAGGGATGGAGGGGAATCCGTGGCAAAGTTGGCTACCTGGGCCAGCACGGCGGCCGTGACGGCAATTGTTGTCACGATCCTCCTGTTCATCGCGTCGATGCGGTATTCAATCGCGCTGGTGGATCCTCCGCTGCCCGCACCCGATGACGCAGGGCAAGCCCTCATCGCCTACCTGGGCTGTGTTCTTGCCGTCGCGGCCGGCATCGCCACCGGAGTGGTTGCCGGCAAACGACAACAAGGCGGGGGCCGCACGGTCGCGGCCGGCAGCGCGGCCATCCTCGGAATCGGCACCCTCGCGGCGGTCGCCGCGCTCACCCTTCCCACCGTGTAGCCGCTTCGGTGCGGGTCTTCCCCCGACGTCGAAATGCGTTGTATTTCTGGCTCTACTGACATATCCGTGGGCGTGAGCCGCGAGCCTTAACGTCCACACGCCGCTTCCTGCCTAGGATTTTTGACTGACTAAGAAAATGCGCCAATAGGCCCTGATCGTTAGGGCTTTCGCCTGGGTCTTGCGTCCCAGCGTTGGGTGTACCAGGCTTCGCGGATCAGGCGCCGCAGGACGATGATGCTGTTGGCGAAGCTGATCATC
>NZ_QMKQ01000095.1 GCF_003287975.1 Arthrobacter sp. AQ5-05
GAGTGCCCGGGGGTGTGCAGGGCCACCAGCGTGGTGCCGGCAACCTCGAACTCCTGCCCGTCGGCGATCCCGGCATCGGCGGTGGTTCCGGGGAACACGTCCTGCCAGAGCATCGTATCGGCCGGGTTCAGGTGGATCGGTGCCTGGACCAGGTCCGCGAATTCGCGGGCGTAGCGGATGTGGTCATCGTGCCCGTGGGTCAGCAGCACCGCCTTGACCGCGCGGTTGCCCACGGCTTCGACGATCTTGGCCGGGTCGTGGGCCGGGTCGATCACGAAGACCTCGTCCTGGTTCCCGATGATCCAGACGTTGTTCTCCACCTCCCAGGTGCCCCCGTCCAGGGAGAACGTGCCGGAGGTGACAAGGTTTTGGATCTGCGCGCTCATGAGAGTTCCACCACCGAACGCAGGACCTTGCCCTCGCCCATCTTGGTGAAGGCGGCCTCCACGTCGTCCAGGGAGATGCGTTCGGAGACGAACGCGTCCAAATCCAGGCGGCCGAGCTTGTATTGCTCCACCAGCATCGGGAAGTCGCGGGACGGCAGGCAGTCCCCGTACCAGGAGGACTTCAGCGATCCGCCGTGCCCGAAGACATCGGCCAGCGGCAGCTCCAGGACCATCTGGGGGGTCGGCACGCCCACCAGCACCACCCGTCCGGCCAGGTCGCGGGCGTAGAACGCCTGCTTGTAGGTTTCCGGGCGGCCCACGGCCTCGATGACCACATCGGCGCCGAAGCCACCGGTGTGGGACTTGATGCCCTCGACCGCATCATTGGTCTTGGAGTTCAC
>NZ_QMKQ01000096.1 GCF_003287975.1 Arthrobacter sp. AQ5-05
GGAAAACTACGGTGTTTACGGGGCCAGGAAAGTCTATGCCGCCCTGAACCGTGCCGGCCACAAGGTCGCGCGGTGCACGGTGGAGAGGCTCATGCGCCGGTCCGGGCTGCACGGTGTGAGGCGGGCCAAGGGGCCTCGTACGACAGTGTCAGGACCCTTCTCTGAGCGGCCGGCGGATCTGGTCCGGCGGCAGTTCACAGCCCCGGCACCAAACTGTCTCTGGGTGGCAGATATAACGTACATCAAGACGTTTTCTGGCTGGGTCTATGCGGCCTTCGTGCTCGATGTTTTCTCCCGCCGCGTGGTCGGGTGGCAGCTCTCCACCACCATGCACACAGCTCTTGCTCTGGACGCGTTGGAGATGGGATTATGGACTCGTCGGCATGATCGAAAAGATGTATCACAACTTATTCACCACTCGGACAGAGGCGTGCAGTATCGTGCGATCCGCTACACCGAGCGTCTCGCCGAGTCAGAAGCTGTCGCTTCCGTAGGGGCCAAGGGTGATAGTTACGACAACGCCATGGCCGAGGCCCTCAACTCCCTCTTCAAGGCCGAGCTGGTCCGCAACAAGGGCCCCTGGACCGGCATCAATGACCTTGAAATAGCCGTCGCTGAATACATCGATTGGTACAACCACCGGCGCCTCCACGGCGAAATCGGATACATCCCACCCGTGGAAGCAGAAACCAATTACTACTCAAACCTGCCCGCCATCAAAACGATGGAACGGGTCTAATAAACCCTCCACCAAACCCGGGGCTTGACA
>NZ_QMKQ01000097.1 GCF_003287975.1 Arthrobacter sp. AQ5-05
TTCTTGGTCGATAACCATTCAAGAAGGCCCTGACGTCTATCCGGGACACGGCACGCCGGAAGCCCCGAAACCCGCCCGCAAGATTACGGCGTCAAGGCACCCGCACCACGCTCAAATCCGTAGAGCCGCAATGGTTCCGGTGAGTTTCGGGAATGTGTTGGTTTCAAGGCTCATTTCAGTTTCCGGACCCGGCGCGATGCCGGGCTCCGCGAGCTTCGGCCCGGGGTTCAGCTCTGGTGCTGGGATGCTCAGCACCAGCGGTATCGGCGCATTGGCTTCAGGCAGAGCCGGCAGCGGTGACGGCCTGGGCTCGTCAGCTATCGCCGTGGCATCCCACGACTGCTGCGGGGTGATGCGCCCGGGCAATCCCTGATGGGGACGTTCGGTGTTGTAGATCAGGTCAAACCCGTCCACCTGGGCCTGGAGCTCATCATGGGAATGGGCCATGGGTTGCTTGTCCAGCCAACGAAACAGGGTCTGGTGGAAGCGCTCGTTCTTCCCTTGGGTGGTGGGTTTGTACGGCTTGCCGGTGATCGCCTTGACCCCGAGGGAGGTCACGTAGGCGACCAGTTGCCCCTCAACCCCGCGGCGCGAGGGATTTAGGGCTGCGCCGTTGTCGCTGTTAAGCCGAATTCGGCTTAACAGCGATTATGCCGAGGAAAACGCTAAGCCGAGGGATGCCGGGATTGGCCCGGGTTTCCGGGGATTCCTGGCATCTTTCTCGGCTTAGCGATTGGGTGGTTATCGCAAGGTATAGAGCTTTTGCAG
>NZ_QMKQ01000098.1 GCF_003287975.1 Arthrobacter sp. AQ5-05
GAAAAAACTGGGTGGGGGTTTTGGTAGATATTTCGGTCGCCCGGCGATTCCTCCAGCAACTTTCCCGCTGTGTCCCTCGCGGCGACTTAGAAAACTATACACACCATTCCGCACCACCGCAAATCGGGCCCTCTCCTCGCTAAAAACCGCGGGATAGAAGCCGGGAAACGGCCCCTGGGGGCAGTTTTGATCACCGAGACCCCAAAAATGACATTGTGACCCCGGCGACACCTTAGGTGGCAAATGCGCCCTGGTGTTCAGATGGCACCTTGCATCAGTCACGGTGGCGAGCTGTTGAACAGAAGAGCGCCACCTGGAATGGACCACATTGCCTCCAAGAAATGTGGTCGAGCGTCAGTGCATGAAGGGATCTACGCCAATGGGCCGGCGCAAAGCAAGGCTCGGATTTGCCGTCTCATCATTCGGCCGTACGCCATGCCTCGGCGAACTTGCGGCCTGGTTCCGGGTCCACTCCGAAACGATCGGCATAGAGTTCATGGATCTCGACCCACCGTTCATGTGTGAATATTCGGAGGTTTGAGAGCCACCGGATATTGCCGTTCGGAGCCACCATTATTGCCGTTGAGAGCCGGCACCTCCCCGGGAGGGAGCCACCGGCCCTCAACAACGTCCTTTAGCCCGTAACCC
>NZ_QMKQ01000099.1 GCF_003287975.1 Arthrobacter sp. AQ5-05
GAGGGCTGGGCCGCCTCCCGGGTGGCCAAGGGCAAGCTGGAGCAGGATGCCGCCACCGCGGCCCTGGGCGCCCTGGCCTACAGCACCGACCTCGATGAGGCGGCCGCAGGAGCGGACTTCGTGATCGAGGCCGCCACCGAGCGGCTGGAGATCAAGACGCAGATCTTCGAAAAGCTCGGCGTGCTGGCCCCGGCCCACGCGATCCTGGCCACCAACTCCTCCACGCTGGGTTCCTCCAAGGTCGCGGCGGCCACGGGGCGCCCGGCACAGGTGTGCAACATGCACTTCTTCAACCCGGCCCTGGTCATGAAGTGCGTCGAGGTCGTGCGCCACGGGGAAACCAGCGACGCCACGGTGGAGACCACGATGGAGTTGGCACGCCGGCTGGGCAAGGAACCGGTGCTGATCAACCGCGAGATCCCCGGGTTCATTGCCAACCGCCTGATGGGTGCCATCCAGCGCGAGGCGCTGTTCCTGGCCGATTCGGGCATCGCCAGCATCGAGGACATCGACACCACCGCGCGCACCGCGCTGGGCCACCCCATGGGACCGTTCGCGCTCATGGACATGGTCGGGCTCGACGTCATCGACTTCATCGGCCAGGCCACCTTTGCGGAGACCGGCGCGGCCGAGGA
>NZ_QMKQ01000100.1 GCF_003287975.1 Arthrobacter sp. AQ5-05
TAAGTGCCCCGCCTGGGGAGTACGGCCGCAAGGCTAAAACTCAAAGGAATTGACGGGGGCCCGCACAAGCGGCGGAGCATGCGGATTAATTCGATGCAACGCGAAGAACCTTACCAAGGCTTGACATGTGCCAGACCGCCGTGGAAACACGGTTTCCCCTTTGGGGCTGGTTCACAGGTGGTGCATGGTTGTCGTCAGCTCGTGTCGTGAGATGTTGGGTTAAGTCCCGCAACGAGCGCAACCCTCGTTCCATGTTGCCAGCGCGTAAAGGCGGGGACTCATGGGAGACTGCCGGGGTCAACTCGGAGGAAGGTGGGGACGACGTCAAATCATCATGCCCCTTATGTCTTGGGCTTCACGCATGCTACAATGGCCGGTACAATGGGTTGCGATACTGTGAGGTGGAGCTAATCCCAAAAAGCCGGTCTCAGTTCGGATTGGGGTCTGCAACTCGACCCCATGAAGTCGGAGTCGCTAGTAATCGCAGATCAGCAACGCTGCGGTGAATACGTTCCCGGGCCTTGTACACACCGCCC
>NZ_QMKQ01000101.1 GCF_003287975.1 Arthrobacter sp. AQ5-05
CCACCCGGAGGATCGCCCGCGGATTCCGCAACTTCGAGAACTACCGCATCCGTTCACTGCTCTCCGCCGGCGGCCACCGACACTACCGGACTTAGGACAACCTCACCACGCCAGAATCCGTAGAGCCACCATTGCCCACCCGGCAGGAAGCGGCAGCCAAAAACTGAGGGTCTACTCCAACGGCGTCGTCAAGATGGGTTCGACCTCGTACTTCTTGACGACCCGGATGCGGGGGCGGACCGTCATTGCCGCGTGGGATCCCCGCGGGGTCATCTTCGCCAACACCGATGGCGAGATCATCGCGGAATATCTGTGGCCACCGGAAGGCACTGGATACGTTGGCAACAACAGAAATCTCACCCGGCTCCGAAGAGGCCACTGGGCTGCTTAGGACTTTTCGGACAGCGGATTAGTGGTTTCTCTACGCTGCCGTGGCCGGCTGCTGGTAACTATAGTGGACTTCGTTCGGTCGCCGATAATTGAGCGCCGAATGTCGTCTGCGGCTG
>NZ_QMKQ01000102.1 GCF_003287975.1 Arthrobacter sp. AQ5-05
CCGAGGCATTCCTGGCCGTGCGTTCCTATGTGGGCACCGCTCTGAAGCAAGGCAAAAACGTGTTCGATGCCTTGGGTGAATTGTTCGCCGGGGATCCTTGGCTACCCGCCACCCCCTGACCAGTTACGAAAATTGTGTGATGTCTCGGGTCATCGGTGACAGTTCTGCCTCAGGACTTCGGTGACGGTTGATGTCTCACCACATCGGTGACAGTTGTGGGGCATGGTGTGGGCTGCTCTGGATATTTCGGACAGTGGTGCCCCATGAAATGATGGGGTTCACCGGAATGAGGAATCACCGAAATGTCACCAACACGACGCAGGTTCAGCCAGGAATTCAAGGATGAACTGTGCCG
>NZ_QMKQ01000103.1 GCF_003287975.1 Arthrobacter sp. AQ5-05
CCGGACCCCATTCGCGGCTCCGGGCGCCCGCCCCACACGCTGGTGATGTTCCTAGCCCGCGCCTCGTGTCGAAACGAGGCGAGCCCCTCCCCAATGCGGTGAAATAGCGATGCCAATCAGTTATTTCAACCCGCTGTTGAAGGGAAGGGGCTCATATGAAGTCTCCAGGGGAGTTCATGGAAATTCTAGCTACCTACGACCTGACCAAGTCGTTCCGGGCCACCGCGGAAATCTGCGGCGTCTCACACAACACCGTCCGCGCGTTCATCAAAGACCGCGACGAGGGCCGGCAGCCCGGCCGGGACCGGCGCACCTCCACCAAGGCCGAACCGTTCACCGAACAGA
>NZ_QMKQ01000104.1 GCF_003287975.1 Arthrobacter sp. AQ5-05
TTTTCCGCCCTATGCGCCGGATCATAATCCGATCGAGCATGTCTGGAATGATGCGAAGAACGCGATCAGTAACGTGCAGCGTAACGATTTTGAATCTACGGTGACCTCGTTTGAAGCGCATGTTCGTTCGCGGGTGTTTGATTACAAAATCTGAGGTGCGGGGATGACCGATTTTGAAATATTAGAGCCATACCTACGACCTGACCAAGTCCTATCGAGCCACCGCGGAAATCTGCGGCGTCTCACACAACACCGTCCGCGCGTTCATCAAAGACCGCGACGAGGGCCGGCAGCCCGGCCGGGACCGGCGCACCTCCACCAAGGCCGAACCGTTCACCGAACAGA
>NZ_QMKQ01000105.1 GCF_003287975.1 Arthrobacter sp. AQ5-05
GGCCCGCCTCACACCGTGCAGCCCGGACCGGCGCATGAGCCTCTCCACCGTGCACCGCGCGACCTTGTGGCCGGCACGGTTCAGGGCGGCATAGACTTTCCTGGCCCCGTAAACACCGTAGTTTTCCGGCTCTACGGAATTGAACGTGGTGAGTCTCCCCTAAGTTCGGTAGTGCCGGTGGGCGCCGGCGGAGAGCAGTGAGCGGATGCGGTAATTCTCGAAGTTACGGAATCCACGGGCGATCCTCCGGGTGGTTTCGATGACACCGTTGATCGCTTCGGTTGGGCCGTTGGAGGCACCTTTCGTGGC
>NZ_QMKQ01000106.1 GCF_003287975.1 Arthrobacter sp. AQ5-05
TTTTCCGCCCTATGCGCCGGATCATAATCCGATCGAGCATGTCTGGAATGATGCGAAGAACGCGATCAGTAACGTGCAGCGTAACGATTTTGAATCTACGGTGACCTCGTTTGAAGCGCATGTTCGTGGCTCTACGGAATTGAACGTGGTGAGTCTCCCCTAAGTTCGGTAGTGCCGGTGGGCGCCGGCGGAGAGCAGTGAGCGGATGCGGTAATTCTCGAAGTTACGGAATCCACGGGCGATCCTCCGGGTGGTTTCGATGACACCGTTGATCGCTTCGGTTGGGCCGTTGGAGGCACCTTTCGTGGC
>NZ_QMKQ01000107.1 GCF_003287975.1 Arthrobacter sp. AQ5-05
CGGCACAGTTCATCCTTGAATTCCTGGCTGAACCTGCGTCGTGTTGGTGACATTTCGGTGATTCCTCATTCCGGTGAACCCCATCATTTCATGGGGCACCACTGTCCGAAATATCCAGAGCAGCCCACCGCCCCCGGTCGTCGTTTGCTGACGACGGACGGGGGCGGTTTCGTTTTTGGGCACGGGAAGGGCGCCAGCCTCTCTGCCGGCGGGTGGTCCACGAGGGTTTCCTGGTTGCGCCGCAGAGGGCTCGGTGAACGGTTCTAGGCGATTTGGGG
>NZ_QMKQ01000108.1 GCF_003287975.1 Arthrobacter sp. AQ5-05
CCGAGGCATTCCTGGCCGTGCGTTCCTATGTGGGCACCGCTCTGAAGCAAGGCAAAAACGTGTTCGATGCCTTGGGTGAATTGTTCGCCGGGGATCCTTGGCTACCCGCCACCCCCTGACCAGTTACGGGGATAAATAATACTTGTGATGTCTCGGGTCATCGGTGACAGTTCTGCCTCAGGACTTCGGTGACGGTTGATGTCTCACCACATCGGTGACAGTTGTGGGGCATGGGGGCCTCTTCGGAGCCGGGTGAGATTTCTGTTGTTG
>NZ_QMKQ01000109.1 GCF_003287975.1 Arthrobacter sp. AQ5-05
CCAGCAGGACCCCGGTTTCCGGGCAGGTATCCACGTGGTGGACGGTTGTTTTTTCGACACCCAGCAGGGCGGCCCATATGCTTGTTTTCTGCACGCCGTTTTCAGTCCCTAGATTTTTGTACCTTAGAAAATGCGCCAATAGGCTTCCCTCACAGCACCAACAATCCGCACCTCAGCGTCATTAAGCGGACAACCGACGTCATTAATCAAGAAAGCAGGCACGACTCCTGTTAAACATGTTTTCGACCAAGAAAACGTTTAGCCAGGA
>NZ_QMKQ01000110.1 GCF_003287975.1 Arthrobacter sp. AQ5-05
AGCCGCGAATGGGGTCCGGGCGGGCTGCCGCCCGTGGTCAAAAGCGTTGCCGCCGGTGGTCAGTCCGGTTGCCGCTGGTGGTCAGCGGGGATTGCCGCCTATGGTCACTTTAGAACTTCCACTGACAGTGCTCCCGGTACGACCGCGGTGAAGGCCCCCGACGGTGGCGCACCCTGGATCTGGGAACCACCGAAACCTATCTCGTGGCCCACGCGCCTCGTGTGCGCTGCCCGGAGCACGGAGTCATCGTCGCC
>NZ_QMKQ01000111.1 GCF_003287975.1 Arthrobacter sp. AQ5-05
CCCGGACGGGAATCCGGCTCGTTTGCGTCGGGTGTCGAGCATCGATTTGTTGCGCCCGGCGGCTTCGGCTTCCAGCAGGACCCGTACGGCCTCGGCGGGGTCCCAGCGTTGGGCCTTGGCGGTGGTGTGTCAAGCCCCGGGTTTGGTGGAGGGTTTATTAGACCCGTTCCATCGTTTTGATGGCGGGCAGGTTTGAGTAGTAATTGGTTTCTGCTTCCACGGGTGGGATGTATCCGATTTCGCCGTGGAGGCGC
>NZ_QMKQ01000112.1 GCF_003287975.1 Arthrobacter sp. AQ5-05
TGCAAACTAACACCACCGGCACCCCGGCACCGGGCACCATGCGGGACCGCACCATCTCGGAGGTCATCGAGTTGATGCGCACCAACCGGATGCCCCATGCCCGGGCCATGGCCGAAGAGCTGCTCACTGAACCGCCCCGGGTTTAATGGAGGGTGTTGAATCCTTGAAAGGATGAACACCATGGCACCACCGAAGAAATATCCAGATGAGCTTCGCCAGCGAGCAGTCCGCCTCGTGATGGACGCCCAGAAGA
>NZ_QMKQ01000113.1 GCF_003287975.1 Arthrobacter sp. AQ5-05
TCTTGGTCGATAACCATTCAAGAAGGCCCTGACGTCTATCCGGGACAAGGCACGCGGGAAGCCCCGAAAGATGCCTACAAGATTACGGCGTCAAGGCGCCCGCACCACGCTCAAATCCGTAGAGCCAGTTTTCCTTGTGCACCTGTTTGATTTTTTCTGTCGTCGCTGCATCACTGACAGTACGTTTGGAGTCAGGGCGGGCCTTGGCAGCGTAGTAGGTGGAGGGGGCGATCGGCAGCTGCCTGCAGATCGG
>NZ_QMKQ01000114.1 GCF_003287975.1 Arthrobacter sp. AQ5-05
GCGCTCTTCATCGCTGAGTTGTGGGGTTCGCATAGCCCAAAATTAACACTGTCGCAGGATACAGGACAGGATTAACGCGCCGGGATCAATCTTTTTTCGGAACCGCTTTTGAACTATGACCGCCATAGCTCTGCCTGCGTGCTGCCCGCAGCACCAAGGAAACCCAAAGAACCACTCCCCGTGGATGCCGCCGAGAACCTGGTGGCCAGCTCCTGCGGGACCGGCCCATGGTGCAACAGGGCCGACGCCTTC
>NZ_QMKQ01000115.1 GCF_003287975.1 Arthrobacter sp. AQ5-05
TGCAAACTAACACCACCGGCACCCCGGCACCGGGCACCATGCGGGACCGCACCATCTCGGAGGTCATCGAGTTGATGCGCACCAACCGGATGCCCCATGCCCGGGCCATGGCCGAAGAGCTGCTCACCACCGCCAAGGCCCAACGCTGGGACCCCGCCGAGGCCGTACGGGTCCTGCTGGAAGCCGAAGCCGCCGGGCGCAACAAATCGATGCTCGACACCCGACGCAAACGAGCCGGATTCCCGTCCGGG
>NZ_QMKQ01000116.1 GCF_003287975.1 Arthrobacter sp. AQ5-05
AAAACACTAAGACGAGAAAGATGCCAGGAATCCCCGGAAACCCGGGCCAATCCCGGCATCCCTCGGCTTAGCGTTTTCCTCGGCATAATCCGTGTTAAGCCGAATTCGGCTTAACAGCGACAACGGCGCAGCCCTAAATCCCTCGCGCCGCGGGGTTGAGGGGCAACTGGTCGCCTACGTGACCTCCCTCGGGGTCAAGGCGATCACCGGCAAGCCGTACAAACCCACCACCCAAGGGAAGAACG